>NZ_JBDSZG010000001.1:0-23682 GCF_039925265.1 Mucilaginibacter sp.
TTTGGTGGGCACTTTTAAGCCTATCGGAGCCTTTGAAAGCAGGTGAATTTTACTATTCTTAAAATCGTATACCTAGGCCGTATAGCTCAGTTTATGGTTATCAAAGTCCTCGTTGTGCAACGGCCACTAAAAGCGTGCGGCGTGTAAGGTCCTAACTTTTGACTTTAAACTTTTAACTTATAGCAAGTAGATCTTAAAAAATTTCCTACCGTATTCGCCCCAGTCCTTCATTACAGCGGTTAAGGTGTTTAACAGGCTTTTATAGTTTACCTGCTTGCCTTTTACAGGCACTTTTAAAGATGTTTCTGCAATCGGCATATCGGTTACTTTGGTAGCAAACCAGGTAACGTTCTCGTGTGGTAATGCTACGCCCAGTATCATACCCGGCAATCCGGTGAATGATTCGGGGCCGCCGGAAACAGGGATCTCATCAGAATAAAAAGCTACCACGTAAATAGAATCCATCACAATGGCATTAGCACGGCGGCAGGTGTAGCCGGCAATCTCGCGGGTTTCATCGGTAATTTTCCAGTTGATCTTGCGGGCGGTATCCTTCACCAAAAATTGCTCATCAAATACCTTTTTGTTTGTGGTGGCAACGGTAGTGTTCAGGTCAGTATATACCGTATTGATCTGTTGGGCAAGGGGCATATCGCTAAACCAGCTGTTGCTTGGCGGGTCGTCAGATTCTATCGGGGCGTAAAGCGTTTTATTACCACCGAAGGTCATCTTACTATTCAGTGTTTTAAACTGTGGGTTATTCTTTTTGTATGATTCAAACGCCGGGGTGTACCAGCTTTCGTTATCCTTGTTGATCACTTTTTTAATAACGGCGTACATATTTACCTTCTTCTCGTACTCAATGGTGCCCGAGGTGGTAAAATGCGCGTTCTGTGCCGATAAAATGCCACTGCTGAGCAGGCAGGCAAACAATATAAACAGGTGCTTTTTCATGTGTTATTATCTTTAATGTTTTAAATATCGCCTTATTTTTTTGCCGGTGCGCCACCGCCCATTCCGCTAAAATCCCACACTACCGAAAGCATAAAGTACCTGCGGATGGTAGTGTATTTGGTTTGTGTAATGAGGTTGCTTGATGCGCTGCGGCTAAAGCCGGAATTTTGGTTAAGCAAATCGTTACCTCGCAAGATCAGCTTCAAGGTTTCGGCCTTGAAGAATGATTTGGTGATGCTCGCGTTGATAATGGTTTGTTTAAAATCATTATCGAACGATTGTGTAGCTGCCTTGTACTGGTATTGCCCGTCGGTGGTGATCTGGAATTTAAACGGCAGGTAAACGCTTATGTAATAATCGGCATTAAAACCACGGCCGTTGTTATTAATATCAGGCTGTAGCGATGACTGGCCGATAGTGTAATCAGGCCCGGCGTTAATATACACCTGGTATTTTTTCTCCTTGTATTTTGATAAGGATAACTGCGCGGAATAATTGTAGGATTTAGTACGGTTAAGTGCTGTTGGCAAAGGTGGCCTGGTAACAAAGCTGTAGTAAATATTGCCGGTGGTGCTTAATCTTGCACCCAGGTTAATGCCTCCTAAACCCGTTAATTTGCGGCCCATATCTATATTCAAATTATAGTTTGATGGACTTTTGTTGGTTAAATTAACAGCCTGTATAACGCTTTTGCCCAATGTATCAGTCACCACATTATTTATGATAGGGTTTGTGGTGAAGCCATAATTACCGTTCAGCCAGATAGATTGCTCGCTAAGTACCTTGTACATGTTGTACCATAAGCCAAAGCGATGGGTGAACGATGGGTTGAGTAGCGGGTTACCAATAACCACGTTAAGCGGATCAGTGTTTACACGGATGGGCTGTAACTGATCAATTGTCGGCTGGGTTTGGTTACCATAGTAGTTTACATTTAACGAGCCGTAGGTAGATATTTTATACTGGTAGTTGGCGCTGGGGTTCCAATTAATGAAACTGCGTTTTGCCGAATGCCCACTTAGGGCATCTTCCTGTTTAAACGTTACGTCTGCTATCCTGGTGCCAACGCGCAGGGTGCTTTTACCCCGTTTGTAGTTAAAGTTAAGCCCGCCTTGGTTAGATACCTGGTTAAAAATGTAGTGGTTACTTAACGAAGTGTTCAGCAGATTATATTCGTTAGGTGCAGATTGATCGAAGGATTTTCTGTCGGAATTACTGTTATTAAAGCTTAGCCCGTAGCTTAAAATGGCCGAAAGGTATTTAGATAACGGCTCGGTGTAAGTAACGTTGGTATTTACTTTTGATGTTTTGGTGTTATCTGTCTTCAGCTGGTCTATCACTTGGCTGCTGTCTAACAGGCTCTGCTTGTTGTAAAAACCAAGGTTCGATTTTAAAAAGCCGTTAGATTTATTGTCGTTAAAACCGGTAGTAAAATTAACCGACAAGGTGCGGCCCTTTTTCTTTAATTTTTTGGTGTAGAATGTAGAGAAGTTAAACAATTGCTGATCTACATCATTATCAACGTTGCGGTCGTTGATATTGAGCAAGCTGCCATCTTCGCGGCGGCTGGTAGTTAGGTTGGTTGTACGGGTAGTGCTGTTTTTCAGGGTTCCATCTACTGTGAATTTTATAGTAGAGGTGGTATCCAGTTTTATAGAGAAAGCCGCATCCAGCTTCTGGCGGAACATGTAGTTATCAAAAGTTTGGTCGGTAACGCTGTTGATGGTACCTACTTTACCTGTAGCATCGGCGGGCAGGTTTTGCTGCGTTATGGTATTGCGCGTACCATCTACAGATAGTGAGCCGATCTTATAATTGGTGTTTATAGTGTATTTGTCGTTCTTCCATTTATCATCGTAATGCAAACCGCCTGTACGTGCTACGGGTTTGCCATCGCCATCATACCTGCCGCTGAACGAATCGAGTCCGTTATCGCCGCCGCTACCATCGAAAAAAGCGCCGCCATCATCGCCGAATTGTATGCCTCCGCTCGATCCTAATTTGTTATTATCTTCCCAGCCCAGCCCGGTTTTACCTGTATTGCCTAAAGTGCCATAAGCCGACATCTTCTTCTTGCCTTTAAATTTATTGTAAAGTGCCTGGCCCGCATAATAACCATCGGTACCTATGCCGGCATCTATCTTACCAAAGTAGCCGTTCTTTTTATCTTCTTTTAGTTTAATGTTGATGGTTTTGGTTTTCTCGCCATCGTCTATACCTGTGAAAGCGGCCTGGTCGCTTTTTTTATCATAAAGCTGCACCTTATCTACCATATCGCCACGGATGTTTTTGGTAACGAGGGTAGGGTCGTCGCCGAAGAATTCTTCGCCATCTACCAGTACTTTAGTTACGGTTTGGCCCTGCGCTGTTATCTTGCCGTCTTTATCCACCTGAATACCGGGGAGCTGTTTCAGCAGGTCTTCTACCTTAGAGTTTGGCTGAATTACAAAAGCCCTGGCATTGTATTCGGTGGTATCGCCTTTTATTTTAATAGCCGCGACAGTTCCTTTGATGAGTACTTCTTTTAACAACCTCGATTTTAGCGACATGTTGATGTTGCCGAACGCGTGGTCGGTGTGTACCGAATCTAAAGTGAATTTTTCTACATAGTCGGCATAATCGGGATAGGTAACCAACAGGATAAAACTGCCCTTGCCCAGGTTGGTTAAATTGAAAGCACCGCCTGCGTTAGCGCGCATAAATTTGCGCAGGGTTGAATCTTTTGCATTTAAAACACTTACCGAACTGTTTTGCAAAGCAACGTTGGCAACAGAATCGCGAATGGTGCCTTTAACAGAATAAGTTTTTTGTGCGAGTGCTGAAAAGGAGCAAAGTATAAGTAATAAAAAGGCGGTAAAGGTTAATTTCATTGGTGATGGTTTAGAGGCAGCAAGATATAACTAAATTCTTAGTAGGAGAAATAAAACTTGTTAAATAGTGTTAAAAACAACCCTTAGAGTGTTAAAATCACAATATTGTTACTAAAGTTTAACCACCTTTTGCTTGTAAAGAATAGTACCGTTTAGCCCTATGGTGCAGGCGTATATGCCGGGCATCAGGTTTACCGGTATGGCATTTTGCAGCCCGTTGAAGGTTTTGGTCAGCCGTAAAATACCCATGCTGTCGTAAAGTTTCAGCTCGTAATCCTTCAGGTCGCCACTCAGGATGTTTAACTGCGTGGTAATGGGGTTTGGGTATAAAGTAAACTGAGCGCTTTGCAGTAATACCGCGCTCGCATTATCGGAGTATATTGTTTTACCATCGGTGGTGCCGAGTTTCGCGCGATAATAGTTGATCCCTTTTTTTGGCGAGGGGTCTGTAAACTGGTAGGAGAGCGCATTGGCGGCGATAGTGCTGGTGCCGATGGTGGCATATTTATCGGGGCCTGTCAGTTTTTCCCAGGTAATATCTTTCAGATTTATCACACTCCCAACAGATAGGTTCAGCACTATCTTTTGATCGGCGGTAACATCCGCCAAAAGCGTTTTTATATAACAGCCCACACCCTGAGTGGTAGCATCAATGGTGTAGCTTTTTATACCCTCGAACCCGTTGCCCTGTGCGCTTACAGCAAAATATTTGGAGGTTTGCGTCGCCGAGGGGATGATTAGGGAAGTATCGGCGGTGGTAATTAGCGACTGCAAAATATTATCCTTAATACTGTAGATGGTATAACCGGTTGCGCCGGGTTGCGGGTTCCAGTGCAGCAGGGTGCCATCGGTACAGTTAAATCCTACATTTAAGGTTAATGGTTTGGAGATGGTAAATTCCTTGCTGAAGTACTCCTGTCCGTTAATGGCTATTTTAAATATAGCTTGTATAAAAACATCAGGGCTTGCCCATTTATAAAATCCATCGGCCAGGTTTACACCGGCAAGCGGTTGCCAGGTAAGGCCGTGGTTATAACTCACGCTTAGCTGCGCGGTTGCTGTATTGTATGAGCTTTGCCAGTGCAGGTAATTATCATCGCCGGCAAATAGCTGCCCGTTTGCGGATGGGAACGTCCATTCAAAAGTATTGGCCAGGCGGGCGGTGTAAGTGATATAAAAGGCTTGCGCGTTTGTGGTGACACGATTGCCGCTTACGGTGATGGTGTAAACGCCGGCCTCAGGGTTTTGCAAGGTCACTTGCTCGGTATTATTCAGGGTATCACGCTGGCGGGTTGCCGGTTTTGTTAACGAATCTACGGCGGGGTAAATGCTAAGTACCCATGGCAGCAAAGTTTGGCCGGATGGTGTACTAACCCGTAGGTCGAGGTCGTTTACTAATGCCGATGGGGCGTTAAGCGTGGCCGGTGCATCAATCCAGGTTAAAGATATTTTAAGGAGATCGCAGTTGGCGGGTACTGTAATTTGGTAACTGGTTTGCCCGTTGTTGCTTACACTGCCGCTTTTAAAGCGCCCATCTGTTAATATACGGAGAGCTTCCAGTGCGTTTAATTTGCCATAACCTGTTTTGAAATCTACCGCGGGCGTACCTATATCGTCGGCAGCGTTGATGAGGGCGCTTTTTAGCAAAGCGCCGGAAGGCAGTTTGTGGTATTGTTTTTTATAGGCCTGCTGCAATAATGCTACCGCGCCGGAGGCAAGCGCCGCGGCACCTGAGGTGCCGTCTTCTCCTTCGGCAACAAATTCGGGTTTTACCCGGCCATCGTATGCAGGGCCTGCTGAACTTAACGCTTCAGGGATGTTGGTGCGGCCGGTGCCGCCTACTACAATGATGTTTTTGGCCTGTTTAAACGTGCCCGAAAGGTTGGCCACGTTAGCTATCCCGTTGTACAGGCCCGTGTTAGATGTTGTGGTGCCGATATTGCCCGAAGAGAAAACATGTACCAGCGTATCTTGTGCATAGAGCTGTGCATCGTAAGCCGCCGCCTCGATGCCGTAAAAGTTTTCGATACCAACGCCGTAAGAGTGGTTTTGAACGCTGATGTTATAGTTTTTAAAATAAGGGGTGCTATCGGGCGATAACCTGGCAAAATCTGAGGAAGTGTAGCGCACCGCAGGGGCGGCACCCAGCCCTTTTATATAGGAATTACCGTTGCCGCCTATGAGGGTTGCCATGATGTTGGCATGGCCGGATATATTTGGAGATGCCGGCACAGCGGTAAAAGAACGGCCGAGCAGATCGATATCGGTTTCGTCGTAATTTTCTTCTTTAAGACTCACATTAATGCCGCTGCCATTAATGCCCGGGTAATTGCCGGCAATGGCCGCTATGCTATTTACACCAAGATCTATGTTATCTATTGCCAGTTCGGTATGTGCTTTGCGCAACAGCCCGGCAAAAATAATGTTTGGGTTCTCCAGCGTTGGTGCAAGTTGCTTAAGCGGCAGTTTTATGGTAAGCGTGTTACCTATTGAACGAACAATGGTGGATGTTTGTTTGACCCTCGCGAGGCTGCTATCATCCGTTTGTTTCAATACCAATGTTACCAGTTTTGTACTGTTTGGATGCTCTTTGCTTAGTTTCGCCAGCCCGTCATCAGCCTTCCAAAGCATATTAGCAGGAGCTACGGAAACCATGTTTTCGCCGGTATTTATTTTTTGCGCCGAGGAAAGGATGTAGGCGTTGTAGGAAACCCTTTTCAGGAGTCGAATTTTTTTTGATACAATGCGCGAGGGATCATTGAAATTTACGAGGTAATAATAAAGGCTGTCGGAATGTATTTCTGCTACGGACTTCCCGCCCGAATATATAGCGCTCACAGATTTGTCGTTGCGGGTGGTTTGTGCCCGGCAAAAAACAAAACATACTACAAGGGATAACAGGCAGATACCTTTTTTCAGCATAGCGGTATAACAACATAAAGGGGAGTATAAACTCCCCTTTATGTAAAACTAACACTTAATTTTTAATAATTTGAACTTAGTATAAGTAGTTCAACGCAACTTGATCGTTTGCGTTAAAGGTGCGGTCGCCTCCGTTAGAGCAGGCCAGCATCCATGAGTTGGCATCAGCGCCTGATGGTGTACCCGGGATAAGAATAGCACCAATATTTGATGCACCTTCGTTTGTAGGGGTACCGCCGCAGCTGTAAGAGCGGTCAAAGTAATCTGTGTGACGGAAGCCAATGCAATGACCTATTTCGTGTTGTAATACGGAGGTGAGGTAATTTACATCGGGATTGGTACCATAAGCCTGGGCATTGGTATTCATTTGTATCTGGCTGTAAGGGTTGCCTTTTCTGGTTGGGAAGCCAGATGAGCCTAAAGTGATGTAACCACCGCTTGGGCCCTGGTTAAAGCCAACCACCTGTATTTGGCCACCGCTTGCCACAAACTGAAACTTAAGTGTTAAGTTAAGCGCGTTGTAGCGGGCAATGGCATTTTGTGTGGCCGTACCATAAACGGTTGGCAGGTTTGAAATAGAAACCGTAATCGTGCGCGGCAGGTTTTTTACCAGGTTGGTGGTTCGGTACTGCTCAGATTCGGCAATGCGTAATACAGGCCCGGTGGTGCCTTCAGCAAAATTCTCATCTGTAAGCAGTATGTCACCTTCTACCAGGTAACCGCCGTCAACTTTATGCACCTGGTCGGTGCTGAAACCCATGTTAGCAATGTTTTGCTTCACCTGGGCAGATACTTCTGTTGATGAAATAGGAGTGGTATCTGTAGTTTTTGCATTTTTTTGGCAAGCGAAAAGCACGGTAGAAACTACCGCTGCCGCAAGGCCGGTTTTAAATAAAAAATTAGTTTTCATGTAAATGTTTTAAGTAGTAAATGGGTTAAGTGAGTTAAGTGTTAGTTAGTTTGTTTTGTTAAGTTTATCTATATACGGAGGTTGTAAATTTTTGGTTACACTATTATTAACAAATAATTAAAATGTTAATAATTAACGAAACAATGTTGATAAGCGAGGAGCCGGTTAGTAACTCAGAGGAAATAGGAGTAAAGTTTAGGCAACAAAAATGCCCGCGGCTTATTCGGCCGCGGGCATTTTTATGAGGATTTAAAATTTAGTAGGTGAAAGGGCTTTCCCATTCTTTAAAAACAGGCAGAACCTGGTCTTTGCCGGATACTACCGCTTCGGTTTCGGCAATGCCCCAGCCAATGGCCAGTTCTGGGTCGTTCCAAAGCACGCCTGTTTCTGATGCCTTATCGTAATAGTTGGTTACTTTATACGCAAAAATGGTGTTATCCTCCAAAGTTACAAAACCATGCAGGCAGCCCGGCGGTACCCAAAGCTGCAAATTGTTGGCCGCATTTAATTCAACGGCAACGTGCCTGCCGTAGGTTGGCGAGCCAACGCGCGCATCTACCGCAACATCCATTACGCTGCCTTGTAATACGCGTACCAGTTTACCCTGTGCAAATGGGTGTGCCTGGGCATGCAGGCCCCTAACCGTGCCTTTTTGCGACATCGATTGGTTATCCTGCAAAAAATCCGCGTCGATACCAATTTCGGCAAGGGTGCGTTTGCTGTAGCTTTCGTAAAAATAGCCGCGGTCGTCGGTAAATACGCGGGGTTCCAGTATCAGTACGCCGGGTATAAGAGTTTCGTTAATGGTCATATCTAGTTAATCTACAGTTTGCATTACGGTAGTAAATATCACAAACCTTTCGGCAAAGCGCTCCTGGTGGATCTCCTGGAACTGGAAAAGGTGTTTACGGTAATATTCCTGAAATTGCTCTATCGTATCGGCCATGTATTGCACGCAATAGGTGATGCCATCGTTAGGCGAATCGATAATGGTTAATACCTGGTGCGAGCTAAAATAGCCTGTTGCCATAATGGCGGGTACTTGCACCTCTTTTATCCAGGCAAGCCATTCCTGCTCAACTGTATCTTCCAAAATAAAGGTTTCGTTATAAATGATCATGGGGGCAAAAGTACATTTTTTTGATTACACCGATTATAAGGAGATTACACCGATTTTGTTTTTTGGATTTCACCGATGGAGGAATGATTACACTGACTTATTTTATTTTGTAAAACACAATAGCCCGTTCGAAATTCTTACTACTCACTAACTCGCTTCATTCTTATCCCCCCTCAACAGCCGGAAGCGTTTGCGCGCATCATTCAGCCAAAGGCTGCCCGGGTAATCGGTAATGATTTTTTGGTAAAAGGTTTGGGCGAGGGCCGGGTTGTTCAGCTTGTTTTCGTACAGGTCGCCAAGCATAAATACAGCGTCATCAGCCCAAAGATTATCTGAGTAGTTATCGGCGATTTGTTTCAGCAGCACCACCGCGTCGGTATATTGTTTTTGCTGGATCAGGATCCGGGTTTTAGCCATCAATACATCTGCCGCCAGCGCGTTGCCCGGGTATTTTTTGCCGATGCTATCCAGCGTAAGCATGGCTTTATCGGTTTGCTCGGCAAATATCAAGAGATCGGCACGGGCGTACATTTTTAATGCATTGCCGGCGCTGTCAATAGCAAGGTTATCAGATATCAATAACGATAAATTCAGCGCATCGTTGGCTATCAATTGCGTGGTGGCCGCTTTCAATACATCCAGCTGGCGGCGGCTTAAATTAAAATCGCCGGTGTAGTAAGCCAGCTTGGCGTTGCGTAGGAAGGCTTCCTGGCCAACGGTGGTGTTGGGGTTGCCAAGTTCCACCTGGCTATAAGTTAAGGTGGCATCCCAGGGTTGGTTATTCAGGAGGTATATATCGCCCAGGTCCATTTTGCAAGCGGCCAGCAGGGTTGGGCGGACATCGGCAATGGCAACGGCGCTTTCCAGCAGGGTTTGGGCGTCTTTTAGTTTATGCAGTTTAAAGGCCTGCAGGTTGGCCAGTTTTTGCATGGCAAAAACGGTGCTTCGATTGCGGCCAAATTCGTTCAGCAGGTTAATATAATCCTGCTCCAGCCCCAACAAGTCAGCTTGTGTGTATTTGCCAGAAGTAATTTTCAGGTTTTTGGTGTTGATGAGCTCTATTTTTGCCGATACATAGTTGGGGTTATCCTTACCCTTGGCAATAATATATTCATACCCGCGGATGGCTTCGTCATAAGCTTCGTTGGTGTTCAGCGTGGTACAAAGTTCATAAATATTGCTGCCATCGTCGTTTTGGCGGCGACTTAGCGCAAGTGCCTGGTTAAGCGCCTGTGCAAAATCTTTTTGCTGCAGGTATTGCCAGGTAAGCAGGTTTACATAAATAAGTTGCTGCGGATCTTTCTGGATGCGTTTCAGCAGCGCGAATTTCAGGATATCATAATCCTGCGGCCCTTCGTAAACGGAAGCCAGCATACTTTCGGCCTGGCCCAAAAAGGGTTGATTTGCGGGGAGTAAATTCAGGTATTCTTCGGTCAATCCGTTTTTATCGCGCTTGTAACGGTACAGGTTGATCAGTTCGAAAGAAAAGAGCGCGTCGTTATGCAAGATCTTCCGCCCTTGCTGAAAAATCTTTACGGCATAATCCACGTTGGCGTTCTGGTAAAACTGCGAGGCAATGGAGGTGATCTCGTTTTGGTTGGCAGGCAGGTTTTTTATCAGGTCGGTGTAAATTACGTCGGCTTTATCGGTATTGCCTTGCTGCGTATATATGGTGCCAAGGGCAATAGTGTACTCGTAACTACCGGGGTGTTTGCGCACCAGTTTTTTGGTGATGCTTTCGGCATCATCAAACCTTTTGGCGCTTAGCAGGGCATTCAGGTATTGCTGGTAATAGGCTTCGTTATCCTGTTTGTAAAGTTTAAGGTAAATATCCAGGGCCTTTTGGGTGTCACCGTTTTGTGCGTATTGCCTGGCCAGCAGCAGATCGTTATTTTGTGCAAAAAGCTTTGTGCTGTAAGCAAAAATCACTATAATTATGATGAAAAAACGCTTCATTCTTTTTCTATATTTATGCGCCCCCGTGAATTGTATATAACGTTGTTACAGGGTAAAATTGTAGTGACATTTGCTTTTGCCTGTTTTAAAATAAGTAATTTGACCCTAATTATAAATTAAGCCTGTAATTCATGCCTGGCCGCTTTAGAATTTTATTCATCGCCTTTTTTGCCTTATTGTGTGCCTGTAAGCATAACGAGGTAAGACAAATCCCTGTGAGCGACTTTTTTAGGACGCCTGAGAAAAGCTTTTTCAAAATATCTCCCGACGGTAAATTCGTATCGTACCTAAAGCCTTATAAAGATAAGCAAAATATCTACATCAAATCGCTGCAGACCGGCGCCGAGCAGATGGCCACCGCGTATACCGATTACTCGGTAAAAGATTACTCGTGGACGTACAATAACCAGATAGTTTTTACACAAGATATTATTGCCAGCGACGAATTCAGGGTGTTTACGCTTGATGTAGCCAGCCTCAAAATAAAAAACCTGCTAAATTTGGATAAGGTGCGCATCCGGATCCTTAACCGTAACCGCCTGCAGCCCGATGTGATCACCGTGAGCATGAACAAGCGCGATGCCGCCAACTTTGATGTTTACCGCATGAATGTAAAAACCGGCGAGCTGAAACTTTACATCCAAAACCCAGGCAATGTTACCCGCTGGTACCCGGATCCGAACGGAGATATCCGTTTAGTGAAAGTGTCTGACGGGGTTGATGAGACTATTCTGTATCGCGCCAACGAAAAGGCGGCCTTTAAGCCCATCATCAAAAATAATTTTAATGATAGGGTGGAGCCCGTAGCATTTACCGGGGAGAAGAATTATTTCTACGCGTTATCAAACGTGAATAGAGATAAAACAGCGGTGGTAGTAATAGATGCCGACCGTGGTAAAGAAGTAAAAGTGGTGTATGCCAGCACAAGTGCAGATATTATGGACCTGGCCTACTCCAAAAATAAGCGCCGTATTGAGTACGCGTACTGGGACGAAGCCAAGCCCCAAAAGCACTTTTTAAACAACGATGTTGAAAAACTATATAGCAATATAGCCGGTAAGCTAAAAGGCGATGAGATGAACATTGTTGACCGCGACAGCGCCGAGAACAAATTCATCATCAATACTTATACGGATAAGAACCCGGGCTCGTACTATTTGTATGAGAAGAATGAAGACAAGCTAACCAAACTGGCGGATATCTATAGCGGAATCCACCCCGAGGAATTTTGCACTATGCGCCCCATCAGCTTTAAAGCATCAGACGGGCTTACGCTTAACGGATACTTAACCGTGCCCAACGGAAAAGAAGCGAGGAACCTGCCTGTAGTTATAATGCCGCACGATAATATCTGGAGCCGCGACTCGTGGGGGTATGATGCCGAGGTGCAGTTTTTAGCCAACCGGGGCTATGCCGTGTTCCAGGTGAATTACCGGGGCTCGGCAGGCTATGGCAAGGCTTTCCGCAAGGCCGGCTTTAAACAGGTGGGTGGCAAAATACAGGATGATATTACCGATGGCGTACATTGGCTGATAGACCAAAAAATAGCCAACCCGAAAAAGATAGGCATTTTTGGTGGTGGATTTGGTGGGTTCTCTGCGTTGTATGGGGTATCTTTCCACCCTGACCTGTATAACTGTGCGGTGGTAAAATACGGGCTTATCAATTTTTTCACTTACCTGAAAGATGCACCGGCCTTTTACAAGCCATTTTTAAAAATGACCTACGAAATGATTGGCGACCCCGAAAAGGACGCTGAGCAATTACGTGCCATATCGCCGGTTTTTCATACCGATAAAATTAAAAGTCCGTTATTGATATTCCAGGGAGCTAAGGACCCTCGTGCCAACATCAGCGAGCTGAACCAGTTTGTACGCGAACTGAAAAAACGTAATGTGCCGGTTATTTACCGCCTGAAGGAAAATGAACGTGCTTTTTTTAGAAGCGAGCATAACCGGATGGAGATGTATGCAGAGATAGAAAAGTTTCTGGATACCAACATGCAGGGTAAACAATAGCCGCTATGAAGGCGCAAAACAAAATCTACCGCACCAATTTTTCGTTGATAACCGCCTTTTTGGTCCTGATAACGGTAACGCTCATCATCGCCATTTTTGTATCGTACAAGCTTACTTCCAAATACGTAGAGAATGAGTTCGCCTCCAAAAAAATTGAGGTGTTGGAGCAAACCATCCGCCCTTATAACGACTTTTTTTTCACTAAAATTCCCGAGATAACTTCCTACCAGGGTTTCCTGGATTCGGCATCGGCAGCAAACTATTCGGCAACGGTGTTTAGCGCGTACCCTTTTGTGCGCAAGGTGCTTTTTTACGATATCCAGATAGGTACGCCCAACGCAACTAACAGGGACGGTATAATGGTAAAGGCGATTTTTCGCTATAAGCCCAAAAACAATGGCATTGCAGGTGTAAAGGACATGAGCAGCGCAAATGACGATGATTTTAAGCAGATGGCGCTTAAGCTCAATACCTTTATCAGCGTTGCTGATACCTCGCGACTGCCTACGCAGGACGAGATCTTTAAAACATTTTACAACGTTAACCCCGATAAAATAAGCTACGTGAACATCCCCCGCCGGGAAGATATCCGCATATACCGTGCATTGTTGCGCAATAAACGGAACGACGGCTTCGGCAAGCAGAACATGATGACCTTCTCGCTCGACCCCCATTTTTTGGAGGTAGATAATACGCATAAAGAGTTATACCAGGAGGTAACCATACAACCCGTGGTGTACGACCCGCTGGATGTGGCCAAAGAAAAAGTGATAACCGAAGCAGCACTGCCGGGGGCTTTCTCCAACTTTAAACTGTACTTCAGTTCGGAGCGTTCGCATTTAAATAAAGAGATAGACCGGCGGTACCTGCCCATCGGAGCCATTCTGATGCTGATTTATTTTTTCCTGGTACTTATCAGTTACCTTATCTACCGGAATTTAAACGTGAATTTGAAGGTGTTTAAGCTGCAGTACGATTTCATCAACAACTTTACCCATGAGTTTAAAACCCCGGTAAGTGTTATAAAAATTGCCGGCTCAAACCTAAGAAGCGATACTGAATTGAGCGAACGCCAGCGCAAGCATTATGGAAAAATACTGGATGAAGAGGCAGACAAGCTGAACGAGTTGATGAATAAGCTGCTCTCCTTTACGCAGCTGGAGAACCGCTCTATCAATGTAAAACGCGAGGAGATAAACCTGCCCGATTTTGTAAAGGGGTACATAGATACTTTTAAAATTAAATATCCTGAATTTAAGCTGGAGCAGCAGGTAGAGATTACCAAATTTAACAGCGATCCGGTGCTGCTGGGCAGCGTTTTTCAGAATTTGATGGAGAATGCTTATAAGTATTCGCATCCCGGAAAAAAGGAATTATTTATCAGTGTAAAACAGGAGAAGCGTAATATTGTATTCTCTTTTGCAGATAAGGGCATAGGGATGGAAAAGAACGAGCAGGGCGACGTGTTTAAAAAGTTTTACCGGATAGAGAACCAGTACAACCAAAACGGCAGCGTTGGCTTAGGTTTGGCTTTTTGCAAAGAACTGGTGAACTTTATGGGCGGTACTATAGCACTGAACAGCAAGGTGAATGAAGGTTCGACGTTTATTGTTACATTGCCGATGGAAAATTAACCAAGCGCAGGCGGTGGGGCAATAAAGAAACGTCATGCCGAATTTATTTCGGCACCCCACATGCAAAGTAAGCAATATGCTAACGCTTAGCATGTCGGCGACGTGTCTTGTGGGATCCTGAAACAAGTTCAGGATGACGAGTTTTTCAACCTTGGGTTTTTAGAAGATATTTTTACGATAAAAAATGAACAAAGAAATTAAAATAGCGCTGGTAGAAGACGACGAAAACCTGAGGTTTTTAGTAGCCGAGCGCCTCCAAAGCGAAGGGTATAAAGTTTTAGAATCGGCCAATGGTATAGAGGCTGAAAGCATGATACTGGCGGAGCAGCCCGATATTGTCCTGCTCGACTGGATGCTACCCGGCAAGCAAGGCTCAGAAGTGTGCGCCAGCCTGCGCGAAAAAGGTTTTGATAAGCTGGTAATTATGATGACCGCCAAGGCGCAGGATATTGATAAGATAGGCGCGTATAATTTCGGTGTGTCTGATTATATCACCAAGCCTTTTAATATGGATGTGCTGGTGGCGATGATAGACAGCAAGATAAAATTCTCGCTGAACAACGAGAAAACCGAATCGCACAAGTTCGGTAATATGGAGCACCTGCCCAATACCCACTTGCTCATCCGCGATGGCCGTAAAACCGAGCTGACCATTTTAGAGAACCGTATTTTGCTTTACTTTTTGAAGAACAAAAACAAGGTGATCAACCGCGAAGAACTGATGATGGAGGTTTGGGGTTACAATGCCGATGTAAACACCCGCACGCTGGATATGCACATTGTGCGCCTCCGTAAAAAAATAGAGAACAACCCCGATTCGCCAACCTACATGCAAACGGTTAGGGGGATAGGGTATAAGTTTGTTTATTAATACATTTATATTCCCGTTTGTCATTGCGAGCGATAGCGCGGCAATCTCATAGGATGATAGGCGGACTTGAATATCCGAATGTCCTATGAGGTTGCCACGTCGCCCATCTCATGGCCATTGCCGTTCCTTACAGCAATGACATTTTTTTACATTGCTTAATTAACCATTCTTATACATTCTTGTCCCCACAAAATCCTTAAAAAACGATTTTGTTTCTATCAGCGAATAACCCAAGCTTTCAAACTCTTTACCTACATCCGGCAGGCACCATGATTCCACCCCGCAGAGCACTTTAAAAAACAGCAACATACTTTTCAGCATTGCAAACTGCCACCATTTGCCGGTTAGCTGGAAATCGGTATTGAGCCACGTGCCGCCGGGTTTTAACATTTGATGGATGTGCCGGAGGGTTGCCGGTAGATCCTCCTGTTTATAATTGTCGAAAAGGAAGGGCGTGATGACGACGTCGAAATGCTCAGGATATTCTACTTCCTCTATTGCCCGGTTAATAAATTCAATCTGGTTTGCACCAATATTTCGTTTACGCGATATGGCCATCATCTTGGCAGAGATCTCCACATAAACAATGTTTAAGCGTGTCGGGTGCACTTTAGCGATCTCTTCCAAGATCCAACCTGTTCCGCCGCCTATGATTAAAACTTTAGCCCCTGCCGGTATTCGCGGTAAAAAATACGCTTGTGCATCCACCAGCGCAGTACCAAATACGGCGCGCGACAAACCATCGTAAAAAGAAGCAGAGTTATCGTAATTGCTTGCCATTATTTGCTTATGCTTTCTGACGCGTATTTGTTATATTTAGCTAAATCTAAAATCACCACCCTATGAAGGCGATATATCTTAAACCGATACTGCTCTTGTTGGTTTTATTGGGCACGCATGATCTGTTTGCCCAGGCTCCCGCAGATGATAAATATAACCGAAAAGATACGATGATAACCATGCGCGATGGTATTAAGTTGTTCACGGTTATCTATACCCCAAAGGATAAGCACGGAAAACTGCCGTTTTTAATCACCCGCACACCCTACGGCGTTGCCAAAAGCCGCAGCCCGGAGCGGAACTCCTATACCAGGGATCTGGCCGAAGATGGCTATATTTTTGTGTCGCAGGATATTCGCGGGCGTTACAGATCTGAAGGTGCTTTTGAGATGCAGCGTTTCAGTCGCGATAAGAGCAAACCCAATTCCATCGACGAAAGCAGCGATACGTATGATACGGTAGACTGGCTGCTAAGGAATGTTCCTGATAATAATGGTAAAGCCGGGATGTACGGCATCTCCTACGATGGCTGGACAGCCCTCATTGGCGCCACAGACCCGCACCCGGCCATAAAGGCGGTATCTGAGCAGGCTACGCCATCAGATATGTTCCTGGGCGATGATTTTCATCATAACGGGGCCTTCCGTTTAAGTTATGGGTTTGAATATGCCTTTATGGAGGAAGCCTCTAAAACCGATACCCTTTACCAGTTTGGCACCTATGATACTTACGATTGGTACCTGAAGCTGGGCCCGCTCTCCAACGTCAATAAAAAATATTTTCATAACAAGTTGCCCAGCTGGAACGATTTTACCAAACACCCCAACTACGATAGTTTCTGGCAAAAACAGGCGATGAAATTTCGCCTGGACCATCCGCGCATTGCCATACAACACGTAGCCGGCTGGTGGGATCAGGAGGATTTTTACGGTCCCCAGAAAGCATACGAGGTGCTGGAGAAGCAGGACAAGAACAACCAGAACTATATTGTAATTGGCCCCTGGAACCACGGCGGCTGGGCCGGCGGCAATGGCGATAAGCTGGGCAATATCAAGTTCGGCACCAACACGGGCGTAACCTTCCGTAAGGATGTGCAGGCGCGCTGGTTTGCTTATTATCTGAAAGATAAAGGCGATGGTAAATTTGCCGAAGCCATCACCTTCCAAACCGGTAGCAACGAGTGGAAGAACTACAATAAATGGCCGCCCGCCGAATCGAAGATCAAAAATATTTACTTCCATAGTAATGGCAAGCTGTCCTTTACAGCGCCAACGACTGCCGAGAAAGAAGCCGACAGCTATGTATCAGATCCGGCCAAACCCGTGCCTTATCGTCCGCGCCCTATCGAAGAAACCTATGGCCCCGGCTCCCGCTGGTTTACCTGGCTAACAGAAGACCAGCGTTTTGTAGATAACCGCCCTGATGTACTCAGCTGGCAAACCGATACGCTTACCAGCGATGTAACCATCACGGGTAACATACTTGCTAAGCTGTACGCCTCAACCACCGGCAGTGATGCGGATTGGATAGTAAAGCTGATAGATGTTTACCCGGCGGAGTATAAAAAGGAATTAAAAATGTCGGGCTATGAGTTTATGATAGCGAATGATGTTTTCCGCGGCAGGTTTCGTAATAGCTTTGAAAAACCCGAGCCAATTACACCCGGAAAAGTGGAGCTATACACCATCGACCTGCACGGCACAAATCATGTGTTTAAAAAAGGGCACCGGATAATGGTGCAGGTACAAAGCACCTGGTTCCCCATTATAGATCGTAACCCGCAGAAATACGTGCCCAATATTTTCGAAGCAAAAGAAAGCGATTATATTCCCGCAACGCAGAAGGTTTACCATACGGTGAAGTTTGCATCGGCGATTGCATTACCGGTGGTGGAGTAGGGTTAGCAAGCCCAAATTAAAACCATTGTCATTTCGATGAGCAGCGGGAGGGGAAGGAGCGAGGGAGCGAAGAGAAATCTTATGCTCAGTGCAATTCGTGTTTGCAGGGCGGTCAAGCATTCGTGCTTGTAAGGCGGTTATGCAAAGCTGTAATAGCGTGCCGCAGAAGATTTCTCCCTCGTCCCTCGGTTCGCAGAAATGACAACGTTTTATTTACGAAAATGACAACTTATTTTAATTCGCAAAAATCAAATTAAACCCCACCAGCACCACATACTGTATTACCAGTACGCCATCTAAATAAAAGAAATAATAATACTCATCCCTTTCCCATTTAGAGCGGAAGATGAGCCAGCCCATGAGTATGGCGGTGGTGGTTAGCGCAAAGAAATCTACATTAAAGCCATTATTGCGGAACAGGAAAAGCAGTATTACATAGCCAGCAAGTAACACCTGGCAAAACAGGTAGGCGTTCTTTTCGCCCCAGGCAACAGGGATAGTTTTTAGTCCCGATTGCCGGTCCTGGAACAGGTCGCGAATATCAAAGGGCACGGTTAACGCGCCGATCAACAAAAAGCGTTTGGCTATCAGGATCATCGTATCGCGCATAGATACGTCTGCAAGGTGCAGGTCTTCCGATTCCAGTATCGGTAACAAAACGCAGGCAAGCGTCCACACTAAAGTAATGAGGATAGGCTTTAAGCCCGGGATATTACGCAAGCCAAACTTATGCTCGCCGATGGTAAACAGCGGTATACTATAGCAAAAGGACAATATTGACAGGAACACCAGCAAGATCCTGGATTCCATTGATAACAAAAAGAACAAGGGTATCAGTGATAGCAGGGACACGATGGTGAACGTTACCATCAGCCGGTAATGCGAAAAGAACCAGCGTACGCGACGGTAAGGCGAGGCCTCGGGCTTAGCGGGTTTGGTAAGCAGAATGCTGAAATTGTAGATGCCCAGTGTGGAGGTGAAAAGCAAGCCCGTAACCGTAGTTACCGGTTTAGAACCGATGAGGTGAAAAGTTACCAATGCCTGCGCAACCGCGCAAAGCGACATGAACAGGTTACTGAACAGGAAAAAATCAAATGCAGAGCGGGCTAGTTTTTTCATTTGCACCGGTATGGTTTTGCCTGCGGATTTTTAGGCTTTTAAAGATGGGTCGGCCGCGGCTTTTAATGTAAAAATAGTGATCTCCGGCAATATTCCAATTCTACCGGGGTAAGCTAAAAAGCCGTAGCCAACATTCACATAAATTTGCTGGTGTTTTTCGCGGTAAAGGCCGGCCCATTCGGTGTAAACATATTCGATAGGGCTCCATTGGAAATCGGGCGTGCGTACGCCAAACTGCATACCGTGTGTATGGCCAGCGAACATCACGTCGATCTGCGGATATTCGGGCAATACCTGCGCCCGCCAATGCGATGGGTCGTGCGAGAGCAATAGTTTTACAGGCAGATCATCTGTGTTTTGGATAGCTTTATCCATGCGGCCATATTTAGGGAAGCGGCTCATTTCGCCCCAGTTACCAATACCCAATACGCCAATTTCGTCGTTGCCAACTTTTAGGCGGCGGTTCTCATCTATCAACAGGTCCCACCCCAATTCTTTGTGGGCAACTACCATATTGGCCAGGTTTTTTGCTTTATCGGCAGGGCTTGGCCAGTGGCCGTAATCGCCATAATCATGGTTGCCTAATATAGAGTAAACGCCCAGCGGTGCGCGTACTTTATTAAAAACATCCATATAATACTTTACCTCCCCGGTGTGGCCATTCACCAAATCGCCGGTAAAAAATATTACATCGGTTTTTTGTTTCATCAGCATTTCTATGCCGGCCCTCATTTGCCACTTACTGTGAAAACTGCCCGAATGGATATCCGAGATCTGCCCTATCTGCATGCCATCAAAGGCCTTAGGCAGGTTGGGCAGGTAAAGATCTACATTGGCAAGCTGGTAATCGTACAGCCCTTTGCTCATGTTGTGCTTAATGGCGTAAAGTGGGATGGCACCGGCAAGCAAACCGGCCTTCATTAAAAACTCCGAGCGTGGGATAGAGCCGAATAGCGCCGTTTCTGCCTTTACTGTTGTTTGCCCGGCAGCAGGCGCCGGTTTTTTATTTTTGCGGATAAGGTAGATCACATATCTGCGGGCATCATCTATCAAGATGAACAGCACGTAAAAGATCTTGAAGATAAAAACGATGAAGAACAGGAACAGCAGGGCGCCACGCAGCCCAACACCTCCCATCTTTACATAAATACTGATGAACAGCGCCGCTATTAAAAAAAACGACCATGCCCAGTAAAAAAGGCTAAACCATTTTTTATGGATGAACTTTGTTTTCCTGAACGCAGTTTGCAGCCCCCGCAAAATATAATAGTCGATGGCTAACAGAACGATGATGATCAGAAGAGTAATAAGCGGGCCCTGCATTAAGTATAAAGCTGGTGAACAATAAGATGTTAGTAACGGTCGTCGTCGATGTCTAGATCGTCGTCGGGCTGCAAGTTAAACAAGCTGTTGAACATATCCGAAAAAGCGAAGCCATTATCTAAAAATCCTTTATTCAACTGCGAGAACTCCGCCAGGCCGTGCAGGATAAATTCCTGCAGCAACAAAGATTGGTTCTCGCTTAAACGCGGGTGGAATTTTTTAACAATATCTTTTAGGCCCGGTACCGCGTTCAGTAGTTTTTTGTACTCCTGTGCGGGCAGGCCATCTACCAAAGCAATGCTGTTGCCATCGCCAAACCAGTTGATGATCTCGGCATACGGGTTTACGCCTTTTGCTTTTTTAGCTTTCTCCGGGTCGGGGAAAAACTGCAGCAATAATGTTTTAATGGCTTTGCCGATGAGGATATTGGCCACCTTGCCGGGGCCTTCCAACTCGCCTTCGTAAACCAGTTCAATTTTACCGGTAATGGCAGGGATAACGCCAAGGAAATCGGATATGCGCACAAACGTGGAGCTTTCGCCGTTGATGATCATCCTGCGCTCGGCATTACTGATCAGGTTCTCGTAGGCTGATATGGTTAAACGTGCCGATACGCCCGATTTTTTATCGATGTATTCTGATGCACGTGCTTCAAAAGCAATTTGCTCTACCAGGTCTTTCACCAAACCATCAGCTTCCACATTGTTGCGTTGCTCGGTGGTAAGCATAGCTTCCTGCTGGGTTATCTTGCGCGATATTTCTACCGTGCGCGGGTAGTGGGTTAATATCTGGCTTTCTATACGGTCCTTCAAAGGCGTAACGATGGAGCCACGATTGGTATAATCCTCGGGGTTGGCGGTGAACACGAATTGGAGATCTAATGGCAAACGCAGTTTAAAACCACGGATCTGGATATCTCTTTCCTGCAAAATATTGAACAGCGATACCTGAATGCGTGCCTGTAGATCGGGCAGTTCATTTATCACAAAAATACCCCTGTGCGCACGGGGTATCAAACCGAAGTGGATCACGCGCTCGTCTGAATAAGTAAGCTTCATGGTGGCCGCTTTTATCGGGTCAACGTCACCTATCAAATCGGCAACGGTAACATCCGGCGTAGCCAGCTTTTCGGTATAACGTTCACTGCGGTGTACCCATGCAATCGGGGTATCATCGCCTTTGGTCTCTATCACATTATGCCCGTACCAGCTAATCGGTGCCAAAGGATCGTCGAATAATTCCGATCCCGCTATATACGGCACATATTCGTCCAGTAGGTTCACCAGCAGGCGCGCTATGCGTGTTTTTGCCTGTCCGCGTAAGCCTAAAAGCAATATGTTATGGCGAGACAGTATGGCCGTTTGCAGATCGGGGATAACAGTATCCTCAAAACCTACAATGCCTTCAAAGCCGCCTTCTTTTGTTTTTAACTGGGTGATCAGGTTAGCCCGCAACTCATCTTTTACAGAGCGATTTACGTAACCTGTTTTTTTTAACTCGCCTAAAGTCTTTATATCTAATAATTTGCTCATGTGTTAATTTGAAAATTTGATGATTTGTCAATTTGAAAAATTTGGTGATTTGAGAATTTGAAAGATGAGCTGGCCCACCTTCAAAATTTCAAATTAACTCATTTTCAAATCAACGTACATTCTTCCTTCTGTTCTTCGCGTAGTCCTCAAAAATGTACTCGCCTAAATTATTAAGTGAGCTATAAAACGCCTTGCCTCCATTGGTCTCCGTAAACTTGCGCACAAATTGCTGCAGGTAGGGGTCTTTAGCAATCATAAACGTAGTGATAGGGATCTTGAGCCTTTTGCATTGTGCCGCCATGTTCAGCGTTTTGTTTACCACTTTCCTATCCAGTCCGATACTGTTCTTGTAATACTTGGTGCCTTCCTTTAAGCAGGTTGGCTTACCATCGGTTATCATAAAAATTTGCTTGTTGTGCGTTTTACGGCGGCGAAGCATATCGGTAGCCAGTTCCAACCCAGCGTAGGTATTGGTATGGTATGGCCCAACTTGTAAGTACGGTAGATCTTGCAGGGTGATGGGCCAGGCATCGTTGCCAAACACCACAATATCCAAAGTATCCTTAGGGTACTTGGTGCGGATAAGCTCGGCCAGCGCCATGGCTACTTTTTTGGCGGGGGTAATGCGGTCCTCTCCGTAGAGGATCATGGAGTGCGATATATCGATCATCAGAACGGTAGAGGTGAGGGTTTTGTAATCCATCTCCTCCACTTCCAGGTCACGCTCGGTCATCATAAAATCGCCGCCTATGCCGTGGTTCACCTGCGCATTCTGGATAGATTGCGTCATGTCTATCTGGTCCAGCGCGTCGCCAAATTCAAATTCGCGGCGTTCGGCGTTCTTTTCATCGCCCTGCCCGCTTTGCGGTGAACGGTGGTTTCCCTTACCCGATTTTTTTAGCTTGCCGAAGATCTCCTCCAGTGCCGACTGGCGGATGCTCTGCTCCGTTTTGGCCGTTATCTTTATTTCTCCGCTTTGGTTGTCCTCGTTCAGGTAGCCTTTTTGTTTCAGCTCGTCGATGAAATCGCCCATACCATACTCGTCGTTGGTAATGTTATACTGCTTATCCAGTTCGTTGAGCCAGGCCAAAGCTTCGCCTGCATCACCTGCGGTGTAGTTAAGTAACTCCAGGAATAACTTTAGTAATTCTTCAAATCCGCCTTTAGGAATTTGGTTGGGTTTAAATTTCGAAAATCCGTAACCGCGCATGTTGTACCCTTTCTTAGTATAAAGTAACGGATTATTTCATTCAAAAGTTTGGAGCAGAAAGTATTTAGGCCAATTGTTAGGCTGATATGACAAACATTTGTTGGTAAGGGCGCGAACACTAAAAGCCGTGGGTAAGAGCAACTCCTCTCTTTTGAAGAGCGGTGGGGGCTGTTTATCGCGTGGCAGCATGGCGAAGAAACCCCATGTTATTCATGGGCCACCGCACCCCTCCCGGGAGTAATAGTCCATTAAAAGACAGCATATTCGATTCTGTAAGCCCTTCTATGAATTGCTTTAATTTCGTCCTCTTTTACTAACCATCAAGCATCGGTGCTTAGGAATTAGGGTTAACATAACTTAACATAATTTCAAAAATAATTTTTCAAATACCTGATAATCAATAGTATAAAAAAATATTGGGTTAACATTATTTTCACCATAATAGTGTCACTGACCCGTCCTGAAATAGCTATACAGATTTTGAGTAAATCCTGTAAAACCTATACCTTATAGCTTATTAATCCTAAAGGAACTATACAGGTCTTTTTTTTAAAGATAATCAATA
>NZ_JBDSZG010000002.1:0-95799 GCF_039925265.1 Mucilaginibacter sp.
CCCTTGCAAATGAAAAACTAACGCTTATCTTTACCCTAACAAACGTTCTTTATAACGCCTAAAAAGCGCAAACCGAAAACCTGGGAAACGGTGAAATAAATATGGTAGCCAATACGATTATGGCGCGAGGTTTTATGACCCAGTGGTAGGGAGATGGGGTGTGGTGGATCCGTTAGCGGAGAAGTCAAGACGAATCAGCCCGTATGTATATGGAAAGAACAACCCTCTATCATTTATTGATCCTGATGGTATGTATGACGTTCATATAAACGGCTCTGAACAACAAAAAGCAACTGACGAACTTCAGAAATCGGTACAAGGGCAATTAAATTTGACTAGGGACGGAACTACTGGTAACATTACTTACACCCAAGTCGCAGGTACAGCTTTAACCGCTGATGCCACCAAATTAAAAAATGCATTAGATGATCACAGTATAGTAGTAAACGTAAATGCGACAAACAATACTACAGATATGTTAGGCGGAGCGTTTCGCGGTAACGATGTCACAACGACTATGGTGGATGGAAAAAACATGGTGGTTGCCAATCAAGAAATAAATCCTAAGACAACTAGCACAATTGACAGTTTTTATGAAAAACCGGGGGCCAATACGTTACATGAAGTTACAGAAGCTTTTGCTGGCGCAAAATTGGCTCAAGCATCGGGGCTTTCAACGAGGGCAGCTACGCAAGAGGATGTTTTAAATCCAAACAGTGTTTATTCTACAGCCCATGCAAGTGCTGTCGACCAAGCTGGCCCGATAAAGCAAGCGTTTTTTGATTCAAATGGAGTTAGAACTCGGGGATTAACTAGAGCTACAGCTGCTGGAGAAATTTACTATATTGGAGGGGCCGGTACTTCTAAGCCAAATCAGACAAAAATAATTCAACAGATTGAAAAGTAATTTATCAGTATAATTATGAAGTTTTTTATTGTTAGTTTCGTTATCATATCGCTATTTACTGCGGAGTACAAGAATAAATTACAAAGAGGCAAGTATAAAGATAAAGTCTTAAATGACACATGTTGTTATCGTGTTTATAAAATTGACTCAATAAACAATTATTACCTAATTTATTCAAAAAAAAATGATCGCATATATAAAATTGTTTCACAAAAGGAAAAGAAACTAAAATCCGGTATAATCAAACTAAAAGGGTGTTACAAATTTGTTCTACGTTCGATGATATATGATAACGCAGATAAAAACTCAATTTTAAAGCTTTCACAAGTAACTTGTTTTGACATTAGCGAAACTACATCGATTTGTTTAGAAGGAGATTCGATTAGAGACCTATACCTTGCAGAAAATATTAGAGGATTAAATTTCATAAGAAATAAAAAGTAGTTCGTTTTTACCTCGCGCGCGAGTATGCAGCGTAGGCAAAGCGGGCGGCGTACTCGTGCCTAAATTCCCAGCGGGCAAAAGCTGCGCAAGAACAATGGCGTAACCATCACCGATTACATCAGCGGCATCCAGTACGAGAACGGCACGATTGCCTTCAAACCGAAGAAGGCCGTGCGCTCAACAACAGCGGCGCCTACCTTGTACGAATACAGCCTTACAGACCACCTGGGCAATACCCGCGTAAGCTTCGATATTAACCCGGCGGGCACTGCACGTGTGATACAGGAGGATGAATATTATTCATTCGGCTTGCGGAGAGCGCTATATGATAATGCCAATAACAACCGTTATCTTTATAATGGCAAAGAAATACAAGCTGATTTAGCGAATCAGTACGATTATGGCGCGCGCTTTTACGACCCAATTATTGGAAAATGGGGGGGGTATTGGATCCAATCACAGATTTAAATCCGAGTAGTTCAACTTATAGTTATTGTTTGAATAATCCGATTAATTATATAGATAGGTTTGGCTTAGATACGGGTAGAGTGTTGCCACAAGTAAATATTATTGCCTATGTAAAAAAAGTTTTAGACGTTGCATTTTATACGCAATCACGGAGCTCCCAAATGCCAAGATATTTGTTTTGGAAACCTAAAAGTACTGACCCGGCTTCATCATTTGACGAATTAAGGGATAATGCGATAATAAAGTATTCCAGCAAATCGGTAATAACAGGAAATTTATTAGAGAAGATGAAAAAAGACCCGGCTTTTTTAGCATGGCGAAACCAAATACTGGCTCAATTTCGAGCAAACCCTCTACTGAAAAGATTTATTGGACCTATTAAATTTGGTGGAGGTCCTTTTTTTTCAACCCAGGGAGACACTGAACTCAAGTTGGCTATTGGAGGTAGTGTAATAATTGCCACGATTGAAAACGTCAATTCCTCGATTATTGTTAATTATCAAGTCATTGATAAATTTGATTTAGATTATCAAAAAGGACGTAGTAACACGTACAATGGTATCAACGCTATTCTTAAACCTATTTGGACGGGAGTTTTGGATGGTAGGTCCGACATGGCTGTCGAGGCGAGATGGAATGAAACGATAAAATAATAAAAATGAAATATTCAATCCGACTCTTTGTGTTTTTATGCATTCTGTTCATTCAATTTGCATGTAAGCATAATTATTCACATGTAGATAGATTTTACACTGAAAAAGGTGATGGGGATATGGGTAGGTTACCGTTGATAAAACCATATGAAGTGCTCTCTACGACAACCGATATGGGATGGTGTATCGCCCTTAAAGGAAAATATTCCGGGATTGGGTTTTGCAATGTTAAAAAAGTGACGGTTTTGGATACAGTTATTTTATTATATACAGGAAATACGATTCTTTATAATCGAAATGTAAAGCAATCTTGGCATGTTATTATTCCCAAAAATGATTTTGATAAAGGCTTTGATAACCACACGGATTATTTAAATTTCTTAACAAGCATGGCTATTAAACCTGAACCTAATTTGTATAACATAGACTTAGTTGCTAGTTACTTCGATGAATACGAGTTTATTGATTGGAAAAAAATACATAAATTGGATAAAGGGAACTTAGAAAGGTAATTAATCGCATTTCTCAACATCAGCGCAATGTTTAACCACGTTAAATTTAATAGGGAAGTTATCGTCGTTATTGTTGGGCCATTGACAAGTTATATTTGCAATCTCGACTGGCTCGAGTGAAGCGTCGGGCAAATGCCCCCCTCTTCTGTTGCGATTAGATATTTCAAATTATATATCTGCGCAGAAGCTGTTATCAGGATTCTAACAGATGGGGTGACCTTGATAAATCAAGGTAGAAGCTTTGTAGAATGTTGAAATTCAAGTTGCTCATAGTGTCATCTTGCATTAGATTCGTCGTTACCTGGTTTAAGTTTTGAAGACATTTTAGCCAGACAACTATGTATTAAATTAATGATAGTCGCAGGAGAAGGATTAAATGACGAAACTAAGTTCACTCGATTTTTTAGCCATATGTATTGCGGCTTATCTTAAAAATGGAAGAAAAGAAGAGCGAAAGAAGTTCTTGGATTTTGCTTACACAAAGTTGCATGCCGAATTCCGGGAGATTGAATTACTGGAAATAGAAAAAGTAGAAACAGCACTATTTCATATAGAGACCATGCTATAGAGAGATACAGAACAACGGCCTGTATTTCTTTTAAAAACGCGATAAATGTGTTGCTAATAATTTAACGCCACCTCTGCGCATTTTTGGTTTACTTCCGGCGGCACATTCTTGTTTGTTTAAAGATGATATAATGCACTAATGATAAAGGGGCTTTCGCCCCTCTTTACCCTTTAGAAATCGATCACCGCTTCCAGTGCTTCATCCGCTTTCTTATGCGAGAAGTTCGACTGGTATTGCATCGTTGTAACGATGCTTTCATGGCGATACATCTTTTGCAGCACCTTGGGATGTATTTCTTTTTCTTCGGCACGTTGCGCAAAAGCGTGGCGGGCTTTGTGCGGGGATGCGTTTTTATTGATAGCCAATAATTCCGTTACAGCGACCATGTGTACGCCAATTAAGCGCGTTACTGAATTAATGCGCCTGCGCAAGGCGTAACGGTCGTCGAGGTTATCAAGGCATTTCAGGAACGAAAACACTAGGTCGTGTTTTTGGGTTTCGTTTTTGTATTCTTCTAAAATGGCGGCGATTGCAGCAGGGACAGGCAATGATCCCGGTTCGCCATTTTTTGACATGGTGTAATAAAAACGCCCGTTTTGAAAATCCGACCATTTCAGCATCAGCGCATCGGTGATGCGCATGCCAGCAAAATAAAAGCATACTAACCAAATGTTGCGGCTATGGTGCAAGTGCCTTTGGTGAGCGGGAAACTGGTATTGTTTAAGCAGGTTTATTTCATCCCCGGTTAAACCGATTTTTTCGGTCTTACCGAACTTAATCATAATTTTTTCCCTGCCGCCAAAAGGGTAACTATCCTTGCCAACCAGTCCCGCAGTAATGGCGCGATTGTACAGGGTACGGATTGCCAGCAGGTGGTTGGTAACAGAACGGTCACTTAATGGTTTTTGCTCCTTCCTGTTGCGGTTGTGTTCCGTCCTTAGGAATACTGTGTAATGGCGCAGGAACTCGACGGTAATTTCGGGGAATGTTACATTCTCTCCGGCATACTCATAAAAGCGTTTCAGGCGACTTTTGTCGGTTTTATGAACATCATAGTTACCAAGTGCCTGTTGTTCGCGCAGGTGATTATCCGCAACGTCTTTGAATAAGGGCAGTTTGACAGGCGGCGGCGGTGCCTGTACAGGCTTTGGCTTAATTGCGTTTACAACATCTTCTGCCGAATAAGTCTTTTTGTCGGTTTCAAATTCGAGGATTTTACCGTTAACTTCTGCAAGCTTTTTTGACAAGAAATTTGTCAATCGCATGTGGTGCGGATGCGCTTTTTTTACTTGCTGTTTTGCAGCATCCCAATGATCGCGCGATGCAAGCGCGTTACCCTCGAACAGGTAGGCGGGAATGCCATTTTGTGAAACTTTAATACCGATTGGGAATTGTTTGTTTTTGTCGGGACGACTCCAGGTGACGATTTTTGCGGTAGCCATAATGGAAACTTTTTTAAGTGAATAAAATTTGTTTCCACGCCCCCTGTCAAAGGTCGCATTTTGTTAACGGTTTTGTTAACGGTTCGGCTAGCTCAACATGTGTTTTGATGGTGTTTTGTGGTTGTTGTAGACAACAGCGAATGCCATTTTCAACCATTTCAGACCACAATGTTGCAATATTGGCAAGATTATGAATCCTACGCTCTAACCATCTGAGCTACCCCGCCGGGTTTGTTGTTTTAATGCTCCAAATAATTGAGCAGCTCTTTCAGTATATATTTTGATGGTTCCTGAAAAAGGTTTGCAAATATAGCAGAAATTCGTTTTCTTTAGAAAAAATGTTAACATTTACATCCTAAGGGTTGCTAACGATTAAACTGCACATGTCCGAGAAGAAGAAATTCAACATAGAATACGAGATAAAATCCTCCCCAAGGATATTGTATACTTTTCTAAATGAGGCCAATGGCTTAACGCAGTGGTTTGCCGATGATGTAAGCGTGCGCGACCAGATCTACACCTTTACCTGGGATGGCGAGAAACAAAATGCCAAGCTTGTAGCCATAAAAGAGAACAAATTAGTGCGTTTTAAATGGCTGGACGACGAGCCGCAGGCTTATTTTGAGATGGAAATCATCCAGGATGAGCTTACCAATGATGTTGCTTTGAGCATAACTGATTTTGCTACAGAGGAAACCATTACCGAGCGAAAACAAATTTGGGATAACCAGATCGACTACCTCATTAGCGTGCTTGGCGCGTAAACGAATTTTAATTTCTGTATTTTTGCGCGCTTAATTACAATATGCATTGCTAATTACAGTTATGCATTATGCAGTTGTTGCACTGCCGCATTCGTCACGATGAAAAAAATACATCTCTTACTGCTCAAATCATTTATAAGGCCGTTTATTGTAACCTTATTTATTGTAATGTTTGTGCTGCTGATGTTGTTTTTGTTTAAATACATTGATGACCTCATTGGTAAAGGCTTCCAGTGGTACGTTATTTTGGAGTTGATGATGTACAACTCGGCCACCAACGTGGCTATGGCGCTACCGCTTTCGGTACTGCTTTCTTCCATTATGACGTATGGCAGCCTTGGCGAAAATTATGAGCTTGTAGCCATTAAATCTGCCGGGATCTCGTTGCGCCGCGCTATGTACCCCATGATGGTGGTAGTAGTGGCATTAAGCATTGCGGCTTTTGCTTTTTCCGATTGGATGTTACCTATTGCCAATCTTAAATACTACTCCCTTTTGTACGACGTGCGCAAGCAAAAATCTGCGGACTTCTTACCTGAAAATATTTTTAGTAACCGCTTTCCCGGCTATTCTATCCGTGTTAAAAGTAAAGGAGATGATGGGCAAACCCTTAACGATATTATGATATACAAAAGGGAAGCGCTGGAGATCAATCAAAGCGTAACCTTTGCCAAATCGGGATTGATGTACCGCAGTAAGGATGACCTTTATCTTATTTTGAAGCTTAAAGATGGGGTGCGTTACCAGGAAGACCCCAGCGAAAACAACTATTTTCAACGGCAAAAACTCACGCGTTTTCGGTTTAAAGAAACTGAACAGCGGTTTCCAATGTTTGATCTTACCATGACGCGAACGCCACAAGAGGAGTTTAGGAGCGCATCTATGATGATGAATCTCAGGCAGATCCAACACTATGTAGATTCGGCCAACCGTAATGTGGATAGTACCGTAAAGACCAATTACGCTCTTATAAAACCCTATATCAAATATTTTTCACTGCCTGCCAAATCGGCTTCGGTAAAAAAAGTTGTACCAGCAGATAGTGTGCTGCTACACGGCGTGAACGACCAATTGAACGCCTACAACAACGCGGCAAGCGAGGTGCGCCAGGTGCAGGATATGATACGCAACCGCACCGATAACTATAAGGATGCAACCAAAAGCGTCCGCAGGTACATTTTGGAGTACCACAAAAAATTCAATCTTGGCGCGGCTTGCATTGTGTTTTTTTTAATCGGTGCCCCGCTCGGTGCTATTATACGCAAGGGTGGCTTGGGGCTCCCGGTTGTTATATCCGTTATTTTCTTCCTTATTTATTACATCATTGGTACCATTGGCGAAAAATCTGCCAAGGAGGGCGATCTGTCGCCAATTATCGGATCCTGGATCGCTATCGCCATACTGTTGCCAATAGGAATTTTTCTTAGCTATAAAGCCGCTACCGACTCCGCTTTGTTTGATATGGACATTTACAAGCGTTATTTCAAACGTCTCCGCACACGGTTTAGCAAGGTAAACACGCCTGCATAGTTTTACACAATATCGACCTTATTTCATTTAATTATCGTTTAAATTTGCTGTGCCTTTTATCCCCTGTTTTTAATTAAATAAAGGCCTACGAAATACAGATACAATGCTGAACACCATACCGGAAGCGATAGAAGCCATAAAAGCTGGGAAAACCATTATTGTGGTTGATGATGAAGACCGTGAGAACGAAGGCGATTTTTTAACCGCTGCCCGCAATGCAACGCCCGAGACCATTAATTTTATGGTACGTTACGGGCGTGGATTGGTTTGCGCCCCCATCACCGTTCAGCGCGCCCGTGAACTGGAGCTGGAGCCGATGGTGAGCCACAACACTACCTCGCACGAAACAAATTTTACGGTATCGGTAGATCTGTTAGGGCACGGTTGTACAACCGGCATATCCGCTACAGATCGTTCTAAAACAACACTTGCTTTAATTGATCCAACTATAAAACCCGCCGACTTAGGTCGCCCGGGGCATATTTTTCCGTTGATAGCCAAGGATGGCGGCGTATTGCGCCGTTCGGGCCATACTGAGGCCGCTATCGACCTTTCTGTTTTGGCCGGCTTTGAGCCTGCCGGTGTTATCTGCGAGATAATGAAGGAGGACGGCGACATGGCCCGCCTGCCGGAATTACTGGTGATGGCGAAAGAATTTGATATGGTTATCGTATCGATAAAAGATCTGATAGCTTACCGCTTAAATACCGAATCGCTGGTGCGTAAAGAGGTTTCTGTAAAGATGCCTACGCAATGGGGCGATTTTGATATGATTGCCTACACCCAACTGGATACCGGCGAAAATCATTTAGCGCTTGTAAAAGGCGAATGGAATATAAACGAACCTGTTTTGGTGCGTGTGCATAGTTCATGCGTTACAGGTGATATTTTTGGCTCCTGCCGCTGCGATTGCGGCCCGCAATTGCATAAAGCGATGGAGATCATCAGTAAGGAAGGTAGAGGCGTTATTGTTTACATGAACCAGGAAGGCCGCGGTATTGGGTTGGTAAATAAACTAAAAGCTTACCATTTACAGGAAAACGGGCTGGATACCGTTGAGGCTAATATTAAGCTTGGCTTTGGGATGGACCAGCGCGATTACGGCATCGGCGCCCAGATACTGCGCAGCCTCGGCATCTCAAAAATGCGCCTGCTTACAAACAACCCTAAAAAACGGGCCGGATTGATAGGTTACGGTTTAGAGGTGGTTGAAAACCTGCCGATAGAGATAGCATCAAACCCGCACAACGAGGCGTATCTGAAAACCAAGCGCGATAAGATGGACCACGCTATTATGCGCGAGCACTAATCGTCTAATTATCTTCTGAACTTTTATCGTCCGGTGCGCTGTTCGTCACCGTTGGTGCTATAGTAGCAGCCGGGACCGGCAGTGGGGTTGTTGGTGCCTTATCGCGCCGGCTTTGTCTGAAAATATTCCGTATAAATTCGCCAAACGTGTCAAAATCGCGCTGGTAAACTAACCCCAAACCATTTACGTACTGCACGCCCAGGGCATCGTTAATTGTGTTTAATGTGGTGCTGTTTAGCGCGCGGTAAGAGTACCTGGCGCGTAGGTTACCATCTTTACGAATGAGATATTGCGCCTCAAAATCCTTATTAAGGGCAGAGTTGAAAAGGTTGGTACGGCTGTTGAAAATATCCGTAGAGCCATTGTTGGAGTAAAAACTACCGTTTAAAAGCAATCGCTCGTTAAATAATCTGAACCCGAGGCTGGCATCACTAAACGAACGGATGTTCAGATCGACGTTTTTAATATTGGATTGCGATATAAAGTTATTTAGCTTATTAAAAGCAAATTCACTCACAGCTTGTGTAGCCGTACCCACCACTTGGTTAGTGATATTAGCCCCTGTGCCAGATGCAAAATTGCGCCTTACAATAATACTTAAAGCCTGCTGGCTGCGGTTGTTATTATCCGCAAGGTAGGTGGAAAGGTCATCCTTAATGGAAGGGTCTACCGGGAAGGTAAAGTTAAAATCGATATTAGGCTGTATCAGCGATTTGGTTATCAATAGTTCGGCCTGCACCAGTACCTGTTTAGCGCCATAGGGCGATGTTAAACCGGCCGCGTTATACAACGGGGCTATGTCGGTTCGCACTTCGTACAGGGCCTTTAAATTGATCTCTGCGTTGGATGGGTTCCCCGTCCAGCGGATGGTACCGCCCTGGCTTACCACAAAATTCTTACTGATGAAATCTTTCGCGGTAAACTCAAACTTACCCGATGTAATAAGGAAATCACCAAACATCTCAAAATCGCCCAGGCTGTTTATGTTAAGCTTAAGGTTCCTGGCCTGCCCCGTCCCTTCTAAAACCCCATAATCGGTACTGATGCGTACAATTGTTTTTTCGTCGATAGTTAAATCGAAATTCAGGGTAACGCCGTTAAAGGCATTTACCTTAGTATCCACTTTTCTGGTGGTGTCGTTATGATTAACAAATTTTATAAAATCGTAATCGGCAGCGGTTGACGAGGTATTAAGCGGGATGTTGAATATAGTTCCGGCTTCGGTGCTTGCCGTAATATCTATCTTCATATTATCAACCGGGCCGTTAAATTTAAAAGTACCTGTGCCGTACGCAGTACCATAATAAAGGTGGTTATCTTTAAAGGTGGAATTTAAGGCAAGCAGGTTTTTAGCTTCAAGCGTTATGTCGATAAAAGGATTGCCGATGTTTGTTAGATCAACCTTGCCATTGGCGGTTCCGGTTCCGCCTCTAAAATCCTTCAACACCATATTCTCAATGCCAATAACGCTGTTGTTTACGCTTAGCTTATGCGTTACGGTGTAGGCAGTTTTAAGGTAATCAACGGTAACGCCGGTGTTATTTAAGGTGAGGTCGCCGTTTAATTCGGGGTTGGATGGCGAACCGGATAGTTTTAAGTTGGCAGACACCGTCCCTTTGAGGTCAGACACCAGGCCCTTCACAAAAGGCTCGAAGATAATAGCTTCGGTATGATCCATCTTTACATCAAAATCCAGGTTGTCGCCGGCTTCGTGCCCTAAAGTGTAAATGCCCGCGAGATTCATGGTCTCCAAGCCCTGGTGCGTAATGTTTATTTTTACATCGGCCTGCTCGCGTTGGTTATCCAGTTTCGATTTTATCTTCACGTCGCCTATCAGCGTTTTATTCATCGTTAACGAGTCGATGGTTAAATTGGCATCAACGCCGGGCTTTTTAATAACCGAGGTAAACACTACATCGCCATTAAGCGCGCCTTTTAACAACACGCCGGATGATTTGGTAAGCTGGTTAAGCGTAGCCATGTTGAATTTTTGGAAGGTCAACTTCAATTCGTCGGCGGGATTATCAGATATAAAGCCGTTTATTTTTACCTTTTGTACCCCATTGGAAAGCTCGAAACCAGTTACTTGTGTTTTACCATCAAGGAGGCGGATGCGTACCTGGTCCTGTATCTTCCATTTCTGGTGCTCTAAAACCACGTCTGATGGCAGCAGCTTAAGTTTGGCGGTTGTATCCCGCCCAAACTCAACCAATCCATAAAGATCCAACTGGTTGGTCGCGTCTTTATCAGAAAGCTTAACGTTGAAGTTAAGGCTATCGTTTTTCAGGAAGTTGGCAATATTGATGTTTTTGATATACAAGCTGTCGGTAAGGTCTACCCGGTTTAAGGATGCGTTTAAGCTCAGCATATCATCACTGGTGCTTTCATCTATAATGAAATCGTGAAAAACAATTTTGCCAAGCTTAATGGTTTTTATAAACCCGCTTAGCGTCGCGGTTTTATCGTAGGAGTTAAACTTGCCAACAAACGTGCCCTGATCGGGTATTTTCAGATCGGGCCGGAAAATGGCCAAAACCGGGTCGAGGTTTTTTAGCGTTAGGTTAAAATCAAAATTCTGCGGTTTGGGTGCAGTGATCTCTGTTTTTAACGATGGGATATACTTCTTGGCTATCGTTTTAAAATAAGATGGCAGAGTAGCCAGGTTAAAACTGCCTTTAATGCTTCCGTCGGCAACATCCGAGTGCAGCGAAATGGTACGCGCGTCACCTTTGCCATCTGCATTGATGGCTACGGTATCTACTATATAGCTATGGTGCGGATCGGTCACCCTAATACCGGTAAGTAGAATGTGCCCATCCAAATTCTCCAGGTTATTGCCCGAAAAATTGGTGTTCATTTGCGTAGTAACGGTAACCGTATCTTTTATGAATTTTAATTCGCGCAGGCGGGCGTTATCCACATTGCCTGTAAAATCATAAATGGGGAGTGTTGGATTAAGGTTTACGCTGCCCGCAATGTTCAGTTTTATATTTTTATCGTTAATGGATAATTTGCCTGCCGCTACCTTTTTTATAAAGGTGCCGCTGGTTACCAAATTGCTGTAGTTATAACCCTTAAAGCCAATGTACTTAATGTTCGCGTTACCTTTAACAGCAAGCGTTTTCAGGTCGTCGCCGCTGCCGCTTAAGTTGGCCGATAAGGTGGTACGCCCCAGGGTTTTATCATCCAGTAGAGTGCCCAGGTCGAAATTGGTTGTTGTGAGTTTACCGCTGTAACTCGGTACACCCTTTTTGTTTATTTTAAGGTTGATATCCGGATCAAATCGGCCCAACTTGGTTTTAAATGTACCGAACGCCACAAAATCATTTTGCAAACCGGTAAACCTGCCGCTGAAATTAACGTTACCAAACTTGCCTACTATGGCGGGCAGCTTAGCTGTTGGTTTGCCGGTAAAGTGTTTGTACAGGTAATCCAGATCTTTTTTGTTAGTGGCTACCTGCTCAAATTTTAAAGCGAGGAAGGTGTTCTCCCAATCGGGCAGGCCGGTTAAATTAAAATCCCCTTTTACAAAAGTAGCCTGCGCTGCGGTTACGGTGAGGTTTTTAGCCTTCAGGTTATTCACCATGCCGCGGATGCGGCCGTCTACGCCCAGTTCAAAGTTTATTTTACCAAGCGAGGATGTGAAAAAAGCAACATCTTTCGATGATAGGTGCGATGATTTAATGTCGGCATCCATGCGCACCTTGTTTTCAAAATCATCAAAATCGTCAAACGATTTAAAGTTCATCCTGAAGAAATTGCGCACTTTGGAGTTCGGGGTAATGATATCCAGGTTTTGTAACAGTATCTGGGTGGTATCTATGGTTGCGTTGGCGTTGAAGTTGTTTACCTTAAAACCGCTTTGTTCCCGTAGGGTAAGCCCGGTAACGTTGGCTTTAAACAGGTGGTTTTTCAGGTCCATATTGCGCACTACGATGCTGAAATGGTTCACATCAAGGTCGTCGAAATTAACGCCGCTTATTACGGCTGTACGCAACTTATTCTTATATTTAAAATGGAAGTTGTTTACCGCGATCTTATCAAAATTGAGCGTCCATGGTTTTGCCGAAGGCTTTTTGGTAGTATCGCCACCGCCGGAGTTGAAATAATCTATAATAAATTTAAGATTGGTGGTACTATCTTTTTGCTTTTTGAGGTAAAAGGTACCGTTATCCAGCTGGATGGACTTAAAATCGATAACCCTTTTTTTGATGCTGCTAAAGATAGAGAACCCGCTTAGCTCCACGGCAAGTTTTGGGGTGCTTAATAAAGTATCCTGCTGCTTATCTAAAACATACAGGCCCTCCAGCACAACCGATTTAAACGGCACTATGTAAAGGCTTTTTATATCAACCGTAGTTTTAAGCTCTTTTGATAAATAAACGGTGGCTTTCTTTGCCGCCCAGGTTTGCACCGGCTTATATTGGAATAATATTAACACTATGCTGACGAACAACAGTAGTACCAATACAATGCCTAACGCTATTTTGAGTAGTTTTTTAATAACTTTGTGTTTAATTTAATTAGTGAATGAGCGATTTAGTGTGAGATTGATTAAGCCCTATCGCTATACGCTTATCCACCCAAATAGTTTGCTCATCAAATCACTAATTCGCTAATTCATTAAATCAATAATTTCTTAAAAGTGCCTGTAATATTAGCAATCGAATCTTCATGTGATGAAACCTCCGCATCTGTTTGTGTAGATGGTGAGATATTGAGCAATGTTATTGCCAACCAAACCATACACGAAGCTTACGGAGGTGTTGTGCCCGAGCTTGCCTCGAGGGTTCATCAGCAAAACATTGTCCCTGCTGTACAACAAGCGTTATTAAACGCAAAAGTAAACAAAAATGATATTGATGCGGTAGCTTTTACACGCGGCCCCGGCCTTTTAGGCTCTTTATTAGTTGGTGTATCATTTGCCAAGGCGTTCGCGCTGGCCAAAAACCTGCCGCTTATTGATATTAACCATATGCAGGCGCATATTTTAGCGCATTTTATTGGCGATCATAAACCAACATTCCCCTTCCTGTGCCTTACCGTATCCGGCGGGCATACACAAATTGTGCTGGTGAAAGACCATTTTGATATGGAGATCATCGGCCAAACGCTGGATGATGCTGCCGGGGAGGCAATGGACAAAACCAGCAAGATACTGGGCTTACCCTATCCCGGTGGCCCGCTGATAGACAAACACGCCCGCAGCGGCAATCCGGACGCTTATAAATTTCCTGAACCGCAGATACCCGGCTATAATTTCAGCTTTAGCGGGGTGAAAACGGCCATCCTGTATTTCATCCGTGATAACGTTGCTAAAAACCCAAACTTTATACAGGAGAACCTGGCGGATATTTGCGCCTCGGTAGAAAAACGGATAGCAACAATTCTACTGAATAAACTAAAACGCGCGGCGGAAGAGTACGGCATAAAAGACATTGCTTTAGCCGGCGGTGTATCTGCTAACACAGGTTTGCGCGAAGGGCTCACCAACCTTTGTGCCGATAAAGGCTGGAATTGTTTCATTCCAAAATTTGAATACTGTACCGATAATGCCGCTATGATAGCCATTGCCGGACACTATAAATACTTAAAAGGCGAATTTGTAGGGCAGGAGGTAGCACCGCTGGCCAGAATGCCGTTTGGTTGATAGCCCATGGTTGATAGTTCATAGTAATACAAATGCTGCGAACTGCTTTCCGTCTACACTATGAACCTTGAACTATTAACTTATAAACACAACAACATGACTCCCGCATCACTTATTTTTTGGGCAATCTTCGTACTGCCGCTTATTGCTTTTTTAGTATGGGTAATGCGCCAGGATAAGCGCAAAGGCAAATTAGGCTTAATTGTGCTGGCCATAATTGTTGTTGGCGTTATTGTTTATATGTACTGGAACCACATGTTCCAGGCCGGCGGTGGTACGCCTACCCCGCAATAACCGCTGCTAACTTCGTTATTAATAAAAAAGAGCGCCCCTTTGTTAAAAGGAGAGCTCTTTCCCGATATTCGATATTATAACTGCAACTAAATACCGCGGCGGAAGATCCTATGCGAGCCGCTGGTGTTGAAGCAGAAGATGTAATAAAAATCTTCCGTTTTTTGAATTCCACCAATAACGTAGCCCGAAGGGATGGTCTGCTTTGCAAAAGTTGTACCCTGATCTACAGAGATATTAAAGCTTGTACCGCCGTAGGTTACAACCGTACCAAATGTTTTTACCGTAAAGCTTTGTTCATCACTAATTTTAACCCATGCCTCACCTTGCCCCGTAGACCTGTAAAGGCGAAGAGCATTTAAAGTGTTATTACTTGGCGGAGAGAATAAGGCAAATTGGTAATTGTCAGACGATTTAAAGAAATCCTGGTAGCCGCCCGCATACGCATAAATACCCGTTGTACCGTTTGTGGCGTTCCATGTTTTACCCTGGTTGGTAGACCGGTAAATAACGTGTTTGGCCAGGCTATCCGGAAGGTTATGCGCAACATCTATCGCATAAAAATATTTACCGTTTGCATCGCTGGTTAAATAATCAAGCGATACGCCCTGAGGTGCCTGTAACTCTGCTGTCGCCCAGGTATCGCCCTTGTCGGTAGAGGTGAACAGCTTGGTGGCGCTCATTATTGCTAATACCCCGGCTCTTGTAACCATACCGGTAAAGCCTTGGTTTGGCAGGTTAGCATCGGGCAGTAGTTTTGTCCAGGTAGTGCCATCAGCTGATTTGGCAATGCCTTGATTGGTAGTAATGTAATATGTGCTGCCATCAGATGCAACCAGGTGAATTTGCAGCGTTTGCAGGTCAAAAGGCAGGTTGTTATATACGTTTGCGTAGCTTGTTCCATTGCTGGTGTAGTACAGATAATTTGGCGCCAGCCCGCCGGTGAACAGCATGGTTTTGCCTATTGATGCAGACAGATTGACGTTTTGAATTAAGGGCGTAAAGCCTGTTTCCTGCCAATCTCCATTGGTTTGGGGGATAATCACCACAAAGTCGCTGCTGGTTAATGTCGCCCCGCCTCTAACGCTTATGGTAATTGGGCCGGTAAGCGCGCCTTGCGGAACTGTAACAACCAGTTTGGTGGCAGTAGCGCTTTTTACCACCGCTGGCAACGAGCCTTGTACTCCGGTAAATTTAACCGAGTTCTGCCCTAAATCCGTACTGAAATTGGTGCCTGTAATAATTACCGTATCGCCCACTTTACCGCTTGCCGGTGATATAGAGGTAAGGGTTGCCGGTTGTACATAGGTGAAAGTTGGGCCCGTTGTAAGGTCGCTGTTTTTTACTTTAAGGGTAACCGCGCCGGTTGTGCCGGTTTGTGGCGCGGTTACAATAATGCGGGTTGCCGTTGCAGATTTTACCGTTGCAGCAACGCCGTTAAATTTAACTTCGTTTTCGCTGGCGGTGGTGCTGTAGTTTACTCCCGTTATAGAAACCGAATCGCCGGCTTTACCCGATGTAGGGCTGATATTTTCGATAGTGGGCTTGGCCGCGACCGGGGTAGGATCCTTTACTTCCGATTTTGGCTTAGTAACCGCAAAGTAGTTTACAAACGTGAACGAACCCGCCGAATTAAACTCCCGACCGGATGCGTCTTTAAAATTAATGCTCCATTTTACAGTGATGGAGGTATCGGTAATCGTTATTTCTATCGAACCAGAGTAGGCGAAGTAGGTATTGCCGCCGCTAAAGTACGATACATAGCTTTGCACCGGACTGGGGCTGTCGGCGTTTATTTTTATGGTGTGCGAACCCGGGTTAAAAGAGGTGCCCGATTTTTTGGTAAGCGCTAAAATGCCGCTTTTAAGATCGTTTAAAAAGAAATTCAACTTATCGCCCGAAGCATTTAGCGTGGCGGAGGTTTCTAAAGCCTTGCTTGCGTCGCCATCGGTAGAGTAGTAGGTTGATGTGAGCGCGCCGGCATCCAGTTTTATGGTTTTACCATCAATTGTGCCGGCCATAGAGCTGGTTGCTGTAGGTGTTGGGTCAACTTTCTTGTCTTTTTTACAAGAGCTGACCGCCATGATAAGCAACAGCATCATGGCAAGCGTTTTTGAGAGGGTTTTTAAGCTGAGTTTCATTACTGGTAATATGGTTTATTCACCCGTAAATGTCAACTAATTAAAGTGTTATGCCAATAGTACATTTGCGGTATATTTTTCTGCGTACTGCTACGCATACAGCATAGCTAAGTTTCAAGGTGCTTTACTTCAATACATCCCACTTCTCTATCTTGCGGTAAGGCTTGCTAAAAAAATCGCCTATTACACGGTTAAACATATCGCGGTAGTAAATAGGGGTGGAGTGCCCGGAGTTTGGCAAGATCCATAAATACGATCTCGGGATGTTTTTCGCTATCAGCATGGTATGTTCCGGGTTTATTACATCATGGTCGCCACCGATGACGAGGGTGGGGCAGCTTATCTTATGCAAAGCTTCCGGTTTTATATGCGGTTCGTAGCTAAGCAGGTGCAGTAACAGCACCTGGTCTTTTATAAGCCTCGAAGGATTTTTCATTTTCTTTAGGGAATCAGCCGTAAATACGTTTTGCTTCATTACTAAATCGGCAATATAGGGGTAAACAGCAGTAGTATCTGGCCAAAGGTTAGCACCGGTTACGGCAAGCATTTTTACTTTATCGGGGTTACGCATGGCTAACAGCAAGCCTTCTATTCCGCCATCGCTCCAGCCAATTACATTTGCGTTTTTAAGCTTAAGCTGATCCATCAACGCGTTAAGGTCATCGCTCAACATTTCGTAGCTGAGGGAATCTTTGTCGTTATTGGATTTCCCCTGCGCACGGCTATCGGCCAAAATTACTTTGTATTTTTTGGCAAAATAAGGGATCTGATACCTGAAATCTTTTATCGAGCCGCCGTTACCGTGGATAATGAGCAAAGGTTCGCCTTTACCATAAACTTCGTAATACATTTTAATGCCGCGGATCTCGGCATATTTTCCCACCGCTTTGTTTTGGCCGTAGGTGTTGGTGTCTTTTTTGGCGGTTTCTTTTTGCTGGGCATAGCCGGTGCAAATAACTAAGGCTAATAAAATAGTGAGAAGGGCTTTAATAAGTTTCATGATGGCAAGGTGTTGATTTTTAAAGGTATAAAATAACCGACTAATACAGATATTTTTTAATTGATATTTTCCAATATGGGCGGCTTTTTAATGGGGCTGATAGTCGCCCAAAATCTCGCTGGATTATGATGTTTAAATAATCTGCACAAAAAACTGTTTGATTTTGAGAGTTTTATAGCTAATTCTGAGGCTAAAATTATCATTATTTTAAATAAATAAAAAGGCATTGGATTAATGGAATATAAAACGTACTTTTGCGCTCGATTTGGCGATGTAGCCAAATACGTTATTTAAATTCATGAACCCATTTATCAATCTGGGAATCCGTCATGATATTGTTAATGCCATCTCTGAGTTAGGATTTGAAAATCCTACGCCAATCCAGGAACAGTCAATTCCGGTATTGTTAACAGGCAGCAACGATTTTGTCGGATTAGCCCAAACAGGGACCGGTAAAACAGCTGCTTTTGGACTGCCGCTATTAGAACTGCTCGATTTCGAAGTAAATCATCCGCAGGCGCTTGTTTTATGCCCAACACGTGAACTTTGTTTACAGATCACGAACGACATTAAGAACTACGCCAAAAAAATGAACAACGTTAACGTTGTTGCCGTTTATGGCGGTGCAAGCATCCAGGATCAACTACGCCAAATTAAACGCGGCGTACAGATCGTTGTGGCCACACCAGGCCGTATGCTCGACATTATTAACCGTAAGGCGATAGACTTTTCGCAGGTTAAGTTTGTAGTATTGGATGAGGCTGATGAGATGCTCAACATGGGCTTCCAGGAAGACATTGACAGTATTTTATCCACCACTCCTGACGAGAAAAAAACCTGGCTGTTCTCGGCCACTATGCCTTCCGAAGTAAGAAGGATCGCTAAAAAATACATGGATAACCCTTTTGAGTTAACCATGGGCGAAAAAAACACAGGTAATGTGAATATAGACCACGAGTACTACGTAGTACGTGCCCGTGATAAATACGCTGCCTTTAAACGTATTGTTGATAACAACCCGTCTATCTTCGGTATCGTGTTTTGCCGTACTAAAATTGAAACTCAGGAAATTGCCGAGTCGTTGATGAAAGACGGTTACAATGCCGATTCTTTACATGGTGACCTTTCGCAGCAACAACGCGATAAGGTAATGAAACGCTACCGCGAACGCAGCCTGCAATTATTAATTGCTACTGATGTTGCCGCACGTGGTATTGATGTTAACGATGTAACACACGTTATTAACTACAGCTTACCTGACGAAATTGAAAACTACACCCACCGTAGCGGCCGTACAGCCCGCGCAGGTAAAACAGGTGTATCTATCGCTATTATCAACAGCAAAGAGCTTGGTAAAATTCGGCAGATAGAACGTACCATTGGTAAAAAGTTTATCAAAGCAGAGATCCCTACCGGGTTTGATGTTTGCGAGAAACAACTTTTTTCATTGTTACACAAAGTGCATAACGTAACCGTTAACGAAGAACAGATTGAACAATACATCCCGCGCATTATGGATGAATTTAAAGATCTGGACAAAGAACAGGTTATCAAACAGTTTGCATCAATAGAGTTTAACCGCTTTTTAGATTATTATAAAAATGCACCTGACCTGAACGCCCCGGCTGATGACAGGATGCGTGATGGTGAACGTGGTGGCGAGCGCGGTATGCGCGATGCTGGTGGTAAAAGCGAATACACACGCCTGTTTATCAATTTAGGTAGTGTTGATGAATTTAACCGTGGCGATCTGCTGGGTTACATTTGCAACAACTCTAAAATAAGCGGCCGTACTGTTGGTAAAATTGATGTTAAAGGTGTTTACTCTTTCTTTGAAGTAAGCAACGGCGATGTTGACCAGGTAGTAAACAACTTTAAAGGCGTTGAATTTAAAGGCCGCGAAGTTAGGATTGAAATATCTGGCGAAGGTACCAGCACAACCCGTACAGGTGGTGGCGAAAGACGCGAAGGTGGTTACCAAAGACGCGAAGGCGGCGGTGGTTTCAACCGTGAAAGAAGTGGTGGTGGCGAAAGACGCGAAGGTGGCTTTAACAGGGACAGGAACAAAAGCGCCGGTGGCGGTGGTTTCCGTGATTTCTCTGGCAAACCCCGCGAGGAACGCCCGGAGCGACGTAGAAGGTTCTAATTTAGTTTTTAGTTTTCATAAGAGCTTTTGGGGGGTAGTTTACCCAAAAGCATAGTTTAGTTTTGTTTACAAAGCCTCTCGTTTGCACCAGCATCCGGGAGGTTTTTGTTTAACGGCTAAATTCAACCGCAACAGAATCCGGGAATAGGAGGTTTAACTGCTTTTCGTCCAATTTTTGGATTACAAACTTAGTGTAGGGCAGGTTGCCTTCAAAGGAGGTAAAAATGGTGTCGCCTTTTAAAAAGTAATCTTCGGCCTCGTTATCCAGCGTAAATTGCTTATCAGTGATCTTTAAGCTGGTAATGCTGTCTTTAGATTTCCAGTTACCCTGCAGCTTCTTGTTAGGTTCGTTTTTATGGCAGGCAGCCGTGAGCAGCATACATGCGCACGCCACGCGTATAAATGTTAAAGTGTAGGTTTTCATGATGATGATAAGATAAGAAAAAGGCACCTGTTGTACAACAGGTGCCTCAATTATATTTTGTTATGGTTTGGCTACCAAAGCCGATTCTTTCACATAAACATGGCGGCCTTTTTTGTTTACATAATAGTAATAGGAGTTTTTATCAATATAAATGGTTTGGCCGCCGGGGGCTACTTTGCCATCATATTTTTTATCGGCCACTGCAGATGCCCCTTTAGAAGCGACTTCGGCAGTTTTATTGCCCACAGTGCTTGCTGTTTTTTTGGTTGCTTTCCACCCCTTTTTTACGGTGGTGCCAACTTTTTGGGCAACGGTTGTGTCTTTATGGGTCTGTGCAAAAGTAGTAGAGGCTGCAAACATAGCAGCCGCGAACATTGCCGTACTGAATAACTTTTTCATGGTATGATAAATTGAATTAACTGTGGTAGTTAACTCAATTTCTCTGCCAGTTTGCGCATTTCTACCGTAGGGGAAGCTTTTTTGTATAAAATAGCGTAAACAGCCTCACATATAGGCATATCTACCTTGTACTGGCGGTTTATCTGGTGTAGGCAATTTACTGCATAATAGCCTTCGGCTATCATGTTCATCTCCAGTTGTGCCGATGTTACGGTGTAACCTTTGCCAATCATATTGCCAAAGGTACGGTTGCGGCTAAATTGCGAATATGCGGTAACCAGCAGATCGCCCAGGTAGGCGGATTCTTTAATATCCCTGTCGATAGGGTGCACCTCGTCCACAAAGCGTTCCAGTTCGCGTATGGCGTTTGATATTAATACCGACTGGAAGTTATCGCCATAACCTACGCCGTGGCAAATACCACTGGCAATGGCGTAAACGTTCTTTAATACAGCGCCGTATTCGGTACCGTAAATATCATCCGATACGATGGTTTTAATGTAACGGGTGTTCAACATGGAGGCAAATTCGGTAGCCAGGTCAACATCCTGCGAGGCGATGGTAAGGTATGATAGTTTCTCCAGCGCTACTTCCTCTGCATGGCAGGGGCCGCTTATCACCATAAAATTGCTGAAGGATACATTGTAGTTTTGGTTCAAAAATTCGCCGATGATCTGGTTTTCATCGGGTACTATTCCTTTAATGGCCGATACTATTTTTTTGCCGGCAAGGTCTTCAGCTGTTATTCCTGCTAAGGCTTCCTTTAAAAACGCGGCAGGCACATTCAGGAGGATACAATCTGCAACCTGAATCAATGGTTTTAGATCGGACGATATATTTGCCGCCGGCACTTTAATTTCTACAGAACTTAAATAGTTGGGGTTGTGCCTAAATTTGCCGATATGTTCTACCGCCTGCTCATTCCGCATCCACCAGAAAATCTCTTTTTCTACGGTGTTGTCGGCAAGCATCTTAATGTTGGCTGTGGCCCAGCTTCCGCCGCCAACTACCGTGATTTTATGTATTTGCTTAAGCATTACAGATATAATGTACTACCAGGGCAATTGGTTTCCCCCGATGGTACAAATAAATGAATTTTTGAGGACAAAAGAGGAATGGACGAGGGAGAAAATAGGGTAGGGAAAAAGGCAAGGTGAAAGAAGAGCAGATAAAAAAAATGGGTTAAACAAAAAAAGGACAAAGGTTTTATCCTTTGTCCTTCTATCTTTTATCCTTCGTCCCGGAAAATTAGTTTTTCTTAGCGTCGCCGGTAAACAGTTTGGCTTTATCTACTTTTTCTACTATTTGTCCATCTTTAAGGTCTTTAGAGATAGCAGCAAATGGTGCAGATATTACTTCTTCGCCACCTTTAAGGCCGCTTAGTATTTGTATGTAGGTATCGTCCTGTATGCCGGTCTTTACTTGTACCTGTTTTACTTTGTTCGCTTTATCAAGCACAAATACATATTCCTTAGCTATTGGAGTGCTTGCTGTTTTCTTGGCATCTTCGGTACCGTTGCCATTTGCTGCAGGCTTCTTTTCTTCGCGGGTGGTAACCGATTGTATTGGCACCGATAGCGCTTTTACATGGTTTGTTTGGATATCAACCGTAGCGGTTAATCCCGGGCGGAAAGGGGAATGGTTTGCAGCATTCTTCTTCAGCAGCTCCAGGTATGATTGTGCGGTTATCCTCACTTTTACGGTAAAGTTGGTTACCTGGTCGGCATTGGTACCCACCACGTTTGCCGAACTGCCTATCTCTATCACCTGGCCTTCAAATTTTTTGCCAAGGAAAGCATCTATCTCTATTTGCGATGGGTTGCCAACAGCTATGCGGTTGATATCGTTCTCGTTCACATCAACGTTCACATCCATTTTGTTCAGGTCGGATATGGTCATGATCTCGGTACCGGCAAATTGCTGGGTTCCTAAAACCCGCTCACCAATTTCGATGGATAGTTTTGATACTACGCCATCAACCGGTGCGTAAATGGTTGTTTTGGCAAGGTTATCCTGTGCTTCTTTAACAGATGCAGATGACTGGGCCAGGCCGTAGGTAGAACCGATAACATTTTGTTTGGCTGCCTCTAACGATGCCTTTGCGCCTTCGTAATTTGCTTTTGCCTGTTCAAACTCGGCAGCGGTAAGCACTTTGTTTTTGTAAAGTTCCTGGCTGCGTTTGTATATAGATGCCTGGTTGGCAAAAGTAGCTTCGGATTGTTTTAGCATTTGCGATGAATTACCAACGCTTGCTCTTTGTGAGTTGTAAGAAGCAACCGCACGATCGTAACCCGATTTTAAAATGTCCGGGCGGATCTTACAAAGCAGCTGGCCTTTTTTAACCACGTCGCCTTCTTTAATAGGCAGTTCAACCACCTCGCCGCTCACTTCGGGGCTTATTTTTACCTCGATGTGTGGTTTTATTTTTCCGCTGGCAGATACGTTTTCGTTTATATCGCGCGTATCGGCTTTTTCAACTGCAACTTGCGTAAGTTTAGGTTTGCCAATTACGCCCGTTGCTTTCAGTATAAAAAGCAATACGGCCAATGCGCCTAAGCTGATAAGGATATATTTAGTAGTCTTTCCCATGATATTTTTTCAGGATTATTTATTTAAAGTTTAGAGTGTTATAGGGTTACCAAGATAATAATCAATTACCTTACTTCTGAATATTACCTCGTAACGTGCCTGTATCAGGTCGAACTGAGATTTATTCAGGTTAGTTAACGATGTATTGTAATCGAGCGAGTTTACCAACCCTACATTGTACCGTTGTTGTATTACGTTAAAGGCTTCTTTATTGGCCTGGTAGGTTTGCTCGGTACTAAACAGTTTTTTATTAGCCGCCGATACATCCAATACCGCCTGGATAATTACCTTACTCAGGTTGTTTTTAGATATCTGCGTGCTTACCTGGGCATTCTCAAACTGGATGCGGGCCTTACGTACCGAGGTACGGGTGGCAAACCGGTTGAAAATAGGTATCTGTAGCGATACGCCGAATGATTGATTAAAGTTCTCTTTAAACTGGTCAAAAAATGGGTAGTTGGCAGTAGGGTTATTGAACCTAACGGCGGCATCGGAGTAACGTGAATTGCCAGAGCCAAATAACACCAAACTTGGGTAATAGGCACCCATGGCTACTTTTATAGCTTGCTGTGCTGCAAGCTGCCTCGTTTCGGCAAGTTTTACGTCAGGATTTATCTCAAGCGCGGTCTTTATTACAGATGCGCCATCAAAAGCGGTACGTACATCGGTAAACTTACTAATGTCGGGCTTCTCCACCGTGATATTCTCCAACGGGTTCATCTCCATGTATTGTTTCAGCACCAGTAACGACAGATCTAACTGGTTTTGTGCCGTAGTTAAATTGAGCTCGGCAGTAGATTGCTGTGCTTTGGCCTGCGATAGGTCGGCGAGCGTTTGGTTGCCTACGTCGAAGTTTTTCTGCGACCTGTCTAAAGCAATCTTGGATATATCTATTTGTTGTTGCGATGCGGTTACCAAATCCTGGTTGGTTAATACGGTAAGGTATTGGGTAACAACATTTAGTACCAGGTCGTTTTTAATTTTTGCGGTGTTGCTTTTGTCCACATCAACCAAAATACGGTTCTGAATGATCTGGTTGCGCAACTGCCCGCCCTGGAAAATCGTTAGCTGTGCATTTATACCGGCATTTACGGTAAAAGTTCTTTGGTTGATAAACTGGTTGCTGGTTGGGTCGATGTTACGGCCAAAGTTGTACCCTGCCTGTGGGTTTGCGCTAACGCTTGGCAGTTTATTATAGCGGCTTTGGTTATAATCTTCGGTACTAAGCGCTTCGTTATACTGGGCCTGTTTTATAGTAAGGTTACGTTCAAGCGTGCGGTCTACCGCTTTTTGCAGGGTGATAACTTCCTGCGCGTTGGCCGTTAGGTTGGCGGCAGAAAGTAATATGAGGCAGGTAATAGTTACTTTTGTTTTTGTAAATTTTAGTTTCATAATATTGGTATACAATTATAAGTAATGCTATTACTTTGCAAGCCTTTTGTTTTGTTAAAGTATGGAACGATCTAACCCCTGTTGCGTATGTACCTGGTAAAAACTCCCCGGCTCCTTAAATGGTTATATCCTAACCTAATATGGGATGCCGAGCCCGGTGCCCGCTGTATTTATTTGACTTTTGACGACGGCCCTATACCCATTGTTACACCATTTGTGTTAAATATTTTAAAACAGTACCATGCAAAGGCAACTTTTTTTTGCATTGGCGATAATATAGATAAGCACTCCGATGTTTTTGACGAGGTAAAAAACGCCGGGCACGCTATTGGCAATCACACTCACAACCATTTAAAAGGATGGGATACAGGGAATGAAACCTACCTGGATAACTTTTTGCAGGCCGATAAATTAGTAGGATCAAGCCTCTTCCGCCCACCGTATGGGAGGATAAAACGGGAGCAGATAAAACTGCTGAAGCAAGCCCGCCCCGGTTTGAAAATCATCATGTGGGATGTCCTTAGTGGTGATTTCGACGTAAACCTTAAACCCGAAGCCTGCCTTGAAAAGGTGATCAAACATGCCGAAGCCGGGTCGATCATCGTGTTTCATGATAGTTTAAAAGCCTTCGACAGGCTGCAATATGTACTGCCGCGTGCCATGGAGTATTGGAGTAAGCAGGGCTATACGTTTTGTCCTCTAAGCCCCTGAATGGGGACCAGTTAAGAAAGCTTATTTATACACCAATATAACCAATTGCAATAATAGTGGAGGTGACACGATATTGACACCATTAGTAAACTTGCAAGTTATTGATTATGAATATATTGGAAATGTTCACGGCGTTCATGTGCTGCGCGTGAACGGTAAATGGGCATTTTTTTGTAGGTTGCGGTGGTAATTGCTACCTTTCGAAATGCTACGTAACTTTTTAATTATTCTGCTTGGGATGGTATCCGCTCAGGGGCTGTTTGCTCAGAAGGCCGATACCGCCAGCATCGTCATCAGCAAAATAAACATCCCACAGTTGGGCCGTGAACGCACGCTGCGGATATACCTGCCCGCCGGGTATGCCACATCCAACAAAAAGTACCCCGTTTTGTACATGCACGACGGGCAGAACATTTTTACAGGCAACACCAGTTTCGCCGGGAGCTGGCTGGCAGATTCTACAGCGAAAACTTTCCCGGTAAATAAGCAAGCAATTATAGTTGGGATAGATAATAGCGGCAAATACCGTATGGCCGAATACAACGCATACGAAAGCAAGTATGCCAAACCCGAAGGTGATGCCTATGCCGATTTCATCGTCAAAACGCTTAAACCCTATATCGATAGCCTTTACCGCACAAAAAAGGAAGCTAAATACACCGCGATAGCGGGTAGTTCGATGGGTGGGCTGATATCGATGTATGCCGCCGTAAAGTACCCGGATGTATTTGGTACTGCCGGTGTTTTTTCCCCATCGTTTTGGATAGCGCCTCCGCTTTACACCCTGGTGGAAGGCAAAAAAATGAATACCAAACAGCGGTACTTTTTATCCTGCGGAGATAAGGAAGGCGACAGCGAAACCGGGGATGTTATTAAAATGGATTCGATCTTGGTAAGCAAGGGTTTCAGCCGGAGAAACGTACCGGCAGCTTTAATTATAAAAGGCGGCAAGCATAACGAAGCACAATGGAAAGCATCTTTTAAAACGTTTTATGCCTGGCTTATTAATTAAGCGATAAAAAAGCCGCAACAATTTTCTTAAACGCCTGTTTGTTAATTATCAACCAATTATAAAACACAAAAGGACATGAGAAAATGGATTATAGTAGCTGTTGCAGCCCTGTTGTGCGTAGCAAGTTGTACAAAAAGTTCATCTGATAATAACACCAACCCACCCGGTGAAGCCACGCTTACCGATGTAGTACTCACGCAAAATCTGAGCTTTCCCTGGGAAATACTTTGGGGCCCCGATAATATGCTTTGGATCACTGAACGCGGCGGTAAAATAAGCAGGGTGAATCCGGCAGACGGTGCTATAACACCTGTAATTACCATCAGCGAAGTAGTATCCAACGGCGAAGGTGGCTTATTAGGCATGGTGCTGCACCCCAATTTTGCAACCACGCCCGAAGTTTTTGTGGCCTATAACTACAACAAAGCCGGGGCCTACACCAAAAAGATTGTGAAGTTTACCTATAATGGTACCACGCTTACCAACCCGGTGGTGTTGCTGGATAACATCCCGGCGTCAAACATCCATAATGGTACCCGGCTTGCCATATCGCCCGATAAAAAGCTTTTCATCACCAGCGGCGACGCATCGGTATCATCACGTGCGCAGGATAAAACAAACCCTGCCGGCAAAATTCAACGCATCAATTTAGATGGCAGCGTCCCTGCCGATAACCCGGTACCCGGCAGCCCATTGTGGACGTTTGGACACCGCAACCCGCAGGGCCTGGTGTTTGTTGGCGACAGGCTTTACAGCTCCGAACACGGTAACACTACCGATGACGAAATAAACATTATTCAAAAAAACCGCAACTTTGGCTGGCCCAATATCGAAGGGTTTTGCAACGCCGGCAGCGAGCAAACCTTCTGCGCTGCCACCGACGTTGCCGAGCCTATCTTCGCCTGGTCGCCAACCATCGCCCCATCGGGTATAGATTATTATAATAACGATGCCATCCCGCAATGGAAGAACTCGCTGCTGCTTGCCGTACTGAAAGATTCGGAATTGCTGCAACTCAAACTAAACACCGCCGGCGATAAAGTTGAGGTAGTGAATACCTTTTACAAAAGCACTTACGGACGCATGCGCGATGTTGCCATATCGCCACAGGGAGATGTTTATATTATTACCAGTAATGGTACCAATGATAAGATAATAAGGGTGAGTAAAGGGCCTTAGAAATTTAGCCCACAAACAAATTAAACATGTTCCAAAATAAAATCAGCGTCTATTTTTAATTCAGAATGAACTGCTTTTAAAAAGGCGATACTTGGCCTTTGTTTACCATTCATAATTAACGAAAGTTTGGTGTCGCTAACATTTAATTTTTTGGCGAGTTCTTTTTGCTTTAATTTCATTTCGAACATTCGCATTTCTATCATACCAACTAAAGTGGTGGGGGCTTCTATTACATATTTCGATTGCTCAAACGCTTGCGCTTTTTGTGCCAACGAACGAATTTCTTCCAATTCTTCCTTTGAAACATTTTTGCTGCCCTTTGCCATAAGGCTGTCTATTTTAAACATTACCTCATTATAATCGCTATCGTTACCTATCTTATCCATTTCAATCCATTTAAATTGTTGCGCAGTCTATTTTATCATATTGCTTGTGTGTGCCAATAAATCGTATGTAAACAGTTCTTATGTCAAAAAATATCATAGCAACTATCCGATAATTATTGCCGCGTATATCAAATACAAACCTGTCGCTACCTACAGAATCAACCGAATTAAACATCGCCTTAATTTCATGGAAGTTTCCCCAATCTGCTTGTGAAACTAATCTGTACCAGTTATTCAAAGCGTCTTTTGAATCGGCATGCAGTTCGTAAAAGTCTCTGAGTTTGCTGTAACTAATAACGACCATTTGTTTTATTATTTCATAAAGCTAAATATTTTTTATAAAATCTAAAAAAAAATTAAATTTCATGAAAAAAATCTCGCTTTTTAACCATCTTCTTATTTATACTACATCTAAATAACAATTGTACAAAGGCTTGACTGTGAATAAAGTTTATAATTTGTAAATTCGCCGCTAACCAGCGGAAACGCATGGTTATCTCGTTTTACCACTAAAAAAATCAAACATTATGGCTTTTGATTTAGACATGATCAAAAAAGTTTATGATCGCTACAGCACCCGTATTGCGGCTGCACGTACCGCGACCGGTAAACATCTTACCCTTACAGAAAAAATATTATACGCTCACCTTTCCGAAGGCGATGCTAAAAAAGCTTTTGAACGCGGTACCGACTACGTTGATTTTGCACCAGACCGCGTAGCCATGCAGGATGCTACGGCGCAGATGGCCCTTTTGCAGTTTATGCAAGCCGGTCGCCCGCAGGTTGCTGTACCATCAACCGTACATTGCGATCACCTGATACAAGCCAAAGTTGGCGCCGTTGAAGATCTGAGCACCGCTGTTGATATCAATAAAGAAGTTTACGATTTCCTTTCATCTGTATCTGATAAATACGGGATCGGTTTCTGGAAAGCCGGTGCGGGTATCATTCACCAGGTAGTATTAGAAAACTATGCTTTCCCGGGTGGTATGATGATAGGTACCGATTCGCACACACCAAACGCTGGTGGTTTGGGTATGGTTGCCATTGGTGTTGGCGGTGCCGATGCTTGTGATGTAATGGCAGGTTTGCCATGGGAGCTAAAATTCCCTAAGTTGATCGGTGTTAAATTAATCGGTAGCCTTTCTGGCTGGGCTTCAGCTAAAGACGTTATTTTGAAAGTTGCAGGTATCCTTACTGTAAAAGGTGGTACCGGCGCTATTGTTGAATATTTTGGCGAAGGTGCACGTTCACTTTCTGCTACCGGTAAAGGTACCATCTGTAACATGGGTGCCGAAATTGGTGCAACCACTTCTATCTTCGGTTACGACGAAAAGATCGCCACATACTTAAGCGGTACTTCACGTGCAGAAGTTGCCGAACTGGCCAACGCTGTTGCCGAACACTTAACCGGTGATGATGAGGTTTACGCTAACCCAACCGAATACTTCGACCAGGTTATCGAGATTAACCTATCAGAACTGGAGCCGCATATCAACGGTCCGTTTACACCAGATTTGGCATGGCCTATTTCTAAATTCGCTACGGCAGTTCGTGAGAACAACTGGCCTACAACATTAGAAGTTGGTTTGATTGGGTCTTGCACCAACTCCTCTTACGAGGATATTACACGTTCGGCTTCTATCGCCAAACAGGCTATCGATAAAAACCTGCAAACTAAGGCGGAGTTCACCATCACCCCGGGTTCGGAACTGGTGCGTTACACCGTAGAGCGCGATGGTTACTTAGGTACCTTCGAAAGCATGGGCGGTGTGGTATTGGCAAATGCCTGTGGTCCGTGTATCGGCCAGTGGGCTCGTCATACCGACGACCCGACCCGCAAAAACTCAATCATTACATCGTTCAACCGTAACTTTGCAAAACGCCAGGACGGTAACCCAAATACACACGCGTTTGTTGCATCGCCGGAAATTGTAACCGCTATGGTTATTGCAGGTGATCTTACCTTCAACCCGCTTACCGATACCTTAACTAATAAGGATGGCGAGCAGGTGATGCTGGATGAGCCACTGGGTATAGAAATGCCGGTACGTGGTTACGCAGTGGAAGATGCAGGTTACCAGGCGCCAGCCGAAGACGGCAGCGTGGTAGAAGTGAAGGTTAGTCCGACTTCCGCGCGTTTGCAATTGCTCGATCCATTCTCTGCATGGGAAGGTACCGACATCACCGGCTTAAAGCTGCTGATCAAAGCAAAAGGTAAATGTACTACTGATCATATTTCGATGGCAGGCCCATGGTTGAAATTCCGTGGTCACCTGGATAACATATCAAACAATATGCTTATCGGTGCTATCAACTACTTTAACCTGAATGCGGATAGCGTTAAGAATGCACTTACAGGCGAATACGGCCCTGTACCTGCTACCCAGCGCGATTACAAAGCAAACGGTATCGGTTCAATCGTAGTAGGCGACGAAAACTACGGCGAAGGTTCATCTCGCGAGCACGCTGCCATGGAACCACGCCACTTAGGTGTACGTGTAATATTGGTGAAATCATTCGCCCGTATCCACGAAACCAACCTGAAGAAACAAGGTATGCTGGGCATCACCTTTGCCGATAGCAACGACTACGACAAGATTTTGGAAGATGATACTTTCGACATCGTAGGTTTAACCACTTTCGCGCCGGGCCACCAGTTAACCGTGGTATTGCACCATGCAGACGGTACCAGCGAAAGCTTCCAGGTAAACCATACCTATAATGCACAACAAATTGAGTGGTTTAAAGCAGGCGGTGCCCTAAACATCATCCGCAAACAAATGGCCTCTTAAATTCAGATTTCGAAATTTTGATTTCGGATTTACAATATAGAGCCTTCCCGATTTGGGAAGGCTTTTTTTGTGGAGTAACTATTGTAACTTTAAAACGGCCGAATATTTAAGCAAAAACAAATCGACTATACCCAATGAAAATGTGTAAACCTACCATACTTACCGCTTTAATGCTATTTTTTACAGTGGGCCTGCTGGCGCAAACGGATAAAGCACTAATAACCCTGTTAGACACTATCTACAAAGCCGACCAGCAATACCGCAGCGCAGCTATGCAAGAAGCGGGTAAGGGTAATCCCGAACTGGACAAGGCCAATATGGATAAGCAGGCTACACTGGACAGGATTAACCTGGCCAAAATAGAACAGATATTTACTAAATATCGCTATCCGGGCAAATCGCTGGTGGGAGAGAAGCACCAGTCGGTAGCGTTTATGGTAATACAGCACAACGACCAGGAATCACAGGAAAAATACCTGCCTTTGCTAACCGACGCGGCAAACAAAGGCGAACTGCGCGCCAGTTCACTTGCACTATTGATAGACCGGGTTAAAACAGGCCGGGGCGAAAAACAAATTTATGGCTCGCAACTTCACGAAACAAAGGACGGCGTTAAAATACGCCCGATAGAAGATGAACCGAATGTAGATGTTCGGCGAGCGAAAATTGGTATGCAGCCGCTGGCGGAATATCTTAAAGAGTGGCACATTAATTACCATGTGCCAACTGCCGAAAAGCCTAACCCTGCCAGCATGTATTATGTGCAGGAGGAGCGCCATGAATCGCCGGTGGAAGCCATAGGTGGTATCGCCGCCATTTATGCCCAACTGAATTACCCCGACAAAGCGAAAGAGAATAACATTGCCGGTTTTGTAACCGTGCAGCTCACTATAGATAAAGATGGTAACACCAAAAATGTGGAAGTAATTAAAAGCCTTGGCTACGGTTGCGATGAAGAAGCCCTGCGTGTGATGAAAGCAGTAAAATACACTAACAAAACTGGCGAGGATAATGATATACGGATGAAGTTGCCGTTTCCATATAAGAAAAGGGCGAAATGATATTTGCCTGAAGTATTTGATGGCTTATGTCTGATGACTATCTGTAATAGTAACCTGTGAATCCACGAAAATTACAAGGTATTATCAAATTGTGTATATGAGATACGTCTAACTTATAACTAATTTTAGGGATATTTATCAATATGCTTAGGGTCTATTTAGATACTAATTTGTTAACAAAAATTGAGCGGTTCCCGCTTTTGAGGGAAGCGTTAATGGCAAACGGAGATTATTTTAATTTAGTTTACTCTGCAGCACATATTGATGATTTGCAAAGAAGCAGCAATCACGAAAAAACCCTCATAGACTTAAATAGCATAAAATCATACACAAAAAATCAATGCATTGCGAAATATTGGGGTGAAAATGAGGTTACTTACTCTGTTAGAGATGTCTTGGAGTTTTTTGAATCTTCAACAGATGACAAATTTGAAATTAAGGATACGTTTAAGTTTATAGATGAAGAGTGTGCAAAATTAGGTATTGAAAGTCCACTGGCTGGATTAGGTGAATTAACTCATAATATTAAGTTTGAAACCTTAACCGAATTATTCCCAGATAATTTCAACGCTTTTCTGAATAAGTCAAAAACGGATCCAAGTTTGAGGGCCCTGTTAGAAGATGCCTTGGAATTGCTTAGCAATCAGGAAGTTTCACGTAGTCTCATGAAAGCTACGAGGTTGAATTTCGATAAGTATATTTTGCCGCGGAAAATACTGGGCAATGTTAAACATAACGTAATAAGTTACCTAAATGATAACCTCCCTAAAACCCTATTGAAAAAGTCTTTTGATGATTTTACAAACGATTCGCTCAATATCAATCATAAAAACAAACCTTATTCCTATTACGAATGGTTTCACACCAGGTACGCAAATTTAGATTTGATAGGATATAAATCAGATAACAAAAGTACTACATCTAATATTGTGACAGATGCATCGCACGCATTTTACGCGGCTCATTGTGATTTATTCTTAACTGAAGACTCAAGACTAAGGGACAAAGCTCAAATTATATATGAAGAGTCGCAAATAGGAACTATCATTTTAAACCAAAAGCAATTTTGTGAAAAGCTAAACGGTCTAATATATAAGATATCTAACTTGCAGGACATCATTAATTATATAAAACATATAAAGGATATTCCGCAATCTATCATCTATTCAAACATAGAATCAAAATCAGTAGTAAGAAATTACAATTTACAGCAATGGTTTGCTGGTTATTTTGATTTATTAATAACAGCAGATACTGTCGACAATCATTGTATATACACCTTTGTCAAATTGAGAAACTCTCTATCAAATTGGTATTATAATGAAGAATTGAAAGTTTTAGTTAAAATCTTTGTGGATATATTTGGCGTTGACCACTGCGGCATGACTTTCTTGGGGAATAATTTGGAGGAGTTAAAAAGCGGAAAAACTTGGGTTGGAAGACAATGGACATTCAATAATGTCGAAATTCGATTGACCCAAGAGCTGGATTTAGGATTTACACTGAGAGTGGAAGTTATATTATAGTTTTCAATAAGTATGATTTTTACTTAATCCCTATAAAACTCGTAGGGTAAAGCGATTTCTCAAATCGCGCCACTTCGTTAATATTAACAACCAAATAAATAACAATTATTTAACATTAAATCAATTCATCGTATTTTCTTTCTCATTAGCTTTAGCTAATTTATACATATAACAATGACGAAAGAAGAAAACGAATTATGGCAGAAAATTGAGGCCTTTACGCTGGATGAACCGGGTATTGGTTTTAGTTTTTCCCAAAGGCTCGCCAGGGAGAATGGCTGGAACCTTAATTACACGGAGCGGGTGATTGCCGAGTACAAGAAATTTATCTTTATGTGCTGCATCACCGAAACCGGCGTAACCCCGTCCGACCCGGTAGACCAGGCATGGCACCTGCATTTAACCTTCACCCGTTCTTACTGGGTAGACCTTTGCCAAAATACACTGAACAAACAGATCCATCACAACCCAACTAAAGGCGGTGTAAAAGAAGCGGATAAATTTGATGGGTTCTACAACACATCGCAAAAGCTTTATAGTGATAAATTTGGAATAGCGCCACCGGTGGATATCTGGCATGATAACGATGAGCGCTTTTCAGATATCAACTTTCAACGGGTGAACATAGGCAAGTACTGGCTGATCAAAAAGCACCGGGTCCCGGTATACAGCCTTAGTATTTTAATGCTGTTTGTAGTGTGCACAATTTTTATCCAGGCCTCAGATACCTTGTTATCAGCATTGCTAATGCTTGGTGTGGTTGGCGTAGTGGTTATTGGCGTGTACAAATGGGAATCGGACCCTGATAAATGGAGGAACAAAGGTGGTGGCGACAGTAGCAGTGGCTGTAGTACAGCAGGATGCGGGGGCGAATCCGGCTCTTCCCATCACGGAGGCCACGATGGCGGGCACGGAGGCGATGGCGGGCATAGCGGTTGCGGAAGCGGCTGTTCGGGTTGTTCCTCCTCGGGTTGCAGTGGCTGCGGCGGAGGTGGCGATTAAATAAAAATAGCGACAGGTTACCCCATCGCTATCAAAAATTTTGTTCCCCTTTGGGCTGGGCGGCTAAAACCGCTCCTTCAAAAACTCCCCGGTAAAGCTATCAGTCTTTTTGATCAGATCTTCCGGAACGCCCTCAAATACTACGTTACCGCCACGGTTACCACCACCAGGACCGATATCAACCACCCAATCGGCACATTTTATCACATCCATATTGTGTTCAATCACAATAATGGTATTGCCATGGTCTAACAGGGCATCAAATGATTTCAGCAGCTTTTTAATATCGGCAAAGTGCAGTCCTGTTGTTGGTTCATCAAAAATAAAAAGCGTTTTGTGTGTATTGTTACCCTTAACCAGGAAGGATGCCAGCTTGATACGCTGCGCCTCTCCGCCGGATAGCGTATTGCTGGATTGGCCTAATTGTACATAGCCCAAGCCAACATCAACTAATGGTTTTATTTTGGCTAATATTTTAGGCTCTTTGTTGAAGAACTCCAAAGCTTCGTCGATGGTGAGCTCCAACACCTCAGATACATTCTTTTCATTGTAAGTAACATCCAGTATATGCTGTTTAAAGCGTTTACCGGCGCAGGCTTCGCAGGTTAAAAAGATATCGGCCATAAACTGCATCTCTATCTTTACCTCGCCTTCGCCCTGGCAAACATCGCAACGGCCACCCTCTACGTTAAAGCTGAATGCAGATGGTTTTAATCCCGCTGCTTTGGCCACCGGTAAGGCAGCATACAGGTTACGGATCTCGTCCCAGGCTTTTACATAGGTAACCGGGTTAGAACGCGACGAACGGCCGATAGGGTTCTGGTCCACCAGCTCCACCTGTTCTATTTTTGCGTAATCGCCCTCAATGCTGTCGAAACTGCCGGTTTGTTCGCCGTTGTAATTACCCAATATTTTCTGCAGGGCAGGGGCCAGCACGCGTTTTACCAAACTGGTTTTACCCGAACCGGATACACCCGTAACCACGGTTAGTACCCCCAACGGGAATTTAGCATCCACGTTATTCAGGTTGTTTTCGCGCGCGCCTTTAATTTCTATATAATCATTCCATTTACGGCGCTGAGCTGGAATAGCGATAGATTCGCGGCCGCTCAGGTATTTGCCGGTAAGGCTGTTATCGTCTACAATTATTTGCTCGTAAGTGCCGGTGAAGATTAGGTTGCCACCATGCGTGCCGGCTTCCGGGCCGATATCGATGATATGGTCGGCAGCTTTCATGATCTCTTCCTCGTGCTCCACCACCAAAACGGTGTTGCCTACATCACGAAGTGATTTTAATACGCCAACCAAACGTTGCGTATCACGCGGGTGCAGGCCAATACTTGGCTCATCCAATACATATATCGAACCAACCAGGCTGCTTCCCAAAGAAGTTGCCAAATTGATACGCTGCGATTCACCGCCCGACAGCGTGTTTGATAAACGGTTAAGCGTTAAATAACTCAACCCAACATCATTTAAAAACTGTAGGCGGTTCACTATTTCTAACAATAAACGCTTCCCAATTTTAACGTCGGTAGGACTCAGGTTTAGGCTGCTGAAAAAAGTCAGCGCGGTATCCAAAGGCATCAGCACAACGTCAGTGATGGATTTACCATCCACCTTAACATAGGAAGCATCCTTACGCAAACGGCTGCCCTTACACTCCGGACAAGTGGTTTTGCCCCTGTATCGCGATAGCAGAACCCGGTACTGGATCTTATAGGTTTGCTCCTCCATTTCCTTAAAGAACGCGTTCAGTCCGCGGAAGTATTGGTTACCGGTCCATAATAATTGCTGCTGCTCTTCGGTAAGCTGGTTATATTGGCGATGAATAGGGAAGTCGAATTTAAGCGAACTTTTTACCAGCACATCGTTCCATTCGCGCATTTTCTCACCGCGCCAAGGGGCAATTGCGCCCTCGTATACGGTTTTACTTTTATCGGGGATAACAAGGTCCTCGTCTATACCAATAACCTTACCATAACCCTCGCAACGTTTGCAGGCACCGTAAGGATTGTTAAAGCTAAAAAAGTTTGGAGATGGTTCTTCAAAGCGGATATCGTCCAGTTCAAAACGGTCGCAAAAAAAGCGCTCGTTCTCTATTTCGCTTTCAGGTTCGCGGTAACGCACATAGCAATCGCCCTTACCCTCAAAGAACGCCGTTTGGATACTATCGCCGAGTCGGCTTACGGTCTCGTCCTCATCGTTCTTGGTGATCCGGTCGATAACGATGCGCACCGGCAATTGATGAGTGGAGAGTTGCGTGTTGTGGGCGGTTACCTGGCTTTCGGCATTCTGGCTGTCAATTTCGGCCTGGATAGCTTCCTCTGCCTTTTGTTTTTTGGTCTTGGCTTTCGCCTTCGGCCCGTCGGCCACCATTTCGTCAATGGTTTCTGCCAATAAATTCGCGTTCAGGCTTTCATCCTCTAATAAAGCTTCAATACGCTTCATTACACCGTTGATCTCTACACGGATAAAGCCCTTTTGCATCAGCACAGCAAGCTCTTCTTTAAGGCTGCGGTTATTATGAGGGTGCAGTGGGCATAGGATGGTTACCTGTGTATCCAAAGGCAAACCCATAATAAAGTTGATCACATCGGTAACGCTGTCCTTTTTTACGATACCGCCCGATACCGGCGATATGGTTTTGCCTATGCGCGAGAACAGTAGTTTGAGATAATCATAGATCTCGGTACTGGTACCCACGGTAGAGCGCGGATTACTGGTAATTACTTTCTGCTCAATGGCTATAGCCGGGGCTATACCTTTAATATAGTCTACATCCGGTTTGTTCATCCGGCCCAAAAACTGGCGCGCATAACTGCTCAGGCTTTCTACATACCTGCGCTGTCCTTCGGCATAAAGGGTATCAAAGGCGAGCGATGATTTGCCCGAGCCCGACATGCCGGTGATAACCACCAGCTTGTTTTTGGGGATGGCCACGTCCATGTTTTTCAGGTTGTGCACCCGGGCGCCTTTGATGATGATATGTTTCTGCGGATCTTTTTCGGCTTCTTTGATCATTCTTTTAGTTGATGGTTGATGGACCATAGTTCATAGCGGATGCTTCCGGAAATTTAATAATTATCGGGCTAAACCCTTATTAAATTCCTTAGTCTAAACGCTAAATAACCAATCCATTAACTGATATTTATTTTGTAGAGTTATGAACCATGGTCTATCAACCATAACCCGCTCTGCCGCAAAAATCCTAAAATATTTAGCTTTTTGCAAGCCGGTTTAGGAATAGTAGGAAGAATAAATGAATACTTGCAATATACTGACATGTAAACTTTATGATGCAGGCATGACAATGCCCTCTCTAAAAAATATTTGTTTTTATTTTGAAGATTATTATATTTGAGGGTAACATTTTTTAACCCCTAAAAGAAACGCTATAGACAGAACTCTACTTTTAATAACGACAAAAAAATTAATTTAGTTTATTAGTAGCTTTCTATGGATTTTCAATTGAAAAGTGATCAGGATCTAATCCATCTTTATATCGCCGGTGACGAAGCAGGACTTGTTGAGCTCATCCGGAGGTACCAATCAAAAATTTACACTTCTATTTACCTGCTCGTTAAAGACGAAGCTTTGGCCGAAGATATTTTCCAGGATACGTTTATTAAGGTAATTAATACGCTAAAAGCGGGCAAGTATAACGAGGAGGGCAAGTTTTTGCCATGGGTAACCCGTATTGGGCATAACCTGGTGATAGACCATTTCCGCCGTGAAAAACGCGCGCCTATGGTAAGCAACGGCGACGACTTTGATATTTTTGAAGTGCTGGGCAACTATGATGAAAGCGCGGAAGACCGCCTGGTACGTGAGCAAACCCATAAAGACTTAAAATCGTTGATACAATTGTTGCCCTCTGAACAAAAGGAAGTATTAATTATGCGCCATTTTGGTGATATGAGCTTTAAAGAAATTGCCGACGTTACCGATGTAAGTATCAATACCGCCCTTGGCCGTATGCGCTACGCATTGAACAACCTGCGCAAAATGATGCAGACTAAAGAACTGAGTTTGAAAAATTAGTTTTTGCGACTGAATTAGAGGTTAGGATTTGAAAAATTTTATAGGCTTTGGGCGGTTATTCGGCTAAAGCCTTTTTCGTGCCTTTTAGTGTCTGAATTCTGCCCATTTTATAAATTACATAAAATTCGGGTTCAGACTCCTTCCCGCCGCACCTTTCCAGCCTGGAAAAAGTGATTTAAATTTTCTTTTCACTTAAATTGCAATTTTTCTTCCCACAAAAGCGTTATAAAAATGTACAAAATAAACGTGTCGGTTAAACACAATGACTGTGAGCTTAGGCAAACATTATCAGCGGGTTAAGTAAGTGAAAAAAATTTCATTTAATTTTCATCTTCATAAAATATTCGGGTTTAACTGCCGTTATTTATCTAAACAAAAAAAGATAGCTTATGGGTGAAACCTTTACAACAAATTTCTACGCGGTCACTAACAAAACTCAGATGAAAGAGTCAGGAACACTTGAAAATCTGGATGCGGACTCAGTGATATTCTATCACTCTATCCATGCCGAATTGGATCTTCTGAAAAAGAAGCCAAAATTGCAAACCATCCACCAGATACTTGATTACTCAAAGAGTTTACGTTAAGTACTACGCCCCCCCCCCCGAAACTGGTTCATAGATCATACTTTTGGCAAGGCCGATCGTTTGATTTATGAACCTTTCTATTTTACGGAAGTTAATAGATCATGGATGATAGTTCATGGCTAAAGTCTCTCAAGTTTTGTGTTTTTGCAGATTATTGAGGATTATTGCGTACGATATAGTTCTACTATGATCTATGAACTATCAACCATAATCCAATGTTAAAAGCCGAACGCTACCGCCACTTCGTTGAATATTTTTCTAAGAACCAGCCTAATGCGGTTACCGAATTAAATTATAACAGCCCGTACCAGTTGCTGGTGGCCGTGATCTTATCTGCCCAGTGTACCGATAAACGCATCAACCAGGTTACCCCCGCGCTTTTCGAACGTTTCCCTGATGCCGCAGCTTTGGCTGCTTCAGATGCCGACGAGATCTTTACCTATATCCGCAGTGTGAGCTATCCTAATAACAAGGCTAAACACCTGGCAGGCATGGGCAAAATGCTGACAGAAGTTTTCGGCGGCGAGGTGCCATCTGATTTGGACGACCTGCAGAAAATGCCGGGAGTTGGCCGCAAAACAGCCAATGTAATTGCCTCGGTAGTTTTTGATGCGCCTGCAATTGCTGTAGATACTCACGTTTTTAGGGTTGCCAACAGGCTGGGCCTTGTTCGTGCCAGCACGCCTTTGGCGGTTGAAAAGCAATTGGTAAAAAACCTGCCCGAAAATACCCTGGCGATAGCGCACCACTGGCTGATATTGCACGGGCGCTACATCTGCGTTGCGCGCAGCCCCAAGTGCGAAATTTGCCCGCTTACCTGGTTTTGCAAATATTACGCGCAGCAAAATACCGAAACGGCATTGTTAAAAGCCGAGGCTTTAAAATTCCGAAAATCAAAAGATGCTAAAAAGAAGAAGATACAGAAGGCCATTGTGAAGGAATTGGTGAAACGTAGTGTTGATAAAGATATTTGATTAGTAGGCCCTGGTTAGTTAACTTCATACGCCGCTCCCTGATAATAAGGCGATTTCCAAATAAAAAATAATTACTAAAAAAATTAGCAAATAATAAAAATGTTATTTATATTTGTTTCACGAAAAAAATAGAGATGAGCAATACAGATAAAATGAAGGCACTGCAGCTTACCCTTGATAAGCTGGAAAAATCTTACGGAAAAGGCACTATCATGAAGTTGGGCGAACAAGCCATTGAGCCAACGGAAGTAATATCAACCGGTTCGCTGGGTCTTGATATTGCTTTGGGTGTAGGTGGTTTACCAAAAGGCAGAGTTATAGAGATATATGGCCCGGAATCGTCGGGTAAAACTACCCTGGCCATACATGCCATTGCCGAATCGCAAAAGAAGGGTGGCATCGCGGCCTTTATTGATGCGGAGCACGCCTTTGATAGATTTTATGCTAAAAAGCTGGGTGTCGATGTAGAGAACCTGCTGATCTCTCAACCGGATAATGGTGAGCAAGCGCTGGAAATTGCCGATAACCTGATTCGCTCTGGCGCTATTGATATTTTAGTAATTGACTCTGTTGCCGCATTAGTACCCAAAGCCGAAATAGAAGGCGAGATGGGCGACTCTAAAATGGGTTTACATGCCCGCTTAATGTCGCAGGCATTACGTAAGCTAACCGGTACCATCAGCAAAACCGGATGCTGCTGTATCTTCATCAACCAGTTGCGCGATAAAATTGGTGTGATGTTTGGTAACCCCGAAACTACAACCGGTGGTAATGCTTTAAAATTTTACGCTTCGGTACGTTTGGATGTACGCCGTATATCACAAATTAAAGATAGCGACGAGGTGTCCGGTAATCGGGTTAAGGTGAAAATTGTGAAGAACAAAGTGGCACCGCCATTCCGTATAGCCGAGTTTGATATCATGTTTGGCGAAGGTATTTCCAAAGCAGGCGAGATCATAGATCTTGGTGTAGAATACAACATCATCAAAAAGGCAGGTTCATGGTTTAGCTATGGCGATACCCGCCTTGGCCAGGGCCGCGATGCCGTTAAACAACTGATATTGGATAACCCGGAACTGATGGAAGAACTGGAAGTGAAAATAAAAGCTACTGTAACCGGTGAGAGTTTAGCGGAAGCATAGTTTTAAAGCTACGATTTAATAGATTTTATAAACAGAGAAAGCCTTCCAATTTGGAGGCTTTCTCTGTTTATAAGTTTACGCTTATAATTATCTTTACAATGGATATAGAGAAATTACGGTTTGAGTTATGTCAGATGATTATGCAGGCTGATGATATGCAGCTTAAAGATTTAAATGCTCTTATTACCGACTATTTTGATTCTCAAAAAGACGAAGAGTGGGATACGATGCCACAATTTTTAAAGGACCGAATTAATGAAAGCCTGAGGCAAGCTGATGCCGGATTAGGCACGCCTCTAAATGAAGTTTTGGAAAGAATACGAGCCAAACATGGCTTGTATTAATAAAATCCCGAATTAAAAACTCCGAAACTACCTCAACCTATCTGCCGACTTCACCAGCTTCTCATCCCTTTGTATCGCTTTAAAAGCAAAAATGATAAGGATGATACTCAGGGAGGTAAGAAATAAGCCAACGCCCATATTCTTATATTCCAATGTAATGGCACCTACAACCGCTTTAACCGTTTGCGCCATCCAGAAGCTGTAACCTATTAAGGCCAGGATAGCTATATAGCAAAAGTTGATTTGTTTCTTACGGTTTTTATACATGAAAATAACTGCCAATGGCGCCAACGCTATGATGGCAGTTACCGCCGTTAAGGCTGTGAAAGTTTCGATGTGTTTTTCCTGTCCGTTTACAATTTCATAAACGCCGGTAACGGTAACGTTAGCCAGTTTGCCATCCACATAAATATTATGTGCAAGCGGGAACAGGAATAGCCCGAACATTACAATGGAGGCGGCCAGGAGATAGATACTTTGTATTCGTTGTAGCATTTTGTGTTGAATTGGATATTTAGTAGTTCATCATATTAAAACTACGGGCAAATATAATAGATATAGCCCGCTTATAAATTCAAACATTTGCAACATTTTAACGCTCGCAACATCGCAACAAAACTTACCTTTGCCCCGTGGCAAACACTCAACGCTATTTTATCGAACTCGCTTATGATGGTACCAAATACCATGGCTGGCAGGTGCAACAAAATGCCGTAAGCGTACAGGAATTACTGAACAAAGCGTTAACCACTTTATTACGCCAGCCGATAGAAACGACTGGTTGCGGTAGAACGGACACCGGCGTACATGCAAAGGAATACTTTGCGCATATAGATGTCCAGCCCCCCCCGCCCCCTGAAGGGGGAGCTTTTGATTTGCAAAAGAATAGTAATAGCTCAGAAGGCCCCCCCTTCAGGGGGCGGGGGGGGCTTCGCGGCCTCAACGCCCTGCTTCCGCACGACATCGCAATTAAAAATATCATCCCTGTTCATCCAGAAGCCCACGCTCGTTTCGATGCTACTTTACGTAGTTACGAATATCATATCCACTTTGAAAAAGATCCGTTTGTACACGGAAATTCGTGGTTGCTGCGCGATATGCCAAACCTGGAACTGATGAACCAGGCTGCGGCCATTATCATGGAATATTCAGATTTTAGCTGTTTCAGTAAATCAAATACGCAGGTTAAAACCAATAATTGTAAAATTGTAAAAGCGGAGTGGGAACAAACTGAAAAAGGCATTATATTTAAAATATCTGCCGATCGCTTTTTACGTAACATGGTAAGGGCGATAGTAGGTACGCTGCTATCGGTAGGCAAAGGTGAAATGCCGCCGGAGGGTATCCATGAGATTATCCAAAGCAAAAATCGCAGCAAGGCGGGCACCAGCGTACCTGCATGTGGATTATATTTAACAGAGGTGAAGTACCCTTACTTAGCCCCCTAACCCCCTAAAGGGGGAACAGAATTAGAAAGGAAATGATAAGCAAAATAGAACTATTTGTTTTTGAAAAAACTCCTTCGTTAGCCAACGGAGACTGGGGGGCTTATGGCAAAAGAAAATAAAGAAAGCACTCCAAAAGCTTCCCCTTCAGGGAGCGGGGGGGGCAGTGTTACCGGTAAGGCTTTCGACTGGCATTTGCTTAAACGCATTATGCATTATGTAACACCGTATAGGTCGGTATTCGTGATAGCCGCGTTCCTCACCATTTTCCTGGCTGTTATAGCTTTGATCCAGCCTATCCTTATTCAGCGCACGCTGGATAAATACATTCTCGCTAATGACTACCATGGGCTGGTATTTATGGTGGAGCTGATGGTTGGTCAGCTCATTGTACAAACCATTGCGCAGTATTACCAAACTTATCTAACCAACTCTTTAGGGCAATCTGTTATTCGCGATCTGCGGAAAGATGTATTTAACCACATTACCAGCCTCCGCCTAAAATATTTCGATCGTACGCCTATCGGGATGTTGATCACCCGTACGGTATCCGATCTGGAAACCATAGCCGATATCTTTTCTGAGGGGCTGATCTCTATCATGGGCGATATGTTGCTCGTGTTCGCGGTTATCGGCTATATGCTTTGGCAGGACTGGAAACTGGCGCTCATTACCCTCATACCTATGCCATTCCTGTTTGCATCTACCTACGTGTTTAAGGAAGCAATCAAATCTTCCTTCCAGGAAGTACGTACACAGGTGGCGCAATTGAATACTTTCCTTGCGGAGCATATCAGCGGGATCAGCATTATTCAATACTTCTCCCGCGAGGAACAGGAGATGCGCAAGTTTAAGGCTGTCAACCTTAAATACCGCGATGCCAATATCCGCTCTAACTGGTATTACTCCATCTTTTTCCCGGTGGTAGAAATTTTATTTGCTGTTTGTATGGCGCTACTGGTTTGGTACGGCTGCAAAAGGATCCTTAACGATCAGCAAATGCATGCCATCTCGGCATCTCAAGGCGGCATCACGCCGGGGCTAATTACCAGCTTTATTGTGCTGCTAAACATGCTGTTTCGCCCTATAAGGCAGCTGGCGGATAAATTCAACACCCTGCAAATGGGTATGGTAGGAGCCGACAGGATCTTCAAAGTGCTGGATACCGACGAGGTGGCTACCGATGATGGCAAACTTGCTCCGCCGTCCATACAGGGCGATATAGAGTTTAAAGATGTTTGGTTTGCATATAACGACGAGAACTGGGTGCTTAAAAATATCAACTTCCACATCAAACCCGGCGAAACGCTGGCTTTGGTAGGAGCAACCGGCGCGGGTAAATCCTCAACCATTAACATCCTCAACCGTTTTTACGATATAGGTAAAGGTAACGTAACGGTGGACGGGCACGATATCCGCGAATACAAGGTAGATTATCTGCGTTCCAAAATAGCGACGGTGATACAGGATGTATTTTTGTTTACCGATACCATTGGCAACAACATCAGCCTCAATAATACCGAAATAACCCGTGAGGAGATTATCGCGGCAGCAAAGGACGTTGGCGCGCATGATTTTATTGAACGCTTACCAGGCGGTTATGATTATAACGTAATGGAACGCGGTGCAACCCTATCGGCGGGGCAGGCGCAGTTGATCTCGTTCATCCGCGCGCTGGTTTATAACCCGGCTATTTTGGTTTTAGATGAGGCCACTTCATCCGTAGATACCGAAACTGAATTGCTGATACAAACGGCCATTAATAAACTGATGCAGGGCCGAACCGCAATTGTAATAGCCCACCGCTTGTCTACCATACAAAACGCGGATAAAATTATCGTTTTAGATCATGGCGAGATCATGGAAAGCGGCACCCACCAGGAGCTGCTGCGGATTGAGAACGGCTACTATCGCAAACTGTACGATCTGCAATTCAACTCGGCAGGGATAGCCAAGCCAATTTAAGCGCTATTTCGATTCCAGCCTGCGTTCGTCATCGTCAGATGCATCCGGCTGGTTTTTCTTTGGCGCGTCGTTTACAGATTTTACGGGTTGTTCTTCGTTCTCGTACCGCTTAGCCACATTTTCCTGTTGGGGTTCGTCGGCATGGTATTGTTTGTCGCGGTCTTTTACAACGCTTTTATGCCCTTCGTCGTTTGGCCTGTTGGTTGGCGTATCTGATGGGGATGGTTTATCGTGATCGTTTGCTGGAGTTGTCATGATAGGATAACAGGTGGTACGTCCGTTTTGTTGACAAGATTTAATGTTTTATCCGTAGAACATGGCAGCAACAGATCATTATCTTGTCATCCTTTAAATCCCTTAATCGTGTTAGTGTCCGTTAATTATTGTTAATTATCCCGCATAAACTTTTACCTTTAGGGCAGGTTTGTTATTTTCGCAAACTATAAGAATTGATGTGCTTACGCGTTATCTCGTAACTCACATCTTAAATCTCATATCTAAGAAAGGCACATGGAAGAATTTGAAGCAAGCGAATCGGCAAAAAAAACCAAAACGATATATATATCTACCGTTTTTGGTATTGCTATGGTTTTATTGATGATAGGGTTGCTGGGATTGATCTTAGTGAAGGCGAATAACCTGTCGCGTTACGTGAAAGAAAACATCGTGCTTAATATATTTATGGATGATGCCGCGCACGAAACCGATGTGCTGCAATTTCAGAAACAGTTGGACGGCAACCCAATGGTTAAGCAAACACAATACGTTAGTAAAGAGCTTGCCGCCCGTAATTTGCAAAAAGACCTGGGCGAAGACTTTGTGAAATTCCTGGGGTATAATCCCCTTTCGCAATCGTTGGATGTGTACCTGAAGGCCGATTACGCCAACAATGCAGGCATCGACAAATTTAAGGCCGAACTGATGAAAAACCCATTGGTGAAAGAAGTGAAGTACCAGCAATCGCTGGTTGACCAAATGAACCAAAATCTCAAATCCATCATATTGGTGATACTTGCTTTCGCAGCCATATTTGTAGTGCTGTCGGTAGCGCTTATTAATAATACCATCAGGCTCGCTATCTACTCGCAAAGGTTCCTTATCAAATCCATGCAGTTAGTAGGGGCAACCAAGGGCTTTATTCGCAAGCCATTTTTGTTATACGGCATCTGGCACGGCTTATTGGGCGGCTTAATTGCTGTGTTGATATTGATAGGCACCCTATACCTGGCCTACCAGCAAATTCCCGACCTGGTGATCCTGCGTAACTACACCGAGTTCGGCATCGTATTTTTAGGTGTTATTGGTATCGGGGTTATCATGTCGGCAGTAAGTACTTTCCTGGCGGTAAACAAGTTTTTACGTTTAAAAATATACGATCTGTACAGATAGTTCATTAGTTCATTTGGGATGTTGCGGCATCTCTAAAATCATAAATCACTAATTCAATCATTAAAATATATGGCATTGCAATCAAAACCGGCCGGTCCGGTTAAAACTACACATAAACCAGCATCGCTGGAGACTACTACCCCGGCCCAGTTTGTATTCGGCAAAGAAAATTACCGCTGGTTAATTATCAGCATTGCTGTAGTAGCTTTTGGTTTTGTGCTGATGAGCGGCACTACCGATATTTACAGTACTACAAAAATTGTAATTGCACCAATAGTTGTATTGGCAGGGTTTGGTTTAGGTTTTTACGCGATCCTAAAAAAGCCGGCAGCTAACTAATGAATCTTATCCATGTAATTGTGCTTGCCATCATTGAGGGCATCACCGAGTTTTTGCCTATATCTTCCACCGGGCATATGATCATCGCTTCATCGGTGATGGGCATCCAAAGCAATGATTTTGTTAAGTTATTTACGGTAGCTATTCAGTTGGGCGCTATCCTGTCGGTAGTAGTTTTATACTGGAAACGCTTTTTCCAAACGCTCGATTTTTACTACAAATTATTTGTGGCCTTTCTTCCCGCAGCGGTATTTGGCTTACTATTCAGTAAAAAAATTGATGAATTGATGGAAAGCGCTCTGACGGTGGGTATCACCCTGTTTATTGGCGGTGTTATTTTATTGTTTGTTGATAAATGGTTCAACAAGCCCGATGTTAAAGAAGAAAAAGAGATCAGCTACCTTACTGCGCTTAAGATCGGTTTCTTCCAGTGCTTATCTATGATTCCCGGCACCTCGCGCTCTGCTGCCACCATCGTGGGTGGTATGTCGCAGAAACTTACCCGCAAGGCAGCGGCAGAGTTTTCGTTCTTTTTAGCGGTTCCAACCATGTTTGCCGCAACCGCCAAAAAGTTATACGATTTTATTAAAGACGGGCATGTTTTTACCGGCGAAGAGATAAAGCTTTTGGCCATCGGTAATGTTATAGCCTTTATTGTGGCTTTATTAGCTATTAAAACCTTCATTACCTTTTTAGAGAAACGCGGTTTCCAGCTGTTCGGCTGGTACCGTATTTTGGTTGGAGGGGTTATTATAGGCCTTTATTTAAGCGGGCATAACCTGCAGATATTATAAGGTATACTGTTAAAAACAGAATAGCGATGCGCCAAAAGCCATCGCTATTTTTGTTTAAGAGGTGTCTGAATCAGAATTTACAGAATTAGAAAATTTTCAGGATAAAATAAAGAGACCAAATTACCGCAACCACGGTTACCGAATTCTGTTCATTCTAAAATTCTGTGAATTCTGATTCAGACGGTGGGCTGCATAGCAGAATAGAATGCCACGTGTAAAATCTTTACCTTTGCCGCTTAAAAAATAATTTTGAGCACTACTACTTTCACCAACATACAGGACTTTGCCGACGGACAGCTTTTGCTGGTAAACAAACCCTACAAGTGGACCAGCTTTGATGTGGTTGGCAAGATCCGCAATGCCTTTAAACCGCTGAAGTTAAAAGTTGGCCATGCCGGTACGCTCGATCCGTTGGCAACCGGGTTGCTGATCATCTGCACCGGTAAAATGACCAAGCAGATAGATACCTTCCAGGCCGAAGAAAAGGAATACACAGGTACTATGGTGCTGGGTGCCACCACCCCAACTTACGACCTGGAAAGCGAGCCCGAACAAAAGTTCGAAACAAGCCACCTTACCGAAGATCAAATAAAAGCCACCTGCGCGCAGTTTACAGGCGATATTCAGCAATACCCGCCCGCACATTCGGCCATAAAAATTGATGGCGAACGCCTGTACGAAAAAGCCCGCCGAGGCGAGGAAGTAGAACTGCGCCTGCGTAATGTTACCATTACCGAATTGGAGCTAACCCGGATAGAACTGCCCGAAGTAGATTTTAGGGTTGTATGCAGCAAGGGTACCTACATCCGTTCGCTGGTGAACGATTTTGGCGCGGCTTTAAATAACGGTGCCTACCTCTCGCGCCTGCGCAGAACTCGTAGTGGCAATTACCGGATAGAAGATGCGCATGAAGTGCTGGAGTTGGTGAATACTATACGAGAGCTTAAAGGTGCCGGCCCGGTGAATGATGCATCAGTTGCAGGTCATTAATTTAGTTCAATAATAAAAAGCTTTCTCCGTTGTACTTTCAACGTTTACCTTTGAGGAATCCTTAAAAATGAAGACATATCATCATATAGATGAATTTACGCCCTTAGAAAATGCCGTGGTTACCATCGGTACTTTTGATGGCGTGCATATTGGGCACCGTAAAATTATAGCCCGTTTAAAAGAACTGGCCGAAGTTGCGGGTGGGGAAACCGTTATTTTAACTTTCTTTCCGCACCCTCGGATGATATTGCACCCCGAAGACGAGAACATTAAACTGATTACCACCATTGCCGAAAAAGCGGAACTGATGGAGCAGTTGGGTGTGGATCATCTGATCATCACCCCGTTTTCGCGCGATTTTAGTAACCAGTCTGCCGAGGAGTATATTCGCGATATCTTGGTGAAGAAGATCGGTGTAAAGACCATCGTAATAGGCTACGACCACCGGTTTGGCAAAGACCGCAAAGGCGGACTGGAAGATCTGTTGCAATTAGCCCCCGAATACGGTTTTGAAGTGCTGGAGATCCCAGAACAGGATATTAATGATGTTGCCATCAGTTCTACCCGCATCCGTACCGCTTTGCTGGATGGACAGATAGATATCGCTAACGAATGCCTGGGCTATCCATTTTTTATCACGGGTAAAGTTATCCGTGGCGACCAGTTAGGCCGCCAGCTGGGTTACCCTACAGCCAACCTTATGCTGGAGGAAAGGTACAAGCTGATCCCATCAGACGGGATCTATGCGGTAAGAGTGAACGTAGAGGGGAAGGAATATAAGGGCATGGCATATATTGGCCACCGCCCAACCGTTAACGGCATGACCAGGAACATCGAGGTGAACATCTTCGATTTTAACGCCGATATCTACAACAAACAACTCCGCATGGAATTTTTGCACTTTGTACGCGAGGATATCCGCTTTGCTTCATTGGATGAATTAGTGGTGCAGTTAGGCAAAGATAAAGAGGACGTGATGGCGCTGCTGGTGTTGGATAATCCACAGTTTAACACCTAAGCATCCCGATACCCTTATTGCTACGGTTTTAAGATAAGGTTAAATGCATATTTGATAATATCGCGTTAATTAATTTAATTCGTATCGCTCTAATCTAAAATTGGCGTAACGTGCGGTATGGCTAAACTTAACCTCGACAGGCAGGAAAGCGAATTTTTAAACAACACCATCTCCCATTGGGAAAAACACCATTTAGTTGACGCCGAACAAGCGGAGAAACTCCGCGCTTCCTACGAGGTAAAAGGTTTCGACTGGATGCGGCTGGCCAAATATTCGTTTTGGGTAGCGCTTATTTGCGGGGTGGTAGCTGTAGGTTCGCTTATTGTGGATGACGCGGTTATCAACTGGCTAAAAAGTCTGTACGATACACCGGACATTGTGATTGCCATACTTTCGGCCGCTGCTGCAGTGGGCTTATTCTACCTCGGCCGCAAACGCGAAAAGCTGTATCCCGAAAAGATCTTCAGCAATGAGGCCGTTATTTTCACCGGTGTACTCTCCACCGCCTGTAGCATAGCTTACTTAGGCAAAACGTTTGATAACGGCAGCGGCCATTATTCCCTTTTGTTTTTAGCATCGGTAGTTGTTTATGGTTTTTTGGCCTGGCGAATGGGTTCGCGGCTGATATGGCTTTTCGCGCTGGTATCGCTGGGTAGCTGGTTCGGTACCGAAACAGGGTACCAAACCAAGTGGGCGCTTTACTTTTTGGGGATGAATTACCCGCTACGCTTCGTGTTATTCGGGTTACTGTCGGTTGTTGCCTGTCACTTCCTAAAAAATAAAAAATGGTTCAGCTTTTTTTGGGAACTTACCTATGTAGTTGGTATGCTATACCTGTTTATGTCGCTTTGGCTGCTCAGCATATTTGGCAATTACGGTAGTTTAGATGTATGGTGGCAAATCAAGCAGATCAGCTTGTTTTACTGGGGCATTATATCGGCAGTAGTAGCAGGCGGTTTCCTGTTATATGGTTTAAAAAGCAAAGATGTAATTGCCCGGGAGTTTGGCATTACCTTCCTCATCATTTTCCTCTACACCAAATACTTCGAATACTTTTGGGATGGCACCAATAAAACGCTGTTCTTTTCCATCCTCGCCCTATCGTTTTGGCTTATTGGCCGCAAAGCCGAGAAGATCTGGAATATCAGCACGAAACCCGGCCCTCCGGCGCCCTGAAGGGGGAGCCGGAAATAGAGTCAAGAAGTAAGATCCAAGAAACAAGAAAGCCCTGCGGATAGTAGTTATTAATAATACCTCCTGCTTCTTGAATCTTATCTCTTGCTTCTTGAGTTCAATGCTTAAACCACACCAAATAGATCTGTTTAAAAACATGGTACAGCGCAAACCCAAAAAAGAGGATTGCGATACAGGTATCAATGATCTTTGTGCTCAGCGCGAATTTCTTTTGCAGGTAGCCGGCAAATTTTGCATATAAAAATAGGGCGATAAAAGCGCCCATAGCAGAGCCGATGCTGAAGAATACCAAGTCCAGCGGTTTATCGTCTATCCATTCGTGGGTAATAAGGTAGGTGCCGGTTACCATCCAAAAGGGGATTTGCATAGGGTTTAAAAAACCCAGCAGAATGCCGTATTTGATACTGGCATGCTGGCTGTATGTGGTTTTTGGCGGCTTGTTGCGGTTACGCCAGGTAATAAAGCCCATTGTGCCAAACAGTACGACCATCACCCAATCTATAATGGTATCCAGCCTAACCTCTTCTGATAGCCATTTAGCGCCTTGCATCACTACATAGGTAAAGAAAAACTCTACGCAGGAGAAAGCGATGATGAACTGCAGGGCCTGTTTGATACCCCGGTTTATCGTTATTTGTACAAGTGTAAGGTTTACATTTCCTGGCGGTACATAGCCTATAAAATTGGCTATCACCCCGGCAAGTAAGGTTAGGAATATCATCGGGGGCAAAGATAATACTTTACGAGGCAATAAAATAAGAGATAGCTCCACGGGAGATATGAACGATTGTGAATTATGCAAACTCATTATTTCGCATATTTGCACCTTGTAAATAAAAGCATATCATACATGCCTGCTCATAAAATAGTATCCTTACTGCCCGCCGCTACCGAAATTGTTTGCGCGCTCGGCCTCGAAAATAGCCTGGTTGGCCGGTCGCACGAGTGCGATTACCCTGAAACGGTAAGGTCGTTGCCGGTTTGTTCAGAAGCTAACTTTCCCGATGGTTTAAGCAGTGCCGATATTGATGTGAAAGTAAAGGAGATATTGGCCGATGCACTCTCGGTTTATACCGTAAACCGTGAGGTGATAAAAGAGCTGCAACCCGACGTAGTGATCACCCAGGCACAATGCGAAGTGTGCGCGGTATCTCTGCGCGATGTAGAACAAGCTTTAGAAAACTATCTGGATAAACCCGCCACCATTATATCATTGCAACCCAATAGCCTCGACGATGTCTTTAATGATATAGCCACCGTTGCGGCAACCCTGAACGTTACCCAGGCAGGTGAGCAATTGATAGAAGACCTGCAGGAACGGGTAGATATTATTCGCCATAAGCTAAAATTTATGGAAAATAAACCCACGGTAGCCTGTATAGAATGGCTGGAGCCGATGATGTTGTCGGGTAATTGGGTGCCGGAGCTGGTCACTATAGCAGGCGGTGTACCAATCCTCACACAAGCCGGCAAGCACTCGCCGTATGTAAACTGGGCCGATATACAGGCGCAAGACCCCGATGTACTGATCCTGATGCCCTGCGGCTTTTCCATTGAGCGCACCATGCGCGAAATTAACATCCTGTTGCAGTTGCCCGGTTTCGGTGAAATGAAGGCCGTAAAAAATAACCGCGTTTACATTGCCGATGGTAACCAATACTTTAACCGCCCCGGTCCGCGCATTGTAGATTCGGTAGAAATATTAGGGGAGATCATTCATCCCAAGCAATTCATCTTTGGATACGAGGGCGAGGGCTGGATAAAATTCGCACTTTAAAAAATATTTTAAGAAGTTTAGCCAACATTATAAATCGATATTTTAATTATATTTACGGTTCTCAACCTAATATAATTGCCATGCGTCGTTTTATCCTACTATTTATTGTTGTCGTTACCAGTGTAAATTCGTTTGCCCTTACCCGCGACGAGCCAAAACTTGATCCGCAAAACCTGCACATCAGTTGGGAAGTAGTTGATAATAACTATCAAAATAAAGGGCAGGCGCTTACCGCGTTGGTGATCGCCAACAAAGGCAAAACGGCTTTACCTGCTTCGGGTTGGAAAATCTACTTTAACTCTTCGCGTAACTTTTTGCCTAATGCAACCACCGGCAATGCTACCATAACTCCAATAAACGGCGACTTATACAGCATTACGCCAACTGCCAAATTCACGGAGATAAAGCCCGGTGAAAGTGGCCGTATTGAATACGTTTGCGAATCGCCTGTGGTTAATTTTACCGATGCCATTGAGGGCCCGTACCTGGTTTGGGATAACGAACCTGCAAAAGGCTACGCCATTGGCGAGTTTACGGTTAAGCCATATAACCCTACCTATCAGGGACTGATAACCCCGGAGGTCATCTATAACCAAAACAAAACTATATTGGATATCCCGGCTGCCGGTTTGCAGAAAATTATCCCAACGCCTGTAAACTACCAGGAAAATACCGGCAGTTTTATCATCACCAATGCTGTTACTATAGTAAGCGATCCTTTGTTTGTGAATGAGAAACGTTACTTTATAAACGGACTGGAAAAACTGCTGGGCAGTAAAATAAAAGGGACATCTGCCAGCAAAAAGATCGTCTTTAAGAAAGACGCTACTTTAGGTGCCGAGGCTTATCAGCTAAACGTTACCCCCGATGGCATGACGATAAGCGCCGCTACACCTGCGGGTTTGTTTTATGGCATCCAATCGTTTAAAACATCGCTTAGTGCATCACCATGGGCGAAAGCACAGGCAAGTATAGCAGTGCCATGCCTGGATGTTACCGACGCGCCCCGCTTCCCGTACCGTGCGGTAATGCTGGATGTGGCCCGTAACTTCCAAAGTAAACAACAGGTATTAAAGCTGATAAACCTGATGGCGGTTTATAAAATGAATACCCTCCACATGCACCTTACCGACGATGAGGGCTGGCGCATAGAGATCCCGTCGCTACCCGAGCTTACCGCAATTGGCTCCAAACGCGGCCACTCGCTGGATAGCAAAACCAACCTGCCTGCATCGCATGGCTCGGGTCCCGATTTTAGTAACACGGCAGGTACCGGTTTTTATACCAAGGCCGATTATATCGAGATCTTAAAATACGCTAACGAACGCCATGTCACCGTTATCCCGGAGATTGAAACTCCCGGCCATGCCCGTGCGTCTATCAAAGCGATGGATGCCCGATACGAGCGTTTATTGGCTGCTGGTGATAAAGCCGGCGCAGAGCATAATTTGCTGCGCGACCTGAACGATAAATCGAATTACCGCTCGGTACAGTACTGGAATGATAACGTGATCGATGTATCGCTGCCGTCTACCTATAACTATATTGAGACCGTGGTCGGTGACCTGGTGAATATGTACAAAGAGGCTAACGCGCCCCTGCCCGCTATCCATTTTGGTGGCGACGAGGTGCCTGCACATGTATGGGAAAAATCTCCGGCTTACCTAACTTTAAAAGCCACTCATCCCGAGATACAGGGTACAGGCGACCTTTGGTATTACTTCTACGGCAGGGTGAACGATATTTTGAAGAAACGTAATATCAAACTTTCCGGGTGGGAAGAAATGGCTCTGCGCAAAACCAATGTAGACGGGCATGCCACCTACGTACCCAACCCGCAGTTCGTAAACGAAGGGATGCAGGTGGATGTTTGGAATAACGTACTGGGCGATGGGCAGGAAGACCTTGCTTACAAACTGGCAAACGGCGGTTACAAAGTAGTGCTTACCTGCGTTACCAACCTGTATTTTGATATGGCCAACTATAAATCTTTTGATGAGCCGGGATACTATTGGGGTGCTTATTTGGGTATCGATAAATTCTTCTCGTTTATCCCGTACGATTACTTTAAAAATGCCGACGTGGATAAAAATGGCATCCCCATTAACCGCAACCTGTTTGTAGGCAAACAACGCCTTACCGATTACGGCAAAGAAAATATCATTGGCCTGCAGGGCGCCTTATGGGGCGAAACCGTAAAAAGTGCCGAACGCATGGATTACATGATCTTCCCTAAACTGATTGGCCTTGCCGAGCGTGCCTGGGCAAAGGACCCGAGCTGGAGCACAGAAAGAGATACCGCTAAAGCCCGTGTTTTATATAATGAGGACTGGAGTAAATTCCTCAATATACTGGGTCAGCGCGAATTGCCGAGGCTGGCTTATTATAATGGCGGGTACAGTTTCCGCATCCCAAAACCGGGTGTTGTGTTAGAGGATGGTAAATATTTGAGCAATATTCAATACCCCGGCCTGGTTATCAGGTACACTACGGATGGTACCGAACCCACTGCCAAAAGCAAGCTTTACACCGGCCCGGTAGACGCAAAAGGGGTAGTGAAATTCAGGGCCTTTGACTCAAAAGGGCGGGGCGGTAACATGGCCGAAGGACCTGTTACTAACCCCAAGCCTGCAATTTAGATTGGTTCATGGGTGATAGTTCATAGATAATAGAAAGATAGGACGGCAGTACGAACTAACTTCCTAACCATGATCTATGAACTATCACCTATCAACTAATCTACTTTTTTCTCTCCCGCATTTACGGCTTTTATAAATCTGACAAGGCCGTGCATATAGGTGAGCTGATCATCGTACATGCTCATGTGGCTACCGTTTTTGCAATACAGGTAGCTTCCGTTTTGCACCTGGGTGGCTATCCATTCCATATGTTTCGGGTCCATGGTATCGTATTCGCCGCCGATGCTTAAAGTTGGTACCGAAAGGCTTCTGATCTCCTTTTTACGGTCCCAGTTAGCCAGTTTACCAGCTATTCCAAATTCGCTCGGCCCCTGCATGGTTACGTATAACGATTGATTCATTTTTCTGAACGAGCGTGCTACCGGTTCAGGCCATTCGGCGGCTGGCATTCTAAGGATATGCTTTTCATAAAAGTTAGGCTGCAGCAGGCCCATATAATTAGGGTTTGCAAAATCTTTTTTGGCCTCCATATCCCGGAGTTGGGCCAGTACTTTCGGGTCGAGCTGTTTGGCTAAAACTTCCGAATATTTGCCATAATCGGGGCAGCTTACCATCATATTGGAGATGATAAGGCCTTTTAAATGCGCTTGGTATTTCAGAGCATATTCGGTAGCCAAAATGCCGCCCCAGGAATGGCCCAGCAAATAAAAATTATCCTTATCTAAATGCAGGGCCTGGCGCACCTGTTCTACTTCCTCCACATAACGCGGCAGGCTCCACATGGTGGTATCCTTGGGGTTATCAGAGTTTCCGCAACCCAGTTGGTCGTAGTAGATCAGTTCAATCCCTTTGCCGGGCAGAAAGCTTTCCATGCACTCAAAATACTCGTGCGTGGCGCCGGGGCCGCCGTTAAGCAGCAGTATTTTCATAGTAGGGCTGTTACCCAGTTTTTTGGTCCATACCTTAAACTTGCCTTTTGGCGTGCTGATAGTAACCATTTGCACGCCGCCGGTCTTTACACCGGACGTAGTATCTTTAAAATAGTCGGCCAGTTCAGGCGCCTCGTATTGTTTGGCAGCGGGACTTACACAGGCAGATACGCAGGCAGCGGCAGCAATAACCGCCGAAAGGATAAAGATTTTTAATTTCATGTTGGAAACTGATGATTTTGGTATAAATCTAATGAATTCGGTTGATGGTTCATAGGTCGTTGGGTTATCTCTGGCCAAGCAGATTTTTAGGGTGTTCCACTTTGCATTGTGGAACACTTATTTTTAAAACAATATTGACAATCAGTATTTTACATTTTTTGGTGGAACACTTTGGAACACCCCTATTGTTTAAATAGCATTTGTAATGTCTTTATTACCAATAGGTTAAATAAAGCAGGCTAAGCAGAGTTAAAAAACAGGAGTGAAACACCTTTATTGTTAACCGATTGCTCCCTTTTTAAAGAGAAATCCCTAATCCCGCATAATAATTCCTCAGAGGTGATGGGTTGTAATATCTGTTGCCGATGGCGTTGAGATCATTCCCGAGGCTGTATTTTTCGTTCAGCAGATTATCGGCACCGGCATAAATTTCCAGCCTGGTTTTGCCAAATTGGTGTTGCCACGATGCTTTGGCCTGCAGCAGGTGATAATTGCCCGCATACATGGTATTGGCATCGTTCAGGGGTATTTTAGCCGTATAGTTATGCTGCACAAAAACCGACAGACCCTGCGGAAGCATTACCTGTAAGGATGATACCACCACCTCGCCCGGTACGCCGGTAAGTTTATTCCCCGAGTAATTGTTCCCAGCCACATTATAATCCCGGAAGTTGAACCTGCTGATGCTTATCGAGGTGTTAAATTGCAGGCCATGTATAAAATGCGTAGTGTTTTGGCGGATGAGCCAATCGGTAAAAGCCAGTTCGAAACCGGGCTGTTTGGTGCCGCCCGCGTTTACGTAGTACTCCGTTTCGTTAGGGTTTAGCTGGCGAACAATGGCATTGTTGATGCGGTAATAAAATATGGAGGCATCCAGTAACATGCTTTCATCTTTATTCCGCAGGCGGAAACCGGTTTCATAGTTCCAGCCAAACTGTGCCTGCAGCCCTGTGTTTACTATATTATCCGTTGGTCTCACCTCTGCGGTGGTAGGGGTGGAGTAACCGCGACTAACCGACGCGCGCCATATAAAATCGTTGGTGATTTGGTAGGATAACGCGAACCTCGGCATCAGTTGTGGCGAAAAATCACGATTGGTAAAATCGGCCTCATTTAGGGGTGCGGTGTTCCTGAATTTATAATGATAGTAATTTAGGCTGAGTGCTGCTTCGGCGTACAGGCGTTTGTAAATATCTGCCGCGTACCGCGCGAAAAAGAAGTGCTGGTTGGTATTGATCTTATCTATTTTTTGCACCTTGCCTTTATCCCCCGTATTGTTATCGTAATTGCTGATGAGTGAGTTGGTTTGCTGCCATTCCAGCCCCACATTCAGCTTACCATCAAAATTGGCAGATTGCTTGCCCGCGAATTGAAAATAGGTACGCAAGCCGTAGGTGTTTTCGTCCCGCTGTTCGTAATTGGTAATAAAAGGGTTGGCAAAATCAACATGGTTGCCAAATACCGTGAGCACGTTGCGTACGCCATCGGCTATTTTAGCGTCGTTGGTTATGCCGCCCAAAAGTAGTTTGGTGTTGATGCGGATCTTCTGATCGATAGCGCCCGGCAAGGTGGCGGTAGGCAGCCTGGCCGAACGCGGATTGGCCGTTGCTTGGGCAAGATTCAATCCTCCCGGTGTTTGATAATCCAGATCGGAATAAAGTACCGTGGCACGTAGTTCGCTGTTTTTAGCATATTGCCAGGCATCGCCGGCTTGCAAATAGTTGCGGTGCATGCGGCTGTTTTGGCGGTAGCCATCGTAGTTTTGATACGATTGGTTAAAGTTGAAACGGTAGTTCTTGCTGCTGTTTTGCACGGATACCTTCTCGTGAAATAAGCCATACGAACCGCCGTTTACACCAGCCGAAAGGTAGCTGCTATCCAGCCGGTTTACGGGGCTTAATAAAACCACGCCGCCGCTATTGGCCCCAAACAAACTGCCGTCTGGCCCTTTTAATATTTCAATATGGCGGATATTGCCAATATCGAGGGCGTTTAGGTAAGTATTGCCACCTGCATCGGTTAAGGGAATCTCGTCAAAATAAACCTTTACATCCCGCACCCCAAACGGGGATCGGAGCAAACTCCCCCTGATAGACAGCCGGTAGCTCCCCGGCGAGCGCTCTTCTGCCCGTATGCCAGGTACGGTATTTAACGCGGTTACAAAAGAGTTGTCGGGCTGTAGTTTTAATTGTGCTGCACCTATTACGCTTACAGAAGCGGGTACGCTTAGTACGGGCTGCTCGGTAAGGTAGCCTTTTACGGTAACCGTTTTCAGTTGCTTTAGGGTATCGGCTTTAGGCTGGCTTTTATTTTGAGCGATGGCGCTACCGGTTACAATAGATAGAGAGAGCAGGCAGAGGTAAAATTTATTCATAGCGGATATGAAACAAAAATAGCCCTTTAAAACTAAAAGGGCCGGGAAATCGCTTTTAAACTTTTACACTGATTTTGGCTAAAGCCACGCACTTGTATAATACCCTCCGTCCCCTAAAGGAGACGGCAATGAGTGTAAAAACGATGCTTTTTCATATTATTGCCGTTCGGCTTTAGCCAACGGTTATGTTGAAGCCAACGGAATTGGCTTTAGCCGAAAATTGCCGAACCTGAAATTCTAAAAGCGATTTCCCTTAACAAAATAGATATCTGTAGCAAAGATTTACAGCAATATTACTTAGCGGCCACGCGCCATATTTTATTGCCGGCGTCATCGGCCACCAGCAGCGAACCATCTTTGGCAACGGTGACGCCAACCGGCCGGCCATAAACCTCTTTTTTCCCTATGTCAGCAATAAAGCCGGTTAAAAAATCTTCCATTTTGGCACCGGGCTTGTTATTAACAAAGGGCAGAAAGGTAACCTTATAGCCCGATAATACCGACCTGTTCCAGGAACCGTGCTGGCCTATAAAAGTGCCGCCATTATATTTAGTCGGGAACTTTTCCCCATCGTAGAACGCGATGCCTAATGATGCGGTATGGGCACCCAAAGCAAAATCGGGGGTGATGGTCTTCTTCACCATATCGGGGCGCTTAACGTCTAAGCGCGGGTCTTCATGCTGGCCAAAGTAGGCCCAGGGCCATCCGTAAAAACCGCCCTCTTTAACGCTGGTGAGGTAGTCGGGTACAAGTTCGTCTCCCAGTTCATCGCGTTCATTCACCACGGCGTATAATACGCCTGTTCCGGGTTGCAGGTCTATGCCTGCCGGGTTGCGCAAACCCGAAGCATAAACGCGCTCGCCTGTTCCGTCGGGGTTTATCTCCAAAATATCTGCACGGCGCTTTTCCACTTCCATGCCATGGTCGGCTACGTTGGTGCCCGAGCCTACCGAGATGTAAATTTTTGTACCATCGGCATTGGCGTGCAGGTTACGGGTCCAGTGGTTGTTGTAACCTCCCGCAGGCAGCGATAAGATCATTTTGCCGGGGCCTTCTATTTTGGTTTGGCCGCTTTTGTAATCGTACTTCCAAAGTCCATCCGTATTAGCCACGTAAAACGAATTGCCAATGATGAGCATCCCATAAGGTTGGTTCAGCTGGCTTAAAAAGGTTGTTTTTAATTCGGGCACGCCGTCACCGTTGGCATCGCGCAGCAAAGTAATTTGGTTGGCACTTTTACCCAGGTATTGCGAGCCAGCTGCACCGATGATCTTGGCCCCGAGTTTTTTGATGCCTTTTAATTCGGTATTGGCTTCCGATACCAATATGTCGCCATTGCGCGCTATGTAAATATTGCGCGGATTTTTAAGGCTATCTGCAAAAAGGCTTACGCTAAAGTCGGCGGGTGCTATAGGTTTTTTGCCGTTTGGCCAGCCTATTACCTTACAAAAACTCTGTACCGATTTTGTTTCGAAAGGGGCGGGTAGGGTTACTTCCTGCTTTTCGGGCGTCTGTACAACATCTTTTTTGATAGGATCGGGTTTCGGCTTATTTTGAGAACAGGCTGATAAAATTGTTACGATGAGCGCTATGTATATAAATCTGGCTTCCATTTTATCGTGTTGGTAAATAAATTAACTTTTGATGATGCGTTTTTGTTTCAACCTGATACTGCTTTGGATTATAATGAGAATAAAAAATAATAAACATGCACCGTATCTTAAAAAGATTATTTTTGGGAAATAACTGTTGTACAACAGTGCCAACATGCTACCAATCAGACTAAAGATACTACTTTTCCTGTTTTTAATTTTCGCTGCCACGCAAAGCAACGCCCAGGTCTGTAAAGGTAGTTTGGGTGACGCGGTTATTAACCAGGATTTTGGATCGGGCAGTGGGCCTGGGGCACCATTGGGCACAGTTATTACCGATTACACTTACACCACTAACACCTGCCCGCCCGACGGCAGCTACGCCATAGCCACCGGTACAAGCGGTTGTTTTGGCAATAGCTGGCACACCGTATTGCAAGACCATACGGGTAACCCAAACGGTTATATGATGATCATCAACGCGTCAAACAACCCGGGGCAATTTTTTAAACAGCAGACACCCGTGGGCGCGCTTTGCCAAAATACAACTTACGAGTTTTCTGCCTGGATACTGAATGTGATACTCCCTTCGGCATGTGGTAATCAAAGCACCAGGCCAAATATTACTTTTTATATAGAAACAACCTCAGGTGAGGAATTGATGAAATATCAAACCGGGGATATCCCGCCATCTAATTCGCCGCTTTGGGAGAAAAAAGGCACGTTCTTTACTACACGGGCGGGAGTAACCGAGGTAGTAGTTAGAATGGTAAACAACGCGCCCGGTGGCTGCGGCAATGATATTTTACTGGACGATATTACCTTTCGAGCCTGCGGACCCGTAGTGCAGGCGGGCTTTGGTGGCGTAGCAACGGTTACCAGCCAAAACGTGTGCGAGAGGCAACCTGCATCATATGATATTACAGCTACCGCGGGTGAAGGCTACACATCGCCAAAATACCAATGGCAGCAAAATTTTAATGATGGCAATGGCTGGGTTGATATGCCCGGCGAAACGGGTACAGGCGTGCATGTAGCCTTCACGAGCAGGCCGCTTGGCCAATATATGTACCGGCAGGGTGTGGCAGAGGGCGACAACATCGTATCGTTAAATTGCCGTGTGTATTCAAATGCGGTTACACTGGAGGTTACAAAGTATCCCGAAGTACCCCCCATTCCTCCGGCATCTGTTTGCGAAGGGGATGTGCTTACCCTTACGGCAAGCGGCGGAGCAACCTACAGCTGGACAGGCCCAAACCTGCCCGCTACTACACAAAACCCACTAATTATTCCAAATGTGACGGCGGCAAATGCCGGCGAATACAAGGTTGTAGTAACATCTGCGGCGGGGTGTGAGCAGCCTGCTACAGCAGAGGTGACGGTAAAACCAAAACCGGTTATTACTATAAGCCCTGCGGCTACCATATGCCAAAGCGCCAGCACCACATTATCTGCCAATGCACCGGGTGCTGTCTCGTATAGTTGGTTGCCGGCAACAGGTTTGTCGGACCCTAACTTGCCCAACCCGGTTGCCAGTCCGCAGCAAACCACTGTGTACACGGTAACGGTACTGGGCGCTAACGGTTGCAGCAGCACCGAGCAGGTTGAAGTAAAGGTGATAGACCGCCCTGTTGTCGATGCGGGTAAAGACAAAAAGATCTTCGAGGGGCAGTCGGTTACCCTGGATGGCAGCGCCACCGGCGAAATATTAAGCTATGAATGGATACCGGCTACTTACCTGTCAGACCCGCATTCGGCAACGCCTTCTGCCAACCCGATAGACGATATCACCTATACGCTGACTGTTACCTCGCTAAACAGCTGTTTTACCGCCCAGGACCAGGTTTTTGTGCGGGTTTATAAAAAGATAGTGATCCCAAACACCTTTACGCCTAATAATGATGGTACCAACGATATCTGGAATATTGAGGCGCTGGAAACCTACGCGCAAAGCACCATCACCATCTACAATAAAAGCGGCCAGCAGGTATATACCGATATTGGTTATAAAAAACCATGGACAGGCATTTACAATGGCAAGCAATTACCTGCCGGCACTTATTATTATTTAATAGACCTGAAGAACGGAGCCCCGCTCTTGTCGGGTTGGGTGCTGTTAGTACGATAGTTATTTCTGCTTCCCCAAAATATAGTTAATGCCAAAGTTATTACTGGTTTGCTTCATCGAATAAAAACTATCGCGTGAAATGGGGTTGCCGTATAAATGTTGTACATACACCTGGAATCTCTTCCCAAGTAAGGCCCCTGCTTTGTAGGTTATGGCATTATTGTAGCTACTGAAGAAAAACGGCAAGTATGCTTCCGGTAAGGGCGAGCCATCATATTTATTGAATTTTTTATTGAAAATGGAATAGTGGCTTATGCCTACGCCCAACGATAAATAAAATTTAAAGTCGTCGCTATTGTAGATGTTATAAGAAATGGATGGCGTTAAAGTAGCGGCCAACTGATTGAAACTGTAAGTTGCGCCAGAATAGCGGTCTTTATATTTGATATCGGTTAGTGATAACTCTACCGAAAAAAACAGCCTGCGCGTATTGGGATTAATATAAGCGTTAAAACCCAGCAAAACCCTTGGCAATACAGATGTGTATGGAGAACCTACCGCCTTACCATCCTGATCGAGAGATTTCGTAGTAGTTATATTTACACCTGCCCCGGCATATAGCTCAAAGGCATCATTATTACTGCTGGGCTGCGTTAAAGCAACCTGCTCTTTTGTGTAGCCGTTCATTTTAGTCGCCATTCTAAGCAGATAAGGCTGGGAGTATTCGGCAGCTTCTATCATTTGCTGCATTTGGTCGTCAAGCAGGTTTGCTTTTAAAGCTATGGCAGTAAGCTGCTGTAAATACCTTGCTTCTGTGGTTGTATTGCCTTTTTGTATCTCACTGGTGTTGCCGTTATAATACACCCTGTAAACCAATTCGTGTACCGAGTTATCAGCACTTGGGTCACTGTAAAAATAACGTGGTTTTACAGCATCTGAATACGAATAAAGGTTTATCACTTTACCCGTTTGTAATACTTTTAAAAAAACGTCTTGTACGATAAAGCTGGTATCGCGGCCGCCGGTTACGCGGTTGCTGTTTGTTTCATCGTGGCTAACAGGCCCTTTGTAGCGCTGGTATATATCCAGTTTATCAATGCTGAAATAGTTGATATCAGCTGTAGTAAAGTTGCTGATCTTGTTATCCGGTGTTCTGAAACGGATGCTTGTGGGGTTGCTGCCCCATTCCTTGTAATCCACTTCGCCTTTTACGGTATCGCCTTTTAAGGTTACAACATAGCCGGGTTTAAAATTGCTTTGTGCAAAAGAAAGCGTGGTAAATAAAAATAAATGGAATAGTAATAAGTAAGTTTTTTTCATGCTTAGGAGGGCGTTGGGTTATTGGATAGTATTTGGTTTTTACTTTTTTACACCGTTTATTTTGTTCACAACCTCAAGTATGTAACTTTTAGTATAGCGTAGCCATTCTATTTTGTGTTGCATATCGGGTGTCATTAAATTGTGTTTAAGGGCAATGTTATATAATTGTGTCATGTAGGTGTCTTCGTTTACCGTACGGCCGGTGCCCGTATATACGTTTACCTTTGCCGAGTTGTAGTAAAGGCGGTATCCTAATTCTACCGGCATTTCGCCATCTTTTTCGGTGATATAAAAACGCGTTTTTATATGGTCACTAAACGAATAGAGGGAGAGCTTCTCTCCCTTTTGCAGTACTTTTAAAAATACCGTATCAAGCCTTATTGATGTATCCCGTTCGTTTAATACTTGTTGTTCGCTAATGTGATCAAGGGTAATAGGCCCCGCATAGCGTTCATATGGTTCGCGCCCGTTAATGCTAAAATACCTCGTGTTATCTATCGTTAAAACTGTTATGTTTTCAGTTCCGGCTGGTTTAAACTTAATTATGTGGGGCTTGCGGTTTACGCCGCTATTATCAAAATAGCCTCTTAGCGTATCACCTTTTAATGTAACGGCATAACCTTCTTTATAGCTTTGGGCAAATGATGTTGCGGTAATAAAAAGAAAAAGGAAGGATAGCGCGTAGCAGTATTTCATATAAAATTTAGGCTGTATAGTTTTCTGGTGTGAATAATGCCACATCAAAAAGCTGCGTTTAAAATAGCGAGAACTACAAACGTAGCTATCACCACCAATCCAATGGTACCGATGCCCTTGCTTTTCTTTGCTATCTCGCTTTTTGGGGTGCCGTTTATTTTAGCCACTACCTCCTGCATGGCGATTTGCGTGTATTCTGCCTTATCTATTATTTTTTTCATACTGTCGTTAAGCAGGTTGTTTTTTAAAGCCAGCGCCGAGAGTTGTTTTTTATAGGAAGTTTCACTTTTGGTTTCGCGATTATAGCTGCCCGCCTCGGCAGGGTAGTACAGCTTAAAAATGAGTTCTAAAGGAGTTGTACCGATAGCGTCACTGGTGTAAAACCTGCTTTTAATATCATCGGTATAAGCGTAAAGGGTTGCATTTTTCCCGGTTTGCAGAATCTCTAAAAACACAGTATCAATTTTAAAACGGATATCGCGCCCGCTGTTCAGTCGGTGTTCGTCGGTCACATCAAGGCTGATGCTTACCACATGGCGTTCGTATTGTTCCAGCCCGGTAAACGCGAATGAGCGTATTTGGCTGATGGTAAGTTTCTGTACTTCCGAGATGCCGGTTTGTTTAAATTTAACTACACGGGGGTTACGGTCCAAACCGCTATGGTCTATATAGCCTCTCAGCGTATCGCCTTTTTGGGTAACGGCGTAGCCTTCTTTATAGCCCTGGGCAAATGATGTTGCAGAAAAAAGAAGAAAAAACAGGGGGAGCGCGTAGAAGTATTTCATCCTTTAGTTTAGGCTTATAATTGGTGGCATCAATATACACAAATTATATAAACCCAACGAAATAATTACAAGAGCGAAGAGCGGAATACTGCTGTTAAAATTTGATGAACTTATCTATCTGTTCGTCGGTAAACTTCAGGGTATCGGCAATAAACAAATTCCCATCGCCATCCAGTTCTTGTTTGATGGCCGCGATATGGATCTTGAGCGGCAATACATGCAGGTGCACATAATTGCAGATCCCCGTGAAATGATCGATGCCGCGGATGTTCCCGTACTTGCCGGAAGATAGGCCCACCAGCGCGGCCTTTTTTTCGTAAAAGCTATCCGGGAAATCGCAGCAATCTATAAACACCTTTAACACACCGGGGAAACTGCCGTTATACTCGGGTATTACAAATAAAAATTTATCGGTACCGGCAATCATGTGCTGTATCTTTTCAAATTCGGGGCTGCGTTTACCGTAGAGGTCGGTTTCTATTAAATTTGGCGGCAGGTCGGTAAGCGAAAACAGGTTAGCCTGCTGCCCTTTTTCGGCCAGCCTTTTTTGGTAATATTTTGATAATTTAAATGTAGAGCTATTTGGGCGGTTGGTACCTGATATAATAGTGAGCATGTTGTTAATTTTGAATGAGCGAAGGAGTGAATGAGCGAATGAAGGGCCGGCGTGATTCTCGCATAAAAACAGGCATGCAGGCATTCACTAACTCACTCATTCACTCATCCGGCCTTAATTTTGTTTGTAAGTTGGCAAATGCTGTGGATTTCTGAATTATTTTAATGCGTATCTTTATCGCGGATAAAAAACATTACAAACATAAAAATTTCTGTACTGGTTTTTCGTTTCAAATAAACCGCTTAATTAATTTTTTGAATATATATAATGGGTAAAATTATAGCTTTGGCCAATCAAAAAGGTGGCGTCGGTAAAACTACATCATCTATAAACCTGGCCGCAAGTTTGGCAGTATTGGATTTTAAAACCCTGTTGCTTGATGCCGACCCGCAGGCTAATTCCACATCGGGTATCGGCTTTGATCCGCGCAATATCAAGAATAGCATATACGAATGTATCATCAATGATATCGACCCGCATGAGGCTATCCAAAAAACCGAAACACCAAACCTGGACCTGCTACCGGCACATATAGACCTTGTTGGTGCCGAAATTGAAATGATAAACCTAACCAACCGCGAGTATAAAATGAAAGCGGTATTGGAAAGCATCCGTAACGAATACGATTTTATCATTATCGATTGCTCGCCATCATTGGGTTTAATAACCATTAACGCGCTTACCGCTGCCGATTCGGTTATCATCCCGGTACAATGCGAGTACTTCGCACTGGAAGGTTTGGGCAAATTGCTCAACACTATTAAAATTGTACAAACCCGCTTAAATACCAACCTGGAGATAGAGGGGATATTGTTAACCATGTACGATGTGCGCCTGCGCCTGTCTAACCAGGTGGTTGACGAGGTGAAAACGCATTTTGAAGATATGGTTTTTGATACCATTATACAGCGTAATACCCGCCTAAGCGAAGCGCCAAGCTTCGGTATATCGGTAATTATGCACGATGCTAACTGTAAGGGTGCGGTTAATTACCTGAACCTGGCCCGCGAGATCATCCGCAAGAACGGGCTGGTAAAGGATGAACAACTGGCAACTATCGAAACCGCTTAAGCTATATGAGTGCAGAGAAAAGAAACGCCCTTGGTAAGGGTTTAAGCGCGCTATTGAACGATTCGCCAAGCGTTAATCAAAATAAAAACATCACACAGGGCAGTTCGGTATCCGAAACTAACAGCCTGGGGTCTATCAGCGAAGTAAAGATAAGCGAGGTTGAGGTAAACCCATTCCAGCCCCGTACAGAATTTGACGAACAGGCACTGGCCGATCTGAGCGCATCGATCAAATTACAGGGCTTGATACAGCCGATTACAGTTAGGCGCATCAATTCGCATAGCTTTCAGCTCATATCGGGCGAACGCAGGCTGCGTGCCAGTAAATTGGCCGGCCTTACGCAAATACCGGCGTACATTCGCAGTGCCAACGACCAGCAGATGCTGGAGATGGCGCTGATAGAGAACATCCAGCGCGAAGACCTCAACGCCATTGAGGTTGCACTGAGCTTTCAGCGGATGATTGATGAGCTGAAACTAAAACAGGAAGAGCTGGGCGATCGCGTAAGCAAAAACCGGAGTACCGTTACCAACTACTTAAGGCTTTTAAAACTACCGCCAACCATACAAATATCCCTGCGCGATGCCGAAATAAGCATGGGGCACGCCAAAGCATTGCTGGCGGTGGAAGACCCGGCTACCCAGCTATACATCCATCAGCAAATTATAAAGCGGGGGCTATCGGTACGTAAGGTGGAGGAATTGGTGAGGGAGATACAACAAGCCCCCAATAAACGTGAAGGCAAACAGCCGGAGTCGCTCACTTTCCAGATGCAAAAGATCCAGGACGACCTTGCTTCCAAATTCAGCACAAGGGTAAAGCTAAAAGTTAATACCCAGGGCAATGGATCGATAGAAATACCGTTCCTATCAGAAGATGATCTGGGCCGTATACTCGAAATGCTGGATTGGTAAATTATGCTTAAACAACTGTTTGTTTCTATACTTTTTTTGAGTTTTGCATCGGCATGTTTAGCACAAAAGCCCGACACCCTTACCAAAACTAAAGATACCACGGCAGTTGTTAAGCGCGATACCGTTGTGCGCAGTTCTTTCGCCCCTAAAATAAAAAAGGAAAAAGTTTACCACCCCGATAGCACACATATACCCAGCCTTGCCGTAAAACGATCGTTGATGGTACCGGGCTGGGGCCAGGTGTACAACAAAAAATACTGGAAGGTGCCGCTTATTTACGGAGGCTTAGGCCTGTTGGGTGTTGCCGTTGTATACAACCAGGGCTATTTTAAACAGTTTTTGGCACTCGCAAAGATCAGCAAAACCGGCAGCATACCGGTTGAGGGTGAGTCCTTGTACCCATCCTATATAAAATATAAGGCCGAGTACGACCTCTATAAAAGCTATGGTTACCAAACACTGGCGGATGCGTCTGACGGATACCTGCGTAACCGCGACCTAAGCATTTTGGGCATTTTGGCGGTTTGGGGCATCCAGGCTGTTGATGCCTATATCGATGCCAAATTCATCAGTTCGTACACGGTTGATAATGATCTCTCCATAAAAGTTGCCCCTGGGCTTATCGGCCAGCCGGTTTACGCGTCAAATTTTAACAGTTCGTATATTCCGGGTATAAAAATTACCTTTACGCTTAAATAAGTAAAGCTGCAATAATTTATACGGATGAAGATCGCATTATTAGGCTATGGTAAAATGGGCAAAATTATAGAAGGTATTGCCCTTAGCCGCCAACACGAAATTGTTTTAAAAATTGATAAGGACAACCAGCACGACCTGACAGTAGAAAACCTGCAAAAGGCCGATGTTGCCATAGAGTTTAGTACCCCCGGTACTGTTTTAGATAACATTGCCACCTGCTTTAGCGCGGGCGTGCCAGTTGTAGTTGGTACTACCGGCTGGCATAATATGATGGCTTCGGTAAAGGCAAATTGCGAGGAAGGCGGTAACACGCTTTTATATGCAACCAACTTTAGCGTAGGGGTGAACATTTTTTTCCATGTAAATAAAATTTTGGCAAAGCTGATGAATAACTACCCGTACTACGATGTGCAGGTAGAAGAAATACATCACCTGCAGAAGCTCGATTCGCCAAGCGGAACAGCCATAACCATTGCTGAAGGAATAATAGATAACCTGGATAGCAAGGATGCCTGGGTGAACCTGTTAACTAATGCGCCAACGGCGGATGATAACAGTGTTGCCGCCGACGAACTGCTGATAGAGAGCCACCGCATTGACAGCGTACCCGGCACCCACACCGTTATATACGATTCTGAAGTGGATAGCATTGAGTTTAAGCACACCGCCCACAACCGTAATGGTTTTGCCTTAGGCGCTGTATTGGCTGCCGAGTGGGTGCAGGATAAAAAGGGATTCTATTCGGTAGAAGACATGTTTAATTTTAACGTTTAACAAGATACATAGTGAATTTAGCAGGATTTTTTATTGCGTTTTTTTTACTGTTTCTGATGCCTTATGTGGGGCTTTGGAAATTATTTGAAAAGGCCGGCGTGCCGGGTTGGAAAGCCATTGTCCCTATCTACAATTGGTATATAAGATTGCAATTAAGCGGCAGGCCAGCCTGGTGGTTATTGCTTTTGATAATTCCCGGATTCAACCTGCTCATTACAATTGGGTTTATTAAATCATATGGAAAAATTGGCTTGGGCCAAATAATTGCCGGGACCGCTTTGCCTTTTATTTTTTTACCGATGTGGGGGTTTGATAAAAAAACCACCTACTGGGGCCCAGCTGCATCTGAAGAGTTTAAAACTAAGCATCAAAAGAAACTGGTGAAATCATCTGGGCGTGAATGGACGGAAGCCATTATTTTTGCTGTTGTAGCAGCTACGCTGATCCGCACACTGTTTATCGAGGCTTACACCATCCCTACACCTTCTATGGAGCGCTCGCTTTTGGTAGGCGATTTCTTATTCGTAAGCAAGGTTAACTACGGCGCACGCATACCGATGACGCCCGTTGCTTTCCCGTTTGCGCACCATACCATGCCTTTGTTAGGTACCAAGGCTTACTGGGATGGGCTGGAACTGCCTTATTATCGCCTGCCTGGTTTAAGCGATGTGAAAAAAGGTGATGTGGTGGTTTTTAATTACCCTATGGAAGCCGATGCCCCACTTAACCGCCCCGTGGATAAGCGCGAGAACTATATTAAACGTTGCCAGGGTGCCCCCGGCGATACCATTGCATTGCTGCACGCACAGGTATATGTTAATGGCAAAGCCATGCCAAACCCGCCGGGCTCGCAGCTTGATTATACCATTGTGAATAATGGGAGCGACTTAAACCCGGATATTTTGGATGAATTGAAGGTGTCGAACTATGATAACGTAGGTTCGCCTACCATGACGAAGGAGGCTGCCGCTAAAATAAAAGGCTATTCTAACATCAAGTCTATCACCGCTAATATTAAGCAACCGGGTACTGCTGATCCGTTTAACCCGGTGTTCCCGGCTGCTACGCCAAAATATAAACTCAACCCAGAGAACAAGGATTTTGATTGGAACGTAGATAACTTTGGCCCTATCATCATCCCTAAAAAAGGTTGGACAGTTAACTTGGATAGCCTTACGCTACCTGTTTACGGCCGTGCTATTGAAGTTTACGAAGGCAATAAACTGGAGATAGTTAATGGCGAGGTATTGATAAACGGACAAAAAACCACCAGCTACACCTTTAAAATGAATTATTACTGGATGATGGGTGACAACCGCCACAATTCGGCCGATTCGCGCTACTGGGGTTTTGTACCCGAAGACCACATAGTAGGCAAGGCCCTGTTCATCTGGATGAGCTGGGACGAGAACGCGTCCTTCCTCAGCAAGATCCGCTGGAACAGATTGTTTAGAGGGATAGACTAAGAATTACGACAGACGCCGGCGAAAGCCGGCGTTTGTCGTTTCAGCACCCCACATGCAAAGTAGGCGATTGCAAAGTGGAGCATGGATGGCAACCTGTCCTGTGAGGTGCCGAAATAAATTCGGCATGACGGATTTATTAGAATTGTATTATCCTTACTCCCCAATAAACTTCAACCCCACCTGTTTCCTCGCTTCATCAATCATCGCTATCATTCCCCGCGACATTTCGTGAGGTAATATTGGGCTTTCTAATTGCCCTGTACGCAGCAGATCTGTAAAATGGGCTATCTCATAATTTAGCCCACCATCAGTGAAAGGTTCGCTTATTTCTATGCTTCTTCCGTCTAAATAATCAATCGTGGCTTTAGCCGGGTTCCACCAGTTTTTTTGGATGGTGATATGGCCGAGCGTGCCGCAGATCAGGGCGTCACCTTTACCATGTAAATCGAACCCGCAGTAAACCTGTGCATAGCCATGCTCGTGTTTGGTTTGGAAGATGCTGAACATATCTATCCGGGTGTCATCAATATAACCCATAGCCTGTACTTCCTGCGTGGCCCCAAGCCAGCTGATGGCCAGGTAGGCCTCGTAAATACCAATACCCATCAGGCTGCCCCCAGCCAGCTCGTAGCTAAAGTTGGGGTGCTCACGGTCAATATCGGCCACGGAAGACCCCGCCCGCACATAGCCCACTCTGCCGATAGGGTCTTGTTCTACATAATCCAGCAGTTTTCGATAAAGCGGGAAGAAGGGTGGCTTCATTCCCTCCATAAATAAGATATTTTTCTCCCGTGCTACGGCAAGCACCTCGTCCAGTTCGGGGAGGTTTAAGGTTGCCGGTTTTTCGCAAAGGACGGCTTTGCCGGCGTTAAAGGCTTTAATGCAGTATTCGGCGTGGCTGTTGGGGAGCGTCGCAATGTAAACGGCATCAATATCACTTGCCAGCAATTCATCAACGCTGGTGCAGGCTTTTCCACCATATTGGGCCACAAAGGCATCCACTGTCTCTGCCCTGCGCGACCATGATGCCGCCAGCACATTGCCAGGCAATGAATTTAACCCCAGCATAAACCGATGCGCGATGCGACCGCAGCCAATAATGCCCCATTTTAGGTTTGAGTTTTCAGTAGTGAGTGGTGGGTTTTGTGTCATAAGTAATAAGTCAAAAATGCGATTTCCTTTTTATAAAAAAAGTCCCAAATTGAAGTGCTTCAACCTGGGACTCAAAACTTATAACTTAAAACTATTGGTACTGTATATAAATAGGTTGCGGTTTATACCTCGATAATACTTCCTCCGGGGTAAGCATGTGGTGAGGGGCTTTCTTGATATCGTTTTTGTAGAACAATTTAAAGCCTGTGAATTGCACCGGCTCGCGGTCGATAAAGTAGCGGTAAGTGCCGGTTTTCAGGTCGGGCTCACCCCAGCCGTCCATATCCATTACTACCTGCACCTCGGGGCGCAGTTTGATATTTTGGTAGTTAGTCACCATCTTTTTAGTGAAACGGTGTACGATCAGGATCTTTGGAGGCAAGCCGTTCTTCTTAACGATTTTAGCAAGGTAATCGGTTACATAGTTGATATCCGAAGCATCGTAAGTGCCAATTTTTTTACCCGGCTTGCTGCCATCCTTCATCGAGAACTCAGGGTCCATACCAAAATGTACCTGTGGCATTTTAAGGTATGGCTCAAATAAAGGCAATTCCTGTTGTATAGTGCTTAGCGATACCTGCACATCCAGGAAAACCAGCGCATGCGCGGTTTTTGCCATGGCTAAAACGCTGTCTATTTGTTTAAATGGCATGCGGTAGCGGTATTTGCCATCTTTGCCTGCCGCACCCTGGGCAACTACAGCTATGTAGTGCAGTGCCGGTTGTACCGGTGTTTTAGGGTCGGCTTTTTGCCAGGCTTTTACTTCGCCTTTTAATTTGGCAAGCATTTCTTTCGGCGGCAATTCGCCCAGGATGCCCATCTTTTTTGAGTATAGGTTACCGTAAAACGCTACCACACGTTTAAATGGCAAGATAGCGCCACCGAGCGGGGTAGGCTGGTTTTTTACAGGCCATCTGCCGCTGGTATCGCCATGGGCGTTGAATTTTAGCAGAGAATCGTATAAAGCTTTATCCGTTGGGGGGTAGTCAGATTTTACCACGCTGAGCGTATCGGGGCCGGCATCTTCTGCTTTTTTGGCTGTGGTATCAGCTTTTTTATCAGTCGCTTTTCCGCCGCCGCCGGATGTGCAGTTTGTGAAAAATACGGCCGTGCACAGCACGAACAGGGCAGAGAACAATACACTTTTAAATTTCATAGATGTGGCGATGTTTAGAACGTTATGCAGCTTATTGCCGCGTATTATTTAATAATTAGCTAAATATAATGCTTGTAAAGATAGAAATACCCTGTTATATCAGGATTTATTTTTATAAAACTTACCAAATACACCCAGCGGCAATTTAGTGCCGGCGGTGGCCTGTAAATACAACTCACCTATTTCCAGGTTCTCTACTTTGGGGAAAGCTTTCCTGATGAGGTTCTCAATAATTACCGATGAAAAACCAAGCGAGTAGGTGTTTAATATGAGGAAATGCTCTTCGGGATCCAGCAGTTGGATAACATCGGTCATTATCTCATTGATGCTGTCCTCCAGCTTCCATTTTTCGCCGTTAGGCCCGTTACCATAAGCCGGCGGATCAAGGATGATACCGTTGTAAGTTTTGCCGCGCTTTACTTCGCGCTTTACAAATTTAAGGGCGTCCTCCACCATCCAGCGGATATCTTTCAGGCCCGATAATTCCTGGTTTTCGTTTGCCCAGGTAACCACCTGTTTTATCGAATCTACGTGCGTGGTATCGGCGCCGGCGGCCTTAGCTATTAAAGAAGCGCCGCCGGTGTATGCAAAAAGGTTAAGCACCTTAGGGGTTGGCGTTTTAAACTTTTTAATATTATCAGATATAAAATCCCAGTTAACGGCCTGCTCCGGGAAAATGCCAAGATGCTTAAACGAGGTTAAACCCAGGCGGAATTTGATGGCCACATCATCGTTTTTATATTCGATGTGCCAGCGGTCGGGTGTTTTAGGGTCTTTTTTTACCCAGTCGCCTGCTGTTGCAGAACGGCCTTTAAATTTAATGTGGTGAATTTTTTGCCATTGGTCGGCACTCAGGGTTTTGCTCCAAACGGCTTGCGGCTCGGGGCGGATCAATACAATATTGCCAAACCGTTCCAGCTTTTCAAAGTCGCCGCAATCAATCAGCTCGTAATCTTTCCAGTGGGTTGGTGTGAGAAGTTGGATCATTATTCAGTTTGCAGTTTTCAGTGGGCAGTTTGCAGTTATATGATGTTTGAAACTTACCCTATTAATATAATTCGCAAATATAGTTATTAAGCCTGCCAACTGCTAACCGCCAACTGCAAACTACAATTTCCCCTTTGCCGCCTGCATAAATTTGCTGGCGAATACAAATTCGTTTAGCTCTTTATTATCGGTATGTGCAATTTCTTTGTTGCTGCCTTCCCACCATTTTTGGCCCTCGTGCAAAAATATAATATGCTCGCCTATGCCCATTACCGAGTTCATATCGTGCGTTACAATAATGGTGGTCATGTTGTATTCGGTTGTCAGGTCGTTTATCAGCTCGTCAATTACGATGGATGTTTTTGGGTCGAGGCCGGAGTTGGGCTCATCCACAAACAAATATTTGGGCTGCATAGATAAGGCGCGGGCAATACCCACACGCTTTTTCATACCGCCCGAAAGTTCTGCAGGGTACAGCTTGTTCTTATCCTTCAGGTTCACCCGCTCCAGGCAAAAATTAGCGCGCTCGCGTTTTTCTGCAAGCGATTGCTTTGTAAACAGGTTAAGCGGAAACATGATGTTTTGTTCTACCGTCATAGAATCGAACAGGGCCGAGTTTTGAAAGAGCATACCAATTTGCGTACGGATAGGCACACGCTCGGTAAAATCCATATCGGTAAAGTTCTCGTCTTCAAAAAACACTTTGCCTTTGGTGGGTTCGTGCAGGCCCACAATGCATTTTAGCAAGGTAGTTTTACCAGAGCCTGAACCACCGATGATAAGGTTGTTCTTCCCTGTTTGAAAGGTTGCGGTGATCCCTTTAAGCACATCATTATCGCCGAATGTTTTGTAAATGTCTTTTATTTCGATCATAGCATTAAACGGGTGATCACCAAATCGGCAAATAATATCATAACGCAACTGTATACAACACCCCTTGTGGCCGATTGTCCCACCTCCAGCGCACCGCCCGAAGTATAAAACCCCTGGTACGCGCAAATAGAAGCTATTATAAAACCAAATACAGTAGCTTTAACCAAAGCCACTTGCATAGTCAGCGGGTCGAAGCCATCGCGCAGGCCTACGATATAATCGGCAGGGGTTACTTCGCCGCCGAAAAGGCAGGCTATCCAGCCACCCGTCATGCCCAAGGCTATGGATACAATAACCAAAATAGGTACCATAGTAATACCTGCAATTATTTTGGGAGCAATAAGATAACCGGGTGCATTCACACCCATAATTTCCAGTGCATCTATCTGCTCGGTAACACGCATGGTGCCAATTTGCGATGCGATGCTGCTGCCAACGCGGCCGGCCAACACCAGCGCCGATATGGTAGGGCTAAACTCCAGGATGGTAGAGTCGCGCGCAATTTTGCCGGCAGTGCTTAGCGGTACCAGAGGGCTGGATAACTGAAAGGCTACCTGTATAGTTGTGGCCGCGCCGATAAAAACCGAGATGATACTGATAATACCCAATGAGCCAATGCCGGTGGAAACCATCTCGCGCATTACCTCGGCCCAGTAAACACTGAACTTTTCGGGCCGTTTAAAACTTAAACGCAGTAAGAGTATATATTTTCCTAAACTATAAAACATAGAAGCCTTTAAAACTGGTTAAAAATACATTTTTTAATTTTAAGCTTTATTGCTTGTTATAATTGAATTACTTTTAATAAGAATATTACGCGGCGATGGCTGTAAAAAATACCCTTACCATGAAAAATGCATTAATAACCGGGGCAACAAAAGGCATGGGCCGTGCTGTGGCCATAGCTTTCGCTAAACAAGGAATAAACCTGTCTATTTGTTCTCGCAAGGAGCAAGAATTATTAGATTTTAAAGAAGAAATATTGCAGATAGCGCCCGCTATACAGGTGTTTACCCTGGTTGCCGACTGCAGTAAACGCGATGATGTAAAAAAATTCGCCGAATTCACCGAGAAAAACATGGGTTTCGTCGACATTATTGTGAATAATGTGGGTATGTACAAGCACAGTTTTATACTTGATGATAGCGAAGATTCCTTCCAAAAACAGGTGGATACCAACCTCATGCCCGCCTACGAACTGTACCGTTTCTTCGGTAAAAGCATGGTTTCAGTCGGTAAAGGGCATATATTCAATATATGCTCTATTGCAGCTATAAACCCCATAGCCGAGGCGGGGGTGTATAGCGTAACAAAGTATGCGTTGTTAGGTCTTAATAAGGTAATGAAACTCGAAATGCAGCCACACGGAGTAAAGGTAACAGCAATCATTCCCGGCTCAACATTAACAGACTCATGGGCGGGGATGCAAGTGGATAAAAACAAGATGGTATTGCCTGAAGATATCGCAGCAGCTATCATCACAATTTATAACATGAGTGCCGGCGCCAATGTAGATGAGATGATTGTTACACCAAAATTTGGACAGATCTGATTATTTAAACGCTAATTAAAACACTAAACAACATGGAAAAGAAACTTTATAGAAACGAACACGGCAAAATGATAGGCGGTGTTTGTTCTGGCATCGCAGATTACCTTGCCATCGACCCAACAATTGTACGCCTTGTATTTCTGGCCATGCTTATTGGCCACGGCGCAGGCTTTTTGATATATATAATATTACTTATAGTATTGCCAAAACACAATGTTTTTACCGGCCCTAACTTTAAACCGGGTGTTGATTACCGGGTGCCACCAACACAGCCTTTTGGCCAACCGTTCACTTTTCCGCCTATCCCGCCAAAAAAATCGTCAAATGCGGGGATGATATGCGGTGCGATACTGATCGTATTAGGGTCGATATTTTTGATAGACAACCTTGATATCATACCTGATTGGGATTTTGACAGGCTTTGGCCATTGGTGATAGTTGCCGCCGGTGCAGCACTTTTATTTGCAGGGCAAAAGAAACAGCCATGGGAAAAACCCGATTGGAATGCAACAGTAACCCCGGCAGCCGGAGAACCTGCCGCTGAAAGCAATGCTGCCGATAAAACATCAGCATTCGACCTTACAAAAAAGAACGACGAACCATCAACCGACAACCCTACAACTATATAATCATGAAAAGCAATAAAATAATGCCGGGTGTTATCCTGGTGCTCCTTGGAGCCTTATTTTTACTACATAACTACAACGTTATCAATTTTCACTGGGGCAATGTGTTCACCCTGTGGCCGGTGTTCCTCATCATGGGCGGCGTAAACCTCGTGCTTGCCAATAACCGCGAAGTTTGGGCCACAGCGGTAAAAGTAGCCGTAGTGGTAGGATGTTTTTGCCTGCTGGTATTTGTACCAAACCACAAAAACTATTTTTGGAATCATCATAACAACAACTGGAACTTCAGCGACCACGATTATGACAATGATGGCGACGACGATAACGACACAACAAGCTCACACGGTGTTATAAAAGTACAAGGCGAAAGTACATTTACCGAAGTATACACCCCTGCCATTACAGCTGCCCGTATCAACATCAGCGGCGGTGCGTCAGAGTACACCATTAAAGATACCACAACGCAATTGTTTAACGCTGTAACCAAAGAGTTTTACAACAAATACGATTATACCCATAGCCTGGAAAACGGTGTTTTTGTTGCCAACCTGAAAATGCGCGACCAAAAGGGCAAAGATTTCCACTGGGATAGCGATAAAATGAACTCTGCTGTAATTAAATTAAATACTGCACCAGAGTGGGACATTAATGTGAAAACCGGCGCCAGCGCATTGGATTTCGACCTGAGCAAATTCAAAATAAAAAACCTGACCATCAACGGCGGTGCCGCATCATTCGAAGTGAAAATGGGACAACCATTGGCAATTACCAATATCGAAGTATCTACCGGTGTATCGGGCGTTACTATTTTGGTTCCTAAGGATGTAGCTTGCAGTGTAAACACCAGCTCGGGCCTTTCGTCAAACGATTTTGAAGGCTTTGATGATAAAGGCAACAACAGGTGGGAAACCCCTGGTTTTGATGCCGCGAAAAACAAAATGGTTATCCATTTAAAAGGTGGCCTGTCTGGCTTCGAAGTAAAAAGGTATTAATTTTTAACGGGCCGGGAGGGTGTAATTACAAATGTTTAAATTTGACAACTATGCAAACTCCCGGCCTTAATACATCCGCAACCGATACCCAATATGTGCTGGTAGTAGCCGGTAAACCCGAAGGCCCTTTTAGCATAGATGAATTAAGAACCAAAAAAATTAAACCGGGCGATTTTGTAAAAACCCCGGGGATGGACGATTATAAAGAAGCCCATGAAGTTGCCGAACTACGGCAACTTTTTGGCTTTAGCAGGCAGCCGGTACCCCTGCAGTACTTTGGCAGTTTTGATCAGCGCGCAACAGCTTCGGTGGTAGATTGGTTTATTGTTTTGGGCGTATTTGTTCTGGCTTCTTTTGTTGTAATGCTGCTCCTGCTGCTGATACTCCCGGGCGATGATAATAAAATTGTCCGCATGGGCATTAGCGTGGCTATTGTTGTGCTTACAATCCCGGCAAGGCTGGTTTACAGTGTTGTAATGGAGAGCGGCCCCAAGCAGGGAACCTACGGCAAACAACTGTTAAAAATACGCGTGTGCGATAGGTACGGCGAACGCATAGATTCGTCAAAAGCGCTTGGCCGCAACCTGGCTAAAACCCTCTCGGTAGCTACATTGTTCGTAGGTTATCTCATGATATTCTTCAATAAAAAACAACAAGCCCTGCACGATATAGTAGCCGATACCCTGGTTATTAAAGACCGGTTGGATGGGTAAAGTTGTAAGGGTTAAGAGAGGTAGTAATAGTTAAGGAGGGGTTATAAAGTTTTAAAACCTTTGACTCAATTAAAACTTTACCGCTACTAACCGTTAAAACTTCTAAAACTTTTCCAACAACTCCAACTTTTAACAACCTTCCTCCAAACGTTAAAAGTTGTTAAATTCTACGAAATAATCGTAGAATAACTAATTTAATAGTTATATTTGTTTTGTAATCGACTTTCAACCTTAATTTTAATACTCATATCACTACAAAATGAAAAGTTTAATTTTACTATTAACCTTCGGTATTATCGTTTTTAACGCTAAAGCCCAAAGCCCCGAGATGGCGAAAGCCACCGTGCGCTACAAATTCTCGCATGTACGCGATACCACAGCAAAAGATAAACCATATACCGAGAACATGATCTTGTTTTTGGGCCAATCATCAAGCGCCTACAAAAGTTACGACCGTAAATTGCAGGATGCCCTGATGCGCAAACAAGTAGAAACGCAAATGGCTGAACAAAAAGGCAGCGGTAACGTAAATATTAAAATAACGGGCGGCAAGCCAACCACCAGATCGGAAATCTACCAGTTTGCGGCAACTAACAAACTGGTAAGGAAGGAAAATTTGATAACCCCGTACCTAATAGAGGAACAGATGCCGGTTATCAATTGGAAGGTAACGGCCGACACCGCCACTTTTGGTACCTTACTTTGCCAAAAAGCAACCGGGCATTTTAAAGGCCGAGATTACACCGCATGGTTTTGCCCCGACCTGCCTTTCCGCGCCGGGCCATGGAAACTGAACGGTTTACCAGGCCTTATTGTGGAAGCTTACGATACTAATAAAGAAGTAGAATTTAAATTTGACGGCATGGAGCAGGTGATAGCCTCGGATAAACCTGCCGTGGCTGCTACCACCCCGCCGCCATCTCCGGAGGGCACGGTGATCAGATTTGGTGGTCCTGATGACAACGCCGATCCGAATTTAATAGCCTTGCCTGCAAACGCGGTAAAAGCCAGCGTGAAAGAATTTGACAAGCTACAGGCCGCTATGCGGAAAGACCCGCAGGCGTTTATGGCCGCAATGGGTGGCGGAGCCGGCAACATGCGTGGCCCGGCTGGTGGCGGTCCTGGTGGCCCCGGTGGCCCAGGTGGTGGTGGTCCGGGTGGCCCAATCCGTTCGGTAATGGTTACCAACGGTACACCTGCTGTTATCAATAACCCATTAGAGTTGCCCGAAAAGAAATGATAAGGCTATACAAAATGTGTGTAGTGTTCATTTTATGTACGCTATGCGCCGCCGCGTGCCTGGCTCAAAGCATAAAAGGTACCGTAACCGATAGCCTGGGCAAAGGGGTTTCCTTTGCAAGCGTTAGTCTTAAAAGTGGGAATCTTATCCTTGCGTATACCACTACCAATGCAAAAGGGGCCTACACGCTGCCTGTGCCGGCCGAGGCCGATAAAGCTAATTTGCAACTGAATGTAAGTTGCGTTGGGTTTAAAAAAGAGGTAAGAAAAATTGAAGGGCTGGAAGTGCCGTATAACTTCAAACTCTCTGCGGCCTCCAATCAATTGCAAACCGTCACCATAAAGGATAAAAACCCACGGCTACGCGCCCATGGCGATACGCTGGACTATAAAGTGTCTGATTTTTCCAGTCCGCAGGATAGGGTAATTGGCGATGTGATCAAAAAACTGCCCGGCGTTAGCGTGGCGAAGGATGGTACCATCAGCTACAACGGTAAGGCCATTTCCAACTTTTATATAGGCGGGGATAACCTGCTGGATGATAAGTACAACATAGCTACAGGCTCTATCCCCAATGGTGTGGTAGATAAAGTGCAGGTGTTGGAAAATCACCAGCCGGTAAAAATGCTGAAGGATAAAGTAGTGAGCGAAGACGTTGCCATGAATATCACCATAAAAAAGGACGCCAAACTGCAGTTGGTGGGGCAGGAAACTTTAGGTGCGGGGCTACCGGATAAGTACTATGCCGATATCAATGCCATGATGTTTAAGGATAAATACAAGGCCATTAACTACATTAAGGTAAACAATACAAATTTTGATGTGGCCGGCGACCTGGTGGCACATAACTACTCCAGCTACCTATCCCGATTGGATAATGATAAGCCCGGAACCGTACTCTCGTTAGGCACAGCCGGCGACCCTGATCTGCCGCGCAACCGCTACCTGTTTAATCAGGCAGGCATCATTAACCTCAATAATTTGGTTAATGTGCAAAAAGATGTGCAATTGCGGGCCAACTTATCGTACCTGCACGATACGCAGAAGCAGAAATACACCAAGTTCAGCGAGTTTTATTTACCTGCGGATACTATCCGTTACGCGGAGGTGCAGAATAACAGGAGCCGCCCCGATTATTTGCACACGCAACTTGGCCTCACTATTAATAAAGATAAATTTTACCTTTTCAACAGCTTTATAGCCGACTACAGCAAAAGCACCGATTACTCGGCATTGGTAACCAACGGTACGCCCGTTAACCAGGTTTTTAAGGATAACCTGATGGATCTCTCCAACGAGTTCAATTACATGAAAACCTTTAAAACCAATAAAATAATTGAGCTGTACAGTTACCTCAACCGTAGTACCGAACCCGAGAACCGGGTGATTGATCCTGGATTGAACCCCGATATTTTTAATAACGGCGCGGCTTACAAGCAGCTTACCCAAAATACAGATATTCCCACCTGGTTCACCAATAATTATGTGGGCTACAAAATACCGGGCAATAATGTTACGCAAAGCTACAAGGCGGGTTTCAGCCTGCAATCGCAAACGCTAAAGTCGGATTTGAACGTAACGCAACTAAATAACGCCACAAAGCTGGTAGGCGATAGCGCGCTAAACAATTTAGATTGGCAGCGCCGCAAGCTCTACGCCGAGGCCGGTTATGATATCCCGGGAGACATTCTGAAAATGACCATAGCACTGCCGGTAAACTACCTCAACATCCATTACAACGATGGTTATTACGGCCTGAACAAAAGCCTCGACAGGTTGTATTTTAATCCACGCCTTACCGTAAAATATCAAAGCGGCATTGAGAATTACTTTTCGCTGGGGTACAATTTCCGTAACGATATTGGCAGCATACAGGATGTATACAACGGCTACATCCTTAAAAACTACCGCAGCCTGTACGCTAACAATGCCGACCTTACCGAACGCAAAACACAATCGGCCAGCCTGGGTTTTAATTTCCGCAGGGCTATCCAGTTGTTCTTTTTCAGCGTGAATGCATCGTATATGCACCAGGACGCCAACAATATCGCTTCCAGTATATTAACCAATAACATACAGCAGCGCATTGTATTACCGTACGATAATAATGTGGATTCGTGGTCGCTGGCGGGGAATATAAGTAAGTACTCTTTTGGTTTGCGCACTACATTCAGCGCGGGGCTGGCCATACAAACTACCAAACTTAACCAGATCCTTAACAATATTGTACTGCCGTACAACACGGTATCCAAAACGTTGAATTTTGGGGCCGATACCAAAGTGAGCAGCAAAGTGAACTTTAGCTACAAGGCCGGGTACGACCAAACCACCAGCAAGTCATCCGCAGTGGCAACAAAAAGCAAGTTCGAGCGATTGATCCAGCAGGCTTCTGTTAATTATAACCCGCTTGATAATGTGTTCTTTGCCCTCTCGGGAGATCATTACTACACCCACCAACAGCAAGCTAATGATCTGAAATACATGTTTGCCGATGCCAGCATCCGCTATAAATTCAAAAAAACAAAAGCGGATATTGAGTTAAGCGCCCAAAACCTGTTCAATACCAAAACCTACAGCGCGCTGTATCTTTCGGCAAATTCATTTACCTCCAGTACCTACAGCATCCCGGGGAGGTTTGTACTTGCGAAGGTTACGTTTACGCTTTAATTAGTGGAGCGTGGTGAGTAGGGAATGGTAAGTAGTTCTTATCAACCTGCTATAGTATGGCTTACAGTTTTAACCATTCACTACTCTCCACTCACTAAACTGCGTCCGACAATGAGCTAAAGGTAAACTCCTTTATCCGCATGGGCGGTATCAGGGCGCTTTGGCTGCTTTCGCCGCTTACGGTGCGCTCTTGTTTGCCCAGGGCATCCAGGTTGTTCAGCATAATAACCGGGCTCTCGTTAAAGCGCAGGTTTTTTATCGGGAACTTTATCTGGCCGTTCTCTATGTAAAAAGTACCATCGCGGGTAAGGCCGGTAAATAACAGGGTTTGCGGGTCAACCGGGCGTATGTACCATAGGCGGGTAACCAATATGCCCTTTTCGGTACCTTTTATCAGTTCCTCCAGCGTTTGGGTTCCGCCATCCATTATAATATTACCGGGGCCGGGTATAGGCTGAACGCCTTTCTTCTGCGCCCAGTAGCGCGAATAACTAAAATTCTTCACCACGCCTTTTTCTATCCAGCTGCGTTTTACCTGTGGCTGGCCATCGCCGCTCCAACTGCTGCTTGGCAGGTCGGGGTGCGATGGATCGGTATAGATGTTGATACGTTCATCAACCAGTTTTTCGCCCAGTTTGGTTTTGCCACCGGGTTTGCTTAAAAAGCTGCGGCCTTCGTCGGCACTGCGTGCATCAAGGCTGCCGTACAATTGTTCTAACAGTACAATACCGGCGGCAGGCTCCAGTATCACCGTGTACTTACCCGGCTCAATAGCGCGGGCGTTTGATGATCCGCTTGCCTTTTGCGCGGCTATTTTGGTAAATGCCAGCGTATCCAGCTTGGCTACATCGTTATAATCTTTTGTAGCATAACCCGAGCCCTGGCTATCCGCTGTACGCAGGGTGATGGAGAAGTTAATATCCGTAGAAGTGTTATAAGCAAATAGCCCGTGCGAGTTCATCATGGCCGAAAAACCTGAACTGTTTTGTAGGAAGCCCGCGGCAGTCAATTTGTTTTCTTTGGCTACGTTCAGGCTCTGCGCTACCATAGTGGTACGCTGGGCCGGTGTAATGGCGGCTGTTGCCGGCACAAACATACTGGCAGATGGCGCATAGATTTGCGGGCCTAAAAAAGGCATATACTCCGGGTTCTCCGGTGCGAGTTTGGCCAGTTCTTCCGAGCGTTTTACCGCGCTGGAGATGGCCTCATCGGTATATTCATTCAGCGTAACAATGCCCAGTTTTTTGCCAAAGGCAGAGGAGATGGCCATGCTGGTTGAACTTAACGACCCACTGGTTGATACCGAGTTACGGGCGTAACGGATATTGGCAGAGTCGGACCCGTTAAGGCTTACTTCACATTCGTCGGCTTTGGAGTAGCTAAGCGCTTTTTTCAATATCGCTTTGCATTCGTCTTCAGTTAAAATAGCCATATCTTAAATTTTTCTTGCTGTGTTAATTACGTTAACCCCTTTAAACAGGGCAGTTGATGAACCATGAGATACCGCGCTGCTTTGTGCCGGCTGCCCTTTACCGTCGAAGAACGACCCGCCCAGGCGGTAATCGCTTTTATCGCAAACGGCGGCGCAGCTGTTCCAAAACTCCTGCGTATTGGCCTGGTAGGCAACATCATTCAGCATACCTACTATCTTTCCGTTTTTGATCTCGTAATAAAGCTGCCCGCTAAACTGGAAGTTGTAGCGCTGCTGATCGATAGAGAAGGAACTATCGCCCACAATGTAAATGCCTTTTTCTACCTTGCTGATCATCTGCTCCACACTCAGCGGGGTTTTACCCGGTTGCAGCGAAATATTTGGCATGCGCTGGAACTGTACATCCTGCCAGCTTTGCGAGTAGCAGCAGCCCTGCGATTCTTTAAGGCCGATGATATGCGCCTGGTCGCGGATGGCCTGGTAGTTTACCAATATGCCGTCTTTAATAATATCCCATTGTTTGGTGCCAACGCCTTCATCATCGTACCCAACCGCGCCAAGCGAGCCCGGCTGCAGCTTATCGGCCACAATGTTTACATGCTCACTGCCAAACTTGAATTTTTTCGATTCCCATTTATCCAGTGTGAGGAAGCTGGTCCCTGCAAAGTTTGCTTCGTAACCCAGTACACGGTCAAGTTCCGAAGGGTGCCCTACTGATTCATGAATAGTGAGCCATAGGTGACTTGGATCCAGCACAAGGTCATACTTGCCTGGCTCTACCGATTTTGCCTTTAGTTTTTGCGCTGCCTGCAGGGCCGCTGCACCGGCATCTTCCAGCATATCGTAGCGGTCGCGGTACAGGGTGGTAACGCCTTTTATCTTGTCGCTTTCGCGGGGGATGAGGTATTCGTAACCCATGCCGCGCGGGGCGCTTAAGCTGCTGCGGGTTTCAAATTTGCCGCTTTTCTCATCTATTTTGGTGATGCCGAAGATCGGCCATATACGGTGGATGTCCTGGTCTATATAAGAGCCATCTGTAGAAGCAAAGTATTTCTGCTCGTTCACAAAAAACAATACCGACTGCGCGTAGTTAGCGCCATTTTTAAAAGCGGCATCGTTTACAGATAACAGCAGGTCGGTTTTATCCTTCATCGGCACCTCAAAGGCGTTCTTCTCGATGGGGGTTTTCCAGCTTACCTCACCGTACCCTTTTTGCGGGGCCAGTTGCACGGGCTCGCTTTGGATGCGGGCGTTCTCTTTGGCTATGGCCACGGCGTTTTCAGCGGCGCGGGCAATGCTATCGTTATCCAGTTTATCTGTCGCGGCAAAGCCCCAGCAGCCATTGGCAATAACGCGGATGCCCATGCCGTAGCTTTCGGTATCCACAATATTCTCAATGTTTTTATCGCGGGTAACCACAAATTGGTTAAGGTAGCGGCCAATGCGGGCATCGGTATAAGTGGCACCTTTAGATCGCGCCGCGTTGAGGGCAACATCGGCCATGCGCTTTTTCAGGGTTACGTCCACATCGCGCATTCGGGTGCCGGGCACTACCGGACTACCCATGGCGGTCATCCTGCTAAGCATGGTTGCGCTGATGCCCATGCCGGTAAGGTAAAGGAAATCTTTTCTTTTCAAGGTGATACGTTTAAAAGCCTAATATAATGATATAAACATACAGGCGTTAGGGTGCGACTGTCATTTAACAAATTTTAATGCTTTATGATATATGTTTTGGCCAGGTGATCGTGCCAGCCCTGGCGATGATCATCCCAAAAGATGCTTAAAAAGCCTATCCCCAGCACCATGCTGGATAATATTTTACCTAAGTTGCGCGACAACGCCTTACTAAATGAAATGCGCATGCCATTAGCATCAACTACGGATAGTTTACATATTTTTTTGCCCAGCCCGCCCCTTAATGAAGTAGCTTCACAGATGGAGTGATAAGAGATCATAGCCAATATGCCAACTAAGTTTAAAATAGGTTCGGCTTTGGTAGAGCTTTCGTCATCGGTAAGAATAGGGCTGCCGCCTGTTAAACTAAGGATAATAGAAAGCACTATAAAAAACACCGCCACAATAACGATTATAATAATATAATCCAGTAGGTAAGCCAGCAAGCGCCACCAAAACGAGGCCAGGTTAGTGGCAGTGGGGAACAGGTAGCCCTGTTGTTCGAAATATTCGTTAAACTCCGGCAGGTCGCAGGCCTGCTGCCAGTCTTCGTCCAGCGGAGATAGCACCATGGTATGAATGTCAAGACCCATATCCATTAATTCGTATTGCGTGTACGGCCCTGTTTTCTCGCCGTTCTCCAGTATATAGTAGCTGTTTATCATCAAGCGAAAGATAGGTAATAAACAAGGAAATTTACGGCGGCTATCGCAGTTTTGAGCAAATCAATGTCGGCGGCGATTTACTTTGTTTTATAAAATCTTGTAGATACAATTGGGATGCACCCCGCCCCGGCGATCCGGCGCGGCCTGGCATCATTAATAAACTATAGTAACTACGCCTCGCGGCGGATGATGTAGGTTTTGGCGATCATATCGTGCCAGCCCTGGCGGCGCTCGTTCCAAAGGATAGGAAGGAAGCCAATGTTAAGGGGCAAACTCGATAATATTTTGGCGAAATTACGCAGCAAAGCCCGGCCAACGCTAAGCCTGCGCCCATCGGCATCAACCACGGCGAGTTTACATAGTTTTTTGCCTATGCTGCCACGCATTGGGGTAGATTCGCAAAGCGTGCTGTACAATGCCAATAGTACAAACAGCGCAAGGCTGAATTTAAAACGCTCTATAGATTGGGCTGGGGTTGGGTTTTCAATATTGAAAGATTTTGATAGTTCGATAACATAGTCCCGTGCAATGAAAGAGAGCGCTATCGACAATAAAAACAGATCTATAACGTAAGCCAGCAACCTTATCCAAAAGTTGGCCAGGTTCCCTTCGGTAGGGAAGTAAATACCCTGCTCCTCAAAATATTCAAATAATTCGGGTACGTAAGATGCCTCTTGCCACTCCTCGCTGCCGGGTGTTAAAACCATAGTGTTCACATCCAAATCCTGCTCAAGCATTTCTTTGAGCGTGTACGGACCGGTTTGTTCGTCTTTTACCAGGATGTAGTAACTATCGTTCATTTGGGTATTAAATGTGCGCTAAGATAATTAATTAAGGCGCTGTATCAGGAACTCATGGCGTAAACAATAATATTCACCCCGAATTTGGTGTTATCCTCCGCCAGAAACCGCTTGTTGCGGAAATCATAATCCCACTCGCAGCCGTAATCTTTACTGCTGTACAGTACGGCAATGCGCCCGTTTATCTCGATGGCTTTAAGGTAATCGTGCACCAGGTCGTCGCCCCAGCCGTTCAGCTCAAAGGCGGTAGTGGGCGGGCCTTTATCAAAACTAAAGAAGGAGTGATAGAGCTTATGGTTATTGGGGATTTTTTTTAACGCCGCCGGGCCAAACAATGCCGCCATCTGCGCCTCGAATGATTTGGCGAACAGCCCGTCGATATCGTGGTTGCAATCATCAACAAACACAAAGCCGCCGTTTTGCACGTACTTTTTAAAGTTGACCTTCTCGTTCGCATCAAACTGTACCAGCTTGTGCCCGCTGAGGTAGCAGAAAGGGTAGTTAAATATATCGTCGCTGCTAAGCGGGATCACTTTTTCATGCGGATCGATGGGGATGGTGGTATATTCTACCAGCGAATTAAGCAGGTTGGAGGGCATGCGCTGATCGGTGTCCCAATCGCCGCTGTGGTAGCTTAACCTGGTAAAAGTGAATTTTGCGCCTTGTGCCATCTGTTCCAAAAACTCTAAAATTAGGATAAAATTTCTGCCCGCCCTCCATTATAAACCTTGCAATGTTGTAAAGTTTATGATACTTTGTTGAGTTTTTGGTAAAAAAGCAGGGTATTTAGTTAAATTGCCTCACCGTAATGCCTCACCCCGGCCCTCTCCAAAGGAGAGGGAGGCAAAGTGACTTTTCAAGTCCTCTCCTTTGGAGAGGATTTAGGTAAGGCTTTTAGGCAGAGTGAGGAATTAGTGCCGTCGGGGTGAGTTAAATAGCCTGCAAGCAATTAATCGAACATAACATTATTAACACGATAAGATTGGAACTTACCGAACAAAACATAAAAACCCTGCTTGCCAAATTACCGCAGCTGAAAACCGAGATACAAAAGGTAATTGTTGGTCAGGACCATATCCTGGACGAACTGCTGGTAGCCTTTTTAGCCGGCGGTCACTGCCTGCTGGAGGGTGTACCCGGGCTGGCGAAAACGCTGATCGTAAAAACCATGTCGCAGGCGCTGCACCTCGCTTTCAGGCGCATCCAGTTTACGCCCGATCTGATGCCTACGGATATCATCGGCACCGAGATACTGGAAGAAGACCATGCCACGGGCAAGCGTTTCTTCAAATTCAACAAAGGCCCGCTGTTTGCCAATATTATTTTGGCGGATGAGATAAACCGCACGCCGCCCAAAACACAGTCGGCCCTGCTGGAAGCCATGCAGGAATTTGAAGTGACATATGGAGGGCAAACTTATCCGCTGGATAAACCCTTCTTTATCCTCGCAACCCAAAACCCGATTGAGCAGGCAGGCACCTACCCCTTGCCCGAAGCACAGCTTGACCGGTTTTTACTGCTGATAAAAATTGGCTACCCAACCGAGCAGGAGGAGTTTGCGATACTGAACCGTACCACCGGCAGCAAGAAAGCGGAAGTAAAAGCCGTTATCACCGCCGAAGAAATAACCCAGGCGCAGGAACTGGTGAGGCAGGTAACCATAAACGAAGACCTGACGCGATATGTAAGCCATATCATCCGTGCCACGCGGCCCGATACTACGGAGGTAGCCTTTATAAAAGAATGGGTACGCTGGGGAGCTGGTCCGCGCGCAGGGCAGGCATTGATATTGACGGCCAAGGCAAGAGCGTTATTAAAAGGCAGGTATTCGGTTTTGATGGAAGACATTCACGCCATGGCCCCGGCTGTATTAAGGCACCGCATCCTGATGAACTTTAAAGCCGAAGCAGAAGGGATAACTTCTGATAAAGTGACAGAGGAGTTGCTGAAAGTTATAGAAAGAAAAGGGAACCTGGATTAGACAGATTTAGCAGATTTTACGATTAAAATCATGATTATCGTTTAATCCCAAAAATCAAGGTTCAGACAAAAGAAAATCCAAAGAATCCCTTAATCGTATAAATCCCGGTTCTATGCTCGATCCCAAAGTATTAATGACCATTAAGGATTTGCCACTATTGGCGAAAACGGTTATCGATGGCTTTATGAATGGGTTTAACAAAAGCACGGTAAAAGGCCCGGGTTTGGAATTTAGCCAATACCGCAGCTATCAGCCGGGCGACGACCTGAGGTGGCTCGACTGGCGCATGTTTGCCCGAAGCGACAGGTATTACATCCGAGAATCGGAAATTGAGACCAGCATCTCCGTAAGGTTTTTGGTAGATGCCAGCGCATCTATGAACCACGACGACGATGGGGTGAAGAAGATAGATTACGCCCGCTTTTTGGCAGCATCGCTGGCCTACTTAGCCAACCTGCAGGGCGATAGCGTAGCACTGAACGTTTTTAAAGATGGAGAGCTGTTTTCGCTCCCTTCCAAGCCCGATCCACAGCATTTGCAGCGCTTGTTTTACCACTTGCAACAGGTAGAGGCAGGTGGCACATTCACCAAGCCGATCCATTATAAAGAACTTTTTGCCGGCAGTGGCCGCAAAGAACTGCTGGTTTTTATTACGGATATGTACCAGGCCGACGGAGAGATTAACACCCTGCTTACCTCGCTGGCAGCGTTAAAGCACGAGATCATTGTTTTTCACCTGATGGGGCAGAACGAGTTAGATTTTGATTTTAAAGGCTACTCCACCCTGGAGGACCTGGAAACCGGCGAAACCATACAGGTAAATACCCAGCGCGCAAAAGAAACCTATACAGAAAGATTACAGCAACATTTGGCGGCCATCAGGTCGGAGCTATTGGGCAAGCGAATTGCCTACCGCATGTTAAGCACCGCCCAACCACTTGATGAAGCACTGCGGGACTTTTTAGTGCAAAGAAAGAAGGGGGCATTATGAAGCAGGAAATCACCAGGTTTTGTGGCTGCTGTTTACTGAGTAAGGGCTTTGAGAACAAGGATTTTCTAAATAATAATGAATGTCATCCTGAACTTGTTTCAGGACCCCACAGGACAGGTAGCCCCGATGCTAAACCGCCCTGCAGTTCGCCGACTTTGCATATGGGGTGCCGAAATAAATTCGGCATGACGGGATATTTTAAAGATTTTAGGCATTCAAGGTTTCGGACTAATCGCTCTTTCCGGGTCTTTCATGTGCTTTTACAAACCTCAACTCATTTTTCACCACTCACCACTCCCAATAAATGAGTTTCCTATCCCCCATATGGTTCTTCGCATTAGTTGCCATCAGTATACCTGTGCTGATACACCTATGGAATATCCGGCCGGGCAAAACCCTGAAGGTGGGTAGCATATCGCTCATCACTGAAGCCTCTAAAACCACCAGCCGAAGTTTTAAATTACTGGATATTTTACTGCTGCTATTGCGGTGCCTGTTGCTTGCCTTATTGGCGTTCTTTTTAGCGGGGCCGCTATGGGCCTATTTTTCAGCGGAGAAAAAAGCAAAGGGTTGGGTGCTTATACCCAAAGAGAATTTAAAGGAAAGCTACCAAAAATTTAAGCCGCGGGTAGACTCGTTACTGAAAGCAGGTTACGAGTTTCATTATTTTAACAAAGGTTTTGCAAAAGGCGATTTAAAGCAACGCTTAGCCGATACCAGTATGAAAGATACCGCCACCCAGGCAAACTATTGGAGCCTGGTAAAGCAACTGGATGAAAAAGCACGCGATGTGCCGCCGGTCTACTTGTTTACGCCAAATGGGGTTAATCATTTCAGGGGCACGAAGCCGCAAATCAAATCGTACGTCACGTGGAAAACGTATACTCTGGCAGATTCTACCAGCCGCTGGATAGCGGGCGCGTCGTTTACTAATACTGATGCTATTAAAGTTACCCTTGGTGGCAGCGGCCCATCGGGAAGCAGCTTCAGTCTCCAGACCATACAGGCTGGTGGCAATAAAGATATTACGGTGAATGTACAAAACGGGCAGCCCATGGTAAGCCTGAAAAACACCACCCAGTCACCTGTTGCGGTAGATACGACCACACTAAGCATTGCTATTTATACAGATAAATATGGAGTTGATGCCAATTATTTAAAGGCGGCGTTGCAGGCAGCAGCGGCATTCACAGGCAAAAAGGCTGTAGTGAAACAATATACAAACCACAACCAAATTCCCGCGGGGCAAACCTGGCTGTTTTGGTTGTCGGATGCTCAAGTTGATAGCCGCTTGCAAAACATATCGGCAAATATTTTTAAGTATGAGGGCGGGAAAGTAACTGACAGACGCACCCAAATAATCCCCGGCAATATCGCGCTGATGAAAATCATCAGCGCCAAACACATCGGCAATATTTTATGGCGGGACGGTTTTGGCGAGACGGTACTAAGGCGTGAAGAGAAGGGGAAGTCAAATATTTATCATTACTACAGCCACTTTAACCCCGCTTGGAATAACCTGGTTTGGAGTGACGCTTTCCCGAAGGAGATATTAAAGCTGCTAAACAGCCAACCCTACAAAATGCCACCGGACTACGATAAGCGGGTACTCAGCCAGCAACAGCTTTTGCCTTACAATCCGGTTAATAGCTATGCGCCTTCATCTATCACCGCTGTAAACCCCAAGGATATTTCAGAATACTTTTGGCTGTTTCTGTTTGTCGTTTTTGCTGCCGAGCGTTGGTTATCACATAAAACTAAAATCCCAACCAATGGCTGAGCAGGGCATACACAAAATAAACATGCTGCGCCGTCGCTGGGTCACTTACCAGGTGCTGGCAGACGCGGCTTTGTCGGCAGTAATTGCGTTGCTGGCTGCGGGACTATTTTTTATTTTATCGTGGCTGGTATGGTGGGCGTTCCCGGTGTTTTGGGGTTCGTTTGCGGTGATGCTCTCCCTGCACCGCCCATGGCGAATTGGCAATGAGAAAATCACAAGCTTTCTGGATAAGGAATTTCCCGAATTACAAGAGAGCGCGGGGCTGCTTGTATTGCCTGCGGGCGAGTTGAATGTTTTACAATCACTTGCAAGGTCGAACGCGGAAAGTGTACTGTATCATTTGGAAGTGGAGCATAAGCCCTTCGCCAAACGTTTTTGGCGGTCGGCGTTGCTGCTGCTTTTATCGACATTGTTTTTCGTGGCGATAAAGGTGTTATACCATCCGGCAAATGGCAGTAAAATATGGACGAGAGGGATAGGCATCGCAGAGCAATCCTTCCCGATGGAAAAAATTCTGCCACAAATCGACGGGATTGAACTCACCATTACCCCGCCTGCCTACACCCGCAAAGCCAAACGCAGCCAGGACAGGTTTAACCTTTCTGCCGAAGAAGGTGCCACGGTAAGCTGGTTTATCAAAACCAATGTGGCTGTTAAAAATGCTTTCCTGTTGTTTAATGATAAGGAGCGCGTCAACCTGAAAAATATTGGTAACGGCACCGAATGGCAAGCCTCAAAGACGATAAGCCAACCCGGTTTTTATCAGGTGAGTATTGATGGAAAACTGTCGGAATTGTACCAAATCCAGGTAATAAAAGATGCCCCGCCGGTGATCCATGTAAAAGCGCCCAAGCAATACACTTACATTGATGCCGGCGAAGCACAGCAGGTAAATATCAACGCATCACTAACGGATGATTATGGTATCGCCGATGCTTTGATCATCGCCACCGTTGCCAAAGGCCGGGGCGAGGGTGTTAAGTTTAAAGAGTATAAACTGAATTTCAATAATACATTTGGCGGCAACCCCCGGTATGATGTGCAGAAATTGGTGAGCCTCCCTGCGCTGAATATGGAGCCGGGCGATGAGCTTTACTTTTATGTTCAGGCGAAAGATACCCATCAGCAGCAAAGCCGTACGGATGTATTTACCGTTGCCATACAGGATACCGCCGAACTGCTGAGCATGGACGGTGTACTCAGTGGCGCAAATCTGAAACCCGAGTTCTTCCGCAGCGAACGGCAAATTATTATCGATGCTGAAAAATTACTGAAGGACAAGGATAGCATCTCGGTAGAAAAATTTAACGCCCGCAGTAACGACCTCGGTATCGATCAAAAATTGTTGCGCCTGCGCTATGGCAAATTCTTAGGTGAGGAAGACGAAACCGTAGAGGGCCCAAAAACAAGCGACAAGGTGGCCGATCCCGCAGATTTTAGTAATGCCGCCAAAATATTAAAAGAATACACCGACGACCACGACAAAGCCGAAGACGCCCAATTCTTCGAACCGGCCATCAAAGCCCAGCTCAAAGCAACTCTTACCGAAATGTGGAAAGCTGAATTGCAGTTGCGTTTATACAAGCCGCAAACTGCCCTGCCTTTTGCCTACAAAGCATTGCGCTTGTTAAAAGATCTGCAGCAAAAATCCCGTTCGTACGTGGCCAAAACGGCCTATAACCCAACCCCTATCAAACTGGATAAACGCCTCACCGGCGAATTGGATAAAGTTATCCAGCCTGTAAACAAACAGGAAATAAAGCCCGGTACAGATCAGTTTGAGGGCTTGAAAAATGCGGTTGCTGTTTTAGAGCAGCTGAAGATACATCCCGTTTTAAACGCCGCGGATAATAGGGTGTTACAGGTAGCCAATCAACAATTAAGTGCACGTGCTTCGTCACAACCGGGAATATACCTGTCGGCATTGGGCGCTATGCGGAGGATCTTATCAGCACAAAAAGTAAACACAAATGATATCGGCATTGTGGAGCGTGCCATCCAAAAGACGCTTGCCGCGCCCAAAGTGATGCCATCAACCGATGGGCATCCGGCCGATATGGGCCTGTCGCGCAGCTATTATAAAAACCTAAAACAAGCCAAACCATGATGCAGGCCAACTGGACATATATCGTAATTGGGCTCTGCATTTTGCTGGCGGCTGTCCTGGTTTGGCAGGAGGTGAGGCGTACGAGTAAAAAATGGCTGGTGCTGAGAATTATGGCGGTGCTGGCTGCTTCTGTGATGCTGGCCTGTATTGCTTTGCCCGTAGCGTATCATCAGGTCGACGCGGCAAATGAGGCTGAAAAAGTTATCCTGCTCACGGATGGCTTTAGTGCAGATAGTCTAAACAATGCGGTAAACCGGATGCTGTTCACTTTAGATAAGGATGTAAAAAAGGGATATCCGAAGGCAATCTTATTAAGCGGCATAGATGAACTGGCTGATACGCTAAAAGCCCAAACGCTGCATGTTTATGGCCGCGGTTTAAGCGATGCCGAGCTGGAGCAATTCACTAATACGCCTCTCGTTTTCCATCCTTCGGTGCAGCCCGGGGGGGTGGCCCATATCAGTTGGAACCCCAAATTAAAAACTGGCAGCGACCTTCGGGTACAGGGCAGCTACAATAACCCATCGGCACAACCGGTACAATTGCTGTTAAAGGGCTTAAATACGATTTTAGATACGGTAACTATTAAACCTCATAGTCAATCAAATTTTGAACTAACCGCAACCCCGAAAATCACAGGGCGCGTGGTTTACAGTCTGCAATCTGTTATAAATGGCGATACGCTTACCGAGGGCAGCATACCCCTGCAAGTGGAGGCAGTTATGCCGTTAAAGGTATTGATGCTATCCGCCTCGCCCGATTTCGAAACCAAGTTTTTAAAGAACTGGCTTGGCCAAAATGGCTATGGAGTAGCCGCCCGCTCTGCCATCAGCAAGGATAAATACAGCAGCGAGTTTATTAACATTCCCCAAGTCTCTTTAGAGAGGCTGTCGGCATCCTCTCTAAATAAATTTGATGTGGTAATAGGTGGTCTCTCGGCGTTCGGCGCACTTAGCAGCGCGGATGCAGCAGCGTTAAAACAGGAAGTAGAGAATAATGGCTTAGGCATTATTGCACGGGCGGACAGCGCTGGGAAAACCCTTTGGCTGCAAAAGGACTTTCCGCTTGAAAAACCCGTGGGCAAGGAAACAGTATCCCCGCTTATCGTCAACGGCAAAAAAAGCGCGTCCGCGCAACTCAACACTGGCAACCAATTTATCCGCTACCAAAACGGTACGCAGCCCTTAGTCGCCACTCCGCAAAACCACATACTGGCCGGCAGCACCATCGCCGGCTGGGGTAAATTGGTGTTTACCACTTTGGATAATACTTACAGCTGGACCTTAGGCGGCAATCAGCGGGATTATTCGGCCTTATGGTCGGCACTTATCAGCTCTGCTGCGCGGCAAGACACATCGTTACAAAACACAATTACAGCATTGGCTATCCCCGTAGTCGGTGAGCCGGTTCAAATACAGTTGGTCAACAACAAAGCTCCGTCAGTATTGGTTAATGGCGAAGCTGTAGCCGCCGCACAAAATATGGCCGTTCCCTTCGAGCGAAATGCAACCTATTGGCCGGGTGCACAAGGCTGGCAGTCTGTACAGCAAAATAACACGACTGCCTGGTTTTACGCGTACCATAACGGCGAATGGGAAGGGGTGAAAGCAGCCACTAACATTGCCGCTACCACCAACTATGCCGAAGCGCATACGCCCGGCGGTATTGTAACGAAACAGATACAACAAAAACTTCGGATTGAAGTGCCGAAAATTTACTTTTATATCCTGTTGCTTGCGGCGTGTACATTTCTGTGGGTGGAGAAAAAGTTATCGTGATAACATGGCGCCTCCAAAAAAGGGCCATGTGCGATTCCCCTGTCAAGAGCAATAGCCTATCATTAGACAGACGGGTAACTCATAAGACGTTCCGCTGGAACGTTAGAGGGTTCTTTGGCATTTTCTACCCATAAAACATCCCGAAGGGATGAAGAAACAAAAT
>NZ_JBDSZG010000003.1:0-30544 GCF_039925265.1 Mucilaginibacter sp.
TGAGTAGTGAGTAGTGAGTAGTGAGTAGTGAGTAGTGAGTAGTGAGTAGTGAAAATTTTTCTTTTTGAGATTGGTTTCACATACTTAATATAAGTAGCAATTTATTTAGTTTCCGGATGCGGGGCTTCTTCTGTTTTGGCCGGTTTACGCAGGTAGAGCCAGGAGAGCAGGTACAGGCAAAGCACGCCCAGCAGAAAACCGCCCATTACATCGGTAAACCAATGGGCACCCAGGTAAATACGGGAAAACGGTATAGCAAAGATCATGAAAAGGCTAAACGCGATTACAAACCATCTTAATAATTTGGGGATATCCTCCAGCTGGTACATTAATACCACCAAAAAGCCGAAGAACACTACATAGAACAGTACGTGCCCGCTGGGAAAACTTTGCTGCGTGGTTTTAAGCACAATACGTACTACATCATCTGAGGGGCGGGGCCTGTTTACCAATGCTTTTACAACGGTGCTAACCAACCCTGCGAGCATGGTTAACATTACAAACACAGCCGCTTTTTTATACCTGAACAAGAAAAGCACAAGGCTGGTGCATACGATCATGATCGGCGACTCGGGCATGTAGCCGGGTACACTGATGAGGTACATCGCCGTATCCAAAAACTTATTCTGATGCTCCTGCACTTCTTCGGAAAACTCCAAATCAATAAACGATGTTGGGTACAGTGTCACCAAAATAGTAAGCGCCACAAAACCTATGCTGATGATGAGCAGTACCAATAACAATATGCGCTGCCTTCTTTTATTCATTTTCCTATTATATCAAGTCCTTTAAATGTTTGTAATTAGCTTTAACGGTATCCAGCACCTCGTCCATACGGCCGTTAAGCATTAGCTTGGTCATGGATAGGGCCATTCCTTTTACCTGTCCCAGTTCAATCTTTGGCGGCATGGCCAGGGCGTTAGGGTCGGTAAAAATATTTACCAACGCTGGGCCATCATACATCAGCGCTTCGCGGAGCGCCTGTTTTGCGTCCTCCGGGTCTTTAACCGTGATTCCTTTTATACCCATTGCTTTGGCTACCATGGCAAAATCGGGGTTGTGCATTTCGGTTTGCCAATCGGGCAGCCCGGCCACTTCCATTTCCAGTTTCACCATCCCTAAGGATCGGTTGTTAAACACAATGATCTTCACCGGCAGGTTGTATTGAGTGATGGTCGCCAGATCGCCCAGCAACATGGATAGGCCACCATCGCCGCAAAGGGCTATTACCTGCCTGCCCGGACAAGCCAATGCAGCGCCGATAGCCTGTGGCATTGCATTCGCCATAGAGCCATGGTTGAACGAGCCGATCATTTTCCGCTTACCTGTAGCATTGATATACCGCGAACCCCATACGCAGCTCATGCCGGTATCCACGGTAAATATAGCATCATTGGTGGCCAATTCATCAATCAAACTGGCAATGTATTCGGGGTGGATCTTTTCTTTTTTGCCCATGTCGTCCACGTAGATCTTCATGTTCTCCTTTACTCCGGCGTACAGCTCGAGCTGGGCTTTTAAAAAGCTATCGTCGGTATTTTGGGTGACGAGCGGCAACAAAGCGGTAAGCGTATCTTTCACATCCCCGCAAAGCCCTACTTCTACTTTGGCGCGGCGGCCAATGCGCTCGGGTTTTATATCTACCTGCACTATTTTGCAATCTGTCGGCATAAAAGGCGTGTATGGAAAATCTGTACCCAGCAATAACAGCAGGTCGCTCTCGTGCATACTATGATAGGCAGATGGAAGGCCTAAGAGCCCCGTCATGCCCACTTCGTTGGGGTTATCGTATTGGATATCCATCTTAGCACGGAACGAGTAAGCAACCGTGGAATTAAGCCGCTGCGATAGCTGCACCACTTCATCATGTGCCTCTGCGGCACCTATGCCGCAAAATATGGTTATCTTTTTGTGATGATTAAGTAATCCTGCCAGTTGTGTCAAATCCTCATCTGAGGGACGGATAAGGGGCCGCGAGTTAAAATTGGCCGTAGCTGTAGTAATTTCCACTGCGTCCATGCTGGTGAGATCTCCGGGCAGCCCTATTACGGCAACACCTTTACGGTTAAGGGCAGCTTGTATCCCCGCCTGCAGCATCCGGGGGAACTGCTTGGCTGTGGTTGCTACCTGGTTGTAGTAGCTGCAATCGTCAAATAGTTTCAGGGTGTTTGTTTCCTGGAAATACTCGGTGCCGTACTCAAAACTGGGTATGGTAGATGCTATAGCAATAACGGCTGCACCGGAGCGGTGTGCATCGTATAGTCCGTTTATGAGGTGTACATGGCCGGGGCCGCTGCTGCCCGCGCAACAGGCAAGCGTTCCGGTTATCTGTGCCTCTGCTCCTGCTGCGTACGCGCCTGCTTCCTCATGTCTTACGTGGATCCACTGGATGCTGCCTTCGCGCCTTACGGCGTCGTTCACTTCGTTTAAACTGTCGCCGGTTACGGCATAGATCCTTTTGATACCTGCGTTCACAAGCATGTTTACCAGCTGGTCTGCTACGTTTGCCATAGGTTTTCGTTAATTATATTAAGTTAACCTGATTAAGTGGCGTGGGTTTTAAATATTAGTAATTAGCCTATTTAGCGGGACGGTAATTTATTATAAACAAAAACGGCTCCCGATACATCGGAAGCCGTTTTCATTATCTGTAAAAAGCTAATTATTCGCCTTTTTCTGCGTTTTCTTCGTTAGCAGCTGGTGCCTTTGGTGCTTCTTCTACAACCGGTGCAGCTTCAGCTACAGGAGCTTCAGCAACTGGTGCCTCTGCAACCGGTGCTACTTCGATAGGTGCTTTTGCTTTTGAAGCACCACCACGGCGACGTGTTGTTTTCTTCTCAGCTTTAGCCTCTACGTCTTTACCGTAAACAGTATTGTAATCAACAAGCTCGATGATGGCCATTTCAGCGTTATCGCCTAAACGGTTCTCTAACTTAACAATACGAGTGTAACCACCCGGGCGGTTAGCAATTTTCTCAGCAATTTCACGGAACAGGATGTTCGTTGTGTCTTTGTCTTGCAAATAGCTAAATACGGTACGGCGTGAGTGCGTAGTATCGTTTTTTGATTTTGTTAATAATGGTTCAACGTAACCACGTAAAGCTTTTGCTTTAGCTAAGGTTGTTGTAATACGCTTGTGTAAGATAAGCGAAGATGCCATGTTCGACATCATCGCTTTGCGATGGCTGTTCGTGCGGCCTAAATGGTTTAATTTTTTTCCGTGTCTCATTGTATTGTTAATTTGTGCACGTGCATACCGTTGGGCGACTTTGTTTAATCAAGCCCGCGGAATTATGCCCTCGCCTATTGTAAATAAAAAGTGGTACGTTTAACGTATTACGTTCTACGTACCACCTAAAAATTATTCTTCGTCTAACTTAAATTTAGCCAGGTTCATGCCAAAAGATAAGCCTTTTGATTTAACCAGGTCCTGAATTTCAGTTAATGATTTTTTACCAAAGTTTCTGAATTTCAGCATGTCAGCTACATCGTAAGAAACTAAATCGGCAAGGCTGCGGATATCAGCAGCTTTTAAGCAATTCAAAGCACGTACGCTCAGGTCCAGATCAACCAATTCGGTTTTAAGGATCTTACGCATGTGAAGAATTTCTTCGTCAACTTCTTTAGTTTCTTCTTTAGCCTGAGCCTCTAACATCATGTTCTCATCAGAGAACAGCATAAAGTGCTGGATAAGAATTTTAGCAGCTTGTTTCAAAGCATCCTCTGGATGAATTGAACCATCGGTAGAAATATCAAGGATCAATTTTTCGTAATCCGTTTTTTGTTCTACACGGTAGTTTTCAAGCGTGTATTTTACGTTCTTTATCGGGGTGAAGATAGAATCGATAGCTATCACACCTACGTTTGCGTCAGGGTTTTTGTTTTCCTCGTTAGAGATGTAACCACGGCCTTTAGCAACTGTAAGCTCAACTTCAAGCGTTACCGATGAATCCATATTACAAATAACAAGATCAGGGTTCAACACTGTAAAGTTGTTTGAAAACTTAGTGACGTCGCCCGCTTTAAAAGCATCCTGACCGTTAATGATCACAAATATCTTCTCATTATCGCCCGATTCACCTGTCTTTTTAAAACGAACTTGTTTTAAGTTCAGGATGATCTCGGTAACATCTTCAACCACACCTTTAATGGTCGAAAACTCATGCATTACGCCAGAAATACGAACTGATGTAATAGCATAACCTTCTAACGAAGAAAGTAAGATACGACGCAGAGCATTACCAATGGTTACACCGAAGCCTGGTTCTAACGGACGAAACTCAAACGTGCCATCAAAATCATTTGATTTCTGCATGATAACCTTGTCTGGTTTTTGAAATGCTAAAATTGCCATTTATATCTTTTGTTTATTGTTTGTTTGATAATAGATTTGAGATGTGAGATATGAGATGTGGGAAAAACCGCACTCTCAACATATCTGTTGATCCAAACCGCCTATAATTGTAATTGTTATAAACTGAAAATCGAGATATGGGATTTGCGAACTTAATCTCAAATCTCATATCTCCAATCTCATATCTAATTCTTATTTTGAGTACAACTCCACAATAAGGTTTTCCTTAATGTTTTCTGGTATCTCATCGCGGTTAGGGTAGTTTAAAAACTTGCCTGTTAATTCGGCAGCGTTCCATTCCAACCAGCTGTATTTGTTTATTTTGCGGCCAGCAACTGAATTAGTGATGGCTTCCAATGTTTTTGATTTTTCGCGTACTGCGATAACGTCACCTGCCCTTAAAGCGTAAGAAGCGATGTTTACAACGTTACCGTTTACGGTGATGTGTTTGTGACCAACTAATTGGCGCGCACCAGAACGTGTAGGAGCGATACCTAAACGGTAAACCGCGTTATCTAAACGTGCTTCCAGGAATTTCAACAGGTTTTCACCGGTGATACCCTCTTTAGCTGATGCGGTGTGGAATAAGTTTTCGAACTGACGCTCTAATACGCCGTAAGTGTATTTAACTTTTTGTTTTTCCATCAACTGTACCGCGTACTCAGATTGCTTTCCTCTTCTTTTAGAAGCGCCATGCATTCCGGGTGGGTAGTTTTTTCTTTCCAACGCTTTATCCGGACCGAAGATCGGCTCGCGGAACCTACGCGCAATTTTTGATTTAGGGCCTGTATATCTTGCCATTATTTGTGTGTTTTAAAGTATCAAACAGCCTGTAGCTGTCGAATCTTAGCTTTAAAAATTAGTGAATTAAACTCTTCTTCTTTTAGATGGACGGCAACCGTTGTGCGGAAGCGGGGTAATGTCCTTAATAGTAGTAACTTCGATACCTGTTGTTTGCAGGGTACGGATAGCGCTTTCGCGACCGGAACCCGGGCCTTTAACAAATACTTCTACTTTACGTAAACCTAAGTCGTAAGCAGCTTTACCGCAATCGGCAGCAGCCTGCCCGGCAGCGTAAGGGGTGTTCTTTTTAGAACCTTTAAAACCCATTTTACCAGCTGATGACCATGAAATTGCCTGGCCGGTTTTGTTGGTAAGGGTGATAATGATGTTGTTAAAAGTTGCATTGATGTGTGCTTCGCCTACAGACTCTACAACTACAATGCGTTTTTTGGTAACTTTTTTGCTTTTAGCCATTTTCTTAATTATTGAGTTAGTGAATTACTGAATTAGTGATTTCTAATTCGGACCCACCCAACCGTTTTTTATAATTTTATATTCCTGGCAAGCTTAAAGTATCACTACTCACAACTCACCAATCAACTATTTACTATTTAGTAGCTTTCTTTTTGTTAGCAACTGTTTTACGTTTTCCTTTACGGGTACGTGAGTTGTTTTTAGTACGCTGACCACGTAATGGTAAACCTTTACGGTGACGGGTACCACGGTAGCAACCAATATCCATTAAACGTTTGATGTTCAATTGAACTTCTGAACGTAGTGAGCCTTCAACTTTGATCTGATCGTTGATGATGGTACGGATAGCAGTTAACTGATCATCAGACCAGTCCTGTACTTTCACGCTCTCATCAATTTCAGCTTGTTTCAAGATATCTTCAGCTGTAGAGCGTCCGATTCCGTAGATGTAGGTTAAACCTATAACACCTCTTTTATTCTTTGGTAAATCAATACCTGAGATCCTTGCCATATTTTTTGTTTGTGTTTTAACGTAATACCGAACGGCGGGCCACCGTTGTACGGACTATTACAAATTCCTTAATTATCCCTGACGCTGTTTGAATTTCGGGTTCTTTTTGTTTATCACGTAAAGTTTCCCGTTACGGCGGATGATCTTGCAATCAACGCTGCGCTTTTTAATGGATGCTCTAACTTTCATCTCGTTGTTTATTTATATCTGTAGGTTATTCTTCCTTTGGTTAAATCATACGGGCTCATCTCCAGTTTCACCCTGTCGCCAGGAAGAATTTTGATGTAGTGCATACGCATTTTGCCCGATATGTGCGCAATAATCTCGTGACCGTTTTCCAGTTCAACTCTAAACATCGCGTTAGATAACGCTTCGCGAATTGTACCATCTTGCTCAATCGAGGATTGTTTTGCCATATTTTACTGATTATTACTTAATTATCTGCCCCCAAAACGGGATGCAAAATTAATAAAAATATTTTAATTATTATTTTTATTTTTCAAAACTTCATCAATGTATGAAAACGTTGATAAAATATCCGGTTGGCCCTTTTTTACAGCTACCGTGTGCTCATAATGTGCCGATGGTTTCTTATCACTTGTAGATACTGTCCATCCATCGTCCCAAAATTTAACACCGGCACGGCCCGCGTTTATCATCGGCTCAATAGCAATCACCATTCCTTCTTCCAGTTTGATGCCTGCGCCACGTTTACCGTAGTTAGGCACTTCCGGCTTTTCGTGCAGGCGTGTACCTACTCCGTGGCCAACAAGTTCCTTCACCACACCAAAACCGTTCTTCTCCGCGTGTTCCTGTACCGCGTAGCCTATATCGCCAATGCGCATACCTACTACAGCCTTTGCAACACCGAGGTCTAAACATTCACGGGTTACGCGCATTAGCTTTTTGGTAGCCTCTGGTACTTCGCCAATAGCAAAGGTGAAGGCCGAATCGCCAAAGAACTTGTTTAGTATAACGCCACAATCCACAGATACCAGGTCGCCTTCAACCAAAGGTTTTTTGCTTGGGAAACCGTGTACCACCTGATCGTTAAGCGAAATGCATAAGGAGTAAGGGAAGCCGTTGTAATTTAAAAATGCCGGAACCCCACCATTATCACGGATAAAGGTTTCGGCAAGTTTATTTAATTCGAGGGTAGTAACACCGGGGCCTATAACTTTAGCTATTTCCCCGTGTGTTTTGGAAACAAGTAAAGAACTTTCTCTTATCAGTTCTATTTCTTCAATAGACTTATAAATGATCTTAGACATGTTTTAATTTAGATAGCCGTGGGCGTAGTACCTACAGCAGCCGGAACGCCTGAGCGCCCTTTGATCCTGCCGGTCTTCATCAACCCATCGTAATGACGCATTAATAAGTGGCTTTCAATCTGTTGTAACGTATCTAACACAACCCCTACAAGGATAATAAGCGATGTACCGCCAAAGAACCTTGCAAATAAGCTGCTTACCCCTACCATGCTGGCCAGCGCCGGTATAATAGCTACGATGGCCAAAAAGATAGAACCCGGTAATGTAATTTTTGATATAACCTCATCTATAAAGGTAGTGGTAGCATTACCTGGTGCAACACCTGGTATAAAGCCGCCGTTCTTCTTCATATCATCGCTCATTTGCTTAGGGTTAACCGTAATAGCTGTATAGAAATACGTGAACAGGATGATTAGTATACCAAATACAAGGTTATGTTCCCATGAGTTGTAGTTTGATAAAGCGATCAATATTCCGTTTGATGCAGCGTTAGGGAAAAACTGTGCAACGGTAGCAGGGATAAACATTAATGCCTGGGCAAAAATGATTGGCATAACACCCGCAGCATTTACCTTTAAAGGTATATACTGGCGCACACCGCCATATTGTTTGTTACCTACAATACGTTTTGCGTATTGTACAGCAATTTTACGTACACCCTGTACTATGAGGATGGTAAACATTACCACACCCAACAGCGCTACAATTTCTACAATGAAGGTAATTAAACCACCCGGTCCGCTGATGCGTGATTGAAACTCTGTAGCGAAAGCTGCAGGCAGCTGCGCTATAATACCCACCATGATGATTAATGAGATACCGTTACCAATACCTTTATCGGTGATCTTTTCTCCCAGCCACATTACAAATAAAGTACCTGCGGTTAATACGAATGTGTTCAGCACAATAAAATAAGGGTTGCCAATAAGCATAGCATCGGCACTTACCTGAGATTTCAGATAACCGATAGCCTGCAAAGCGGTGATACCTATGGTTAGGTAACGGGTCCACTGGTTTAGCTTATTACGGCCGCTTTCACCCTCTTTTTGTAATTTGGTGAAGTATGGCACTGCTATACCTAAAAGTTGCACTACGATAGATGCAGATATGTAAGGCATTACACCTAATGCAAAGATGGACGAACGTGAGAACGAACCTCCTGCAAACATATTAAGCAAGCCTACCAGGCCTTCTTTAGCTTTAGCATTATCAAGGGTAGCCGCGTTTACACCCGGCAATACGATAAACGAGCCAACACGATATATCAAAAGAAATAAGAGTGTGTTTGTTATACGCACTCTTAGATCCTCAATTTTCCAAATATTGGATAATGTGGTGAAAAATTTCTTCATCGAAAATTATAACTTTACAATAGTTCCGCCGGCTGCTTCAATAGCTTTTTGTGCAGTAGCAGTAAATGCATGTGCAGTAACTTCTAACTTGGCTTTTAGTTCGCCACGGCCAAGGATCTTAACCAGGCCGTTTTTAGACACCAAACCATGTTCTTTCAAGGTATCAAAGTTAACTGTAGATAACGAATATTTTTCAGTTAAAGCTTGTAATACATCGAGGTTTACACCAACATACTCAACACGGTTAAGGCTTTTGAAACCTACCTTAGGCACGCGGCGTTGTAATGGCATCTGGCCACCTTCAAAACCTATCTTAGTAGATGTACCTGAACGTGAACCGGCACCTTTATGGCCACGGGTTGATGTACCGCCACGGCCACTACCTGTACCACGGCCAATTCTTTTTCTATTTTTAGTAGAACCTTCTGCAGGTTTAAGATTACTTAAATTCATGATATTAAATATTTTCTACTGCTACCAGGTGGTTCACTTTCCGAACCATACCGATGATAGCCGCAGTGGCTTCAACTTCCACGCTGTGGTTAATTTTTTTAAGGCCCAAAGCCTCAACAGTTCTTTTCTGGCGCTCGCTTCTGTCGATAACGCTTTTGATCTGTGTTATTTTAATTTTCGACATGACTGATTATCCGTTAAATACTTTACCTAAACTGATACCGCGCTGTTGAGCTACTGTGTGCGCATCGCGTAATTGCGATAATGCAGATACGGTTGCTTTAACCACGTTGTGCGGGTTTGATGATCCTTTTGATTTTGCCAATACGTTGTGTATACCGGCACTCTCCAATACAGCGCGCATTGCACCACCGGCTATAACACCGGTACCGTTTGCTGCTGGTTTGATGAATACAAAACCACCGCTGAATTTACCAATTTGCTCATGTGGGATAGTGTTGTTGATAATTGGAACCTTTACTAAGTTCTTTTTAGCATCATCAATACCTTTAGCAATTGCTTCGGTAACTTCTTTTGCTTTACCAAGGCCGTAACCTACTACACCTTGCTCATCACCTACCACTACGATAGCAGAAAAGCTGAATGTACGGCCACCTTTTGTTACTTTGGCTACACGTTGTATGCTTACCAGGCGATCTTTTAATTCGATCTCGCTGGTTTTTACTCTTTTTATGTTGATTGTTGACATTTCCTGTTTCGATTAAAAGTTTAAACCACCTTCACGTGCACCTTCTGCCAGTGATTTAACACGGCCGTGGTACAAGTAACCATTCCTGTCAAACACTACATCTTTAATACCTGCAGCGATAGCTTTTTCGGCTACCAGTTTACCTACAGCTACTGATTGATCTGACTTAGTAGAACCGCTTGCAACAAAATCTTTCGATAATGAAGATGCTGATACTAAGGTTTTGCCACTAACGTCGTCAATAATTTGAGCGTAGATGCCTTTGTTGCTTCTGAATACAGATAAGCGAGGGCGTGCTGTTGATCCTGAAAGGCGTTTACGAATGCCTTTTTTAATCCTGTCTCTTCTTGATAATTTCATGGCGCTTATTTTTTAGATGCTGATTTACCTGCTTTTCTTCTCAATACTTCGCCAACAAACTTGATACCTTTACCTTTGTAAGGCTCTGGCGTACGTAACGAGCGGATCTTCGCTGCTACCTGGCCAATCAATTGTTTATCGTTAGATTCCAGGATGATGGTTGGGTTTTTACCCTTATCAGCAGTGGTTGTAACTTTAATTTCCTGTGGTAACTCGAATACGTAGTGGTGAGAATAACCCAACACTAAATCTAAAGTATTACCTGTGTTTGTTGCACGGTAACCTACACCCACCAATTCCTGGCGAATTGTGTAGCCTTCTGTTACGCCAACAACCATGTTGTTTAATAACGAGCGGTACAAACCGTGTAACGCTTTGTGGCGTTTCTGATCTGACGGGCGTTTAACCAGTAACTGGCCATCTTCCTGCTCTATAATGATATCTCTATCAACTGCCTGTTGCAATTCGCCTTTGGGGCCTTTTACGGTAACTACATTATCTGCAGATACTGTAATAGTAACGCCGGCTGTGATTGCTATAGGTGCTTTTCCTATTCTTGACATTGCTTAATTTCCTCCTATTAATAAACGTAGCATAAAACTTCGCCACCCACATTTTGTGTACGAGCTTCTTTATCGGTCATTACACCTTTAGAAGTCGATAAGATAGCGATACCTAAACCATTTAACACACGCGGCATGGTGTCCATACCAGCGTATTTCCTCAAACCTGGTTTACTAATACGAGAAATGCTGCGGATAGCAGAGATCTTAGTTATAGGGTGATACTTCAAAGCAACTTTGATGCTGCCCTGAGGACCGTTATCCTCAAACTTAAAATTAGCAATGTAACCTTTTTCGAAAAGCACTTTAGTGATTTCCTTTTTCAGATTTGATGCAGGAATTTCAACAACCCGGTGGTTGGCTTTAATAGCATTCCTTACTCTTGTAAGATAATCTGCGATTGGATCTGTATTCATTATTGTTGTTTATGATAGTGGTTTCCTTCCGGTAACATCCCGGGCGACCTTCTATCGGTTAAATTCTAAAAATTTAGAGCCGCGAAATTACAAAAAATTCAAAACATATTTACTATGTTTTGAATTTTCCAGTAGCTCTAAGTATTTTTGCTTACCAGCTTGCTTTTTTAACACCCGGAATTTTACCGGCCAGTGCCATATCACGGAATGTAACACGTGATATACCGAACTGACGCATGTAACCGCGTGGACGGCCGGTTAGCTTGCAACGGTTGTGCAATTTTACCGGTGATGATGCTTTAGGCAGCTTATCTAAGCCCTGAAAATCACCAGCTGCTTTTAATGCAGCTCTTTTTTCAGCATATTTTGCTACTAATTTGGCACGTTTTACTTCGCGTGCTTTTACGCCTTCTTTAGCCATTGTTTACTGGTGTTTGATTTTTAAATGGTAAACCAAATTGCTTTAGTAACTCTAATGCTTCAACATCGTTGGTAGCAGAGGTTACAAAGGTAATATCCATACCTTGTATTTTATTGATCTTATCGATGTTTATCTCCGGGAAGATGATCTGCTCGGTAATACCTAAAGTATAGTTACCGCGGCCATCAAAACCTTTATCGTTAATACCTTTGAAATCACGGATACGTGGCAAAGCTACAGAGATCAAACGATCTAAAAACTCATACATTGTATTATCGCGCAGGGTAACACGTACGCCAATTGGCATGTTTTTACGCAATTTAAAGTTTGAGATATCTTTTTTAGATTTTGAAGATACTGCTTGCTGGCCGGTAATGGTGGTTAACTCGGTGATGGTGTTCTCGATCAATTTCTTATCGGTAGTAGCACCGCCAACGCCCTGGTTAATTGCTATTTTAAGCAATTTAGGTACCTGCATTACGCTTTTGTACTGAAATTTATCCTTCAGTGCAACGCGAACATCGTCCTTATATTTGGTTTTTAACCTTGGTACGTAAGTCATTATTTAATTTCCTCCCCTGATTTTTTAGAAACCCTAACCAATTTGCCGGCATCGTTTAATTTACGGCCAACACGGGTAGTTTTTCCGGTTTTTGGTTCAACCAGCGCCAGGTTTGAGATGTGTATAGCAGCTTCCTGCTTTACTATCCCGCCATTAGGGTTGGCTGCATTAGGCTTAGTGTGTTTAGATACCATGTTGGCACCTTCTACAATAGCCCTGTTTTTTTCAATTATTACTTCAACAATTTTACCTTGTGAACCTTTTGAGTCACCGGCTATAACCTTCACTAAATCGCCCTTACGGATCTTTAACTTAGCTGGTTTTGTGATTTTCTTTTCCATATTATAATACCTCCGGTGCTAATGATACAATTTTCATAAATTGTTTTTCACGTAGTTCCCTTGCAACAGGGCCGAATATACGTGTGCCCCTTGGCTCATCCTGGTTGTTTAATAACACAGCTGCGTTATCATCAAAGCGGATGTACGAACCATCTTTCCTGCGGATCTCTTTCTTGGTTCTTACCACTACGGCTTTAGATACAGTACCTTTTTTAACGTTACCTGATGGGATAGCGCTTTTTACGGTTACTACGATCTTATCACCGATAGATGCATATCTTTTACCGGTACCGCCCAATACGCGTATCACTAAAACTTCTTTAGCTCCGCTGTTATCGGCTACATTTAATCTTGATTCCTGCTGTACCATGTTATTTAGCCCTCTCTAAAATTTGAACTAATCTCCAGTTTTTGTTTTTGCTCAGCGGGCGTGTTTCCATAATCAATACGGTATCGCCAACACCACAGGTGTTTGTCTCATCGTGAGCCATAAATTTGGTAGTTTTCTTTACGAATTTACCATAGATGGGGTGCTTCACCTTCCGCTCTACAGCAACTACAATAGATTTTTCCATCTTATTGCTTACTACCAGGCCGGTACGTGTTTTTCTTAAATTTCTTTCCATTGTTTTCCGACGCTTAAAAATTAATTAGAAGCTGACGCCGCTTTACGCTTTGTTATTTCAGTATTTAAACGAGCAATATCCTTGCGCACTTTAGTGATACGGGTTGGATTTTCAATAGCCGAAACCGCGTGAGCGAATTTCAATTTAGTCAATTGACCTTTTTCCTCGCTGAGCTTTGCTGCTAATTCTTCAGCTGATAGCTCTATTAATTCTGAGTTCTTCATTTTCTTTATTGTTTGTTGTAATGTGTTGAAGAAGTTGTAAAAGTTGTAGTAGTTGTAAAGGTTAGCTCTTCGTGTTTATTACAACTTTTGCAACTCTTTATAACATTTCCAACATCCTCGAATTTATGCCTCTACGTAATCTCTACGTGTTACAAATCTGGTTTGCACCGGTAATTTTTGTGCAGCAAGGCGCAAGGCCTCTTTGGCAACCTCTAAAGGCACACCTTCTGCTTCAAATATCATTCTGCCCGGGCGTACAACTGCAACCCAATACTCGGGTGCACCTTTACCTTTACCCATACGTACCTCTGCTGGTTTTTTGGTTACAGGCTTGTCAGGAAATATCCTGATCCATACCTGGCCTTCACGTTTCATGAAACGTGTTACAGCAATACGTGCAGCCTCGATCTGGCGGCTGGTGATCCAGGCTGCTTCGAGTGATTTTATACCGAAAGATCCGAATGAAAGCTCGGTGCCACGACTGGCTAACCCTTTCATCCTGCCTTTTTGCATCTTTCTGAACTTCGTTCTTTTTGGCTGTAGCATTTTATTAAGCTTTTATATCCTCACGGATATTTCTGTTCTTTCTAATTATTATTATCTCCTTGGGCCACCTGGGCGGTTACCGCCACCGCCACCTTGTCCACCTGGACGGTTACCACCTGGGCCACCCGGGCGGCTGTTACCAGCGCCTGGTCCACCTCTGCGGTCACCACCTGGGCCTGGTTTACGATCGCCACGGCGTTCGCCGCCACGTTCGCCACCTCTTGCACCATCACGTCCACCGAAACCGGCTGAACCTTCTGGGCGGCCACCTTTACCGCTTGCGCTGCTTGTACCGCCAATGTTCGGAGATAAATCGCGTTTGCCGTAAACTTCACCTTTACAGATCCAAACCTTAACACCTATTTTGCCATAGGTAGTTAATGCTTCTGCTAAAGCGTAATCGATATCGGCACGGAAAGTATGCAAAGGAATTCTTCCTTCTTTGTATTGTTCTGTACGAGCCATCTCAGCACCGCCTAAACGGCCGCTTGTCATCACTTTAATACCTTCGGCACCCATTCTCATGGTAGAAGCTATTGTAGTTTTCATGGCACGACGGAACGATATACGTGCTTCAAGTTGTTTAGCAATACCTTCGGCAACTAACTGAGCATCAAGCTCAGGGCGTTTTATTTCGAAGATGTTGATCTGAACATCTTTTTTGGTTAATTTTTTTAACTCTTCTTTGATCTTATCAACCTCAGCGCCGCCTTTACCAATTACAATACCCGGACGGGCAGTGTGGATAGTTACAGTGATGCGTTTTAAAGTACGTTCTATAACAACTTTAGATACACCACCTTTATTGATACGAGCTGATAAGTATTTGCGGATCTTTTCGTCTTCAACTAATTTGTCGGCATAGTGATTTCCACCGAACCAATTAGAATCCCAACCGCGGATGATCCCTAACCTGTTACCTATTGGATGTGCTTTTTGTCCCATTTCAAATTAGTTGTTATCGTTTTTACTATCCACAATCAGTGTTACATGGTTAGAGCGTTTGCGTATACGGAAACCCCTTCCCTGCGGAGCCGGGCGTAACCTTTTTAACTGACGGCCACCACCTACTGATACCTCTTTTACTATTAAGTTGCTATCTTCAACACGTTTGCCTTCGTTTTTTGCTTCCCAGTTTTTGATGGCTGATAACAAAAGTTTCTCTACACGTATTGCAGCTTCTTTATTGGTAAATTTTAAAATGTATAACGCTTTCTCAACGTTTACACCGCGGATCAGGTCAACCACCAAACGCATTTTGCGGGGTGAAGTTGGGCAGTTCTGTAGCTTAGCAACCGAAGAGCCACCCACAATGAGTTTCGCAGCTTCTTTTTGTTGCCTGATCTGTACAGACCTTTTAATTTTTGTTGTTGCTTCCATTGCCTGTTATTTTTTCTTTTCTGCGTGACCGCGGAACGTGCGGGTTGGAGCAAATTCGCCCAACTTGTGACCAACCATGTTTTCTGTTACGTACACAGGGATAAATTTATTACCGTTGTGTACTGCGAATGTATGACCAACGAAATCAGGAGAGATCATGCTACGGCGCGACCATGTTTTTACAACTGATTTTTTACTTGCATCATTCAAGGTCAGAACTTTTCTTTCCAGGTTATGATCTATGTAAGGTCCTTTTTTAATTGAACGTGCCATTATTATTTCTTCCTTCTTTCAATGATATAACGATCTGACCCTTTTTTCTTGTCACGAGTTTTGTAGCCTTTAGCTAACAAACCTTTACGTGAACGTGGATGACCACCCGAAGAGCGACCTTCACCACCACCCATAGGGTGATCTACCGGGTTCATGGCAACACCACGAACTCTTGGGCGACGACCTAACCAACGTTTGCGGCCAGCTTTACCTAACACTGCGTTTGCTTTCTCGCCGTTTGAAACGGTACCGATAGTTGCCAAACAAGTTGACAGTATCATACGGGTTTCGCCAGAAGGCAATTTGATGATGGCATATTTACCATCACGTGCTGATAACTGAGCGTAAGTACCGGCGCTGCGGGCAATAATACCACCCTGGCCAGGGTTTAACTCAATATTGTGGATGATAGAACCTAACGGGATGTTTTTCAAAGGCATGGTATTACCAACCTCTGGTGCAGCACCTTCGCCAGATACAACTACCGTTCCAACTGTTAAGCCTTCCGGAGCTATCATGTATCGTTTTTCACCATCAACAAAATGTAACAGGGCTATACGTGCAGATCTGTTTGGATCGTACTCAATAGTTGCAACTTTTGCAGGAATGTCAAACTTGTTACGTTTGAAATCAATTAATCTGTATGCTTGTTTATGGCCACCACCAAGGTAGCGCATAGTCATTTTACCGCTGTGGTTACGACCACCCGACCTTGTGTTGGCTGATACAACCAACGACTTTTCAGGAACGTTTGTTGTAATATCTGAGTTAGATACATCAATCCTGAAACGGGTACCCGGCGTAACCGGTTTAAATCTCTTTACTGCCATTTTCGTATTATATATTGCTGTAAAAATCTATTGTTTCACCATCTTTCAGCGTAATGATGGCCTTTTTATAAGCAGCAGCGCGGCCTGTTACGGCACCTGCCTTAGTGTTGCGGCTTTTAAGCTTGCCCATGTATTTCATTGTGTTAACTGCTGTAATGTTAACACCATACATAGCCTCAATAGCGCCTTTGATCTGAATTTTGTTGGCTCTTGGATCAACCTTGAAAGCATAGCGATTAAGCTTCTCAGTTAATTGAGTTATCTTTTCAGTAAGTAAGGGTTTCTTTAAAATTTCCATATTACTTAGCTAATGCTTCCTCCAAAGTTTTAACAGCGCCTGTAGTAAGGATTAGTTTACCAGCGTTTAACACATCATAAGTGTTAAGCTGCTCAACTGAAATTACCTTAGTTTTCTTCAGGTTTCTGCTTGATAAATAAACGTTGTTGTTTTCTGCACCTGCAAGTACTAATAACGTTTTGTCGTTAGTTACGTTCAGGTCAGCTTCCATTTGGATGTATGTTTTGGTTTTAACAGCGTCAAAGCTGAAATCTTCCAATACCAAAATGTTGTTATCTTTTGCTTTGTATGATAAAGCTGATACACGTGCTAATGATTTAAGCTTTTTGTTCAGCTTAAAGCTATAATCACGCGGCTGCGGACCGAAAACACGACCACCACCATTAAACAATGGTGATTTGATGCTACCTGCACGGGCGCCGCCTGTACCTTTTTGTTTATGTAATTTGCGGGTACTACCTGCAATTTCATTACGTTGTTTTGATTTGTGCGTACCTTGGCGCTGGTTAGCTAAGAACTGCTTTACATCTAAGTAAATAGCATGATCGTTAGGTTCTACACCGAATACGGACTCAGGCAGTTGCACCTTGGCTCCTGTTTCTTTACCTGATAGATTTAATACGTTGATTTCCATCTTATTTATCCAATATTACGAATGAACCCTTAGCTCCTGGGATGGAACCCTTAACTACGATTAGGTTTTGCTCGCTAAATACTTTAACCACTTGAAGGTTTTGTACTTTAACACGAACGTTACCCATTTGACCAGCCATACGCATACCTTTAAATACACGTGAAGGCCAAGAAGAAGCTCCTAATGAACCTGGTGCACGTAAACGATTGTGCTGACCGTGAGTTTGCATACCCACACCGCTAAAACCGTGACGTTTTACCACACCCTGAAACCCTTTACCTTTTGAAGTACCAACTACATCAACAAAATCACCGGCAGCAAAAATATCTACGGTAACGGTGTCACCAAGATTTTTTTCGTCCGTGAAAGTTTTGAATTCTACAAGCTTACGCTTAGGAGTAGTGCCGGCTTTTTCAAAATGGCCTTTTAGGGGTCCGGAAGTGTTTTTTTCCTTCTTTTCGCCATACGCTAACTGAACAGCAGCGTATCCGTCTGTATCCACAGACCTGACCTGAGTTACTACGCAAGGGCCAGCTTCGATTACAGTGCAGGGAATGTTTTTCCCTGTTTCATCGAAAATGCTGGTCATTCCTACTTTTTTACCAATTATTCCTGACATTTTCTTTATTTTATTTGTGCCCATCGAAGCAGTAGGGCTTCGTTCAAGGCATATTATTTCCCCCTTAAGGGACGGCAAAGATAGGAATTTTGTATTAATTGTCAAATACTTAACAAGTTATTTTTAAATAATTATTTGTACTTGCCAAAAAGATGTTGGAATGGATATATCAACACCTTAATTCTTCTCATTTTCAATCACATTTGACCTTGCTTTAAGCATTGCCAAAGTTGTTAGCGCGCAAAACTTCGGTCGCCCCGGCAAAAACCATCCGCCCAAATTTCGGCGCGATATTGAAAAAGTTACGGAAGTTTTTATCTTCACCGTATGAAGCGCCTTTACCCCTTATTAGCACTTTTAATTGTTGCAAAATTTTCCGCCGCGCAGGTGGCTCCGGATACCACTAAAAAAACGCCTCCAACGGTAACAGAATTGCCAAAAGACAAGCAGGTTTTCACCGCGATAGAACAAGCCCCTCAATACCCGGGAGGCTCGAAAGCGTTTGGCGACTATATTAGCCGCAACCTTAAATACCCGGATGTTGCCCGCTTAATAGGTATAGATGGCCGCCTGATGATGACCTTTATTGTAGAACGCGATGGCAGGATCAGCAGCGCTACTCCTGTTAACTGCATAGGCGCAGGCTGCGAAGCGGAAGCGGTGAAGGTGTTACAGGAATCAAAACCCTGGATGCCCGGGATACAAAACAGCAGGCCGGTTAGGGTACAATATTCTATCCCCATTAATTTTTCGGTAGAAAAAGGCAAGGTAAACATGAAGGATTTGAGCTCATCCGACTATGGCTTTGTATTTAATATAAAGGGCAAGCTTTATACACTTGATGAGGCTAAGGGCATTTTAGGAAAATCCTTCCAATCAGACCAGGTAAAAATTGCCGAGCCTTTTTATAATGTAGATAACGACGCAAAGTTTCTGATGCCCGATAAAAAGGAAGTATATGTGGTAAAGATGAAAGATTAGCTATATTAGACACCCAAAGCACCACCATGGTTTGTATATCCCCCGTTCGGCACTGTGAGGAGACAAGATGAGAATAAGCTGGAGAATCAGAATTGGGCTAACGTTGATTCATCATCTTTTCCTTACCGGAAACACAGCTACAAATATTAAATTATTTGCAAAGTTGTTTAATATGTTTCGCCCGTTGAGGAGGGCCGGGTTAGTAAAACGCGGGACTATACTAAGCTACCTTTCTGTTTTTTTATCGCGCTCGTTGAGTACCCGCCAAAAGCTGGAGATATCCACCCACCACTACGCCTTCCTGCAAGCCGTTTTTTCTGCGGAGCAACTTAGCGCTTTATTTAATGAAGGAATAGAATTTTATGCAGAACAGAACAGCAGCGACCTACTCAACATCTTGTTGGTGCATAGCCCTGCCTATATCTACGAGGGGCCTTGTGCGTTAACTTTTAATGTAAATGGCACCGAATACGCCAGGATATCATTTATGATGGCACCCGGCTACCTTTTCGGGCTGGACGATCTGAGCGTTTTTTATATCTCCTGTATGCAAAAGAAACACTCTGAAGAAGGCACCAGCAAAATTACGCATGTAAACAGCATCCATCCCGTTACTACACTATTAAAGGTATTAAAAGCCTTTGGCTCGGCGCACGGTATAGATAAGAGTATAGCAGTAGCAGCCGAAAACCAGTTATCTTATATCCCCGGTCGTGAGGATTATGACTATTTTTTTAGCCTGTACGATGATTTTTGGCTATCAAAAGGTGGCTCGGTGCTGGGTACAGATTATTTGTTGCCTTTCCCCTTAGTGCAAAAGCCCATATTGGATATCAAACAAACGCATCGCAACCGCATCCGTAAAAAGCGGACTAAATTGCAGCAAATACACAATGCGGTTTATAACAGGTTTAAGCACTAACTACTCCATCAGCCGCCGTATCAACTCCGCGCTTTGCTTATTGCCTTCTTCCAGCCTGCCCTGGAAAAACGCCTGCACTTCGTTAAAATGCTTTTTGTAGCCTTCCATATCACCGTAACCAATTATGGCGCTCCACTCCCGCACCGCGGAATGAAACTCCAGATCATCGCCCCGGATCGTTTTATCGTACAGCGCGGTTTTTATCGATTCCTCCAGCAGCTCTTCGTTCTTAAACAAATACTCGGCAATGCCCAGCCTTAAGCGGAAAGGGGGCGTTTGGCAAATGAGGTTATCATAAGGGTTTACACCCAGGTGGTACCAGGCATCAACCATACTTAATATACTAAGGTGCGAGTTTGGCTTTTGGTGCCCGGCATCCTTAGCCAGCGAAAACTCCTGCATTATCTTATCATTAAACATAATAGGCTTGCGGCTCTCATGGAAAACAAAATCGCGCGCTTTGTAAAGCCGCTCGCGAAATGCGCCCTCCTCCTCTTTGATCATCAGCTTAAATAGTTCCGATTCGGAATTGGCATACTGTTTCACCTGCAGCCTGGCATAGGGGTTTAAAATAGCCAGCCCGGCATACACGTGTGCCTTATAACTAAAAATGCGCAGGGTGGTTAAAATCTTCACATTATCTATCCCCCCCGCATAGGATGCATTCTCCCAGGGAAAAAACCCGGCAGCCTTCCAGGCGGTGCCCATACTTTCGAAACCTACGTGGGTTACTGCCTGCGTATCGGCCACAATTTTATCGTGTTCGTGGAAGTCGGCTATTTCAACGATGTCGGTCTCAACCGCGGTAAAAAGATCCAGCATCCTTTGGTACGAGTCGCCTTCGTATCGGTGTGGTATCAATATCAATTTTTGCCCTTTTGGCTGAAAGCCCGGCCCATGCATGGCATGGAAGGTGATGATCTGCGCGTCGGCCGGCAGGTACTTTTCAAAAACCGCTATCTCCGGGTGCTTTACAGAAGTTTGCCCGGCTACAATAGCGCCATATTTTGTAGACGGGCCGCATTGGGCAACCACCTGCTCCAGCTTATCGGCCTCTACCGAATAGATGATGAGGTCGCTTACGCGGGATACGTCCTTGCCATCGTCCATTAGTTTTATTCCTAAAGGATCCAGTTCCTGTTCTAACTTTTCGCGGTTGGCGGGCAGGTCGCAGCCGCAAACGGTGTAGCCTGCTTTTGCAAAAGCTTTAGCGTATAAACGCCCCATATCGCCCAAACCAATAAAACCTATATGCATGTTGTAAATAAAAGGCCTAATATAGGCTTTTGCTAATTACACACAATTATCAAAAAATTGCATCTTTTTTATATTTTTAAGAAGTGAAATTTACATATCAGGCAAAACAGGCGCGCCCCAGCTAAATAATACCTTAAAATTAATTTTACGAACTTTAGGTTACATTTTACCGTTTAAAGTAAAATGCCGCCAAAACAGAAACTTGTTTTTTCCCCCGATATGCAAAGTTATATGATAAAGCTCCTTAAATCGACCGCGATTATTTTGACTCTACTTTTAATAAGTAGCGCCGGAACCAGCTACGCGCAGGATTCTACAGCGAAGGCCAAACCGGCAGCGCTTAAACCTCTTAGCACTAAACCGGCAACGGTAAAACCGCCTGTTAAATACAATCCCTACGCATCCAAACCTGTAGTTAAAGCCAAAACTCTGCCTGCCAAGCAAACGCCGGTTACCACAGGAGCCACTGTAGTTAAGCCGGTACAGCAATACGTGCCCGAGAACCCCGCCCTGCTGAATGATAAGAGCCTTAACGGGCAATACCAATACCTGCTTACCAAAGTATACAATTACCAGCGGCCGCTGATCTCGGCCTTATGGAAGAATTTTTCGGATACGCTGAGCGTTACCCGCCGTAAATTAAATGAGGCCAGCGCAAAGCTATCTACTCAAACAAAAAAAACAGATTCGCTTGTGGCGGATATTAAGGCTAAAGAAGAGAACCTTTCGGCATCAAACGCCAGGGTGGACAGTGTGAGCCTGCTGGGCATACCGCTTACCAAAGCCACCTATAACTGGATCATGTGGGGATTGGTCATCGGTTTCGGTGCTATAGCGGTGATTGTGATAGCACGATCTGGTGCACACAGCCGGGAGGCCAGCTATCGCACCAAGCTTTACAACGAACTGGAAGAAGATTATAAAACCTACAAGGCAAAAGCAAACGAGAAAGAGAAAAAGCTTGCCCGCGAATTGCAAACCGAACGCAATAAGCTGGATGAATTGCTGGGCAAAGGGTAAAGCCTTAGTTAGACAAATTATAAATGCTTGAATATTAATATTTTATGTGCGTAAACATCGCTCACTATAATTTCATCATTGCTGTTTATGGCTAAGCCTATCGCTGTGTTGGTCGAGAAATCGCCCTCACCTATTTTTTCCTTTATTTCGCCCTTTTCATCCGTTTTTAAGATGTACTTGGAGCAAGCAATATATAAACTACTTCCTTTACTTTTTATAGCATAAGAAGCAGCACCCGCATCCCAGGATGTAAGGAATTTACCGCTTTTATCAAAAACGCGCACCATGCTGTTACGCGGGGAGGTTACAAATATCTTATTGTTCATATAGGCTATGCCAAAAGGATACGGGCCATCAATTTGATTTGGAGCTTGCGTAGCCGCCTGAAACTTCAAAAGGAATTTGCCCGTTTGATCAAACTTTTGAACGTAATTATTTTGACCATCCACAACATAGATATTTTGCTCATCATCAAGCGCTATTTCCTCTATGTTTTGAAATTTACTATCGCCGGTGCCATAAGTACCCCACCTTGTTACAAAATTACCATCTTTATCAATAATGGAAACGTACGCAACTCCGAATGCATTGGTAACTACCGCGTTGCCATTACTTAAAAATGCTACAGCGCGCGCCTCTGGCCCCGAGTAGAATAGCGAAAGGTAATTTCCAGCATTATCAAATTTTTGAACGCGGCGATTATTTTCATCGCTTACGTATATGTTGTTGAATTTGTCTGTTTCCACATGCATTGCAAATTCAAATTGGCCAATGCCGGCCCCTTCAGAACCGAAAGAAAATGCTTTGGTATAATTTTTACCCGATGCATAGCCGTAGTCAATATCACTGAACAAGCTATACTCTTTTTCGCTGTTAAAGACCTTTACCTTGTAAAAGGTTTTTGTTAACGTGGCAACCGAATTATCAGTAAGTGTAGTATCCGCGGCTGAGCCGAGCAGCTTATATTGTTGTTCGGTATCATTAAATTTATAAACCTGGTAATTTTTTGCTAACGGGATTGCCGTCCACGATAATACTATCTTTGTACCAAATGCCCCCTTGGTCGCTTTTAAATTTATCGGTCTGTCTAAAATAACATCTGGCACAACCGGCTCAGTTTTAGGAGGGGCGACAACAACAGGTGCCTTTGTTGCATCTTTCTTACAGCCCAATTGAAAAAAAAGGCATACTACGATAAAAGGGTATATTATTTGCTTGGGACTCATGTTTAGGCCTACTTAATTTACTGCCTAAACTAACAATAATTTATCGGTAGCAGATCAAATTAGACCATTATTCACAATAAATAAACTGCTCTGTTGTACAGCAGAATAAATAATTCAAAAAAATGATGAAGGCTTATTTGTTTGGATGGAATCCCCTGAAATTCGCATGGGCTGATATGAATGATGATATCCAAAAGCTTAAAACAACCGGAACCCTGGTTGATAACTGGAGCGTTGCCAGCCATAAGGTTATCCAAGTTGGCGACAGGGCCTACATCGTTCGGCTTGGGGTAGAGCCAAAAGGGATCTTTGCTTCGGGCGTAATATCCTCAGAACCATACGTCGCTTTTCGTAAAGGGAGGCATTACCACCGCATCGAAATTGCTATAGACACTTTGTTGAACCCGGATAAAGAGCCCATCCTCACCATGGACATCTTAAAAACGGGCAACCTCGCCATGCAAACCTGGTCGCCGCAGGCATCGGGTATCTCCATCCACCCGGAACTGGTGGACGAGGTAGAGGGTGTTTGGATGGATTTTTTAAGCCGTCACTCCTACTATGGTTCCATGTAATTGGAATGTTTGCAGGACTCACCCTTTTTGAAAGTTTATCGATTTGTCGCAAAATCGCCACTAACAGGTCGTTTTTACACATCATCAGGGGCATTGTTTACTCATACCTTTGAATATCAAAACAAATAAAATTATGGCAACTCAAATTTTCGTGAACTTACCGGTTAAGGACCTTAACAAATCGGTTGAGTTTTTTACCAAACTTGGTTATACTTTTAACCCCCAATTTACTAACGAACAAGCTACCTGCATGGTCGTAAGCGATACTATTTATGTAATGCTGCTGGTAGAATCGTTCTTTAAAACATTCAGCGATAAGGAGATCGCAGATTCCTCCAAGGTTGTAGAGTCTATCGTCTGCCTGTCTACGGATGGCCGCGATGCCGTAGACGCCATCATTGGCAAAGCTGTTGAAGCCGGTGCCACTACACGGAAAGACAAAATAGATTACGGCTTTATGTATAGCGGCAGTTTCGAGGATATTGACGGGCACCAATGGGAATATATGTGGATGGACCCGGCCGGCCCGCCTCAGCAACAATAATATTCAGAAATATTTAGGGCGGCAGCAGGAAGCGTTTCAGCTTTTTGGTGCCGCTTTTTTGCTTGCGCCCGCTCTTGCGTAGTGAAACTTGTCCTTAAGTTTTAAAAACTTCGCCTCGAAGATAAAAGAGAAACTTACAATGATAGCCAGGAATATCAGTTTCACAAGGATGATACCCCACATGGGTAACTGGGTAAAATACTGCATCCAGGGCTGGAAAGCCTTAACGCCGATAAACAATTCCTGCCAAATGTAAATACTGTAGGAGAGCGCCCCCATCGTAGTTAAAAAAGCGGTGTTTAGTAGTTTCGACAGGAGATCTTTATGGCTGATGCTGATTACCGTGGCAATTCCAATCAATATCGCTGAAAGATATTCGGATACGTACTTCGTATAAAACAGGAATGTTTTTGTGTGGATAACAATGGCCACTATTATCAAAATAGCGCTTAATAAGTAATGAGCCTTTATTTTTTCGGGCTTGATGACGCCCTTAAACAAGAGGATGGAAAACACCGAGCCTATAAGTATAATGATAGGGCCTTTCCAAAATGCATACCTGCAACAGCGGATAATAAAGTGCAGAACAGGGCTGTTGCTTAACCAGTTCCATTGAAGCCCACCTATTATACATACCAGCGGTACCAAAATAACGATGCTTAGCGATAGGATAGTGTACCACCGTGTATTGATAGCCAGCAAAATGGGGAAGGTGAGGTAAAACTGCTCCTCTACCGCCAACGACCAAAAATGAGCTGTATAAGGTTCATTATGCATAGGCAGGTTTTTAAAGAACAAGAAAGAGGTTATAAAATCTGCCGCGGGGATGTGTAAGTCAAAAACACGGTTCAGTCCAATGAGCACTATCAAAAACAGCCAGGCAACCGGCAGGATGCGCAGGGCCCGGCGGATGTAAAAGTATTTCAGGGAGATCCGCCCGTTCCGTAATTTTTCTTTTAGTAACAACGTGGTGATTAAAAACCCGCTCAGTACAAAAAAGATATGTACACCAGTGGCACTGGAAATACTTACTCCATAGTGCCACAGGTAATAGTTAAAACCAAAATGGCCGATGAGCAATATACATATTGCCAGTCCGCGCAATCCATCCAACTCCGGGTAATGGCTGGCATGCAGCGCGGCGGGCACTTCGGTGATATCTGCTAATAACTTCCGGGTGAGTTCTTTTAAGTATGCCAAAACAATTGATGCTGCTTTATAAGCGCCCAAGATACGGCAAATAACACAAAAGACATTTGGGCAATTTTACCAGCAGTACCCAATTAATAGCTGATAAAGGGAGTGATGTGTTTGTAGTGACGCTGGAGAGCGGGGAGCTGCATTATTAGGGAATTGCGAACAGTACTATAGCATTGGATCTTGCCAGTTATCCCAAAAGAATAGTATTATAACTTCGGTTTCATTTATTTTGTAAAACATGGAACTGTTTCTATGAATAGGCGCCTTGCGAATATTAGGATATTTTGGGAGGGCTTCATAAATAAATGGAGATTTAGAAATCAATTCAAGCATATAATAAACTCTTTCATCAAATTCCTTCACGCTATTCTCGCCCCACATTGCTCCAATTTGTTCTTGCATCAAATCAAATGTTTCATTTGCCTGGGTAGTAAAAATCAGCTCAAACATTACTTAAACATATGGAGTTTCTTCTTAAATTCTTCCAAAGAAGTATGGCGGCCTGCTTCGTAATCTTCCTCCCCTTTCTTTATACCTGCTATCACGTGTGGTGGTAGATCGTCATCATCATCCTTGACAAAGGATACTTCCAACGCTCTTAAAAAAGCATTCACTGCCTTCTCCTGTTCTTCGGTGGGGTTTACTATATAAGTCGCCATATTCAAATTTAACTAAAAATCCTCAAAACCAAAAAAGCCATTCTTTTGCAAGAATGGCTTTTTGTATAGATCTTCCGGTACAGTTACACTTTGATCTCCACTTCAACTCCGCTTGGCAATTCAAGCTTCATTAAAGCGTCTACAGTTTTTGAATTTGAACTGTAGATATCCAATAAACGCTTGTAAGAGCATAATTGGAATTGCTCACGTGCTTTTTTGTTTACGTGTGGTGAACGTAACACAGTGAAAATTTTCTTTTCGGTTGGTAACGGCAGGGGGCCGCTAACTACAGCACCCGTAGGTTTTACTGTTTTTACGATCTTCTCAGCTGACTTGTCAACCAGATTGTAATCGTAAGATTTTAATTTGATCCTGATTCTTTGGCTCATTTTGTTTGTTTTTAATGACTATCCCTAAGAGCTATTTATTAGGGCAGTCGGTTTATTTTAAAATTTGAAGATTTAATAATTTGAAGATCATTTTCAAATCTTCAAATTACCTCATCTTCAAATCAATATTTACGCGTTAGCAGCAGCTTTTTTGCCCTTTACTTTGGCAACTACTTCTTCCTGTACGTTACGTGGTGCTTCTGCATAGTGGTCAAATTCCATGGTAGAAGTTGCACGGCCAGAGGTGATGGTACGTAACTGGGTTACATAACCAAACATTTCTGAAAGTGGTACAGTTGCTTTAATTACTTGTGCACCTGCACGTGAATCCATACCCAAAAGCTGGCCACGACGACGGTTCATGTCACCGATAACATCACCCATGTTTTCTTCAGGGGTTAGTATCTCAATTTTCATGATCGGCTCAAGCAATACCGGTTTACATTTTGGCAATGCCTCGCGGTAAGCAGATTTTGCAGCTATCTCGAAAGATAACGCATCTGAATCGACTGCGTGGAACGAACCATCAATTAAACGCACTTTTAAGCCTGTTAACGGGAAACCGGCTAATACACCGTTTGCCATTGCGGCTGCAAAGCCTTTTTCTACAGATGGGATAAACTCGCGAGGAATAGACCCACCGCTAATTTCGTTCACAAATGTTAAACCTTCTTTACCATCATCGTTTGGCGATACAATGATCTGTATATCGGCAAATTTACCACGGCCACCAGTTTGTTTCTTGTATGTTTCGCGATGCTGAACGGTACCGGTGATAGCTTCTTTGTAAGCTACCTGCGGCGCGCCCTGGTTCACCTCTACTTTAAACTCACGTTTCAAACGATCCATGATGATATCTAAGTGAAGCTCACCCATACCGCTAATAACGGTTTGGCCTGTTTCTTCGTCAGATTTTACGTGGAACGTAGGATCCTCTTCAGATAATTTACCAAGCGCGATACCTAATTTATCTACATCGGCCTGTGTTTTAGGCTCAATAGCTAAACCGATAACCGGGTCAGGGAAGTTCATCGATTCAAGGATGATCGGGAATTTCTCATCGCAAAGGGTATCCCCTGTTTTAATATCCTTAAAGCCTACTACCGCAGCAATATCACCTGCACCTACATTAGGTATAGGGTTTTGCTTGTTAGCGTGCATCTGGAAGATACGAGAGATACGCTCTTTGTTATCAGAACGCATGTTGTGCACATACGAACCAGCCTCTAAGTTACCCGAGTAAACACGGATAAAGCATAAACGGCCTACGAAAGGATCGGTTGCAATTTTAAACGCTAAAGCTGCAAACGGCTCTTTTTCTGATGGTTTACGTAAGATTTCTTCGCCGGTATCCGGGTGGGTACCAATAATACCTTCCACGTCCATAGGTGAAGGAAGCAATTCCATCACGTAATCAAGCATGGTTTGTACACCTTTGTTTTTGAAAGATGAACCACAAACCATAGGAACTATCTTAGCATCTAAAACCGCCTTACGTAAAGCGTCAAGCACTTCGCGCTCGGTGATGGTTTCCGGTGCATCAAAGAATTTCTCCATCAGGCTTTCATCATAATCAGCAACAGATTCAAGCAATTTCTCTCTCCACTCTGTAGCTTCTTCGATCATATCCTCAGGGATAGGCACTTCGGTAAAGGTCATACCTTTATCATGCTCATTCCAAACAATACCTTTCCAGTTGATCAAATCTACAACACCTTTAAAATGCTCTTCAGCACCTATTGGTAATTGCAATGGTACTGCGTTGCTGCCCAACATGCTTTTTACTTGTTTTACAACATTTAAAAAGTCGGCACCGCTACGGTCCATTTTATTAACGAAACCTATACGGGCAACGTTGTAGTTGTTTGCAAGGCGCCAGTTAGTTTCTGATTGTGGCTCAACACCATCAACAGCAGAAAATAAGAACACCAAACCATCCAGTACACGTAAGCTACGGTTCACCTCAACGGTGAAATCCACGTGTCCCGGGGTATCAATAATGTTGATATGGTAGTTTTGGCCTCTGTATTTCCAACCAACGGTTGTAGCAGCAGAGGTAATGGTAATACCACGTTCCTGCTCCTGCGCCATCCAGTCCATCGTAGCTGCACCCTCGTGTACCTCGCCAATTTTATGGCTCACACCCGAGTAGTACAATATACGCTCTGTTGTAGTGGTTTTACCGGCATCAATGTGAGCGGCAATACCTATGTTTCTTGTATATCTTAGATCTCTTGACATATTAATTATTGAATTATTGAATTAGTGAATTAGTGAATTTCCAAAGCCCAACGGCTTTTTAACGCACTAATACTAATTGTTAAATGAAAGAGTGAAGTAACGAATTACTGATTAGCATAATATTACCAAATCAATAATTCACTAATTCACTCCTTCACTAATTAAAATCTGAAGTGAGAGAACGCTTTGTTGGCTTCAGCCATTTTGTGCGTATCTTCTTTCTTCTTAACAGCAGCACCTTCACCTTTAGCAGCAGAGATGATCTCACCGGCTAATTTCTCCATCATGGTTTTTTCACCACGACGACGAGCATAGCTGATCAACCATTTCATACCCAAAGCAACTTTACGCTCTGGCCTTACTTCAGTTGGCACCTGGAAGTTTGCACCACCTACACGGCGGCTTTTTACTTCTACAGCCGGCATTACATTGTTTAAAGCTTTTTTCCAGCTATCTAAACCGTTTTCGCTGGTTTTCTTTTCAACAATTTCAATTGCGTTATAAAATATAGTGTAGGCGGTAGATTTTTTACCGTCGAACATCATGTTATTTACAAACCTGGTTACCAAAACATCATTGAATTTTGGATCAGGAAGAAGGATTCTTTTTTTTGGTTTTGACTTTCTCATTGTTACTATCCTCCTTTAATTATTTCTTTTTCTTAGCTGGTGCGCCTTTTGTAGGTGCAGCTGCCTGACCTGGTTTAGGGCGTTTAGTTCCGTATTTAGAGCGGCGTTGGTTACGGCCCGCAACACCTGATGTATCTAACGCACCACGGATGATGTGGTAACGTACACCCGGTAAATCTTTAACACGACCACCGCGGATCAAAACAATTGAGTGTTCTTGTAAGTTGTGGCCTTCACCAGGGATGTAGGCGTTAACTTCTTTACCATTTGTAAGGCGCACACGTGCAACTTTACGCATTGCTGAGTTTGGTTTTTTAGGGGTAGTGGTGTACACACGGGTGCACACGCCTCTTCGCTGTGGACAGCTGTCCAACGCTGGTGACTTACTCTTGTCAACCAGAGCTACTCTACCTTTTCTAACTAATTGCTGAATAGTAGGCATTTTTTCCTTTTTGTATTTACTGTTTTATCCTTATTTTAAGGACTGCAAAGGTAGGTACTATTTTTTGATTTTCAAGGGCTTGCGAGAAAAAGATTTGGTAATAGGCTGATTGAGTGGGATAAGGCGGCCTATGTGATGATTTGAAGAGATGTGAGGATGGAATATGCGGTTTTGAAAAGCAGGGTAACTGCAGCTATCTTCCGCCAGCCCCGCTTTCTGTACAAGCCGCCGGTAGAAACGGCTTTTCCGCCAATCGGGTTTACATTGAAAGGCATTCGCGGCAGGAATCCGGGCAAATAGCATGCCTGCAAACCCCGAATTAGGGTTAACACAACTTAACACAATTCAAAAATTATTTTCATAATTTATTGATAATAAGCCAGTTGTATTTTTATAGGGTTAACATAAAAACGACTTTTTTACTTGGCTTGACCCGTCCTGAAATAGCTATACAGATTT
>NZ_JBDSZG010000004.1:0-17294 GCF_039925265.1 Mucilaginibacter sp.
AAAAATCACTAAGTTTACTGCAAATCACACTGCTTAGTGATGATGGAGCTTTGACTGCTCGTTTACACCTTAAAATGCTGGCCCCTTTTGCAGCGGAATGGTGGTATACTTTCCCCGGAATAATCACCGTACCGAACCATAAGCGATTGTACTTTACAATAAAGCTGTTGTTTTGTACATTTACATTTTAACAATATATTTGACTTATGGCAGAACCAACCTTACATATCGGCAGAAAAATCAGTAAGATCCGTGAGTTGCGAGGAATGAAGCAAGAAACGTTGGCAACTGAATTGGGCATAAGTCAGCAGGCTATTTCTAAAATTGAGCAAAGTGCTGAAGTTGAAGAAGACGCTCTTATTAAAATTTCAAAGGTATTAGGAGTAACAGTTGAAGGCTTGAAGCATTTTACTGAGGATTCCGTATTTAATAACATTAATAACTTCCACGATAATTCGATCCAAAATAACTTCAATCCTATCGAAAAAGTAATTGAACTCTATGAACGTTTACTTCAAAGTGAGCGTGAAAAGATTGAATTTTTAACAGGTAAAAAGGGTTAATTAGATTAGGATTGTGTAATTATTGACTTATGATGCAAACTCAGATTGTAAATGTACAACATCCACTTTTAAGTCGTTTTATTCAATCATTTATATTCTTTACCGCAGATAATCAACAATCAATAGAATATAGTACTTTCCCTAATACTAACTTATGTTTGGCAATTTATTTTAATAACGCAATTTCTTATTGCAATACTAATGCGCAGAACATTTGTGAAATAAATACCGGTTTATCACTTTATAAAAGTCGATTGTATGGATTTCACAAGCAACCATTCGAGGTGAAAATCAACGGTAGTTTAGATCAAATATGCATTTTGTTTCACCCCGGGGCTTTAAGAGCATTTACAAATGTTCCTTATGATGACCTGCTTAAAAGTGACAATGCATTCGACTTGATTTTCTCTCCCTCTAATCTTTCGCTACTTGAACGAATTTTCAACTATATTGACGTTAATCGAAGAGCCCATCTTTTAGAATCTTTTCTCATTGACCAAGTCAGGCCTGAAAGGTTGAACCCCAAAACTCACGCGGCCTTAACTGTGGCAACTGATTTATCCGTTGAGTTGTTGACGGTAGGGCACATTTCAAATAAATGTAATATCGATCCGTCAACGCTTTATAGACTATTCTACTCAAACATTGGCCAAAGCCCAAAATCTTTTCTTCAGACTATGCGCTTTCGACGAGCATTAAAACCCGTACTGTATGCAGGAAAAGAGCAGTTAACCAACATCGCTTATTCAAATGCTTACTATGACCAGGCTCATTTCAACAAGGAGATCAAAAGCCTGTCAGGTTTTAGCCCCAACCAGCTAAGGAAAATTGCCCGCCTGGAGCAAAGGCAACTCGCTTGGGTATATAAAAGCTAAAAACAAATACTGCAAGATTTTTACAATTTTAAGTAGTTTTAAGATGATACTTTTGGCCGTTTAAGTATCTTTTGTATGAATTCCATCCGCTATTTCAAACGATTTAATGCATTTTGGTTGTTATTAATTAGTCACTTTTTACCAATAAAAGTAATTTGCCAAGATAGAATAATCAATAGTACAACCAGCGCCGTCGAGTTAGAAAGAATTGCTGATTATGGTAAAATTTGGGGCGTTGTCAATTATTTCCATCCAGAAATGGGAAAGGGAAGAGTAAATGGGGATAGTCTGTTTTTAAAAAATATTGATTTACTTGGCTATAACCCATCTGCCTCCAATTTTAAAGAAAGCATCTCCGCTATGTTAGCGGAACTCAACGATCCGAAAACTAAGATCGTGGAACCAAGTCTCTTGGAAAGCAAAACTGTAAATATATCAAGAACAGCATTTTATCGTTCGTCTTTACCAGGTAAGAAATTATATTTGGCTGTACCTCAGAATGTTTTTACAAAACTGCTGACGGCCGATTCAGTATTAAGTAACGTCCAAGAAAAGGATATCTTAATCGACTTAAGAAACAATCAAATTAATAATGATCTTGGATTAAAACAATATGCTTTTTTCGTACAGCCTCTCATCGCCGGTATAATAAAAAGTACGATGATTCTTCCTACAGAAAGAACTTTCTTTTATAAAGGCCTAATGAGGGAGGATTTTCCTCAGGATATTAATCTTTTTGATCCGGATAAGGATGGAAATGTAACACATTTACAGGTACATAACGGATTTAGAAATATTTCCGAAGGAGCTTATTTGCTTGCTAATCCGACTAAAGATTTCAGTAATCACAATTATTGCTTTATCATCAATAAATATGTAAATATTAACTCTGTTAAAGCTTTGATGGCTTTACGTAACCGGCATCTTTGCCATATTGTTTTTGATGGAGTGCCGCCGGATTATTTATACGGAACATTTTATAGTATGAATTTGTCTGACAATCTCAATGCAAAGATCAGGGTCTCGGAAGTTATTTACGAAGATGGAACTGTTGGCACCAAAGCAGATCACGTTACTCAGAGCACATTAGATACGACGCTAAACTCTCCTTTGATAAAAAGTGCTGTAGAAGTCTTAACGACAAATTTCAATGAGTTAAGTGATAAGCATATCGAGAATACTGTTTTTATCCGCAAGCCGGTTAATACTTATTCAACAATGGGAACGCCGGATACCAAACTAAGGTTATTAGGACTTTTTAACTTCTGGAATGTGATCCATTTTTTCTCTCCAAATAAAAATCTCATTTCCGTTGATTGGGATAAAGCTCTGCCTTATTTTATATCAAAGTTTTTATTATCAAATTCCGACGAAAAGTACTTCTTCTCTTTAATGGAACTTACAGCATCGATCAAGGACGGACATGGCATATTACTGAACACAAAGACAGGTCGTTCCCCTAAAAACATTATGGATGGGAATTTACCGTTTGCCTGTGATATGATTAAAGGTAAAGTTTATATTACTTCCATTATGCCTGATACTTTGCAGAACATTGCATTATCAAAATTAAAATACGGAGATGAGATAATCGCAATTGATTCAGTCCCTGTGAAAACAATCATCAAAAAATGGGGGAAATTACTTGTCGCGTCTAACAATGCAGGCTTTAATCGAGAATTTTATGCCACCTGGTTTACTGCAGGTCAAGTTGGTAAAAGTGCTACCATTTCGGTATCAAGAAACGGTCAGAAGAAGGATATAATTCTAAAAAGAATAAAAAGGGACGATTATTATAATCTTTGGGGAAAGGTGATCCGTACACCTATCATTCCCTCATTTTATCCTCCATATTGCAAAGTGCTGAATGGAAACATAGGTTATATGCGTTTGAATAGGATTTATACCAGTCAATTAGATAGTCTTGCCAATTTATTAAAGAACTGTAAGAAGATCATCATTGATGCCCGTGGTTATCCAAGAGATGCAAATATTGGAACCGAACTTGCCGCCTATATAGCTAAAAAAACAGATACAGTTTCTTATGATAAGTTCCCTTTCGTCACTGGGCCGGATGTGATTAAAAACCAAACGCTCATAGACTATTCCGTAATTGAAGCCAATTCAAATTTAAATTTGAAGCATCAAAAATATTATATACTTGCCGATGAAGGCAATCAAAGCCAGAGCGAATGGAATATCATTGCGCTTCAGGGTGTCACTAACGCCACCACAATAGGCCGCACAACTGCTGGTGCAAACGGAATGGCGGTAACTATAGTGTTACCGGGTGACTATATCACTTTCTTCTCCGGGTTCGGCGAATATTATATGGATAATACATCCAACCAGAAGAATGGAATCAAGATCGACATCCAAATAGAAAAAACCCTTAAAGGTGCAATTAGGGGTGAAGATGAAATTTTAACTAAAGCCTTGAGTATAGTTCAAAAGTAAATTATTATGAAATGTATAAGTGCGCCTTCCTCATGAACAATTTTTAGCTTCCGTCAATCAAAATTGCACTATTGTCATTTATTATCTGCTGTTTTAGCGTAGGCAGTATCCATTATAGACAAGGTTCTTTTTTTTGCTTTCTGCTTTAAATAAATCCAAGCCCGTTGGTAGTGGGCCGACTGTTGATTTTCCTTATGTTGGCCGTAGGCATCAATTGCTTTGCCGCCTAAAGAATATAAGTAGGTTATAACGACCAAGCATATACCCCAGGGAATAAGCCTGCCAAATACTATTTTATAGTACTGCCCCTGATTGGTTTCGGGGAACAATAAAATGCGTAATTGTTTAGTTGCAGATGTTGGCACCTTGCTCAATTTTTCATAGATCTGTTTAAGCAAGGTCAATTCGTTATTCCGTTTGATGTTCTGCTTAATTTCCCTTACTTCTGTAAGTAAAATATCAATCGCAACTGAATAATCTGGGACTGGATTTTCGAAAATTTTTGCTACCTGCTTTTCCATCTCTGTATTCTTTTTGACAAGGCTGTCTACAATCTCGTCGTTGCTATCCATCCTTTGGTTTAGTTCATCTATCTCTTTCATCTTGATATTCCTCTGCTTTGTTGTTGTTCATTTTTCTTTCGGCGTTTTCTTTCCGGGCTATCGTCATCGTCGGCTATATTACCAAGCAAGCCACCTAATAAATCTGCTCCTACTGATAGTGATTGTCGTAAATAATGGGTTTCCGGTTCCGGCTTTAAATAAGTAACCTGTTCGGTCGTTTGCTGACTTTCTCTTTCCTGCTTTGCGTTTTCCATTACTTCCCTTAGCTGATCTGCCAAACTCTTTTCCAGTTTAGCCAGCTGTTGCTCTATTGCCTGGCTAAGCTTTGCATAACTTAAACTGCGGTCGATCTCTGAACCTTTGAATTTGTAATCGCCTTTGCTGAAACTAATGCCCTGCACCTCTGTAGTGCCGCTCTTGTATTTCAAATGGGTAACAATACCCTGCTTAGCCAATACCTGCTTTAGCTCATTGATATTTTTTACTTTTTTGCTGGCCGCCCTGATGGCATCAAATAATTCATATTTGATTTTATCCTCGCCTTTGAGCTGCTGCCGGTTAACCCGCTCTTTATCTGGTGACATGTAAAGGCCATGCTTTAAGGTAAGCTCCTTTGCTACCAGAACATTCCGTTGCTTTTGAAAGTTATCGGTTATGGTTTTGCCATTGTTGCTCACCCGGTTGTAAACAATGTGTATATGGGGATGATCTTTATCCCGATGCTTAACAATTAAGTATTGCGTATCCTGTATTTTCATTCTTTGCAGGTACTCCTTAGCGATATTTACCATTACCTCATCGTTTAACTTAGCTGCATCGTTTACACTCCAGCTTAAAGCAATATGGCCGACCGCCTTTCCTAAATTTGGATTGTACTTTCGTTGCAGGTTAAAATCGTTGATGATTTGATTAACCTCCTGCATTCTTACGCCTGCCGCATCCAGTACCGTTGCATCATTTTTTTGCACCACATATCGAATACATCCGCCAAAGCTTCTACCCGTTATCACTTTCCCTATCATGGTTATTGAGGCGTTTTAAAGTAATATCTATCTCGTTCAAAATCTTACTGCAATCCCTTGCTACCGTTAATAGTCCAAGTTGATGCGCAAGCTTGGTTAGCTGATTGAGATTGTTGGCCAATTCGGCAAGCATCCAAAGGATGCGCCGCTCGTCGTCCGTTAATCTCGGAACCACCTTAGCGCTTTTTGCTGCTGCCCTTATCCAACTGCTTGATCGCATGCCTGCGGTTTTCGCTTTACTGTCGATATAAAAGCGCTCGGTCGCTGTCATCCTGATGCGAATAATTAACTCCCGTTTTACCCTTTTCTTTGGTGCGCCACCCTTGTTTTTTGACTGGGTTAGCTGTTGCTTATTAGTTGTCTTTACTGTTGCTTCCATCGGTTACCTCCTTACTCTTTCTTCCATTTTTTCCTTTTGCAACCATCGGGCGCAAAAGGCAAGTTTGCCCGGTGCCGACAGGTATCCGGGATGTTTTTGTGGCAACAAAAACACAAACTTGCTCCTTACAGCGGATAAAAAACGGCCATTGGCCGTTCGCCCTTTATATAGATATACATCTATACCGCAAGCGGTATTTTGCTGGTGAAAAAAAGCGGTTTACCGCCCAATTCCCAGCCCCCTTTCTTCAGGCGCTTCGCGCCTGATCTGCGCTTGCAAAGCGCCTCTTTGTTGGGCACTCAGGTATTCATTCACATCGTTATAGCCTTTGTAAAACTCGCTGGCATCGATGCCGTTGATACCTGCTTGTCTCAACTTTTCTGCGGCGGTTTGTCCGGCCTTGTCGTTGTTTAAAAACAGAAATACATCTTTGTAACTTTTCAATATTTCGATGCTCCGCCCAATCAGGGCGACTGAATTAAGGATGATCACATCGGTTTCGGGCCTGCGCAATTGCTTCAATTCTAATAGTGACAAAAAGTCCATGAAACCTTCAATTACGCAAACCGCTTGCGTGCCGTTGTGATTCTTAAGTATGGTGATATCCTTTGGCGAGGACGAGCCTTTAAACCAGTCATTACGCAATTCGTAACCGCCGGAGCGGTTCGCAAAACCGATAGCATTATAATTCTTACCTGCGATGGCAAAGCGAACTTCTTTACAATATGCTTTTGCCAGTGGCTGACTGATACTTCTTTTTTTGATATAGGCCACCATCGCCGGGGTTTGAAGTTCCGTTACGTCCAGTATTTCGATATTATTTTCTTTGGCAGCCGGAGATTTTGGTCTGGGTGTAAAAGTTATTATCATTTTCGCATCAGGAGAAAGATGGGTATAGCCGCTGCTCAGCAACGGCAAAAAATCCTTTACGCTGCATTTGTATAACCGGATACCCAAATCAATCATATTACCGCCCTCACCTATGCCGAAGTCAAACCAGGCATTGAGCCGGGTGTTAACCTTAAAAGAGGCGTGACTTTCTTCGTGTAATGGTGAGAGGTACCAATAGTTATTGCCCCGAATATATTGTGGTTGGTAACCGCATTTTGCCAAGTATTCGATGATCGGGATTTGCCGGGCTTCACCGCAACTCAATGTTCTCATACGCTTTAGTGTTTATTTTTGATGATTTGATGAAATCATCGCTTAATATTCTGTTGTTCAATTAGTTAACTCATCATCATTTATTCATCAAATTTGTCATCAAATCATTTTGGTTGTTTTTTCTTTCGTCAGCAATTGGCGTTGATGATACTTTGATGAAGTTTTGATGATTATATCTTTTTGATTATCAATAAATTACATTATCTATCATCAAATCATCAGGAGTCGTTGATCTTTTCAATCGCTTTGATACTCATGTTAAAGTAGCGGCCTTTCTGTGTGCTCTCATAGATAGTACCGTCCAGCCCAATCTTGTACTGATTATAGGAGTTGGAATTGGCAGCCGGTTTCAGGTTCCACACGTTCTGTAGTACCCTGCGGATGGCGGTTGTATCATGGTTGCGAAAACCTTTTTTATTCAGCCAGTCTTGTACGTCGCCCACACAGAATTTGACTTCCTCCACTTCCTTTACGTCCGCAATTGTCAATAGTAACGCTGCAATCTCCATCTCCAATTTGTTACGGTTCTGCCGGATGACTTTTTTGAGGGCAGGTGTAGCGATCTGCTGCGGGGTAAACCACATTCGGCTTTGTTTCGGTGAGGATAGCTTCCTCCCTGTCAGGTAGTGAATAAGTAAAGGGATTTCTCTTTTAAGAGAGGTCAATAATCCCTGATCTTCCTTTTCCAGTACCGGTATCTTACGTATCCAGTACCGGGTTTCGCCGGGGTCAACCAGTACAAAATTGTCCTCGTTATTACTGCATAAAATGAACTTGCCGAAAAATTCGATTTCCTGTCTGTCCTGTCCTTTGGCCTCGGATTTGTAGAATGTGGCAGTACTTAGATTTTTCAGGCGCTCGGAGTCTTCCCGGCGTTCCAAAAAAGTTTCATCCACTCCTATGATGACCTTATGCGCCCATTCTGCGTTAAAGTTTGAACGAAAGTCCTCGTTTGTATTGATAGTCATGTTATCCCCGAAAACCGCTTTCAGCAGGTTTAAAAAAGTGGTCTTGCCTGTATTCCGCTCGGTACTGACCAGGCAAAGGATGGGCAGCATCTGCATCGGCATTTCGAGCAGGATTTTTAAATAATCCAAACCATATTCGAGCTGGTCGCCGAAAATATGGCCCAGGTAGGCCAGCGTCCGTTCCGGCTGTCCAATCTTCGGAAGATGTATAAATGGATGATACCGATTATAAAAATTGCCGATAAAACGCTGGTAATGCAGGTGTGAGGGTACAAAGCAAAAGCCATCGTACTTCGGTATGCCGGACAAATAGCTCCTGCCGTGATCTTGCTTGATGCATTCTTCTGACCAGGGCAAGAGCAATGTCATGTGGTCGCCGGAAGCCAGCGGCTTTTGTACGATTTTGTAATAAGCCGTGCCAATGCGGAGATAAGGATATTCCTGTTCCATATTTCTCCTTATTTTCTGCGCAAACGGCGTTTAAAAACAAAATTTTCTGCTTTCTCGGCTATTTCTGTGTCGGTTAGCCTTTTATGGGACATCAGCCAGCTAACGATCTCCTTTTTAGAGAACCTGACACCCCCATTAGGAAGAACAATGCAGGGAATCGTTCCTGCGGATTTTAACTGGTAAAGGGTTTGGCGTGCGTAACCTGTAGTTTTCTCTGCTACCTCATAGCCTCCTATTTCATCTTCGTCACTCGGTACCGGTAGTGGTGCGGGCAAAGCTGTTGCGGATTCTTTTAAAATGGTCAACAGATCTGATACTTTAAGATCTATTACCCTGGTGTTTTCGTTGATATTCATTCGACCTCCGTTTTGATTAACGGAAGCAAAAAAATAGAACAAAATAGACCTATACGACCGATTGGGCGGTATCGTACGAACGTACTTTATATCAGAATTGGATACATTATGGAGTTCTATCCAAAACGCTTATTCTTTTAGGATTGATTTATATACTTCGACATAATCGTCGGGTAAGGTTTTAAATCTTTCATTCTCCAATACAACAAGACCTTTGTTTTGACCGATCATAAAAACGGAATGCAATAATCCTCTGTGGCTCTTTTTCAAAATATCCTCCGAAAGTATTTTGCGGTCTTTAATGCAATATTTAAGGAAACCTGCCAACGTTTTGTCCGGCGCACCGTTACGAATAATTTCGGTAAGCTCTATTTTTCCCTGCTCATTATATTTAAAAAGTGGCCCGCTTTTACTGTACCTGTTCAGGTCATCTATTAATTTTTTAAATGCCATTTCCTTTTCTTCTGCTGTTTTACCTTGCCGCCAAAAATCATAGAATGTCTGCGGTTTACGCAATAATTCAAAATCCCCCTTGTCTATCTGACCAAGTGCAGAAAGTTGTTTTTGCCAGTCTTTGCTCCAAAACAGATAGAAAACCGCGTCAATATTTTTCTTGTTTCCGACCGGAAAAATCTGACCAATCAAGACGTAGCCGATAAAACAGGTAATAATAAACCCCAAAAGACTTATAGCAACAAAATACGTACCTTTAGAATAGACACCGAAACCCAAAAACAAAAGGCCGATCAACAAAAATGACAGGCCATAGAAAATCATCAGCAGGTAGTGAAAAACACTTATATTGATATAAAACAAGCGAAGCTTGTTAACCTCTATCTGGTCAAGACCCTCAAAAGTACCCTTAACTTGCAATAAACGCTCCTGTGTCGGCAAATGATGAAAACGGCCACTAAGTTCATCCTGCCAGTTTTTAAAACTTACCGATAAAAATAATTGGACGGGCAATAGCCAAACGCCTAATACGCCAAAGGTAATAATCAGCGGTAAGCGTATTCCCGGAACCAAAAGGTAGACCAGGGTAAACGCTATTACTAAACCGATTTCAAAAAAAACCTTTTTCATATTCAAAGTTTAGGAAATTTCAACATTTCGTTTCGTTTTTTTTCGTCAACGATTTTAGCATAGATTTGGGTCATTTCAATTTTACTGTGTCCCAGCAGTTCTTTCATGGTATATATATCGATTCCAAAAGTAAGGCCAATGGTTGCAAAAGTGTGCCGGGCAGCATGGAAATGGAGGTTTTTTTTCAGACCGGCTTCCAATGCCCAGAATTTTAAGTAAACATTCACCACCTGGCTTGTAGGTAGATCCCAAAATACTTTTTTATTTGTAGGATGCTTAACGACTTTTTCAATAATCACTTTTGCTTCATCGGCCAGCGGTACGGTAACAATTTTCTTCGTCGTTTTTGCTGGTCGAAAAATAAGTTGATCGTTAACAATTTCATCATAATGCAATTTCTTAACATCCGAAAACCGCAACCCTGTAAAACAAGAAAATATAAAGGCCTCCCTGATCTGGCTATTACCTCTTTTAGGAAAGTAATTGGCTAAGGTTCTTACTTCCTCAATAGTGAGCGTGGTGCGCTCTGAGTCTTCCTCCTCGATAATCTTAAAACTACCAAAAGGAGAAGTTTGAATAATCCCTTTAATTACCAGTTTATTGAAATGCTGCCTGAACACGGACATGTAGGCATTAGTTGTATTTCTGCTAACCTGATTAAGCAGGTAACTCTGAAACTTATCTAAAAATTCTTCATCTAGTTCCTGGAATAATATGGTTCGTTTGGGGCAATACTTTCCAAGATGAATGATCAAGCATTCTAGTTTATAATTAAATTTCTTTGCAAGACATTGATCAAGATAGTCCTGGAGATAATAATTGATCTTGGCAGGTTGCTTATAGCCATGCTCCGAGAAATTCAGTTCGTCCTCTCTTTTATTACGAAGTGCCTTAATAATCTTCAATTTTTCTTTATCAGGCTCGCTAACACGGCTTGCTGCATCAGAATAGTCTTTATCTACATAAATCTTAAGAAACTCGTAATTGCGTTTACCTTTACCCTCACCGGTATTGGAATAGACATCCAAATAAGCACTAAATTTGCCTGTGCTTAGCTTTTTGTATCTAATAGTTACCATGACTTATTAATTACTGTTTATTTGTTACTTTTGTTACTCGTCAAACCTGAATAGTAACACATGAGTAACAAAAGTAACATAAAATAGAATAAAAAACAAAAGATTAAGAAAGCCGTTAAAACAATTTTAACATTGATAATCAATACATTAACATCATTAACCTATCCCATTTTTTTCGGGATTATATACTCTTAAAAACATGGCCGGCATCTACCTCCACATTCCCTTCTGTAAACAAGCCTGCCATTACTGCGATTTTCATTTCAGTACTTCGCTGAGGTATAAAGATGAGATGCTGCAGGCCTTGCTGAAAGAAATAGCCCTGCAAAAGCATTACTTATTGGGCGAAACCATCGAAACCATTTACTTTGGAGGAGGCACACCTTCGGTTTTAGAACCCGCCGAGATCAATCAGCTGATAGATGCCATAACCCAAACGCATACCGTGGCTACCGGCGCCGAAATAACCATGGAGGCCAACCCCGACGACCTTAGCAACCAAAAGCTGGCGGGCTTAAGGGCAACGCCTGTTAACCGTTTCAGCATAGGCATCCAGTCTTTTTTTGATGAGGATCTGCTTTGGATGAACCGCGTACACCGTGCTGCGGAAGCAGAAGCATCGGTAAAGCGAGCGCAGGACGCGGGGTTTGAAAACATCACCGTCGACCTGATCTATGGCTACCCTTTACTGAGCGATACCAAATGGAAGCACAACCTAAACAAGGTTTTTGAACTGGATGTACCGCACATTTCTGCCTACAGCATGACAGTGGAACCCCAAACCGCCCTTGCCGCTTTCATCAGCAAAAAAAAGCAACCGCCCATGAGCGAGCAGCAAAGCGCCGAACAATTTATACTGATGACGGATGCCATGCAAGCCAACGGTTTCGAGCAGTATGAGATCTCTAACTTTTGCAAGCCCGGGCATTATTCGCGCCATAACTCCAACTACTGGCGGGGCGTAAAATACATCGGACTTGGACCATCGGCACACTCCTTTAATGGCGACACGCGCCAATGGAACATGGCCAACAATGCCAAATATATCGCATCTGTTTTAGGAGAGAATACGGTACCCGCCGAGGTAGAATTACTGAGCGAAACCAACCGGCTAAACGAGTATATCATGACCTCCCTCCGCACTACCTGGGGACTTGATCTGGATAAGCTGAACCATATTGCCAATGGAGCCGCAACGGAATTATTGAAGGTAGTCCACTCTTATGTTGACGAGGGCAGTATTATACAAACCGATAACACGCTCACCCTTACCCCCCAGGGCAAGCTCTATGCCGACAATATAGCCGCGGCGCTATTTTTCGACGAGCGTACGTAATTTCGGGGTAGCAGGTATCAAACTTTCTTATCCTTTTTTGTTGTAACAACATGAACGCCAAATAAAACCGCAGCTAAGCTTCCGGCGTATCTCCCTGTACATTACTTAAAAACATAATACATCTACCTATGAAAAAAATTATTATCGCGGCATTTGCTTTAGCAGTTATCGCATTTGCCCCTAACACTTACGCGCAAACTAAAATGGTGGGCGGCGCAGCTATGTATCCAACCAAAAACATTGTAGCTAATGCTGTAAACTCCAAGGACCACACTACACTGGTGGCTGCTGTTAAGGCTGCGGGTTTAGTGCCAACCTTACAATCTGCCGGGCCGTTTACGGTATTTGCGCCAACAAATGCGGCTTTCGACAAACTACCTGCCGGCACGGTTGATATGCTGGTAAAACCCGAGAACAAAGCCGCGCTAACAAAAATTTTAACTTACCACGTAGTAGCGGGTAAAGTAAGTTCTGCCGACCTGATGGCTAAAATTAAAGCAGGCGGCGGCAAAGCCGAACTAAACACCGTTAGCGGCGGCATTTTAACCGCGATGGCCAATGGCAAAAAGATTTACCTGGTTGACGAAAAAGGCGGAAAATCATGGGTAACCATTGCCGATGTTAACCAAAGCAACGGCGTTATCCACGTAGTGAATACTGTGTTGATGCCGAATTAGTTTGTGAGTTGTGAATAGAGGATGGTGAGTGGTTTTAAACTGCTCGCCATTTTTTTATTTATTTGTATACTGCCCAATCTATCGTTTTACGCCCCTTAAACAGCAATAACTTTACATAATTTTAACGCGTTTTTAACCAGGCACGGATTTTTATTTTGTTATTTTGCTAAATTCGGGTGAACTATTGCGTTATAGCTTAATAGTTAATTAACCCGACACGTTACGATATGAGTTTTATCCTTTCCCCTATAGATACTGTTGATACCATTTCTCCTGAAGATTTTCGCGAGAATTATCTGAAGCCGCGCCGTCCACTGGTGATCAAAGGCCTTACTAAAAGCTGGCCCGCCCGCGAGAAGTGGACGCCCGAATACCTGAAAGAAGTAGTAGGTAAAAAGGTTGTGCCATTGTACGATAATTCCAAAGCCGATCCATCGAAACCCATCAACTCATCGGCAAAGGAAATGCCATTTGACGAGTATATCGACCTGATCCGCAGCACCCCTACCGAACTCCGCATCTTCTTTTTCAATATATTTAAACAGGCCCCGCAACTGCTGGACGACGTTATTTTACCGAAAGATCTGATGGGTGGCTTTCTGGAAAGTATGCCTGCCATGTTCTTCGGTGGTAGCAACTCAGTTACTTTTTTGCATTACGACATCGATCTGCCGCACATCTTCCATACCCATTTTGGCGGGCGCAAGCACGTGATATTGTTCGAAAATAAATGGAAGAAACGCCTGTATTGTATCCCCAACGCTACTTATGCGCTGGAGGATTATGATGTACAAAACCCCGATATAAAAAAATTCCCAGCCTTAGATGGCGTGGAAGGTACCGAAGTTTTCCTGGAACACGGAGACACCTTGTTTATGCCAACCGGCTATTGGCACTGGATGAAATATATTGATGGCTCCTACTCGCTTAGCTTGCGTGCCTGGGATGCATCTATCAGTCGCAAAGCTGCCAGCCTGTATAACCTCGCCATAAAAGGCGGTGTAGACAGCCTGCTAAAAATGGCCTTCAAAGAAAAATATGCCCACTACCGCGAAGCCCTCGCCATTAAATGGGCCGAGAAGGAACTGGCAGAGGGGAAGCCGTTTTAGGGTTTAATAAAGTTAAGATTTGACAACTTTTTAAAAGTTGTCAAATCTGTAGAGATAAGACTTCCCCCAAGAAAAAGCACGCACATCCTCATCAGCCTAAACGAGCTCCCTATCTATCCCTCGAAAGTAAGGTGCAGCATCGGTATGATCTTATCTCTTGATTCTTGTCTCTTGATTCTTGTCTCTTGATTCCTTGTGAATTAAGAGGTATGATCACACACTATCTTCCACACCCCATCTATCTTTCTAAACCATAGGGTAAAATACCCACCCGGCGCGTCTTTCTCTCGTTTAAGGCTCCAGGCACCCATTACAAAGGCATCCTTGTTGCCCAGCAATTCTATCTTATCCAGCCTAAAGGTGAGTTCGCCCATGGCGGCCTTATCGGGATAGCTTTTTTTGTAGTTATCCAGCGTAACTTGCCATCCGTAAGCCGGTCCCCGTTTGCCAATGAACATCAGCGAATCTGATTTCCAGTAGCCTTGCATAAAGCCCTCTATGTCGCCCTTGCTCCAGGCAATTTGCTGGTTGTGCATCAGGTTGGCGATGGCTTGTTTATCTTTATTTTGAGCGAAGCCCGCGTAAGCGATAAGCAGGAGGAGGCAAGAAAGGAGGATTTGCTTTTTCATAGTGACTAAGATAAACAGGATTTATGGATTTTGAGATCAACACGATGAAAATCCTGAGCATCCGGAAAATCAACACGCTATCAATCATTAATTCCTCTCGCCCCGTTAAATAATCGTGTTTATCCTTAAATCGTTAAACGGCAAAGCCCTCTTTAACACCAAACATCAATTAACCAGTTAAAAATCGTGTCAAAAATGTTTAGCTTTATACTTTCATCTTTCAGCTTAACCAATTTTATGAATAAACAGATCTTGTGCTTCGGCGAAGTTTTATGGGATGCCTTTGGCGATGTAAAAAAAGCGGGCGGAGCGCCTATGAACGTCGCGCGCCACCTGGTGCAGCAGGGCAACAATGTGCTGTTTGCCAGCAGCGTAGGCATCGATCCATCGGGCGTAGAGCTTACCGGTTTCCTGAAAGAGAACGGGCTGTACAGCGACCTGCTGCAGCGCGACGAAAACCTGCCTACCTGTGAAGTCACCGTTGAACTGGACGAAAACCACCAGGCCACCTACATTATCCCCAAGCCGGTATCCTGGGATAACATTGAGTTTACTGATGAACTACAAGTCGCGTTAAAAACCGTTGGCGGCATTGTTTTCGGTAGCCTTGCCTGCCGGGAAGAAGCAACTTTCGAAACTTTATTAAACGTGCTCGACGAGAGCGACGCACTGAAAATATTTGATGTAAACCTGCGCCCGCCGCATTATACCCTCAGCAAAATTGAAACGCTTGCCGCCCGTGCCGATGTTATAAAAATGAACGAGGAAGAAGCTGAACTGCTTATCCATGGCGGTAGCGGCGACCTTAAACAAATGATAACCGAATTTCAGAAGAAATTCCACACCCGTATCATCTGCGTTACCCGCGGGGCACAGGGTGCCATCATTTGGAACGATTATGAATTTTACGAGCACCCGGGCTATTGTGTAGACGTAGTGGATACCGTTGGTGCCGGCGACTCGTTCCTGGCCACATTCATCACCGGTTTGCTAAACGAAACACCCATGCAACCCCTGCTGGAGAAAGCCTGCGCCGTGGGTGCTTACGTTACCACACAGCGTGGTGCCAACCCGGTTTACAAAGTGGACGAAGTTGCAGCACAGTTTGCATGAAATATTTCCTGTTATTTATATTAACGCTGGGGCTTGGCCGTGTTTGCGGACAAGCAAGGTTGCCTTTAATAAAGGCAACATCCAAAAACGTGGCTATTAACGATGGCGGAGTGCTGGACAGAGAAGCCTGGACGCTTTCGCCAAATATTAAACTGGATGTTTTCACCGCCGAACGTACCCGTAAAACTAAATGGGTTACTTTTCGTACCGATATTGATTCCATCCGCGTAAAGGTAAAACCGGGCACGCGGTTCAATTTTGTAGTGCTGCTCAACGGAAAAGATTCTTGCTATACCCAAATTGCCAGCGCCATACGGCCGGAAATGCAACAAAGCCGCCCGGCAAAAACCGACACCATCCCTTTCACCTTAACGGCTTACAATGCCATCGCGGTAAAAACCATTATTAACAATACGGATACGCTCACCTTTCACTTTGATACCGGCTCCCGGAATTTCCGTATCACCAAAGATGCTATCCTTAACAAAACCAAACTATTGGCCAAACAGCCCGGTGTTTCGGCAGGCACAGCCGCCCCCAATTACAATAATTTAGCAAAGGTATTTAAACTGCAAATGGGCAACACGGTTTGGGCTAACCCCGATATATCGGCAACCACCCTTACCGCGCATGAAATGGATGGGCGTTTCGGCTGGAACCTGTTCGAAGGCAGGGCGATAGAAATTAATTACGATTTGCAGGTGCTGGTGATTCACTCGGGCCCTTTTAAAGCCCCGAAGGGATTTAGCCGCGCAAAGCTGGAAGTAATACATTCCTTTGTTACAGCCAGGGGCGCTTTCCAAATTGCAGGCAAGCCTTACCCCGGCAATTTTTTGTTTGATACCGGTGCCGACCAGGCCGCTATTTTAGATAGCGCATGGGCAAACAGGCAAAACTTTGCCAAGGAGTTGCCCCTCATCCGCTCTACCACTTTCAGCAACCCGCGCGGGGTAAAGTTCGAGATCAGGATAGTACGCTCGCCTGCGTTTACCATCAACGGGCTTACGTTAACCAATATCCCAACGGCTGTTTTGGGTAGCAGCAACCCGGCAGGTTTCGAGATAAATAATTTAGGCAACGACCTCCTGAAACGCTTTAACATGATATTGGATTTTAAACACGACGTGTTGTACCTGAAGCCAAATCATTTGTGGAAGATGAAGTATAGAGAGGATTCTTAGCGCGATGGCATTGTAGAGACGCGATACTTCGCGTCTGACGCTTTTGTTATATCGCCACCAATATACTAACACACTCCTCAACCCCTCTCAAAAGAGTAATAGCCTATCATTAGACAGACGGCTAACTCATAAGACGTTCCGCTGGAACGTTAGAGGGTTCTTTGGCATTTTCTACCCATAAAACATCCCGAAGGGATGAAGAAACAAAATCGTTCCGGAGGAACGTCTCATGGGTAGAAAAAATAACGGCAATTTTCACGTTCCAGCGGAACGTTTTATGAAATCTGTCT
>NZ_JBDSZG010000005.1:0-84011 GCF_039925265.1 Mucilaginibacter sp.
CAACAAGTCAATTATTGATTATCTTTAAAAAAAAGACCTGTATAGTTCCTTTAGGATTAATAAGCTATAAGGTATAGGTTTTACAGGATTTACTCAAAATCTGTATAGCTATTTCAGGACGGGTCAAATAGCGGTAAAAAAGCGCTTTTTATGTTAACCCTGTGAAATTATAACACACTGATTAACAATAACTTAAAAATATAATTACTGAAATGTGTTAAGTTATGTTAACCCTTGCACACACAAGAAAGCCCGGTAATTGAATAGGCTATGGCATAAAAATTACTCTTTGGTAAGTGTTCATCCATAAGGATATCACCGTTTAGGGAAAACCACGCAAATGGGTTTCAAACTTACCTTATTATTGCTATTGGATATTGTAAAGCCAATAGGCTAACTTTACCGCATCGCCTTATTGAAAGGGCATTATTTGATCTATGGATACCATTTGCCTTGTTGAGGATAACGAAAAGGTTTCATCATTTATAAAAAAAGGGCTCAATGAGCATAAATACGGCGTTGACGTTACCCCAAACGCCGAAGATGCCCTGCAAATGCTGCAGCAAAAAAAATATAACCTCGTTATACTCGACGTAATGCTGCCCGGCATGAGCGGTATCGATCTTTGTAAAGAGGTGAGAAAGAACCAGCCCCTGCTGCCCATTTTGATGCTGAGCGCTTTAGGCACTATTGACGACCGTGTTAACGGCCTTAAATCCGGCGCCGACGATTACCTAATAAAACCCTTCCACTTTAACGAGCTGCTTGCCCGCATAGAAGCCCTGCTGCGCCGCAAAAAAGTGGCCGAAGAAGAGAACCATATCCTGAGTTTTGGCGGGTTAAAACTAAACACCTGGGATAAAACCGCCGAGCGCGAGGGCCAGCAGATCATCCTCACGGCAAAAGAATACAGCCTGCTGGAACTGTTTATCCAGCACCCCGCAAAACTCCTTTCGCGCGAGTTTATCATGGAAAAAGTTTGGGGCATCAACTTCGATACCGGCACCAATATGGTGGATGTGTATGTTAACTACCTCCGCAATAAAATTCAAAAAGGTTTCGATAAAAAATTGATCCATACGGTTATTGGTATGGGTTATATTTTAAAGGACTAATACCGGCCATGAAGATAAAAACCCGCCTTTCCCTTTATTTTACACTGATTAGCTCGGGGGCGCTGCTATTGGTTTTGGTAGCGGTTTACATCGCGGTGTTCTCTTTTTTTAATGCCGATTTTTACAACCGCTTGCAGGAGCGTACCAAATTGGCCTCGCAATTTTATTTAAAGGCCGATGAACTGGCAACAGATTCGCTGATGCAGGTGCAGCAAAAATATTTAGAGAGGCTGCCCGATGAAGTGATCCGCATTTACGATGATTACAACCTATCGGCCTTTAATATGAAAAACCATATTTTCTGGACCAAAGAGATCATCGAACAGGTACGTAAGGAAGGCACTATTGAGTATGAAGAAGGCAAGCGCAAAGTATTTGGCAAATACTACCACGATAACCAGGGCAATTACGTAATACTGGCTTCTGCGGTGGATACCAATCTGTCGCACCGCACCATTGTGCTGGCTAAAATAACCGGGGTGCTCTTTATAATATTTGGTACAGGGCTGTTTTTCGCAGGGCGGGTGTTCGCCCAGAAGGCTTTGTCGCCCGTGGATAAGATCATTTCCCAAATAAGTAATATCCAGGCCAGCAACCTGCATTTAAGGGTGGATGAGGTGAACACCAAAGATGAGATAGCCCAGTTGGTGAACAATTTTAACCGCCTGCTGGAACATTTACAAAATGCTTTCGAGCTACAGCAAACCTTTGTGGCAAACGCGTCGCACGAGTTGCGCACGCCCCTTACCAGTATTATGGGCGAGGTGGATGTAGCCCTGAATAAAAAACGCAACATGGCCGAATACGAGCGGGTGCTGCACTCCATCGCTAACGACGGCGGCCGCCTGCAGGAAACCATTACCAGCCTGATGGAACTTGCACAGGTAGACCTTAACTACACCCGCGCCGCACTGACCCCCATTAGGGTTGATGAATTGATATGGGAGCTGGACGAATCCTGGGCCATTAAAAAAGGTCCGGGCCAATTAAAGATTCAGCTGGCCGACTTGCCCGAGGATGAGGAATTGCTCACCATCCCGGCGCATAAATCCATGCTGTATATCGCACTGAATAACATTATTGATAACGCCTTTAAATATTCGGGCTCTAACCCGGTAGTATTGGATTTTAAGGCTGATGCCACAGGTATCACCATAGCCGTGACAGATAAAGGCCAGGGCATCAGTAAGGCCGACATCGAAAAAATATATCAGCCCTTCTTTAGGGTGAATAAGGATAAATCGGTATCGGGCAGCGGCATCGGGTTGTATATCACCAGCAAGATCATCGAATTATTCAAAGGCAACATCCATGTGGCCTCGCAACCCGGCAAGGGCAGCACCTTCACGGTGTCTTTTTTGAAAGTCAATACCCCATCGTAATTCTAATGCTAATCTAATTTGGTTTTAATGCGCCTCTAATTTGAGTGAAATAGGTTTGTATCATCAAATTCTATTGAACTCATGATAACCAGGTACATCCGAATCGCCCTCATCGCAGCGCTGCTAATTTCAGTCGCCCGGGGCGCACACGCACAAACAGACACGCTTAAAATAACTTTTAAAGATGCCGAAAAGGCCTTTTTAGATAAAAACCTCAACCTGCTTGCCCAAAAGTATAATGTTGATGCCGCCCAGGCATTGGTAAAGCAGGCCAAACTTTGGGATAACCCCGTTTTAAGCACCGACCAAAACATCACTGATGCCAACAAAAAATACTTCGACCATAGCGCAGGCAACGGGCAGGTATTTGTACAGCTGAGCCAGCTGATAAAAACCGCAGGCAAACGTGGCAAACAGATCCAGATAGCGCAGGATGGCGTGCAGATCCAGCAGGCACAGTTTAACGATCTGCTGCGCAACCTGCACTATAACTTACTCCTGGATTTTTCGCAGGTGGCCAACCTGATGGATCAGCGCAAGGTTTACCAAACCGAGATAGCATCAGCTACTAATATGGTGAACGCTATCGAAAAATCTTACCAGGCGGGGAACAATTCACTAAAAGATGTGATCCGCCTGAAAGCCTTAAACTTTGGCCTGCAGAACGACCTGGTAGAAATAGACCGCCAGATAAACGATCTGCAAAGCGAACTGAAAACCCTGCTTACCGCCAACGAAACGCAATTCATATCGCCGCAGATCACCTTTAACAATACCGATACCACACTCAATGCCGCAACCCTTGCCGAGCAGGCAAAAACCTTCCGCGGCGATTATTTATCCAACAAGTACCTGTACGACCAAAATGTACACAACCTTGCCCTACAAAAAGCAATGGCCGTACCCGATATCACCATCGGTAGTACTTACGATCAGCATAGTAGTTATGCCAACAACTATGTTGGTTTAGAGATAAGCCTGCCTCTTCCCATCTTCAACCGCAACCAGGGTAATATCAAAAACGCTAAGCTTGCGGCCCAAAGCCAGGAGTATACCGTACAGGGCAACGAACTGCAGTTAAAGAACGAGGTGTACTCAGCTGTGAACCAGTACAAACTGAGCCAGCAATTGCTCAGCACCAACGAAACGGATTTTTACAACAAGTACGACCAGTTGTACAACAGCATGCAAAAAAGCTTCCAGCAGAAACAAGTGGGATTGCAGGAGTTTATCGATTTCTTCGACTCGTACCGCGAAACCAAACTGAAGATCTTACAGCAACAGCTTAACCTGCAAAAAGCCATCGCCGATCTCAACTTCGCGGTAGGTACCACGGTAGTAACTCCACTCTAATCAAACAAAAAACAGCAACACATCAGCATAAAAATAACATGAAAAAAGAACTCATATATATGGCAGCAGGGTTATTGGCCCTCGCATCCTGCCAGGAAAACAAAACCGGCACTATGGAAAGCAAACAGGTTTGCGTAAGCGATTCCATGGCCAAGATCATCACCATCGATACCGCTAAAACCACGCAAATGAAGGATGAGCTTTCCCTGTCGGGCGAGGTATCTTTTGATGATAACAAAGTGGTAAAAGTGTTCCCATTCACCAGCGGGCAGGTAATGGAAGTAAAGGTGTCGCTGGGCGATAAGGTAAGCAAAGGCCAAACCCTGGCTGTACTACGCAGTGCCGATGTAGCCGGTAACTATACCGACCTCACCTCTACCAAGGCCGATCTTGCCATTAGCAAGCGCCAGTTGGAGCAGGCGGAATACCTGTACAAAAACGGCATCTCCAGCGAGCGCGATTATACCGAAGCCAAGGAGAATTATGCCAAAGCCGTAGCATCAAACAGCAAGGTGCAGCAGCAGATAGCCATCAACGGCGGCGGCAATACCAGCGCCAGCGGCTCATTGGTGATCAAAGCACCAGGCGATGGCTACATCGTAGAGAAAAACATCACCGCCGGTAACTTCATCCGCCCGGATAACAGCAACAGCCTGTTCACCATCTCCAATATGAAGGATGTATGGATCTGGGCCAACGTGTTCGAATCGGACATCGCGAAGGTTAAAAAAGGATATGATGCAAAGATCACCACGCTGGCCTATCCTGATAAAGTTTTCAGCGGCAATGTAGATGAAGTAAGCTCGGTACTGGACCCGGATAACAAGGTAATGAAAGTGCGTATCGCTTTACAGAACAAGGATATGCTGCTGAAACCCGAGATGTTCACCAATGTGCTCATCACTAATAAAGAAGCCACCAGCTCGGTAGCCATCCCCGCATCGGCTGTGATATTTGACAGCAGCAAAAATTTTGTGGTAGTGTATCACGACAAATGCAACTTACAGGTACACGAGGTAAGCGTAATAAAAACGGTTGATAACATCACTTATATCTCATCTGGTTTAAAGCCCGGCGATAAGGTGATCTCCAAAGGCCAGCTATTGCTGTACGATGCTTTAACCGAGGAATAACCCACGCAAAAAGATTGTCTGTAACACAAATTGTTTTTACGGTAACCTACCCGGCTGCCATTATTTTAAGTAAATGAACAAGCTCATAAAAAACATTATTCACTTCTCGCTCAGGCACCGGGCGATGGTGTTTTTCCTTACTGGTGTTCTGGCTGTATTGGGCGTCTGGAGTTATTTAAATACCCCTATTGAAACATTCCCGGACGTAACCAATACCCAGATCATCATTATTGCGCAATGGCCCGGCCGCAGCGCCGAGGAGGTGGAGAAAATGATCACCGTACCAATGGAGACCGTTTTAAACTCGGTACAAAAAAAGGCCAACCTGCGTACAACATCATCATTCGGTTTGTCCTACGTGCGTATCATTTTTGATGACGATGTGGATGATGCCTTTGCGCGCCAGCAGGTGCTTAGCCGCCTTGGTAATGCAGACCTGCCCGATGGTGTAAAACCGGAGGTGGAGCCGCCATATGGCCCAACCGGCGAAATTTACCGCTACACGCTCAAAAGCAAAACAAAATCTATCCATGATCTTACTGCTATACAGGATTGGATCCTCGACCGCCAGTTCAAATCTATCCAGGGTGTGGCCGATGTAAACAGCTTTGGCGGTGAGGAAAAAACTTACGAAGTAAGTGTTAACCCCTCCCTGCTGGCAAAATACGGCTTAACATCGCTTGATGTTTTTACCGCTATTAACCGCAGTAACATCAACGTGGGCGGCGATGTGATAGAAAAGAATGACCAGGCCTTTGTGGTACGCGGTATCGGTTTGATCAATAACATCAGCGAGATCCAGAACATCATCATCAAGAACGTGAACAATGTGCCTATACTGGCCAGCAACGTTGCCGATATTAAGGAAAGCGGCCTGCCACGTTTGGGCCAGGTTAGTCGAGACCGGCAAAAGGATGTGATAGAAGGTATTATTGTGATGCGCAAGGGCGAAAACCCCGCCGAAGTACTGGCAAAGATCCGTGATAAGGTTGCCGACCTAAACGATAACATACTGCCAAAAGGAGTGAAAATCGACACCTTTTACGACCGTACCAACCTGATGGATTTTTGTACCGAAACAGTGATCCATAACCTGTGCGAGGGTATTATACTGGTAACGGTTATTGTGTTCCTGTTCATGGCCGATTGGCGGACGACCTTAACAGTAGCCATTATTATACCGCTGGCTTTGTTGTTCGCCTTTATATGTATGCGCATTAAGGGGATGACGGCCAACCTGCTCTCGATGGGTGCGGTAGATTTCGGTATTATTATAGATGGGGCGGTAGTAATGGTGGAGGGCATATTTGTGGCGCTCGATCATAAGGCTAAGGAAGTGGGCATGCAAAAGTTTAACGGACTGGCCAAACTTGGCCTGTTCAAAAACGTTGGTGCCGAAATGGGTAAGGCCATTTTCTTCTCCAAGCTTATCATCATCACCTGTCTGATCCCGATCTTCGCATTCCAAAAAGTAGAGGGTAAAATGTTCTCACCGTTGGCTTATACGCTGGGCTTTGCCTTGCTGGGTGCGCTTTTGTTTACCCTTACATTGGTACCCGCTTTATCCAGCATCCTGTTACGCAAAAATGTAAAAGAAAAACGCAACCCGGTCGTGATCTTCTTCGAGAATGGGATCCGGCGGATGTTTACCTTCACTTATAAAAATCAAAAGCTAAGCTTAATTATTGCGTTCGGTTTCATGGCGCTTACGTTCTTCTCTGCCAAATTCCTGGGCACCGAGTTTCTGCCCGATCTGAATGAGGGCGCGTTATGGGTAGAGGCCGAGTTACCGATGAGTGTATCCTTAAACCAGGCGGAAAGCATCAACCAAAAAATGATGCAGATACTGGAGAAATTCCCCGAAGTGAAACAAACACTGGCGCAAGTTGGCCGTACCAATGATGGTACCGACCCCAAGGGCTTTTTTGATGTACAGATACAGGTGGACCTGAAAAACAAAAAGACCTGGCCAAGCGGCTTAACCGAAGAAGAACTGATAGACCAAATGGATACGCAATTGCGTAAGCTGCCGGGCATCGTGTTCAACTATTCACAGCCGATCCGCGATAACGTTGACGAAGCCGTAGCCGGTGTAAACGCCAGCATGGCCGTGAAGATCTTCGGTACCGATTTTGAGGTGCTTGATAAAAAAGCGGATGCCGTAATGAAGGTACTGAAAGACATTAAAGGTGTGGATGACCTGGGCGTACTGCGCAACCTTGGCCAGCCCGAGTTTAGGATAGAGCTTGACCAGCGTAAAATGGCGCTGTATGGTGTTACCACCGCCGATGCAAATTCGGTGATAGAAATGGCCATTGGTGGTAAAGCGGCAACACAGTTATATGAGGGCGAACGTAAATTCGATATCCGGATCCGTTACCAGAAAGAGTATCGTGATACCCAGGATAAAATAGAGAACCTGATGGTGCCAACGCTTAACGGTTCTAAGATCTCCATCAAAGAGATCTCTACCATTAAGGAATTAACAGGCCCGGCGTTCATCTTCAGAGATAACAACACCCGCTATATCGCCGTAAAATTTTCGGTCCGGGGCCGCGACCTTGGCAGTACCATAGCCGAAGCACAGGCCAAGGTAAACAAGGACGTTAAATTAGACCACGGCTACGCCTTTACCTGGAACGGTGAATTTGAGAACCAGATCCGTGCATCAAACACGCTGGCGCACGTGGTGCCTATCTGTTTGCTGGTGATCTTCCTGATATTATATATGATGTTTGGTAACGCCAAAGATGCCCTGCTGGTGATCATGAACGTACCATTCGCGCTGATAGGCGGTATATTGGCCCTGCATATTACCGGTATCAACTTCAGCATCTCGGCAGGGATCGGGTTCATCGCCTTGTTTGGGGTGTGTATCCAAAACGGGGTGATCCTTATCTCGGTATTCAAGAAGAACCTGGAGGCGGGCCTGCATTTGGATGAGGCGATTCTCACCGGGGTAATATCCCGTGTGCGCCCCGTGGTGATGACGGCCCTGATGGCAGCCATTGGTTTAATGCCGGCAGCTATATCAACCGGTATTGGTTCCGAAACGCAAAAACCTTTAGCAGTAGTAGTAATTGGTGGATTGGTTACTTCAACCATCCTTACCCTGCTTATCCTGCCTGTAATTTATGCTATTGTGAACAGATTTATTCACAAACGCGAGAACCGTAAGCTGTTAAAGCGGATCGGTGCTATCAACGCCTAAAGTTGCCCCCACTATAGATGAAAGAAGGTTGCCCTTAAACAAGGCAGCCTCTTTCTGTTTTAAGGAGTATCGATATTATTTCCCGACTTCAATTACATGGAAAGTACCGGGTACCATTTTAGGCCGAGGGTTAGCGTTTTCGGCAGTTGGCGCAACCGCTTCCAGCTTTGCGGTGGGTAAAAACAAATGGTGGGTAAGCACATCTATGCCAATAGTGCGCGCGCCTTTTTCGGTAACTATATTCCCCACAAACGCGAACTTATTGGCGCTTATCTCTTTAATCACCGATATGGTACCCTCGTTATTGGAGGTGTAAGCCCTCTTCAGTATTGGGTCGAATGCTACGCCATCGCAATCACCAATGTGAAACTTGGCCAGGTTTTTACCGTTGGTGGCATCCATTACAACCAAAGTTTGGTTACCACCGCAACCTACAAAAAGGCGGTTGGTAGCGCGATCGATAGCCAGGCCGGATGGTTCGTCGCCGTCGTTTATTTTGTAGCGGGTAATTACTTTGTAGGTAGCCGCATCGATGGCAACCACCTCGTTGGTGGTTTCAGAATTTACAAATACTTTACCCTTACCGTCAGACACGCCCGTTTCGGGTTTACCGCCGAGCGGGATGGTTGCTACCACTTTATCGGTAGCAGGGTCTATAACCGATGCATCGTTGCTGCGGCCGTTAAAGGCATATACTTTTTTGGAGAAATCATCATAAAAAATAGCGTCGGGGTTAGTGCCTACCGGAATCCGGGCGATTTCGGCGTTGGTTTGCAGATCGAATACCGTGCAACTGTTATCGCGGCCGTTGCTGGTGTAGCCCTTATTTAACGTCTTTACCAATGCTATGCCGTGTACGCCTTTGGTATTTGTAATAACACCGATAGAATCGCCCGTGGCCGTGCTCAGGATGTTTACCTGCGCGCCATGCGATACGTATATCTTTTTATTTTCGGCATCTACCGATACATAATCCCAGCCGCCCGCGCTTTTTATGCTGTGGCTTTTAAGCACATGAAAACCGGTTTTAGTTTGAGCGAATGTATTTAAGGATGCCACGGCCATTGCAACTACAACAAGCCCCTTTATCGTTTTTGAGTGGACCATAATGTCGGTTTAATTTTACGCTATGATAAGGCTGCAATCTGTAGGAATATTGGATAACAGAGCGTTATTAGATCACTTAAAAACACAATTGGCCATGACCGCGGCCACGGGCAATTGTTATTCTATTACATAAACTTATCCCGCTATTTGGATAAGCCGGTTCCTGTGGCATTTAGCCCAATATTTCAAGTAAACTTTTTAGTAAGTTTTTTACAAGGTTTAGCTCAATGCCATTATTTAAGAAACCCCAGCGGGGTTTAAGGTCGGTAGTAAATTGGTAAGAAACATTTTATCGTGCCGTTAGGTACGAAACTTGCCATGTAGTGTACCTAACGGCACACTAAGTCCTATTTATATCTCTATCCTACCGACCTTTTGCATCTATGGTGCAGTGACTATCCTTAAATAATGACATTGGGATTTAACTCAGGCTTATTTAGCCTGGTAGCTTCCAAATAGCGCAACCAGCTTATCCGGGAAATCGCTGATAATGCCGTCTACTTTTAAGTCGGCCATTTTTTGCATGCCGGCTTCGTCGTTTACCGTCCAGGGCAGCACCTGTACTTTTGCCAAGTGCGCCTGCTTCACAAAGATGCTATCTATCAGCGTATAATACGGGCTGATAACCTGCGGTGTAAAACCCAATTTTTTGATGTTATCAGCAAAACCATCTTTATTAGAGATGAGGTACGACAGCACCTGTTTAGGATAACCCGCATGCAATACCTGCAGGGGCCTTACATCAAACGATTGGATGGTAACGCGCTTTGCAACCTTTTTGCTGTTTAAAATATCCATTACCAGTTTCACAAAAGCATCCGGCGCGGGGTGGGCAGTACCATCGCCGGCGGGTGCGCTTTTAATTTCCATGTTGTAGTAAACAGGTTTCAGGTGGTTCACTTTTATATACCTCTCCACGCTGTCTATCAATTCTGCCAGCAGGGGCTTGTAGGTTTTAAGCTTTTTTTGACCAGGAAATTGCGGGTGCGGTTTGCTGCCGGCATCGTAAAGCCTGATGCTGTCGTAAGGCATCGTAAAAAGCAGTAAACCCTTTTCTTCGGTTTTGCTTATCTCGGTACCATCCGGTTTCAGCATAAAATCTCCCGACATATAGGTATCGTGCGACACCACCACTTTGCCGTCTTTGGAAATAACACAATCCAGCTCAAGCGTTTTCACGCCGAGGTCAACAGCATGCAGCATAGCGGGGATGGTGTTCTCGGGCATTAAAGCGCGGCCTCCCCGGTGTGCCTGCACATCTAATTTTTGCTGTGCCGATGCATAAAGCGCCTGGCAGCATAGGGCTATCATTAGTATTTTTTTCATGGTGATGTTTTATAGCGATTATTTAAAAAGTAAAGGTGCAAACTCGGTGAGGTACCTACGCCAAACCTGGTAGCTATGCACGCCTTCGGTTTCTTTGTATTCGAATTTAATGTTTTTTGTGTGTAGCCAATCGATATATTTCCGCACCGATGGCGCGAGGTAATCATCTTTCCCGATAGCTATCCAAACCAGTTTCAGCTTTTGATTAACCGATTCATTTAGGTTGGGGAAAGCCTTGTTCAGGTCAGGATCAAGCAGGATAACCGCCGGACTAAACGAGCCCAGGTAATCAAACATGTCCGGATTATTAAGCCCTGCATCTAACGATTGCCCGCCACCCATAGATAGCCCTGCCACCGCCCGGTATTTTTTGGTTTTGCCCACGTTATAAAGTTTTTCTACCATTGGGATGGCCTCTTTAAACAATTCTGCCATAAAAAGTTCCTCGTTCTTTTTGTAGGCTTCTTTGCTGCGCTGGCCGGTGCCCGGTTCAAACATCTCCGGCGCGCCATAACCAAGCGTGTTTATAATGATCATCGGTTTTGCTTTGCCTTCGGCAATAAGGTTGTCCATAATGATGTTTTCCCTGCCGGCGGTAACCCAGGCGCTTGTTTCATCGGTAAGGCCATGAAAAAGGTACAACACCGGGTAAGGCTCTTTCCGTTTAGGGTCGTAACCGGGTGGGGTGTACACACGCATATCCCTGTCATCGCCAACAATTTTCGATTTAAAAAAATGCTGACTTAACACACCATGGGGCACATCCTTCAGTTCCCAGCTTAGTTCTGCCGGGCCGGGTACGTAAGCCAGGCTTTGTGCCAGCGCGCGCTTAAATAACGGTTTTATGTAGGGGTTGTTGGGATCGGGTAAAACGTTACCATCTACATTGAAGGTGTACCGGTAAATATCGGGCGCGAAGTTTGCCGAAAAGCTCCACACACCGCCGGTATCCTTTACCATTGGGCGGGGTTTCGAATCGTCCATTATCAGCATCATCTTTTGGGCATTAGGCGCCAGGAACCTAAAGGTTACCAGCCCATCGTTATTCACCTGCGGCGATTGGATGTTTTTTGGCGCAGGGCCTGTAGCAACCTGTGCCTTAACCCCGGTTAGGGCAAGGCACAGGATAACTGTAACAAGATATTTTATCATGCTCTGTTTTTATATAAAGGCTTAGAAACCGTAACGTAAGCCCAACTGGAACTGGTAAGGGTTGCCCGATGGGGTTACCACACCTGTGCTTGGATTAACATTATAGTTGTAGTTGTTGGTAGTCGCGTTAAAGCTGGCCAGCGAGTAAATACTTTGGTTACCCATTGTTTTTATTACACCTTTCTTTTTGTTAAGCAAGTTCACTACGTTGAACAGGTCGCCAGAAAATTCGATGTATTGTTTTTTGGTGAAGGTTCTGATACGTTTGGCAATACGAAGATCGAACTGACCATAAAATCCATTTACGCCACCGTTTCTTTCGGCTACTTTGCCAATGCTTTTGCGTACATAATCTTTCAGGCTCGAGCTTACCTCAGGGTTGTCCAGTAATGCTTGTATACCTGTGCGGATGGCGGCAGGCACGGCAGGGTCATTAGGATCGAATATGTAAGCCAGATCGTTAGAGGCAACAAAATCACCGTTTACGTTACCCGATACTACAAGCGAGTACCTGGTACCGCCAATGCCCGAATACCTTAAGCCTACCGTAACACCGTAAAAAGTTGGCAGCGTACCGTAAACAATCACCTTGTTTCTAAACTGGTTGTCGGAAGCGCTCATTTTGCTCAGATCGCGCGGGTCATCCCTCACCGGTAAAGCCAATGTCGCGGTATTGGCTACGTTACCGTTGTATGAGGTATTATCCTTTGTATCGTTATAGGTGTAACTGAAGGAGATCTCGCCATCTTTAAAGTAGCGGAAGGTACCATCAAATACAAACGCATATTGGTTTACCTTACCATCGCTGTTTAATGCCAGCACACGGCCAACGCGGTTGGTTTTGCGGCCCAGGGTCCAGTCGGCAGCGCCGTTTGTTGGGTTGATAGTAGCAGAAGGTACATACACACCGCGGTTGCCTTCGTTTGTTAACCTAAAGTACGGCTGATCTACCATATTGGCATCCGTGTACATGTAGTTATTGCGGGCAAGGCTTCCGTACGCGCTGATGCCTAATCTTAAGCGCTCGGTTATAAAACGGTTGTACGAGAAGTTACCTTTATACAAAACCGGGATCTTCACATCCTCGCGATTAAGGTTGATGGTTGATAAGCGCGAAACGCCCGCCACATTAAACAGTTCGGCACCCGGGGTTTTGGAAGGGTCGTTACGGTAAAGGGGGAAGTTTGGAGAAGGCACCAGGTTTGGCCCTGTTGCCGACCGTGTAATATCAACTGATGCCAGTTTTGTTCCGTCGAAAACCATGTTGTTGATCATGGTGTAGTTCAATATATCCGAACCAAACATACCGGCACCTATACGGATAATGTCTTTCTGGCGTTCGCCGATATCCCAGGTAAATTGTACCCTTGGCTGAATCTGGAAAGTGTTAAGCGAATGATCTGTTCTCAGGCCAAGATCGTCAAACACTACCTGGTTAAAGTTTGGCTTATCCAGGTAATTGGTATAATCGGCTCTGATACCGGCCATCATATCTAAACCCGGAGCCAGTTTGGTTTGCATTTGCGCGTACAAACCGGCGTTAACAAAATTCTGCCGAACGCTTGGGTCGCTTACTAAGGGGATTTCCCTTGCGTAACGGTATGGGTTAAGATTGTTAAAATTATCTATCCCGGTGAAGTAGAACCGGCCATTCACCTCGCTGCCGTAACGGGAGTTCATGTGCGTATACATCAAATCGGTACCGAAGGTAAAATTGATCTTATCGGTGTTGTAATACAGGTTATCTGTTAACTGCGCAACGTTGCTGAAGAAATACTCCGGCGCGTAACGCTGTCCACCCAACTGGATTGACGTAAATACGCTTTTACCGCCAACGGTTGATTGCACTCGCTCTACAATGGCACGCGGAATAGTAGCTGTACCCGCAGGTAACTGGCTGCCGGAGATACTTTCTATTGATGCGGTTAGGTATTGCGCCTTTAACTCATTGGTTAAACGTGGCGACAAAGTAGACCGCAGGGTTGCTAACGTACTGTTACTCTTATTACGGCTCGTACCGTAAACTTCGTATAAACTTATAGCGGTGTTATCACCTATATTTTGATTATTAAGATCGTAGATGTAGTTATTGCTTAGTGTTAACAGGTTTTTGCTGTTCAATTGATAATCCAGACGGCCGTAAGCGGCAGTTGTACTCTCTTTTTTATCGAACGAACCCGTTTGCGGGCTGCTGGCTACGCCATACTTGCCGCGGGCTATACCCAAATAAGTATCCAGGGTGCTTTGCGTTAAGCTATAACGCTGCTCATCGGTTGGGCCTTGTATATCTGCAATTTGCAATGGCCTTGCATCGCGCTGGTGATCATACGCCACAAAAAAGTGAAGCTTATCTTTAATGACAGGGCCACCTAATGAGAAACCGTATTGGTAGGTTGAGAAAGGTACGTTACGCTTATTGCCACGCGTATCATAAGGAGATGATAATTCATTAGCCCTTAAAAAGGTGAAGGCACTACCCGTTAAAGTATTTGTACCCGATTTAGTTGCCGTGTTGATGGTACCACCACCGCTCCGGCCATAAGTAACATCGTACTGGTTGGTTACTACTTTAAACTCCCTCACCGCTTCTATAGAGATAGAATATGGAGAGCCCGTACCTGCCGTACCGCCAAAAGTGGCGTTCTTGGCCGTCATACCATCAATAGTAAAGTTGGTAGATGTAGCCAGTTGGCCGGAGATACTGCTGCCCCGCGCAAGTGGAGAAAGATCTACCAACGAGGTGAAATTCCTTCCGTTTACCGGCAATTTGCTGATGTTGCGCGAGTTTACCGATGTAGATGCACCCAGGTTGGGGATGTTATTCTGCATACTACTACTGGCATTTATTTCCACCACGTTTAAAGCGTTGGTTGCTAACTGCATCTTTACATCAAGGCGTAAAATATCGCTCAGGTTAAGCGTATAACCGCTTCTTTTTTGCGCGCCGTATCCTAAAAATGTAACGTTAACCGTGTAGGGGCCACCCAATGGCAATTGCTTAAAAGTGTATTCGCCTTTTGGGTTGGTTATGGTGCTGGTGGTAAAACCAGTAGATTCGTTACGGACCACCACGGTAGCACCGGGGATGGTTTCTTTCTTTTCATCAGTAACGGTACCTACTATACCGGCCTGGGAGGTTTGGGCTACCGTTTCCGTTCGCCACAGGCAAACCGATAAAAACAGTAGGATAGTTATCGTTTTTCGTAAGTTTTGTAACATAAGTTGGAGTGTTTGTTAATTGGGCAAAAGTACCCTCTGCCCTGTTAACCCAACTTTGGCTTACATTACCAAATCAATAACATTATTAAACTTACGCTTCCTTAATTCTATAAAACACCGTGTATTCCTAACGATTTAATAATCATTCGGAAACTTAAGTGTGTACCATAATTACCTTATGCGATAAAAGCACAATGGAAAAACGATGCAAGGAAATGAATACCAGGGCTTTTACTGGCCGGAGATAAGCCTTTACCATCAGGGCATGTAGAACACCTGCGCCAATGGTTGGCTTAAGGGGGAATTATCCGGGTTGGTTTCCATAATATCGGCCATATACTGCCACCAGCGCTGTACAATGGGATGGGAACCCAAATGTTGCGACGACTGGCCTGATGACTGCTCCTGCACCGCGAATAAAATATTGGTGCTTTCGTCTAAAAAAATAGAGTAGTCGCTTACACCTGCTTCTTTTAGCAAAGTTTTCAGCTCGGGCCAGATCTCGGCGTGGCGTTGTTCATAAACACTTTTGCAACCCGGTTTTAGCTGCATTTTAAAAGCTATTTTTGCCATTTAGCGTAATCTATTTTGAATTTTTACTTTCTTTTGCTGCTAATTTAGCTTTTTCGTTCTCAAGTACAACAAATGGCGTATGGATATTCCAGGTGGGTTTTAGTCCGTTTTCGTTTATAAAACCTAAAGCATAATTACCTAATATTATATCCGGTCGGCCATCGGAGTTAATGTCCTTAACGTCCGTGCAGATCCAGCGCCCAAAAGTATTTATGGGTAACCGATGCGGTATAAATTGCATCCCTGCATCCTGCTCAAAATAAGTAAAGCCTTCATCGGGGGTATCTTTAAGGTCCGAAAAAAACGCAATCGAGGCTATATCAGGCTTACCATCGCCATTAAAATCGGCGGCTATTGCCTTAGTTGCGCCATTTACGGGGTAAAACCAGGTTTGCTTAAATTTAAGATCACCCTGGTTTAAAAAGATGTAAACGCCGTGATAAGGTTTTAATACCCGAGAAAAATCGCCGTTATCGCCGCAGGTATATAAAATATCAAGCTTGCCATCGTTATTAAAGTCAATTAATTGAAAACTGGTTGAACCGTACACCGGCGGGAACCGCAACAGGTTCTTTGTTGTAAACCCTCCTTGGTGATCGTTCAAAAACATCCAGATCCCTTCATCGGCCTGTGCAAATAAACAAGCTATATCCGGCCAGCCATCTTTATTAAAATCGCCAATAACGGCTTGCTCGGCACCGGGAATGGAACTGATCGTTGATTTTCTATATTGATTGCCGGAAACTTGTTTATACAGGAATAACCCACCGAAGTTATGCCCGAACCCGCATACGATGCGGTCCTCCAACCCATCCTTATCAAAATCTGCCGATAAGGATTGAACCGGGCGGGGCAATTTATCGGCTATCAAATTTTCTGCTGAACCGAATTTCTTTAATGGGATATCAACTACAGAACCATTACTTACATCCACGGCGTCCATCGAGCCGATAAAGGTAAAACTGCCGTACTCTTCTCCCCTTTTGTCCTTACCGAATTGCACGTCTACCGCAGGTGAGTTATGGCCGGTGGCAGATCGCAATTTCAACTTGTCCGACCACATGTAAACCCTATTGGTGGCCCTGTCGCCGGTGAAAAGTTGGTGGCTTATGGTGTCGAACGCCACCATGGTGGTGGTGGCCGGCGTTGCTTTGGTTTCATTTGGCATGTTAAGCTTAAAACCTGCCCAATCTTTTAACGGCGCAATGGGAACGGTTGCCGGTTTCAGCTTTTTAGGGGCAGCCGACTTGTAGTATTCCACAATTTTTAGCCAGTCCTCATAGCCTAAGCCGGAGTTTGAGGAAGGATTGTTTACGTACTGATCTTCCGCGTACACTTTTATACCTAAATGCGGGGCCATTGCCGGCAGTACATGCTTTGCCCAGGTATCCTGGTCTAACAGCGCGGGCTCGGGGTACTTATGGCAGCTTACGCAGTACTTTTTTGAGAGCCCCTGCCCATCAGTCTCAGCAATCTTTTTCTCGCTATTGCCGCAACTTACCGATAGAACACAAATGCCGGTGGTTAAAGCCAACAGCGCCAATACTATTAATGAAGTTTTTTTAAGCTGCATGTTAAATAGAAAGCCTTGCTTGTTTATTATAAATGCAAAAGAGGCCGCTCTCGCCGCCTCCTTTGCATTGGGTAAAATTACTATTAATTGTAACCCGGGTTTTGTTTTAGTTTTGATGTGGTACCATTACTTTCCAAGCCTATCTGGAATTGTGGTATCGGGTAGTACTCGTTTTTGTTTGGAGTCCAGCTGGCACCGGTAATATCGGTAATAAACTGCCCGTCGAAGCCGTAATAGGCAGCCAAGGCCTGCTGTGCTATACCCCAGCGAGAGATATCAAAGAAACGCTGGCCTTCCATACCTAATTCAAGCTTGCGCTCAAAATAAACAGATTTTAAAGCCTGGTCTTTACCCATTGCGGTAAAGGCACCTGTTGGCCATTGGCTAACTACATAGTTTGCGGCTTTTGTAGTGGTAAACCCACCGGTTGGGTTAGCTGCATTCGCGTAGGTATATACAAAGCTGGCAGGATTTGCGGCCCTTGCTCTTACCCGGTTCACCAGGGTTTGCGCGCCATCTAAGTTACCCAATTGCACTTTTGCCTCGGCAGCTAACAGCAACACATCCGCAAAGCGAATAACGTTGATCTGGTTAGCAGAACCCGGCGCCCAGCTATGCTGATCTGAATAGGTATCTTTTGTTGATTGGTAATAGGTGTTCTTTTTAGGAGAATACGGACCGGCGTAGATCTGCTCGCGAACCCAATCCTTACCCGGGTGGTTACCCCAATCTAAGAACGGGATACCGCGGCGGCCCACTGTCCAATCCAAACGCGGGTCAACGTTGCCTGCATCGGGCGTAAATGAGTTGCCTGATGATACACCACCAAGGCCCTGATCTGTTTTTAATGGATGGGTATTGTAATCGTTAACATAAGGCAGACCCGCTGCATCAGTCCTGAAAGAGTTGGCCAGGTCCATTGACGGCTGGAAAAATCCGCAGCAACGGAAAGGGCTGTTGTAAGGAAAGTTTAGCATATCGCCGTTGTTTGCTTCGGCTATCTGGTTGCTACCATCATTAGCAGCCTGTTGAATAGCAAAAACAGTTTCCTTATTGTTTTTTGTTGACGCGCCAAAGTTATCCTCATAGTTATCGGTAAGGCCGTATGCTGAACCTTCAGAGTTTGTACCTGAAGTGATAACGGTTGTAAAGATGCCATCGGCGTCGGTATACTTTTTTTCGTAAAGATAAGTTTTAGCTAAATAAGCACCCGCCGCCCATTTGTTAACGCGGCCCTTTTGCGTTTGCGTTGCAGGCAGGTTTTCATAAGCGAACTTGAAATCATCTTCTATTTTAGGCCAGATATCCACATCGTTAGCTACCACAAAATCAGTTGTGGTTTCGTCAACGTAAGGCACCATGTTCCACATTTTTTTCAATTCGAAATAGTAGTGGCCACGCAGGAACCTTGCCTGCGCTATAATGTTCTTTTTGTCGGCATCAGATATTGTTGCAACTGCATTTGCGCCTTTAATAACATTATTACACCTTGTAACGCCTTCATAAACGGCTTTCCATTTCGAGTTTAAGAAACCGTTACTTGCATCAAGTGTCCAGGCGGCAATCTGGTTAATGGCCGTTTGATCGGTACCATCGCTGCCTTTATGCGCATCGCCACCGGCCACACTTCCAAAAACCCAGTTACTACCCGCAGCTTCCCAGGCTGATCCGCCGCCTAATGCGTTATTATCTGCCGAGCTGCCGTCGAGCGCCGAGTAGGCACCAATCAACAGGCCATCAACACCGGCAGCGGTATATACTTTATCTACATCTAACCTGCCCAAAGCAGGCTGTTCTAAAAATTTCTTACATGAACCCAGTAAAACACCAGTTGCCAACAGGCAAACTGATAAAAGTTTTATATTTTTCATACGCTGTTTAATTAAAATTTAACTTGTACACCTAATAATATAGTACGAACCGGTGCATAGCTACCACGGTCGATACCAAAGTTTACGCTTGATTGCTGCGCGCCGTTATCACCAGAACCGGTGATCTCCGGATCAACACCAGAATAGCCGGTTACGGTAAGCAGGTTTACACCTGATACATACACCCTCAATTTGCTCATACCAACTTTCTTCAAGCCGGTTGGGTCAAACGTGTAACCCAACTGCACGTTGCGCAAACGCAGGAACGAACCGCTCTCTACGTAATAAGAATTTGGCGCAGTACTGCTGCTGGTGAAACCGTTAACTTCCTGTATTGGTGCGGTTGCATTGGTATTGGTTGGTGTCCATGAATCGTACAAGGCTGTTTTGCTTTTGGCACCTGCAAAGTTGGAGTAGAAATCTGTCCACCATTTTACGTCATTCCAGATCTTGGCACCAACAGATGCATACCAGAACATACTTAAGTCGAATTTTTTATAAGAAAAATCAAGATTTAAGCCGGTTGTAAAATCCGGGTTAGGGCTGCCAAGGTTTGTGCGGTCGGCAGCGGTGATTTGTCCGTCACCGTTAATATCGGCATATTTAAAACGGCCAAGTCCAATACCATCCTGGTAATTGCCGCTTGGTGCCGAGGCATTAGCCGCATCTATCTCTGCCTGGGTATTCCAGAAACCATTGGTTTTATAACCATAGAATGAGCTGATAGGCTCGCCAACGGCAATACGGTTGATGTATGAACCGCTAAAACGGCCCGATTGAAGCGGAATTTCGTTTTGGCCTACCGAAATAGATTTTACTTTGTTGTTGTAAGAGGTGAACGTTAAGGTAGCGTTCATCTTCAACTCGCTCGACAAGTTTTGGTGCGTTGTTAATGCGATATCAAAACCAGAGTTCCTCATCGATGCCACGTTTGCATAAGGCTGGGTGGCAGTACCTGCGGTACCCGGCAAATTCGGGTTAAATAACAGGTCGGTGATATCTTTAACGTAGTAATCTGCAGAGAGTTCTAATTTTGAATTGAACAGGGTCGCATCAAAACCAACGTTTAAGTTACCGTCTTTTTCCCATTTAGCATCAGGGTTACCGTAATTAGTTTGAGAGACACCAGGTACTGTAGCTTTGCCCGAACCTGTAACATCGTAGTACGAATTGGTTCTAATTTGACCGAAAGTTGTGAAAGCGTTTGCAGGGTTTACGTTGATCTGGTTACCCATGATACCGTAACCGCCGCGGATCTTTAAATCGTTTATCCAACTAACACCTTTCATAAAGCTTTCTTCGGATAAACGGTAGCCCACACTTGCTGCCGGGAACCAGCCGTAAGTGTTGTTCAAGAACCTGGAAGAACCGTCTCTACGGATAGTAGCGTTTAACAGGAAACGGTTGTTGAAAGTATAATCTAACCTGCCAATAAGCGAGAACAGTTTATCTACCGATAGGCTGCTGGTAGCGGTTGGCGTACCGGTCCCGGTTGACAGGTTTACGTAATTAGGGTCGAAAGTGTAGTAGCCGCTGTTGCTGCCGCCCAATGCCTGGTATTGGTTGCGGTACATTTCGGTACCGGCTAAAAATGCGATATCGTGCTTGCCGAAAACCTGGTGGTAACGCGCGGTGTTGGTCCAGGTGTAGTTATAACCGCTGTAGGAATTCTCGAAGTAAGTGTTCAGGATGTTATTCTCCGAGTTCTCATACGTAGGGAAAGTAAAACTGTGGTTATTGCCCGAGTAATACTCACCACCAAACTGGCTACGCAAAGTAATGTGTTTGGTAAAATCTGCTTCGGCATAAACGTTACCAAATAACCGGTTACCAATACCGTAGTTATTGGCGGTACGCTGCTGGTTGGCCACAGGGTTTGTGGCGTTACCCAGGTTGGCTGTATTTGAACCAGCGTAGTTACCCATAATGTCATACACAGGAATAATACGCTGTTCGCGGAACGACATACCTATCGCGCTGCCCTCGTCATTTTGATTAGCCTGTGGGTTATCTGTTAACGAAAACGCCATGTTCTCGCCTACCCTAAAATGCTTGCTTACATTGTAGCTTGTATTTGCCCTGATGGTGTAGCGTTTATTGTAAGTGTTTATTAAGCTACCCTGCTGGTTAAAATAGTTCATAGAGAACAGGTAGGTAGCCTGATCTGTGCTACCGCTTAAAGCGATGTTATGGCTTTGGATAGGAGCGTTTTTAAAGATCTCGTGATACCAGTCGGTACCTGCCTGGTTGGCTTTGGTGATACGGTAAAAACCCGATGCATCGCCGGTAGTATAAAGTGGGTTAACATTGTATTTAGATGGGTCTACCGCCGGGTCGCCTGCATTGATGCCGGCAGGGCCAGCGCCGCCAGCGCTAATGTAAACCGGCAATACATCGCCATTAGCACCGTAAAGGTTACTGCTGTAATTTGGCGTTGTAGGCGTAGATGTGTTTAAAGTTGCGGTGTTGTTTATAGCCAATCTGCGCAAGGCCATCATCTCTGTAGGATCCAGCAAGTTGTATACATTGCCGCCTTTAGGGATCTGGGTACCATAGTAAGCATCGTAGCTGATATTTACCTTGCCCGATCCTTTTTTGGTGGTGATGATAATAACCCCGTTTGCCGCACGTGCACCGTATATGGATGCAGAACCCGCATCTTTTAACACCTGCAAATTGGCAACGTCGTTAGGGTTTATATCGTTAATGTTGGTTGTAGGTACACCATCAACCACGTAAAGCGGCTGGTTATTACCAAACGTGTTGGCACCGCGTATTTTAACTTGTGGTGTTTGGCCCGGCGCACCCGAGTTAACTACCGTAACACCCGCTGCCTGCCCTTGTAACTGGTTTTCTACAGATGCGGTTGGCTGCCTGGTGAGGGAGGCAACATCTACCACCGCTACTGCGCCCACAAGGTCTTTCTTGCGTTGCGATGCGTAACCGGTTACTACCACTTCGTTCAATGAGTTTTTGCCGGCCTGCAAAACAACGTTGATAGGATCGGTGGAGCCTACGGTGACCTCCTGCGTGCTATAGCCGATGTAGGAGATCACTAAAACAGCACCAGGGTTTACGTTTAAGGTAAAGAGCCCGTTAACATCGGTTTGCGTACCGGTGGTAGTGCCTTTAACGTACACAGAGGCGCCAACTACAGGGAGCTTGTCATCGCTGCCTGTAACCTTACCTGTGTGCTTTGTTTGAGCCGAAACTACCAGCGAAGATACCATGCAGCATAGCAGCACACATAGCGTTCTTCCTTTAAGGAGTAAACTTCTAAGCATAAAATTTGAGATTTGGTTGTTTTATATATTTGGTTTATTTGTTGCGTGTAAAAGGCTTATCAAGCAAAATCATTGGCAAAAAAGTGCGTTCCGGATCTCACCCCGAAACGCACGTCAACATCATATCTCACGTGATATTGATCAACTAAATCCCGGGCTCTCATGTTAAAAATTGCCCAAGTCCATTAATATGATTGTATGACCTGCGGATAATTAATCCTTATTGATCATGGTAAATGTTACTGTAATAGAAGCGGGCTGAAGTATTGAAGGATGTTTAAACGTGCATTAGGTTATTAAACGTTCTTTGCCTTTGTGAATACGGTGCCCCTGGTTTTATAATCTTTTACAAATAATAGTTAAATAGTCCATCCAAAACCACAAAAGCGACAAACCAGCGGTTTGATAAGACAAACACCTAATTGTTTGAGACATCAAAAAAGGCATCCAAAACGCCACTATTGATGAGTGTAATATTTTTGATATATTAGTCCTGAATAATAAACCAGTTATAACACCATCATGTATTTAAGTTAAGTTTGGCCTAATCTGCCGGGCTTATAACTAATTCCTAATTGGGGACAGGGCACTTTGCGCTGTTACCATTGAGGGGTATAATGATGCTTTAGAAAAAATTAAGTGATCGTTAGAAGGTTATGAGAGATGACGCGGCGTTAATACGCTTAGATTTGTCAAACAAGTATTTTAAAATAATAATCCATGTAATGGTATGGCTGGCTATGCTGGCCTTCCCGTTTATTTTAGATACCAGCGAGAACAGATCATGGCACGACCTCTTTTTCGACAGCAAAAATTACTGGTTCAGGTTAAGGTTCATCAGCTACTTTTATTGGATCGCGCTGTTCTATATCAACATCTATTTACTGGTACCTTATTTATTTAACAGAAGAAAGTATATCTATTTTTCTCTCTCGGCCCTGGCGATGTACGCGCTCTGCATCTTTTTCGATTCCCGCTTATTTGTGCTGCTAAACATCCCCGTGAATTTTAGCGCCTGGTTAACCGCCTATATAAAGCTGCCCGCCTTTTTACTCACCATGGCAGCCAGTACCATGTACATCATGATAGCCGACAGAATTAAAGAAGAGCTGCGAAGCAGCGAAACGGATAAGGAGAATTTAAAATCGGAGCTGTCGTTTTTACGCTCACAAATTAGCCCGCATTTTATCTTCAATATACTGAACAACATTGCCGCCATGGTAAGGCTTAAAAGCGAAGAGTTGGAACCTACGGTTATGAAATTATCTGGCCTGATGCAGTACATGCTTTATAATACCGACGACGATAAGGTGAGCTTAGCCGTAGAAACGGAGTACCTGCAATCGTACATCGACCTGCAGAAACACCGGTTTGGTAGCCGGGTGAACGTGCAGACTACCTTTGATATTCAAGACAGCCAGAAGCAGATAGAACCTATGTTGCTCATCCCTTTTGTGGAAAATGCGTTTAAACATGGAATAGGTGTAATAGAGAACCCCACCATTATTGTAACGCTAAAGGCTGATAACCAAAAGTTAAATTTCAGCGTGGTAAATAATTTTAACGATACCGACAATAAACAAAAAGATTCATCGTCAGGTATAGGAATAGTCAACGTCACCCGTCGTTTACAGCTGCTCTATGGCGAGCGCCACAAGCTAAGTATCCAGAAAAAGGAGACGTGTTTTACAGTTAATTTATTTTTAGACCTCGACCCTGATGAATTGCATAGCAGTTGATGATGAGCCACTCGCCCTCGCCCTATTAGCCGATAATATAAGTAAAATACCTTTTTTAAATTTGGTTGCCACATGCGGTGACGCGATAGAAGCTACCAGCGCTTTGCGCGAATTTGATGTGGACCTGATCTTTATGGACATCCAGATGCCGGGGATCTCGGGTTTGCAGTTTATTGGTACACTCACTAAAAGGCCGATGATCATTATCGTATCGGCGTACAAGCAATATGCTTTGGAGAGTTTCGAGCTTGACATTATCGATTACCTGATGAAGCCGGTTCCATTAGACCGGTTCATGAAAGCCTGTAACAAGGCCAACGAGCTGTTCGAACTAAGATCATTACAAAACCAATCTTCAAAATTTACTTTTTTGAATGTGGGCTACACCTTGCTGAAAGTTGTATTTGATGACATATTATACATAGAAGGCTTAAAGGATTACGCCAAGATCTATTTCACCAGCGATACTAAACCTGCCGTGGTGAGGCTCAGTTTTAAGGCGATAGAAGAGCAATGGCCCTCCTATTTTTTGCGGATCCACAAATCGTTCATCATTAATTCAAAGCAAATTACAGCTATTAAAAAAACAGCTGTTTTAATGGCCGAGAACGAATTGCCGCTGGGCGAGACCTACCGGCAATCCATCAATAACCTCATTACCCTAAATAGCATGTAATAAAATATCCTCCCCCAATAATTTTATGGGAAGAGGGATAACAGGGTTTTACATTTTAATAAACCGATTTCGGCCGCGACGCCGACGCTACGCCAAATACAGTTGAAGGTTTACTGCCCATGGTGATAACCATATTGCCACCTTTAGCCATATCGCTATGCAACAGGTACGATTTGGCGTAAGGCTTGCCATTAAAGATTATGCTTTGAATGTATTTATTTGCACCAGTGTTATTTTTCACACTGATATGGAACGATTTACCGCCCGCCAATTTCAACACAGCATCATTAATAACCGGGCTGCCAAACACGTAAGCACCATTTGCCGGGTTGGCCGGGTAAAAGCCCATTGCCGATAGCACATACCAGGCCGACATCTGCCCCACATCCTCATTACCAATAATACCATCCTTTTTGTTGGTGTAAAAAGTATCTAATATATAACGCACCTTTTCGGCGGTTTTGTATTGCTGGCCCGCATAGGCATACATGTAGGTGATATGGTGGCTGGGTTCGTTTCCATGGGCATATTGCCCAATTAAGCCCGTAATATCGTTAGAGGCTTCGTTACCCATATCGCCCTGAACGGTGAACAAAGAATCAAGCTTTTTAACGAAGGCATCTTTACCGCCTAATAATTGCATCAGCCCTTCCACATCCTGCGGAACCAGCCAGGTATACTGCCAGGCATTACCCTCTGTAAAATCATCTTTCATGTGGCGCGAAACAAAGGGACTGAACGGGCTTCGCCATTCGTTCGCACCCAAACGGCCACGCATAAAGTGGGTTTCTTTATTGTAATAATTCACGTAGTTTTTACCACGCTTGCTGAAGTATTCGTAATCCTTCTGCTTGCCCAGCTTTTTGGCCATCTGTGCAATGCACCAATCATCAATGGCGTATTCCATACCTGTGGCTACGGTTTCGGTCATGGTATCAGCCGGGATGTAGCCCAGGTCCTTTACAAACTTTAAGCCGCGGCGGTCGCCCATAGCGGTGGTTTTTACAGCTTCGTAGGCCAGTTCCCGGTCAAAACCCTTGTAGCCCTTTAAAAAGGCATCGGCAACTACCGGGATAGCACTATTACCCACCATACAATCGGTTTCGCTGCCCATTAAATGCCACACGGGTAACCTCCCCTGCTGTTGATATATCGCCAGCATCGAACTGATGATATCGTTAACGCGCTCGGGCTGAGTGATGGTCATCAGCGGGTTCTCCGCGCGGTAAGTATCCCATAACGACATGGTAGTAACATTGGTAAAGTCCGTCTTATGATGTACTTTTTTATCGGTACCCAGGTAGTCGCCATTATAATCGTTATAAACCGATGGTGCTATCATGGTGTGGTACATGGCCGTGTAAAAGGTACGCATGCGCGCCGGGGTAGCTTTGATGGCAACTTTGTTTAGTTCTTTATTCCATAAAGTATTGGCATCGCTTTTTATTTGGTCGAAATCCCAGCTACAAGCCTCGGCACCAAGGTTCAACAGGGCATTATCCATACTTACCGGGGAGATGCCAACTTTAATTTTCACCTTCTCGCCCGCGCTTGTAGCAAAGCTTAATACACCTTTTACATTGCGACCCTTCAACGCTGTGCCGTTTGCTTTGGCCAGGCTATCATAAACTGCAAAATTACTGATGCGTTTAGAAAACACAGCCGCAAAATAGATCCGGTCATCAACCGACCAGCCCGAAGAATGGCGATAACCTATTACGGTAGTATCGTTAACCTGTTTAATATAAGTTTCTACCGGGTGATCCCAGCCGATACCTTTTTGCAGATCGATAACGATGTGCGCATCGTTTGATTTGGGGAAAGTATACTCATGCATCCCCACCCTTGTAGTAGCAGTAAGCCTGACGCCGATATTGTAGCGCTTTAATTTTACTGAATAGAATCCGGGTTGAGCAACTTCTTCCTTATGGCTGAACAAAGAATAATAGCCGCCGCTGTAACCATCAGCCAGGTTGCCGCTCACTACTTTTACATCGCCGGTGGTTGGCATAAACTGAATGTCGCCCAAATCGCCAATTCCCGTACCGCTTAGGTGGGTATGCGCGAAGCCCGCTATGGTACTGTCGGAATAGTTATAACCTGAGCACCAATCCCAATCAACCGCTTTTATATTAACCGGGCCCAATTGCACCGCGCCGAAAGGAACATTCGCACCTAAAAAAACGTGCCCGTGCAAGGCTGTCCCTATGAATGGATCTACAAATGGGGTATAATTGACTGCCTTAACAGCTGCCTTTTTTGTTTGCCCGAAAACGCCAATGCATACTGCGCATAAGGCTATTGATAAGAGGGATAATCTTGAATACTTTTTCATTAGTAATTTACTATTGGCGATGTCGGGTAGTTTTTCATACATACTATATGCACGAAAGACCGATGTTTTTTTTAGAGTGATGCTTGGTTTTTCAACCATTCTGAGGGAATATCTTTTGGCTCCGAACCATTTACACTGTATTTTAATTTGAGGGAATAACCGCCGCCGCCTTCAATAAAATCAAGCGCTACGGGTTGCAGCCCTTTCTTTAAGGCCACCTGCCCGTTCTTTTCTATAGCGGCGTGCAGGCCATCGTTATTTACCACGTCGCGACCAGCTATTTTTAATGTACCGCCATCATCGCAGGTGAGGTAAAAGCTGTAGATGCCGTCGGCAGGGATATCAAAATAACCGCGGTATTTAATGGCGAAGCTTGGCGCTTCGGCCTCTTTGGGCACGGTAATGCTTTGTACCGTAAAAATCGTATCGGGTTTGGTGGTTGGTATCAGACTGGTGTTCTTATACAATTGCCTGTATTCGCTGCAAGCCAGCCCCTTACTTATGTTTTGTACCGAAGCAGGTTCTGCCAGGGTTTGTTTTTGATACTGGAGATCGTAGGCATCGCCCATACTGCCATCCGCTTTAAAAGCGGCCACGCGGATGCGCTGCGATGTTTTAATGGTAAGAGGTTCGGTTAACGCTGTTGAACCGGCGTTTGGCAAACTACCGTCGGTGGTATACCTGACAGTTGAACCGGGGAGCGGCTTTTTAATATCGAGGATCACCTGATCGGTAAATACGTTGCTGAACAAGAAACCCGTCAAATCGGGCAGGCGGTAGTGAACCTTTAAGATATCTAAACGGCTATACTGGCCTTTCAGGCGTTGCAGGTAGGATGTGTAATTTTGTTTATGCGTCCACAATACCTCGGCAAGCGCCGTCATGCGGGGCATGTACATATAATCGGCACGGTTTTCTGTTGGGATGTATTCCGTCCAGATATTGGCTTGGGCACCTATGATATTTTTCGCTTCAGCATCCGTTAAGCCTTTGGGGATGATCTCGAAGTTGTAAACATTGGGGATAGAGTTCTTATCGGGCGGCACATCAAAATACAGCGGACTGCCCGGCGTCATTATCACTTTGTTACCGTTCTTCGCCGCCTCTATCGGTCCCTTGGGCACCCAGGTACGCCAGTACATGATTACCGCAGTTGGGCTGATGCCGCCTTCCAGCACCTCGTCCCACCCTATCAGCTTGCGCCCTTTGGAATTGAAGAACTTCTCCATGTTATTGATGAAATAGCTTTGCAGTTCGGCGGTATTCTTCAACCCTTCTTTTTGCATTAAAGCTTTACATTCTTCAGATTTCCCCCAGAGTGAGCGATCAACCTCATCGCCACCGATGTGGATATATTTAGACGGGAAAATATCCATTATCTCACTGTAAACATCCTGCGCAAACGCAAAGGTTGATGGCAAACATGGGCAAATTGGCTTGGTGAATAAGTCGCCAAATTCACTTTTAGTGCCGTCGCAGCTTAAATAAGGATACTCGTTTATGGCAGCCATCATGTGGCCGGGCATATCAATTTCGGGGATGATATCAATTTTGCGGGCGGCAGCGTAGGCAACAAGCTCTTTCAGCTGTACCTGGGTATAAAAACCTCCGTACAGCGTTTTACCATCCTTTTGAATGATGTGGGTTTTGTCGATCTCAAAATCAGGATTATCCGCAGCGCGTTTCATGCAGGCGGTATCCTGGTTGTTGAAAGTACGCCATGCGCCGTTCTCGGTTAGTTTGGGGTACTTTTTTATTTCCACGCGCCAGCCCTGGTCGTCCGTTAAATGCAGGTGAAACTTATTGAACTTGTACAGCGACATGATATCGATAAACTTATGCAGGTAACCAATCGAGAAAAAATGCCGAGATACATCCAAATGCATTCCCCGGTAAGCATACACCGGCGCATCATTTATGGTAACAGCCGGTAAGCTTAGGCTTGTTGCCGCTTTAAACCCAGCGCGTTCCGCTGTGGCGGGCAATAGTTGCCTTAAGGTTTGTACACCCATAAACATGCCTGTAGCGGTTTTAGCGGAAATCACCACATGCTTTGGGTTGATGGTTAATTTGTACCCTTCATCTGCTTTAACGCTGCCATCATATTTCAGGCTGATGAATTTTCCCGCAGCTGCTGAACTTTGTTTCAGTTTTTTACCGAAACTATTGGCAAGCAATTGGTTTAAAATAGCAGCTTCATTTTTAAACGAAGCAACAGCCACTATAGCAGTAGCAGGTGTAACAACAAAACTGCCGCTTGCCGGGATCAGCTCGGTTGGGTATGGGATAATGGGGTAACGCGCATCGTTTTGCTGTGCCGATGAGTTTGCGAAAGTCAGTACCGTAATAGAAAAAGCTAAAACCGCAGCTTTGTATAATTTCATCAGGAGGAGTAGTTAGTACGTTATTTTTAAAGTGGACGCGTATTGGGTGCCGGTGCTGTTTTGGATAGCTGCCGGGATGGTAACCATCAGATCATCGCCGGTTAATTTATATTTGAGGCTTTGCTTAAATCCAAGCATAGTTACCTTTTTAACGGCTTTTATGTTGTTAACCTTCATGCTTATTGTTTTACCCAATTTTAGGCCGTCCTTATCAGCCAAAACAAAAGCGTATATGGTATTAGCGTTTTTTGCTTTAGTATAGTATATATCGCCCGTAGAATACGGTGCCACCGAAGTTGAACCGTAAATACCCTCGCCGTTCACCTGCATCCAGGCGCTAACTTCGCTTAGGCGCGAGTAAGCAACAGGGTCCCAGTCGCCATCGGGGCCGGGGCCAATGTTTAATAACAGGTTACCGCCCCGCGATACGATCTTTACTAACAGCTGCACAATTTGATTGGCCGTTTTATAATGATCATTCGGCACATAGCTCCACGAATCGCCCATGGTGATGCAAGTTTCCCAGGGATGATCCAGCGGGGTTTCGGGTACCTGCTGCTCGGGAGTGGTGTAGTTTTCAAATTCACCGGTTACGGTGCGGTCCACTACAATCAATCCCGGTTGTTTGGTGCGGGCCATGCCTGCAATTTTAGGCATATCAATATCCTGGTTAAATTTGATGCCGCGCTGCCAATCTACCGTTGTATCAATGGTGCTTTTTGGGCGAACCCAGCCGCCATCCAACCATAATATATCAACCTTACCGTAATCGGTCATCAATTCGCCTATTTGATTATAGGTAAAATCTTTAAACTTCTGCCATTTATCGGGGTGCATGGCCGGGTCGTAATTTACGTTGCGGTCCTTAGGCGGAAAATATGGCCACCAATAATCCTCGGAATGCCAATCGGGTTTAGAGAAGTAGGCACCTATCATAAAGTTTTCCTTGCGGAAAGCATTGAAGATCTCCTTAGTAACATTGCTGCGCGGATTGCTTGAGAATGGCGTTTTTGCCGATGTTATCTTATAATCCGTCTGCTTGGTATCAAACATGCTGAAACCATCGTGGTGCTTGGTAGTGAAAATCACATACTTCATCCCGGCACTTTTTGCCGCTGCCACCCATTTTTCCGGGTTGAACTTTACCGGGTTAAAGGTTGTTTGCAGGTTTTCGTATGCCTTTAAGTAACCATTATAGGTAGCGCCGTAAGGCCCCTTGCGTTGTGTCCAGCCCTCATCTTCGGGGCAAATGCTCCAGCTTTCTACCACGCCCCATTGGCTGTAGCTACCCCAATGCATAAAAAGCCCAAATTTAAGGTCCTGCCAATTGCTTAGCTTTTTTTGCACCAGTTCATCGGTAGGTGCCTGGTATGTTTTAGACATATTATGCTGCTGCGCAACCAATACGGTTGTATTTACCAGCACTAAAAGCAGGGTAGAGAATTTTTTTATCATCGACGTTTATATTGTATACTGATGCATTTTGTAACCTATTGACACTTTTTAAACGGATTTTGCCTACATAAGGAGTATTTTTTATGCCCTATTGCGGCTTTTTCCTATTTTTCAACCCAAACAAACAGGCTTATTGTACTTTTTACACCTTCTATGATTATTTTCCAAAAAGAAGAGCTATTTTGTGTCTAATCAATGCTTTTTCTTAATGTAAATGGTACACTAAGTTTTAAATCTTTTTAAAATATTTTAAAAATTAAGCGAAGTTGTTGATATTTTGTATTTAAAGCACTATTATTGTTACGCAAATGTTAAGTTTCTACCGGCTCGTAAATTAAAAGACAATTTGAGAAACAAAAATGCCAATATCGTTGAATTATGGAGCCGGGTGTGCAACCAGGACGATGAAAAAGCATTTGAACAGCTGTTTTACGCTTTAAACAGGCCTCTTATTAAATTCTGTGTACTGTATGTACGCCAAAACGAGGTAGCCGAAGATATCGTATCAGAATTATTTGTAAAATGCTGGCAAAACCGCCAAAAACTTTGCGGTATAAATAACCCGGCCACCTACCTGTATATAGCGGTAAAAAACCAGTCACTTAACTACATAAAAAAGTATTCTAATATCCACATGGTGCAAATAGAGGATACGGATGAATTTGCGCTGGTGAATACTTACAACCCTCAAAAAGAACTCGAAAAAAAAGAACTTGTTTTTAAACTGGATAAGGCCATCAGCGCTTTACCACAACAATGCCGAATTATCTTCAGGTTGATTAAAGAAGACGGTATGAAATATAAAGAAGTTGGCGAAGTGTTAGACATATCGCCAAGAACGGTACAAACGCAACTTTTCAGGGCGCTAAAAAAACTAAGCATGGTTTTAGATCCGGATCAGCGGCGAACGCCAAATGCTGTTTTAAACACTCCTATCATTTGTGTGCTGGCCGCACTTTTTACCGGCTATTTTTTCCTGTAATTTACAGGCACCTCTTCTATTCTTCGCTGCAATGCCGGGCTTTTCGTCGGCAGTTTTTCGCTCGCCCAATTCTAACTCCTTTCAAATCTCCGCGTCGCGGTATTTTTTTGTTAACAAATTCATTATCATCACTTAGTGCGGCAACTACATCTATGATTTTTTGTGAAAAAAATTAAAATATTTACAAATCGTGTAGGCAATGTTAAGTTTTTAATTGTCCATACCCTTGAAGCCCGCGTGGTGTAAAAACCAATAACACATAACGCAACCAAAGGGCGAGAGCCGGTATTAACAATTAAAAAAACAAGTGTTGCCTATGTAAAATAAGTACCTACCCACCCCAAAGGCATAGTTACCTGGTGGAACTACTCCTGAACGAAAACTAAAACTGTTTAACCAAAATACCCGAAGTACGGGATTTTGAAATTAACCCCTCTTTAACTAATTAAATATGGAATTTTTTAAACATCCAATGGGTGTAAGAAATAGGTATCGGATGTCAGAAGCGCTTCCGATATGTAAAGTTGCCCTGGCAGTTCTGATAATTGCAAGTACGCAACTATCGGCTGTAGCGGCTCCGGTAAATGCAGCTCCCACAAATTTCAACAAAAGCAAATTCGTGCCTGTTACCGGTGTAGTTACCGATGAAAATGGCGAAGCGCTTGTAGGTGTAAGTGTTGCTTTAAAAAGCACAGGTACCGGTACACAAACCGATGCAACCGGTAAATTCACACTGGATGCTGCGGTAAACTCAACATTAGTATTCAGCTACGTAGGTTTTAAAACACAGGAAGTTGTTTTTACCGGTACATCCCTTAGGGTTACCATGGTATCTAATACCAAACTAACCGAGGTTGTAGTAACAGCATTGGGTATTAAAAAGGATGAAAGAAAATTAGGTTACTCGGTAACAACTGTAAAGGGCGATTTATTAAACACTGCTAAAGAAACCAACGTTGCGTTATCATTGCAAGGCCGCGTTGCCGGTTTAAGTATCAGCGGTACAAACGGTGGCCCGGGTTCATCGGCACGTATCTTATTACGTGGTGTAACCAGCTTAACTGCAGGTGGCCCGTTATTTGTTATCAACGGCGTACCAATGGATAACACCCAAAGAGGCCAATCTGGCGAGTGGGGTGGTGCAGACTTTGGCGATGGTATAAGCAACATCAACCCTGATGATATCGAAACCATGACCGTTTTGAAGGGTCAATCAGCTTCTGCATTATACGGTACACGTGCAGTAAACGGTGTTATTTTAATCACTACAAAATCAGGCAAAAAAAATTCTGGCTTTGGTGTTGAATACAATAGCAACTACCAAATGGATAAAGTATATGATAATACAGATTTCCAAACCACATACGGGCAAGGCTTACTCGGTACTAAACCAACTAACGCGGCTGGTGCTTTAGCATCTGGCAACCAGGCATGGGGTGCTAAATTGGATGGATCTCAGGTTATTCAGTTTGATGGTAAAAACTACTCTTACTCAAAAACCAGCGACGACTATACCAAATTCTACAAAACAGGCAACACCTTTACCAATACGGTTTCATTAACCGGCGGTAACGAAACCGGCGCGTTCCGTTTGTCAGCTTCGAATCTGAACAACCACGCTATTACACCAAATAGCGGTTTAAACAGGAAAACATTTAACTTTAACGGATCGCAAACTGTCATAAAAAACCTGGATATCAACTTGGTAGCCAACTACATTTTAGACAACGCGAAAAACCGTTCGGGCTTGAGCGATGGACCGGGTAACCCCAACAACATTCAGTTCTTAGCACCTAACGAAGGCCAAAGCATCCTGGCGCCAGGTACTAAAGCTGATGGTACCGAGCAATCTTTCACTGATGATATTTATGTAACCAATCCTTACTTTGCTGCTTACAACTTTGTAACCAACACTACCAGGGAGCGTTTAATATCTTCGATATCTGCTAAATATGCATTAACAAACTGGGCGTATATACAAGGCCGTATCGGTTATGATAAAATAAACGATAAGCGTTTAGGTATAACGCCTACAGGTACAGCTTTCACCGGCAACAACGGGGGCATGTCTACCCAAACTACTCAAATCACTGAATTAAACTCTGATGTTTTGATTGGAGCAAAACATGACCTGATCAAGGATCTGTTAAACCTGGATGTCTCTGTGGGTGGTAACATCCGCAAGAGTGATGCAGCTGGTACATTCATTAATGCAAACCAATTCATCATTCCCTACTTCTACGATCTGTCTAACGGTAAAACAAGAGACAGCGGCAACCAGGGCATCTCTAAGCAACAAGTAAATTCGGCGTATTACACGGCTGATTTTGGCATCAAAAACTTCCTGGTGTTAAGCACAACAGGCCGTTACGATGCTTACTCAAGTATTGGCAGCGACGTTGGTTACGGTATATTTACGCCTTCAGTTTCTGGTAGTTTTATCTTCTCTGAACTTACTCACATTAACGGACTTGATTTTGGTAAATTACGCGTGTCTTATGCGAAAACCAGTGCTGGTGCCGATCCGTATGCTAACAGAGTTTATTATAATGTAAACAATGCAATAAACGGCGTAAGTGCAGGCAGCTTTGATACATCGCTACCAAACCTTTTCTTAAAACCTTATACATTAGGGGAGTTAGAAATTGGTACTGCTTTGAAATTCTTCAATGACCGCTTTGGCTTAGATGTAACTTACTTCTCTAAAAAAACCAAGAATGAAATCTTGAGAGGTTCGCTTGATATCTCCAGTGGTTACACCAGCTACTATGTGCCAACAGGTTCTACCCAAAATAAAGGTTTAGAGGTTGAATTACATGGTTCACCATTCAGAAGCAAAGACTTTAACTGGACGTCATCATTCAACTTTACTTATGTTCAAAACAAGGTATTATCAACAGATGCCAATAACAGTAACATTGGTTTAGGTACTTATCGCCCTTTGAATGCTACAACAGCATTTATTGTTGATATGGCAGGCCCGCAAATTTTGGCTAACGATTACTTGCGTAACGCTCAGGGTCAGATCATCTTTGACGCGCAAGGCATCCCTAAAGCTACCGGCCGTGTGGCTATGGGTAGCGTTATGCCTAAGTTTTATGGTGGTATCAATAACGATTTCAGCTACAAAAATTTTAGCTTCTCGTTCCTGATCGATTATCGTTATGGTAACAAAGTTTTGTCAGCTACTAACTATTACAGCATTTTCCGCGGGTTAAACCAAATGACTTTGGCCGGCCGCGAAACAGGTGTTGTTGGTGTAGGCGTAAACGAGGCCGGGACTGCAAATACTGTTAATGTACCTGCACAAACTTATTACCAGGCATTAGCCCGCGGTATTTCTTCTTTAAACGTACTTGATGGTAGCTTTATTAAACTACGCCAGGTTACTTTAGGCTATTCTATACCAAAAACTACTATAGCCAACACACCGTTTAACTCAATAACATTATCATTAGTTGCAAGAAACTTGTGGACTATCATGAAACATACCGACAACATCGATCCGGAATCAAATTTTGCTCCGGGCATCAACTATGCTGGTATTGAAGGCACAAGTGTACCCGCTGTTAGAACTTACGGGTTAAATGTAAACTTTAAATTTAAAAAATAACAAAGATGAAAAAACGACTTATATATAGTTGCCTGCTTGTAGGTGCCACCTTTATAGTGGGTTGTACTAAAAACTTTGAGACAATCAACACCAACCCAACCAAAGTAGACGCGGCTACATTTCCGCCAAACTTTTTGCTGGCACAATCTCAAATAAAGTTTTCAAACAGCGGTTACGATCAGCTACTTTTTCAAAGTATGTGGTCGCAATCATTAGCCGGAACTTACTCGTACTACAGCAATGGCGACAAGTATGTTTATGGCGGTAGCGGACGGGGTTACCTGGAGCGTACCTGGAATACCAGCTATGGCGCATCAACTTTGGTTGATGAAATGAAAAACCTGATCAAGGGCAAAGCAGAATTTGCAAACCTTGATGCTGTTGGTACCATTATGCGTATCCTGATCTTGCAGCGTGTTACTGATGCTTACGGCGATATCCCTTTTTCCCAGGAAGGCCAGGCAAAATCGGGCGTTATTACTCCGGTTTTTGATACACAACAAAGCATTTACACCTCGATGCTAACTCAATTAGAGGCCGCTACAGCAGCTTTAGATGCAACTAAAGACAAGCCATCATCAGATTTGATGTACAGCGGTAACATTACCCAGTGGAAAAAACTGGGTTACTCTTTAATGTTAAAAGTTGCTATGCGTTTAACTAAAGTTGATGCTGCTACCGCGCAGAAATATGCCGAAAAAGCATACGCTGGCGGTACTATGTCTTCAATTGATGATAATGCTAAAGTAAAAGCCGACGAAGCAAACGGTAACAGCAACAGCGACGTTAACGCTTTATTGGTGAAAGACGATTACAGGGAAGTAAGGTGGTCAAACACGCTGATCAGCTACATGCAATCAACCGCCGATCCACGCGTTAGCGCCGTGGCAGAAATTTCTGCAGGAACAGGTAAAGCAGCCAATGAAACATACGCAGCTGGTGATAATACCGCATCTTTACAGATTGGTATGCCAAACGGTTATGACCAAAACGGTGGCACTACCGACATTTCAAAAGCACCAAACTACCCTGGAACATCCCCTGCTAACCCTGCCGTTACAGGCGACGTTGCAGCACCTGACGGCAAATACTCACGCCCAAGGTTTGCAGTATATGACGACCGTAGCCGCATCAACATGTTGTACACTTATGGCGAAAGCGAATTATTGTTAGCCGAAGCTGCAAGCAGAGGCTGGGCTACAGGTAGTGCAGCTACACACTATGCTAACGCATTAGCTGCAGATATGGCTTCTATCGCTCAGTTCAGTGCTGCCGGTGCTATCCCAGCGGGAAGTATTACTACTTATGTAGCTGCACATCCTTTGGTAGCTGCTACTGCACTACAGCAAATTAACATGGAGTACTTTGTAGTTACCTCTACTACCTTCAACTTCAACGAAACATGGGCTAACTGGAGAAGATCTGGGTTCCCGGTTTTAACTCCTGTTAAATACGCCGGCCAATTTACTGATGGTTCTATCCCGAGAAGGAACCCTTATCCGCTTGGCTTACCATCAACCAACGCAGCAAATTACGCTGCCGCAGTTGCCCTTATAACTGGCGGTGATGTTTTCACCGCGAGAGTATGGTGGGATAAATAATAAACAATCTTCTAAAAAAACCAAGGCTGTATTTGCAGCCTTGGTTTTTTGTTTAAAGCAAAATATAAAGCTATACCTTCAATAGCAATCGCTATTTTTATATTTCCCGTAATTAATCAATAATCCCCCTCATTAAATGCGTTACTGTTTCTTCAGTGTTATTAAAAAAAGCTTCGGATCGATGCTTTTAGCGCTATCTGTACTGGGTGCCACCACAAATGCCGGGGCTCAGCAAACGCTTTTTAATTTACTACCCCCCGCGCAAACCGGCATCACTTTTAGAAACGACCTTAAGGAAGATGAACGCCTCAACGTACTCTCCTACGAATACTTATACAATGGCGGCGGAGTTGCTGTTGGCGATATTAATAACGATGGCTTGCAGGACGTGTTTTTCACCAGCAACATGGGGCAAAACAAGCTGTACCTTAACCTGGGTAATTTAAAATTTAAAGATATTACCAGCGAAGTTGCATCTGGCCTCGCCGGCCGGGCCGGTGGCTGGAAAACCGGCGCAACCATGGCTGATGTAAATGGCGATGGCTTGTTGGATATTTACATATGCTACTCCGGCTTAGGCGAGAGCGAGATACGCCGTAACCAACTATTCATCAACAAAGGCAAAAACAAGTTTGTAGAAAAGGCCAAAGAGTACGGGCTGGACGACCCCGGCTACAGCACCCAGGCGGCATTTTTCGATTACAATAACGATGGCAAACTGGATATGTTCCTGCTGAACCATAACGTTAAAAAGATAAATAACATTGAACTGGCGCAAGCCAAAAACCAAACCGACGAACTGGCAAGCAATAAACTGTTTGAAAACCAGGGCGGGCATTTTGTTGATGTTTCTAAAAAAGCAGGCATCATACAAAACCCATTAACCTTTGGTCTGGGCGTTGCCCTTGCCGATATTAACAAGGATGGACTGACCGATATTTACGTAACCAACGACTATAACGAACCCGATTATATTTACATCAATAAGGGTGACGGCACTTTCACAGAGCAATCGCAAAAGATGCTGAGGCACCTCTCGCAATTTTCAATGGGGGTTGATATTGCCGACATCAATAACGACGGCCTGCCGGATATCCTGACCCTTGATATGCTTCCGCCCGATAACCGGAGGCAAAAACTGCTGCAACTGCAAGAAAATTATGAAACCTTTGAGCTGATGCTTAACCAGGGTTTATACAAACAGTATATGCGCAATATGCTACAGCTCAATAACGGCGATGGCACTTTTAGCGAAATAGGGCAGCTGGCCGGCCTCTCTAATACCGACTGGAGCTGGTGCCCGCTTATTGCCGATTTTGATAACGATGGGTACAAAGATGTATTCATTTCCAACGGCTACCTGCGCGATTATACCAACAAAGATTTTCTTCGCTACTGGGGCGATTATAAAATGAAAAAAGCAATGGATAGGGAACCTACCCTGCTGATGGACCTGGTGCAGGCCATGCCATCAACCACCCTATCCAATTACATATTTAAAAATAACCACAACCTTACCTTTACCGATAAAAAGCAGGATTGGGGCATCAATAACCCGGGAATTTCCAGCGGCTCGGCCTATGCCGATCTGGATAACGATGGCGACCTGGATATTATCACCAACAATATCAATAATGTTGCTTCCATCTTCAGAAACACCAGTCGCGACGCGGCGGCAACAAATTACATAGCCATAAACCTGGGTACCGCGAACGGCAAGATAATTGCCACGGGCGCAAAAGTGTATGTTTATACCGGCAAGGCCGTGCAGTACCAGGAACTAAACGCCAATCGCGGCTACCTTTCCTGTGTATCAACCGTATTAAACTTTGGCTTGGGCGATGTGCAAACAATAGATTCGGTAAAGGTGATATGGCCGGGTAATAACACACGGGTGCTTACTAACATAAAAGCAAATCAAAAGCTCAATTTGGTTTATGGCGATGCCGGTAAAAAAGAAGACGTTTCGGCTTCAGTTTCTCAAAAACAGTCGTTCAGCATAGTAAAAGCTCCTATCGCCTACACCAACACCGCTAACACCATTAATGATTTTAAACGCCAGCCGTTGATGCTGTTCATGGCATCTAAAACAGGGCCGGTAATAGCCAAAGCCGATTTAAACAAGGACGGGCTGGAAGATGTATTTATTGGCGACGGAACCGCCGGTAAAGTATACCTGCAAACTAAAAGCGGAGCATGGATGGTAAAAGAAATAGCCGACCTGAATGCCGAGAACACTTCCGCCGCGGCTTTTTTTGATGCCAATGGTGACGGTTTCCCCGATCTATATATAGCCAAAGGCGGCTATGCTTTGCTGGAGCCAGGCTCAACCGAATTACAGGATAAACTTTATTTGAACGATGGTAAAGGTAATTTCACCTTCAGCAGCGCGGCTTTACCTGTATTAAATGCCAGTAGTAAATCCTGCGTGCGCCCATGCGATTATGACAACGACGGTAAAATAGATCTGTTTATTGGCGGTCGCATTGTCCCCGGCCAGTACCCCGTTACACCACGCAGCTATTTGCTTAACAATAACGGGGATGGCACCTTTACTACCATACCCGCTCCCTTTAACAAGGCAGGCATGGTTACTGATGCCCAATGGGCAGACCTTAACGGCGATGGCCGCCAGGACATGGTGCTCTCAGGTGAGCTGATGCCAATAGCGGTTTATATCAACACAAAGACGGGCTTTGAAGACAAAACCGCCGACTACTTTGCTAACCCCGAAAGCGGTTTTTGGAACACTATCAGCCTGGCTGATGTTGACGGCGATGGCAAACTGGATATAATTGCAGGTAACCTGGGTACAAACACGCAGATCCATGCCAGCGAAACGCAGCCGGCCGAAATGTACTTTGCCGATTTTGACAACAACGGTTCGATAGATCCTTTCCTGAATTTTTATGTGCAGGGCGTAAGCTATCCCTTTGTAAGCCGGGATGAGCTGAACGACCAGATCTTCCCGATGCGACGTAAGTTCAGATCGTACAAGGATTATTGCGACGCCACCATGAAACAACTATTTACGCCCGAAGAATTGGCAAAAGCGACAAAACTAACGGCAGCTAATGTTGAAACTACGTTGTTTTTAAACCGGGGCGGGAAGTTTGCAAAAGCCGAAATACCTGTTGAGGCTCAATTTTCGAGCGTATCGCAAATATTGACAAGCGATTTTAATCACGATGGTAAAACCGACTTGCTGTTGTTTGGTAACCATACCGATAACCGCCTTAAACTGGGCAGCTTTGATGCCAACTACGGCTGCTTGCTAACAGGCGATGGTAAAGGAGGCTTTGTATATCAAACCCAGGTTACATCGGGGTTGTGTACCGATGGTGATGTAAAATCGGCTTCAGAAATAAAAATAAATGGGACCAAGTATTTAATGCTCGGCGTATCTAACCAGCCTTTACAATTTTACCAGGAAAACTAATGATCAAAAAAATACTCTTTTTTGCCGCTGCTCTATTAATATGCCGCCCTGCCGTTGCACAACCGGCGAAAGCCACGGTGCCCGTGTATCTGGCACTGGATAAGGCTATTAATTCGGTATCGGCGGTGATGATCCACGATGTGGTTAACCCGCCGGCCGCCGCCCGCTACTATAATTATTTTATGCTGGGTGCTTACAACCTGGTATCCCTGAACAACAAAGACATCGTACCACTTGGCAACTTTATCAAAAGCTACAAACTGGACAACGCCATCAGCATAGCACCCGGAAAATACGATTACCGCATAGCTTCGGTGTACTGCATTTTAGAAACCGGCAAGCAAATGCTACCCTCGGGTTTTATGTTGCAGGACGATGAGGACAAATACATCGATTTGCTGAAAAAAAACAACATCAGCGACGAGGTTATCAAATCATCAGTTGCAGCGGCTGTTGAAATGACCGCAAAGGTACTTGGTTTTACCCGCAGCGATAACTACAACCGTTTAAGCGGCAAACTGCGTTACACGCCCCTAAAAGGGGGCAAAAATTGGTACCCTACCCCACCCATGTATATGGAAGCTGTAGAGCCCAACTGGAAAACCGTACGGCCGATGATGATCGACTCGTCAAGGCAATTTATCCCGGCAAGACCTGCCGCTTTTAGTACCGATAGCACCAGCGAGTTTTACAAACAAGCATACGAAGTGTATAAGATATCGCATCACCCATCCACTGAGCAGGTTAACATAGCTTCTTTTTGGGATTGCAACCCCTTTGCGGTTACCACCTCGGGGCATATGGCAATTGGCTTTAAAAAGATAAGCCCGGGCGGCCATTGGATGAATATTGTTGGCATCGTAACAAAAAAAGCCGACCTCAGCTTCGATGCCTCGGTACAGGTACTGGCGCTGGAAGGCATTACCCTAATGGATGCCTTCATCAGCTGCTGGGATGAGAAATACCGCAGCAACGGCATCCGCCCCGAAACTTATATCAACCGCTATATTGATATTAAGTGGGCACCGCTTTTACAAACCCCACCATTCCCCGAATACCCAAGCGGGCACGCCGTACTTTCCAACGCTTCGGCAACCGTATTATCATACCTCTTAGGCGATCATTTTGAGTATACCGATGATTCTGAGATCCCTTATGGTGTGGGGCCGCGGAGCTTTAAATCGTTCATCCAGGCAGCCGAAGAGGCTTCGGTTTCGCGGTTTTATGGCGGCATCCACTTTAAAGATGCCATTGAGAACGGCAATAAACAGGGCCGCGATGTTGGGGCCGATATTGTTAAAAAACTAAAGGCCGCTAAGGTGCTCCCGTTGAAGTAATTATTCGTAATATATTTATTACAAGGCATCCGCAGCCCCTATAAAAGCGTAGTTATATATGTATATAACTATGTGCGTTTATGGGATGGAGAGGATTTATTTTAGCGGCATGTTTTTCAATCACCCTGCTGGTCAGCCTCAATTCCTTCACCGTAAAAACTATTAAAAGCAGGCCCGCTGATAACGGGCGCTTGTTGTTTGAAAGGTACTGCGGCCTCTGCCACATGCAGCCCGATCCTCAAAGCCTTACCAAAGAGATCTGGAAAAACCATGTGCTGCCCATTATGGCCAGCCGCATGGGCATCATCTACCCAAATTACGACCCCTTGCGGGGATTATCTGAGGAGGAACGGGCGGTGGTAAAAAAGAATAACATCATCCCCGATGAACCCATCATATCAAAAGAAGACTGGGATAAGCTGGAGAGCTACATTTTAAGCGCCGCGCCTGATAGCATCCCCTACGACGAGAAACGGATCACCCGTAACAAACCGCTTACCAAATTTATCCGCAAGAATATCCAGATAGATGAGCAAACACCCTCGCTGATCACCGGCCTCGAATACAACAACGCGACAAAAACGCTGTGGATAGGCAATGGCTATAAAAAGATCATCAATTGGCAGTACGATAAAGGCATCACCAAAACCTATGATGTTGGCGGTACAGTGGTCGACTTTAATTTTTACCAAAACCAAACCTACCTTACCGAAATTGGCAAACTGTACCCCACCGAATTAAGCACCGGCAGTTATACCCGGTTAAATAATGATATAGAAGTGCCCCTTCTAAGCAGTCTCCACCGCCCGGTACATACCGAAATTGACGACCTCAATGGCGACGGCATCGCAGAAATTGTGGTATGTAATTTTGGCAACAAAACCGGTTCGTTATCGCTCTTCAAAAAAAGCAAAACGGGTGGAACGTACAAGGAAGAAGTACTGCTGCCCATGCCCGGAGCTATTATGTGTTACGTAAAAGACATGGATGGCGACGGCAAAAAAGATATTATCGCCTTATTTTCGCAGGGCGACGAAAGCGTTTATATCTTCTACCAAAAGGAGAATCTCAAATTTAAAGGTAAACGCGTCCTCCGGTTCCCGCCCAATTATGGCACTACCGATATGGCGCTGACCGACTATAATCACGATGGCCTAACCGATATTATTACGGTACACGGAGACAATGCCGATTACTCCAACATCCTGAAATCCTATCACGGCATCAGGTTAAACATCAACCAGGGAAGCGATGTTTTTAAGGAGAAATTCTTTTACCCCATCTATGGCGTTACCAAAGTACTGGCCGAAGATTTTGACAACGATGGCGATATTGACCTCGCGGCCTCCGCTTTCTTCCCCAATTTTGGGAGGCTGATAAACGAGTCATTCATCTATCTTGAGAATAAGGAGAGTAAAATTTATAGTTTTGAATCGTACACCATTGACGGCGGGCTGCCCATCAAATCGCTTACCATCGAAAAGGCGGACGTTGACAGCGATGGCGACATGGATATTATCTTAGGCAATTTTGCCCAAACACCCGGGGCAGTCCCCCAATACTTCGATGAGCACTGGAAGAGCGCGCAATATGGCCTTATCCTACTGGAGAATCAGCTGCATCAGCCTAAAAAACAATAGCGGTTTTGACCTTTTATTTTGCTCCGTTAGGAATAAGCTCGAAGCTTACTTAGTTACTAACGGCAATAAATTTCTCCGCCATGTTCCAGCCGTTGATGCTTACCATTGGTGCAGGCGCATTTTTTACCGGCGTGTAATCTATCATCACCTTCTTTACTTCGCCCGGTAAAACCGACACATAATTATCACTGTAGAAAGCCGGCAATAACCGCTCTTTGGTACCCGCATCCACTACCGATAAACGGTTAAAGAATGCCAGCGGAGCTTTGTTACTGTTGGATAAAATCACTTCTATTTTACCGTTTTTTAAAGCCTTTGCGCTTACCGCAAGTTGGGCCTTATCCATTTTTTGCAAGCCGGAGTATTCACCTTTTTCGTTGGGTACCCAATAAATATTTTGGCTTAACGGCGTTTTATCCTCCGCTAAAAGTTCCAGCACTACAAAGGTGCCATCATCCTTAGCAGCAGCGTCGATATTTTTTTTGATAGATAGGTAGCGTTTGGTAGTAGCTGCTGTTACATCCACAAAAACCTGCGTGATCAGGGTCTCCTTACCCGCCATATCGTACATTTTGGCAACCAGCATCATATTGGTTTTGGGGCTGAAAGTGTTATTGGCCACCATCACCATACCATCTGTTGGGTTGTACATTACATGCAGCGGGGCACTGCCGTTGTGCAGGCCGTAAAGGCAGGCGTTAGGGTCAAGGTAGTAATCGTACATCTGGCCGCGCATCGCGGTCCACGGGTTTTGGGTTTTCCAGATGATGGTACCCGTATACCAGTCCCACATGTGCGAGCTAAAACCCTCCATTAACGCGCGGTATTGGTCGTAATTTACCAGTTGGGCCTTATTGGCGAAATCTTCGGCATCCTTTGGTTTACCATACTTATCAATAAAACCATCGTAGCCTATGTATTTATGATATTCCCAAACCGGGTCCGTTTTTGTTTTACCGGTAGCCGGGTCGTAAACAGGTGCCACTAAGTTTTCCTTCGGGATAAATCTTTTCAATGATGTATAGTCGCTTACCCCTACCGAACCCACCTCAGAATTAAAAGGAAATGTTCTATCGTTCCAGAATACCGATAGCGGCTGTATGCCGTAAGGACCATCGCCGTTGCCGCCGTTCACATTGCGCGACATATTCTCCGAGTTAGAATACTCAATAAACCAGCGGGTATTATCCAGCGCGGGCATAATGGTATCGCGCAGCGCTTTGAGGATATCCTCGGGCGGGGTGATCTCGTTACCGCCGCACCACATCGCCAGCGATGGGTAGTTGCGGATCATTTTCACCTGGTCTTTAATGGATGCGAGGTACAGGTCGTGGTCGTCCGGGTATTTTCTGCGCGTCCACTGGTCTTCCAGTTTCATCGGATCCAGCCACCGGCCATTACAATCTCCCGATCCCCACATATCCTGGAAAACCAGCATTCCATATTTATCGCAGGCCTCGTAAAATTCAGGCCGTTCTATCAGCGCACCACCCCAAACCCTGATCAGGTTTAGGTTCATATCCCGGTGAAAGCGTACCTCGGCATCATAACGGGCATCGGTAAAGCGCATCATCTCGTCGGATATGATCCAGTTGCCGCCTTTTATAAATATCTTTTGGCCGTTAATGTTTACCTGGCGGCTTTCGGTACGTACATTCCATTCCGTGGTGAGTTGCCTTACCCCTACAGAAATATTCTGTTGATCGGAGACTTTGTTATCTGCCGCAACAAACTGCAATTTCAAATCATATAAATTTTGAGAACCGTATCCGTTAGGCCACCAAAGCTTAGGGTTAGGCAAAGTGTAATCATCCAATTTAACTTCCTGGGTAGAATTTGGCTTAAGCGTAACTTTCTTAAATACTTTTTTGCCGTCTAACAGGTATTGCAACGTCCCCCTAACAGGAAACGAGGTCGCATTTTCCAGCTCTGTACTTACTTTAATAATAGCTGGCTGCTGTGCTCCTTCGGGTTTACGGATGCCGGGCACCAGTGTAATTACATGCGGGTCCTTTATTTTTACCGCGCCGGTAGTTTGAATCGTTACCTTATCCCAGATCCCGGTGTTGCGGTCGCGAACGGGTTGGATCCAATCCCAGCCGGCAGTATATTGGATGCCTACATTTTTCGCTATAGTACCATCGCCACCCTGCCCGCCGTTGGCATTCCCCACCGCATCTGGCGGGTAAACGATCACCGCCAGCCTGTTATTGCCATTGGCAGCAAGCCATTTGGTAATATTGAACGAGCGGCGCATAAACATGCCCTTATTAAGCTGCGCGTTTAGCTTATTTCCGTTCAAAAACACATCAAAACTATAGTTCACTCCCCTAAAATTGAGGTAAACCTGGCTCTCTCTTGCCGGTACGGGCTGCTTGAAATCCTTTGCAAACCAATAGGTATAATAGTCGCGGCCGGTTTTGTAAATATCGGGGATCTGCTCGTTGTTCATCCCGTAAAATGGATCGGGCATTTGTTTATTGGCTACCAGACTGGTTAATACCGTCCCGGGCACGGCGGCCGGCATCCAGTTCGCAGTGTTGTATGCAGTATTTGAAATGGCCGCTCCCTGTTCTTTTACCTTGGCGATAGGGTTGCATTTCCATCCGGAATTTAATTCATAGCTATTTTGCGCATTGGACGCAGTTGTCACTAAAACCAGGTTTAATAACAACATTAAAATAAGCGCAGCTTTGTTAAGGGTAAAAAGTTTGATCATTTTTTTGAAGTATAATACGTGGACCTGAAAGTACCCGGGGTTTAGCAAGACGTTTTCCCGGGTGAGTTAACGATACCGCTTGTTACAAAAACCACCTTTGTACCCTATTGACAATGATTGCCCGATTATTGCCTACAGGCAAATTGAAATACTTTTTTAACATTTTTAGGTGCGTTTTTAAATTAAGTGTAACTTTTGTCTAAAAATCAACGTCTTATAACTAAATTGGCACTGTAAATGCCCGTTTTAAAATGTTTTAACTAAAAAAATATATTAAGGCCGGCCAATTAAACCTAAGTGTAATAAATTTAAAAAATAGTAGCAAATTATAGTGGTGGATAAACCCATGATTTTGGTTACGTACATTTTTTTAAAAAATTTGTAAGTGATTTCAATTGAAATGTTGTCCTAAGTAAAAAGTGCGGGTATTTATAAAAGATGGGCAACGATAAATTTATTGAACTGGTTTCAAAACACCTTACAAATGATATTACTCCGGCAGAAAGCGCCGAGCTCAAACATCTCATTAGTACCTTTCCCGCCTACAAGCAACAATTTGAAGACCTGGGCATGTACTGGGACCATACAGACAACGAGTACACCGATGACGCAATTGCTTTTCAGAAAATACAGGATAAAATAAAAAGGCTGGATGAAAAAGCCGAAAGCGAACCAAACGATGGGGCTATCATACTTCCGTTAACACCCGATCGTAAAAATAAAAATATATTTCGCCTTTGGCCTGTTGCGGCGGCGGCGTTAGTTTTAATAGCAGCAGGCGCTTATCTTTTAAATGCTTCGGTTTTTTCGGCAAATACAGGCGCAATATCTACCGTTGGCTGGCAACAAAAAACAACGTCGAAGGGTGCAAAATCAATCATCATCTTATCAGATGGTACCCGTATCACACTAAATTCGCAAAGTACCATTAAATACCCCGAAAATTTTAGCGGTGATACACGGGAAATTACTTTAACCGGCGAGGCTTATTTTGATGTAAAGAAAGATAAGGAACACCCCTTTATCATCCATACCGATAAAATGAACGTAAGGGTATTGGGCACCACATTTAACGTTAGATCGTACCCACAGGATACCGTTAGCGAAACCACCCTCATCACGGGAGTCATCGAAGTTACTTTAAACGACAGGCCATCTGACCGGATCATCCTGAAACCAAAGGAAAAACTTATTGTGAAGAATAATGGCTCCGGTGATGCGAAACAACTGCCTAACGCGGGTAATGCAGGCAACACACCGGGAGCGCAGTATGTACTTACTTCATTAAACTACATCGGCGGGAAAGATAGTTCCGTATTAGAAACCTCCTGGATAAATAACCGCTTCTCGTTTGAGAACGACAGCTTTGCTGTACTCGCCGAAAAGATGGAGCGGTGGTATGGCGTAGATATCCAGTTTAAAAATGATAAGGCTAAGCAATACAATTTTAGCGGTGTTTTTGAAAACGATACCATAGTACAGGCCTTGAATGCACTGCGCGATATCGAAAAATTCGACTACAAGATCTCGGGATCGACAATTTATATCTATTGATCAGACACAGGTTTCTCCGGAAACATGTCGAAACACCTGCATAAGTTTCTAAACAGCGCGAATTATAACATTGGAATCGTAGCCCACCGCTTATGTTTTCACATATCAATAGGGCAAACCACAATACACCCAAACCGGCAAATTTTACTTTTATTAAATGAAATTATCTAAGTCCTTTTTACTTGCAGTTACAGCGATCGTATTGGTGGCCAATACCACACATGCACAGCAGGCACCTGCGTATTTAAACCCAAAGCTAAAAGATGAGGAACGTGTAAAAGATCTTTTAGGCAGGCTAACCCTTACAGAGAAAGCCATGCTGTTAGGCTACCGCAATCAGCCGGTGGAGCGGCTTAACATCCCGGCTTATAACTGGTGGAACGAAGGGCTGCATGGTGTGGCGCGCGCTGGCGAATCAACCGTTTTTCCGCAGGCAATAGCTATGGCGGCAACTTTTAACCCGCAATTGGTAAAGCAAATAGGAGATGTAATTTCAACCGAAGCGCGGGCCAAGTACAACCTGGCCGTTGCCAATAACAACCATGGGCAGTATGTAGGGCTAACCTACTGGTCGCCAAATATCAATATCTTCCGCGATCCGCGCTGGGGCCGGGGCCAGGAAACCTACGGCGAAGATCCATTTTTAACCAGCCAGATAGGGTTAGCCTATGTAAATGGTATGCAAGGCGGCATTCCCGGCCAGTTTAAAATAGCGGCAACCGCAAAGCATTTTGTGGCACATAGCGGCCCCGAAAATACCCGCGATTACTTCAATTCGGTAGTAAGCGAGCAGGATCTGCGTAACACCTACCTGTATGCTTTTCATAAATTAGTTAACGGCGGCGTATCCAGCGTAATGACGGCGTATAACAGCGTTAACGGTGTCCCCAACTCGGTAAACAATGCTTTATTGCAAAATATCCTGCGGAAAGAATGGGGCTTTAAAGGCTACATAGTTACCGATTGCGGCGCGCTTGATGATGTTTACCTAACCCACAAATATCTAAAGACGCGTACCGAAACTGCTGCTGCAGGCATAAAGGCCGGGCTTAATTTAGATTGCTCCGGCGTATTACAATCTGATGTAGAAGAGGCCGTAAAGCAAAAGATGATCAGTACCAAAGATGTTGACCTGGCTTTAACGCCCGTGCTGCTAACACAAATAAAACTGGGTTTTTACAATGACCCAAAGCTTTCGCCCTACTATACTTTTGGTGCGGATAGCATTCACAACCAAGCCCACATCAGCCTTGCCCGTGCAGCCGCGCAGCAAAGCATGGTTTTGCTGGAGAACAAAAACAACGTACTGCCTTTAAAAAAGGAAGCCTACAAAAGCATCATGGTGTTAGGCCCTAACGCCGCATCGCTTGATGCGCTGGTGGGGAGTTACCACGGCATCAACGCCAATATGGTGAACTTTGTAGAAGGGGTCTCCGCAGCGGTAGATAAGGGCACCCGTGTAGAATATGATCTGGGTGCCGGCCAAACCGACACCACCCATTTTGGTGGCATTTGGGCAGCCGGCAATGCCGACCTGACCATTGCCGTAATTGGGCTCACCCCGCTTGATGAAGGCGAGGCCGGAGATGCCTTCCTTTCGGCAGCAGGCGGTGATAAAAAAACCTTAAGCTTACCGGCAAGCCATATCGCCTTCATGAAGGCTTTGCGCAAGGATGTTAAAAAACCTATCATTGCCGTAGTAACGGCGGGCAGCGATGTTGATATTGCAGCTATCGCGCCATATGCCGACGCTGTTATTTTAGCCTGGTATCCCGGCGAACAGGGAGGCAATGCACTTGCCGACCTCATATATGGTAAAGTAGTGCCATCAGGCAGGTTGCCCTTAACCTTCTACAATTCGGTAAATGATCTGCCAGCGTTTGGCGACTATAGTATGAAGGGCCGTACCTATCGTTATTACACCGGTAAAGTACAATACCCTTTTGGCTATGGCCTTAATTATACAACTTTTACTTACGAGGCAAAAAGCAAGGTAAAAGCCGAATATAAGCTGGGCGACACCATCGAGGTGGCCTGCAGCGTCAGCAACAGCGGAAAAGCGATGGGAATTGAAACCGCGCAGGCCTATATTGTTTACCCTACTAACGACAATTTACCTGTACAGGAATTAAAAGCGTTTGATAAACTCAGCCTTGAACCGGGAAAAAGTAAAACAGTTCTACTGAAGATCCCCGTAGCTGAATTGCAAAAATGGGATGCTGAAAGACATAAACTTAAATTATTCCCCGGAACTTACACACTTAAGGTTGGGCGTGATGCTGCCGACAAGGCTATTCTGCAACAATTCGTTATTAAATAGCGAATTGTTGCAATAAAACAAACCAGTTATTTGTATTGCTAAGATTATTGACCTATCTTAATTGGCTTTAAGAGGGGTGATATGTTATAGCTGTTTATGGGGATTTTTTGAGAAAAAACCGGGGACTCCTCCCCGGCTAATCAACCAATCAATTCTCTGATGAACGCAATTTAACCCTCTCATCAAATATTATACGTACGGAAGTTGCCCTCCGCTATAAGAACAATTTTACAGGCTTAATTGCCTACAACAAATCGAAAAAGAATTAAATAATTATACGCAGATTAATATCCATAACAACATTTGGCAAGCGGTTATTACCATAAATGTATATGCAATCCCCCGGGCGTAAAATTGCGAAAGCAAGCTATTGAAAGACCGTTGATATGAAACTGAAAATTCTTTTAATAGTTGTCATAAACACCCTGGCAATTCTGCCTGCGGTTGCTCAAAATAAAATCTCGCTGAATTTAAAGAACGCCGATTTTAAGAAAGTTTTAAAATCGATAGAAAAGCAAAGCGACTACCATTTTGTTTACAGCGAGAGTAAAATACCCGTCAACAAAAAAGTAACCATTAATGTTCAAAACGTGGAGGTTACCGGTGTTTTGGATGAGGTATTCGCCAACACCGGCTACACTTATAAAAAATTGGCCAACAACCTGATCGTTATCCTGCTTGCCGGCGAACAGATCAATACCGGCAAGGCCATAGGCCAGGTGGTAGATGAGAACGATAACCCTTTACCCGGAGCCAGCATCCAGATCAAAAAAACATCATTTACCACTATTACTGACAACAACGGCGACTTTACCATAGTTGCGCCGGATAATTCGGTACTGGTAGTTACCTATGTTGGTTACAACACGGTAGAGATCCCCTACGACGAAACGGCTATCCTAACCATCAGGATGTCGCCGAACGATAAGGCCCTTAACGAGGTTGTTGTTACTGCGCTTGGTTTAAACAAAGAAGAACGGCGGCTTGGTTACTCCATTACGCAATTAAGCGGCAACGAGGTATCGGAAACCCGCGAGACCACTTTTATCAATGCCCTTGCGGGTAAAGTTGCGGGGCTAACAGTACAGTCGCCACCCAACGGGCCGGGTGGCTCTTCCAGGATTATTCTCAGGGGGTACTCGTCGTTCTCAGGCTCAAACCAGCCACTCTACGTGGTAGATGGTGTGCCGATCAACAGCAGTACTAAAGAGAATACCGAAGAACCTTTAAAGGTGTTCGGCGGCAGCGATCCCGGTGATGGCTTATCCTCTATCAATCCGGACGATATCGAATCGATAAGTATCCTGAAAGGGGCCTCAGCTGCGGCGCTTTATGGTGGCGGGGCGCAAGGCGGGGTTATACTGATCAGTACAAAAAAAGGATTAAAAAGCCCGGGGGTAGGTATCGCTTTTAACAGCAATACCGTAATGGAAAAAATGATCCCCTACGATAGCTTTCAGTACGAATATGGCCGCGGGAACAATGGGAAGCTTTACACCGTCGCCGATAATATCAGCAACAGCAACTACTTAACCGGTCAGTCATGGGGTGTTAAATTCGCGGGCCAACAGGCCTTGGGTGCCGATGGCAAAGTTGAGCCATACGAACCCCAAACTATCCGGGAACGTTTTAATAAATTATACCAGAACGGCATCACCACAACCAATAGCCTCGCGTTCGCAAAAACCACCGATAACAATAGTTTTAGGATTTCGTTATCACAAACCAAAAACAATACACCTACGCCGGGTTCGGGTTATGAACGTTATAACGGCGTGCTGCGTTTTGTACAGGATTTTGGCAGCAAGATCCATACTGATTTTAAGGTAGATCTATCTAAAACGATGCGCACCAATGCCCCCTTGCTAAGAGGCGACGACAGGGGCTCGTTTTCCAAATACTTCATCCGATCGGACAATGTAACCGATATTGATTTTTTGAACCAGAAAGATACCAACGGCAATTACCTGTATGTATACACCAACCCGTATATACAGCTTCAGAAAGTGATCAATAATCAAACTCAAAACCGGGTTTTATCGGCAGCCAATATTACTTACGATATATCCAGCCATTTTCATTTTAACCTCATCGGCGGGTTGGATTATGTAGGTACCGATGGGCTTTTTGTCAATTTTCCAAACAATAAGAACGGAAACGGTACCATTAACAATTCAACCATTACCCAGCGCAGAAGTGATGTGCGGGCATTGTTGAATTACGACCGCACTTTTGCCGACTTTAGCGTAAGTGCGTTTGCTGGCACCGAGTTCCAGAAATCCACCTTTAGTTCGCTAAATATCACGGGTACAGGCCTTACCGGCCCTACCTCCACCAACTTAAATAATACCACCATCGGCCTGCCTGTGCAGGTATCTACGCCCCGCTCAAAAACCAACGCCATTTTTGGCGCAACGCAATTAGGTTACAAAAACTTCCTTTTTTTAGAGGTAACGGCCCGTAACGACTGGTATTCGGCACTGTCCTCTGTCCGCCCGGGCTTTGTAAACCACATTTTCTACCCATCGGCCAATTTGAGTTATATTTTTTCCGACGCGTTTAGGATAAACCCTAAAGTGCTTTCTTTTGGAAAATTGCGCCTATCTGTAGGCCAAACCGGGAGCAACCCCAACCCTAACCAAACCGACCTTAGTTTTAAATATACCGAAACGGTTAACAATATACCGGGGCAGCAAATAAGTAACACCTCGCTGCCACCTTCATCCTTAAAACCCGAAACCACTACCGAGACGGAAATAGGTACTGAGCTTAAATTTTTTAAGGATCTGTTTTATTTAGATGTGGCCTGGTACAATAAAAAATCGAAGAATTTTTTGTTGCCGGTAACCTTGCCAACTACCACCGGGTTTAACTCCACTTACCAAAATGCGGGCTCGATGATCAACCGGGGCCTGGAGATCATGCTAAACGGAACGGCTATAAAAACGAAGAATTTCTCGTGGAACATTATAGTTACTTATGCCCATAACAATAACAAAGTAACAACTTTAAGCGATGCCCTTGGCACCAACGGCGTTGCGTTTTACTATACCATAAAAGCCAAAGCCGGCTATCCACTGGGTTCGATTTTTGGGACGCCACTGCGCCGGGACGGGAACGGGAATTTGCTTTATAAAGCGGTAAGTATCGACGGCAGCAACGTAAAAGCAGCGGTTGTTATAGACAAAGGGGCGCTATCTTATGACGGGAATGGCAACCCTGTAAAAAATGCGGCGGGCGCATTGGTTGTTGATAATGAAACCTACCTGGGCAACGTAAATCCCGATTGGTCGGGCGGTATTACCAACACTTTCCGGTACAAAAATTTTAGGTTCAGTTTTTTAATAGACGGGCAATTTGGCGGAAAGATCTTTGAAGACGGGGCCAGGTGGGCCAACTTTTTCGGAAATTCAAGGGCCACCCTGCTGGGCCGCGATGGCACCTATATACCGCAAGGCATGGTAAACACCGGTACAGATGCGGCACCCGTTTACGTAAAAAACACCCTGCCATACAGCCCATATCAGCAATATAACTCATTTGCCTCTCTTGCCTATTATGCTGATGAGATGTCGGTATTCAGCCGTACGTTCATCAAGTTCAGGCAGATCTCGCTGGGCTACTCGTTTCCAAAAAAAATACTCAGCGCAACACCTGTCAAGAGCGCTACATTCTCGCTAATAGCACGTAATTTATTCTTTATCAGGAAAGACCTCCCTATATTCGACCCGGAATCTTCCGACAGTATTGGCAACGGTTATGGTTATGACACCGGCGGTTTGCCCGGCAGCCGCACCTTTGGTTTTAATTTAAGCGTAAGTTTTTAATATCGACATGAAGTATACACCGCCAAAATTACTCTTACTGCTGCTGATGGCCTTTGCGCCATTGGCTTGTACGAAGAATTTTGCCGAATACAACCTCAATCCAGATGGTGTTACCACGCCGCAACCTGCCTACATGTTTTCTGATGCGCTGGTGAAAACTTCCGGGCTTGACATGGAGCCGCGCACCAACTACTGCCACGCCTTTATGCAATATGGGTATTCCGATTTCTGGTCGGGCACAAGCTATACGTTGTCTGATGATATTGCCCGGCGTTACTGGAACAACTTTTACATCCCGGTACTGCAAAACCTGGAGTTTATCATGCCGCTGTTAAAAACAAATACCAGCATGGTTACTACCTATGCGGCAGCCCGTATCTGGCGTGTTTTCATCTATCAAAAACTAACCGACTACTACGGCGATATCCCTTACAGTCAGGCCGGAAAAGCGCTGGAGAGCGGAATTTTCACACCGGCATACGATAAGCAGCAAATGATTTATGCTGACCTCATCAGCGAATTGCGGGCATCTATTACCCTGCTGAGCAACAATGCGCCAGAGGCCGTGCAGGGTGATCAGTTTTATGCAGGCAGCACCGAACGCTGGAAAAAACTTGCCGCTTCTTTATTACTTAGAATGGGGATGCGCCTGATCAAGGTAGATGCAACGCAGGCGGAGACTCTGGTTAAAGAGGCGTACAACCATGGCGTAATGGCGTCAAACTCAGATATGCCGGTGCTGAAACACAATATCAACGCGCCAAACGGCTATGCGTTTAACCTTTCCGATCAGCACTTTTTTTTACACAAAACGCTGGTAGACCACATGCGGGCAAGCGGCGATCCAAGGCTAAAAATATATGGCGGGGTTTACGATAAAGAAGCTTTCCTTGGCGGAATTATCACTTCTTCAGACACCTCAAAATTCATAGGCTATAGTTTTAATGTAGCCGACCCTTTACCCAACACCCGTGTAAATTATGCTGTTTATCAGCCTAAGGATACTCCTTTTTTTGACTTTCAGTACGCGGAGGTGGAGTTTTTGCTGGCCGAAGCCGTCCTGAGGGGTTTTATTACCGGCGACGCTAACGCCCACTACCAGGCAGGTATTACCGCACACATGCAGTCTTTAGCTATGTTACCTACTGCCCCATCCATAAGTAACGCGCAGATCAGCGCCTACCTGGCCAAAAACCCGATGGTTGATGCAAAGGACCCAACAACAGAACGGTCGATAGAAATTATTAACACCGAATTTTGGGTGGCCGGTTTTATAGCAGATGCTGATGAGGTTTACGCCAACTGGCGCCGCACGGGTTATCCAAAGCTGATTCCCAACCCAAACACCGTAACCGGGAACAGCAACTCGCCGGGCGTTATCCCAAGGAAAGTGCCCTACCCGCAAATTGAGTTTACGCTGAACAATGCCAACATAACCAGCGCCCTTTCGGCATACGGCGGCATGAACGATTTTAATGAAAAAGCTCGGGTTTGGTGGGATAAGTAATTGTAACTTATTAGCTATACGCCTTCTTTGAGCACCACATGCTTTATGTTTTTACGATTGAAGGTGTACGTAATATGGATAAGTCCATCTTTTGTTTGAATGATGGCTGGGTAACTATACTCCTCTTTGGTGCCATCCTCTAAAACCGATATATCGTGCCAGGTTTTACCGTCGGCAGAGCAGGCAACACGCAGTTTACCACGCCCGTTGAACCAATCTTTACCGGGCACATCCGGGTTATAAACGATCAATTGCTTACCGCTTTTAAGCGTAACGGCATCCGTACCCGAATTTGGATTCAACAGCGTCGTCGCCGAAAGTGCGCTCCAGCTTTTCCCTTTATCATAGGACCATGCCTGCACCACCTTACCTTGCTTGCTGCGGCATAAGATCTGCAGACTGCCATTTTTGTATTTGAGGATACTCGGCTGGATCACATCAAATTTACCGGCGGTATCTACCTGTATAGCCGTCCAGGAATTACCCATATCTGTCGATCTCTCAATGTGTACCTTCCAGCGCCCGTTAGCTTCCTCAATGCTCGACGGAGATAAAATACTGCCATCGGCCAACTGAACAGGTTTATTTTTGATAGGCCCGAGGATCCCCTTCGGCAAGGCTTTGCCCGCAGACCAGGTTGCCCCATTGTCGGTTGATGTTTTTACCATCCCCCACCAGTCCCTTGGATTGGGGCCAACTTTATAAAAAAGAAACAGCTTACCTATTTTCGTTTGAAACAGCACCGGGTTCCACGACGGAAAACGGGTGGCGCTGTCTATTACACCATCGGCCACCATTTTTGGCTCCGTTTTTCCATTTGCGCCGCTAAGCGTCGTAAGCCATATCGAAACATCGGGCCTGCTTTCGGCGGAGCCGCCAAAACAGGCCATCAACAGTTCCCCTTTTTTTGTTTCAACAATTGTGGATGCATGGCACTGCTCAAAGGGTGGGTTGCTGAATACCAATTCCTCCTTTACCTTCTGCCAGGGCGTTTGCGCCCAAGTGCTGTTGAACACCGGCAGCAGCGCGCAAAGCATCAGATATTTCGGACTGATATAACCAGGGACCATGCTATTTCGTGCCATCATTTTAAACAAAGCCATTTCAGCTTCAAGAATAGCTAATATCCCTCAGAAAAATTCAACGTCAGGCTATTTGTTACCGGTTTTATTCGAAATATATTTTTACCTGTAAGCTTAGAAAACCTGCCATTGGGCGTATGAATGCGGTAGTCGAGCCCCTGGAACTTACAGCTGATATCAGAGTCGCCGATAGCCTGAAAAGGCAGATCTGCCTTCGCCGCTACATTAAGATCAAGGAACCACCCGCCTGCCGCTTTGCCTATAGTGCTTACAGTTAGTTTCTTTTCATCCAAATCTATCACCAGGGTACCCTTGCCTGATCTCAGCGGCCAGGCAATATGTAATTTACCGGGCGAGGGGTTAGTGACCTTTGGGTTACCGCCGGTTAAGGGTACAACCTCGCCGTTTTCCATAGTTTTAAAGCTTAAGCCGGCTATATCATCCGCAGTGCTCCACAAGTACCCATCTACAAACGGCAGGGTGTAAAAGGAGCAAACATTGGTTTCCACCTTTTTTGTTAGGTAAGCCGATGGCAGTTTTTCGTTAAACAGGTGGATATCCCTAAAACGCAAGGTGCCTTTTTCCCAAAGTAAATTGGTGCGGTAAAACCGGCTGTTGAACCACACGGTTTTACGGTCGCTGTTGCCGATATCCTCGTTAACGGTTACCGACGTGGCTGGCGTGGTTTTGTAATGCTTCCGGAACCACGTTCCCGATTCTACCAGCGTTTCTACCTTTACTTTTTTCTCGTCTCTCAACTTTGCTATCAGCGGCATTTGGATCTCAAAGCCTTTGGCCATGGCATCCCAGGTAAATGAGTTTTCCTGCCCGGCCTGGGTGTATCCAAATTCCATCGGTTCGCCCTCTACCAGCTGCTTAAAAAACCAGTTTACCCATTCGGCACTGCCGCCCGCTTTGGGATAAACGGGTTCGAGAGTGATTACGCCCTGCCAGGTGGTTCCAAAGCCGGTATCATACTGCCTCACCGGGTCGCTCCCCAGCATCCGGAAAATCGGCACCGGGGTCTGGTTCTTCTCGTTCTGCGCCGGCATGTAAGAGTTTACCTTGCTGGGATAGTAAGCCTGGTTCCAATAGCCACCCCAAAGGGTATAGCCGTCAGTACCGTACTGATCCTTGCAATTGCTGGATGCTACGATATGATATTTCTCGTACAAATAGTTTAATGTATGCTCATCTATAAACCAGGAGCCAACCGATTTTGGGTAATAACCGAAAATGCTTTTAAAATCCTGCATGTAAACATCAGCCAGCTTTTCTCTTTCTTCGGGTGTGTAGCCGGTAGAGAAACCAATGTTGGCGTGCCAGTCCCAGGGGTAGCGGCCGCGCCATTTTAAGCCGGCTTTCTCCACCATGGGCTGGGGGATCTCCCACCAGGCGCCAATTTCAAAACTATCCGCAGGCAGGCTTTTAAGCAGTTTTTGGTAACGGGTATCCATCAGTGCATCGTATTGCAGCAAAAATGTTCCGCGCAGCTGATACTTGTTCATAATCTCTACCTGTTTTACAACCGTTTGATACAACACATCCTCGGTTATTGCCTGGTCTCTCGGTTCCAGCAAACGGATAAAGTTTACAATATTCACTATCCGCGGTTTTACCTTTGGTTTGGGTGCGCCGGTGAACGACGAAAACAGAAGGAGAAACCCAATGCCTGCCGGTAAGCTTGCCGCAATTGTTTTTAATTTCATAGCATTTTTCAATTTGTTGCCTTTTTGATGATAGTGAAACAACAGGAAACCAATAACGTTATAACCATCTTTACTTTGTTCATTAGTGCTAATATTTTATAACCTCAATTTTAACAGGGCCCAATAACCCTGACGATTGCAAGCCACCCTTCGGATCGGGACCAAAAATTACAGATGTTGGCCGCGTACCGGCAGGCATCAGGCTATCGCCAACCAGCCTGTTCACCCAATTGTTCACTACCTTAATTTCGAGTTTATTTTCTCCCGGCTTAAGCGCTTTAGTAATATCAACCCGGTATGGCGGCGTCCATGCTCCACCCATTTCTACCCCGTTAACAAATACTTTGGCTATCGATTTGGCTAAACCTAAATCTATGATGTAATTGGCCCCTTTTTCCAACTTACCGGTTTTAAACGTAGTACGATAATAAGCCGTTCCCGAATAATATTTTATACTGTCGTTAGCGCTTCTGGCCCAATCCGTCAGTGTTTCGAATTTAACCGGTTGCGCCGGGCCGCGCATGCTTTTATCAAAGCTCACCATCCACGGTTGGGTAATGGTTATTGATCGCATTGGGTCGGGATAATTTGAGCGGTTTGATTTGTTTACCGACGCTGGTTTTCTAAAGATCACGAACGCGCTCTCCAAGGGTGCAAGCTGCATTGGCACCCGGGTTGTGTTTGCCGTTTGCTGATACGAAGGCAGGTCGCGTACACTTCCGCTTATCGCATCCCACAGTTCGGGACTTTTGCCCTTAACACGAAAGTCCGCATCAAATTTTACAGGCACATCCTTCTGATTCGATACAAAATAAAGCTCGCCTTCCTTCAGTTGCCTATGGATAAATAATACGTCGTCGCTTTTAACAGCTTTAAAGTCGGCACCAACCTTAAGTATGTTTAAAGCTTCCTGTAGGTCCATGCCGCTTATCACCATACCCTTGCCGTAATGGTTCAATTTGTTGGTTTTGCCATCGATATTTCCCCAAAGCTCGGCGGCCATGTCCTGAACTGATTTGTCGGATGCCGGGTAATCCTTTAAGCTGGGCGAGCGCAATGGCCTCGGCCCTAAAACAACCGCGCCCTGCCGTACCAGCTCTTTTATTTTCGCCAACAGTTCCGGCCGCATGGTCTCTAACTTTGGCAATACCAGTATGCTGTAACTAATGCCATTTGGCAGCATAAGCTTACCATTTTTTACAGAAAGCTTTTGTTTGATCACTTCGCCGTTAATATAATCGAAGGAGTAGCCCGTTGGCAATCCGGGATCTGTAACGCCTATCATTTTGGGTGCATCTTCGCCTATAAAGTAGGCTGCATCTGCCACGTACTGCCCCTGCTGCAGCATCATATTGCAGCGTTTTAAGTAACGCATCAATACATCCATATCAAAAAACCAGGTATTGAGCCTGTTAAATTCCACGCCAAACCAGGCGGTTAAACCGGGGGCAGTGTTTTCAACCGGCTGCTGAATAAATACATGTAGCAGGGTGTTGTTTATCCCCTCCGTAAAAAAGCGGTCACCACGTTTTTTGAACATCGCCGGGTAGCGTGCAAAAGGCGCCCCGGCTGCTGTGAACGACTCTGCCGAAACTTTTATCTTGCCATAAATATGCGCCGAAGATGAGGCCGCGCGGTTCTCTATATCACCAAGATCGCCCTCGCTCCAAAATTCGCCGCCTATCTCATCAGATTGCCCGCCGTATTGCAAAAACTCGCCGGGGTAGCCCCAGTGCCCGTAATTTTCCAGCCAGGTAGTTAAGCCATTTTTATGGCTGATCTCGCGCAAGCCGCCCACATATTTATAGGACACGTCGTCGGCTATCAGCCTTCTCAGGTCCCACAAAAACCTGTCGGACATGTCCTGGCTGCCCACAACTTTGCCCTGCAACGTGGGCAGGTAGGGTATCGGGTTGTAATGATATGCCTGCTTAAATTCATCCGCGAGGTGATCCGTCCAGTTTTGGCTGCCGGTTTCGTAACTATCTTGTACTACCACCTTCCAGGTTTTGCGATCTGCTGCCGGGATACGTTTTAAGATCTGTCCCATAAACGCGTTAAAGTGATCCGCCACATGCTCTTTGCTCATCTTATCTACCTCCAGGCCGCGGCCTTCGGGTGGTGCGGGGGCGTTTGTAACCTTGGTGGGCGTCATACCCGTGCGCTCAATGATCCAGTTGCCTGCCGGCACTTTCCAATTAAGGGTTCCGTCGGCGGCCATTGCGGATGATATATCCTGCACTTTTACCGGGTCGATGGCATAGCTGGATGTTTCGTTAGGTTGCGGCGCCCACTGGTAAGCCGTCCAGAAAGGATGCGGCGTTGGCCACATTTTAGCCAGCGACTTCTCCATGTAATTCTCCACCATCGGCACCGCAGACAATTTTAATTCCGTGAGCCCGGAATTGGAAGTAACTTTTGTAAACACCACCCGGAAACTTGTTGATGTGGTAGCGGGTATAGAAATATTGGCCGGGCCATAAGGCTTAAAGCCGGTATTCAGCTCGGGGTTTGTACGATCTATGGAAAAGTGCTTTACGGTTACGTAATCCACATTTACTTTAGCCTGGATATCCCCTTCTAAGTAAACCGGCTTCCTGGCGGTATTTACTACTACACTGCGCACTGTGTACGGGCTTTGCGTATTCACTTCAACAGAAAATTGCTGTCCGTTCTTTAAACTTACGCCTGATGCATCATTCCCATCAAACAAGTTAGCCAATGAATCTACGGCTGGAACTGATGAAAATTTCGGCTTCAAGGTGCAGATATCTGCTGTGTAATTATCCGCTACCGGGTAGGCTATCACTTTTACATCCTGAAAATTCTCCAGGGGTTTTACTAATTTCTGCTTGAACAATAACGGCCCTTTAATCATCACCTGCGACGATGTTAAATAACGCATGGCCTGTTGCGGTTTCACCCACGGCCCGCCGGATTGGCTCCAGCCGGGGCTGTTGAAGATGCCTATCTCTATATTTAACCTGGTGGCTGTTTTAAGCGCGGTGTGCATAATATCCCACCACTCGTCAGAAAGCATGTTCACTTTTCCGTAGGGCACCTCGTCCAAACCAATGTTGCCGATAAAAGCCCGGTTGATGCCTACCTTTTTCATGGCCTCCAGATCCTTCACAACACCTTCCTTAGAAATATTCCCGGAGATCCAATACCAGTAAACACTGGTTTGTACCGAATCGGGAATGGTGATAAACCCGGTTTCGATAGCTTTGAAATTAGACGAATGATACGGAGCAGCAACGGGCGCTTTTTGGCCTTTTGATTGGGTTGCAGCCAAACAAAAGGGCAGCAAGTAAAAGCATATGTGTTTTAACGACATTTAAGTTTATTATTTAAACCGGGCGAAATGGGGTTAATTGGCAATTAACGTGGCTAAGCTACCTAACGGCAACTTGATAACTGTTATGCACTGTATTGGCAGGTGGGCGTACGGAGGGCAAAAAAAACGGACGGCAATTTATTAAATCGCTCGCCCGTTAATGTTTTCGTGAATGGATTCGAACCACTACTAACAGAGTCAGAGTCTGGGGTGCTACCGTTACACTACACGAAAATGCGGTAATAGCTTGTTTTGCTATGGGGCAAAAGTAATAAAATTTGCAGACTTCGAAAATTGAACCTGAAAAAGGATACTCATTACCTGTTTACGTTTACCGCCATTGTATTATCTTCGCCATTGTATGATGTACACTTACCTTAAAAGCTACAAATTCAGCATTCTTACCGTTCTCGCATTAGCCTTCCTTTTGAGCGCATGCGGCGGCAGTAAGAAGAATAAAGTATATACCAGCATTCAGGCGGATGAGTCTGTAAAGCCATCTTTTATGCCTGTAAAGGGCATCCGTTACACCGAAGTGCGCCGCGCCTTTAAAAATGGTGTATCCTTTAATAACGATGGCTACCAGTTGGAGCCGGAGTGGCACCTCTCCTTCCTGTCGGACGATTCGGTGAACATTTATAATCCCAAACGCAAAATGTTTGTAAACGCGCCGATACTGTTCGATCATGATTCCCTTTTTAACGTGGCATGGTCGTGGTTGCGCCTGCGTAGATTAAGCCGCGATAGTATCATTTTCCAGGTGATGAAGGTAAAAGGGCGTAAACTGATGCGCGACAGCTCGGTGGTATATATGACCCTCTATGCAGACGATTACATTAAAAACAAGTTACATACCGATGCTGCAGCCCTGATGAAACCCACAAAGGCCGACACCCTGTTCATCCAAAAGAAAGCGGCACTGGCGAGCAAGGATACCGCTAAAGCCTTCTCTGCCCGCGACCAGGCCGTGTTAAAAAGCAAAACGCCGCTGCTTACCATAAAACAGATAGACCCCATAGCCGAAGATGACCAGCGCGAAGGCATGAACCAGGATTACATGCTGCCCGAGTACAACATCACCATAAAAAAAGCCTACGATGATTTCAAGTATGCTTTTTCGGTAAGGATAGATGCCGACGGAAGCATGCATTTTTTACGATCGGTTAACTTTATGTACGAGGAATTTGTGGCCTCGTCTAACCGGGCTATGAAAGGCATTGTAGACGGATACTTTAAAGCTTACCTCAACGTAACGCCCGGCAGCACACTTGGTATACCGCATTCGAGTTTTATAATTGTGAATGTAGTGGGGGTGAAAAAGGGGTGATGCGGGAAACAATAAATCAAAAGTTAGCCGAACTGAAGCAGCAGCAAAACATCAGGATATTGTATGCCTGCGAATCGGGCAGCCGGGCCTGGGGCTTTGCATCGCCCGATAGTGATTTTGATGTGCGCTTTATTTACGCGCGCCAACTGAACGACTATCTGAACATCGCTGATATTAAAGATGTTGTTGAATTGCCGGTGAACGAAATTTTAGATATTGGCGGATGGGATCTCCGCAAAGCACTCAAGCTTTTCCTGAAGTCAAACTCGCCACTTTATGAGTGGCTGCAATCGCCAATTATATATCAGCAGGACGATAGTTTTGCAACCACCTTGCAGGCGTTGATGCCGGCCTATTATTCAAAAAGATCAGGCGCTAACCATTACTTGTCAATGGCGTTTAATACCCTGGCAAATGACCTGCAAAGCAGCGAGGTAAAAATGAAACGCTACTTTTACGCGCTCCGCCCTGCTTTGGCTTGCCAGTGGATAATTGAAAAAGGGACCATGCCGCCCATGGAGTTTGCGCATTTAAGGGTGCTTATCAATGATAGCATTATTCAATCTGCGATTGATGAATTAATGGAACGAAAATTGGTTTCTGATGAGAAAACGATGATAAGCCCGGTTACGTTGCTGAACGAATGGCTAAGCGATACACTCAGCGCCTGCAAAATTGTAGTGCCCGAACTACCCGTTACTAATAATGGAACCGACGAGTTAAACGCTATCTTTAGAAAACACGTAACTAAATGACCTTTGAGGGATTAAAACAACAGCCCGAATTTTTACTGCTTGATTGCGTTAGCGGCAGCCACGCCTACAACCTAGCCATCGCAACGTCGGACATCGACAAAAAAGGCATTTTTATTTTACCACAACGGGAGCTATATGGCTTTGGCAACACAGAACAGGTTGCAAATGCCACCAATGACGAAGTGTATTTTGAGATAGCCCGGTTTTTGGATCTGCTTACCAAAAATAATCCCAATATATTGGAGCTATTAAGCACGCCGCAGGCCCACGTGTTGTATCGCCATCCGCTGATGAATCTTGTGCGGGCCGAAGATTTCCTTTCAAAATTATGCCTCGATACTTTTGCCGGCTACGCGCAAACCCAAATTAAAAAAGCTAAAGGCTTAAATAAAAAAATCAATAAAACATTCGAGCCAGAACGGAAGTCTGTACTTGAATTTTGCCACGTTGTAAGCGGAACCGGGAGCATCCCCGTTACCGAATGGCTCACAGCACACCAGTTCGATCAGCAAGGTTGCGGGCTAACCAGCGTGCCACATTTTAGGGATGGTTACCAGCTTTACCACCAAACGCAGCTAAATGGCGAGGGGAAACTTTACGGTATCATATCAGGCCCATCGGCCGAAGATGTGCAATTAAGCCATGTGCCAAAAGGAATAGAGCCACTGGCGGTGATGAATTTTAATAAAGACGGTTATTCGGTTTATTGCAAAGAGTATCGGGAATATAAAGAGTGGGAAGAAAAGCGCAACGACGCACGGTATAAAAGCACTTTAGCGCACGGGCAAAATTACGATGCTAAAAACATGATGCATACCTTCAGGCTGCTGAGCATGGCTAATGAGATAGCGCTACACCAACAGGTTAACGTGCACAGAACCGACCGCGATTTTCTATTAAAAATAAGGAACGGCGACTACACCTTTGAACGGTTAATGCAAATGGTGGAAGAAAAAACAGAAGAGATAAAGGTGAACTATGCTAAATCATCCCTACCCGATAGGCCGGATATTAAAAAAGCGGAAAATATTTTGGTGGAGATAAGGGAGACGTTTTATTCTAAACAATAACTACTGTCTATTTCTTCTTTGCCACTTTGGCCTTCAACTCCCTTTTTACCGGTGAAATAGATTTGGTAATGGTAAAGCCTTTGATGATGTCTTTCGGGTTTTTCACTTTGGCCAGTGCGTTGATATAGGCATCGGCCATTAATTTGTACATGTATTCTTTGGGGAAATCATCCTTATTGGTAACCGGTATATAGCGAAACTGCTTACCGTTACCTATCAGCATTTTTTGCGGGTCGTGCAGTTCGCTGCCCCAATTGAAGCCGAATATCACGTTTTGATTGGTGCGCCATATAGCCACATTGCAAAACACCTGCCCCAACTTCTCGGTAGGCGACCAGCCAAACGCTACGGCATTATACGCGTCGTAAACCAACTCATTCGTCTCAGGAAACATATCCCAGGCGAAATCGCGCAGCCATAAAGCCAGTTCGATGGTTTCGGGCTTAAAGGGCTCCATAAACTTTAGCAAATCGGTGGTTTGCTCTTTGCTCATATAATTGTACTTCTTTGGCGGGTTATCAATTCTCCAATGCCGCCAAACGAGTAATTGCACAGCATAAAACAGCCTTTACAATTTGGGTTGGAGATTTGAAAGATTATAGATGCAAAAAATTATCCTGAAAAAATTGCTTTTTATGTTAACCCTGAAAAAATGCAAATAATTGATTACTAATACTTTATAAAAGTGAACTTTGAATTATGTTAAGTTATGTTAACCCTGATTAGCCTTTTATTTAACTATATATTCCACCAGTAAGTCCACTTTACCGTCAACTGCCTGTTTTTAACCATAAAGGGCGATGGGATGGAATTGTCGCCATACACAATAAACACATCTGATGCCGGGCGGTAGCGCCATTGCAGACGGGTATTGATGTTCATGTTACGTGCCTGCTCGTTGTACTGCACAAAGGTGGTAAAGTATAAGTTATTGGTAAAGGTAACATCCGTACGCGGGCCTATCAGCCAAAAGGTATTGCGGCCGTAGGGCTGCGGCAGGCGCAGGTCGTTATAAGATGCGTTCACCGCTATATTTACATAAGGCTGAAAGCGGTAGCCCAGCTGGCTGCTGAGCGTGAGCTTGGTACCGTTGTCGTAGTAGCCACCATAGGCACCTTCAAACACATAGGTGAAAACGCTTTGCGGTTTGGAGATGTATTGCACATCGGCAGTATTCCAGTGACTTTCGAAGCCAATGGGCAGGTTGCCCTTGCCAATGTTTGTAGGATCGTATGGGCGCAGCAGTTTTACGTAAGTATCAAACCCGGAGAACCACAGCTGGCTACGGTTGCGGAAGGTGATAATATAGCTTAGGTCAGTTTCGTTATCTGTGCGTTTAAAATGCTCATCAAAAAAATAGGTGGAAGTTAGTTGCAGGCTATGGATCAGCACCGACCCGCTTTTAGGGAAGAAGTTACGCAACAACAGCGGACTCAACTTGTTGTAACCCCTTCGTGGCACATAGCCTACCTCGGCATTGTAGTTACTGCCCACGTATTGCTGCTGCATGTACAGCGTCCAATATTTACTGAGGTACTGCAGATGCGCGGCCTGCACATAGTCGTGCCCGGTAACGCCCGGGCTGAAGGACTTTAAGCCCAACAGTTTACCCGTCCATAAATTATTGGAGGATGCCAGGTTATATTCTACACCTACGTTGCGGTTATAGCCCGGTGCCGTATTACCGGAGCTTGGCGCGCTGCCGGTAGCATCCTTGTTAATAAACATAATGCCTATGTTGGAGCGGGAGAACACCCGCCTTTGCAGTGTAACCACTCCAAAGTTTTGGCCGGGCAAGTTATTAATGCCTGTTTGTCCGGTCTGCACATCCATCACCCCTACACGCCAGTCTTTATTTATTTTACCCGTTAGCCGCGTACCAAAACGAATGGGGGCGTTGAGCCCTATCCTGCGCGAAAAGAATGGGCGGATATCCGAGTACCCGAAGTTGGAGAACAGGTCGCCGTTCTCTAAAAAGAACTGCCGTTTTTCGGGGAAGAAAAGTTCATAGCGGTTTAGGTTAATAGCCTGCTGATCTACATCCACCTGCGAAAAATCGGGGTTAACGGTGAGATCCAGGTTTAGGGATGAGGTGAGCCCTATTTTTACGTCGCCGCCGATATCTTTGCGCCAGTCTATAGGTGTTTTGGTTTGATAATCTTTGGTTAAGCCGGCCAGCGCATACGGTATTACCGATACGTTGCTGCTGGCAACGGGTGGCTCCTCGTCCCAAACCAAGGTGCCGGTATATGCCAGCGACGCGGTAGGGAACTGCCTGGGCACTGGTGCCCAGCTCGATTTTTCGGTAGATTTAAGGTCGTTACGGCTAAAGTTAATACCCCACTCGCGGATGCCTTTTTTATAGCGGATGCTTTTGAACGGGATAGCCGCTTCCCATACATACCTGTCGGGATAGTTTTTTACTACGGAGTACCATTTGTTGTCCCAGCTGAGGTCTACCTTACCACCTTCGTACATGGTGCCGTCCCATTGTGCGCCTGCCGCGTTAGCACCAAAGCTAAAGCCATCGGTGCGGGCGTCGAAGGGATCCATAAAAAGCAAAAAGTTATCGTTCTTCCCAAAGTTAAAATCGCGCTTCAGCGACTCCACCATGTTTTGCCCTGGCAGGCCGCCGTAACAAATGGCAACTACGTACAGGTTATCGTTATCGTAGGTCATTTTTACCGTGGTTTTCACCTTAGCAAAACTGGTATCCATGGGTAAAACCAAAAAGAAGTTGGCGGCCGAATCGGCGCGTTGCCAATCAGCGTCATCAACAATGCCGTCTATTTTAATTGGGGCTGCGGCCCGTTTAATATGATACTGGTAAGCGGCGTTCTTTTTTTGGGCGAAAGCTGTTAAGCCGGGCAGGCAAAAGCAAAGCAGCAGTAAGGTGAGTTTTCCTGTTGACAATGGATGAAAAATAATGGTTTTGAATACTTGGCTACGAAAAACAAGTATATAGATATTATCCGGTAAAAATATATCAAAGTGTATTTTACACACAATTGTTACTTAAGGCATTATCTAAAGTGCGTTGGTTTCAAATTAGTGTATAACTAAAAATAAAGCGACATTTGGATAAGGCAATTTAGTAACCCATCAATTAATATTTCATATGGACGTACAAGAACAAATAGCGGAATATATTAATAGTCAACCCCAACCAAAACGGAGTGACATGGAAACGTTGCATAAGCACATACTTCAAACATTACCGGGATGTAAGTTATGGTTCCTGGATGGTAAAAACGAAGAAGGTAAAGTTGTTTCTAACCCCAATATAGGCTACGGGTTTTACACCATGAAATACACCAATGGAACAACAAGAGAGTTTTACCAAATTGGCTTGAGTGCTAACACAACAGGCATCTCTGTATATATTCTTGGTATTGAGGATAAAACTTACTTAGCCCAAACCTATGGGAAAACACTGGGCAAAGCGAGCGTGACGGGGTATTGCATTAAGTTTAAAGCACTGAAAGATATCAACCTTGATGTACTTGAAGCGGCCATACGATATGGGGTTGAGGTTACGAGTGAGAATTAAGTTTTCAAACTGAGTCATTACCGCACCATCAATTATTATCGGCATATTATCCTAATTTAACTTATGGAAAACACCCCACAGCAGCTTTACGGCAATATTGATATTTACCTGTTCGACCAGGTGTTGAAAGGGCGTTTTAACGACTGTAAAAAAGTGCTGGATGTTGGTTGCGGCGGCGGGCGAAATATCGTGTATTTCCTCCAAAACCATTATGATGTTTACGGCGTGGACCCCAACCCGAATGCTGTGACAGAAGTGCAGGCCTTATGCAAAATACTGGCACCTGCCAACCCCGTAAAAAATTTTGTGAATTGCACCGCCGAAAGTATGCCGTTTGAGGACGCCACCTTCGACCTCGTCATTTGCAGCGCCGTACTACACTTTGCCGAAGACAGCAACCACTTCGATGCTATGCTCCGCTCCACCTGGAGAGTACTAAAACCCGGTGGGTATCTGTTTGCCCGGCTGGCATCAGATATTGGCATAGAAGACCTCGTTATCCCCTTAGGCAACAGCCGTTACGCTCTGCCCGATGGCAGCGAGCGCTTTTTGGTGAACGAACAAATTTTACTGGAATACACGCAGGAACTAAACGGCAAACTGTTTGAGCCTATAAAAACTACCAACGTACAAAATTTAAGATGCATGACCACCTGGTGCGTGCAGAAAAACTAACACTGGCATAATCTTAACCGGCGAAAGCGGGCACAAAAAAAAGCGACAAGCCCCTCAGCTTGCCGCTTTCTGAAAACTAAAATCACCTAAATGAGACGTCGTGGGTAGATTCGAACTACCGTTGTAGGTTTTGCAGACCCATGCCTATCCTCTCGGCCACACGACTTTATTTCTAACTATTTGTTAGGCTGCGGTGTTAAGCGCAAATATGGTTTTACCTCTACAAACCCTTTAGGGAATTTAGCAGGGATATCCTCTGTTTTGATAGATGGTAACACCACAACCTGTTCGCCGTCTTTCCAGTCGGCCGGGGTGGCAACGCTATGGTATGCGGTTAATTGTAATGAATCTATCACCCTTAATATTTCCTGGAAATTTCTGCCAGTTGATGCCGGGTAGCTGATGATGAGCTTTATCTTTTTATCGGGGCCTATAATAAACAGTGAGCGCACGGTTGCAACAAGTGAAGCATTGGGGTGGATCATATCATAAGCCAGCGAGATCTCGCGGCTCTCATCGCCAATGATAGGGAAGGTAACTTCTACGCCCTGGGTTTCGTTAATATCGTTTATCCAGCCCTTGTGCGATTCTACATTATCCGTACTCAGCGCAATTACCTTTACGCTGCGTTTCTCAAACTCATCTTTTAAAGATGCGGTTTTGCCCAGTTCGGTAGTGCATACCGGTGTGTAATCTGCCGGGTGAGAGAAGAGTACGCCCCAACTATCGCCCAGGTATTCGTAAAAATCAATTTCACCCAGTGATGTATTTGCTTTAAAGTTTGGGGCATCGTCGCCAATTCGTAAGCTCATAATTTTTTAGTTTTGTTTAAATTTTAAATATCGTTTTGCTGCAATAAAGCTATGCAAAATTGCAAATGCGGATCAATAAAATTATCGCTGGAAAGTGTGGAATGGAAATGCCTAAAAAGCTGAAGAGCCCGCAATTACCTGCGGTCAATTTCTTTTAAATCAGCTTATCTGTCCTCGTTAAACGAAGCAGGAATTAGCACCTTACACCAGGCTTAAAGCCGGTACAGGTTGCTAAGACATCATAGGGCCTTTCCCTCTGTCTTTCTGGATAAGTATTTTAAAGAACGATTACATCACAAAAGTAGACATAAAAACTATAATTCCTATAGACTTTATTATTTTATTGTGAATTAGTATTAACAAATTGAAAATCAACAAGAAAAAAAGCCGAGACAACCAATATCTAGTTTTTGGCGTTGCCTTCGGCCCTACCGGCAGGCAGGCAGGCCGGGCCATCTACTGCAACTCCTCTATCCGCGCCGCGGATAGAAGCGGCACTCCATTCCGGGGTTTCCGCTTCTATCTAACGCATTTGCTGACCATGATTTACTTGATCGAAGGATCGATGGGATTCCAGAACAATGATGATCGTAGTGGCAGCCTTAGTATGAAATGTTTTGCTTATCGCTCCAATCGTTTTTGAACAAACTTAATCTTGTCTTTTTCAGTAGCTTTAATCTTTACGTTTGGGGCTATCCCAATATTATCTATAGGGTATTGAGGTAACCTTTTGGACCTCGCTATAGGAATCACAAGATTGAGGTCGGCACAGGGAATATCGAAATATTGATAGCTGCTATAATCCAACATACCTGCCGAATTTTCTCCGTAAACTTTTACCTTTTTGCTTTGCATCACCATTAACAGAAATGATTCGGTAGAGCTTGCACTGTTTCTGTCTATTAATATCGCCACTTTTTGGGGGAATGAGTAAACAGAGTCAAGCTTGACCTCGAACGACTCTTTACCGGATGGATTTACAAATTGGTTAGGATGTAATTTCATCAGGCCAATAACGTTGCTTAAAAGCTCTTTGGCCGACCCGGAAATGTCAGGATCTTTTAAATTACCTTCTAAAACAGCAATATTATTTTCCGACGACCGATACTCATCCGGTTTAATATAAGTGGGGTTGGCGTAAATATACGGCAGTAACGAATTGAAGGCGTAGTCGGTACCGCCGCCGTTACCACGAACATCTATAATCCAATTAGGTATCTTTTTAAAGCTTTCATAATTGGCTTTAAACAAGCTGTCAATTATTTTTTTCTCGCCCCATTCAAAAGAAGGTAGCCTTAATAATACGGTATTTGCGCTTAACTGCTTTATACTGGTTTGGTTGTCTAACCTTTCATCAGACGCGGGTGAAGCCGGTTTCTTTTCAAAAAATTTATTAAGCTGTTTAACCTGTTCGGGGTACTTTTTCCGGTACTTCCAGTCTAATTGTACCCGCAGGTGCTGATCTTTAAAGTAGTTGACAAATGTTTTTAATATAACATAACAAGAATCTGTACCGGTTGCATTTGCTGCCCTTTTCCGCAGGCGTTCGGTGAAATTATTAAACTCCTTAAGGTTTTTACTTTTTACTTTGTCGCTGTACCCCGAATAACTGTCAGCTATGTGGCTGGTGGTGTAATCAAAATTTACAAGGCAATCACAATTCTGTGCAAACGTACTTATGGGGAAGAAAGCGATAAAACAAAAAAGTATTTTTTTCATAAACAGTTAAACTACTTGGAAGACGATAAACGCATCCAAATAGTTACAAGGAATTTAATATTCTTAATGAGCCTCCAGCCCGTTTAATCCTTTAAGTAGCAAAATAAAAAATGTATTATACGTTGCAAGCAACACAGAATCTAACGCAGTAGTTTCCTTAGGGCTCGTAGGTAACCGTTAAATTTGCAAATTCTCCATCAGAGGTATTGCCAACCCACAAGCCTACTTTGCCATGGGTAGTGCTGTTTAGCTTTTTAACTGCAAGGCTCGGGTTGCTGTGTCCATCTACAAATACAAGTACGTGAAGGTTCTTTACCATTATCTTTACGTGGAACCAGCCGTCAGCCATAGGAGGCAGCCTTATTTCTTTTTCGTATTGCCCGTTGTATTTCTCGCGGAGTATCTCCCAATCAAACTGCGGCAACGATACATATTGCACCGCATGGATCCGTCTTACCGAATCCGGCGCCCTAAAGTTGAAGGGCCTGAAATACACCACATCCATTATATTTGGCGCACCTGTGCCATGGAAAGCAATGCCTACAAAACTGTGCTGCAATACATCCTTACCTTTTATATCCAGCTCAATTACACCGTCGGTAAAGTCCACATTTTTTAGCCATGCTACCCCGTCATTTTCTCGGGCTGATAGTTTAATGCCTTTTTTACCATCGGCCTCAAACGCTGTGGCTTCCCGGTTCACCAGTTCCAGTTCCCCTGCTTTTAACATCTCGGCAAGGGGATACAGCACCTTTTTATTTGCAGCATCCCTGGTAGTAAATGTTATGGGCCGTGTCCGCGCCCTCTTCACAGCCTGTGCATAGCTACTCTGCGCACCAAGCATGGCCACCCATAAACCCACGATAAACAAAAGGTTTTCTTTCATCGTGATGTTATTTACCGTTTAATTTTTTGATCAGGTCCACCTCTTCCTTCTTATACGGCGTGCCGTTCTTACGGAAGATATCATGAAACCATTCCTTCGGCTCGCTGCCATCAGGCATAGGGTTATCCCAGGCGTAAATGGTATTGGTTTTCCCCATAACAAAGCCCCAGTTTAGCGCGCCCACGTTTTCCTTCTTCAGCATGGGCATTACGTTGGCAAATTTGCTCCCCCGGGTACGCGCCATATATTCGGTACAAATAAGCGGCTTGCCGTGGCTTTTTAGCAATTGTATTGTTTTCAAATGCGAGTTTTCGTCGGTATAATCATGGTAAGTAATTATATCCGAGTTTAGCGCCTGGCAGGCGTTGAGTTTTTCAAAGTTCCAGTCCCACAACCCAACAGATACCGGCTGATCTGGGTTCACTTCCCTCGCCCAACCAAATACTTTGGCAAGCAGACCCATCGATGCTTCCTTTTTGCCCGAGTTGCCCGGCTCGTTAAACAAATCCCAAAGCAAAATACGTTTATCGTGTTTAAAGGCACCCATTACATCCTTTACATAGGCTTCCAGTTCGGGGTAGATGCCGGCATCCTTTATCCTGTTGCCAGGGTCCTGTAACCAGCCCGAATTATGGATACCCACTTTTGGTATCGGCTGTAGGCCTATTTTAGCGTCGGCATTCCAGCAATCATCAAAAAACACAAACATCGTTTGGATATGATGCTTGTTAGCGATAGTAAGATACTGCTCCACCCGTTTTTTAAACCCCGGTTTATCCTGCTTCCAGGCAAGGCTGTATAAAAACACCCTCATGGTGTTAAAGCCTATACCCTCGGCATAGCCAAGTTCCTTGTCTATCGTGGCAGCATCAAAGGTAGCAGCTTGCCACATTTCTAATTGATTAATGGCTGTGCTTGGAATAAAATCGCTGCCGCTTATCCATTTATGCTGCGCATACCATGCATTAGCTTTGGCCGGCGACCAAATTTTACCAACAGGTGCTTTTTGAGCAAAGGCGGCGGTTGTTGTAAAGGCAGCAATTAAAGCAGCTGCAAAAATTTTGTAGTGTATGTTTTTCATGAAAAATAATTGGCAGGAGTAAATATATAAAATTTGTTTGCTGTTGAAGGAGTTTAGGTGAGTCCCGCCGTTATGGCTAATGCGGTGCTACAAATTATGGTGCCAAATTCAACTGCACCTGTATATAAGCAAACTTATGGCAACTTATTAAACCCTCAAATACTTAGTGTAAAACAGATGAAACGGTATCTTAAATATCAGCTATATAATATTCATAACTATAATTACATTTTACCGTATAAATGCCTTACATACTTTTTAAAGTATGTTTATTTTTTATGCTATAACACTAATAATAAGCACACTAAAACCGAATTACTTTGATACTTTCGTAAAAAAATAATAGATCAATTATAATTCGGGTAATGCTTATTGCAACAAAATAATTGCAACAACTCAAGGTTGTATTGGCAGCCATAGCTTTTTTTTGGCATGTTTATTAGCAATGATGTGATAACTAAAATGAATAGGAACAACGCGGGAAAATGAGTTTTTTTGAGGGTCATAACTTTTTTGGCGAAAGCACAGCTCATCTTGCGCGTTTAATAAATAATATTAACACCGGCATCTGGGAATATAACACCACTACCAAAAAGGCTAAGTGGTCTGACGGCTTTTACGCAATTTTAGGTTACCAACCCGGCGAGATAGAATGTTCCTATCACAACTTTTTCGAAAACATCCTCTATTTCCACGATAAGCAGATCTTTTTAAAGGCAACACATTACGCCGGTACGGGCCCCGCCCCTCTCGCACAAATAAGGTTGCTCACCAAAAACAATGGCTACCAGTGGTTCGAAAGCTCGGCCCTAAAACACGACGATGATGACGGGCAGTTTATACACGGCGTTTTAAACAACATCAATAAATATAAACTTGCTGAGTTTAGGGCTGCAGAAGCCGATTTTATGGCTGCTGAAACGGGCCGTATAGCGCGCCTTGGCGGCTGGGAAATTGACATATCCTCCATGGCGCTGAACATGTCGCGAGAGATCTATAACATTTATGAGCTGTATGGAGATATTAAGCTCAGCGTGGATGAAGCCATCAGCTTTTTTGAACCGGCTTATCGCCCGGTACTAACCAAAGCCATTGATGACGCTATAAAATATTGCAAGCCCTACGATCTGGAGGTGTTATTCAAGACCGCTAAAAACAACGTGATTTGGGTACGTGCTAAGGGCATCCCTATTATTAATGATTATGGCAGCTGCGTAAAAGTGCGCGGTATTTTTCAGGATATCGATATCATTAAACGCAGCGGGTTGAGCATGCAATCATCTATAAACCTGTTAGATGATCAGAACAAACGCCTGCAAAACTTTGCTTACATTGTATCACACAACCTCCGCTCGCATGCCGGTAACCTTAAATTTATGGTTAACCTATTTGAGGAGACCAAAACGGAGAACGATAAGGAAGAGATCTTTTCGCATATCAAAACCATCAGCGACAGCCTGAGCGCTACCATGGGCCATTTGGATGAGATCGTAAAGATCCAATCGGAGATAAGCAAGGAGCGCAAGTCCGTTGCCTTCGAAACCATATTTAATAACGTGATTGCCACGCTGAGGGCCAATATAGAGGCCAGCGACACGCAAATAAGCGCCGATTTTAGTGAGGTGCCCGAGATAAGTTATATCCCGGCGTACCTGGAGAGCATTTTTCAAAACCTGCTTACCAATGCTATTAAATACAAACACCCTAACCGCGAGCCGGTTATAAATTGCTATACCCACATACACGAAAAGCATGTATACCTGGTATTTGAGGACAATGGAATGGGTATAGATATGAAACGCTTTGGCGACCAATTATTTGGCATGTACCGCACCTTCCACCAAAATAAAGACGCCAAAGGAATTGGCCTTTTTATTACCCGTAACCAGGTGGAGGCACTCGGCGGAAGCATCGCTGTGGAGAGCACCGTAGATGTTGGCACAAAATTTACAGTAAGGTTGGTATAAACAACCCGAAAAAAATGAGTGTAGAGAGAAAAATGGTGACAGCCTGTATTATTGATGACGATGATATCTTTATCTATGGCTTCAAAAAATTTATGGAGATAAGGGGGGTTTCCGCTGAAATACTCAATTTCAGCAACGGAAAAGAAGCTATTGACTATTTAAAAAATCCGTTTTACGCTAACAATTTGCCTGATATTATATTTGTTGATATTAATATGCCGGTTATGGATGGATGGGAGTTTACCCAAAACTTCGAGGAAATAAAATCCCATATGGGAAAAAAAATCTCTGTTTACTTCATTAGTTCTTCTGTAGATATCAATGATATTAGCCGCGCGAAAAATAATCCTGCAATAGAAGATTATATCCTTAAGCCCATAAGTGAAAGCTATGTGGCGGATATTATAAACTCTCACGATATCAGCCCCGGGTTCATTAGCATGAACTAATTTGCGGCAAATAAAAAGAGACGCGAAGTATCGCGTCTCTACAAAAAGTGGTCGGATTTTCTAAAACTATTGTATATAGCTTTCCAGTATTTTAAAGCCCGAAGTAGTTTCGAGGATAACCTTATCTATTGTTTTTGGCAATAAGATGCACTCGCCCATTTTAACCGGGTAGGCAAGATCGTTATGCTTAATGGTATACTCGCCCTCCACGCAAACGTGTATTACAAAAGAATCTAAACCCGAGTAATCCTTTTCGGTACCGTGAGTAAAATCCATAATATTGGTGGTGAAATAAGGGCAACTCACCACATGCACGGTCTCATCTTTTTGCGATGTGTACAGGGTTTTGTATTCGCCGTAATGCTTGTAATCTATAGCAGCGAGAGCTTCCTCGGTATGCAATTCGCGTTTGTTTCCTTTATCGTCTACACGGTCGAAATCGTAAATACGGTACGTGATATCAGATGTTTGCTGGATCTCGGCGATCAGCAATCCTTTACCTATAGTATGCACGCGGCCGGCAGGTAAAAAGTAAACCTCGCCAGCGGTAACCTCCTCTTTGTTCAGGATATCCATAATGTGGCCGCTATTTAGCGCCTCTACATATTCCTGTTCGTTCATTTCGCGGTTAAAGCCGGTGATGAGGGTACTGCCCGGGTCCGCCTCTATCACATACCACATTTCGGTTTTACCGAAGGAGTTGTGGCGCTCCTTAGCCAGTTTATCATCGGGGTGTACCTGTACGCTCAGGTCGTCGTTAGCATCAATGAATTTGATCAGCAACGGAAAGATGTTACCGAAATGCGCGTATACCTTATCGCCCACCAGCTCGCCCTGGAATTTCTCCAGCAGGTCTGCTAACGATTCGCCATCAAATTCGCCACCGTTCACAACCGATACATCAGATTTTACGCCCGATATTTCCCAGGTTTCGCCGCAGTTTGGCAGGTCGCCGATATCTTTATGCAGGTAGGTTTCTATTTTGTGGCCACCCCAAATTTTATCTTTGTAAATGGTTTTGAATTTTAGCGGATATAATGCTGACATAGGTAATGTGTTTGAAGGGCTAAATTATAGAATTTGCTGTTGCAAATAAAAAGAGATTTAACAAAATACCGCTAACCATTCCGTATTTCCATACTTTTATGTCGTTAGGTCACTATTAGTCTTACATTAAATGAAACGATACCTTTTCTTTTCTGCGCTATCCATTTTAATATCTGTTAATTCGTTCGGCCAAGGTGCTACAGTTTGGACAAACGAATACGAACAGCGTTGGTACGATCAACTTGATAAGGACTTTAGGCCCCGGTTGCCCGATAGCATTAGCCGCAAAGAGTTTTTAAACTATACTATTAAAAGGCTTAAAAAAGAATTACCGCAAGGGATAGAATCTGTTAAGTTAGATAGTGTAATTAGGCTAAGCAGAAAAATAGGTAAGGAGTATGCATATTTACACTCCGACAAACCGAATATCGGCATAATACCTGCTCCCCAACCGTGGACAAAGGATGTTGAAAGTCTTATTCGCGAGGCATTTTTGAAAGATGTAAAAAAAGAAGAACTTGCAGAATACAACAAGTTATGTGATTGCGTTATTGAAAAATTAAAGCAACTAAATCCTACTACAATTACATTTCCCCTTCCTAAGGATGTGGTGTATAAAATCGCAGGCGAATGCTACAATGAAATAGGCAGACAAAAAATGTAATATTTCAAAACACTTTAAAACAAAAAGCCCCGCGTTAACCGCAGGGCTTTCTTTTATCAAAAGCGGATAATTACTTACCCAACTTAGCTTTCAAATTTTCGTCGATAGCTTCTAAAAACTCTTCGGTGTACAGGTAATCGGTACCGTGTTCTACCTTTGGTTTTATGGTGATTGCCAAATCTTTGGTCATTTTGCCGCTTTCTACAGTTTCCACGCAAACTTCTTCCAAAGCTTTACAGAAATCGATCAACTCCTGGTTACCATCCAATATACCACGGAACTCTAAACCACGAGTCCATGCAAAAATAGATGCGATAGGGTTGGTAGATGTTGGGCGGCCGGCCTGGTGCTCGCGGTAGTGGCGGGTTACTGTACCGTGTGCTGCTTCGGCTTCCATTACGGTACCATCAGGCGTAACCAATGTAGAGGTCATTAAACCTAACGAACCAAAACCTTGGGCTACGGTGTCGCTCTGTACGTCGCCATCGTAGTTTTTACAGGCCCAAACAAAGTTACCGTTCCATTTAAGAGCCGATGCAACCATGTCGTCAATCAGTCGGTGCTCGTAAGTAATACCGGCTTCTACAAACTTGGCTTTGTAATCTGCCTGGTATATCTCTTCAAAAATATCTTTAAAACGGCCATCGTACTTTTTAAGAATGGTGTTTTTGGTTGATAAGTATAAAGGCCAGCCTTTCATCAGCGCCTGGTTAAAACAAGCGTGCGCAAAACCTATGATAGATTCGTCGGTGTTGTACATGGTTAAAGCCACGCCATCGCCTTTAAAGTTAAATACTTCAAATGATTGTTCAGGGCTGCCATCTTCTGGTGTAAACTTAACCGTAAGTTTACCTTTCCCTTTAGTAAGGAAATCGGTAGCACGGTACTGATCGCCAAAAGCGTGGCGGCCAATGCATATTGGGGCGGTCCAGTTTGGTACTAAACGCGGAACGTTTGCCATAACAATTGGCTCACGGAAAACCGTACCATCTAATATATTACGGATAGTTCCGTTTGGCGAACGCCACATTTGTTTCAAACCAAATTCTTTTACACGGTCTTCATCAGGCGTTATAGTAGCGCATTTAATACCCACACCATATTGTTTAATGGCGTTAGCGGCATCAATGGTTACCTGGTCATCTGTTTCATCACGATACTCAATACCCAGGTCATAATACTTTATGTCCACATCAAGATAAGGGATGATCAATTTATCCTTTATAAATTTCCAGATGATGCGTGTCATTTCGTCGCCATCCAGTTCAACTACCGGGTTTTCTACTTTAATTTTTGACATACCTTATTATGGGTTATTTTTTGATTTAACGGTTTCAAACTTACATAAAATTTTATTTGTAAATTTTCACAAAGCGCACATAATTTTAAAAAAACAGCGTTAATTACGTGCATTAGTTATATTATTTACAATTCTCACACATAAAAATTCACTTACCTAATAATTAAACAATAAAATATTTAGTGTATTTTAACCCCGGCAATTAATTTAAGGGCAGTATTGCTTTTAAACCTTGAGGTGCTATTTTTATAAAAATTTAATCATCCGCTATTTTTCCCGTAGCATTGCTGTTATATTATGATAAAGTTGCTTTTAAAAACAACATTCTTCGTTCTGGTGCTAACCTCGGTTGCATCCATATCAAAAGCACAAATTGGCTACGATTACGCCCAATATGATTTTGGCTTGGGTGGAAACATAAACATGGTTTATGGCGATGCCGAATCCGTTACAAAAACCCCCTCTGCCTCTATCAGCTTTACCTATAACCATACTCCGTTTGTTAACTACGTAGTAGAGGTGCAGGTTGGTACGCTTGAGGGCGGCGATAAACTTTTACTTTCCAAATCGGGCAGGTATTTTAAAAACAACTATACAGCCTTTGTATTTAAAGGACAATTACAGGCCGGCGAATTGATGGACTACTCGCGCAGCGGCGCTGCCAACGTGCTTAAAAACCTGTACATTTCTGCGGGCCTGGGTTATTTAATGAATGATATACGGGACGGCAATATCAACCGCGAATCAATAGTAACACCTGGTTTTGTTACCACCGGCCTTGATAAAAGCAACGAGCTTTTTTTACCCATAAGGTTGGGTTACGAGTTTAAAGTATTTAACCGCTACAACGAACCATCCTTTAAAATAGACCTTGGTGCGCAGTACAATATGGACTTTGGCGACAATATGGACGGTTTCGACGCGGGTAAAAGCAAAGATAAACTCATACAATACAGCATCGGTTTAAAATTTGCAATTGGCGGCGTTACCTCATACCGCAAGCAAATACATTACTAACTCCGTTTTTTGCCCCCGACGTTTTTGGCAGGGTTTTTAGTGTATATAAACGTACAAAACAAAGACCTATGATAACCAATAACGAAAGCCCGGAAACCAAGATCGACCCTGAATACAGGGATAACGACCTGGACAACAACGCCGAAGATACTGTAGACAGCGAGGACCTTAATTTTAACGAGGCCGAAGGCAGTTTTGAGTATGATGTAAAAGGCGACGACCCCGATTACGATCACCCCGACCCTTACGACACCACCGTAAAAAACGGCGACGATATCAGTTCAACCTACGATGAGGCAAACCCTTACGATACCAAAGGTGAATATGATGCGGCACGCAATATAGAAACCGATGCCGATTCGCTGGGAATGCATATTGATAGTGGCAAAATTGTAGAACTTGATCCGCTGGATGCCAAACTGGCCCACACCCCCGAGGATGACCGCGACGATCTGGACGAAGAAGGTTATCCAAAAAACGATACACCCGAAGGATTTAAACGATAAATGTATTTAAAGCAACAGGGATGGTTCTTACGGAGCCATCCCTGTTTTATTTACATTCTAATTCGTGAAATTCGAATGAATTAGTGTTAATCAAAATCCAAATTAAACTTATTCTTCAAGTCTATCAGCTGCGGGTTTTTGGCTGCCATATGCTGGAATTTCTCCAGTGAAGTATAAGGCTTACGCACCGCGGTAGATTCTTCTACCCTCGCGTTCACCTCTATGCTAAAGTTTTTTAGAGTGGTGCGCAAAAAGTTGAGCACATTTGGCCGCTCGTCCCTAAAATCCTTCTCTTGTACTTTATTAGATACGGAAACTTCGAAATTTCCGGGCGAAAGTACCTTTGGCGTAACCGATGTAAAAATGTTGTACAAACTGGCAGATTTGCCTTCGGCCTTTAGCTTAGCGCCGTGGTTGGTCCATAGTTGCAAAAATTCATCCATGGTAAAGGGTTCTTTATCATCGCCTTTTAAATAAGGGTCTTCCTCAACCGCCAGGGCTTCTTCTACCTGCTTGCCCAGGTCCTTCATACTCGGTATTTTAACCGAAGTTACGCCGGAATGCACGTTAGCAATAAATTGGTTCTTTGGCTTTTCAGCTTCGGGCGGGGCGGCTGCGGCAACCGGCGGGGCAGTTTGTTGCGGCGGTATTTTCTGATAAACAGCAGGTGCAGTATCGCGCAGCAAAGGCACTTCGTCGGCCCTTTCTAGCTGTTGCGGGGTGCTTTGTGCTACTGTATCAGGTTTTTTTTTTACCTCCCCTTGCGGGACAGCTACTGCCTGGGGCATTGGTGCCGTTGCCAGGTTAAATACCGATTGCAGGTGACACATTTTCAGCAAGGCAAGTTCTACCTGTAAGCGCTGGTTCTTGCTCTGCTTATAATTGATATCGCATTGGTTGGCAATATTCATGGCCGAAAGCAAGAATGAGGTACTTGCTGCCTGCGATTGCTGCAGGTAACGGGCCTTGATGGTTTCGCTTACTTCCAGTAATTTTATGGTAGATGCATCCTTCCCTACCAGCAGGTTACGGAAGTGTTCGGACAGACCGGATATAAAATGCGCACCATCAAATCCTTTAGATAATATCTCATCAAAAAGCAGCAGCGATTGCGCGTTATCCTCGCCCAGCAGTTTATCGGTTATGCTGAAGTAGTAATCGTAATCGAGGATGTTCAGGTTATCAATAACCGAACGGTAGGTAACGTTACCGCCACTGAAGCTTACGATCTGATCAAACATCGAAAGCGCGTCCCTCAAACCGCCATCAGCCTTTTGGGCGATGATGTGCAGGCCGTCGTTCTCGTATGTAATGCTTTCTTTCTGCGCGATGTTAGCGAGATGCCCGGCCATATCCTCTACCCTGATGCGATTAAAATCAAAGATCTGGCATCGCGACAAAATAGTGGGCAGGATCTTATGCTTCTCGGTAGTAGCTAATATAAATATAGCGTAATTGGGTGGCTCCTCCAGCGTTTTCAGGAAGGCATTGAACGCCGCCTGCGAAAGCATGTGCACCTCATCAATAATATAAACCTTGTAACGGGCAGCCTGTGGCGGTATGCGCACCTGCTCTATCAAACTGCGGATATCGTCTACCGAGTTGTTGGATGCCGCATCCAGCTCATGTACATTAAAGGAGTTTCCATTGGAAAACGCACGGCAGCTGTCGCAAGTACCGCAAGCTTCGCCATTGGGCAGCAAATTGGTACAGTTGATGGTTTTAGCAAGGATACGCGCGCAGGTAGTTTTACCCACGCCCCTTGGCCCGCAGAACAAAAATGCCTGCGCCAGCTGGTTATTTTTTATGGCGTTTTTTAACGTGTTGGTGATATGTTGCTGACCAACAACGGTTTCAAAGGTAGCCGGGCGGTATTTGCGTGCCGAAACAATAAAATTATCCACAGGTATAAAGGTAGCAAGAAATTGCTTTACCTGAAAGCTTGAGAAATGGATTGTGAATAAATTGCCGCCGGCTATTGCAGATCATCATCCGGCAGATGGTCGTCCTCATCCGGGTCGGGCTCGCGCACATCATCGCCTACACGGATCTCGTGCTCATCATTGGTGCTTTCCATTTGGTCGTCAAAATCTTCGTCTTCCTCATCATTCCAATCACCCTCAAAAACTTCATCATCACCACCCGGAGCCTGTAAGAAAAGCGTATCATACATAAACCCTGATGTACCTGCTTCCTGGTACCTGCTTTCAGAAAATTGCATAACGGTATAGTTTACAGATGAAACGATGACCAGCTGCATATGTTTTAAAAAATGCCTTATAAAAGCCTTAACAATTGTTTATAAGAATTCAACGGCAGTTATTTCCTTCACCTTGTAATACCCCTTCGCCTGCGGCAGGTAAACCTCCAGCTCCTGAAAGGTAATTTTCACCTTTTTACCTGCAAGGCTTGCAGGCGCAGCGGTAAATTTTTCCGACCCCGGGAACTCACGCAACCAAAGGAAGGACCGCTCGCTGCCAGCCTTATCGGTTATAATAATATAATTGAATCCCTTCAGATCAACCCGTTTAAAAGTACCGGCGGTGCTTTGCTGTACAACTTCCGGCTCTGCCATGCTTTGTTTTGCCAAAATGCCGGCCAGCTTCAAAAACGAGCTACATTTTTCGTTAAGTAAGTTTTTGCCTATTATACTGCCAATGCTATCTCCGGCTGCATCGTCGGCCAAATTCAGGTGCAGTTCATCCGCAACCTCGCCAAGCAACTCGGTATGCGCCGTAAAACAATCCGTAAAGGCCTTATTAGCCTGTGCCGGGGTGGTGATCTTAGAAAAATCGAGTCTGTTCATACAATTGCACAGCGAATCGAGCATCTTTTTTTGCACCGGGCCTATGTTAGTCTGGGCATGCAGCAGCGTGGCAAAAAATAGCGTAAATATTAACAGCGTGAGCTTTTTCATCATAAAAATTTAGTTATATGGGTAATACCGTGTTCGGGCAGTTAAAATACAACAAAAATTGATTTTAAAAACCAAAAAAACTTACTACATTTGCAGCCCCGTAATAGCGGGTATTTAATTAAAAATCAAAGTATAACAATGCAACAGTACGAAATCGTGATCGTTCTAACCCCGTTGTTGTCTACCGAAACTGCTGCCGAGGCTATCGCCAAATACAGCAAGATTTTAACTGACAACGGAGCCGAAATTGTCCAGGAGGATAATTGGGGTTTGAAAAAACTTGCGTACCCTATTCAAAAGAAGACTACAGGGTACTATCACTTAACTGAATTTAAGGCTCCGGGTGATTTAATCAACAAATTGGAAGTGGAACTACGTCGTGACGAACGCGTATTACGCTTTTTAACCATTGCCTTAGATAAGCACGCTGTTGCTTATAACGACAAAAAACGCAGTGGCGCTTTCAACAAAAAACCTAAAACAGAGGAGGCAGCACACTAATGGCAAACGAACAAATTAAATACGTTACAGCCCCTAAAGTAGAGGACACACGTAAGAAATACTGCCGTTTCAAAAAGAACGGAATTAAGTATATCGACTACAAAGACGCTAACTTTTTATTGAAATTCATTAACGACCAGGGTAAAGTATTACCACGTCGTTTAACCGGAACTTCATTAAAGTTTCAGCGCAAAGTGGCACAGGCTGTTAAGC
>NZ_JBDSZG010000006.1:0-33609 GCF_039925265.1 Mucilaginibacter sp.
CATCCCGAAGGGATGAAGAAACAAAATCGTTCCGGAGGAACGTCTCATGGGTAGAAAAAATAACGGCAATTTTCACGTTCCAGCGGAACGTTTTATGAAATCTGTCTAATGATAGGCTATTACTCTCTTGAGGGGGGTGCAGGGGGGTGTTAGTCAGTATCCGCGTGGCTGAGCAGATAGGGTTTATAATAGAATATCTGGGAATTATGGTGACACTATTAATGGAAAAATATGTTAACCCTGTATTTTTTTAACCTACTGATTATAAGGGAATTAAACAATATTTATTGAAATTGTGTTAAGCTATGTTAACCCTAAACAGCATATTGCCCCCGCGCCCACTTTCAAGCGTGGACGCTTGACCGGGCGGAGCATAAAGACTTTTTACTGATGATTAAAATAATATGAGAAGACGAGATTTTATTTATTTAACAGGGCTGGGCGCGGCAGCAACAGCTTTGCCCAACTTATCTGCATTCGGTAAAAATATCGATGTGCAGGATGCCCTTAACCCGGTGGATGCGAAGATCAAAAAAGAGCTTTCGGATGCCGGTCTGAATGCAGCCAAATCCGCTGGTGCCACTTATGCCGATGTGCGCATTGGGCGCTACCTAAACCAGTTTGTGATCACCCGCGAAAACCGGGTGCTCAACGTGGCCAATACCGAAAGTTATGGCGTAGGGATCCGCGTTATTGCCAACGGCTGCTGGGGCTTTGCCGCCACCAACGAGGTAACCAAGGATGGCATTGCCAAAACCGCTAAACGCGCGGTTGCCGTTGCTAAAGCAAACGCAAAGCTTGGCAGCGCGCCGGTACAATTGGCCCCGCAAAAAGGCTACGGTGAAGTAAGCTGGAAAACACCTATCGAAAAGAATGCCTTCGAGGTGCCAATAAAAGAAAAGGTTGACCTGCTGCTTGGTGCAAATGCCATAGCGATGGGTGCGGGCGCAAACTTTGTAAACTCCACCATCTTCGCGGTGAACGAGCAAAAATATTTTGCCAGTACCGATGGCTCATATATCGACCAGGATATCCACCGCTTGTTCCCAAGTTTTACGGTGACAAAGATCGATCCTACTAAGGGTTCTTTTGAAACGCGTAGTGCTTTAAGCTCGCCGGTAGGTATGGGGTATGAATACTTAAACCCGAAGGCTTCAGACACCATAACAGGGATCACCCCTCGATACAAAAACCGTTACGATATGTTGGAAGATATTAAATTCGCCACCAAACAGGCGGGCGAAAAGCTCACAGCAAAATCGGTAGACCCGGGCAAATACGATTTGGTGCTTGATCCAACCCACCTTTGGCTCACCATACACGAATCGGTAGGGCACCCTACAGAACTCGACCGTGTACTGGGTTACGAGGCCAATTACGCCGGTACCAGTTTCTTAACTCTGGATAAATGGAAAGCCGGAAATTTTAAATTCGGTAGCGACAAGGTGAATGTTGTTGGTGATAAACTACAGGTAGGCTCATTAGGCGCTGTAGGTTATGACGACGAAGGCGTGGGCACCAAAAAATGGGATATCATTAAAAATGGTGTACTGGTAAATTACCAGGCCATTCGCGACCAGGCGCATATCATCGGGCTAAAAGAATCGCAGGGTTGCTGCTACGCGCAAAGCTGGCAGGATGTACAGTTCCAGCGCATGCCGAACGTATCGCTACAGCCGGGTACCGCTAAGCTGAGCGTGGATGAGATGATCAAAAATGTAGAAAAAGGCGTTTACATCATCGGTAACGGTTCGTTCTCTATCGATCAGCAACGCTACAACTTCCAGTTTGGCGGCCAGCTATTCTATGAGATAAAAGAAGGTAAAATAGTGGGCATGCTAAACGATGTTGCCTACCAGGCTAATACGCAGGAATTTTGGAACAGCTGCACCCAGGTTTGCGACGAAAGCGATTACCGTTTAGGCGGGTCGTTTAACGATGGCAAGGGGCAGCCGGGGCAAAGCAGCGCGGTATCGCATGGCTCATCTACAACAAGGTTCAACGGGGTTAATGTAATCAACACAAAAAGAAAGATCGGGTAAAAACATGGCTATATATACAAAAGAACAAGCACAGACTTTATTAAAGAAAGTGCTGAGCTATTCCAAAGCCGATGAGTGTGAAGCAAGCCTCGGCGGCGGCGATGAGGGTAACGTACGTTATGCCTTAAACGCGGTTTCAACCGCCGGCGACGTAAGCAGCATCAGTTTATCGGTAACCTCCGTTTACGGTAAAAAGGCTGGCTCGGCCTCTATTAATGAGTTCGACGATGCTGCTTTAGAGCGCGTGGTACGCCGCTCGGAAGAACTGGCACAATTCGCGCCCGAAAATTCGGAATATATGCCGATGCTGGGGCAGTCGGATTTTAAAGAATCAATAACCTATAACGCCAACACCGCCGCCATGACGCCCGACAGCCGGGCCGAAATGGTGGGCAAAAGCCTGGCAATAACCAAGGAAGCAAAACTGAGCGCAGCCGGCTTTTTAGATAACTCCACCAGCTTTAGCGCGGTGATGAACTCTAAAGGTTTATTTGCCTATAATAAAAGCACCGATGTTTATTTTTCGGTAACCACCCGTAATGATGCAGGTACCACATCCGGCTATGCGGCACGCGGCTTTACCGATGTAAGCAAGCTGGATACCGCAGCGGCAACCCGCGTAGCTACCATGAAGGCGAATGCTTCGATTGGCGCAAAGGCTATTGAGCCCGGTAAATACACAGTGATACTGGAGCCGGTTGCAGCAACTTATATGCTGGAGAATATGTTCCGCTTTGATGCGCGCAGCGCCGAAGAAGGGCGTAGCTTTTTGAGCAAGAAAGGCGGCGGCACGCGTTTAGGCGAACAACTGATGGACCCTAAAGTGACCATCTATTCTGACCCCTTTAATCCCGACCTGCCCGCGGGTACCTGGGGCGGCGACGGCCTGCCACGCGAGAAAACGATGTGGATAGATAAAGGCGTGGTGAAAAACCTTTCCTACTCCCGCTATTGGGCGCAGAAGAAAGGCGTAGCACCGCTGCCAGGCCCCAGCAATATTATTATGGAAGGCGGCGACGCTACCTTAGAAGAACTCATCAAAAGCACCGAACGCGGCATACTGGTATCCAGGTTATGGTACATCCGCATGGTTGATCCGCAATCCTTATTATTAACCGGACTTACCCGCGATGGTACGTTTTACATCGAGAACGGCAAGATCAAGTTCCCGGTAAAGAATTTTAGGTTTAACGAGAGCCCGGTAATTATGCTGAACAACCTGGAAGCCCTGGGCAAACAGGAGCGTAGCATCAGTGTAGAAAGCTACCGCAGCTACCTCATCCCGCCAATGAAGATCAGGGACTTTACGTTTAGTTCACTTTCAGACGCGGTTTAGTACCACCATATTTCCACCACGTCATTGCGAGGTACGAAGCAATCTCCCGATATGTAAATCGGTCATGCATAGCTTAGAGATTGCTTCGTGCCTCGCAATGACGTGGTGGTTTAAAAGGTATGTCAATAATATTTTCAACTGCCATTGCCCGCAAGCAATGGCTTTTTCGTTTCTTTGTAGCCCAAATTTTATTTTATGCAGCCGTTTCCTGTTATCAGTTCTATTGTTTCCGCAGATCACATTGGTTTTTATGTGCAGAATGAGTACGGCTTAACCGGCGTTTCGTGCAAATTGCTTAAAACAGGAATCAACCATAGCTATTTAATAACCAGTGCTTCGGGCAAATACGTGTTCAGACTATACAGCTTAAACTGGAGAACAGAACTGGAGATAAATGAGGAGATCAAACTGCTCAATTTGCTTCGCGAAGAAAGCCTGTCGGTTTCTTACCCCATTGCCGATAGCGGCAACAACTATATTCAACGAATTCAGGCACCCGAAGGCCTGCGCTTTGGCATATTGTTTTCTTTTGCCGAGGGCGATAAAATGCTCAGTTTTTCGCCTGAACTACACCATAAAGTTGGCGAAACTATGGGGCGCATCCACCGGGCAACACAGGGTTTAACGCTGCAACGGGTTAACTACACACCGGAGGTTGTACTGCAACAATCGCTACCCCAATTAGAGAACTTCCTTTCGCCGGACTCGGAAGAAATGCAATGGATGCAAAAAGCACAGCAGTATTTGCTTCGCGAAATTGCGGCTGCAGATGAAACCCAGATGCGGAGAGGCGTTACCCACATGGATATCTGGTTTGATAACATGAACATTACGCCGGCTGGCGAAGTAACCATCTTCGATTTTGATTTTTGCGGCAACGGCTGGCTGGCCTACGATATTGCTTACTACATCCTGCAACTGCACAGCACCGAAAAGGACGCCGCCCAGCGCGATGCTAAACTTAAAAGTTTTATAGAGGGTTACGAATCGGTTACCCCAATCAGCAGCGAGGAAAAACGTTTGCTGCCTGCATTAGGCGTATGCCTGTATTTCTTTTATCTCGGCATACAATGCCAGCGCTTTGATAACTGGAGCAACGTGTTTCTCAACCCAACCTACCTTAAGCGTTTCATCGCGGTGCTGGTGCGCAAATATTTCGAAGACAACGTTTCTGCCGAATTATTGGCGGGTTAAGTTGTATTTCAACTTACCCAAAACCATCAGCGTTGCGCTGGCATTTGGCTTTGCTTCGTACAATTCCAGGGTATTGCCCTTAAACAGGTAGGAGTACACCGTTTTTTTACTGCTGAACTCATCGAAAATGATCAGGTCTAAATTGTTTAGCGGCCCCGGTTTCAGGTCGTTCTCAATAAAGTATTTTTTAACCCCGGCAAGGCCTGTTACCTGTCCGTCATTAGTAAAGGTTACTTTGTTAGCCGGGCTGTTGAGCGTGTAATTGCCTGCTATTAAGGCTTTGTTAATAGCGTAGTTAATGGCATCACTCAGGTTGCGATCGGGAGTTATCGGTAGTATCCTGTCATACCGGGTTTTAAATAATTGCTTATTGTAAACCTGGTATAAAATTAGGGAGGTATCGCCATTGGCAATGAAGTAGCCTAACTCATCCTCTCCGAATTTAACCGCAGCCGGGTTTTTGCCGGGTTTAAAAGTAAGAGCAACATTCCCCGGGTTTTGATTATCCCAGCCAACGGTCACCTCCAGGTTGTCGGCGTTAAGCAGGCCGCTGTCTATCTGCATCCCGGTTATGCCCGTCACCACGTCCACCGCTGCCAAAACAGACTGGCTTTGCTTTATCTTTTCAATATAATCGCTTTTAACCCAAACGCCCTGGTAAATGGGCAGCAGGTTTTTTGAAGAAAGCGAGCTGGAATGCGTTGCTGAGCCTGTATCCGCCGCAGATTGCGTTCGCTTGCCTTTGCAGGAAAGGAGTATAGCCGCAGGGATAAGCAAAAACAAAACTTTTTTCATTTCGGGGGATTTGTGGTTGCTAAAATACTTAATAATTTAAAGGGATAAACGGATATTTGTTTAATGAACACAACCAACATTGGCTGGATAGGCCTCGGGCTGATGGGCACACCCATGTCGCAGCAATTGATAACAGCAGGTTATCCGGTAACCGTTTACAACCGCAATAAGGATAAGGAAACGGCGCTAAAGGAAATGGGAGCGGACACCGCAGCAAGCCCGGCAGACCTCATAGAGCAGGTTGATGTTATAATTATTATGGTTACCGATGATAAAGCCATCAACGATATTTTTAAGGGCGAACAAGGTTTACTAAGTGCCAAAACTACCGGCAAAGTAATCATCAATATGAGCACGGTATCGCCGGCCATCAGCAAAGAAATTGCGGCGTTGTATGCCGAACAGGGCAACGCTTACCTGGACGCCCCGGTATCCGGCAGTGTAAAGCAAGCAGAAACCGCGCAGTTGGTTATTATGGTGGGCGGCGATGCAGTAGCTTTTGAAAAAGTGAAGCCTGTGTTGGAAGCGATGGGGAAAAACGCTACGCTGATAGGCGAAGTAGGTGCAGGTAATGTAGCCAAACTGGCCATCAATACGTTGCTGAGCATTCACGCGCAAGGTTTGGCGGAGGCGGTTGTGCTGGCCAAACAAAACGGTATCGCCCCGGAAACTTTATTAAATCTATTAAACAGTGGCGCACTTGCCAACCCGTTCATGAAAATAAAAGGAGATGCCATTTTGAACGATAATTACGCCGCGGCGTTTTCTTTAAATAATATCGTGAAAGACCTGAAACTGGCGAAGGATATTGGTTTATCAACTCCATTGGGCGAAGCTGCTTTATCCACTTATTCGGCTGCACAGGCTGAGTTTGGAGAGGAGGATCTGATCGCTGTGATAAAGGAGGTGGGGAAGAAGGAGTAGAGTGAGTGGTAGGTTTCTGAGATTATATCTCCAAGCCTTCATTTAACGTCCGGGTCCTTTCAACTCCTCCAACTTATTCCAACATTATCACTAAATTTGCAGCTTATTAATTCCACCCCTGCAAATGAATGCTGATGCTGTAAAGATGCTGCAAGGCCGTTACTGTAATTCGTTAACCCAGTACTCCCGTTTTGTTACCCGCGAGGTTTTCATTGGCGATGTGCCTATGGGCGGCAATAACCCTATCCGCATCCAAAGCATGACCACTACCGATACCATGGACACCTTGGGTACCGTAGAACAAAGCATCCGCATGGTTGATGCTGGCTGCGAGTATGTGCGCATAACCGCCCCCAGCATTAAGGAAGCAAACAACCTTGCCGAAATAAAAAAGCAGCTACGCCAGCGTGGTTATAACGTGCCGTTGGTTGCCGATATTCACTTTACGCCAAATGCTGCCGAAGTGGCCGCCCGCATTGTAGAAAAAGTACGTGTAAACCCCGGCAACTACGCCGATAAAAAGAAATTCGACCAGATAGACTATACCGATGCCCAATACCGCGGCGAATTGGAGCGCATTTTCCAAAAGTTTACCCCGCTGGTAAAAATTTGTAAGGAGTACGGCACTGCCATGCGCATTGGCACCAACCACGGCTCGCTGAGCGACCGGATCATGAGCCGTTATGGCGATACCCCGCAGGGCATGGTGGAAAGCGCCATGGAGTTTATGCGCATGTGCGAAACTTTGGGCTACTACAACCTGGTGGTATCGATGAAGAGCAGCAACCCGCAGGTAATGGTGCAGGCCTACCGCCTGCTGGTGCAAACCATGGTTGCCGAGGGCATGAATTACCCGCTGCATCTGGGCGTAACCGAAGCCGGCGATGGCGAAGACGGCCGTATTAAATCTGCCGTAGGTATTGGTACATTGTTAGAAGATGGCCTGGGCGATACCGTCCGCGTTTCCCTTACAGAAGAACCCGAAGCCGAGGCACCGGTGGCTATTGCGCTGGTGGAACGCTACGCGATTAGAAGTCAAAAGTTTAAAGTCGAAAGTCAAAAGCCAGAATTAACCACTCACCACTCACAACACAGTCCATACGAATATAAAAAACGCGATACCTACGAAGCCAACGCTTTTATAGGCGGGCATATGGTGCCGAGGGTGGTGGTGGATATTTCGCGGGCCAACCTGAAAGATCCCGCTACGCTTAACGCTGCGGGATACCTGTATTCCCCATTGCTGGATAAATACAACATGGCCGAGCAATCGGTAGATTTTGTTTATTTGGGTGATAGCCTGCCATCGTTCACACTGCCAGGCAATTTAAAGCAGCTTTATAATTACGCCACCTGGCAAAAATTGGCCAACAAAACCCTTTGCCACCCGGTGTTTACTTTGCAGGAATATATTGCTGATGATGCCAACCGCACCTCGGCGTTAAACCTGGTGAGAGTAACAAATGCCGACCTGGATTCAGACGCTTTTGGGCTATTGCAAATGGACAAGAGCCTGGTATTTGTATTAGAAACCAACGAACTCCACGGCATGGCAGACCAGCGCGCCTTCTTCCTCAAACTGGAAGAGTTTGCGCTCGATGTGCCTGTGATCGTAAAACGCAGCTACACTTTCCCAGACCATGGACCATCGACCATGGACCATGGTCAAAGCGAACTCAAAACTCAAAACCTCCAACTATACGCAGGTACCGATTTAGGCGCTTTATTAGTAGATGGTTTTGGTGATGGCGTTTGGATTGACGCGCCGCAAGTAGAAACAAATGTAATTACTTCAACTGCTTTCGGCATACTGCAAGCCACCCGCTCGCGCATCTCTAAAACAGAATACATTAGCTGCCCAAGCTGCGGGCGTACTTTGTTTGATCTAATGATTACCACCCAGATGATCCGCAGCCGTACCAGCCATCTTAAAGGGCTCAAAATTGGCATCATGGGCTGCATTGTAAATGGTCCCGGCGAAATGGCCGATGCCGATTATGGTTACGTAGGTTCGGGTACGGATAAAGTAACCCTGTATCGCGGCAAAGAAGCGGTGAAGAAAAACATCAATTCGGCCAATGCGCTTGATGAATTGATCGGCATCATCCAAAGCGATGGCAACTGGATAGAGCCGGCGTAAGATCCCATTTTCATAATATAATCAAACTTTGTCATTGCGAGGAGCGATAGCGACGTGGCAACCTCAAAGGACGTTCAAGTGTGCAGGGTTCGCCACGCAAATGGGATATGCATGTCCGAATGTCCTATGAGGTTGCCGCGCTACGCAGCAATGACATATTGGTGATAAAAAAGCCACGGCCCGCCAATCGAGCCGTGGCTTTATGTTTAGCTACGCGGCATTTTAAATACCGCAAATTCATCGCGTGTACCCGTTTGGGTGAACCCGGCCTTGATTAAGATCCGTTGCGAGGGATGATTCTCTATCCCGGTATCTGCCCATATCACCTTAACCTCAGGGTGTTCAAACCCCCATTCGCAAATACGTTTAAGGCCCTCGGTGCCATAGCCTTTGCCCTGTTCGTTCCGGTCGATAGAGTAGCCGGTGATAGATTCGCCATTTTCGTCGGGCCAACCCAGCCCAAAGCCGCCGATGCTGGTGTTGGTGTCTTTTCGCACCGCCTCCCAAATGCTATACCAGATCCATTTATCGGGATTGGCCAGTGTTTTGGGGATGCACCAGTTTTCGATGGCATCCGCAAGTTCATCCTGCCATATCTGGTCCACCAGCATGTTAGATGGGGTAAGCCCCATGGATAGTTCCATTTCTTCGCGGCTTTCCTGTAAAAGTAAAAGTTGCGTATGTGTTAACGGGATCAGTTTCAACCGTTCGCTTTCAATAAAAAACATTGTTTTGATTTAAATTATATAACAAAAAGAATCTCTTCCGCCTGCGGGTTGCGGCGGTATGTCAGCTTATAAGGCTGCGGTGTTATACAATTCCAGGCAGGGTAATTTGCCTGTTTGGTGTGTTAAGTAACAGCGGCGGTAATTTTTAGTGCGTAAATATAGCTTTCAATTTGAAAATGCGGAATCTTAATTTTCAAATCTTCAAATTACCTCATCTTCGAATATGCCTTACTTTAAAATCGCCAAATTTTCAAATTAATAAGTAATTTTATCACATGAGCGCCGAACTTATTTTACACATCATCACTTGCAACTGCTTCTTCCTGATGGCTTTTGTGGGCTGGTTTAACCCGGGGAGGGTAAATGTTGTGGCCAACCGCTGGCTGGGTTTGTTCTTTGCTTCGGTAGGATGCATGGTGTGCAATGTGGTGCTGTACGATGCCGGGCTGGACAGGGCATACCCCCGCATCATCGGCTTTAACGAGCTCTCCCGCTTTGCGCTGGCGCCTGCCATGTACCTCAGTATTGTGCAGTTCACTACGCCGGGCAGCAAGTTTAAGGGGAGCGATTACCTGCATTTTATTCCTTTTACCATCTTCTTTTTATACATGGTGCCTGCTTTGTATTTCCCCGACTACCAGTTAATAGGCGGGCACTTCAGCTTACCGCCGAAGGTGAATTTTGTGATAGGCTTTTTGGTGCGCTGGGGAGTAAATGCGCAGTTGCTGGTGTACTGGGTGCTGGCGTTTAATACATTGCGGAGGCACCGGAAGCATATTCAGCTTATCGCGTCGGATACCGTTCCTGTGAACCTTAACTGGCTCAAGTACCTGCTGCTGAGTATAGGGGGAATGCTGGCCTTGTTCTTTGCATCTATCCTGTTCAATATCCATTTAACGCCCGCGGGTATTGCCTTCGGGCACCTGCTTGGGGGACTGGCCATATTTTATTATTCGCTCGCGCAGAAAGAGATCTTCCCCTTCGAGGTATCGGAGCTAAAGGCCATCAACGAAGTAATTGTTGAAGTTGACGCTCAGGTTAAACCCATCAAACAACGCTTTGCTGATGAACAGACCCAACAAATGCGCGCCAAACTGGAAAGCCTGATGACGGGTGAAAAGCTTTACCTCGATAACGAACTCAGTCTGCCCCAACTGGCCGAAGCCATGGCCGTATCGGTACACGATCTTTCCTTTCTGCTGAACGAGAAGATAGGTTTAAACTTCTTCCAGTTTGTGAACGCTTACCGGGTAGAGGAGGCCAAGCAAATTATGCTGTCGGATAAATATAAGCATCTTAATATCCTCGGAATTGCCTATAGCGCCGGCTTTAGTTCTAAAACTACTTTCAATACAGTTTTTAAAACGCAGGTGGGGATGGCGCCAAGCGAGTTTATGAGGAGGGGGAAGGTTGATGAGCGAGTGTTGGCAGGGGCAGAGCACCAACATTAGGGTTAACATAACTTAACACAATTTCAATAAATATTTTTTAATGTTCCTATAATCAATATGTTAAAAAAATATCGGGTTAACATTTTTCCCCCATAATGGTGTCACCATAAATCCTAAATATTTTATTAGGACATCGTAGAGGCATTAATAAACACTGTCTTCCTGATGGGCTATCGATCTCTCAAGAGGAAATTGAAAATAAACCCACAAACACGTTCGCCTCTATCCATCCGAACGACGCGCACCTTCCCAACGCCTACTATTGCACCATAAACTTATATTTATGGAACGTAAACCTTTCTCCCCGCTTGCCCTGGCCGCGTTTATTGCAGCCGTTTTGGGCGCTATTGTTTTTACCCGCGCCGTACGTGTTGCCGTAGGCGAGAATATATCGCCGCTGCTACTATATGGCATAGCGCTCGGTTATCTGTTCACCGTTTTAACGCTGCTATTTGTTTGGAAAAGCAAAGCCGCAAAGGGGGCTATCGATGTTACCAATTATACCGCTTTTTGGCAAAACGCCGTACGCTATACAATCGCGTTGGATATGGTGATGTTTGGTTGCCAAAAGTTGTGCCACCTGCAATTTTACGTGCCCCTCGGCATGCTGGACGACCCCTTTACCGCCATCCCTAACGAAATGCTGATGTGGGCCTTTATGGGGCGGTACCATTCTATGGTAAATATAATAGCCTCGCTCGAAATCCTTGGCGGCGCGCTGCTGCTGTTCCGCAAAACCCGGTTGGTGGGCGCTTTTGTGTTGCTGCCCATGCTGCTGAATATTATGCTGCTGGATCTTTATTACCTCAACTTATTGGTACAGGTGTACGTTGCCCTCGAGGTGCTTACCGTAATATACCTCATCCTGCTGGAGTACCGCCGCCTGGTAGAATTCTTCCTGGTGGCTAAAGGCAATTCGCCCCTGTACAATTTCCGAAGCAAGGGGATAGGTTATGCGGTAAAGGCATCGGCTATTATTATCCCCGCAATTGCCCTCGCTGTGCACCAGTACCCAACCAATTACACCGAAATAACCGGTAAATATGAAGTGAAGCATGTATTCATCAACAACATCGATCAAACCCAGGCACCCTGCCGCGACAGCCTGCTCACCCACGTGTTTATCGACCGCTTTGACCTTGTTTTGGGCTACCCCGATTACCGCAACAAGGTAATTGGCAGGTACAAATACAACCCCGAAACCAAGCAAATTACCGTAGCATTTCATTTCCCGGATACGGTGAAGGATACGCTTACAGCCACCATCACATCCGGCACCGGCGAAATGAAAACGCTGGTTGGAAAAATAGGGGGCAAGCAATTGAAGGTGGAAATGGAAAGGGTGGCACCGGTGAATAATTAGTCAATTTGAAAATTTGGTGATTTGAAAATTAGGAGCTTGAGCATTATCAAATCTTCAAATTGCCAAATTTTCAATTAATCGTTCGTCACAATGGCACTTGCAATTAGCTGCCATTTGCCATCTTTAAATTCGCAGAGTAATATATCGCCGCGGCCGCAGGCAATCCCGCAGGAAAAATACTCGCCTATTAAAACCCGTGTGCCTTCTTTATTTAGGTAGAACGGATTCGAAAAAGTATAAACGGTTTCTTGCTGGTCGAACAGTTTTAATATGTGTTTAGTGCCGCGAGTAAACACCACGGGTAGTTGCTTGTACCAAATGCGCCAGTCGGTCATCATCGCCGGATGGGCATCTTTACATGTAGCAATTTCTTCGGCAGTGAGGTAATTACTTAAAGATTTGCTGGTATTTATTTGATCATCAGGTTTCAGCATGGATTTTATTGTCAGGTAATTTATGGTGTAAAATACGCCGTCGTTGGTCTTAGGTGCCAAATATTTGATATGATGGGTTTTGATAAGCCATATCAATAACGAGGTTGCTTCTTTCCTGTCAGGCGGTTGAGCGGATGTGGTTTGAGCCAAGAGGAGGATTGCGAAGAGGTAGAGGTATTTCATGGAGGGTAAGTTAAGTTTAAATAATATCAATTGCCGTAGAGGCGCAATATTTTGCGTCTCCCGCATGCAAATCACCTGTGCAAATCCACTTGCATTTTCGTTACCTGTCCTAAAGGAGACGCAAAATATTGCGTCTCTACGGTTTGTCATGGCGAGTCTGTCGAACTATTCGACCCGATACCCACCACGCCCTTCGACAAGCTCAGGGTGATCCACCACTCTTTTTATCTGTACATCTGAAATTCTCACATCTGCACATCCAATAATTCTCTGCCAACCTGTCACCACAAAGTAATGCACCCTGCCGCGCTGTAAGTATTCTGCCAATTTCCGCCTATTTTATCTGCCATTTAAGTATTGGCACAACCCTTGTGAAATAGGCTTGGTAAGCAATACTTAATAAAAAATAATCAATCAATATGTCTAAAATAATTGGAATCGACTTAGGAACAACAAACTCCTGCGTTGCTGTAATGGAAGGCAACGAGCCTGTTGTTATAGCCAATAGCGAGGGTAAACGTACTACGCCGTCAGTAGTAGCTTTTGTGAACGATGGCGAACGTAAAGTTGGCGATCCGGCAAAACGCCAGGCTATCACCAACCCAACAAAAACTATTTCTTCTATCAAACGCTTCATGGGCAACCAGTTTAACGAGGTTACCAAAGAAGCCGACCGTATGCCATACAAAGTGGTTAAAGGTGACAACAACACCCCACGTGTAGAAATTGGCGACCGTAAATATACTCCACAGGAGCTTTCTGCCATGATCCTTCAGAAAATGAAGAAAACGGCTGAAGATTTCCTTGGTCACGAAGTTACCGAAGCGGTTATCACCGTTCCTGCATACTTTAACGATGCACAACGCCAGGCAACTAAAGAAGCCGGTGAAATTGCAGGTTTAAAAGTTCGCCGTATCATTAACGAGCCTACTGCTGCTGCCCTTGCCTACGGTTTGGATAAAGCACATAAGGATATGAAAATTGCCGTATTTGATTGCGGTGGTGGTACACATGACGTTTCTATCCTGGAATTGGGTGATGGCGTGTTCGAAGTAAAATCTACCGATGGTGATACACACTTAGGTGGTGACGACTTTGACCAGGTAATTATCGACTGGATGGCAGACGAATTTAAAAGCGACGAAGGTGTAGACCTGCGCAAAGACCCAATGGCTCTGCAACGCTTAAAAGAATCTGCTGAGAAAGCAAAAATCGAATTATCAAGCTCAACCCAAACTGAGATCAACCTGCCATACATCACCGCAGGTGCCGAAGGCCCTAAACACTTGGTTAAAACTTTAACCCGTGCAAAATTCGAGCAATTGGCAGATAGCCTGATCAAACGTACTATAGACCCTTGCCGTACTGCATTGAAAAATGCAGGTTACAGCACTGCCGATATCGACGAAGTGATTTTGGTAGGTGGTAGTACCCGTATCCCTGCTATACAGGATGCCGTGCAAAAATTCTTTGGTAAAGCGCCTTCAAAAGGTGTTAACCCGGATGAAGTTGTTGCTATTGGTGCTGCTATACAAGGTGGTGTATTAACCGGCGAGGTTAAAGATGTGTTGTTGTTAGATGTTACCCCATTATCATTGGGTATTGAAACTATGGGTGGTGTAATGACCAAACTGATCGAATCGAACACAACCATCCCAACCAAAAAATCAGAAACTTTCTCTACAGCAAGCGATAACCAGCCATCTGTTGAGATTCACATATTACAGGGCGAGCGCCCAATGGCACAGGGTAACCGTACCATAGGCCGTTTCCACCTGGATGGTTTACCACCGGCACCTCGTGGCGTACCACAGGTAGAAGTTACCTTTGATATTGATGCCAACGGTATCTTGCATGTATCTGCAAAAGATAAAGCAACCGGTAAAGAGCAAAAGATCCGTATCGAAGCTTCTTCGGGTTTAACTGACGCGGAGATCAAAAAGATGAAGGATGAAGCTGAAGCAAATGCAGACTCTGACAAAAAGGCAAAAGAAGAAGTTGAAAAACTGAACAGTGCCGATGCTTTGATCTTCTCTACAGAAAAACAACTGAAAGAGTACGGCGATAAGATCCCTGCCGATAAAAAAGGCGCTATCGAAGCCGGCTTAGAGAAACTGAAAGCAGCTTATTCTGCTAAGGACTTAGCAGCTATTGAGCCTGCACAGGAAGAACTGAATGCCGCATGGACAGCAGCTTCTGAGGATATGTACAAAGCATCTGCCGATGGTGGCCAGCCACAAGGCGATGCCGGCCAGCCACAAGCTGAAAATGCCGACAACGTAACTGATGTTGATTTTGAAGAAGTGAAATAATTTCACTCCGGATAAAGATCCAAATAAAACCCCCGGTTGAGCAATCAACCGGGGGTTTGTTTTTTTATAGCTAACCCGCAAACCTTCCCCGTGTTGGAGTTACAACCCCTTCTTTACAAAATTATTTATAGCGATGAGCAGCTTCCTGCGCCCGTTTCCCTGGGTATCTAAAAACACAAAATGGTTACCATTGGCAATGATAATTTTCTTTTTATTTGGCGCAGCTATCAATTCATTATAAAAGGTATCCATATCTATCGGTCTCGACCAAAAATCTCTGTCGCCACGGATGATGAGGGTGGGTACTGTAATGTCTTTGGCATCCCAGTACTTACGGCCATTGGCCATGTAAAAGCTCTCCTTGCGGAACCCGCCGGGTGTCTTCAGCAAATGCTCATCATTAAAACTTACCGCGCTTTTGGCGAAAGCTTTAATTACTGCCGAATCTGCCTTGATGGTGGTATCTGCATCCGTAAGCCCGGTCTTCCATATATTGATCACCGCTTGCTCGTTAGATTGCCGGTAGGTGGGGATGCTGTTATCAAACCTGGTGCTATCGGTAGGGCTGACAAAGGTGGTGTTAAACCCCCAGGGTGCTTTTACGCCGTACAGGCTGTTCAGCACAATCAGGTTAGCCACCTTGCTGTTATGCTGTGTGGTATAATGAGCGGCCCAGTGCCCGCCAACGGCCCAGCCAAACAGGTTTATTTTACCTTTGGGGTTACCCTGCAGCATGTAATTCACCACCGCATCTATATCCGATGCTGCTTCCTGGCAACTGCCTGCCACTAAGGCGGTATCGGTAAGGTTGTAAACAGGGGCGGTGGAGCGTTCCCAGCCGCGGATATTCATGATGTAAACGTTAAAGCCACCCAGCGCTAACGATTTGGCAAAAGAGGCATCCTCGGCATCCAGGTCGAAAGAGGTGGTTGCGCCGGTGCCGCCATGCACCAATAACAAAGGTAATTTGCGATGCGATGAGTAAGTGGTCTCTACTATTTTGCGTACTTGCAATTGCAGCGCGCCGTTGGGTACAAAAAAATCGGTTGTAGTGTAATTGCTTTGGGCCGATGCCGTGCCCATATTACACAGTAAGGCACAGATGAGCGCAAAAACGGGGAGGGTGCGAAGCATAGTAAATGTATAAACTTTAATACGGCTTATAAATTATACCAGCGTGATGAAAAATTACGAGATGAGGTTGTTTACTTTCTCCACCAGTTCGGTAAGATCGAAAGGTTTGTTGATGATGGCATCGCAGCCGTACCGCAGCAATTCGGCATCGCGGTTAATGTAGGCCGAAAAAATAATAACCGGCACGTTACCAAATTTGGGGTGCGCTTTTATCTGTTGGCACAGTTCACCGCCGTTGGTACCCGCCACACGGAAATCCAATATAACCAGGTCGGGGTTAAATTCCTCTACCAGGGGCATCACCTTCTCGCTTTCGCCGGTACTCCTAACCTCAAAATTCTCATAGGTAAGGGTTTCGTGCACAATGTCGAGGATATCCTGGTTGTCATCCAATACTAAAATACGTTTTACCATAAAAGATATCTACTAAACTATAAAAAAATGAAAATGGTATTTTTTAGCGTCGGAAAATTAAATAATATGCAAAAACGGGGAAGCGGCTCGGTATACCGGGGTTTGTAAACTGTGTCAAAAATAAACAATAATTTCTAATAAGGGAAGATACGCCAAATGTTTCTTAATAATTGTATTATTATTGTTATATTAAAATCGTGAACACTAACCTTGATAGCCCCGCTTATTTAAGTCAGCAAACCTTCCATCATTTAATGGCGCAGGCGCCTGTGGCTATAAGTGTTTTACGTGGGCCGCAATTCACCATCGAGCTGGCTAACAGCCAGATATTGGAGGTATGGGGAAAAGATGAAAGCGTTATTGGCCTGCCGTTGACAGAGGGGCTGCCCGAAATAAAGAATCAGCCATTTGTGGGCCTGCTGCAAAATGTTTATAAAACCGGCATCACACATTACGGGTATGAAGCCAAGGTTACCTTAATAAGGCGAAATATACCCGGCGATTATTATTTCAATTTTGTGTACCAGGCTGTAACCCATAGTGATGGAACCATCAGCGGTATTATGGTGGTTGCTACGGACGTTACCGAGCAGGTGCTCTCCCGCCGTAAATTAGAGGATGCAGAAGAGCGCCACCGCCTTGCAGCGGAGGCTACCGGGCTTGGTACTTTCGACCTCGATCTGCAAAAGGGTGTTATCATCCATTCGCCGCGCCTGGCCGAGATTTTCGGGCGCAAAAGCACAGATGTGATTAGCCACCCCGAACTAAGGCAGATCATTCTACCGGTAGATCTCCACATTGTGATCAGCGCTTTTGACAGGGCCCTGCGAACCGGGATCTATTTTTATGAGGCGAGAGTGATATGGCTGGATGCCACTATTCATTGGATCCGCACCACCGGTAAAATAATTTATGGCGATGACGGTACGCCCCTGCGTATGCTGGGCACCATACAGGATATCAGCGAACAAAAGCGCATACTGGACGACCTGCAGAAGAGCGAAGAGAACCTGCGACTGGCCACCCAGGCGGCAGAGGTTGGTACCTTTGACCTGGATCTGTTAAACCATAGTATGGTTTGGGACAGGCGTTGCCGCGAATTATTCGGCATGGAAGATTTTGATGGCCCCGTAAGTTATGATAACCAGTTTTTGTTGGGCCTGCACCCGGACGATAAAGAAAAAACCGACCAGGCGGTTAACCGCTCGTATCATCGCCAGCTTTCTAACGGAGAGTACGATGTGGAGTACCGTACAATAGGTATTGATGATAAAAAATTACGCTGGGTGAGGGCCAAAGGCAAGGTAAGCTTTAACGACGATGATATACCACAGAGATTTATCGGCGCTGTGCTGGATATTACAGAGAATAAGTTGAACGAGATCCGCAAGAACGATTTTATTGCTATCGCCAGCCACGAACTAAAAACCCCGCTTACCTCGTTAAAAGCCTACATTCAGCTGCTGCATGTAAACGCGCGACGATCCGGCGATAGCTTTTTGCTGAATGCGCTGCAGAAATCAGAGAACCAGATCAACAAGATGACCAAACTCATCTACGGCTTTCTCGATCTCTCTAAGCTGGAATCGGGAAAACTGAGACTGGAGCGCCATGAATTTGACCTGAACGCGTTGATAGAAGAAGTAGCTGCGGAAAACCGGCCCATCGCGCAAAGCCATGCCATTACTTTTTTGGGCGGGAAACCCATCATCATCACCGCCGACCGCGAGAAAATTGGCCAGGTGATCAACAACCTCATCAGCAACGCGGTGAAATATTCGCCTAAGAATACGGATATCAAAGTTTTGGTACAGCGCCTAAACAACCAGGTAAAAGTATCTGTGCGAGACAACGGTATAGGCATTAAGTTAAAAGATCAGCAGCATATCTTCCAGCGATTTTACCGGGTGGAGGATGATAGCACCAAAGGCTTCAGCGGCTTTGGTATAGGTTTATACCTTTCCGCCGAGATAGTTGAACTGCACCAGGGCAAAATAGGCGTAGAAAGCAGCGAAGGGCAAGGCTCGGAGTTTTATTTTGTACTGCCGGTGTAGGCAATCTCAAGTGAACAGGCTCAACAACACCTTTTTAAAATCGGCCTTGTCCTGTTCTGCAACAGCAGCAATTGCTAAAGCACAACCTTTCATAGAACAGGGCGCAGCCGAGAGTTTCTTTTGGTTACTTTTCTTTGCGGAAAAGAAAAGTAACATCCACAGGCTTAACATAAATCCTTATCCGCTCCTAATGGGCTCTAATTGACACACGCTACCCCACAAAAAAACCCGCAGCCAATCGCTGCAGGTTTTTTGAGTAAGAATAATATTATTTATTAATATGGATATGCTTTACCAGGGTGTGCGGCTTTCCATGCACGGCGGCGTTCCAGCCAGGCGGCATGTCTGCGTTTTTGCTGGCGTCTGCGGGCTTCGTTACCAATAATGTAACCACCGCCGGCACCAATTGCGCCGCCTATAACCGCACCTTTAACATTGTGGCCAATAAGCGCACCGGCAACTGCACCGCCTGCTCCACCTATTATAGCACCTTTACCTTGTTGACTTATACCTTTTTTTTCCTGAGCAGCTGCACTGAAATTCAATGATGTTGTTAATGCCATTGCGAGGCCGCCATATATGAGTATCTTTTTCATAGTGATAGTATCTAAATATGTTTTGTCTAATACAAATAGTGAGCCATATTGCTAACTATACTATGGAGTGCTTAAATCGGCAATGGTTTAATGTCTTATTTCAGAAAATGAATAATCGCGTTAGAAAACTGTATAGTTTTCCCTGCACTATTATGGTCGCCGGGTACAGCTGCCATAGTCGCCGTAGGGATAAGCTTCTTCAGATCGTTAACATCTCCGTTGGTTGTATCCTCGGTGCCGTCTATCAGTAAAACAGGTATTTTTACTTTAGCAAGTTCGGCCGGGCTGGTGCTTGGCTGATGCTTTTGCTGCATGGCAAGCGCCACTTTATCAAAAGGGTTTTTATTTATCCATACCATCATATCATCCACATCATGCAGCGTGGTATCACCTGCTAAGGCCTTCCAGGCGTGTATGCGGCGCTCCCAGTTGGGGTTGGTATAATCTGCGCCCATGCCGCCCATTACGGCCTTGTGTACGCGCTTATCCAGCACCATCACCCGCGAGGTAATAATAGAGCCGCGCGAGTAGCCCACCACATTGTATTTTTTGATGCCGAGGCTGGTTACCAGCCCCATCACATCTTTTGCTTCTGCATCGTTATTGTAGCCGGCATCGGTATGTGGTTTGTCTGAGTGGCCGTTGCCACGCATATCCAGCAATATCACCTTATAGCCTTCTTTCAGCAGGTCGCCGTAAAGGGCGCCGTTTTTCCAGCCCTGGGCGGTACCAGTAAAGCCGTGCAGCATCACCACCGGGAAACCCTCGCCTTTTACCTCGTAGTAAATTTTAGTACCGTCGAACGAGGTGTAATAAGCGCCTTCGGCAGGTGTTTGGGCATAAGTTTTTATGCCGAAGCTGCACGCAAGGCAAAGGGTAAAAAAGCAGATTAATTTTTTCATGATGATTGATTTTTAAACAAACATGTTCAGTATTAATACGCCGCCCAGCCCAATAAGGGCTACCAGCGTTTCCATCACCGTCCAGGATAGAAAAGTGTTTTTTATCGACAAATTAAAATACTCTTTAAACAGCCAGAAACCGCCATCGTTAACGTGCGAACAAGCCAGGCTGCCCGCGCCGATGGATAGCACCATTAAGTTGGGGTTGATGGTAGGGTCCTTTAACACCATGGTAGATACGATGCCGGCAGCCGTAAGCCCCGCCACCGTTGCCGAACCCAGGCTGATGCGGATGATGGCAGCCAGCAGCCAGCCCAGTACCAGCGGCTGCATGTGCGAGCTTTGCAGCAGGCTGGTGATCTCGTTATTTATGCCGCTATCAACCAATACCTGTTTAAACGCGCCCGCGCCGGCGATGATGAGCAATATCATGGAGATATCTTTAACGGCATCGGTATATATTCCGCCTAAAGCGGTCATGGTTTTCTTTTGCCTCAGGCCGAGTGTAAAGGTGGCCACCAAAAGCGATATCAGCATCACAATAGGCGCGTCGCCTAAAAAGGTAATGATATCATGCATCCTGCCCGGCGTTTTATTGCTATTGAGGTAAAACGTACTTGCCATTAGTAAAATAACAGGCAGCAAGGCTGTTAAAAAGCTGGTAGCGGTGCCGGGGAGCTTATCTGCCGGCATATCCTCCGAGCGGAAAGTATCCAGCGGTGCGGAGGGCATTTTTTTAAGGGTTTGGGCAAATACAGGTCCCGCTAAAATAATAGCGGGGATGGCCAGCGCCAGGCCGTAAAGCAGCGTAGTGCCCATATCGGCATGAAACATACCCACCAGGGTGGTAGGCGAGGGGTGCGGCGGCAAAAAGCCATGCGTAACCGATAGCGCCGAGAGCATGGGCAACCCAATATAAACCGCCGGCAGTTTATACTTATACACTACCGAAAATATCAGCGGCACCATCAGCACAAAGCCGGTATTGTAAAAAAGTGGTATGCCTATAATAAAACCAACTGCAACCAACGCGAGCTGAATATGCTTAACACCAAACAGGTTAACCAGCACCTCGGCAATTTTTTGGGCCGCGCCGCTGGTTGCCACCAGTTTACCCAGCATAGCGCCCAGGCAAATTATAATGGCCAGGGGCCCCAGCGTATCGCCCAGGCCTTTTTGTACCGATGCGGTAATTTTGGTTAACGGGATGCCCAGGAGAAGCCCGGCGGTGATAGATACCATCAGGAATGCCAAAAAAGGATTCACTTTGGCCCAGCTAACCAGCAGGATGAGCAGCACGATGCAAATGAGTATAACCAGCATTGTTGTAAATTCAGGTGTTATTAAGGAGTGCCTCTAAAGTAATAACATTTATGTAATTTGATAGGTGTCGCTGTTATTTTGATGAGATAAAATGTGGTATCTTCACCTATTATGAAGAAAATATTGATCACTGCCGGCTTCGTAGCATCGTTTGCTTTGGGCTGGGCTTTTAATTCGGTAAAGCAAACCAGCGCGATGAAAAAGGTAACCGGTATTGGCGGCATCTTCTTCAAATGTAAAGACCCTAAAAAACAGCGCGATTGATACAGCAAAAACCTGGGTTTAAATACCGGTAAATACGGCACCGTATTTGCCTGGCACCAGGGTGCCGACAGTACCAAAAATGGCTACACCCAATGGAGCCCATTCTCCGAGAAAACCAAATACTTTGAGCCATCCACCAAAGAGTTTATGATTAACTACTGGGTGGAGAACCTGGAAGAACTGGTAAAGCAGCTGCGCGCCGATAGTGTTACCATAACCGACAAGATGGAAGTTGTGAGCTACGGCAAGTTCATCCACATAATGGACCCCGAAGGGAATAAAATAGAACTGTGGGAACCCAACGATGTGGAGTACGGGAAGATACCGGGCAGCGTTACCAAATAGGCTGTAACCGCAAGTAATACCTCGTTTCGTGCTGAGTTTTTAAATCCGCAATCTCTGAGTGGGAAATGACAAAGAGCGTGGGGTCATCCTGAGCTTGTCGAAGGGCGTGCGGCTGGCCTACCCGCTGTGGTTCGACAGGCTCACCATGACCCACCACACAATTTAGCTTATGTAATTTGTTTCAGCACCCCGGCGGGACAGGTAACCGCCATGCTTTGTAACCTTGCAGATGAGGTGCCGAAATAAATCGGCATGATGGTGGCAGGGAATGCACAAAGTGTTGCGTCTCAAAAAACACACCCTAAAATTTTACTTTGCCCCGTCAATTTTCTGCCTTTTGTTGCCGTTATTTGAAGCAATGACAAAACAGCGCTACTTCACCCTCATCATCGTACTGGGTTCGCTTACGGCTTTGGGGCCGTTCTCTATTGATATGTACCTTCCGGGTTTTCCGGCCATTGCCAAATCGCTGCATACCACTACCGAAAACGTGGCGCTGTCGTTGTCCAGTTTCTTTATCGGCATCTCGGCCGGGCAGCTGTTGTACGGGCCGCTTTTAGATAGGTTTGGCCGCAAGCGTCCGCTGTATTTTGGGCTGTCGTTATATATCATCGCGTCCATTGGCTGCTATTTTTCTGGCAGTATTCAAATGCTTATCGTAATGCGGTTTATACAGGCCATTGGCAGTTGCGCGGCGGCGGTGGCCTCTATGGCCATGGTGCGTGATCTGTTCCCGGTTAAGGATAGCGCCAAAGTATTTGCCCTGCTGATACTGGTATTGGGCGCTTCGCCGCTGATTGCGCCAACCGTAGGTGGCTATGTTACCGAAGCGTTTGGCTGGCAGCTGATATTTATCATTTTGGCCGTAATATCGGTTTTAATAAGCCTCGCGGTAATTTTTGTATTGCCCGAAAGCTACCCGCCCGACCCATCTTATTCGCTGGCCCCGGGGCCAATTATCAATAGCTTTTTAACCGTGCTGAAAACGCCGCAGTTTTACACTTATGCTTTTTGCGGCGCGCTGGCCTTTTCGGGGTTGTTCGCCTATATCTCGGCATCGCCAATTGTATTTATGGAAGTGTTTAAGGTAAGCGCAAAAACCTATGGATGGATCTTCGCCGTCCTCTCCATTGGCTTTATCGGCTCCAGTCAGGTGAACAGTTTTCTGGTAAAAAAGTATAAAAGCGAGCAAATTGTAAAAACCGTTTTAACGGTAATGGTGGGCATAGCCGTTGTGTTTTTAACCGGCTCGCTACAAGGCTGGCTTGGGTTGGTTGGTACCATCGTCATGATCTTCGGCATTTTATGCTGCGTAGGGCTGATTAGTCCCAACACTTCGGCGCTGGCGCTGGCACCTTTTGAAAAGAACGCCGGCACGGCATCTTCCCTGCTGGGCGCATCGCAAATGGCCATCGGCTCCATGGTATCGGTAGGGGTAAGTTTATTTAAATCAAAATCCGCCGTGCCCATGGCCACTATCATTATTGTATCGAGTGCGATGGCTTTGGTGTTGTTGCTCATCGGCACGCGTTTTATTAAAACCAAAGTTGATGCTAAACAGGGTGGGAGCTTGACAGCACATTAGGTTTTTGATTTTCGCTGCCGCGAGATTAGCGTAGCGTATCTCGTGGTATGGCACAAGGTCAGCTTTCAGCTGACGGAAGCAGGATGCTTCCATCATCATGCCTCACCACAGGTTGAAAACCTGCGGCAGCAAGGTATTTACAACTGCCACTGCAACTGCTACTTCCCCAACTACTCCCTCACCGCCGTTACCTTCGAGCCATCTTCGCCCAGCGTTTCAAAAATGATTTTCTTGTCTGTAAGTTCGGTTACCGAAAAGGGGAAATCGCGGGTTTTGCCATCGCCAAGGTCCTCTTTGTATTTAATGTCGAGGCTGTTTATGGTGAATTTACCATGCGATAATAGCTTGCCGCCCCAATAGATCTGCAGCGTATTGTCTTTATTAAAAACAATGGCGGGTTTCTGCTCGGCAATATCAAAGCGGGTTACGCTATCGCTGGGCGAAGCCGGTTTCTCTATACGGGTATAATTCCATCTGCCGTAAAGCCTTTCAGGTGACAGTCCCGGTTTACAGGAGGAAAAAAACACAAGTAGTATAACTATGGCGATGAAGTATTTTTTCATGGTTGGCAGATGATTTTTCAAATTTATTCTAATCCGTTTGGATAAAAGAAAAAAGTGCTTAGATTTATAACTGTAATTTATACATTTATTAATTATAAACCAATTATGAAGAAGTACGTACTCTTGCTGCTGTTAGCGGCACCGGTGGTTGCCTGTGCGCAAAGCAGCGGCAGCATCACCATCACCAACGATTCTAAGGCTATCATCAGCAAACACATTTACGGGCAATTTGCCGAACACCTGGGCCGTGGTATATACGATGGCTTTTGGGTGGATAAAAACCTGCCGGTAAAAAAGCAGGACAGGATAAGGCTGGACCTGGTTGCTGCCCTGAAGAAAATAAAGATCCCCAACTTGCGCTGGCCGGGTGGCTGTTTTGCCGATGAATACCACTGGCGCGACGGTATTGGCCCCAGCGCGCAGCGCCCCCGCATGGTAAACAGCAACTGGGGCGGCGTTACCGAAGATAACAGCTTTGGCACACACGAATTTTTGGAACTTGCCAAATTATTGGGTACCGAGCCCTACATAGCAGGCAACGTAGGTAGCGGTACGGTAGATGAAATGAGCAAATGGATAGAATACCTAAACTCTAACGGCACCAGCACCGTGGTGCAGCAGCGCAAGGCAAACGGCCACCCCGAACCCTACAAGGTTGCTTTTTGGGGCGTAGGTAACGAGAACTGGGGCTGCGGCGGTAATATGACGGCCGAATACTACGCTAACGAGTTTAAACGCTACGCGTCGTTCGCGAAGGATTACCCGGGCGCGAGGCTTAAAAAGATTGCCAGCGGTGCCAATGCTGATGATTACAACTGGACCGAAACCATCATGAAAAATGTGCCTAACCACATGATGTGGGGTGTATCTATGCACTACTATACTCTTCCTACAGGGAACTGGGGCAAAAAGGGCTCGGCAACGAGTTTTAGCGAATCCGAGTACTTTAGCACCATGGTTAATTGCATGAGGATGGATGAGATAGTGAGCAAACACTCCGCCATTATGGATAAGTACGACCCCGAGAAAAAAGTAGGGCTTGTAGTGGATGAGTGGGGGATATGGACCGACCCTGAACCAGGTAGCAACCCCGGCTTTCTATACCAGCAAAACAGCCTGCGCGACGCGCTGATAGCTGGTACCACCTTAAATATATTCAATAACCACTGCGACAGGGTGAAAATGGCCGAGCTGGCCCAAACCATTAACGTGTTGCAGGCGCTTATTCTTACCCAAAAAGAGAAAATGATACTGACACCTACTTACCATATTTTTGATATGTACCAGGTGCATCAGGATGCTAAATACCTCAACATTAAACTTAATTCGCCCGATTACGAGGTTGACGGTAAAAAAATAGCTGCTGTAAATGCTTCTGCTTCGCAGGATGCAAGTGGTAAAATTCATATCTCGCTGGTGAATTTAGATCTGCATAACACCATCACCATTAGCACCGCACTAAAAAACATCAATTGGAGTACCGTAAAAGGGACCATCCTTACTTCGGCCAATATTACCGACGTGAACACTTTTGAGCAGCCGAAGAAACTGCAGCTGCAAAACTTTAGCGGCGCTAAAAAAGATGGCGATAAACTGGTTGTCGTTATCCCTTCAAAATCGGTAGTTACACTGGAACTGAATTAATAAAAGTGACTGAACGGCCCGTCCGTCCGGTGAAAAATAGCAGATCCCAGCGAAGCGTAACGGTGGCGGGCCCCCGGCAGGGCGCTTGATTGTCAGTCCCGACTTCTGCTACAGTACTATAATATTGTCTTCTAAATCAGCACTTTGGACAGTTAGTTTTCCCCACTAAATGTTCAAAGTGTTGTTATTTTTGCTCAATTTGTGCACACAATTTTGAACAGCGTACCCGCAAATACTCCCCAAATATTTGCCTTAAACGACAAACTGCTACTGGTAGTTTAAAATTCATTCTTATCCGGAATAAAACAGTATGTGGCATCTTCATTGCAATACCACGTAGAAATACGTGGAAATAAGCAATGGCATTTCCTTTTAAATTATCATATGTAAGGGCTTGATCCCTTTTAGAGTCTGTTTAACCCTTTTTATGATCGCTGGTGTAAAAAAAATCCCCCTGCTCCGTTACGGCCTTATTGTTTTGCTTATTGTGGTGCTCTTTGGCAGTGCTTTTTACTTATATCTTCATTATAACAAAGCCGAGAAGATCCGCAGCAGCTTTCAGCAGATGATAAACGCTCGCGAAAATTCTACCCTGATAGATAGCTGTATAGTAGAGCTGTACAGTGCCGATAACAGCAGCCGCATGTACGCGCTCACCTCCAAAAAAGCCTATTTTACTCAGTTTAGCACGCAGATAAAAAACGTACACAATATTATTGATACCATAAACCGTAACAATAAAAGCACGGCAAGCCTTGCCCAGGATGCAGAACTGGGCAACCTTATCAGCCAAAAATCATTAAAAACGGATAGCTATATTAAGCTGATGACGCTTACCGATAGCCTGCTAAAATCGGCAAGGAAATTAAATCGGGCGCTAAAAGATGCGGATAACAAATACCTGCAGCAACCGGTTGTTCGCCGTGTAATAACTGAGGTACATATAGATACAATACGCCCCTTGCCAAAGGTAGCTGCCACGCCTGCCCCCCAAAAGAATTTTTTTAAAAGGCTGTTTGGCAAAAAACAAAAGGCAGCAGAAGCTAAACTGCCGCCTCTATTGGTGCAGCGCACTACCGATACCACCATTACCACCATGACCCCCACTCCAAAAGTGGCACGTGTTTACAATAACTATTACAGCAAACTTTACGAGGCCAACAATAAACTCCGCAAAAACGAACTCGAGATGCTGGAGATCAACAACCGCCTCATCAGCCAGATCATCGGGAGCCTGAAAAAATATAAAGTTGCCGAGCAGCAATATATCTCGGCCAGTAAAACCGAGGTGAAGAGCAACCTGTCAACCGTATTGTACGAGTTTAAACGCCTCTCGGGGCTGATGTTCCTGATACTTACTGTTGTTGTGGTGGTTATCCTCTACAACATCTGGAAGATATTTAAGAACGAAAAGGAAATGGTGGTGTATACCCAGATGACCGAAAATTACGCGCATTCTAAGAGCCGGTTTATGGCCAACATGAGCCACGAGATCCGCACGCCGCTAAATTCTATCATCGGCTTTTCGGAGCAGCTTACCCAAAGTGACCTCACCGAAACGCAGGAGGAGCAAACCAGCGCCATCCGCAGCTCATCAAAAATGCTGCTGGATGTAGTGAACGAGATCCTGGATTTTAGCAAGTACGAAACCGGGAAGATGAATTTTGAGGTAGCACCGTTTCAACCGTTTGAGGCCATTACCGATATTGCCACCAGTATGCAGGTGCAGGCCGGTAAAAAAGGCATCGAACTGAACCATCAGCTGGATTTTGGTAGGGAGCTTTGCATGCAGGGCGATTACTTCCGCCTGAAGCAAGTGATGATGAACCTCGTGAGCAACGCCATTAAATTCACGCCACGTGGTTCGGTATTTATTAATGCCTTTATTACCGATGGCAGACAGTCTGGTTTTAAGGTGCTAAACGTGCACATCCGCGATACCGGCTTGGGGATTGATAAAGAACACCTGCCATTTATTTTCGATGAGTTTTCGCAGGTTGGCTCGGCACAAAAAGCCACCACTACACAGGGTACGGGGCTTGGCCTGGCTATTGTTAAAAAAATAGTTGAATTGCAGGGCGGCAGTATAAACGTTACCAGTAAGGTGGGCACTGGCTCTATCTTCAGCTTTAAACTACCGATGGAAGTTAGCGCTGCGGAAGCTTGCCAGGAGCAGGAAGCTGTTATCGAAACAAATCCGCGCGAACTGGTTGCCGGCAAGCATGTGTTGGTGGCTGAGGATAATAAGCTGAACGTATTGCTGGTGAGCACCATTCTAAAAAAATGGAACATCACCTTTGATGTTGCCTATGACGGCAGGGAAGCGCTGCAGCTTTTTGAAGATCACCCTTACGATATTATTCTTACCGATATTGAGATGCCCGAAATGGGTGGGATAGAATTTTCGCAACTGGTGAGGGCCAATGGTGACCCCCAGAAGGCTTCATTGCCTATATTGGCGCTAACGGCCAATGTGCTTAAAGAAGACCGGGATAAGTACCTTGCCGTAGGGATGACAGGCGTGGTGCTTAAACCATTCTCTGAACGGAATCTGATAGACAGCATTGCAGCGGCATTACCCAACCGCAATATGCTGGTGAATAGCTAAGAGGTCTTTTTAGCAGTCTTATTCATTTGTTGTTCAGCTTTTTTCACCTCGTCCTTTTCGCTTAAAGGGCCTTCGGTTTTCAGCTCTTTTTCTTTTGATGCCGACGGCTTAACTGCGTCGCTACTTTTTCCGGTTGATTTTTCTGTTGACATGTAATTGGAAGTTGTTTACAGAATAACTTTTAGCGGGGGAAAAGGTTTACGAAATTTAATACGGGAAGTACGAATTATCGACGTGAGGGATTTATGCCGCAGGGTTAATAACGAATATCGAACACCCAACGCCGAAGTTTTTTTTCCTTCATTATTAGGTATTTTTTCCTTATTTCTTCAGCTGCTTTAGCTCGGTTTTCAATTCCTGCACCTGCTGCTGGGCCTGCCTGTTCTCCAGGTAAAAGTATATGGCGCAGCCCAAAAATATCTTACCCAAAACAAATACCATTGCCAAAACCCATTTCCAGTTCTTGTGAACCTTCATGTGGTTAGATTCCGACTCTACCGCTATAAAGTGCGGGCCATTATTAGTTTTAAAGCTCTGGTAATTGTTATCCCCGGCATCGGTAGAGTATTGTTCCGGGCGGAGGATAAGTTCGTCTATGGTATCTGATATTTTGTCCCAGGTGCCTGCGGGCGGCATTACAGCCATGTGCTGGGCAATATGCTCCATATCCAGCTCCAACTGTTGCAACGCGAAGTTTACCTCGGGATATTTGGCCTTCATATACATCAACTCCTTCACCTCGGTATCGGTAGCAGAACCCGTTACATAGGCTTCTAAAATGCCGCTATCTATGTACTGTTGCTGTATCACTATGTTGATTTCCTGATGATGATAAATGACTCCTTCAATATACGTTTTATTTCCTCTTCCGATTTGATTAGCTCGGTAGCAAGCCAGGTAGTTGTTTTCCCGTGATAATGGACGCCACAAAATACAATTTGTTGCTCTGCCGACATCAGATCGATAAATTTATTACCGCTGACAACCACGCCTTTCGGTTTATCGTCCGCATCAGCGCATTCATCTGCTATTGTTGAAAACGACGTCAGTTTTTTACGGGCCATCATTTGCAGCTGGCAAAAAGTGTTAACGCCCGGTTTTGATATGGCTTGTATATCGCTAAACTGCAATTCGTTAAAAATATCTACCAGGTATTGCTCGGCAACCGTTTTGTTTTTTAGTGCCTCAAACAAGTAGCCCAACAGCATATTTGCATAGCTGTTGTACAAACTCTGCTTAGTTTGCATAGTAGCGGGCAATGAAGCGTCGGTACTCGTTAACTTCGGTTTCAAAATTGGATCTAAATAGTATGTTGGGGGCGGTCAAATCAAAAATACACTATAAACGTATTTTTAACGAATAAAAATACACAATAAATGCAGGTTTCAGTTAAAAAAATTTCTTTAAATATCGTTTTTAAATGAACTTGGAGCATCGTTACAACCTGTAATTGTTAAATTTAGTTAAATGCCCGGTTCTGTGTATTTATGGAGGCCAAATTTGTTAATTTTAAAACATGCACACCTATACCAGGTACTTGTTATTATTCGCGTTTTGCCTTGCCGGCCCGGTGGTATTTGCACAGGGCATTTTTAACGGGAAGGTATTTGAGTACAAAACCCGTATCGGGCTTGCCAACATTTTTATAGAGAACCTGGGCAGTAAGCAAAACACCCTATCAGATAAAAACGGCAAATTTTCGCTGCCCGCCAAAAAAGGCGACCTGGTGCTATTTAAAGGCTTTTCCTATCAAAACGATACGGTGCTGATTACCAGCCTAAATGGTATCGAAGTATTTTTAGCGCCGCAAAATATGGAACTGAGCCAGGTGAACATCTCTTCCACCGAATTGGCAAAAAAGTTCAAAGATTACGATAAGGAGTACCACGGCCAGCCCGTTGTTTACCACCGCGACCGCAAGGGCAACTTAGACGGCGGCATCAACATCAGGATACATTACTGGAAAAAGGGCGAGCACGACAAACAAAAACTGGCCAAAAAGCTGCGCGATTTTGATACCATGGACCAGATTCATGAGCTGTTCACCCCGGAAACGATTGGCAAGTATGTGCCGCTCGCAGGTGGCGAGATGGATAACTTTATTAGCCTTTACACCCCAAGTGTAAAAGTGTTTACCAGTAAAGATTTCAATATGGTAGCATACCTCAGCGATAGCTACAAAAAGTACCAGGCCCTGCCAGAGGAGAAGCGCCATCCGCAGATTTTAGCCAATTAAAATTAAGCCTTTAGGATAGATATGCCGGTGCCCAGCGCAACTACGTCTTCTACCACGCCTACTATCGGGTCCTTCACAAACGGAACTTTATCTATTGCCTTGCGCAGGTAAAAACTCGCAAAAGTAGCCGCCAGCGCCGATGCGCCACCTAATAAAATCCCATCAATAACACTTAGCTTATTTGCCTTAAATATGGTAGCGCCCACAAACGCGCCCGACGCTACGCGGGCCAGCAACTGCGCGGGAACGATGCGGTCTGGGCTATTGGGAATTTTATCGCCGGTGATCTCTGCAACGGAAAGCAGTTTGGTAATCATAGCCGTAACCGGCATTTGTATAAAGCGTAATGCTGAACGCGATAATGCCGGGTTTGGGTGGTTGCTTAAATAATGGCTGGCAACCATCGGTGCCATGGTGGCCCGCATACCTGCAACAGCGCCCAGCCCCACAGTTTGCAATATCACGTTACTTGTTTTCATACCTATACAACACGCCGGGTGGGGGATGGTTTGGATTTAAAATGCGAACCGTAATTCCGGCTCAATTGAACGAAGCCCTGAACTCCAATGGCGACAGGTTGGTTTTGGTTTTAAATAACTTGCTGAACGATTGCGGATGCTCGAACCCCAGGCCATACGCAATTTCGCTTACCGATAAGGCGGTGGTAGATAGTTTTTCCTTCGCCTTTTCTATCAGCGTATTATGGATGTGCTGCTGGGTGCTTTGGCCGGTTAGCGTTTTGAGCAGACCGCTTAAATAGCCCGGTGATACGTTTAAGGCATCGGCAATGTAGGCAACGGTAGGCAATCCTTGTGTTGCCAGAGCGTCGTTTTTAAAATAGTGGGCAAGGATGTTCTCCAGTCGATCCAGCACCTGGTGGTTGGCTATTTTGCGGGTGATGAACTGGCGGTGGTAAAAGCGGTCGGAGTAGTTGAGCAATAGCACCACTTGGGCGATGATGATATCCTGGCTGAATTTATCGATGTTGGAATGATACTCTTGCTGGATGTTTTGCATAATGCCCGCAATAATGGTCTCTTCTTTTTCCGACAGGAACAGTGCTTCGTTCACCGAATAGTCGAAATACTCGTACTGTTTAATGTTTTTGGCCAGAGGCGTGTTCCATAAAAAGTCGGGATGGAAGAGCAGCATCCACCCCGACTGCTTTAATGTGGTGACCACATCTACCTCCAGCCTTAAAACCTGACCGGGAGCCATAAAAAACATGGTGCCTTCGTCAAAATCATATTCCTGCTGGCCGTATTTCATTTTGATGTTGAAATTTCGTTTCAGCGCGATGGAGTAAAAATCCTTCACCATGCTCATTTCCCCGGAGGGCAATTCATTCACATCCTCTAAATTTATAACGCTTACCAGCGGGTGTTCCGGTTTGGGCAGTCCCCTAAACTGGTGAAATTCGCTGATGGTTTTAAGCCTTAAAGGTTGTGTGCCTGCCATACTACAATATACTTATTATTATTGCTGATTGTTCATCGCCGCCGCAAATTCTTTCGCGTAATCTGCCAGTTTAACTTTACCCATCACGGCAGGCCTGTTGCGGAAATAATCTTCGGATAAGAGCCCCGTATGCAGGCTGCCGAACATCTCCACCAAACCTGCTGCAATACGTGGGTTCATGCCTATTTTTAGTAAACCATCCAACGCTTCTTCGCTGCTGATCAGGTCCCAGCGCAAATCCGGCTTACCCATTGCTTCGCCTATAATACTTGCGCTTTCGGCCCCTGTAAGTTCTTCGCTGGCCACGTAACGGATCTTTCTGCCGTTGCCCGCTGCAACTATTTCTTCGGCAACCGCGGCAGCTATATCTACCGGCGAAACCCAGGGGATAATATCGCCCACACCGTAGTTGGTAACAATGCGGTTTTCAGTTTTAATAGTGTGCGCATAGGCAAATAAATTGTAGTAGAACGATGTTGGGCGCATGTGGGTGATGCTCACATCGACGGGTAATTCGTTCAGGATCCCCTCCACATCGTGCGCGCCAATCAGTATACCCGAGCCTTTTTCCAGGTGGGCACCAATGGTGCTTAAGTTAACCACATGCTTTACGGCCGCTTGTTTAATGGCGGCGGCATAGTTGCTGCCCAGCCTACGGTAGTAAGTCAGCAGGTCGAGGCTAAGATCGAAATAATTGGCCGGCGGTACCATGGTGTAAACGGCATCCGCACCGGTAAAAGTTGCTTTCAGGAAATCCGCGTCCTCCAATGAACCAATGGCCGCGGCAGCCCCAAGGGTCTCAATCTCTGCCTGCTTTTCAGCTTTGCTGCTGATAACCGTAACCGCGCGCCCTTTTTGTACTAACTCCTTTGTAAGCGGCGCACTAATGTGGCCTAACGAACCTGTAAGAATGATCTTCATGTTGATATGTTTTGTTGACACAAAGGTGCGCAGCCCCGGCCCGGTAGAAATAACCGAATCTGCTGTTGTTGTAGCCGAAAAAAGGGGGCGGTAATAAAGCGTCATTGCGAGGAATGACAATCTCCGGATAGAGGGTAGCGGCATGCAAAGCTTTTATGCATAGTTCTGAGATTACTTCGTGTATTGCAATATTGACGTCCCATTTATGGAACGGAATACTTGGCGGGTTGACTGGCTTCAGCCGAAAACAACCGTGCTTTTATGGCTAAAGCCAGGAAATACATTTGCCAAACCGTCGGTTAAAACCGACGGCATTGAAGTGGTATTTTCTCCACCACGTCTTTGCGAGGAACGAAGCAATCTCCCGATAGAAGGTGGACTTGGACTACATGCAAAGCGTTTATGCACCGTTCTGAGATTGTTTCGTGCCGCGCAAAGACGCGCGGTGGGTGATGGTGGTACTGCATAGCGGCGAAACTCCTCCCTGCCTTCGCGCTCCCTTCGACAAGCTCAGCCGCACCCCTCCCCGAGGACATAGCCGTCAACTTAAGCAAAGAAGCCAAAATAAGCGCAGGAAAGTTATAATTTGAACAGAGCGTAGTTTGCCGTAAAGGCAAACTATGTATTTTTGCGCTCATATTATTTTTATCATTTTTAAAG
>NZ_JBDSZG010000007.1:0-177813 GCF_039925265.1 Mucilaginibacter sp.
TTTGGTGGGCACTTTTAAGCCTATCGGAGCCTTTGAAAGCAGGTGAATTTTACTATTCTTAAAATCGTATACCTAGGCCGTATAGCTCAGTTTATGGTTATCAAAGTCCTCGTTGTGCAACGGCCACACCCGGCTTGTGGCCAGTTAGCAGAGCAGCGTTGTTTTTACTCTGCACAGTTTACATGATGGCTACCTTCCATGTGGGCCACAAGCCGGGGACGCTTGCGGCGGCGGCTTTACTGCTAACCGCCAACCGACCCTATTGATTCAACAGACTTTGCAAGTAAGCACCATAACCGCTTTTGATGTATTTCTGCACCAAAACCTTCAATTGCTCATCATCAATAAAGCCCATCGCATAGGCAACCTCCTCAATACACCCTATTTTGCGCGACTGGCGTTTTTCTATCACACGTACAAATTCCGTAGCATCGCTTAAAGAATCAAATGTGCCGGTATCTAACCAGGCGGTGCCGCGGTCCATTACGCCTACTTTTAGGTTGCCTTGTTCCAGGTAAACACGGTTAACATCAGTTATTTCATATTCGCCGCGTGGGGATGGGGCAATGTTTTTGGCTATCTCCACTACGCTGTTATCGTAGAAGTATAAGCCAGGTACAGCGTATTTGGATTTTGGCGCTGTTGGTTTCTCTTCTATTGATACGGCGCGGAATTCTGAGTCAAATTCTACCACACCATAGCGCTCCGGGTCGGCAACGGGGTAAGCAAATATGGCAGCGCCATCTACATCGTTAAAGCTCCGTATTAGCTTACTAAAGCCCGAACCGTAGAAAATGTTATCGCCTAATACCAGAGCTACTTTATCCTTACCAATAAAATCGGCACCAATAACAAAGGCCTGTGCCAATCCGTTTGGTGTTTCTTGTATAGCGTATTGGAATTTACAGCCCAATTCTTCGCCGGTGCCCAACAAGCGCACAAAACCGGGGTTATCTTCAGCGGTGGTAATAATGAGGATCTCGTTGATACCGGCCAGCATCAATACCGATAGCGGGTAGTAGATCATCGGCTTATCATAAATAGGCATCAGTTGTTTACTAATTGCCTTGGTGATAGGATAAAGCCTTGTGCCCGATCCGCCTGCTAATATGATACCTTTCATGGTTGTGATGTACTTAGTTTTGTTTTTTAATTTGAACAATGCAAACCTGCAGGCTCTCCCTCCAATACGGAACTTCGATGCCGAAAGTTTTCTTTATTTTAGTTTTATCCATTACCGAATACGGCGGCCTAACTGCTCTGGTTGGGTAATCACTGGTTGGGATTGGGATAACCTTTACCTGGGTGCCGGCAATTTCAAATATCGCCTTGGAGAAATCGTACCAGGATGCTATCCCTTCGTTGCTGTAATGGTAAATACCGTAAGCGGTACTGCCCGATTGGATGATGGTGATGATGCAATCTGCCAGGTCGATAGCGTATGTTGGTGTACCCGCCTGGTCGGCAATTATTTTTAGTTCGGGGCGTTCGCTGCCCAGTCTCAACATTGTTTTAACGTAGTTGTTCGCAAATTCCGAATAAAGCCATGCCGTGCGAACGATAAAGTATTCATTCAAAAGAGGTGGGATAACTTTCTCGCCATCCAGTTTGGTTTGGCCGTAAACACTGATGGGCAGGGTTTCATCATCCTCGTTTAATGGCGACGAGATATCCCCCTTAAATACAAAATCTGTAGAAACCTGGATCAATTTTGTGCCGTGTTCTCCACACAATTTGGCAATGTTCTCTACCCCCGTTTTGTTGATCTTTTCGGCAAGCTCAATGTCGTCTTCGGCTTTATCAACCGCGGTATATGCAGCGCAGTTAACGGCATAAGCTGGCTTGTATTTAGCGAAGAGTTTCCCTAAGCCTTCAACATCCAAAATATTAGCTTCAGTCTCATCCGGGAAAATAAAGAAGTCGAGCCCTTTATCCGCGGCTAATTTTTTAAAACATTGCCCTAACTGGCCCGAAGCGCCGAATATGATGGTTTTACTCATTTATATTAATTTGTGTTAGCGCTGTGCTAACATATTTTGGTGTAATATTGTTTGCCTTACCGCTCAACATGCTTTATTAAAAAATCCTCGTATGCCAGGCGGATACCGTCTTCTAACTGCGTGGAGTATTTCCAGCCCTTTTCGGCCAGCTTGGTTACATCCATTAGCTTGCGCGGAGTACCGTCGGGTTTGCTGGTATCAAAGTCTATATTGCCCTCGTAACCGGTTACCTTTTTTATTAACAGTGCAAGGTCTTTGATGGTAATCTCGGTGCCGCTGCCTATGTTTACCAGGCCGGGCTCATCGTAATTCTGCATCAGGTAATAGCAGGCTTCGGCCAAATCATCGGCAAACAAAAACTCGCGCAGCGGCGTGCCTGTTCCCCAAATGGTAACTGTTGGTAAATTCTGCTCCTTAGCCTCATGAAACCTGCGGATCATGGCCGGCAACACGTGCGAATTTTGCGGGTGGTAATTATCGTTATAGCCATACATGTTGGTAGGCATTACCGATATAAAGTTGCAGCCATATTGCGCACGGTATGCATCGCACATTTTGATGCCGGCAATTTTGGCTATGGCGTATGGTTCGTTAGTTGGTTCCAGCAAACCAGTCAATAGGTAATCTTCCTTCAACGGCTGTGGGGCCATTTTTGGATAGATACAGCTGGAGCCCAGAAACATCAGCTTTTTAACCCCGTTTAAATAAGAGTTATGAATAACGTTGTTTTGGATCTGCAGGTTTTCGTACAAAAAATCGGCGCGGTAGGTGTTATTGGCTACTATACCACCAACTTTTGCTGCTGCCAAAAAAACGTAATCGGGTTTTGTAGCGGCAAAGAAAGCGGCCACCTGTTGCTGGTCGCGCAGATCTATCTCAGCAGAAGTTCTTAAAATAAAGTTGGTGTAGCCCTCTGCCTGCAGCTTGCGGTGTATAGCAGAACCCACCATCCCACGATGCCCGGCGATATATATTTTAGCTTGTTTGTTCATTGGTTCATTAGTCATTGGTTCATTGGTGTGTTAGTCACTATTGATAAAGCTTCTTTTCACCGGGTTTGCCAATAAATTTTATGCATGCGTTCAACTTAATATGAATGGTTTCAAGCTTTTCATACAGTTCGGTGAACTGTTCTTCGCTTATTAAATTTCTATACCTCGCTTTTTTAAGCCAACTCTTCGTTTCTAACAATGAGCCGCGGCTAAAAAAGCAGAAATTTCTATTCTCTTTGTAATGATAGCGCCCATATCCTTCGGCGATATTTGCCCCTATCGAATCGGCGGCCCTGGTGAATTGTTTGCCTACAGTATCCCGCGCAAAAATCTCCCATTTTATAACAGCATCCCAAATCTCATTGCCAAAATGATCGGCTAACTGGTAAACTTCTAAATCTTCCAGGCGATGGTAACTCATTGTTAAGATTTTATTTAGCCGATGCTTATCCAACTATGCACCAATGAACTAATGAACCAGTGAACTAATGAACCAATTAAGCCTGCCCTATAGGTCCCCCGAAGGTGATAGGGAAAGCGCCGCCAGTTGGATCGTTGCCTATTTTGATGCGACCATTTACGGCCTCAAATTTCTCTATGTTGTCCTCAAGCGCGGTTAGCAGCCTTTTGGCGTGCTCGGGCGTTAGTATCACGCGCGATTTTACTTTTGCCTTTGGGATACCCGGCATTACGCGGATAAAATCGAGTACAAACTCCGAACTGGAATGGGTGATTATAGCAAGGTTTGCGTAAACGCCCTCTGCAACTTCTTCAGAAAGCTCAATGTTTATCTGGTTTTCGTTTTGTTGTTCTTCCATGGTACTAAAATAGCAAAGCCTTCCATTTTCATAGAAGGCTTTGCAAAAGTATTTAAAAAAATCTGATTAAGCTTCTACTTCCTCAGTTTTTGAAGCCATCAGGCGATCAAATTCTTCCTGAGAACCTACGCGGATATTTTCGTACTCGCGTAAACCCGTACCGGAAGGAATTAAGTGACCAACAATAACGTTCTCTTTCAAGCCCAGCATGTTATCTTTCTTACCTGCTATGGCTGCTTCGTTCAGTACTTTTGTAGTTTCCTGGAACGATGCCGCTGAAATAAACGATTTGGTACCTAACGATGCTCTTGTGATACCTTGCAGCATCGGGCTCGAAGTTGCAGCAATTGCATCCCTTACCTCAACCAGTTGCGCATCCTTACGTTTCAGGATAGAGTTTTCGTCGCGTAGTTTCCTTAAAGATACGATCTGACCTACTTTTAAGTTGGTTGAATCACCTGATTCGGTTACAACCTTCTTATCAAACATCTCGTCGTTCTCTATCATAAAGTCCCAGCTATCAACTGCTTCCCTTTCAAGGAAACGGGTATCACCTGCGTCTTCAATGGCAACTTTCTGCATCATCTGGTGAACAATAACCTCAAAGTGTTTATCGTTGATCTTCACACCCTGTAAACGGTAAACCTCTTGTATACCGTTAACCAGGTACTCTTGCACGGCCGCAGGGCCCTTAATAGCAAGGATATCTGCCGGAGAGATAGAACCATCAGACAATGGCATACCTGCTTTAACAAAGTCGTTATCCTGTACAAGGATGTGTTTAGATAAAGGCACCAGGTATTTTTTAACCTGGCCATCTTTACTTTCAATAGTGATCTCGCGGTTACCACGTTTCACGCCACCTAAAGTTACCACACCGTCAATCTCGGTTACTACCGCAGGGTTAGATGGGTTACGTGCTTCGAATAACTCGGTTACACGTGGCAAACCACCTGTAATATCTCGCGTTTTACCGGTTGAACGAGGAATTTTAGCAATAACTTGTCCGGTTTGCAGTTTTTCACCTTCTTCAACAGAAATGTGGGCACCTACCGGGATGTTGTATCCTTTAATGATGTTACCTTTTGTATCCGCTATCTGGATAACAGGGTTTTTTGTTTTATCCCTGGTATCAATAATAACTTTCTCACGGTGACCTGTTTGCTCATCAGATTCCTCGCGGAAAGTGATGCCTTCCAATACCGCCTCAAAAGTGGTGATACCGGCAAACTCTGATATGATAACCGCATTGTACGGATCCCATGAACAGATACGGTCGCCTTTAGTGATCTTCGCACCATCTTTTACATACAGGTATGAACCGTATGGAATGTTGTTGGTAACGATAACCTTGTTGCTACCCGCTTCAATGATGCGGAACTCGCCAGAACGGCCAAGTACCACTTCAACAGTTCCTTCATCGTTTTTGTAATCAACCGTACGTACGTTCTCAAATTCAATGATACCATCAAACCTTGCGTTTATCTGAGATTCAGCCGCGATGTTTGATGCGGTACCACCCACGTGGAATGTACGCAGTGTTAACTGCGTACCCGGCTCACCGATAGACTGTGCTGCAATTACACCCACTGCCTCGCCTTTTTGCACGCGTTTACCGCTTGCAAGGTTACGGCCGTAGCATAATGTACAAACACCTCTACGGCTTTCGCAAGTTAATACCGAACGTATTTCGATACCTTCTAAAGGTGAGTTCTCTATTTTCTTACCAATTTCTTCGGTGATATCAAGCCCTGCAGATACCAACAGTTCGCCGGTAATAGGGTCATGAACATCATGAAGGGTTGTACGACCCAAAATACGATCGTATAATGGCTCAACAATATCTTCGTTATCTTTTAATGCTGTTGTGTAGATACCTCTTAAAGTACCGCAATCTACCGAACCAACGATCATATCCTGCGCAACATCATGCAACCTACGGGTTAAGTAACCAGCATCCGCTGTTTTTAACGCCGTATCTGCCAAACCTTTACGCGCACCGTGGGTAGAGATAAAGTACTCTAATACCGACAAACCTTCTTTAAAGTTAGAAAGGATCGGGTTTTCGATGATCTCACCACCCGAGCCTGATTTCTGTGGCTTAGCCATCAAACCACGCATACCTGCAAGCTGACGGATCTGCTCTTTAGAACCACGCGCACCAGAGTCAAGCATCATATAAACAGAGTTGAAACCCTGGTTATCGTTGCTCAGGATGTTCATCACATTCGCGGTTAAACGGTTGTTGATACGTGTCCAGATATCGATGATTTGGTTATAACGCTCGTTGTTGGTAATGAAACCCATGTTATAGTTACCCATAACATCTTCCACTTCTTTAGAAGCCTGGGCAATCAGTGTCACTTTTTCCTCAGGGATGTTGATATCCTTCAGGTTAAATGATAAACCACCCTGGAATGCCATCTTAAAGCCTAATTCCTTAATATCATCAAGGAATTGTGCCGCGCGGGCCATACCGGTGTTTTTAACAACCTCGCCGATAATATCACGAAGCGACTTTTTGGTCAGCAATTCGTTGATGTAACCAACTTCTTCGGGCACGTGCTGGTTAAATAACACGCGGCCTACAGTAGTGTCAATTATTTTAGAAACGATGATGCCATCGCGTTCTTTAATTTTTCCTTTAACCTTGATAAAGGCGTGCAGGTCAATTTTTCTTTCGTTATAAGCGATAATTACCTCTTCGGCAGAATAGAAAGTTAAACCTTGTCCTTTTACAATACGTCCTTCATCTGTTTTACGGCCTTTGGTTATGTAGTACAAACCAAGCACCATGTCCTGAGAAGGTACTGTAATTGGGGTACCGTTGGCAGGGTTTAAGATGTTGTGCGATGCAAGCATTAATACCTGGGCTTCCAAAATTGCTGCGTTACCAAGTGGTACGTGCACAGCCATCTGGTCACCGTCAAAATCCGCGTTAAAGGCGGTACAGGTTAACGGGTGCAATTGTATAGCCTTACCCTCTACCAATTTTGGTTGGAAAGCCTGGATACCCAGCCTATGCAGCGTAGGCGCACGGTTTAGTAATACAGGGTGGCCTTTTAATACGTTTTCCAAAATATCCCAAACTAAGGGGTCTTTACGGTCAACAATTTTCTTGGCAGATTTTACTGTTTTAACCACACCACGCTCAATCATCTTGCGGATGATAAATGGTTTGAATAATTCAGCAGCCATATCCTTTGGTAAACCGCACTCATGCAATTTAAGGTTAGGGCCTACAACAATTACCGAACGTGCAGAGTAATCCACACGTTTACCCAGTAAGTTTTGACGGAAACGGCCTTGCTTACCTTTCAGGATATCTGAAAGTGATTTCAATGCACGGTTACCTTCAGTTTTTACTGCGTTAACTTTACGTGAGTTATCAAATAACGAATCCACAGCTTCCTGCAGCATACGTTTTTCGTTACGTAAAATCACTTCCGGTGCTTTGATCTCGATCAAACGTTTTAAACGGTTGTTACGGATAATTACACGGCGGTAAAGGTCGTTCAAATCGGAAGTAGCAAAACGGCCACCTTCCAATGGTACCAATGGGCGCAATTCTGGTGGGATAACCGGAACGATCTTAACGATCATCCACTCAGGGTTATTCTCAATCCTTGTTTTAGCGTCACGGAAAGCTTCTACAACCTGTAAACGTTTCAAAGCTTCGTTTTTACGTTGCTGTGAAGTTTCGTTTGCAGCCTGGTGGCGCAGGTTGTATGATAACTGGTCAAGGTCAAGGCGTTTCAGAAGATCTTCCAAAGCCTCGGCACCCATCTTAGCTACAAATTTCTGTGGATCTTTATCATCCAGGTATTGGTTTTCCTTTGGTAAGGTATCCAATATATCCAGGTATTCTTCTTCGGTAAGGAAGTCCATTCTGGAGATTCCATCGCCTTCTTTAATACCCGGCTGTATAACTACATATCTTTCGTAATAAATGATCAGGTCGAGCCTTTTGGTTGGCAAGCCCAACAGGTAGCCAATTTTGTTTGGCAACGAGCGGAAGTACCAGATATGCGCAACAGGCACCACCAAATTGATGTGGCCCATACGCTCACGGCGTACTTTCTTTTCGGTTACTTCAACACCGCAACGGTCGCACACGATACCTTTGTAACGGATACGTTTGTATTTACCGCAATGGCATTCGTAATCTTTTACCGGACCGAATATACGCTCGCAGAACAAACCATCGCGCTCAGGCTTGTAGGTCCTGTAGTTGATGGTTTCCGGTTTCAAAACTTCACCGCTCGAACGCTCAAGGATAGATTCCGGAGAAGCTAAACTGATCGTAATTGTGGTGAAATTACTTTTGATTTTATTATCCTTTTTGTAAGACATAGTCTCCTTTGTTTTTTGTTGTGAAAGTTATAAGGGTTAGAAATGTTGTAAGGGTTGTAAAGGTTTGCAGCGTCAACTACTTCAACCTTTACAACCTTTTAAACTCTTTCAACCTTATTCTAACGTGATATCCAAACCTAAACCTCTTAATTCATGAACCAATACGTTGAATGATTCCGGAACTGATGGTGTTGGCAGATTTTCACCTTTAACAATAGCTTCGTAGGTTTTGGCACGGCCGATAACATCATCCGATTTAACGGTTAATATCTCCTGCAGTATGTTTGATGCACCAAATGCTTCCAGTGCCCAAACCTCCATCTCACCAAAACGCTGACCACCAAACTGTGCTTTACCACCCAATGGCTGTTGTGTGATAAGAGAGTACGGCCCGATAGAACGTGCGTGCATCTTATCATCAACCATGTGACCCAGTTTAAGCATGTAGATAATACCTACAGTTGTCTGTTGATCGAAACGATCGCCGGTTAAACCATTGTAAAGGTAAGTACGGCCCGATTCTGGCAAGTTTGCTTTCTTAACCCACTCTTCCACTTCGGTATGGCTTGCACCATCAAAAATTGGAGTAGCGAATTTAATGCCCAGCTCTTTACCAGCCCAGCCTAATACGGTTTCGTAGATCTGGCCCAGGTTCATACGTGATGGTACACCCAGTGGGTTCAACACAATATCAACCGGTGTTCCGTCTTCCAAGAAAGGCATATCCTCGTCACGTACAATACGTGCAACAATACCTTTGTTACCGTGGCGGCCTGCCATTTTATCACCCACTTTAAGCTTACGCTTTTTAGCGATGTAAACTTTAGCCATTTGTACAATACCTGATGGTAACTCATCACCCACGCTGATCGCGAATTTATCGCGGCGGTAAGCGCCAAGTTCTTCGTTCACTTTAATGTTATAGTTGTGAAGCAAAGTTTTTATCTGGTCGTTTTTATCGTCATCAGTGGTCCACTTGGTTGGGTTGATGTTCTCGTAGTGCAGTTCAGTCAGTATTTTCTGAGTAAATTTAACACCTTTAGCTACATACAACTCCTTGTAAACATTGTAAACACCTTGTGATGTTTTGCCGTTCACGATCTCAAATAACTTCTCGATGAGCGTGTTTTTAAGATCTTTTACAGCTTTATCATGTTTTATATCAAGCTTCTCTATCTGTGCTTTTTCTTCTGCCTTAGTAGTCTTTTTAGCACGGCTGAATAATTTGGTATCGATAACAACACCCGCTATAGACGGCGGAGTTTTTAACGATGCATCTTTAACGTCGCCTGCTTTATCGCCAAATATGGCACGCAGTAATTTTTCTTCCGGTGAAGGGTCAGATTCGCCTTTAGGGGTGATCTTACCGATCAGGATGTCGCCTTCTTTAACCTCGGCGCCAACACGGATGATACCGTCTTCATCCAGGTCCTTAGTAGCTTCTTCAGAAACGTTAGGGATATCTGGTGTTAACTCTTCTTCACCACGTTTGGTATCGCGTACTTCAAGCTCAAACTCTTCAACGTGCAATGATGTAAAGATATCCTGAGACACAACGCGCTCAGATATTACAATCGCATCCTCAAAGTTGTAACCTTGCCAAGGCATGAATGCCACTTTAAGGTTACGACCCAATGCAAGCTCGCCGTTTTGTGTAGCGTAGCCTTCGCAAAGCACTTCACCTTTAGTAACCCGCTGGCCTTTTTTAACAATCGGCTTTAAGTTGATGGTAGTGCTCTGGTTGGTTTTCTTGAACTTAGTTAACAGGTAACTGCGTGTATCGCCATCGAAAGAGATCAAACGATCCAAATCGTTACGGTCATATCTAATTTTGATCTCGTTAGCATCAACATACTCAACCACACCATCGCCTTCGGCGTTGATAAGGGTACGAGAGTCTTTTGCTACACGGCCTTCCAAACCTGTACCTACAATTGGCGCCTCAGGGCGTAACAATGGTACAGCCTGGCGTTGCATGTTCGAACCCATCAGGGCACGGTTAGCATCATCATGCTCTAAGAACGGAATCAATGATGCCGCGATAGACGTGATCTGGTTTGGAGCGATGTCCATCAGATCCAGTTTTTCCGGGTCGATAATAGGGAAGTCACCTTCAAAACGTGCTTTTACTTTTGGTAAAGCAAATACACCTTTATCATCATAATGCGCGTTGGCCTGGCCTATGGTTTTACCATCTTCATCTTCAGCAGATAAATAGATAACGGCCTCATCAACCTGTACCTTACCGTCAACCACACGTTTGTACGGAGTTTCGATAAAGCCTAAGTTGTTAATCTTGGCGTGTACGCAAAGTGAAGAGATCAAACCAATGTTCGGGCCTTCCGGAGTTTCGATAGTACATAACCTACCGTAGTGGGTGTAGTGTACGTCACGAACCTCGAAACCGGCACGCTCACGTGACAGACCGCCGGGCCCAAGGGCTGACAGACGACGCTTGTGCGTGATCTCTGCCAGTGGGTTGGTTTGGTCCATAAACTGTGACAACTGGTTTGTTCCGAAGAACGAGTTGATCACCGATGAAAGTGTACGCGCGTTGATCAGGTCGGTTGGTGTGAACACCTCGTTATCACGAATGTTCATACGCTCGCGGATGGTACGTGCCATACGCGCTAAACCTACACCAAATTGTGCGTACAGCTGCTCGCCAACAGTACGAACACGACGGTTGCTCAAGTGATCAATATCATCCACCTCAGCTTTTGAGTTGATTAATTTGATCAGGTACTTAACAATCGCGATGATATCCTGCTTGGTTAAAACCTTAGTTTCATCAGAGGTGTTCAGCTTTAATTTACGGTTGATGCGGTAACGGCCCACATCGCCCAGGTCATATCTTTTATCAGAGAAGAATAAACGATCGATGATACCACGTGCAGTTTCCTCATCAGGTGGTTCGGCGTTACGCAATTGTCGGTAGATATGCTCCACCGCTTCTTTCTCCGAGTTCGAAGTATCTTTTTGTAACGTGTTATATATAATAGTATAATCACCGCTGGTGGCAGCATCTTCCTTGTTCAGGATGATGGTTTTAACACCTGCATCAATGATCATATCAATATGGTCGTCTTCCAAAACGGTTTCGCGCTCAAGGATGATCTCGTTACGGTCGATAGATACCACTTCACCGGTATCCTCATCCACAAAATCTTCTACCCATTTTTTAAGCACCCTTGCAGCAAGTTTACGACCGATGAATTTCTTCAGGCCGCTTTTGCTAACTTTTACTTCATCAGCCAGCTCAAATAATTCTAATATATCTTTATCAGAATCATAGCCAATTGCACGAAGCAAGGTTGTAACCGGGAATTTCTTTTTACGGTCAATGTATGCATACATCACGTTGTTAACGTCTGTAGCAAACTCAATCCACGATCCTTTGAACGGGATAACGCGGGCAGAGTATAATTTTGTACCGTTGGTGTGGCGGCTTTGGCCGAAGAACACACCTGGCGAACGGTGTAACTGCGATACAATTACACGCTCGGCACCATTAATAACAAATGTACCTTTAGGTGTCATATAAGGGATGGTACCCAAATAAACATCCTGTACAATGGTTTCAAAATCTTCGTGCTCAGCATCGTTACATGATAGGCGAAGTTTTGCTTTTAATGGCACACTGTAAGTTAAACCGCGCTCAATACACTCGCGTATATCGTAACGTGGCGGATCAATAAAGTAGTCAAGAAACTCTAAAACGAAGATGTTCCTTGAATCTGATATTGGAAAGTTTTCGGCAAATACTTTAAACAACCCTTCTTTGTAGCGGTTGTCTGACGTGGTTTCCAATTGAAAAAATTCCTGGAAAGATTGTAACTGAACATCCAGAAAGTCGGGGTAATCAAGTACCTTTCTGCTGGTTGCAAAGTTTACTCTTTGGTTATTATTGTTTGCCAAGGTATTATAATTTTAGTTTATTAAACCTATATTTTGATATGAGATACTTTGATAATAAGATTTAAGGCTGACGTGTAAACTCGTGCATTGTATGAACGCAAGAATATCATATCTCATATCCCGCGCCAAAAATCTAACGGATATAAACAGCAATAGACCCCGACCTAAACGGTCGGAGTCTGATGCTATTTGGTGTAGGTTAAATTATTTAACCTCAACTACTGCTCCGGCTTCCTCTAATTGTTTTTTCAGAGATTCAGCTTCTTCTTTAGTTACGCCAGTTTTAACCTCTTTAGGTGCACTGTCAACTAAGTCTTTAGCTTCTTTCAAACCTAAGCCTGTAAGATCTTTTACTAATTTAACAACTGCTAATTTAGCGCCACCTGCTTCTTTCAGGATAACGTCAAATGCAGTTTGAACTGCCTCAGCAGCTGGAGCGTCATCGCCACCAGCAGGAGCAGCAGCAACAGAAACAGCTGCAGCAGCTGGCTCGATACCGTACTCATCTTTTAATATCTGAGCTAATTCGTTTACTTCTTTTACTGTTAAGTTTACCAACTGTTCAGCAAACGCTTTTAAATCCGCCATTTTTATTTTAATTTTTACTTAATGCTTTTTTGTTTAAATCGAACTTTAAATGAGGTGTTCGTTAACCTCTTTCCTGTAATGTTTTTACAACACCTGCCAGTATATTTCCGCCTGATTGTAATGCAGAAATAACGTTCTTTGCCGGTGATTGCAGTAAGCCTACTATCTCGCCAATCAATTGTTCTTTTGATTTTAGCTTGGTCAGGGTATCTAATTGGTCATCACCAATAAATATCGCTGAATCAATATATGCTGCTTTTAAAAGTGGTTTATCACTTTTTTTCCTTAATAGTTTGATCAACTTGGCCGGAGCGGTTGCTGATTTAGAAAAAAGGATTGATGATGAACCTTTTAATACATCATATATCGGGCTGAAATCGCCGCCGGCTGCTTCCATAGCTTTTTTGATCAAGCTGTTTTTTGCTACCTGCATGGTGATATCAGCATCAAAGCACTGGCGACGGATATTGTTAACTTTTGCAACCGTCAGATCAGAAGTATCAGTAATATAGAAATTACCATACTCTTTCATCTGCTCAGTAAGAGCAAGAACCAAGTCGTATTTTTCTTCTTTATTCATGATTAAATTCCCGCTACTGATTTAGTTTCAACTGTTATACCCGGCGACATGGTTGAAGAGATATGTATACTCTTAAAATATGTACCTTTTGCTGCTGATGGTTTTAATTTAGAGATTGTTTGCAATACTTCTAATGCATTCTCGTAAATTTTATCGGCAGAGAAAGACGCTTTTCCTATTGAGGTATGGATGATACCGGTTTTATCAACCTTGAAATCGATCTTACCGCCTTTTACCTCAGTTACAGCTTTACCAACTTCTGGCGTTACTGTACCTGATTTAGGGTTAGGCATTAAGTTACGTGGACCGAGAATACGACCCAAACGACCAACTTTAGCCATAACACTTGGCATGGTTATGATAATATCGACATCGGTCCAACCACCTTCAATCTTGGCAATATATTCGTCCAAACCTACAAAATCCGCACCTGCATCTTTTGCTTCTTGTTCCTTATCAGGAGTACAAAGCACTAATACACGTACAGTTTTACCGGTTCCATGAGGTAAGGTTGCAATACCACGCACCATTTGATTGGCTTTACGCGGATCTACACCTAAACGTACATCAATATCAACAGATGAATCAAACTTGGTTAAGGTTAATTCCTTCACCAAAGCTGATGCTGCTTCTAATGAGTACGATTTGTTCGCCTCAATTTTGGATAGTGCCGCTTTTTGATTTTTTGTTAATCTTGCCACTGTCTTAAACTGATTTGTATAAATTAATTAATTTTTTGATCCCGATGTTCCAGATCAATTTAGTTCCAGGGAGCCGTACCTGATACGGTGATTCCCATACTGCGGGCAGTACCTGCCACCATTTTCATGGCTGATTCTACTGTAAATGCATTCAAGTCTACCATTTTATCCTTGGCAATAGTTTCAACCTGTTCCCAATTTACATTGGCAACTTTCTTACGGTTGGGCTCTGCCGAACCACTCTTTAAGCCTGTTGCTTCTAAAAGCTGTATAGCTACCGGAGGGGTTTTGATAATAAATTCGAAAGACTTGTCGACATAAACAGTAATAAGCACCGGCAACACTTTACCAGGTTTATCCTGGGTACGTGCGTTGAACTGCTTGCAAAACTCCATAATGTTCACACCTTTTGCACCCAATGCAGGGCCAATTGGTGGAGATGGGTTTGCAGCGCCGCCCTTTACCTGTAGCTTTACCATCGCACCGACTTCTTTTGCCATTTTACTTTGTTTTAATTATAACTCAATGTTAGTAAGTGGAAGCTAAGTAACATTTAAGATTGTGAGTGGTGAGTTGTGAATAGTAAGTTGTTACTCGTTCAAAACCTCAACACGTATTATATATTTTTATTATCTGGATTTTGGGGCCGGCTGCAAATGAAACTCGCTACTCACCACTTCCTACTCACCAAACTATTCTTTCTCTACCTGCATGTAATTCAATTCAAGCGGCGTACGGCGCCCGAAAATCTTTACCATTACCTTTAGTTTCTTTTTCTCTTCGTTCACTTCTTCAATCACACCGCTAAAGCCGTTGAAAGGCCCGTCCATTACTTTAACGTTTTCGCCAACGTAATACGGTACATTCATGGTTTCGCCCTGTGCGCTCATCTCATCAACCTTACCTAAAATACGGTTAACTTCTGCCTGGCGAAGTGGGATAGCATTACCTTGCTTATCGCCAAGGAAACCAATTACGCTGTTTATGTTTTTAATGATGTGCTCCAATTCGCCATCAAGCGCAGCTTCCATCAATACATAGCCCGGGAAATAGTTGCGCTCTTTAGCGATCTTCTTCCCGTCGCGCATTTGGTAATATTTCTCTGTAGGGATCAATACCTGCGGTACAAGGTGAGTAATGCCTAAGCGGTTTACTTCGGCATCAATGTATTGCTTTACCTTTTTTTCTTTACCGCTGATAGCCCTTACTACGTACCATTTAGTTTGATCGCTCATCTATTATATATAATTAGGCTAACGATGTGTAAAACTGATTAAGTACATAACCGATGATCTGGTCCATACCAAAAATCACCATAGCTATGATCATAGCAGCTACCAATACCAGTACTGCACTGCTTTGCAGCTCTTTCCATGTTGGCCAGGTTACTTTCTCGGTCAACTCGATGTATGATTCTTTTATATACTCAGCTACGCCAGCCATATTTATTAATACTTAAGCACGGGAACAAGGATTCGAACCCTGATCAAAGGTTTTGGAGACCTCTATTCTACCGTTGAACTATTCCCGTGTATTATTAAATCTCCCTGAAGAAATTTGTGTGTTACTTATATTGTGAATAAAGTACCGAAGCTAAAGCTCCGGTACTTTACACAAAAATTAACCGTTTTGCTACCCATTTAAGGGTAAGAAATTATTTTAAAATTTCAGTTACCTGGCCGGCACCTACTGTTCTGCCACCTTCACGGATAGCGAAACGTAAGCCTTTTTCCATTGCGATAGCGTTGATCAACTTTACAGTGATTGTAACGTTATCACCAGGCATAACCATTTCTACACCTTCTGCCAGGCTGATTTCGCCTGTAACGTCTGTTGTGCGGAAATAGAACTGAGGACGGTATTTGTTAAAGAACGGCGTGTGACGGCCACCTTCAGCTTTTGATAATACGTAAACCTCTGCTTTGAAATCTGTGTGTGGGTTAACTGAACCTGGTTTGCAAATAACCATACCCCTGCGGATATCAGTTTTTTCAATACCACGTAACAATAAACCTACGTTATCACCAGCTTCGCCACGATCTAAGATCTTGCGGAACATCTCAACACCAGTTACGGTTGATTTTAAGTTTTCAGCACCCATACCAAGGATGTCTACTTGCTCACCTGAGTTGATAACACCACGCTCGATACGACCAGTTGCAACAGTACCACGACCAGTGATCGAGAATACATCTTCAACAGGCATCAAGAAAGGTAACTCAGTTAAACGCGGAGGGATAGGGATGTAGCTATCTACAGCATCCATCAACTCCATAATTTTGCCAACCCATTGTGGATCGCCGTTCAAACCACCTAAGGCCGAACCTTGAATAACCGGGATATCATCACCTGGGAAATCGTAGAACGATAATAGTTCGCGGATCTCCATTTCTACTAATTCTAATAATTCTGGATCATCAACCATATCCACTTTGTTCATGAATACAACCAATGAAGGTACACCTACCTGGCGAGCCAAAAGGATGTGCTCACGAGTTTGTGGCATTGGACCATCTGTAGCAGCAACAACAATAATTGCACCGTCCATCTGAGCCGCACCAGTAACCATGTTTTTCACGTAATCCGCGTGACCTGGACAGTCAACGTGAGCGTAGTGACGGTTTGCAGTTGAGTACTCAACGTGCGCTGTGTTGATAGTTATACCACGTTCTTTTTCTTCAGGAGCTGAGTCAATTGAATCGAATGAACGAGCTTCTGATAAACCTGCATCAGCTAATACTTTAGTGATAGCTGCAGTAAGGGTTGTTTTGCCGTGGTCAACGTGACCGATAGTACCGATGTTTAAGTGCGGTTTACTGCGGTCAAATTTTTCTTTTGCCATGATTTATATTTGTTTGTAGGTTAATTTATACTTTAAAATGTATTATACTGTACTAATATAATGAGCCAACAATGGGATTTGAACCCATGACCTCTTCCTTACCAAGGAAGTGCTCTACCCCTGAGCTACGTCGGCTTTTTGTTCATTGGTTCATGTATTCATCAGTTCATTGGTCTTATATAATTAGTTACTAATGAACCATTGAACTAATTAACCATTGAACCAACCGAGCGGAAGAAGAGGTTCGAACTCTCGACCTATAGCTTGGAAGGCTATCGCTCTACCAACTGAGCTACTTCCGCAAAATAATTAGTGAATGAGTGAGTTAGCGAATTAGTGAATTGATCTCTCAATATTCACTCATTCGCTAACTCACTAATTCACAATTGTGGGGGGAGAAGGATTCGAACCTTCGTAGCCGAAGCAGCGGATTTACAGTCCGCCCCATTTGACCGCTCTGGTATCCCCCCAATTGTTGATTCCGGGAATTAATAATGTTCAAAGTTGAAGCTAAACACTACACTCCCGAAATAAACAGAGCCTCCTATCGGGATCGAACCAATGACCTACTGATTACAAGTCAGTCGCTCTACCAGCTGAGCTAAGGAGGCTTAATTGTTACCAATTCATAGTACTCACCTGTAGCTTTCCCAAAATTGGCGGCAAATTAATATTGCGCTATTTTTTATTTTAAAGAACCATTCCCTTTCCTTCGATTGGCTGCGTTAAAAGCCTCTCTGAAACGGATTGCAAATCTACAAAAATTTAAAGCCCCACAAAATTATTTTTCAAAAAAAATATAGAGGCTTAAAACACACGGAATTAATTAAATTTTAGCTTTGTAAACGGCCCCAATGACTATTGTAACCGCGCCTCAAAAGCACCCTTCTACTGAATACGATGAGATGATTAGCATAAAAAATGCGTTTTTGAATAGTGATCCGTGAATTACTTTTGCTAATCGACCACGCCAGCATCTAACAACTGCTTAAATTGAGCAACCTTAAGCAAAGTAACGGAGGGAAAGGGAATCTGCCTTAATATCTCGAAGTGCTTATCCTCGGAAACAATATAATCAGCATTGGCGGCTACTGCGCAATCAAAAAACTTGTTATCGTCCGGATCTTTTTCAATTATATTCCATTCATAGTAGCGAATGATCTTTACTACGTTCGTCTGCAGCATAATTTGTGTGAGGGTGTGCTCTGCGTCAACCACCGAAAAAAATCGCTCCACTATTTCCGCATACTCGTCAAGTATATCAGTAGTAATACATAATTTATACTTGCTCTGTAAAAATGACTTCCACACCCAATGATAAGGAGAACGACGGGAGATACTTGCAACAAGCACATTGGTATCTAAAACTATGCGCAACATAAATTACCGCGCTTTTCGCGAATGGCCTTGAAGCATGTTTTCAAAATCGCCTTGTTGATACCCTTTTTCGGTAACAGTTTTATCTAAATGCTTTTGCATTTTATCACTGTTAAACTCCACCAATAAACGTCGCAGATCTTCCAGGTCATCTTCGTCATATTGCTCCTTAACTATTTGCAAAACCATAATTTGGGCATCGCTTAATGGCTGTGCTTTAATTGCATTTTTCATAACAAAATAATTACTTAACAAATATAACAATTTATACTTTAAGGTATTTGCGTGTTGTAATACCCACAAAAAAAATCGGCAGGTTCTCACCTGCCGATCCCGGAAATTATAGCTTCCTTTTTATAATGTTAAAAATCGTCTTCTGCCGGCAACAGTACTGCTTTTTTAGCAGCTTCGGCAGCTATCGCTTTTTTAGTTTTATGCTTCTCTATCTGCATGCGCAGGCTTTCTACCACGGCATCTGTAGCCTCTTCAAAAGTTTTACACATCTCTTTGGCAAAAATCTGGTTGCCCGGCAACAGCAGTTTTATCTCCGTTATCTTATTTGCTTCGTCTTTTACATTCTCCAGTTTTAAATAAACCTCGCCACTAATAATGTGGTCGTAAAATGTCTCCAGCTTGTCAACCTTTTTTTGGATGAAATTCAGCAATTTCTGGTCTGCTGTAAAGTGAATTGATTGCACTGTAATTTTCATTTTTCCTCCTTTTTAACCCTTTGGATGGGCTTGTTTGTAAATAGACTTTAAACGTTCAACTGAATTATGTGTATAAATTTGGGTTGCGCTTAGGTTAGCATGGCCCAAAAGTTCTTTAATGGCGTTCAGATCGGCGCCGTTGTTTAATAATGTTGTAGCAAAGGTGTGCCTCAGTACGTGAGGGCTCTTTTTGTTCTGGGTTGATATGTTGGAGAGGTATTTCTGCACTATTAAATAAATAAGCTTCGGATATACGTTATCGCCTTTAGTTGTAACGAGAAAAGTTAAGGAATTGTTATGAAAATTTTCACTTTCCTTTGCCGCTATGTAGGCTTTCAGTTGGGTTACCAGCTCGTTATTGAGGGGTATTATCCTCTGCTTGTTGCGTTTACCTAAAACTTTTATGGTGTTTTCGTAAAAATTTATATCTGATTCTTTTACGCCCACAATTTCGGCGAGGCGCATCCCGGTACCAAAAAGGAGTTCGATAACGGTTTTATCGCGGATGCCTTCAAAATCATCAGAAAAAACAGGCAGCTGCTCCTTATCCAGTTTACCGTCGAGCATATCTGTCAGCTTTTTGCTTTCCACCACGCTTGGCAAATTCTTTGGGGCCTTAAGCGCGGTGAGGCGCGATGTGGGGTTCGCCTTAATATCCCCCTCCTGCAGTAAAAATTTGAAGTACTTGCGCAGGGTGGCCAGCTTGCGGTTTACGCTGCGTGGGGCAAGGGTTTCATCAGCTACCATCCAGTTACGGATATCGTGATGGGTAATTTCTTCAGGGTGTGTGATGGTTGCTTCTTCGTCCGGAGGGTTCAGAAAACGCATGAATTGTTCCAGGTCCGACTGGTAGGCGGATACAGTGTGCGGCGAGTACCGCTTTTCGTACTGTATATACTGTATGAACTTGCCTAAAAACATAAAAACTATTTATACACCTCAAGAATTGAAATGTACAAATAGTTTTTTTATGTTGACAAGAAAATGTTTAAAATTCTTTCCGTAGAAAAAATTAAACAGTTTCTATATTCATATTCTGCTTGTAGATGGCATGCTTAATTTCGTGCCTGCGAGTAATAGATTTCTTTTCGAAAGCCTGGCGACTGCGCAGTTCTCTTAATACACCTGTTTTCTCAAATTTCTTTTTGAAGCGTTTTAATGCTTTATCTAATGATTCGCCGTCTTTTACGTTGATAATGATCATAATCCCAAATACCTCCTTTCAGGGACGTCAAAGGTAGCAATTTGTTTTAAAATCTGAAATACAATATTTTAAATTATTTTACCCCCTAAAATCTCCATCCAAATCCCGTTTGTTATTATAAATTTGAGCAACTATTGAACCCTAAATCTAAATGTCCCCTGCTGTTATCCATCGTTTAAAAAGGTACCGTGCTATCGTCATCGGCGACCCGCAAAAGTTCTCGCTCGAAAGCAGAATATTCCATACGTTTTCCTTTTTTGTGCTGCTCATACTGGTATTTGAAGTATTCTTCAATATCTTCATACATATGTATGTTTCGGCAGCGCTGGCCTTTGGCGTGCTGCTTACGCAGAGCTTTTTTTATTACCTCTCGCGCAGCAAAAACAAACTGCAGCTTGCTGTGATCCTCTCGGCGGTTGAGGTTAACGTTATTAAAGGCTTTGGCTATTATTACAACGATGGTATAACGGGCGCTACCCTCCTGCTTTTCGCCGCGTCGTTATTTATACTGATGTCGGTATCGCATAAAAAACTCTGGCCCTTTCTGCTGGGCTTTAATGTATTGGTGGTGGTATCTGTTATTATAACAGAATATATAAACCCCGATGTTATTAAAAAACATTACGAAACACGCGGTGAGCAGTTTGCCGATAATATAGTATCGTACCTGGTTACAGTTATATTATTATACGTAGGCACTGCTGCCATACGGCAAAGCTACACGCGTCAAAAAAACCTGGCCGACGAGAAAGCTCTTGCGCTTGAATTGCTGAATGCCGAAAAGGTTAAGCTATTCTCTATCATAGCGCATGACCTGCGTACGCCGCTGGCATCGGTGCAGCAATATTTCAGCGTAATGTCTGAAGTAACTATAGACGCCCATGAGCGCGCCGAAATGGAGAAGAACCTGGTAGAAACCATTGGCAAAACGCAGGACCTGTTAACCAATCTGCTAAAATGGGCCAAAAACCAGATGGACGGCACAAGCGCGCATTTGCAGGCGGTGCAGCTAAGCTCGTACTTGCAGGAAACTACCGAACTGTTCCAAACCATTGCCATCAAAAAGGACATCACGCTCACCGCCACTGCCGACCAAACCGTCACCGTACGAGCCGACCCGGATATGTTGCAGATAGTGATCAGGAATTTGCTGAATAACGCGGTGAAATTCACCCAAAACGGCGGCCATGTAGAACTAAAGGCTGTAGCCGAAGGCAATAATTGCCTTATTTCGATAGCTGATAACGGGCAGGGAATCCCGCTAAGTCGGCAGGCTGATATATTCTCGATGAATACCACATCCACCCACGGCACCCAAAACGAGCAGGGCACAGGCCTTGGGTTGGTTTTATGTAAGGATTATACCGAACTGCAGGGCGGCCGCATCTGGTTCAGCAGTGTAGAAAAACAGGGCACCACGTTTTACATTTTGCTGCCGCTTGTACAGCTAAGGTTATTTACGGAGTAGTAAGCGGCTGCAGCGTGCGTCTATCCGCCGGCAGCGCCTGGAATTTCTTGTAGCTATCACTAACATACGCCACTAACGATTCGGCATTATTGCTGCGCAGGAAGGCGTAGGTTGGGCGGTATAGCGTGATAAAATTCTCCAGGTCCTGCCCTTTTAGCGGCACTAAACTGCCCACATAAGCTTTACTGAATACTTCATCCACATGCCGCTCCTGTGCCTCGCGCTGAAAGAATTTCTTTAACCGGCGAGCATCCTTCCCCTCTTTACTAAACCAGGTAGATGGCGAAAAAGCGTACACTTTACTCTTTTGATAAACATCGGGGTATTCTTTCCTTGGATCGAACGCAAGGCGGGTAGACCGTACATTCACCTGGTTCAGCGCAATAAATTGCGGACTCAGCATTACTTTCTTAGGGCGAAGATCTATCAGGTACAGTGTATCCGGGTTATAGCCGGGCGACGTAAAAATGAGGATATGCCCGGTAGCCGCTTTGATACTGAAATCGCCGTTTTTATCGGTCAGCGTTATCTGCTTATTATTGTTATCGCGGATGAATACGTTGTCGAGTTTTACATTGGTGCCGTTCTCATAAACCGTTCCTTTTAAAACCTCCTGTGCGCTGGCAAGGCCGGTCGCAAGCAAAATAACTGTTATAACGGCAAATATTTTTTTCATGGCGGCGGGTGTATAAGTGTTTAACTTGCTTATGGCAGTAAAGGTTTGCATTTTTAACAGTTAAGCAAACAAAAAACCCGGCTGTTAACCGGGCTTGTGTTGTTTATTACTTTTTCCAGACATTGTTATCCGGGTTAAAGTCCGGCATTACTTTATCAGGGTCGTAGGTAACCGATTCTATTTCTTCTGTAGAAGCATATCTTACTACAAAGCTGTTATTACGTTCCCATATTTCTACCGGTAATTTTATACGCTCAACTTTACCGCTTTTGAATTTTATCTCCAATGGGGTTGGCAAAGCCATTTTTTCCATATTGGTAACGGTAATGTAAGCACCTTTAGCCGGGTCGCCGTTCACGTATTTCACATCGTTCACAGCAACATCCAAACGCCAGTTGTTTACAAACCAGCCTCTCCAAAACCATTGCAGGCTTTCTCCCGACGCATTTTCCATGGTGCGGAAGAAATCATCCGGGGTTGGGTGTTTAAATGCCCAGCGTGCTATATATGTACGGAAGGCGAAGTCGAAACGCTCTGGGCCTAAGATCTGCTCGCGCAGCATAGTTAAGCCCATACCAGGTTTAAAGTATAGCAATATGCCGTTGTTGGCTTCTTTCAAATTCTCCGGGTTGCTTAATACAGGCTCCAGTGTTGGGTTGGTGATGGTAGCACTGGTACGTTGCATATCAATTTTACGCGGTGCGTACTCGCCTTTGTTAAAATCTGCAGATGACAGGGTATTGATGAAAGTATTAAAACCTTCGTCCATCCAGCCGTAAAGGCGCTCGTTTGAGCCAACGATCATCGGGAACCAGGTGTGGCCGAACTCGTGGTCGTTAACACCCCAAAGCTGGCCTTTTTTAGCGCGGTAGCCACAAAATACAATACCGGGATACTCCATACCACCAACATTACCGGCAACGGCGGTAGCAGCCGGGTAAGGGTATTCAAACCATTTTTTTGAGTTATACTCCACAGATTTTTTAACGTATTCCGTAGATCGGCCCCAGGCATCGTTACCATTGCTTTCTACCGGGTAGGCAGAGATAGCGATAGATTTTTTGCCGCTTGGGAGATCCATTTTGGCAGCATCCACAATAAATGCCGCTGATGATGCCCATGATACATCACGTGCGTTTTTGATCTTGAATTTCCAGGTCAGTTCTTTTTTACCTGCCGGGCGCGATGCGGCGCTGGTAACCTCATCCGCAGAGCGGATCATAACGGTTGTTTCGCTTTTCTCAGCTGCTACCCAGCGTTTTTGCTGCTCAGCGGTATAAACTTCTGTTGGGTTTTGCAACTCGCCAGATGCTACCACAATGTGGTTTGCAGGGGCGGTAATGCTCAGGTCGAAATCGCCGTATTCCAGGTAAAACTCGCTTGGGCCAGTATATGGCAGGGCGTTCCAGCCCATGATATCATCATACACATACATGCGCGGGTACCATTGGGCAATGGTATATATCTTCCCATTTTTGGTATTCAGGATACCGGTACGGTCCGAACCATACTCTGGCGCGATGTACGAATACTCAATGTTCAATTTTATTACGCCGCCGTTTGGCTTTACCGATTCGGGCAGGAAGATCTGCATCCGGGTATCGTTGATAGCGTATTTTACATCCACGCCAGCAACTTTTACCGACTTGATCTTATACCCACCATCGGGCATTTGGCCGCGGCCACCGTTACGGCTTCCGCTTGGCGGGATGATAGCAGTACCGCGCGAATCTGCCTTAAACAGGTTCTGATCCAGCTGCATCCACAAAAAGCCAAGGCTCTGTGGGCTATTGTTGGTATAGGTAAGCAGTTCTGTACCGGTAATTTCGTTAGTCTGGTCGTCCAGGTGGGCGGCTAACTGGTAGTCGGCACGGTTTTGCCAGTATTTTGGGCCCGGCTGGCCATCCGCCGCGCGGAACTCACTGCCGTTTTTGGTATAGAACAAAGGCGCAAAGGCATCGTGGTAGTTGTAGTTAGAAACCGGGGGGCTTGGCGGTGTTTGCTGTGCCTGCGCGGCGCTGCCAACGGCCATCATCGCCAGCGCGCAGCCGGCTATCAGGTTAAATCTCATAATAAAATCAGTATTTATAATATTATGCAAGTATAGTAATTATGAATTACTGATTAAATTTATTGCCTGGTTGTAATGAGGAAGTTACTAAAATGTTAAGGGTGTGCGGGGTGTGCGTTGTATATGGCCGGTTTTTCTTCCGCTACCGGATGAATTGCAAAAGAGTAAATTAAGCGTAGACGCTTACAAATTACCTACAACCAGGCGCGGACACCCGACCGGGCGGAGAAACCCCGAGGTATTAACCAATAAGAAAAAAAATATACTTAAATTTATGTTAACCCTGTAAAAATATAACTAATTGATTATCAAATATTTATTTTTATAAAATTCGAATTGTGTTAAGCTATGTTAACCCTTGTCACGCTTGATCATCTTAATTTATTAAGCTAAGAGCAATATGCTAAGTGGTTGCAGGTGCATGTGTTTCTACAGCCTCACCGGGCACATCAATTCAGCATCTGCTTTTTAAACGTATTAGGGCTGATACCTACCTCTTTTTTGAAGAGGCGGGAAAAGTACGACAGGTTCTCGAAACCTAATTCGTAGGCAATTTCTGATACCGACAGGTCTTCGCCCAGCAATCGGTTTTTGGCCTCGGAGATGAGGTAAATGTGGATATGCTCCAGCGCGGTTTTGCCGCTTTCCTGTTTCAATACATCGGTAAGGTAACCGGGCGATATGTTGAGGCGCCCGGCCATATCGTGTACCGAGGGTAGCCCCTTTACGCCCAGCAGCCCGGCGGAGGCGTACTTGCTGATCTCCTGGTTAAAGCGGGTAACGGTTTTGCCGGAGATCTCGGCGCGGTTGATGAACTGCCTTTTGTAAAAACGCTGAGCGTATTTGAGCATGGTATCTACATTGGCGAGGATAATTTCGCGGCTGTATTCGTCCTGGTTGTTGTTGTACTCGGCTTCGATGATGTTGTACAGCTCCCAGGTGGTTTTTTCTTCGCGGGGCGAGAGGTGCAACGCCTCGTTTGTTTCGTAATCGAAGTAGTGGTACTTTTTGATGTCGGCATGCAGCGGGTGGCCGTTGAGGTAGTCCTCATGAATAAACATCAGGAAACCGTCTTCCTCAAACTCGAGGTTCTTCATTTCGATAACCTGGCGGGGCTTAAAAAACATCATGGAACCGGCCTCATGATCGTACCGGGTGCGGCCATACAGCACTACGCCCGACTTGATCTTTTTAAACCCGATCATATAAAAATCGCTGGTGAACTCGCGGTTGCCAATGGCGCAGCTTTGGTTGCAATGATAAGCGCTGAAAAGCGGATTCTCGGGTGCGGGGAAGCCGTTCTCGCGGTGCAGTTCGGTTAAGTTTTTATAGTGCTTCATGGCCGGTATAAATTAATAAACCACAAGCTACACAATTTGATGGTGCAGCTTGTGGCGTAAAGTATTAAATGATGTATTAATGACCGTGTGCCGCGGCAGAAACTTCTTTCCACTCATCAAACTGCGCAATGCGGTCGGCATAAACACTGGTGATAAACGGATAAGCTACCTTGCCCAACAAGAAGTGCAACGGTGGGTTCTGGCTATCTATTAAGGCGAGTACGGCATCGGCAGTAGCATCGGGATTACCCCAGCCATCCGGCGTAGCAGCTTCTGCAAAGGCCTGCCTAACGGGCGCGTAAATTTCAATAGCCTCTGTTTGCGCGGCCGAAGCGCCCGACCAATCGGTAGAAAAACCGTTTGGCTCAATTAAGCTTACATTAATGCCAAAGCCTTTTACCTCTGCTGCCAGGGTTTCGCTTAAACCATTTACCGCGTATTTGGATGCATTGTAAAGGCCCAGTACAGGTAGGGTTACCAAACCAAGGATGCTGGATACCTGGATAATGTGCCCGCTTTTTTGCTCGCGCATAATTGGCAGCACCGCCTGTGTTACCCAAAGCAGCCCGAAGAAATTGGTTTCCATTTGCTGGCGTGCCTGCTCTTCGGTTGTTTCTTCTATAGCACCAAATAAGCCAAACCCTGCATTGTTGATGAGCACATCTATACGGCCAAAATGTTCTTTCGCTTTATTTACGGCAGCAAGGCTGGCCAGCCTGTCGGTAACATCCAGTTGGATAGGTAAAACGGCATCGCCAAATTCGGCTACCAGGTCGTTAAGGCTTTCGGTGTTGCGGGCAGTTGCAGCAACTTTATCGCCACGTTTTAAAAGGGCCTTTGCCCAAATTTTACCAAAGCCACGTGAGGCACCGGTAATTAAAATTATTTTTGACATGTTGTGTTTTGTTATTTGTTGATAACAAAGGTATGGCGGCTTAGCCAGGGGGATTTATACAAAACACGGGATGATTGGTACAGATGCAGGGGATGCTTTAATGGATATTGAGTAGGCGAGGGTTCTTTAGTGCTTCGTTAGGTGAGGTAGTAATCATTGTTCAGCCTGTGGATGTCACTTTTCTTTGACAGCAAAGAAAAGTAACCAAAAGAAACTGCCGGCCACGTTACCTTCTGTGAAAGTTAGTGGTAATTCAATGCCTGTACTACCCGAACGTTCCTGATGCCGGTTTTTTTGGGCTTCGTTGGGGCTGTCGGACTCAAAATCAAGAAATTCTTAAAACACGTAAATCAAGATTCAGATAGATTCACCATACCAAAACCACAATTTCTACCTACCTTTAATTATATAACTGCCATGTCCTACGGCAATGCTTAACCAATTATTTCCCTGTACCTATGCTACAACCATATTCGCGCCGTCATTTTTTGCAAACCTCATCGCTGCTGGTAGCAGGCGCGGTTGTTTCGTCCTCTTTCACGTCAAAAAAATATACGCCGCATTTGTCGTTCTCCAGCCTGGGCTGCCCGGATTGGACTTTCACCCAAATTATAGATTTTGCTGCCCAGCATGGCTATACCGGCCTGGAACTACGGGGCATTCTGCGCGAAATGGATCTGACCAAGGTTAAAGAATTTGCTACTGAACAAAGCCGGAAGGATACCAAGCAACTGATGAAAGACAAAGACCTGCGCTTTGTTGATCTTGGCTCATCAGCCACCCTACATTTTACGGAAGGGCCCGAGAGGATTAAAAATTTGGATGAAGGCAAGCGCTTTATCGACCTGGCACAGCATCTGGATTGCCCTTTTGTGCGCGCCTTCCCCAATATTATCCCCAAAGGGCAGAATAAAGCCGCTACGATGGACCTGATCACAAAAGGTTTATTGGAACTGGCCGAACATGCCAAAGGCAGCAAGGTGAGCATCCTGTTAGAATCGCACGGCGACCTGGTGAAAATAAGCGACCTGGAAATGGTGATGAAGGCTGCCACGCACCCCAACGCCGGGCTGATTTGGGACGTGGTGAATATGTGGTCGGTAACCCGCGAGGCACCTGCTGAAGCCTACAAAACTTTACATCCTTACATCAGGCATACGCATATAAAAGATGCCAAAGTAGTTACCGGCGCCGAGCCGAAATATGTGCTTTTAGGGCAGGGCGATGTGCCCATTTTTGAGGCGATAGATGCGCTGGCCAAGGGCGGCTACGCAGGCTATTACAGCTTCGAATGGGAAAAACTATGGCACCCGGAATTGGGTGATCCGGCAGTTGCCCTGGCCGATTATGCTAAAGTGATGAAGGCGCATTTTGCGTAGATGTTTGTGGCTAAAGCCAATTTTTTTTCTTTGCTATCCGTTGGCTAAAGCCAACGGCAATGTTGGGGAATACAATTAATATTGCCGTCCCATTTATGGGACGGATTACCACAACAAACTCCTGGCTTCAGCCGAAAAATCGCAACCGGGATATTCGCGCTTACAACAACTCCTTACTATATACCCCTTCATCAAACCCAAAAAACAAAAAGCCGTCCTTTTCTATCACGGGGCGTTTGATCATGCTGGTTTTTTGCTGCAGCAGGGCAAGGGCATCTTCTTTGGTTTTGATGCTGTCTTTCACTTCGGGGTCCAGTTGTTTGTAGGTGGTGCCTTGTTTGTTCAGGAATTTTTCGTAGCCGGCTTTGGCATCCCATTCCTGTAGTTTTTCGGCGCTTACGCCCAGTTTTTTAAAATCCTGAAACTCGTAAGGAACGTTATTGGCTTTAAGCCAGTCGAGTGCTTTTTTTACCGTATTGCAATTGGTGATGCCGTAAACTTTCATAGGGGTAAAGGTAGGTTTCTGAATCAGAATTTACAGAATTTTAGAATGAGCAGAATTTATAGGTAAGCTGGTCTGCTAATCGTAGTTAGTCATCTTGCTTTTATCATTCTGAAAATTCTAAAATTCTGTAAATCCTGATTCAGACAAATGTCTGCTAATTCGATGGTGCGCTCTTCCCCGGGGTATCATCATTATTGATCCCTCTTTGGTTCTTTTTAATATTAGCGTTCAGCTTGCCGAATTTGTAGTTTAAGCGGATGGCTAAACTGCGGTAACGGTTACTGAAGAACGACGATTGCTCAAAATCGGGTGTGTTGGTGTACGACTTGAACGTGCGGAACTTAGCATAAGGATTATTAGCCACCAGCGATACGGTGAACGCTTTCTTGAAAAACTCTTTGCCCAATACGTATGATGAGAATATCCCGCTTCCATTTTTGCCCTGCAGCAAAACATTGCTGCTAAAATATCCCGCGTCAATACCAAAGCGGTAGCCTTCGGCAAATTTGTAACCCAGGTTGGTGAATACGTTACCTGTGAAGCCGTCGTTTTTGTAAAACTGACCATTGTAGGTGCCTTTCAACCAAACGTGACTGATGCGCGCGTTTAAGCTAAACGAGATCTTTTTACTGAGCTGATAGTTGCTGTTGAGGTTTAAACCCAGTGTTTGGTTACTGCCCAAATTCTGGTAAGTGGTGGTGGTAACGGTATCGGGGTTGGCGGTGCCGGCGTTCTCTATATTGATACTGGTAACGTTCTGGATAGAGTTATTGGAAAATGCATAGCTTAGGCTGGCATTGATAGAACCTTTAGAAAAATTACTGTAGGTAAACTCGAAAGTGTTGTTCAATTCGGGTTTTAAATCAGGGTTACCGGTGTTAATGAATTTGGGGTTACTCCTATCAATAAACGGGTTCAGCTGATAGATGCCCGGGCGCTGGATGCGCTGGGTAAAGCCCAGGCTCATGCTGCTTTTACTAAAGCTGCGCTGTACCGAAATGGATGGGATAAGATTGCTGTAACCCTTATCCAGCGGTGTGCCCGAGAAATCGGCATTCACCTGGGTACGCTCCAGCCTCGCCCCAAATTTGGCGGTAAACTTGGTGAACTTTAGCTGGTAAGAGTTGTAAAAGCTGTACACATCCTGGTGATAGTTAAATATATTGGTTTGGTTTTCGTTCACCACATAAGCGCTGGTAACCGGGTCGAAATCCTCGCGACGGAAATCGCTGAAGTTATTACGGAGAATAGCCTTTGCGCCAGCCTCTATGCTTATTTTTTTTACCGGGTAGGCGTAGTCAAGTTGAAAGGTGTGTTCGCGGTTACCGGCCTCGTTGTACTGGCGATAGTTGGGCTGCAGGCTCTCCGGATAGTTAAAACGGTTGCTGAATATGTTATCGGCATTGTTTCTGCCGGGGCCGTAGCTGTATTTATAACTCAGGGTAAGCAATTCATCTTTGTGTTTTTTAAAGCTGAGCTGGTAGTTCAGACTCAGGTCCATTCCTTTATCGTGGTTAATACCTGTGCTTAACAAATTGTAGCCTTGCGTCAACACGCCTGCTCCGTTTGTTTGTGTCGAGAGCTGACTGCTGTTCTGGTCGAAATCGCCCTGGAACAACTGGTACGAGCCGGTGATGAGGTTCAATGAATCTATCTCGTAGCTCAGTTCGGCATTGGCGTATTTAAAGTGCCCGCCGAAGGTATTGTCGCCGTTTTGCAGGATGGTGGTATTTTGCGCGAACTGCGTTTGCGAGGTGCTGAACGGATTGGTATTATGCCCGTTGCTGCCTACACCGCCGAAGAGCGACAAGCCAAATTTGCCCTGTTTCATAGTACCGTTGATATTTATTGCCGGCCCAAATACGCTGTTGATGCGCGAGTTTAAGCTACCGTTGTAGCCCTGGTCGCCATTTTTTTTGGTGATGATGTTGATGATACCGGCAAGTCCCTCTGCATCGTATTTGGCAGGCGGGGTGGTGATCACCTCAATCTTTTCGATATTGGTTGCAGGCATTGCCTTCAGCACGTCTGAAGGGCTTTTAGCCATCAATGCCGATTCCTTACCGTTGATAAGGATCTTATAATTTCCGCTGCCTTTCAGTTGGATCTTATCGTCCGCATCTACCGACAACATAGGCACCTTACGCATCATATCCAGTGCGGAAATGGCTTTGCTTTCCGGGTCTGCCAGCACATCATAGCTAATGCGGTCTACCTCTTGTTTCATTAAGGGGCGTGCGGCCGTTATGGCCACTTCCTTTAATTGTTTGCTGCCGGGGGCTATTAATAACTTACCGAGAACCGCGTTCACGTCACCTTTTATATCGATGGTTTTAGTACGGTAACCCATGGAGATAAGGGACAGCTTATAGGCCTTCGCGGGCAAATTGGCGAACGAAAATGTACCATCATCTTTACTCAGCGTACTTTTTACAGGCGCGTTGGTTGCCGCATCGGTTAGGGCAATGGTGGCATATCCCAATGGTTTGTTTACAGCCGAATCGATAACAACACCTTGTACCATTATGGTATTTGTAGCTTGCCCAAAGGATAGTGTACAAAAGAAACAAGCGATAGCCGCGAATAAAAATAGTTTCATTATAATAGTTTTGCTTCACAAGACGCAGGCGAGCGGCCTTGCGTTGCACCGGATGGTATTATTTAACTAAATTTTAGGTAACGAGTTTGATACAGTGGTGGCATTTAATTCCTGCCGCCTCCGCTGGTATCGTCGTTATTGATACCGCGCTTGTTCTTTTTAAGCTCGCTGTTCAACTTACCGAATTTATAATTAAAGCCGATGCCAAACGTGCGGAAGAGCTGGTAATTATAGGATGAGGTGATAAAATCCTGCGTGCGGGTAGAGAAATCGAGCTTAATAAATTGTTTGAAAGGCCCGTTGGTGTACACAAATATGCTGGCTTTTTTATTAAAGAGTTCCTTTGACGCGTTGGCACCATAGCCCAGGTAATAATTATCGGTACCCTGCAGCAATACATAACGGCTATCGAAGCCTACGTTAAGGCCTATGCGGTACCCGTTATCAAACTTATAACTGCTGTTGGTAAACACATGCCCCTGGTAACCGCGGTTTTTAAACAATTGATTGCTGTAAAAGCCTTCCAGCCAAATGTGCAGCAGCTCGGCGTTAACATTAAGGTTCAGTTTTTTGGTGAGTGGGTAGTTCAAACTGAGGTCGACGCCCAGTTGTTTGTTTTTACCCACGTTGGCATAAGTGGTAGTGGTAACAGTGCCGTTTACGCTGGCCAGTTGTTGTATAGTATTATTGGCGAAGGAATAACTGGTGCTGATATTAACCGAGCCTTTCGCGAAATTACCGTAGCTCAGCTCAAAGTTATTGTTAACGGCGGGGCGCAAATCGGGGTTACCGGTGGTAATATAATTAGGGTTGCTCCTATCCACAAAGGGGTTCAGCTGAAAAATACCCGGGCGCTGGATGCGCTGGGTAAAACCAAAAGTAAGGCTGCTGCTTTTTAGGCTGCGCTGAATAGATAACGAGGGCACCACATTGGTGAAATTTTGATCGAGCGTGGTTTGTGACGAAGAGAAATTAGCATCAATATTGGTACGCTCGTACCGCACGCCGCTTTTGAAGGTCCATTTGGTGAATTTCAGCGTGTATGAATTGTAGAGGCTATAAACATCCTGGCGGTAATCAAAAACATTGTCCTGCGTGGCATCGGGCAGGTACTCCTTCGATACGGCATCGTACAGGTTGGTGCGGAAATTACTATAGTTCTTTCGGTCTATCAGTTTACCACCCGCCTCAATAGTAATTGCTTTTAACGGATGGATATAATCCAACTGCGTAGTATGCTCTTTAGCACCCGAACTGTTGAACTGGCGATATTTATTTGTATTGCCAGGGTCAACCGTATTCAGGGTGTTGTTACCATTATCGCTGAATTTGTAGGAAGCGGTAAGTAACCTGTCTTTATTACCTTTAAAACCAAGCTGGTAGTTCAGGCCAAAATCTTTTCCTTCAAAATTGCCGTTCCCCATGTTGATTGTGGTAAAATCGGTTTCTACGCCATTATCCAGCTGCTGCGTAAGCTGGTTGCTACCTGTTGTGTTGGCATTATTGTAGTAATTGAAAGAGCCTGTGAGCAAATTCAAGCTATCCGCTTCAAAACTCAGTTCGGTACTTACATAGTTATTGGTACCGCCATTGAACCTTGTACCGTTTTGCGTGATTGACGATGGCTGCTGCAAAAAATCCGTCTGGTTGAAAAAGGCGGTGCTGCGTTCGGGGCGTTTACCGGTGCCGGTGAAACCGCTTAGGCCAAACTTGCCCTGTTTTACGGTAAAATTCAGGTTGGCACGCGCTCCATAGGCGGTATTGTAGTTGGAATTGATCCCCACATTATATCCCTGATCGGCATTTTTTTTGGTGATGATATTGATGATACCGGCCAGTCCTTCCGCATCATACTTGGCCGGCGGCGTGGTGATCACTTCTATTTTTATAATATTGGCACCGGGCATCGCTTTCAAAATATCCGAGGGATTGCGCGCCATAATAGCCGATTCCTTACCGTTCAGCAAGATTTTATAATTGCCGCTGCCTCGGAGTTTAATGGCGTCGTTTGCATCTACTGAAAGCAGGGGCACCTTACGGATCATATCCAGGGCGGTAAGGGTTTTGCTTTCCGGGTCGGCCAGTACGTCGTAACTCAGGCGGTCTACCTCTTGTTTCATCAGCGGCCTGTCGGCCGTTACCGATACTTCTTTTAACTGGTGGCTCGAAGGCGCCATCATAAGCCTGCCCAAGTTAACGGTGCCTGCGCTCTTAAGCTCGATAACATTGGTTTTATACCCTACTGATATTAAGGAAAGTTTATAAGCCTTTGCGGGGAGGTTGCCGAACTCGAATGAGCCGTCGTCTTTACTGAGAGAGCTTTTTACAGGAGCGTTTGTGGCGATATCGCTTAGCGCAATGGTTACATAACCTAAGGGCTTGTTCACCGCCGAATCGATAACGATACCTTTAACCGTAATAGTTGGCTGACTGGTTTGCGCAAAAGATACCGCACAAAGGAAACAGCCAAATGCTGCCAATAAAAGTTTTCTCATGTAATAGTTTTGGAATAAGACGCACAAAAGTACGTTTCGTTGCAGTTAAAAGGCGTTTTTCACGGTATTTAAACTAAGAAATTAGGTAACAAAGATATTACTGTTGGCAGGATTTGGATTTCTTTAATTCTCTCCTACGGGAATTGCAGATGTGCCCGTACCTTAATTATGCGTCGTGCGACGAAGGGGTTTACTTGTTTATAGAGGTTTTTGGTTCACGGATGATAGCCCCAACCGTTCACGCCACACACGTGAACATCGTGAACAAATACAAATAACTCATAATAAGTTAATTGCAAATACATGAATGGTGTCAACATATTGTCAGTGCTGATTATTTGTTCACCGGTTGAAACCAGCTGCATAACAACGGTTCCATCGGAACGCCCCGTATTTGTTTTACAGGGATCGCACTATCCCCACTTTCTACTTATTAAACTTCGTCATCGTCAGTTCGGTACCAATGGTGGCAAAACTTTTTACCATCTCGATGGAGCGATCGATCAGCGCGGGGAGTTCCGGTTGTTCTTCCTTATCAAAACCGCTTAGCACGTAGTCCACCTGGCGGCCTTTGGGGTAGTTATCGCCAACACCAAAACGCAGGCGCGCGTATTCGTTATTGCCTAAGGTAGCTTCGATATGCTTTAAGCCGTTATGCCCGGCGGCGCTGCCTTTGGGTTTAAGGCGCAGCGTGCCCAGCGGCAGTGCAATGTCATCAACAATCACCAGTACATGCTCAACGGGTATCTTCAGTTCCTTCATCCAGTGATTAAGGGCCTTGCCGCTCAGGTTCATGTAGGTGGTTGGCTTAATGAGGTGCAGCATGCGGCCTTTGTAAGGCACTTCGGCATAATACGCGTGGCGCATACTATAAAACTTTTCCTTTTCTTGTTTCACCAGTTCATCCAACACCATAAAGCCGATGTTATGCCTCGTATCGGCATACTCCGGCCCAATGTTTCCTAAACCAACTATTAAATATTTCATACCCCCTCCGTCCCCTGAAGGGGGAACTTTTGATTTGCTTATTTTGACGCGAAGATATTGCTTTTATACAAAAACAGCGATAAGTTACCTTATCGCTGTTTTAATACTCCATTGTTCCCCCTTCAGGGGGTTAGGGGGCTTATTTTTTACCTGAAGCAGCTTCTTGTTCTGCCTGGCGCAATGCACGTGAAGTAGTTACCGATACAATGGTGTCTTCCTGCGCGTTGGTGATAGCTAAGTTTGGCAAACTGATCTCGCTAACTTTTACTGATTTACCAACTTCTAATGCACTGATGCTCACTTCGATGTTATCTAAGTGGTCTTTAGGTAAAGCTTTAACACGCAGTTTGCGTAGTTTCTGTACCAATTTACCACCCACCTTTACGCCCGGAGAAGTACCTGTTAATTTTACAGGGATCTCGATAGTGATAGGTTTTTTCTCATCTAACAACAAAAAGTCGATGTGGATAAGTTGTTCTGTTAAAGGGTGGAACTGCATATCTTTAATGATAGCCTGTGAAGTAACACCGTCTACAGTAATGTCGATGAAATGAACAACCGGAGTATAAACTACGTTCCTCAAATCAGCTGCGGACACAGAAAAGTGGGTTTGGGTAGCCCCACCGTAAAGCACTGCAGGCACCAAACCTTGGTAGCGCAGTTCTTTAGCGTCACGTTTCCCTACGTTCTCTCTTGGAGAACCGCTAATAGCAAATGATTTCATTATTATTTATTTAATTGTTTGTTAAGCCTCACCCCAACCCCTCTCCTCTGGAGAGGGGCTTTGAAGAGGATATTTTAAATCTCTTTTATCATTCACCGTTCCGGCTACGAACCATCAACCATGAACTATACACTCTTTATTAATCTACCCTAAACAGCTGGCTTATCGAGCCATGTTCGTTTACGTTGCTTATTGCTTTTGCAAACAGCTCGGCAGTAGTAAGTACCCTTATTTTAGGGCTGCTGTGTTTCAACGGTATGGTATCGGTCACTATCAGCTCGGTTAATGCCGATGCTTCGATAGTTTCGTACGCCTTGCCGGATAATACCGGATGGGTACAAACCGCGCGTACACTGCGTGCACCACGTTCCATAATTAAGCCGGCAGCTTTTGCAAGCGTACCTGCCGTATCGCATATATCGTCTATCAGTACAATGTCCTGGTCGGTTACATCACCGATAATGGTCATGCTCTCAATTTCGTTGGCGCGTTTACGGCGTTTATCGCAAATTACCACCTCAGCATTAAAGAATTTGGCAAAGCTGCGTGCCCTGTACGAGCCACCCATATCCGGCGACGCGATGGTAAGGTTACCCAAGCCAAGGCTTTTAATGTACGGCACAAATATGATGGAGGCATCCAGGTGATCTACCGGTACATCAAAAAACGCCTGGATCTGCGCTGCGTGCAGGTCCATCGTCATGATGCGGTTAATGCCTGCTGCTACCAATAAATTCGCTACCAGTTTTGAACCGATGGCTACACGTGGTTTATCTTTCCTGTCCTGCCTGGCCAAACCGAAGTAAGGGATAACCGCGATGATGTAATGGGCAGATGCACGGCGGGCGGCATCAATCATCATCAGCAGTTCCATCAGGTTATCGGTAGGCTGGTTGGTGCTTTGTATTAAAAATACATCGCAGCCGCGGATAGATTCGTTAAAGTGTGGTTGAAATTCGCCATCGCTGAAACGCGATAAAACAACGTCGCCAAGTTCCTGTCCATAAGATGCAGCGATGTGTTTCGACAGGTCCATTGAACCGGAACCTGCAAATAGCTTAACTGTATTAAACTGTAAAGGCATCTTTTGATTTGGGATGTCGGATGTTCGATCTCGGATGTTACTCCTCGCCGATACCCGGTAAACTTAGCAACCTGTATAAAAAACTTCGGATTTCTAATTTCCCTTCAGATATAAATCCGAAATTGAAAATTCGAAATCCGAAATCTTAATGTTGCCCGACCAGGATTCGAACCTAGACAAACGGTACCAAAAACCGTCGTACTACCATTATACTATCAGGCAATCTCCTACGTCGCGTTATCCGCTCCGAAAAGGAATGCAAATATAGGACGATTTTTCGGAACTCAAAAGCAAAATTTAAAAAAGTATTTTAAACAGCTAAACACGCCCCTGCCAATCGTTAAAAAGTGTTAATCATTAGCTATTTCGATTAAAAAGCCTAATACTTTTACTACTTTCGACTCTTCAAAAACCTGATCATACAGCACGTTAAGCTATGAACTATAACAAGTACAACAATATTTTTGGCTGGGCAACCTTCTTTATAGCCGCCATAACCTACACTTTAACGCTGGAGCCCTCTACCAGTTTTTGGGATTGCGGCGAGTTTATTGCCTGTATTTACCGCCTTGAAGTGGCCCACCAACCCGGTGCACCGTTATTTACCATGATAGGTAAAGTATTCTCGCTGCTCTCTATGGGCGATAGAAACAAGGTGGCTTATTTCACCAACCTTTCCTCGGCACTGGCCAGCGCGGCTACCATCATGTTCCTGTTTTGGACCATTACCGCCCTGGCTAAAAAAATGCTGGTAAAAGCGGGCGAAGAACTTAGCATAACCAACCTCATACTCATCATCGGCTCGGGCCTTGTTGGGGCTTTAACTTATACCTTTTCTGATACCTTCTGGTTTTCGGCTGTCGAGTCGGAAGTTTATGCGCAGTCGTCACTTTGTACCGCCATTGTTTTTTGGGCGATATTAAAATGGGAAGCTCACGCCGATGAGCCCCATGCCGATAAATGGATCATCTTTATCGCCTACGTAATGGGCCTCTCCATCGGTATCCACTTATTAAACTTGCTGGTTATCCCGGCAATAGCGCTTATTATTTACTTTAAACGCGCTAAAGCAGTTAGCACCGGCGGCACCGTTTGGACTTTCGTTCTCGGTGTTATCACCGTAGCGGTTATCCTCTGGGGTGTTATCCAGTTTACGGTGAAAGGCGCGGCCTTCTCCGATCTGTTCTTCGTAAACACCCTTAACATGGGTTTCGGCAGCGGCGCTATCGTGTTCTTCCTGTTGGTAGCTGTTACACTGGCGGCGGGCATCTATTACACCGTTAACCAAAAGAACACCTTTATTATAGTAGCAGCAATAGCCTTTATATTATTGATGACGTTCAGCGCGGGCATCGCTGGTTTTATTGGCGCTGCCGTTGTGTTGGCTGCGCTGGAATATGCTTTAAAAGTGCGCGAAAAACCAGTCGCGCTTAACCGCATCCTTATTTGCGCGGTATTCATTTTGTTTGGGTACAGCTCGTTTGTGATGATCGTTATCCGCGCCAAGGCGGGTACCAACTTAAACAACAGCGATCCGCAGGATGCATTTGCCCTCAATAGCTACCTTAACCGCGACCAGTACGGCGATACGCCATTGTTATACGGCGAGTTCTTCGATTCGAAAGCTACCGACCAGACCGATGGGGCTACCCTATACCGCCGCGGCGCTACCAAATACGAGGTTGCCGGTAAAAAACTCATCACTACTTACGACCGAAACACCTTATTTCCGCGCATGTTTAGCCAAAAGCAAAACCACCCGGAATTTTACCGCGACTGGATGAAAATGGGTCCGCAGGACCAGCCGACCATGGCTACCAACCTGGGCTTTTTTGCTACCTGGCAGGTGAGCCAGATGTATACACGTTACTTCCTATGGAACTTTGCCGGTCGCGCTAACGACCTGGATGGCCAAAACAACACTATCGACGGTAGCTGGCTAAGCGGACTAAACTTTGGCAAGGATCTGCCTGCTTCAGTTACAGAAAGCAATGCTTATAACAGGCTGTATTTCCTTCCGCTTATCATCGGTATTCTGGGATTGATATACCACTTTAAACGCAATCAGCGCGATGCAGGTGTGGTAGTGGTATTGTTCTTCTTCACCGGTTTGGCCATCGTGCTTTACCTTAACCAGGACCCTTTACAGCCACGCGAGCGTGATTATGCTTACGCGGGTTCATTCTACGCCTTTGCCATTTGGATAGGCCTGGGTGTGCTGATGATAGCCGAGCTGATTAGCAAGGCACTAAAAAATGGCAAAAACAGCGCTATTATTGCCAGCGTAGTATGCTTATTAGCCGCGCCGGTGTTAATGGCCAGCCAGGAATGGGACGATCACGACCGTTCTACCAAGCTTACCCCGCACGATATGGCTTACAACTACCTCAACTCCTGCGCACCAAACGCAATTTTGTTTTGTTTTGCCGATAACGACACCTACCCGCTTTGGTATATACAGGAAGTGGAAGGCGTTCGCCCGGATGTACGTATTGTAAACCTGAGCCTGCTGGGCACCGATTGGTATATCCGCCAGATGAAGCAAAAGATGAACGATTCGGCGCCCTTGCCTATTACCATGAGCAACGATAAGTTTAAAACAGGCGTGCGCGACGTAATTTATTACAACGATGCCAAGATTGCGGGCGCATTTGAGCTGAAGGAACTGTTCGACTTTTTAACCTCTGATGACCCGCAAACCAAGGTTACTTACGAGAACGGCGAAAGCGCGAACTACCTGCCAACCAAGAACTTTAAAATGACCATTAATACCGATGAGGTTATTAAAAATGGCGCGGTGGCTGCAGGCGAAAAAGATAAAATTGCAAGCGAGCTTGATTTTACCTACCCCGGCAAATACGTAACCAAGGATAACCTGGCCATTATGGATATCCTTGCACACAACAATTGGAAACGCCCGATATACTTTACCGTAACCGCCGGCAACGAATACATGCTCGGTCTTGATAAATATATGTACAGCGAAGGTTTTTGCTACCGCTTAATGCCTTTAAAACCTGACAGCACCGCGCAGGGATTAGAGGCAAACAACACCTTAATTATGTACAATAACGTGGTAAACAAGTTTAAATACGGCAATCTTAAAACCGCTAAAAACCTGGATAATACTTCTACCACGCTGTTTGAGCCGGTTATTACCCGTATGTTCTCCCGCTTGTCTGATGCTTTGGTAACAGAAGGGCATGTAGACCTGGCCAAAAACACCTTAAAAAAATATCGCGACAATATGCCGGAGAAAATAACATCTCCAGAATTGGCCTTACCCCAATTTGACATAGCAAAAAGCTTTTTTAAGGCAGGGGAAACCGAATTGGCTACCAAGACGGTAAAAACGATTGACGATTACGTTATAAACGAGCTTAGCTTTAATTACAAGGTATATCAGCAGGATGAAAGCCAGATAGACAGACGGAGTGTACAAATAGGGCTTTACTTACTTAACAATATGCAAATCCTATCTGAAAACTTTAACCAAAAAGCGTGGGCTGATAAAACTGCCGCTCAGTTAAAAGATTACAGTACCAAGTTTGCCGCTTTGATTAACCAAAGCCAGGGGCAATAACTGCCCAGGGAATCAGGCTTACAACTTTTTAAATTTGTCAAATCTTTGCATATATCAAGCCCCCCTTTTTGCGGGGGCTTTTTTGTTGCCTATATTTTCGTAACAATGGTTAAGGTTGGATGTCCTATCAATACAAACAACCATTGATGAAAAAATACGCTACCGCATCCCTCCTTTTTTCTTTTTTTATTATCACTGTAACCGTTTTTGGACAAAGCAAAGCTGTTACCATCGATACAATGATCCATCGCACCAATCGGCTTGGTTTGTTCAGCGGTAATATTTTGGTAGTTGACGGCTGCAAAGTAGTTTACCGCAATGCTATTGGTTTTACCGATGCATCAAAAACGGAGAAACTGACTGACAAATACCGTTTCCATATTGGTTCGATAGCCAAGGAGTTTAACGCGGTGGGCATTATGATGCTGCAGGAGCAGGGTAAACTCAGCATCGACGATAAGGTCTCCAAATTCCTTCCGGAACTGCCCGCCTGGGCAAATAAGGTGAGTATCAAAAACCTGCTGCAATATACCAGCGGCATCCCCGATGTAAAATGGAAAACCGTAAAAGGCGATGCCGATAACATGGCCGACCTGATGAAGCTGGAGCAGCTCGATTTTGAGCCCGGCACCAAATACGCCTACAATAACAACAACGTATTTATGCAGCGCCGTATCATCGAAAAGGTGACCGGCATACCCTTCAATAAATTCGTGGAAGAAAAATTGCTAAAGCCTGCAGGTATGTCATCCGCAGTAATTGACCCGGACGATAATACGCCCATGATGGCAAAATCATATACCAACGAAGGTAAACAAGGTCCGTTGGTTTACCCTATCACTGGTTGGGTGGCCGTAACCCTGGATGATTTTTATAAATGGGAACAGGCGCTTGAGAATTTTAAACTCATCAGCCCGGCATCTACCAAAATACTTGTTACGCCATTTGGCCTGGATAACCAATGCGGCCTTGGCGGCGGCACTATGGAGGGTAACAAACTGGTATTCCACAAACACGATGGCAGCAGTGTTTATTACCAGGCCCTGGTGGTTGGCAGCCCTTTAAAAGGCAGAACGGTGATCCTGATGACGAACAACAGGCAGAACAATATATTTGATATAGATAACGCTATCCAAAACATCCTCGACGGCAAACCCTATAGGCAGCCAAAAAGATCAATACTGGCAGATTTTCAAAAACAACTGGATACGCTGAGCGGCAAACAGGTGCTGGCCTTCTACAAAGATCTGAAAGCAAAACACCCCAACGAATACGGTTTCGGGAGCGAGTCAACCCTCAACGAGATCGGCTACTCGCTCATGAACGCCAAAAAACTGGATGACGCGATAGTAGTGTTTGAGTACAATACCACCATCTTCCCAACATCCGGCAACGTGTTCGACAGCCTCGGCGAGGCTTATTACAATAAAGGCGATAAGGCTAAAGCGTTATTAAACTACAAGCGCTCCTTAAAACTTGACCCAACAAATGGGGCGGCTAAAGCGATCATTGCGGAGTTGGAGAAGTAGTATATTCAATATGTTTGATAACATAGCTATTTAGCAGGCCATTACAGCAGTCACAAATATGGAAAAATCAATTTCGAGGTTAAAACAAAATCTTTTGTTGCAACTTTTTACGATTAACCTGCGCTACCTCATTGGGTCTTCTTTTGTATTTGCGAGCATCTTTAAAATTGAAGGGATCAGATTTATGCCTCAACCAGGTAAAAATGTACCCACCGGCTCGCTCCCGCACTTTTTTGAAGCGATGTACCAGGCAGATATTTACTGGCATTTTATTGGATGGGGACAGTTGATTGCAGGTTTTCTGCTCATGTCGCAAACTTTCAGCACTTTAGGGGCAGTGGCATTTTTCCCGATTATGCTCAATATTTTTGTCATCACCATTTCATTCCAGTCTCCGAACATTCTGCTTATAACGTTTTTAATGCTGCTTTCAAATGTGTATTTGCTTTTATGGGATTGGAATAAGTTGAAATTCATCTTTCTACCCGAGCCGCTGCCATATTTGGATGATAACCCGGCGTTTTCAAAATGGAAAGGTTGGACGTATTCAGGTTTGGCCTTATTTGTCGCTATCGTTGCGTTTCGATTATTTCAGATACATCATTGATATACCTGACCCACTATCGCTCAGGATGGCAATTAGGCAAACAAAAAAAGCGGCACCCCGCCGCTTTCTTCAATCTTTTATCTTTGTTCTTTCCGTCTTTAGTCTTCCACTACCACACCCATATTGCAGAACTTCTCTATACGTTCTGCCACCAGTTCGTCTACGTTACGTTCGCCGAGGGTTTTAAGTTCCTTAAGAAGTTGTTTTTTAAGCGTTGCAGCCATAGCAACCGGGTCCTGGTGGGCACCGCCAAGGGGTTCTTTTATTACACCGTCAATAAGCTTATTCTTCAGCATTTCGGTAGAGGTAAGCTTCAGCATCTCTGCGGCACGCTCTTTATGCTCCCATGTTTTAAACAGGATGGTAGAGCAGTTCTCCGGCGAAATAACCGAATACCAGGAGTTATCCAGCATCATTACTTTATCGCCAATACCAATGCCCAATGCACCGCCCGATGCGCCTTCGCCAATTACCACACAGATGATAGGTACTTTCAGTATCGACATTTCCAGCAGGTTACGGGCTATAGCCTCGCCTTGTCCGCGTTCCTCAGCTTCCAAACCAGGGAATGCTCCGGGAGTATCAATCAGGGTAACTACAGGCTTACCAAATTTTTCGGCCATTTTCATCAGCCTTAAGGCTTTGCGGTAACCTTCCGGGTTGGCCATACCGAAGTTACGGTATTGGCGTTCCTTAGTGTTACGCCCCTTTTGGTGGCCAATGAACATTACAGTTTGCCCGTTCAATGTACCAAAGCCGCCTATAATTGCCTTATCATCCCCCACGGTCCGGTCGCCATGCATTTCGATGAAATCATCGCACATCAGTTCGAGGTACTGTAAGGTGTATGGGCGCTCGGGGTGGCGGGAGATCTGCACCTTTTGCCAGCCGGTAAGGTTGCTGTATATTTCTTTTTTGGCGGTTTCCAGTTTGGCTTCCAGTTCGGCAACGGTGGCGCTCATGTCCAGTTTGTTCTTCTCTTCTACCTGCTGCACCTTTTCTATCTGCCCCTGAAGCTCTGCCAGTGGTTTTTCAAAATCAAATGTAATCTTCATACAATTTATTGAGGCGCTAAATTAAAAAAATCAAACGGCATATTGTCAATTATCATTTTTGAATGAGTTCAATTTATTTATTTGTGCCGGCGCAAGAAGCCTATAGGTGTTGTATGAAGCCAGCAAAATGGCGTTTCTGAGCTCACCATGGTATAATCCGCTGCGGTTACCATAAAACAGGATGTCGCCTTCGTTTACTTTTTTAGATTGAAAGAGTTCGTCCAGTTTGGCTTCGTTCTTCAGAATAAAGCCTCCCATCTCTATCTTTTTACGCTGCAACTCGGTATTTATTTTGGTGAGCGCGGCAGTTTGGTTAGGGCTCAGGTCGAGTTCCTTTTTGTATTTAAGCGCTTTTTGTGCCGATGGGTAGCCGTTCAGATCAGCAACCAGGCTCATCTTGTATTGGTCCCTCCCTTTCATCAGCGCATCGTATTGCGTATTGCTGATGGTTTTTACGGGTGATGGCTTAAGTAGGCTATCGGGTGTTTGGGCGAAGCCATTCAGGCTGATGAATAATAAAAGCACAAGCAGGTAAGTTCTCGGCATAAGATTGTTTTTGTAAAATTCGTCAATTATTACGCCAAAGGTTGAATCTGTTTCCGATTGTCCTATAGCACATTTTTAGCACTGCGCGAAGATTAATACATTTCCTCAAGTTCAACAATTACCTTAGGCTTCTCCCAGCCTCTTCTTTTAAATATAAAATAGCTTAATAATATCCCGGTGCTTAAACCAATAAAGAGCCCCGCGAAGCTGCTTGCCACAATAGTTAAGGTAAAGGAGGACAAACTGCCAATGTTGATAAAGTAGTAGATTACCCAGGCAATCATGGCAAACGCACAAACTGTTATAACAATAGCAGCATTTTTTTTTGGCGCAGGCGCGACCAGGCAACTTGAAAAAAGCACTAAGAAAATCATAACCGCCATTTCGGTTATATGACATACGAGGAACAATTGAAAATTTGACTTTTTTAGTTCTGATATAAAGGCACCATCCAGCTTTATGATAAGCGAGTTTAATGCCCAAAAGAGTACACAAGGAACTACAATTGCCGATAACATCCTCAATATTTTCATTGTAACTTTCAATTTATTCTATTCCACCTTTATCACCTTAGCCCGCTTACTTATCCCATTTTCATTAAAGGCCTCTATCTGGAAGTAGTAGGGCACACCTTTCTCCATTCCGTTAAAATAGTATTCATTTACATTGTATACCATAATGTTGTTGTACAATTTATCGGGCGCTATGCCCATGTAAATGGTGTAGCCCACCGCGCCGTCGGTTTGGCGCCAGCGTAGCCAGGAGTTGCGGTTCTCTTCCTTACCGCGTAGCACGATCAGATTGCGAACGCTATCGGGCGCAGCACCGGCCCCCTTCCCAAACACCCGGAAGCCCGATAATGCGAACTTGCCTGTTGGCATATGGTAGTTGGTTATTTTAAGATAGCGCGCTTTAGCGGCAGTTTTCAGTTCTATATAATCATGCGGCACATCGGTTTTATTCTGGCGTTTATCAACCAACTGTTTCCAGGTTTTACCATCAATAGAAGACGATATTAGGTATTGGTGATATACGCCTAACGATTTGCCTAAAAAGGTAGCATCCTGATCTGCATAATTCAGTTGGATGGCTTTTATGGTACTTACTTCGCCCAGGTCGGTTTGCATCCACTCGCCTTTGTTGGCAGTTTTGGCGCTCCAATAGGTTTTAATATCCTCATCTACCGCTAAATTGGGCACATAGGCGCCGAGGGTTGATGATACCTGCACCGGTTTGTTATAGTTCAGCAGCATCCAGCCGGTAAAATTACTTTTCAGGTGGTCCTCATTACCCGCCGATAAATAATGCGGGTAATCGCCGTAGGCGGTATTGGTGTACAGGATACCGTCATCATCAAAGCCTGCGGGCCAAAAGCCAATGCGGCGTTCAAAGTTGTTCTTTACATCAACTACCATAGTACTAATGTGCCAGTAATTGCCGTATTTATCTGCCCAGGTTGCGCCGTGGCCCGCGCCTTTGGCAAAGCCGCCGGGTTTGTAGCTAAACGGGTTATGGCTTTGATATTTAAACGGGCCAAGCGGCTTATCGCCCACGTAAACGCCATCGCCATAGCCGCGGCCTTCGGTGCCGGGCGCTGCATATTGCAGGTAGTATTTGCCCTTATGCTTGTTCATCCAGCCGCCTTCCATAAAGCCGGTGAGGAAAACGTTATCATTATTCTCGCCGAAACGCTCCCAGCCGTGTTCTTTCCAGTCGAGCTTGATCATCTCCTTTTTCGGGCCGATGGGCTCGAATGTTTTGCGGTCTATCTCCTGCCCATACATCGGGAAGGTATTGCTGCTGCCATGGTAAATGTACACGCGGCCGTCGTCATCGGCAAACATGCCCGGATCCCAGGCACCTACCTGGAAATAATCTTTTGCCGCTTTCCAGGTATCATGCGTTGGGTCGGTGCTCATCCATAGGGTAAAATCTTTATTGTAGGTAGAGCCGATCACCAGCAGGGTATCGCCCAAAACCAATGTTGCGGGTGCGCAAAGCTCATCGCCTTTTACCTCGTTATAAGGGCGCACAAACTTGCGCGAAACGAATTTCCAGCTCAGCATATCGGGGCTCCACCAGTAACCAAACTGATTGGTGCTGAAGAGATAGTAATTGCCTTTAAAAAAGGTCATGGTTGGGTCGGCAGTGGCGCGGTGTTTACCCCAGGTGGCGAAGGTTTCAAAGGGCGTATAGCCATAATCAAGGTTCAGCGGGTTGCAATAAGTGAGCCTTTTTGTTTGTGCCGATGAGCCGAGCGCGATAAAACAAAACAGGGTTGCTAACAATAAACGGATTGCTGTTTTCATTTCAGGAAAGATAGTTGGTTGTTTCAAATATCTGTTTTTTTGAGGATAGTTCAATACTCACGTCTTGCCGAACTTGTTTCGGCACCCCACATGCAAGATGGCAAACTGTGCTAACGGCTATGTATTGTGGTTAATTTATGATGCGGTGCTGAAATAAACCAGCATGACGAGGGGGCTTTCAAAATAAAAAAGGAGCACCGGAAACCGGCACCCCTTTTAGAGAGATTAGTTGATTATTATTTATTGTACGATGAGCGTTGCTATGGAATGCGGTTCGGCGGATGTTTTGGCGGCTTTGCCTTTTATCCACAAACTGTATTCAATTTTTTCGTCGGTGCGGTTCATCACCACAACCGCAAGTTTACCATCCGTGTTTACGTAAGCGGTGGTTAAAAGTTTATCCCTGCTGGCTGCACTGGCAATTCTTTTTGCGCCGGGATGGATGAATTTGGAGAAATGCCCCATGTAATAATATGAGTTGGTATAAATGAGCTCGCCCGTGCGGGTATCTGCATGTACCGGTGCGAAGCAGAAGTTACCCACGTGGTTCGGCCCACCTTTTTCATCCAGCAGGATGTTCCAGTCGGTCCAGCCTACGGTTCCGGCGTTAAAATCGTTCATCATGGATAGGCCGTAGCGTTCGCCCAGTGCCCAATCGCCAAGGCGGTTAAAGTCAAACTTTTCTACACAGCCTTCAGTAAAGATCAGGTTCTTGCCCGGGAAGGCAGCATGAGTAAGGCGGGTGTTCTCAAAATTCTGGCCGGCACCTGTCCAGGTCTCGTACCAGTGAAAGCCTATACCCCAGATGTATTTGGCGGCGGCAGGGTCTTCCAGGATGGTGCTTGCGCGCTGGTAAAGCAAATCGCGGTTATGATCCCAAACGATGAGTTTTTTAGCAGCCATGCCGCCTTTTACCAGTATTGGGCCTAAATAGTTCTTCACAAAATCGCGTTCTTCCTCTGCAGTGTACTTGCAGCTTTCCCATGTTTGGGTGGCCATTGGCTCGTTTTGCACCGATAAGCCCCAAACCGGGATGCCTTCTTTCTCGTAAGCCTTAATGAATTTCACGTAGAAACTTGCCCAGCTTTGCGCGTATTCGGCTTTAAGCTTGCCGCCGTGCAATACGTCATTATTATCCTTCATAAAAGCAGGCGGGCTCCATGGCGATACAAACATGGTAAGTTTACCGCCGGCGGCTTTTGTAGCCTCCTTTATAAAAGGAATGCGGTACTTTTTATCGTGGCCGATATCGAAACTGCTAAGCGCCTTATCACTATTGGACACGTAGCTATAGCTGCCACTGCTAAAATCGCAGCTTTGGATATTGGTGCGGGCCAGTGTATAGCCTATGCCAATGTTCTTATCATAATAAGCGGCTAAAAATTCCCTTTGTTTCTCTTTAGGTAACTTGTAAAAAGTTTCGGCTACGGCATCTGTTAATGCACCACCAATGCCCAGCATGGTTTGGAATGTTTTTGTGGGATCTACAAATACCAGTGTTTCGGTTTCGGGTGGTTGCGGACTATCGGTAAAGGTTAATGTACCTGCCGGGGCAAGGCGTTTATCGGAGCCCTTTTCGGTAACATATACTTTTACCGTTTTATTGTTAGCCGAATAAAGCATTTTAGGCTTAGCCGACTGACCGAAAACGACTGCCGAAAAGCAAACGAATCCAGCTAAAAAGAGTCCTTTCTTCATCATTAGGGTTGAAAGAGGTTTATTTTGTTGGTTACAAAAACCAAATCTATTAAAGTTTCGTTTAAATACACAAAGAAAATTTTATAAATAACTGATTTTTAACCGCTTGCGAACAAATTGATACGGTTTAATACCAAGCCTATAAATAAAGAAAAGGCTCTGCATCAATCAATTCCGCGTTTGTTTTAAAAACAACTTAAAATAGTAATGCGCTTCGCCCGCAAGCCATTTTATTTGCCGCCAACCTTTTTTCCGGCGCCCATCCACTCAAGAGCATCCAATATCAGCTTGTCTTCAACGGGGTTGCCAAACGTATGCGAGAGGTCTTTATTGGTTTTACGTTCATAATCAATATCGTTATGTCCCATATTGAAGTAGATCATCTTGTAATTATTGTTCGTCCACACTACAGGGTAGTAGCCACTATGCCAGATCTCGTGCTGCTTTGGGCCCGTGCCTAAGGGAAAACTGCTGGAATCTATCGAAGCCAGTATCCTGATGTCCGGGTTTTTGCGCAAGTCTTTCTCCCAGCGATACCATTCGTTTGGCGAAGCTTTAAAAGTTTCGGGCAGGTTTTGGGTAGCCGGGTGCGTTCTGTCCTCCACCCTTAAAATGGCCGATGTTGGTCGCCAGGTATTGCTGCCATATTGCCCCGAGCCCAAAAACTCGTTGTGGTACCAACTCCAATCTTCATTAAAATCCGACGGGGTAAGCGCGAATGCCGAGAAATGGAAACCCATCCAACCGCCGCCGTTCTTCATATAACTTTCAAAAGCTGCACGCTGCGCGGGGTCCTCTGTACGGGTATCTAAAAAGATAACCACCTTGTATTTAGCGAGGTAAGCCTCGTTCAGATTACTCCAGTTACTGGTAGAATCGTAACCAAAATTATACTTCTCTGCCATCAACGGGAACCATTTGTTGGCTTCATGCACAAAACTGATGTGTGCTTGGTCGTTTTTGGCGGTGTAGAAAGCTATTACGCTAAACCTTGGCTTTTTTTGTGCGTAGCTGTTGCCTGCCATGCAAAGGCACAGCAGAACAATGGCAAACGCTTTAATTTTACATGGAGAGAACATGTGCTGATATCTATTTATACTAATGTTAACAGGTTACTTTTCACGTAACCGGCACTGCGCTGCACGCAGGTAAGGGCATCCGGTATGTAATTGTTGCCTTGTTCAACAAACATGTGCTGTACGCCGGCAATTTTATAATCTTTAAAAATACTTTTAAAATCAATCACGCCGTCGCCCACGGTTGTATGCAGTTCCCTGTCGATTTTATCCATATCCTTAATATGCCATATTGCAAACCTGCCAGGTTGTTTTTTAAACCAATCCAGCGGTTTCAGGGCCGAGGAGTGAGACAGCCAGTAAAGATCCATTTCCAGTTTTACGAGCTTGGGGTCGGTTTCGTTCAGGATAAGATCGTACCCTATTTTACCGTCATGATCTATAAATTCAAAATCGTGGTTGTGGTAAGCAAGTTGCAGCCCGCCTTTTTTGATCTGCTCCCCAATTTTATTGAGTGTGGCCGATAGTCGTTTAAACTCATCCATGGTGCGGTAGGCTGGTGCCAGCCAGGGCCATACTATGTATTGTTGGTTTAGCACGAGGGCGCCGGCAATGCATTCGTCTACATACTTTTCCAGCGCGGCTTCGTTGCCTTTCGCAAAAAACTTATCCAGGTCATAATGCCCGGCCGAAGTGGTAAGGTTACAATCATCTAAGAGCTGTTTGGCTTGCTTAGGCTGTAAGCCCCAGTAAAACTTATTGCTGCCGTAGTTAAAACCATAGGTTTCTACCTCCTGGTAACCAAAGCCCGAAACACGCTTTAAGGTACCGCCGAGGTCTTTTTCCATGGCTTCCCTGATGGTGTAGAGTTGCAGGCCAAGCTTAAATTTTGGTTTCGCGTTAGCAAATAGTGATGATTGTACAGCCAGGGCTGCCGATACCAGGCCGGCCTGCTGCAAAAATTTTCTTCTCGAATTCAATTGGTTTGGTTTTAGGTGTTTACAAATTGAATATAAGCACCGCTATCTACCGACTGATGAGGATCGCTACCGCGGGCTTATACCGAATTATAAAACCAAAGCTATTAAAGTTTAAACGAATTACGCAAGAAAATAAAACATAAATAACTGATAATTAGTTAGTTAATTTAATTTTGATACGCTATGATACCAAACCTAATTTACACAACGCTATTCGTACTCAGCCGGTTATCAAACAAGCGATAAAACGGGAGTTAATAACGATGCGCCTTAACCGCAACCAATTATTTATGGTTAGCGGGCACTATTTTTTTATCTTGATGTAGGTTTCCACTATTTCCTGGTTTATTTTAAGGCTATCTATCTTCTCGATGCCTTTTTGTTCCAGGGTATCACCTTTAAAAACTACTTTAAAATTGAAGGAATGGCCTTCCCATTCGCGGTAGTTACAGTACTGCAGGTTTTCGGTGTAGTTGTCGCCGGTGAGTAAGTAAGTACCCGCGCCAGAATCAAATATTGGTTTGCCGCCCTTTTTCAAATCGTGTTTAAAAAAGGCGAAGTGGTCGCCGTTGATCACTTTGATCATTTCGTCTTCCTGCCCTTTTTCGGGATAGGTAACAGCGGTATCGCCTTTGATAATTTTTACGGCAGAGATCAATTTCCAGGTGCCTTGTATTGGTGCAATCGGCACTTCTGCAACAGCAGTTTCAGCAGCAGGTTGTTTACAGGAGGCCAATGCCAAAAGCGGGATAAACAGGAATTTAATTTTCATTGTTTTGAGAGATTTATAGTGTTTATTTGTGAGGTTCAATTCGGTAGCCTCATCTAAACCCTTTCCAATGGAGAGAATTTGAGAAAGCTTAATAATTATAATACCAGCTGCTTATACAGCCGCCCGATAGTTTCGTCCCCATCAATACAAAAGCCAGGGTGTACTTTGGAAGTTTGCACCACCGTACTGCGTGTAGCGGTTAACCACCTAAAGCGTGATGGCGCATCCAGCAAACCTATCGGCCCTGCATCCTTACCACCGTCGGAAATACGCTGAAATGAGCGCAGATTCTCCTCTACTCCATCTGTATCAATATCCTTAAAAAAAGCCTGCAGGCGTTCCTTGTCTACCTGATACACCATTTTAAGGTACTTGTGTTTGGCGCAATACAGTATCACCCCAACGTTCATAAACTCCTCGCGTTCTACCCTGGGCACCACGCGGATAACGGCATACTCAAATAAGTTGCGATCTTGCATGTTGTGCTTCCTTTAGAAAAATAGCGGAATTTGCTAAGCGTTTGTTTAAAAATTGCGCATATACCTTCCGTTGCTCGTCCTCCGTTTCAAACGACCTGTCCACCAACCATGCGTCCGGGATGATGGATACGATGCCGTTGATCAGCTCCGGTGTTAGTATGGCTTTAAATTCCTCGTCTACTTGTTCCAGATCCGATGCTGCCCTGAGCAGCACATGGTCTTTTATCTGCACAAAGGGGCGCAGGGCCTGCTCCTCCCAGTTATCCATACTATGATGAAAATACAGGGCGGCACCATGGTCTATCAGCCAAAGTTCTTTATGCCACATCAGCATATTGGTGTTGCGGGCGGTACGGTCTACGTTGGTGAGCAGGGCGTCCAACCAAACAATTTTCGAAGCCAGTTTTGGTTCAACAACGGTAACCGTTGGGTCGAAAGTGATGGCGCCCTGTAGGTAATGCAGCGCCAGGTTTAGCCCAACGCTAAATTTCAGCAGATCCTGGATCTCTTCATCGGCCTCGGTACGGCCAAAGGCTTCGTCGAGGTTCACAAAAACCAGTTCCGGCATTTTAAAGCCGAGCGTGCGGGCAATTTCGCCGCCAATCAACTCAGCAATAAGCGCTTTAGGGCCTTGCCCGGCTCCGCGAAATTTGAGAACATATAAAAATCCGTCATCGGCCTCGGCAATGGCCGGCAGCGAGCCACCCTCGCGAAGCGGCGTGACATAGCGGGTAACGTTTACGGTGCGTAATTGTGGCGGCGTGTAATTCATTGGTAATTTAGAAGCACTAAGATAGGAGGAGAAATTCTAAAACCGAAAATCTAAATTCTAAAGGGGATGGAGAGTTAACGCTGCGGCTTTCCGTTACTGAAATACAATCGCCCCATGTCAAGTTGACTCGCCACGGGTATCCCAACTTTTGAGAAATAAAACAAACTATATTTGTACCGATGGAATGGATAAAACAACCCTGGCCCTGGTACGTTGCCGGCCCTTTGATAGGCTTAATTGTGCCTGCCTTGTTGTTACTCGGCAACAAAGCCTTTGGCATCTCTTCGTCGCTGCGGCATATTTGCGCGGCCTGCCTGCCCGCCAATATCTCCTTTTTTAAATACGACTGGCGCAAAGAAAGCTGGAACCTGTTTTTTGTTGCGGGGATAATGCTGGGTGGTTTTATTGCCGTTCACTTCTTGTCCAACCCTGCACCTGTTGCCATTAACCCGGCAACCACGGCCCTACTACAAAAACAAGGCGTGACAGATTTTAGCGGACTGCTGCCACAGGATATTTTCAGCTTCAGCGCTTTGTTTACGCTTCGCGGATTTGTGTTTATCGTTATCGGCGGCTTTTTGGTAGGCTTTGGTACACGGTATGCGGGAGGCTGTACATCGGGGCATGCTATTATGGGCATCTCATCTTTACAATGGCCATCATTGGTGGCAACATGCTGTTTTATGGTAGGCGGCTTTGTAATGGCTTGGTTAATATTACCTTATTTGTTAGCGCTATGAAGAACCTTAAATTTCTTATCCTCGGCCTGCTGTTTGGTATCATCCTGATCAAATCTGAGGTGGTATCGTGGTTTCGGATCCAGGAGATGTTCCGCCTACAGGCGTTTCATATGTATGGCATCATTGGCAGCGCCATTGTGGTAGCTATGCTCTCCATTATGCTGATCAAGCGCTTCAATATTAAAACCATCAGCGGCGAACCCGTTATTATCCCTCAAAAAACTTTCCATTGGGGTAATGTTTATGGTGGCTTAATATTCGGCCTTGGCTGGGCCATCACCGGCGCTTGTCCCGGACCTTTGTTCGCCCAAATAGGCAGCGGCTTTGCAGTGGTAACAATTACTTTATTGAGCGCCATTGCTGGTACGTGGGTGTATGGCTTGCTGCGCGATAAGCTGCCGCATTAAAAAGCATCCAATTGGCCTCACCTAATCCTCTCCAAAGGAGAGGACTTTTGAAAGCCCTTCTCCTTTGGAGAAGGGTTGGGATGAGGCTACAAAAAAAGCGGACGACCATAACTGGTCGTCCGCCCTCTCTTTAAACTATGTATCGGCAATTAATATCTTAGCCTTCTTTTGGCGTGGTTACGCCGTCTCTTTTACCTTTATGGCGCTCCTTCATTTGCGCTTTAAGCTCAATGTAAGTTTTCTGCTGATCGGCGGTTAATACTGCCTGCAGTTGTTTATCTGTATCTTGTTTCAAAGCTTTAAATGCTTCGCGGTTTGCTTTGCGGTCGCCGGGGTTTTTAGCTTTAAGGCTATCTACCTGTGCGGCACGGGCTACAAATATCGCTTTCACTTTGGCCGACTGGTCGTCGCTCAGGTTCAGCTTCTTTTGCAGCATACCTGTCATACGCTCGGCGCGTTGTGCCGGGTTTTTCATACCACCTTTGCGGTTATGCGCCATCATCCCGTGGCCGCCTTTAAACCGCTCTTTTAACTTTGCTTTAAACTCGCTGTAGGTTTTGTTCTGGTCGGCAGTAAACACGGCGGCAAGCTCGCTGTCGGTTTTTTGCAGCTGGGTTTTAAAGGCTTCGCGATTGGCCTTTTTATCGTCCGATTTATTGGCTTTTAAGCTTTCCATTTGCGTAGCCTGGGCCAACATAATGGTTTTCACTTTTGCAGATTGCTCTGCACTTAAGCTTAGCTTTTTCTGCAACATCCCGGTGACGCGTTCTGCACGCTGCTCAGGGGTTTTATGTTGTCTTTCTTTTGTTTGTGCCTGGGCTAATACGCTTAATCCCAGCACCATGGTAACCATCAATAGTATCTTTTTCATGTTTTCTTTTTTTAATTTTTATGTTGTTTGTAAGGATAGACGGCGGTGACTGGGGATGGTTTAACGGGGGGTTAGACACCGGAAGGATTTATACATAAAAGGTATAAAAATGTTACAATGGGACACGAATTTCACGAAAGATGCGAATTGCACGAATTGTTTAACATGGCGCAAATGCCCCGATAAACAGCCGCTTTTACACCCTACAGTTTCGGTAGATTCTTACCAGCTTTGTAATATCAAAAGCTAAATTATGAACATCATAGGCAATAAATTCGAAGTAGATTTCGGTATGGCTAAAGCCATCCTGCATATCGAAAGCGAGAACCGGCTTACCTTCACCATTACCGAAAAGGGTGACGAACAAGTAAACGTGGTAGAAACCGTGCAAACCAAAATGACTGAGTTACGCCCGCAACTTTATTTAATTACCTGGCAGGAAGCAAGCGGAACTACGGTAACCCAAGTACACGATTATGAAAATGAAACCGTCTATTCTAACTGGACATCACCGGGTGGGGAATTTAATAACTTAAAGGGGACGTTGAAAATGGTTTAGTTTACCTTTCGAAACGGTAACCTCTTGCCATACGTTAACTGTCGCCACAACCATTCCATTGGGCCGTAGTTGAAGTGTTTGAACCACCAATTACTGTAGATAACCTGGCCAATGTAAATCGCAAAAGCTATAGGGAAAAATACTGCGGGGCCAATTTTACCGGCCACACCAAACCCAAGCCCATAAAATATAATGATGGACAATATGGTTTGCATCAGGTAATTGGTAAGCGCCATACGGCCAACGGGTGCAAGCAACTGCCATTTATTGCTGCCTTTTGTCCTGATCCAAAACAGGCAGATGGCCGATACATAGGCCAGGCAAAGAGGTACAACACTTATGGCATACAGCACCGAATCCACCAATCCCCAGGCATTGGGGATGTTCTTTTCGTCAAACTCAAACAGAGTCATGGCTATGCTGCCGGGGATACCCACCATAAACCCCCATTTTCGCAGCTTTTTAAACATGCCGGTATAATCTGCAAGGTTGGCGTAGATCATTTTACGCCCGGCATACAGCCCGAATAAAAACATGCCCAGCACTTTGGGGATACGGTTAGTTGTGAGCAGGTACCAAAAGCGATAAGCCCAGGCAGAGGCCTGCCAGTTGCGCCATTCCTTCCACCCCGCGCCGTCTCGGTATAAGTATTGGGAAAGGCTGCTATTGCCGGGTAAGCCGTTACTTTTGTCGATGCTTTGCCCAAGTTGGTTTATAAATTCAAATGGGCGCGCATTCAACAGCACTTTTACAACGTCTATAACAATTGGCGATGCAATAAGGGCGACGCCCAAGATCAGCACGCTTTTGTCGCTGCATTTACGAAACAGGGGGAGCAGGCAGCCAATGAGCGCGTAAAGCAGTAAAATATCGCCCTCCCAAAGTAAAAACAGGTGCGCCGATCCTATCAACAATAATATAAACAGGCGGCGGTAAAATACTTTGAGCGGATTGATGCCTCTTTGCTGGTTACGCACCAGGATGATAGAAAACCCGATACCAAATAACAGGGAAAAAATACTGTAGAATTTCCCGTGGACGAAGGCCATTTCCAATGCGCCTAAAACCCCGTCGGCATAAAAGGTAGGCAGGGCCTCTCGTTCCGCCATGGAAAAAAAGCCGTAACCGGTAAAGCTGAAAACATTATCTAAAAATATGCCGAGGATGGCAAAGCCGCGCAAGGCATCCAGGATACCGGCTCGTTCGGATAAATTTACGGGCAAAGATAGTGATTGACTCATTAGCTGGATTAGGTAAAGCTTTGAAGTCCATCAATATACAACATTTCCACCGTATATAAAAAGCCAATAGCACCGTAAATATAAGCACCATATATCACCGATGTTTGTATCTTTAAGCCAATAAAACAAACCTGATGGGGCTTTTTCTCGCGATAATATTTTATAAAATTGGCTCGAAACGAGTAATAGGCGGTTTCACAAACTTTATGTATTGCCTGTTGATCTGGCCCATCGGGATCTTCATGGTGTTAAACTCCCGCAGGTTGGACGACGAGGAAGCGAACGCCGCATTGCTAAAAGAGTTCAGCAGCAATTAACCCATTGCGGCCACATAGTCGTTCAGCGTAAGCAAATTCTTCAGCGCGTCGCCCATGGTGTTGTTAAAATAGGTGTAAACAGTTTTGCCTTCCTCTTGCCATTCCGTTATGTATCCGGCGTATTCAGATAGGATCTCGTCGCTGTAGCTCCCCCGGTAGCCGCCACCAGGTCCGTGGAACCGCAGATAAACAAAGGGCACGTCCTGCTCCAGCATTGGTGGTGCCGATTTTGGCATATCGTGCAGCACCAGGCCCATTTGATAACCACGCAACAGGCTATAAATATCATCGCGGTACCAAGTATTGCTGCGAAATTCTATCGCTATATGCCAGCCATCGGTATTGGCGTTATAGATGTCCTGCAACAGCATTTGCATCTGTGCACGGCTGGCAACGGTAATACTGGCGGGGAACTGAACCAGCAGACTCCCTTTTTTGGAGCCGGTCTGGCCGATAACCTGCATAAAGCGGATAACATCTACCGGGTTATATACAAGGGCTTTATTGTGGGTAATATTGCGCCAAAGTTTATAGGTGAATTTAAACCTGTCGGGCACGTTTTCTGCCCATTTGCGCACGGTAGCAGCCATGGGTACTTTATAAAAAGAGCTGTTTACCTCTATGCTGTTGAATAGTGAGCCGTAATAGGCGAGCCTGCTTTTGTCCTGATACCCGGGTGGATACGATAGTTTATTAGGTACCGGCAATACCAGCCCGCTGGTGCCAGAATAGTATTTACCCTTATTTTCCATTTAAGATTAATAAGGGCGGCAGCGTTTTGTTTGGAACGGACGCTAATTTCGGAAATTACGCCCGCAGCCTACTCGTAAAATCCGGAGCCATTATATCAACTTTTTACACTTGGCCACCATTTCGGTGCCGTCGTAAATGAGTAGGTCGCCGGCTTTATCTATTTGGTAGTATTCGGATGGGCGTTCAACACTGGTATATTTATCGCCGTCCTTTTTTAATTCAGAGGCCGATGGGGTGATGGGCGGGGTATCGTTCAGTTTCAAATTATTACCTACAAAGGTAATGGCCTGTATATACGTTTTATCGCCCGAGCTGATGAGTTCATAAGCTATCGATTCGCCTTTTTCTGATTTAATAGCTTCATCATGCCATGCCCCGATAAGTGTTCCTGTTTGGCCTGTAGCGGCAGGCACCGTAGCAACGGCTGCAGTGCTATCGGTTTTGGTTTCGGCGGTTTTTGATGCGTTATTACATGCCGAAACAGCAATAAGAGCGGTAACAGCTAATAGTTTACCGGAGCGAATAAAAAAGTGGTTCATGGGCGATGACGTTATGCGCCAAAAGTACAAAATAGCTTTTGAAGGTTTTTAAGCGCTGTGTAATTATTGCCTGCTGTAAATGGCTCAATGGCTCAATGGCTCGCTAAATAATCGATCCGCTCCTGTATCAGTTGCTTATCCGCCTGTGTTTTGGCAAGCTTTAAGGCCTGCTGTAAATTTTCAAGGGCTTTTTGCGGGTCGATACTTTTATAGAGCTCACCCAGCAGAGTAAAGTAATATTGGTTATTGTTAAGCTGCAACTTTTCGGCTTCCATAATAGCAGCCTCGTTGCCGCGAACCTTGGAGAGCGCGTAAGTACGGTTTAGCGCCGCGATGGGAGAATACTCCATCATCAGCAGTTGATTAAATAATTGCAGAATGTTCTCCCATTTTTCGGCGGTATCTTCTTTGATGGTATGCCAGTAAGCGATGCTTGCCTCGAAGTGGTATTTAGATAATTTGTCGCCAGTGGATGCTTTGCGTAAATGCCAAACGCCTTTGCTGATCAATTCCTGGTTCCACAGCGATTCATCCTGGTTGTGGTAAAGCACCATTTCGCCATTGTTGTTCCTGCGCGCGTCAAACCGCGAGGCGTGGAAACACATCAGCGCCAACAGCGCATTTACATCGGGCAGGTTGGTAGGCGGGTATGCTACCAGCATTTGGGTGAGGCGCATAGCCTCCAGGCAAAGATCATTTCGCAAGACCTCATCGCTGCTTTCGGAATAATAGCCCTCGTTAAACAACAAGTACAGGGTGGTGAGCACAGGCTGCAGCCTGCCGGCCACCTCGCTTTCAGGCGGGAACTCCATGGCAACCTTTTCGGTACGCAGCTTTTCTTTGGCGCGGTAAAGGCGCTTGTTAATGGTTTCCTTATTACTTAAAAAGGCCGTGGCAATTTCATCTATGCCAAAACCGCAGAGGATGCGCAGCGCCAGCCCTATTTGCGCTTCGGGCGGGATGGACGGGAGGCAAATGGCAAACAGCATTTGCAGCTGACTATCGGCAATATTTTCGGGAGAAAGATCTATCTCCGGCTCCTGCCCCTCCGGCCTTTCTGCTTGTACAAAAGGCGTTATTTTATTATGAAATACCTCGTTTCGCGCCAGCATATTCTTAGCCTTGTTTTTGGCAACGGTGTACAGCCAGGCGGTAGGGTTTTCGGGCAACCCTTTATAGGGCCAAGTTTCCAGCGCGGATAGGAAGGTCTCGCTTGCAATATCCTCGGCTATATTCACATTCTCCATCCCGAAGCGCTTGCAAAGTACCGCCGTTATTTTGCGGAACTCGGTACGGAAAAGATGAGGGATGATCTCTGGTTGCTGCATAAGGGCCTCACCTAAATCCTCTCCAAAGGAGAGGACTTAAATATGTTGTTTAATATTCTATTTCTTGTAACTCTAAAATCTTAAGAACCCTCTCCCTTGGAGAAAGCAGGGTGAGGCTCCGGAATTCTTTAATGCGTTCCGTCATTCTTTGCGATCCTTCGCACCTCAACGGTGTTGCCTTCGCCTTGCAGTACCGGGCAACCTTTGGCAAATTCAATCGCTTCCTCCAACGATTCTGCCCTTACGGTGATCAAACCGCCTATGGTTTCCTTAATATCGCCGAAGGGGCCGTTGGTTACTACACCATTGTGGCCCACCACGCTTGCGCCATCAAAAGGAAGCCCCGTGCCACCAACAAATTTGTTTTGTGCCGCAATAGTGCCAATCCAATCCATCGTTTGTTTCATCCATACCTGCATTTGCTCGGGCGATGCAATTTTGCTCCCGTCCTCGTGCCTCATAATTAATGCGTACTCGTTCATGATCTTTAATTTTAAATGTTATTTGAATATTTGTTTATACCCCAATAACAAGTGAGTTTTTCCGGATTGGACAGGAGATGGTGAATTAGTTGCGTGGTGAGTGGTTAATTATTGAGTTGTTTGTTCTTGTTCCTTTATTCATGTCTACTTTCGGTTAAACAGCAGTCCTTGCTCCTATGTTTTTCCTCTTTCGTCCAATAATGGCGTTGCCTGCGGCCGGGTCATCCGCTCATACTGCACAGGCCTTAGGCGCGGGGCCGGTATCCGCTACTACCCCTAACGCGAAAAACCGCTATAAATAAATTCGTAAAATTCACCTCATTCGTGAAATTCGTGTTCACTCAATTCTTATCTACAAACTTAAAATACCCCTCGTTATACCTCGCACCGGTATCGGGGAATTTCTTTAACAGGTCTTCTATCGCTTCTAAATTTGGGGCTGATAATTCTACTTCTACGCTGCCAGCGTTCTCCTGCAAATATTTACGCTTTTTGGTGCCAGGGATGGGGATAATATTATCGCCCTGCGCCAGTACCCAGGCAATTGCCAGTTGTGCCGGCGAGCAGCCTATACCTTCGGCAATCCGGGCGAAACCCTGCGCAAGGCTTTGGTTGTTTTCGGCATGGCCCTCCTGGTAACGTGGTAAAGATTTTCTAAAATCGCCGTCTTTCAGGTCAGCCACGTTTAGGGTATTGGTGATTAGGCCGCGCGCAAGCGGACTAAAAGGCACAAAGGAGATTCCCAACTCTTTACAAAGCGGTAGGATCTCCGCCTCCACGTCGCGGGTGAGTAATGAGTATTCGCTTTGCAGTGCAGATATAGGGTGCACCGCATGTGCACGGCGAATGCTGTTCGCCGATGCCTCTGATAAGCCAATGTATTTCACCTTGCCTTCTTTCACCAGTTCGGCCATGGCGCCAACCATTTCTTCCACGGGTACGTTCGGGTCTATGCGGTGGGCATAGTAAAGGTCTATCACATCGGTTTGCAGGCGTTTAAGACTGGCTTCTACCGCGGTTTTCAGGTAAGCGGGCGAACCGTCAAAAGTGCTCAGCTTACCATCCGCCGTGGCCCTGAACCCGAACTTGGTAGCCAGGAATACTTTATCACGGTTGGGTTTTAGCACCTGCGAAATGAGTTTTTCGTTTTGGCCGTTTCCGTAAACATCGGCAGTGTCCCAAAAGTTGATGCCCAGGTCAAGCGCCAGGTTTAATGTGGCTATAGATTCCGCATCGTCGGGTTCGCCGTAGGCATGGCTCATGCCCATGCAGCCCAGCCCGGTTGCCGATAGTTTAATGTCTGTGTTTCCTAAAGCTCTGTATTCCATGGTAGATGATTTTGTTATTATAAAAAAAATCGGTTTGTTCGGTGAGGACACCGAACACGGGCTACTTACTCCCCCATTTTCGGTGTCCTCACCGAAAATATCTAATGCTTTTGCACCCGCTTCATATACGCCCAGTTAATGGCAATCACTACGATCAATATCACCAGGCCAAAAAACTCGCGGCTTTCTTCTATCCAGGGTTTTTCGGCTTTCATGGTTTGCACCATGCTTTCGTGGTGATGCTCGGTTATCCAGTCGATAACGCCGGTTTTATCAAAAAACAGGTAGGCGGCGTATAGGCCGTAAACAATAACGCCAACCAAATATGCTTTAGGGTAGAATTTCTTTTGAGCAGCTAAATAGCAAAGCGCGGCGCTATACAAATAAATAGGCACCCAGATGTAAGGGTCGGGGTCGTTGTATTGCAGGGCCGCGAAAACGATGAATATGAAAACGAATACAAGGTTGAATATCTTCATGATAATTGGTGTTGATTTAAGAGACACGAATTTCATAAATTAAGGCGAATTATCACAAACCTTGTCGATTTATAATAGCCCGGCGGGGATAAGTAATCGCTCTATTATTTTGCAGCGGCCAGCTTCGTCAAAAACTCTTCCACCTCGCCGCTGTCATAATTGGCCATACCGTCGTGTTTAAACACCATTTCCCCGGCCTTATTAAATATAACGGTTGTTGGCAAACTGCCGCTGTAAATGCTTTGCGGCACGTCGCTTACAACCTGGTACAAAGGCAGGTCATAGGCATATTTCGTCATAAACTGCGCGGCAAGATTCAGTTGGCTATCGGCATCTACCATTATAAAAACAATGCTGCTATCGGCCTTAAGTTTTTGGTGTAGGGTATTGATGGATGGCATTTCGGCACGACAGGGAGGGCACCAGGTGGCCCAAAAATTGAGGAAAACAACCTTGCCTTTTAACTGGTTGAGATGAACGGTTTGCCCTGCTGCGTTTTGAAAAGCTATATCGGCAATTACAGGTACGGCTGGTGCCTGTTGCATAACATCCGCCTTAAAAAAACCGATGCTCATGAGTCCCCGCATCAGTAGTGCTTTTGCAGGCGGTACAAAAACAACAACCAACAAGGCAATAATAATTACCCCGTTGATGAGGTTCCCTTTAGTTAACAACTTCCGCATGCTGTATGCTGGTTATTAATAAGGGTTTTTAGAAGTGGTTGTGCCTGCCGGTAAAACAAATAATGCGTTATCTAATTTGGCAGGCTTTATTTCGGTGGCGATGCTTTCAATAGTAAACTGCGGACTATCCACAATGGTTTTCAACGGCACTGCACCGGCTTGGCTTAGCATGGCGTACCAGTTACCAAACTTGTGATTGGCAAATAGACGCGCGTCTATCCCCAGTTTTTTACTGAAGTAATATTTTTGCACGCCCGACTTACAGGTAAGCACCAACTCATCGCATTTGTAGCCCAATACTTCAATTACGTCCTTGTGTAATTCAGAACTCAGCACTTCATCTTTATTTTCAGCCGCATCGTTCCACAGCGCATCTGCGGAGTTGGCCATTTTGGTGTAGAGTTTATTATCGGCAGGCACATACACTTGCCATTGCACCAGTTGACCGTTCAACTCGGCCCGGTAGGCCGCGCCGCTGATGGACCAGGTTTGTGTAGTGCCCATCATATCGGTAAACTGCTGGTCGGTTACCGTGGGCATTTTACTTTTATAGCTGTTTTTGTAAACAATAGTGCCTTCAAAAGTTTGGGCGAATGCCATAACGCAGCAAAGCGCCAGGCATAGGGTGATGAGTGTTTTTTTCATGGTTTGATAGGCCTAAGATAAGGCAGAAACCATAGCCATCCAAAGGCCTACCCTTTATTTAATTAAAACTTATTGTTTGCGCCCCTTTATTTACATTAGCGACATGATACGCGTAACCCCTAATTTACACGGACGCCTTGTTATGGCGTTTGTGGCTATTTTTTTACTTGGTTGCAGCAAACCCGGCTACTGGAAAAACAACGATATAAGCGAGGGCAAGCGCGATGATATGCACGAGCTGAACGACAAAGCCCTTGATCTCATAAAAAAGGGTGATACCGAAGTGCTGGAAAGCTTACTTTCTAAAGAACTAATCGCTGAGAACAGCACCGATGCCCGGGTGAAAAACATAGGCCACGCCCTGGTTACCGATACCTTTAAGCGCATAGATGAATACTATGTGGTAAACAAATACTTAGGCGCGGATACCATTAAATCGCAATTAAAGGATGTAAATGCTTACAGCCTCATTTACCCGGCTGTGACGCAAGAGATGTATTTTATGCATTTCATCCAAGCCAAAAAGGAGGTGCCTAATAAGCAGATAATAACAATAGGCTACGCCAAATATAGCTATGGATGGAAAATAGGCTTTATGGATATGCAGCCTTATGGGTTTAATGGCAAAAACGCCCAGGAGCTCTATAAGACCGCCCAAGAGCAGTACAACAAAGGCCAGTTGATAGATGCTTTAAATAACATGAACCTGGCTATCGTTAGCTTAAGGCCAAGCGAATTATGGGTTTATGATAACGAAGCAGAGGTACACCGCTTTTACAATAAAGTAACCGTTGATGCCGCGAAGGTCTACAAATTCCCTACCCCTGTGGATGACCTGCTCAGCCGGCCATATATCATCAGCATTAATAATAAAACTACACGCGAAGGAAGCTTTCCGCAGATAACTTATGTGACCAAGGTAAAGCTGAAAGATACCGCCGCCATTAAAGCCGAAAACCTGCTGATACGCAAGGCACTTATTAAACTGATGCCGGGGATAGACAAAAACAACCAATATATTTATTACCTGGCCTATAACCAGCAGCCAACCAGCGAAAATTACCTGGAAAGGTATGATATGGTGGATAAGTTGTGGTAGGCGCTCAGAACCCTACGCCGCTTTCCTTTTCTTCACCGCTTTATTCCTGATGAATATTACTGACATCAGCGCGCCCATAAAACCAAGGCCGGCAGAGATCCGCATAATTTTGGCGTAGGCGCTGATGAAACCCTGGTGGTACGCCTGCTCAACGCGCTTTTTATCATTGGCCGATACACTTTCAGGCACTTCGGCATTGCCCAGGTTTTTGCCTGCGGCTATTATCTCCTGCTTTTCTTTTGCCTTTAACGGGATGCCGTTTATTTCGTTTTGCAATGCACCCGTAAAGAATAGCACGGCCAGCGCCCCAAATATCGCGTTAGCAAAAACATTGGCAATGCGGGTGATGGCGTTGTTCACCCCGGATGCAGTGCCCGAAAAGTGATCATCTACCGAACCCATTACCGAAGCGGTAAGCGGTGCCACTGTGAACGACATACCCAGCCCGAAGACGATAACGCCGGGGAGAAAGCTCGTCCAATAATCGCCGGGGCCATTGGTTTGCTTTACAAAAGAGAGGATGAGCAAGCCTGCGCCCGCCATAGCCGGGCCAACAATGAGCAATAACCGAGGGCCATGCTTATCTGCCAGCGCACCGGCAAAGCGGGCGATGGTGATCATCATGATGGTAAAAGGCAAAAAGGTAAGACCCGATTGTAATTGGCTGTAGCCTTGTACCTGCACCAAATTCAGCGACAAAAATAACATACCCGCCCCCAGCCCGGCGTACAGGAAAAATGACAGCAAATTGGCCCCGCTAAAGGTTAGGTTGCTAAACAACTGCAACGGCATCATGGGGTGTTTGCTCTTTTTTTCGATGATGATAAAAGCCACAAGCATTGCTACGCCTATACCTAAGGCGGCATCTACCTGCCAGTTGAACCCGGTGGCTGGGATGCGTAGGAAACCGAACGTAAGCGCAGCCAAACCCAATGCTATAGTGATAGCGCCGGGGAAATCGAGCGGTTGATTGTTGTCCTCATCCCTGCTTTCCTTAACTTTTAGGGCGAGGAAGATGAGCGCGGCCACGCCTATGGGGATATTGATAAAGAATATATACCGCCACAAACCGGCATCGGCCAAAGCACCCCCCAAAATGGGACCGCCCATGGTTACCACTGTAGTAACTGCCGACCACGTACCAATAGCCTTACCTCGTTCCTTTGGGTTGATGGATGAGGAGATGAGCGATAAACTCCCCGGTATCATCAGCGCGCCGCCAACGCCCTGTATAATGCGGAAGATGATGAGAAAAGTTACACCCGGGGCCAGTCCGCAGGCGGCAGAGCCCACTATGAAGATGGCAATGCCTATCATAAAGATCTTTTTACGGCCCAGCCTGTCGCCTAATGAGCCGCCAATGAGGATGAGGGCGGCCAATATCAGCAGGTAGGCGTTCAGGATCCAGAAAAGATCAGCACCGCTGGCATTAAGGCTTTGCTGCAGGGCCGGCAACACTACATTGAGGGCCGTACCATCAATAAAGGCCATTGCCGAGGCCAATATGGTGGAAGCCATTATCCATTTACCTTCGGTACTTTTTAACGCAACAGTAGCCATATGCTTGGTTGGCAGGTGAATATGTAGTACAAAGGTAGGATATAAAGGTTTGCTCACCTTACTTTAACGGAAATCTGTGGAGAGGATTTCTAAAGTATTATTATGCGCGATAGCTATCTGTTTGTTTTCGCGGTTATAAGCTATCTTGGGAAGGCCCTCATTTATGATGCTGGAATTTTGCTCACCTGAAAATACAGAATCATCTTTGTCTACAATTTCGCCGGTTGTAATGTCAATGACTTTTGGATACTTGAATAAGTCCCATGTGTAGCGTTCATTAATAGCAAAGAGATTACCGAACTCTCCATTAACTTTAGATTTTGAGGTAATTCTGTCGGTGCTGAGATTCCAGATCCCTATATGTTTTGTAGGAAAATCTGTCCGATCATCGTCGAAAGATTCATCGGAAGAGCCAATAACAACCAGGGAATCGTTTATAAAGCTCGCGGAATTTATTTCAACAGACACATCTGGGCTTAACATTGGTTTGTCTAATAGTAAGGGGTTGCGCAAACAGTCAGCTACGTTAAAAACCTCAGCAATATCCACCGGATGCCAAACCCATCCTTTAGTCATTAAATAGCGCCCGTCGGGGCTACTTTCCAATCGGGAATGGAATGTATCTGCAGGTTCTCTGCCCGGCACATCGGTAATGAGTTCACCTGTTTCTGCATTTTCAAAATCTATTCGGCAATATTCTTTGGGGCAATGTGCCAGGTAGGTTACTCCGTTAAAAGTTAAAAATACCGCCGGGTATTCGTAAGACTCCGCAAAATAATAAGAGCGATTTATCTCTCTCACTAATTCGCCGTTCTTCAATAATAAGCCCTTAGTTCCTAACCGCTGATATACAAACGTGTACTGGTTATCTGAAGAACTAATTGCGGCATCAGCGCCAAAAGGATAGTACCGCCCAAGGCTTTTAATTTCCCCGGTTGCCAGGTAAAAAACACGTCCGGATATCCAGTCAACCAAATCATCACTCAACCAACAAATGGTATTTAATCGTTCTGCTTGTATCGTTTTTCTTTTCATGGCTTAGCGGTTATAGCGCACTATCAAAAAGCCACCTAACCGGGGTGAATTAAAGTCCCAATATAGCTATTAAAACAGATGATAAAAGGCAGCAACCGTATTTAAAAAATAAGTGGCCTGCCTTTGTACGGGGTAACTTATCATTCAGGCCGCTTAGAGCTCTTCAGGCTACTTAGTTTACCTGGCGAATAAGGTTATTGCCAAAATCGGCTACGTAAATATTGCCGCCCGTGCCTGCGGCTATGCCGGTTGGGTTGTTAAACAAAGCGGCAGTACCCGCGCCATTGGTGGCACCTGTTGTGCCCGATGTGCCGGCCACAACCGTCATTTTATTGCTGGTATCTATTTTTAATATCCGCCCGTTGGCATCGCTTATCCAAAAGTTTCCGCTCACATCAATGGTCAACGCATTTGGGTCGCCCAGCCATGCGGATGCCACAGTACCACCGGTAGGGCTACCCGTAAAAGTGGTTACCAGCATATCCGCGTTTATCTTCCTGATGGCGTGGTTAAGTGGTTCGGTAACATATATATTGCCCGTGGCATCCAGCGCTATGCCGGTTGGCTTGTTGAAATTAGCCAAAATACCCACGCCGTTGGCATAACCCACCGTACGGCTCCCCGCAATGGTAGTTACCACGCCTGCAGGGGTTATTTTACGGATGATGTTGTTGCCATTATCAGCGACGTACACATTGCCTGCTGCATCAACCGCAATGCCTGTCGGGGTATTAAAATACGCGGCGGAGCCTGTACCATCGGTATAACCGGCCTCGCCGTTACCGGCAAAGGTAGTCACAACCCCTGCCGGGGTTATTTTCCTGATAGCGTTGTTACCGCGATCGGCTACATAAACGTTCCCCGTGGCATCTACCGCTAAGGCAGATGGCGAATAGAATTGCGCAACTTCGGCGGTACCATTCACCAAACCTAAATTGCCGTTACCTGCTATGGTGGTAACTTTACCATCGGTGCCTATTTTGCGGATAGCGGAATTAAAAGAATCGGCTACATAAATATTACCTGCCGCGTCGGTGGCAATCCCCATTGGGTTGCCAAATAATGCCGCGGCCCCACTACCATCCAGAAAGCCGCCCGCCACCTCGCCGGCAAAAGTGCTTACCGTTCCGGATGTGCCAGACAGATCTGCCCCGGTGCTAAATTGTATTACATTGCCGTATGCCGTAGCACCCGCGTAGGTAGCATATGCTCTTAAATAATAGGTGGTATTGGGTGTAAGCGCCGTAATATTGCTGCTGAATGAGGAATAAGCTACCGTTTCGGAAGTATTGAGGTCGCTAAGGGTAGGCTGAGGGTGGCTGGTGCTGTAGCAAACACCGTAGGCGGTTGCGCTGCCGCTTGTGATAAATCCGCCGGTTAAAGCCGTAGTACCGGCAGCGTCCACAATAACGGGAGCCGTAACCAGTTCGGGCGGGGTAACGGCTGTATCACTGCTTTTACTGCACGCACTCAGTGCGGCAATTAGTATTACGATAAGGAAATTGCAAAGGGTAGATAGTTTTTTCATTGCGGGGGTAGTGGCTTTTATTATTTGGCGTAAATAAAAGCGATTGCAGTCACCCCGCTGGCTTGGTATCGATAAATCCGGCTTTTGTGTCGATTAAAGAGAGACGATAAGATTTAATGACAGATTTATGAACCCAACTCACACGGCCATACCACAACGGCGCTAACCTGTTCTCTCAGCTACAAGTCGCCCCAAAACCTTAAAACTGTTGTCCACTACCTCATCATAAGGCATCCCGAAACTGATACGGATGAAGTTTGAGAAACGGGCATCGGTGCTAAAGATCTGCCCCGGCGCAATGCTGATGTTGTGCCTCATAGCGGCCTGGTACAATTCAAACGCATTGATGCCTTTATCAAGTTCTATCCACAAAGCATAGCCTCCCTGCGGCCTGCTTATTTTAGTATCCGCCGGAAAATGTTCGGCTATGCCCTGCATGTAGCGCAGGCATTGCGTGTGTAAGGCCCGGCGCAGGTTGCGCATATGCAGATCGTAGCGGCCGGCCTCAAAAAACAAAGCGATAGCCGCCTGGGTGGGCGTGGCCGAGCTGATAGTGTGCATCATTTTAATATTAACAACCTGCTCTTTAAACCTGCCCGGGATACACCAGCCGACCCGGTAACCCGGCGCCAGCGATTTAGATACCGATGAGCACAACATCACCCACCCTTCGGTATCAAAACTTTTGCAGGTATGCGGGCGGGTTTTACCAAAATAGATCTCGCCGTAAATATCATCCTCAATCAGGGGGATCTGCTTTTTTGTGAGCAGCGTAACCAATTGTTGCTTACGTTCATCGGGCATACAACTGCCTACCGGGTTGCTAAAATTGGTTACAAACAGGCAGGCCTTTATTTCCACGTTTTTCATGGCCTGCTCCAGGTATTCAATATCCAACCCGGTTTCGGGGGCCACGGGTATCTCCAGCACTTTCAGGTCGAGGCTGAGCATCACATTAAAAATACCGAAATAGGTAGGGCTTTCAATGGCCACGGTATCGCCGGGTTTGGTAACCGCCCGCAGGCAAAATATGAGTGCTTCCATACAGCCTTGCGTGGTAACAACATCCTCTTCGGTAATATTACCGCCCCAGTTAAAAGCGTTTTTTGCAATTTGTTTGCGCAAAGCGATATTGCCCTGCAGGGTTTCGTAATTGCTGTTTCCGCTTGGGCTTTTGCGGATGGCCTCGATCATGGACCGGTTTAGCTTTGCCAGCGGGATAAGGTTTAATGGCGGTGCCGCCCGCGATAATTTTAAAACACTTTCCCCGGGCATATTCTGGTACACCATGGCTATCATTTCGGTAACGCTCACCTGTCCGGTATTTTTCAGCGGGGGTTTAATATCCGGGGAGTTGCTGAACCTTGCTGATGAGAATTTTACATAGTAGCCCGATTTTGGGCGCGCCTCTATCATGCCCATGTTTTCCAGCTCCACATAAGCCTTATAGGCCGTGCTGATGCTGATACCCTGCTCGCGGCTTAGCGCACGGACAGACAAAAGCTTGTCGCCCGGTTTTAGCAAGCCTTTTTTTACTTGATTCTCAAAACGGGCGGCAATCTTCTCGTACAAAAAGTCGTCATCCGGGGTAGCAATAATCATTTCCATTAGAATCTGTTATGCTCAAAATTAACAAATCTGCATCTGTTTTACCAAACCTGCATCACTTTACTTTGTATCTTAATTAATGTCCATGAAAATTACACCCATAAACAAACAGGAAGTACAACAATACCGCGCAGAAACTAAAGGCGCTGCCGCGCTTATCCACTTTAACAATGCCGGCGCGTCATTACCGCCCGATGTGGTGCCGGATACTGTGATCAATTACCTGAAAGAAGAAGCCCAATACGGGGGCTACGAAACCGAAGCCAAATACCAGGCGACTTTGAATAATACTTATGACCTCATCGCCCGGCTTATTAATGCACACCGGGACGAGGTTGCTATTGTAGAAAGTGCCAGTGTAGGTTGGGGACTGGTATTTAACGGTATAGATTTTAAACCCGGCGACGAGATCATCACCTCCGAAATGGAGTATGTAACCAACCTGATGGGTTTTATGAACGCCAGGAAAAACCACGGCGTTGTATTTAAAGTGGTGCCGAACGATGAGCAGGGGAATTTTTCGCTGCAGGCTTTGGAGGAACTGATCTCGGCACAAACAAAACTGATAGCTATTACGCAGATCCCTTCTACTGCGGGCGGCATGATCCCGATAGTGGCGATCGGTAAGATAGCCCGCAAGCACGATATTTTATACCTGGTAGATGCCTGCCAGAGTGCAGGGCAGGTGCCTATCGATGTAAAGGAAATTGGCTGCGATATGCTATCGGTAACCGGGCGTAAATACCTGCGTGCACCTCGTGGAACAGGCTTTTTGTTTGTGCGAAAAGAAGTGCAGAATAAACTGAGGCTGATACTGATGGATAGCTTTGCCGCCGAATGGGTGAGCGAAACCGATTTTAAGATCCGCAACGATGCCCGCCGTTTTGAACTTTACGAAAAGAACCGCGCTTTAACTCTTGGCCTGGGCAAAGCCATTGAATACGCCTTAAATATCGGTGTCGACAGGATATGGCAGCGGGTACAGTACTTGGCGAATACGATGCGCGCACAGCTTAGTAACATTGAAGGTGTAACCGTACACGATTTTGGCGCGGAGCAATGCGGGATTGTAACTTTTTCTGTTGAAGGCATAGAGAGCGCCCTCGTAAAAAGCAAACTGGCGGAGCAGGGCATTAATGTATCGCTGGCCAAAGCCATATCCACGCTTATCTATATGAATAAGAATAAACTGGCAAACATTGTGCGGGCATCGGTGCATTACTATAATACCGAGGAAGAAATAGCGACAATGTGTGCTGCGTTGAAGAGCATTGCAAAGTCATAATCGCCACGACGAAGTTAGGACTTAACTTAACCGCTTTTTAACATCCGCTTTAAATACTTATTTTTGAGGCCCGATGTTAAAAAGCATTTTTAGTTTTTGCCGCTTCCTCCTCTTTTGGATCGTATTTGCCATCATCACGCGTGCGGTGTTCGAGCTTTATTTTCATGAAAAATTTACGGGCAGCACCCCATACCAAATTTTACAAACCTTTTGGTACGGCTCCCGCATGGATGCGTCTGCCGCAGGGTATATTGCATTGATCCCCCTGCTTGTTTTTGGCGTGAACTGGTTTACCAAATACCACATCAAACCCATTTGGCTGCGGGGCTACGTGTACTTTATGCTCTTCCTCATCTGCTTCATCACTATCCTCAATTTCAATATTTTCCGCGAGTGGGGTACCAAGGTAAATTTCAGGGTATTTGCCAACGTATATACTTCCCCTTCGGAAGCGATGGCCTCTACGGGCTCCTCGCCTATCGGCATCAGCTTATCCATAGGCGCGGTATTGTTTATTGTGGGTATTGTTTTGTCGCATTTTATTATTGATTATAATTTCAGGAAACCAAAGGTGCCAAGTATAGCCAAACCCTTTATTTTCCTGTTGCTGTTTGGGATCAACTTTGTTATTGTGCGCAGCGGGGTGCAATTAGTGCCCATCAGCCAAAGTTCGGTTTACTTTTCAGACAAACCCATCCTTAACCAGGGCGCGCTGAATACCGAATGGAACCTGCTGCAAAACACATTCGAAAGCGTTAAAACCCAAAGTAATCCTTACCTGTTTATGCCTGCCGCCCGTGCTAACGCCCTGGTGGATAGCATGTACTCGGTAGAAAAAGACACCACCATCAGCATCCTCAATACCACCCGCCCCAATATTGTCATCATCCAGTTAGAAAGCTTTACAGCCGATGTAATTGAATCGCTCGGCGGCGAAAAGGGAGACGCCCCGAACTTTGAAGATTTCATCAAAAACGGGGTTCTATTCGATAGCATTTATGCTGCCAGCGACCGTACTGATAAGGGCATCGTAGCTATATTAAGTGCTTTCCCCTCACAGGCTTCGCGTACCATGGTGATCGATAACTCTAAACAGGAGCGCCTGCCGGCGGTAAGCGATGTACTGGCGGAGAAAAGGTACCATACTTCCTATTTTTATGGCGGTGAAAGCGATTTTATGAACTTTAAGGCCTATTTACTGAGCCACCGCATCAGCGATATTATTGACAAAGGAAATTTTGCCGCCAGCGAAATGAACTCGAAATGGGGCGCGCATGATGATATTGTACTGAAGCGCAATATTAAATATCTTAACCAGCAACAAGAGCCATTTTTTAGCTATATCCAAACGCTGAGCAACCATGAGCCTTTTGAGGTGCCGGTGAAAGCCCATTTCCCGGGGGAGGACCTGCCCAACAAATTCCGCAGTACGGCCTACTATACTGATGCCAGCCTGAAGGAGTATTTTGATGAGGCTAAAAAGCAACCCTGGTACAAAAACACCCTGTTTATTTTAGTGGCGGATCATGGCCACCGCCTGCCGCTAAATAACGCAGAACCCTATAATCCAACAAAATACCATATCCCGCTGCTGTTTTTTGGGGACGCAATAAAACCCGAATACCGCGGTAAAAAAATCAGCAAACTGGGTAATCAAACCGATATGATCACCACCCTGCTGGCACAGTTAGAACTGCCGCATAAGGAGTTTAAATGGTCTAAAAACCTGCTGAACCCGTATACAAAGGATTTTGCCTTCTTCGATTGGGATAACGGTATGGGCTTTATATTGCCCAACCAGGCGGTATCGTATGACAATGCAGGTGAACGGGTCAGCTTTATTAAAAACCCCAAAGCTCCAAAAGCTAAGACCGATGAAACGCTGCTGTTAGGCAAAGCCTTTTTGCAGGAGGTTTTTACGGAGTATATGAAATTCTAAAAACAAAAAACGCCCCGGGAACCACCCCTGAGCGTGGACGCTCCCAATCACAAAAGCGCCATTAACCAACCAATTATAAATTCTTAAATCTGTTTATTTTCATCTCAAATTTGCCAGCCTCGCGTAGGTCTCCAACATAGCCAGCGCAAAAGGCCAAGGCACAGCCAAGTATCATTAAAAATGATATTCTGTTCATGGGTATGTTACTAATTATTAAGCCAGTAGCCGGGGCTTGGTCGTGTAGGTTTCCCAGAGTAATTCACCAAACAAGGTATTGGCCCAGGCAAACCATTTACGTGTGAAATTCTTCGCGTCATTCTTGTTAAACGATTCGTGCATAAAGCCGGTACCGCCGTGCGTTTTGCGCAATTGCTCAATCGCTGCTTTTATTTCGGCATCGCTGTTACTGGTTAAAGCCAGCACGGTAATGCTTATCGGCCATATCATATCTTTGCCCGCGTGCGGGCCGCCAATGCCTTCGCCCGCCGTCCCTTTAAAAAAGAAGGGGTTATTGAGCGACCACAGCATTTTGCGGGTATTGATGTAAATCGGGTCGGTATTTTTAATGGCATCCAGATATGGCATGGCCAGCAGGCTTGGCACGTTGGCATCGTCCATCAAATTAAAGCTGCGGAAACCGTTTACCTCGTAGGCATACACTTTGCCGTATTGCGGCGTGTTTATTACCGCGTGTTTTTTTAGCGCGGCATTTACCTCGTTGCCCAGGGCAAGAAGTTCTGCCGATAACACGGTATCTTTTGATATCACCTTCACCATTTCCGAAGCTTGCTTCAGGCTTACCACCGCAAAAAAGTTGGAGGGGATAAGGTACGAGTAAACTGTAGCGTCGTCGCTGGGGCGGAAGGATGAGCAGATCAAACCTACGGGTTTTACGGGGTAGCCAAAACCATTCATCGGCACGCCATCTGTTGCCCATGATGTTTTACGCTGGAAAGAATATGGCCCGTCGCTGTGCTTGCGCTGCTGTTCTTTAAAGGTTTTTAAAACGTTTTGAATTGCCTTTTTCCAGTTGGCATCAAAGGGTGAGGTATCACCGGTTAGTTTCCAGTATTTATAGGCAAGGCGGATGGGGTAACATAACGAATCGATCTCCCATTTGCGTTCGTGCAGCCCCGGTTTCATTTTGGTTACATCATCCTTCCACTCGCTTTCTTTGGTGGTATCATCGTAAAAAGCATTTGCATACGGGTCGAAATTGATGCACCTTGTTTGGCGGTTAATTACACCGGCCACCAGGTTTTTCAGTTCCGCATCTTTATTAATAAAAGAAATGTAAGGCCAAACCTGGGCGCTGCTGTCACGCAGCCACATGGCATCAATATCGCCGGTTATCACATAGGTATCCGGCCTGCCGTTTTCGGTTTTATAAGTTACCGTTGTATCCAGCGTGTTGGGGAAACAGTTCTCAAACAGCCAGCCCAGCTCGGGGTTCTTCACTTTTGCTTTAAACTCCTTTATCGCTGCCTCTACCGCTTTGCTGGTAAATTTGCGTTGCGATGCGGGCACCCTTACTACGGGGTACGCCTCTGCGGCAAGCGAGAGCTTACTCATTAAAACACCTGCACTTAGCATGGCTGTGCTGCCTATAAATTGCCTTCTTTTCATAGAATAGATATGTATCAGTAATTATCAGGGTAAAAAACTTCCGGGAAAATTAATCAAATCCCGGAAGAATCTCCATGTTTAAAATAAAGTCGCTTTTTTAGAAGCCTCACCCTGCCCTCTCCAAAGGAGAGGGTTCTTTTTTGCTACCGTGTGATTAGCGATAGCGTATCTCGTGGTTGGCATGGCCGAAGCTTCCAGCTTACGTCAGCTGAAAGCTTCGGCCATGCACGCCACGAGTTGAAAACTCACGGCAGCGGTTTGTTATATTTTAAAACAATCCCGCAGCCTTTAGCTTCGCCGCAGCCTCTATCATGGTAAGCCCGCTAATTTGCGTGGTAAGGTCTACCGTTGCAGGGGGTGCCGATTTCCAGTCGGGACTAACCGCCATAACGGGGCGCTTGATACCTTTTGTAAATAGCGTTTGCGCGTTGTATTTTAAAAACTTTACGTAAGCATCTTTATTTGCCGGGGTAATATCCGGGCTTTGCGTTAACAGGGTAAGGTATCGTACCAAAATACCTTTAAATAATCCGCCATCACCCTGCCCTTCCGAACGCAGCAAGCCACCCGGCGAGATATCGGTATCAACAATGGTCGCGCTCGCATTACGGGTTGCATCGGCTAAATAGCTGGCGTCTTTGGTCACGTTGAATAATTCCAAAGCCGCGCCTATGTAAACACCCTGGTTATAGGTAAACTCGTTTTTGCTGATCTGCCCATCGTGGTTGCCGTTGATGCCATCCCAAATAATGCCCGTTGCAGGGTCTACCAGGGTTGCCTTCATCCAGGTATACAGCTCCTTAGCTAAAGCCAGATCGGCTGCGTTGTTTTTTAAGCGGTACAGTCGGCAGGCGAAGATAATTGCCGGCGCATTGGCCGGGGTGTTCTTGTAGTCCAACTGACTCTTGCGCCAGGCTATGCCACCACCCTGGTTGGTGTTCACGCCGGTTTTTATATCTGTCCACAATATGTTAGCGGCATCCAGGTAATCGTTATCGTTGGTTACCTCGTAGGCGCGCAGACTTGCCAATGCCAGCCATTCCATATCGTCATAATACTCGTTCTGGTATTTGTTACCGTTGGTAATGCGCGTACCGTTCAGTAACGATTTCATCCTTTGCTTATAGATATCGTTCTTGGTGCGCTGGTAAGCATCTGTAAAAGCATCCAGCGTGTGCGCCTGCGGCCAATAGTTGTAATTGGTGTTACCGCCGTTATCCTGCTTAAAATAGTTACCGTTGGCCGATATGTAATTGGTATAAGTAGCCGTTTGCAATGAATCGGCCGTTTCGGCCCAGGTGTAATTTATAACCGCCGCCGCCTTGTTGCCATACAGCGGGAAAGGCTTATCCTTGAGGCAGGACGTAAGCATCAGTGGCACTATAGCCGCCAACGCCAGTTTGCTTATATGTTGGGTAATATTTTTCATTTGTTTGATGTTAAGTCCCCAATTGCATAAAGCAACCGGGGACTGGTGACACAATACCTTTAATTAGTTAACCTTAACCGAATGGGTGTAAGCACCTGCTGCACCGCTAAAATCCACCTTAATATCGGCGGTTTTATTATCGGCAGTGCCGTTAAATTTAAAGCAGTTATCGTACTGATTACTGTTAACCGGCACCATGTAAAAATACGATGCCGCTGTACCTGCATCCGGCCTGTTGTTATCAGAATTGGTACTGCCGTAATATTGGGTGCTGCTTGTTCCCGCGCCATCCTTAAAGGTGAAGCGGAACTTGTAACGCTCGTCGCGACCCCACGATTCCTGGTGGAATACAACAGACGCACCATCAATTTCCCATACGCCCGCTGCTTTGTAAGGCAGGTCGAACCAGATCTTGTTATCGGCAGCAAACCATAAACCTACCGATACTACCTCGGTAGTTTTAAAGGATGCTACGTTAAAGTCAACCTCTATGCGCTGCACTTTGATAGCACCGGCTACAGTGGTGTTGCCCGCTTCGGTTAGTTTGGTACCGTCGTAAGAATAGGTTGACGGCGTACCTGTGTTACGATCTGCAAAGTGGTAGGTACCCGCTTTTAACGAAGTAAATGCTTCGAATTTACCGGGAGCGGTAAGTTTCATCTTAATCGCTTTTGTAAGGTCGTCGCCGCCTTCTGTAGCGGTACCTGTAAGGTATAATTCCGTTGGGATATCGGTAAACCCGGCAGGGCGCTGGATCTCCACGGTACGGATCTGGGCAGATTTTTGCACGTTGATACCTTTAGACGACATCACCGTCCAGATCACCTTGCCCGATTCCTGTGGTTTTACACCGGCGCTGGTGGCAATCTTGTTCAGGTCGCTAAAAGTAAGACTTAGCTTGTTGTACAAACCGTTACCATCAGATGGTGCCGAATAAAGCGGGTGCGAGAAATCGCCACCCTCTTTATCAAAGGCAACTTCGTATAAAACAAGGCCGTTATCTTCGGCATGTGCCTGCTCCCACTCAAAGGATACCGCGCCGGATGCACCTGAAGCTATCTTTACAAATTTGTTATTCTCCGGCGCGAAAAGTGTACTTACCGCCGATACGTTTGTGTGGTTTAATGTTTTATCTTTTTTGCAGCCTGATATCACCAACACCGCAACTATACAAGCCAAAAGGCTATAGAATATCTTTTTCATGATCTTATCGATTATAAATGTTTTTATAAATAATTAAGAATTACCAACCCGGGTTTTGTGTAAGGTTTGGGTTAACGTTACGCTCATCGCGCGGGATGGGCCATAAGTAAGCCTTGCTTTTATCAAAGCTCCTGATGTTTGCCCGGATGTAACCGTTATCAACCGATGCCGGGCCAAATTTGGCGCCATGCGCCCAGCCGTTCAATACCACTTCGGCAGTTTGCCATCTGCGGATATCAAACACCCTCAGGCCTTCCATAGCCAGCTCGCTGCGGCGTTCGTTACGCACCACATCGCGCAGCGCGGTTTGCGCGCCGCCAGGGAAGTTAAGCGCGGCCGCATCAGTAAAGCCCGCGCGGTTGCGGATAGGTTTAATGGTTTTATCCCAAATGCCCGCATCCATCTGGCCCAGCTCGTTCTTGGCTTCGGCATACATTAGCAGCACATCGGCGTAGCGGATCATGATGAGGTTTAAACCCGACTGGAAATTGGTAAGCGCGGTTGGATCATAATACTTTCGGATGTAGTAACCTGTTGGCGAGCTAACCGCGCCCGAAGCGTATTCGTCTGTTCCACGCCCTGTGTTAGCATCGGGATTAGGGTCTGAGCCGGGTTTGGTATAAATGGTTTGAAGCGAGCCGTCCGGTTTTTTCCATTTGTACAGGTTGTACACAATGGTGTTGGTTAAACGCGGGTCGCGGTTTACGTATGGGTTGTTCTCATCGTAACCACTGCCTGCTTCCGTTGGTTTTTTACCGTTTGCCATCAGGTAGCTGTCTACCAACTCCTGTGTTGGAGCAAGCGCGTTAAGCCTTGCGCCTACGGCAAGCGGTGCAAAATCAAAGAAATTGCTGTAAGAGCGGTTTGGCGCGCCACCTACATACTGCAGATCCAATATCACTTCGTTATTGTATTCGTTCTGCGAAAGGAACAAACCCTCGTAAGAAGTAAACAAACCGTAGGTACCATTGGTGGTATTGCCTATCAGCTGCTCGCAGGTTGCGGCAACCTCGGCCCATCGGCTATCGTAAAGTAATACCCTTGCCTTTAAGGCTATAGCAGCGCCTTTAGTAATGCGGCCACGGTCGGCAGCGGCGTAAGCGGTGTTCACCGGCAATGCTGCGGCAATTTCGTCAAGCTCCTTCAATATAAAATCTACTACTTGTGCTTTGGGCGTGCGGCCGATGGTTTTGGCTTCATCCAGCGATATATCCTTATCAAACAAGGGCACATCACCGTACCAGGTTTCTAACTGAAAGTAATGGAAAGCGCGGATAAACCTCGCTTCGCCCTTCATGCGGGTTTTAAGCGCGGCATCCATTGTTGTTACCCTATCCACATTCTCTAAAAAGATGTTACAGGTTTTAATGCCCGAGTAGTGGTAGTTCCACTCATCGCGCAAACGACCCAGAGAGGCATCATAAGTGCCTGCTGCAAGTGATGCAACGCCGCTGGCATCACCGCGGCCGTTGTAAGCATTATCAGATGCGCCCTCGTTGTAAAAGAACCAATCATTGGGGTACATTTGGTAATAGGCGGTATTTAAAACACTGTTGGCTTTATCGGTGGTGGTCCAGTAATTTGTATCTGTAAACCTGTTTGCAGGTGCCAGGTCGAGTTTTTTACAGGCTGACAAAAAGATGATCAGCATGATGAAAAACGCGGTTTTATTGTAATTTCTAATCTTTTTCATGATAACAATATTTATAACGTTACATCAATTCCAAACCCGTAATAAATTGGCGTAGGGTATGCCCTGCCGCTGTTTGCGCCGTTTGCCTGCACGTTGCCGTTAAGCTCGGTAGTTTCGGGGTCGAGGAACTTCATGCCCGAAAAAGTAAGAATGTTTTGCCCGGTAAGGTATGCCCTAACCTTTTTCATCCCTATTTTTTTGGCGATGCCGCCGGGCAGGGTGTAACCCAATTGTACATTCTTTACACGCAGGTACGAACCATCAAACAGGTACATATCAGAGCCGCGGCGGAAGTTGTTCTCGTTGCTTTGGCTTCCGTTTGCCGCAACGCGTGGGTAGCGTGCATCGGGGTTCTGTGGGGTCCAGTAATCCAGCTGGTGCTGGTAAATTACCTGCGAGTAACCAAAGTGAAAAGGCTCTACCTGCTCGCCGCGTACAAACATGCTGCGTTTACCTACCCCCTGCATAAATATGTTCAGATCGAACCATTTGTAGGTAACATTATAGGTAAAGCCAAATGTTAAGCGCGGGAAACCGTTGCCTAAAACAAACTTATCGTTATCATCAATAACACCGTCTCCGTTTACATCCACGTAGCGGTTATCGCCGGGGACTACATTTACGCCCGAGAATTTCGGCCCGTTATTAACGTCATCCAAATTCTGGAAATAACCATCGCGTTTGTAACCCACGTACGAGCCGATAGGCAACCCAACTTTGTTGATGATCTGCATCTCGTCGTAGCTGCGCAACTGGTCGCCACCTTCGAGGAAGAGCACTTTGTTTTTAGAGTCGGCCAGGTTAAAGGAAAACGAGTGGTTGAAGTTGCCCGTTTTTGCACGGTAGTTCACATTCAGCTCCCAGCCGCGGTTTTGCACCTTACCGGCGTTATAATCGGGCAGGCCCGCGCCATAAACACCCGGTACGCGCGGTGGCAGCAAAATATCGCGGGTTATTTTGTTAAAGTAATCTACTGAAACTGTTAAAGCGCTATTAAAAAAGGTTGCATCTACCCCCACATTGAAGGTGGCGGCCCGCTCCCAGCGAATATCCGGGTTGGCAAACCTGATTTCGGTTGTACCTACCACAGCGTTGTTAAAGCCATAATAGTTGCCTGCAGATGCCTGGTAGGTATTCAAAAACTGGTAATCGCCAACGTTTTGGTTACCCAAAATACCGTAGGATGCACGCAGTTTAAGGTCGCCCACCTTGCTGCGGTAGTTTTCCATAAAGTCTTCCTCGGTTAAGCGGTAACCACCGGAAATAGACGGGAAAAATGCATTGCGGTTTTGCTTGGCAAAGCGTGACGAAGCATCTAACCTGAAATCGACCTCGCCATAATATTTATTCTTGTACGAATAACTTCCACGGCCGAAAAGAGAGTTCAGGCTACTTTCGTTGGTATTGTTATTACTTGCCGACGAGGATGGATCGATAATGGTACCTGTTGTTGGGGTACCCAATTCAGGGTCGGTAAATTTAAGGTGCAGAAAATTGCTGGTGTTGTTAGTAGACTCATTAGCCACGCCTACCAGCACATCTACATTATGGTTCTTAGCGAAAGTTTTGGTGTACTGCGCCAAAAACTGGGTGTTGATGAACAGGTTCTTGTTGTTATCATCATCCGTGTTCCTGTCGGCACCGTAGGTACCTTTTGGCAGGTAGTTAACCTGTATTACGCGGGCAAACGCATGGTTAGCCAATAAGGTACCGCCAAAAACACCTTTTATCTTAAAGTCTTTAGTCACGGCCAGTTCGGCGTTCAGGTTACCAAATATGTTGTCGTTATCGCGTTTACGGTAGCCGCCTTTCTCCAGGATCCCCAGCGGATTAAATTCCTGCAATACATCATTGGTGAGGTAGTTGCCGTTATCATCCCGGATCTTGTAATAGGTTGGCGTACGGCCTGCATCCACTATCAGGGTGGAAGTGTTGTACGAATGTTCTTTTATCTCGGTACGTGCGTAGGCTAATATGCTGGTTAATTTCAGCTTGCCGAACTCGGTAGAGAGATTCATGCGGTAGTTGTAACGCCTTAAACCATAGTTAGGCCCTACCAAATTGCTCCGCTGATCTGTAACACCGGCCGAAACCAGGTAGGTTGTGTTAGTCGCACCACCGCTTAGCGCGAGGTTGTGGCTTTGCTGCACAGCGTTTTTAAGGATAGCATCTAAAAACCATTCGTTATCGCCAGCCTCCTGGTAAGTGCGGATCTGGGCCGGGCTGTAAATAGGCTGCAAACCTGCGTTCACTACGGTTTCGTTACGCAGGATAGCATTCTCAAAGCTATGCACCGGGCGGTAACCCACATGCGGCGATTGCACGCCTGCCTGCCCGTTGTAAGCGATAGTTGCACCGGAATTCTTTTTACCTTTTTTGGTGGTAACTAAAATTACCCCGTTGGCAGAGCGCGAACCGTAGATAGCGGCGCTTCCCGCGTCTTTCAGTACCGACACGCTTTCGATATCCTGCGGGTTAAGCAGGTTGATATCACCGCCGGTGATACCATCAATAACAATGAGCGGGCTGTTGTTACCCAGTGTGCTTACTCCACGAATGTTGATGGTTTGGTATGCGCCCGGTTCTGAACTGGTTTGCTGAATGGTTAAATTGGGCAATGTACCCTGCAATGCCTGCGTAAGGTTTACCGATGGCTTACCCTCAATAGCTGCAGAGGATACCTGGTCTACCGCGCCAATTACGTTTACCCGCTTTTGCGTACCGTAACCCACAACAATTACCTCATTAAGAGAAGTACGCTCCGGCAATAATTGTGTATTAACATTAGTTTGCCCGTTAAGTGGAACTTCCTTGGCAGTAAAACCAATAAAGGTGAATACCAGTGTGCCGTTTGCATCAGGGGCATCTAAAACAAAGTTCCCATTGATATCTGTAACGGTGGCAATATTGGTACCTTTTAGCCTAACGCTTACGCCCGGTAATGGCTGGTTGGTTTCGTCGGTTACTTTACCGTTTATTTTGGCAAATTGCTTTGCCGCCTGTTTGGCAATCACCGCGTCGGCTTCGGTACGCTCGCTGATGACGATCACGTCGTCAATAATTTTGTACGAGAGGTTAAATGGAGTTAAAACCTCATCAAGTACTTGCTTAATGCTTTTGTTGGTTACATTAACATTTACCCTGAAGCTTGGCTTCAGCACGTTATCGGCGTAGGCAAATTTTACTTGTTTATCGGCAGAGATCTTCTCAAGCACATCGGTAAGCTTATCGTTCTTCAACTTAAGCGTTACCGGCTGCTCCATAAATCTCTGGCCGAAAGAGTCGTTTGCAATGGCCGAGAGGCACATTAAGCACACAACAAAACAGGCAAGCGAGGTAAATTTCATTAATATAAAAACATAACGAACTACTCCATTTGAAAATAGAGATATATTCATAAATTTGAGAAAATTAAAGTGTTTGAAATTCAAGCGTATCGTTCTGAATTGGACCTCGAAACGGTACACTTAATAATAACCCGGCATTTTAATCAACCCTGTTCAAATCCCTTTGACCAGGGTTTTTTTATTTTTTTATGTCATTGGCGTCTTCATAGTTTTTAGGTTAAAGGTCATTGGTTATACTTTTTTATTATTGGTTTAATTTTTTAGCAGCCTTTACCTTTAAAGTGGTACACCTGGCCCTCCTGCACAACTTTGCCCTTCACCAGTTTAGAGATAATGACCATGATATTCTGCAGGGAAACATTTGTGAAATTTGCCGAGATAGAACATTTAGCAAGGTTATCATCAGCCTTAATTTTGATATTGTAGCGATGCTGCAACGCATTTAAAACTTCCTGCAGAGCCATATTTTTAAACACCAGCCCGCCGTCTTTCCAGTCGGTCAGTGCGGCAATATCCACGCCCGTTGTTTTTAGCGCTGTATTATCTTTTTTATTGATAAAAACCTCTTCGGCCGGGGTAAGGAAAACGGTTTGTGCAGTTGCGGGGATAACGCCCACCTTACCTGTAACTACATCAACTTTTACAAAAGCATCTTCGGGGTAAGCTTTTACGTTAAAGCTGGTACCCAATACCTGGGTACGGATACCGCCTGTATGTACAATGAATGATCTTTCGGCATCGTGCGCAACTTCTAAAAACGCTTCACCCTCCAGGGTTATCTCGCGCAGGTTTCCGCGGAATTTAGCGGGATAAGTAAGCTTGCTGCCGCCGTTAAGCCAAACTTTGGTACCATCTGCCAGGGTGTAATTCACTACCTGGCCATTGGCAGCGATAAGCTGCTTGTTTTTTATGGGGTCGAGATAGTTGACAATATTACTGCTGAATTGATAGACGATGGCCGACAGACCTATAATGGCGATGACCGATGCCGCCACCATCCATTTTTTTGACGAACCGCGTTGTTGCACGGGCTCATCAATAGCCGCTATGATGCGGCTGTATACTTTGTCTTTCTCAAACGCCACACCATGATCCGCTGCCTTTTGTTCGTCAAGGTTCAGCCCGTCAAAGTATTTTTCTACAAGTTTTTCCTGCAGCGAGCTATCGCTGGCCTGGTTACGTTTTTTCAAGAATGTAAACTTTATTGGTGGTTTATATATGTAGGATGCAATTGGAAGGGTTACCCCCCAAAGAGAATTAAAATATTTTTTGGTAGGGATGTGATGGTACACTTACCATCATATCTTTTGACGGTACTGTTGATTTTTATTTAGTTTCGTTCCATCCAATACACCATAATACTAATATGCAAATTATCACGCACAACAAAAACGGCACCCAAATAGCTGAATTAGTTTCGGATGCTATTCTGATACAAACGCCTGAAGATGGCGCACAACTTATAGCCGACCTTTACTACCAGGGCTTTGATCTGATCATCATACACGCGTATCAATTAGCTCCGTCTTTTTTTGAACTAAAAACAGGGCTGGCAGGCGAGGTTTTGCAGAAGTGCTCTAATTGGCGTATTCGGTTTGCTATTATTGGCGATTTTAGTCAGCTTTCCAGCAAAAGCATGCATGATTTCATTTTAGAAAGTAATAAAGGCAAACTGGTCAACTTTTTAAGTTCCGTAGCTGAAGTGATTAAAATAGCCTGACCATCGCCCGGCACGATGTGCCACAGGAATTTACATGAACCTACTGAGACCGCTTCAAAGGAATTGAAACCGGGGGCAGATAGAAGCAGTTGCTTCTTATTTATTACCGAGTTCTTCTGCCAGACCGATCAGCAATCCTTCGGTTCCGCGGATATAGCAGAGTTTATACGAATTTTCGTACCTAACCACTTCGCCAACAAGTTGTGCGCCACGTTTGATGAGCCTGGCCACCAGTTCGTCAATGTCTTCAACAGTGAACATAGCGCGTAAATAACCCAAAGCGTTCACAGGGGCGGTGCGGTGATCTGAAATAACAGGTGGAGTTAAAAATCGCGAGAGCTCCAGCCGGCTATGGCCATCGGGGGTAACCATCATCGCGATCTCTACATGCTGAGAACCCAATCCTGTAACGCGGCCGGCCCATTCTCCCTCGATCGTGGCCCGCCCTTCGAGCTTCAAACCTATCTCCGTGAAAAAAGATATCGCGTCATCGAGGGATTCTACAACGATGCCGATATTGTCCATTCGTAGTAACCTGTTTTTTGCCATCGGTTTATCTTTTTATATCAAAAGTCATCATTTCTATTCAAAGTTTACGCCTAAGCGGTGTAAGGATCTGATGAAAAAGTAGCAACCATGTACTCATCATTCAAAACAACATCCCTAACGTTGTACTAACAGCTATTCTTAAAGAAATTTGGCTTAAAACGCCCCTTTTTTTGGCGCGGTTTACCCTCGTTGCAATGGATGCAGTTTTTTATTTTTGATATTTACACAAACACCCAAAATCAAACCAAAATGAGAAAAGTAATCTATGCCACCAACATCACCATAGATGGCTGCTGCGACCACACTAAAGGAATTGCTGATGATGAACTACATGAGTATTTTACAGAACTCCTGAGGGGCACGGGGCTGCTGGCCTACGGGCGTAAAACTTATGAATTGATGGTCCCTTTTTGGCCCGAGGTTGCAAAAACCCAATCAATGGGCAAAGCCACTAATGAGTTTGCGAAAGTATTCGATTCGATAGAAAAGCTTGTTTTCTCGCAAACACTGGAGAGCGTCGACGACATAAACACCACCCTCAGCCGGGCGAAGCCGGAGGAAGAAATATTGAAGTTAAAACAGGGTGAAGGCAAGCCTATTTCGCTCGGTGGCGTGGCGCTTTCTTCGCACCTTATAGCGCTTGGCCTGGTTGATGAGTACCATTTTGTTGTTCAGCCTTTTATAGCGGGAGAAGGTACCCGGTTGTTAAAAGGAATTACCCTGCCCGAGACATTAGGTTTAAAATTGGTGGAGTCGAAGATCTTTAAATCGGGCTGTGTAGCGCTTAAATACGTAAAACAGTAATTTGGATTATTGAGGTACATTCCGCCGCCTACTATCGGCTGTGGCCCCCCTTTGAACAGATTATTTAATTTAGGTTCGTATAAACCAATAACCATGATGCTTCAAAATAAAAATGCGGTAATATACGGCGCGGGCGGCTCGCTGGGTGGCGCAGTAGCCAAAGCCTTTGCCGCTGCGGGTGCCCGAGTATTCTTAACCGGCCGTAACCTTGCTTCGGTGCAAAAAATAGCAGACGAAATAATTGCATTGGGAGGCCTTGCCGAGGCCGCGCAGGTTGACGCCTTTGACGAAAGCGCTATCAACAGCCATTTGGATGCGGTTATACAAAAAGCAGGCACAGTTAATATCTCATTCAACTTAGCGGGTGTAGATGTAAAGCAGGGTGTGCCCCTTGTTAGCCTCAGCACGGATGAATTTGTACTGCCCGTAACTCAAACCCTGCAGACCCGTTTCCTCACCGCAAAAGCTGCGGGGAATGCCATGATGAAGCAAGGCAGCGGGGTAATACTCTCGCTTACCGCAACGCCTGGCGGAATAGGTTATCCGTTCACCGCGGGTTTCGCGGTCGCCTGTACCGCTGTAGAATGTTTTTCGGCCAACCTTGCTGCCGAACTGGGCGTATATGGTGTGCGGGTGGTGAATATCCGTTCAGGCGGCTCGCCAGACTCAAAAGTTTTTAAAGATGCCCTCGAAAGCATCCCCGATGAGATGGGCGGCGTACTGAGCCAGATGGAAAACGACACCATGCTGAAAGCGATGCCCCTAATGGCGGATATTGCCAATACCGCCGTTTTCCTGGCATCGGATATGGCGGGGAAAATTACCGGGGTAACTATAGATGTAACCAGTGGAACAACGGCAGGGTTGAATTATAGGGTGCCGAGACTGTAAATAAAAACCTTATTTTATCTTATGCACCATCAGTATCGCCACTATTGACGGCAGGTAATCTGTTAACCCCGTGCGCAGATAGCGCAGGGCTATTGTCATTTGGTTTTCTACCGTTTTTATGGAGATGCCCAGGCGGGTTGCTATCTCTTTATTGCTAAGGTATTCTTTGCGACTAAGGGTGAAGATCTGGCGGCATTTCTCGGGCAGCTGGGCAACGTTATCTTCCAGCACCCGGCTAATGTCGTGCTGCAGCAGCTTGCTGTCGGCGCTGTATTTCTCGGCGAGTACTTCTATGGCGGATACATCCAGCGTGGCCCTTTGCGTACGAATATACATCAGCACCCGGTTTTTGATGGCCACTTTTAAGTACCACTCCAGCGAGGCGATGCTAAGCTCGTTCCGTTTTGTCCACAGGTCTATAAACAATTCCTGCACCAGGTCCTCGCACACATCTTTATCCCTGAATAAATTGTAGGCGGCGTAGTAAAGCTTTGGCGAATATTTATTGTACAGTATTTCAAATGCCTTGCGGTCATCCAGCCTGAGCAACTCTAATAATTTTGCATCGGGCCACATTTGATATTCCTGTTGTGGAAGCATAAATGGACGAAAAAACGGTTGGTGAATTGGTACAGCATAATTACAAGTTTATTTTGAGAAAGGAAAATTTTTGTAATTATAGCCTCACCGGCACCACCAGTTATTTCCTCGGGCGCCTTGGTCTTAAGCCAGCCGGCTGGCTCTCCGCTGTTTTGGCGTAACCGGTAGACATGGGCCTGCGGGTAAAGGATGATGGCGCGGGTTTCTTTTTTATATCTTCTTCCCTTACAATATTTACCGTGAGTGTGCGGTCGCCAATTTCGGTGCCATCGAGCTGAATTGCCGCGTTTTCGGCATCGTCCATAGTGGCAACCTCCAAAAATGCATAGCCTTTACAGACGCGCGTTTTTTTATCGCGAACGATCTTGATGGTAACCACGCTGCAATGCGGGTCGAATATCTGAACCAATTCTAATTCGGTTATATCAAGTGAAAAACCGCCAACAAATAATTTAACCATTTTTAGAGCGCGTATACAATTAAATGAAAGAAATAATACGCCGGGTACGGCGCCATATTGTGCAATTAGGGGGGTTATGGCAGCAAATTTACTATTAGTATTTGCATTATCCTCAAAATCAGCGGTTGTTTGATTGAAAATATTTACTGCAGACCGCTAAAAAAACTCAATGAGTATTAATTAAGCAAAAAACGCCCCGGATCTCATCCCGGGGCGTTACCAATTAAGCACTATATATTACAAATCAAACCAACTAACCCGTCGATCGTATCTTTAATAATTACTGCGTTAACACCATGTATTTATATGGCTGCAGGTATATTTTGTTTGTTAAGGTAACCGATGCACCGGTAAAGGCATCCTTCCAGCCGGTGGTGCTTAAGGTTGCCGGCAGGCTGTAGGTTACATTGGTGCCGCGCAGGTTATCAATCACTAATACTTTTTCCTTATCAGTAAATTTGGTGAACGCTGCCACGTCGTCGCTGCTCATTACAGAGAGGTCGCCGTTCTTTAACGCGTCGCTGCCTTTTCTAAAGTTTAGTATAGCCTTATAAGCTGCCGTAATATCCGCGTTTTGGCTCCAATTTACCGGGGTGTGATAAAAGAAATCCATACCAGCGGTGTTGCCCACTTCCTGGCCTGTGTAGATCATCGGAACACCTTTCATGTAAGCGGTTACGACAAATGCCGCCAGCGAGCCCGACTTACCACCATACAAATTAACAGGGCTGCCATCGCTGTTGTAAACATCGTGGTTGGTGGTGTACCTAACTACCTGCGAGCCACGGAACGAGGTTGCATATTCGCTGGTGTTCAAATCCTGCAGCATGGTAGCAGACGCGCCGGTACCAAACACTTTGCTTTCCAGCCCCGAGTAGTAGCCCATACCATAAACCAGGTTAAAGCCTGCTTTAAAGTGGTCGTTGCGGGTACCTTCGGCCAGCATCAGCAGTTTATGGCTGGTGATGGTTTTTAGCGCGTCATTCGCCTGTTTCCAAAAATCGAAGGGCACAAAGTCGGCGGCATCACAACGGAAACCATCTATATTGGCGGTGTACACCCAATATTTCATGGCATCTATCATGGCGGCACGCATGTCCTTGTTGCCGTAATCTAATTGGGCAACATCCGTCCAGCCGGTGCCCGGTGGCTCTATGATCTCGCCTTTGGCGTTTTGCTTGTACCAACTTTTGTTGGCTATCCAGGCGTTATCCCAACTGGTGTGATTTGCCACCCAGTCCAGTATTACGGTCATGTTACGCTCGTGGGCGCCGGTAACTAAGGCTTGCAGATCTGCAAGGGTACCAAATTCGGTATTTACGCCCTTGTAATCTTTTACCGAGTACGGCGAACCCAAACCACCGGCAGATTTTAACACGCCAACCGGATAAACCGGCATCAGGTATAGCACGGTGGTGCCCAGGTCCTTAATGGCATCTAACCTTGCCGTTACGCCTTTAAAGCTGGCATCGGCACTAAAGGCACGCAGATTAACCTGGTAAATAATGGCATCCTGCGAGTTAACAACGCCGGTAAAAGGCGTGCCAACCTGCGGGTACGATGCATCGGGTACAATTGCCGGGGTAGAGTAATCGTTCTTTTTGCAAAAGCTAAAGAAAACGATCATCAGCAACAACAACCCGCTTTTTATCTTTTGATTGATTGTATATCTCATCTCTTTGATCAATTAAGGAGCCACCTTACCGGCGGCCCCGTTTGTTAATTTTTCTTTAGCTTGTAATTGTAATTGGTTGGGTCGTGCAGATCCAGCGTGATGGTGTAATTACCGCTTGTTGGCACGCTGAGGTTATCTAAACTACCGTCGTAACCAAATACCGGGTTATCCGCGTAAGCTAATTTGCCTTCTTTGGTCACTCCAAAATCTATCGCCCACTGGTTATTCGCCCTGAATTTGAACGAGCCGGTAGAGAGCATATCGCAGGTAAGCGTCCACACCTGCTTGGCAGGGTCGTACGTCATCTGCGTATCGCCACCCCAGCCGCCCGGGGTTGCATCTCCTATGATGCCCCAGGTAGTTGGCACTGCCGACCATGTTTTGGTATTGAGGTTGATAGACACCTGCACATAACCCGGCCCCGGCGAAACCAGGCCACCTGCCAAACCATCTTCGGTAATGGCACCGCCGCCTGCATCGCCATAGTTAATATGGTCCCAATCCGGCGAGCTGGTGAACTTAAAGTAGTAGTTATCTGCCGATGGCATGTATACATAGGCTTCGTAAATCTTCGGTTTTAAAGCTGCTGCAACCGGCGCCGTACCCGGCGACCAGCCCTGGTATGCACCCGGGATGTATAGCACCGGGATAACAGGCGCCGCCGCGTATGGCGTAACCGTTACAATAACCGGTTTGGTAAAAGCGTACTGGTCCTGGTAAGCGTGCACCCTGAAAACCAGCGTACCCGCCGCGCCTGTTGCCAATCCTTTGGAAATGGCCAGCGCGTTAAGGTCCTTACCTTTGTAGGATTTGCTCAGGGCATCGTTACCAACGGTAATGTTGGTAGCATTTCCCCAGGCTGCCGTACCCACGGTATCGGCAGGGACATCTATCTGTAAAGTATAAGTAACAGAAGCTTTAATAGGATAAGCAACTGCCGGCCAGGAAAACGTAACTACCGATGTGGTATCGTTGGCCTTGCTAAGCATTACCGCGTTTGTTGATGCTGTAAGGGTAGACGGAAACGCCACCGCTTGCAGCTTTGTTAGGGCCGCATCCTTTTTACAGCCATAAGCCAAACAGCAAATAATTGCTAATGAGAGGTATATAAACTTTTTCATAATCATATCATGGGATTAATAACCTGCGTTTTGTTTTAACAACGAATTGGTGTTCAGCGCGGCGGTAGGTATGGGGAACAGTTTCCTAAAATCTGCTACGGCCGGCACAAAACCATGTGCCAGCGTGAAGGTGTTGAACCGTATCATATCCTGCCTGCGGTGGCCTTCCCAGTTCAACTCAAAACCTCGTTCGTTGTAGATATCGGTAAGTGTGGGGTTAGCGGCTAAAGCGCCTAAACCTGCACGCTGCCTTACCTGGTCTATAAAAGGTTTGGCTGCAGCAGCATTCCCTAAACGCACATTACATTCGGCCTGCATCAGTATAATATCGGCGTAACGGTAAATTGGGAAATCGTTTGATGCGCCGCCGCCGTTCATTGGAGCTACGGGATAAAACTTCAGATCGCGCACGCCTTCGTTTGGTGCAGCGCCCGGGTCATCCAGAGAGCTTACCGTTTCGGAGTAATTAACACCGCCTGATTGCGCACCTACCAGGAACTGCTTTTTGCGAATATCGGCGTTATCGAATTTATTGTAATACTCCTGCGGAATTACCGAGCCATTCCAGCCGCTGTAACCAAACGTTGCCTGGAAGTTCGGCCCGTTCAAACTGCGGATGCTGAGGATATTGCGCGAAACGATATCAACCGTTACATAGATAGAAAATATGGTTTCATCTGTAGGGTTTACATTGCCAAAAAGCTCGTAATACTGGTAACCCAGCGGGCTCGTAGCGCTTGCGCCACCCGGGTGTAAACTGAAACCACCGGTTGCTATTTTGTTACAGGCGTTAAGGCAATCCTGCCAATGCGCGGTACCGGTGTACACCTCGGCATTCAGATAAACTTTTGCAAGCAGTGCATAGCCCGCCCATTTATTAAACCTGCCGTAATACTCCCCGCCTTTTGTTTCGGAGAGCTTATCGATGTTCTCGGTAAGTTCCTTCACCACAAAATTGTACACGTCGGTACGGCTGGCCTGCGGTATTTTATCAACCGTGATGTTGTTATCGGTATAAAAAGGCACCGAACCAAAATCATCTATCAGCAGGTAATAGAAAAACGCGCGCAAAGTTTTTGCCTCCGCTATTTTGGAAGCGTCGGCGCCGGAACTGGTTAACTGGTCGACCGCCAAATTTGCAGTGTAGATAGATTTATACAGCCAGTTCCAGGTGTTGTTGATGATGCCCATGTTTGGCAGCCACTGGCGCCGGTAAAGCTGTGCAAAATCAAGCTGCCAATCGCCGGTGTTACGGTGCGGGATCACCTGTTCGTCGCTGCTCATGGCGTTCAGATCATACCAGCCGTTATCAGCCCCGGCATATCCAACCCCACCCCAGTTACCACCAACCTGTGAATATACATTCGCCAGCGCTACATCTGCTCCTTTTGCAGAACCGTAAAACGTGGTGGCCGGATATTTATCATAAACATTTTCATTAACCTTGGTACAACCTGCACCAAGCCCGATGATTAAAATGCCTGTTAATATTTTTTTCATGATCGTATTATTTAAAAACCACATTTAATCCAATAGAGAAAGTACGGGTACGCGGGTAAATACCGCCATCATAGCCCGAACCGTTACCGCCACTCAGATTGATCTCCGGATCCACACCGGTATAGCCGGTGATGAGCGCCAGGTTTTGGCCGGTTAACGATACGCGAAGTGAGCTGATGAACCTGCTATCGGTTTTGATGCTGTACCCAAAGGATAAGTTCTCAAACCTCAGGAACGCGCCATTCTCTAACCACAGGTCGGACCCGTATTGCGAGGTGAACAAACCAAGCGGTACGGCACTTGCCAGTACGTTTGATTTACCAAGGTTTTCGAAATAGCTGAAGCTTGGGCGGATACCGTTGTAAATTTTGTTACCACCCGAACCACGCCATACCATCGAAGCATCAAAGTTTTTGTACCTGAAGCTTGGTGTGAACGCGTAAGTATAGGTTGGCAAGGCCGAACCTTCGAGCACCCTATCCGGGCTTTGACTCCCCTGATCGATGATGCCATCGCCATTTTGGTCGACAACGGTTTCTGCATTGGACGCGTCTTTGCCGCTGTGCTGCAAAATGTAGTAACTGCCAATTGGTTTATCTTTTATAAGGTAGGAGTTTGCACCCCAGCCCACGTAATCTGTATTCAATGGTACGCCATTGATCGAGCCGCTTAAGTTGAGCACCTTATTTTTAAGGTACGAGGCGTTACCGGCAAGGGTTAACGTGGTATTTGTTGTTTTGATAGCGGTGTAGCTCAAAGTAAGCTCGATACCACGGTTTTGGATGCTACCCACATTTGCCGCGATGCTGCCATAAGGATATGGCGGCTGTGGTACCGCGTAGTAAAATAACAGGTTATCGGTTTTCGCGGTGTAGGCGTCAATAGTACCGCTCAGCCTGTCGTTTAAAGTGGTAAAATCGATACCGATGTTGGCTTGCTTGCGGGTTTCCCAACGCAGATCGGGGTTTGCATTCTGGCTGATAACAAAGTTGGTGATACTTTGCCCACCGAAGTAAGTAACGCCCGAGTAGCCCACCAACTGCAGCGAGTTTTGCGGGGCAAGGCCCTGCTGGTTACCGGTAACACCGTAACCGCCGCGCAGTTTAAGGGAGCTAAACACACGCTGGTTCTTCATAAAACCTTCCTGGTCAATCCTCCAGGCTAATGAAGCCGAAGGGAAGTTACCAAACTTGTTGTTCGCGCCAAATACCGATGAACCATCCCTACGGAAACTGGCCGTTAAAAGGTATTTGTTGTTGAATGAGTAGTTTACACGGCCCAGGTACGATACCAGGCTGCGATCGTTCTTGTAAGAAGAAAAATCGCCGGGGGTAACTTTGCTCAGGTCGCCTAATTGCAAAGCGTTGTAGGTGGCTATATCATTGATAAAACCTTTAGCCTGCGAGAAGTTACCGTTGTAAATTTGGATTTGGTACTCATAAACCGCTATCGCGTCTAAATGGTGCTTACCGAAATCCTTTTTATAGCTCAGGCTAATGTCGTTCAGCTTTTCGTCCTGGTGGTAGTTGCTGATGTTGGCAATACCCTGGTTATCTATAGCGGTAGAAACCGTGGAAGCTGCCGGTAAATAGTAACCTGTGTTGCCGTCAACTTTTCTCCAGCTACCAAACCAACCGGCAGATAGGCCTTTGTAGATCTGCAGATCTGCACGTAAACTACCAAACAGGCTGTTTGCCTTTACATCGTTCTTTACGGTTTGTGCAACCGCGTAAGGGTTAATGTATTGGAACACGTTAGGATCTGAATAGTACGAGCCATCCGCGTTCAGCACCGGGTCGGTAGGTTTTGAAACGTACGCATTGCTGACGAGATTCGACGTAAACGCCGCGCGGCCAATACTTGGTGGGCTGTAACGGGCATTATCAATACCGCTGTTCAGGTTCATGGTTAGGGTAAGCCTGTCGTCCAACGCTTTCTGGGTAGCGGTTATCCTGCCGATGTAGTTTTTGTAGTTGGAGTTGATAACAATACCATTTTGCAAAATAGCCGTTAACGATGCGCGGTAATTAAAGCTATTTGCACCACCGCCAAAGGCCAGGGTATGGTTTTGCGTGTAACCGTTGCGGGTAAGCAGGCTAAACCAATCGGTATTGGAACCGTGATTGGCAGATGCCGGTACGCCGTAATTCTGAGCCTGCTCCCACCATTGGGTAGCATTAAGCAGTTCCAGCTTTTTGCCAATTACGTCGATAGATGCATTGGTGGAATATTCCACCGTAGACTTACCGTTGCGGTTCTTCTTGGTAGTTACAATGATAACACCGGGCGCACCGCGCGAACCGTAAATAGCGGTAGCAGATGCATCTTTCAGCACATCTACCGATTCAATTTCGCTTGGTGGGACTTGTTTAAACAGGTCCATATTGCCCTGCACACCGTCAACCACCACTAAGGGATCGTTACCGCCGATAAGCGACGTAATACCACGGATACGCACGTTTGGCGCAGTACCCGGCTCGCTGCCTGTTTGGGTAACGTTTACACCAGCTGCCTTACCGGCCAATTGCTGTAAAGGGTTAGTGATAGGCCCGGGGTTAAGATCTTTACTACCGATGGTAGAAACAGCACCGGTGAGATCCGATTTTTTAACCGTACCGTAACCAACAACCACAACCTCGGCCAATGAGCGCGAATTAGGGGTTAGCGCGATCCTTAAAGATTGGCCGGCAACCAGCACACGCTCGGCGGCATCGTACCCTAAAAAGTTAACAGTTACCGTCAGGGATTGTAAAGTAGTGTTCGCGGTAGCAAAGGCACCATCTTTGTCGGCAGCCGTTGTTTGGCCGGTTTCTTTTACCGCAACGGTAGCGCCCGGCAATGGCAGGTTATGCTCATCTACAACAATACCGCTAAAGCGTGCTTTTTGGGCGAAAGTTGTTAAGGTGCAAATAAGGAATAGCACGGTAAGGCCATACTTAAATAAGTAAACTTTGTTCATAGAAATTGGTTTTAGTAATTGGTTTGATAAACCTTCTGATTGGGTCAGTGCGGCTTATTCAAATATAGATGGGCGCATCAGCTAATAGCGCTGGTGCGGAAAGCCGATATTAAAAAAAGTGAAAAATACTTCTCCATAAATATCTAACAATCAAATATTTATAAATTTTCGGAATGAATATTTATATAGATAATTGCAGACGGGATATAGATAAAACCACCCATTTTTATCCTTTAAATAGTCAAAAAACAGGGCATATTAATAAGTTTCGGGCACCCAAACCATCATTTATTATGTGGTTTGACGGGAGTTTTGATGAGGATTCGGTCGTTTTCCGACGATTTGGGTGAACCGAGGTCTATTTGATGATTTTTCGGGCTTTTTAGTGCCTTTTTTAGTTTTTCCTCGAACCGGGTGTTATGCTTCTCCAAAAATCGTCCATATTAATCTATCAATAATCTTTTTATAAGTCACTATAATTCAACACGTTGAAATTATAGTTCGATCATGAATTTCTATATCGGCTTTCCCGAGTCTTGATTTTTGCCTGGCTGAACGGTTCATTTGTATCACGCTATCCAATCGCATAACCAATAATTACCATTTTAAATTAAAGCCGGGCATACCAAATATCACCGCGATACCCCAAAACGGATGTAAAGCAAGCGCCGGCCAACCAAAACGTTTATGAAAAGAAACTTACTTATACTATTCTGCCTCGCGGCATTTATTTGCTTACCAAAACCCGCGTTGTTTGCACAGGCAAGCCTTACAACACCTACACAATACGGCAAGCCCTTTAAAAATGTGCCCGACAGGCGCGATGTATCCATCTACCAGGTAAACATGCGCACATTTGGCAAAAACGGCGACTTTAAAGGTGTTACCGAACGTTTAGATTCGATAAAAGCACTTGGTGTAAACGTAATTTACCTGATGCCCATTTACCCGGTCGGGGTATTTAAGGCTGTTAACTCACCTTACTGCATTCGGGATTATGCGGACATCAACAAAGAATTTGGCCCTCTAAACGATCTGCGCCAACTGGTAGATGGCGCGCACCGCCGCAATTTAGCGGTAATCCTGGATTGGGTAGGCAACCATACCTCGTTCGACCATGTGTGGATCAAAAACAAAAGTTGGTACGTGCAGGATAGTACAGGTAACATTATCAGCCCACCGAATATGGGCTGGTGCGACGTAGCACAGCTGAACTTTAAGAACCAGGATATGCGACGGGCCATGATCAGCGATATGAAATATTGGGTGCTCGCCGCCAACGTGGACGGCTTTCGTTGCGATTACGCCGACGGGCCGCCTTTTGATTTTTGGAAAGAGACATTTGATACCCTGAAACTCATTCCAAACCATAAGCTGCTCCTGCTATCCGAAGGCGGTCGAAACGATCATTACAAAGCCGGTTTCGATTATAACTTCGGGTTTAACTTCTTCGGCAATTTAAGAGCGATATACGAGCATAACCGCTCGGTACTATCTATCGACAGCCTCAACAAAACTGATTATAAAAGCACCGCAGATGGCCAGCAAATGGTGCGGTACATAACCAACCATGATGTTAATGGATCGGACGGAACTCCCTTGGAACTATTTGGCGGTAAAAAAGGTTCGATGGCGGCCTTTGTGGTAGTGGCCTACATGAAAAGCGTGCCCATGATATACAACGGCCAGGAAGTAGGCACGCCTTACCGCTTACTATTCCCGTTTACCACCAAAAAAATAGACTGGACCCTAAACCCCGATGTAACCGCCGAGTATAAAAAAATAATAGGATTTAGAAACAGCAGCATTGCCATCCGCAGGGGTGCTTTAACTTCGTACAGCAACGCGGATGTTTGTGCTTTTACCAAAGAGGATGGTAAAGAGAAGGCATTTGTGATGAGTAATTTACGCAACAAAGCGGTAACCTATACCCTACCGGCAAGCTTAATGAAAAGTAGCTGGAAGGATGCTTTTACAGGTAAAAAAGTGTCGACACGTAGCATCATTACGCTTGAGCCTTACTCCTATTTGGTGATGAAAAATTAGGAACAGCGATTAACCGCCACAGTTCGTTGCGCCGTAGGTGCAAAATGTCGGTAAAAATACCCAAGGTAAAAATTTCGTGTGCCATACGTGCGCTACGTCGCGAGTTTCGTACCTACGGCACGATTATAACATCTGTGATCTATCTGCTACCGACCTTGAACCCCGATGGGGTTACTGCAGCCACAGGAACGCTTGAAACGGCTCCTGCCATCCATTCCGGCACCAAAAGCGAGATACCGCAAAGTATTGCGTCTTTACATAAAAAGTTTAAAAGATTATCAACTCAAATCCGGTACTTCCTTAACCGCTTTTATAAGCATAATCTTCTCTTCAAACTCATCGTTCGGAACAAAGGAGCGGTTCTTCACCTTGGTTTTGTAGGTGTAGATAGTGTTTACAGAGTAGTTGAGGATCTTGGCGATGGTTTCGTTCTCGTCTATCCCAAGGCGGATAAGGGCGAAGATGCGCAGCTCGGTATTCAGCAAATGGTCTTCCTGGAAACGCACTTGGTGATCTGCATCAAACAGCGCGTTAAAATCATCAATAAAATTGGGGAAGATGTTGAGGAATACCTTATCAAAACTGTGATAAAGGTTCTCGCGCTCAAAGTTGGTGTTTAGGCGGTTGAGCACCAGCATAACTTCTTCGTAACGTTTTTCCTTCAGGTTTTTGTCTATACTGCGTTTCAGGCGGTCTATCTTCTCAATATAATCTGAATGGATATTAAAAAAGTACCCGATGTACTCGTCCTTAATAATATTCGCCTCATCCAGTTTGGTATTAATGCGCGAAAGTGAGCGGTTGGTGGTATCCAGCACTTTATTCACCTTAGTGAGGGAATCATTGGCCACATTCAGATCCTGGTTTTTATTGACGATCACCTGGTCGGCAATTCTCAGTTTCTTTAGCTGCCTTGCGGTAATAAAACTAAATATAATCACGACCACAATAAGCGAGGTAATGATGGACGCGTATATAGTGAGCGATCTCTTTTGCTTTTCTATACCATTTATTTTCTCTGCCTGAATGATGGGCATAATACTGCTGATCTGCGCCTCGCGATGCCTCGCCCCGTAAAAATTAGCATCATCAATCGAGCTGTTGATATAGGTGAACGCCGTTTTGGCATCACCTTGTTGGTAGTAATATTCGGCGAGGTTAGTGAGGGCTACGGCTTCTTTGGTGGAGTGCGTGTTATCGATAATAGCCGCCTTCATCAGATTGGTTAATGATAGCTCCGGCTTGCTCATTTCCTTGTAGATATAGCTTAAACAGCTATAATTAATGGCGCTATCCTGGTACGATTGCGGAATGCGCATAATTTTGGTGTAGGGATCCAGCGCCGCCTTATACTGGCCGGTGCGCAACGCCTTTAAACCAACGGCCGACAAATTTTCATAAGTATCCGGCTTAGTACTGCTGATGATAGAATCGCAATACTTCAGGCCTATGGTGCTGTATTTTTGGTAGTAATCGTTTATCTTATCGTAATCGCCCAAATCAAAATGGCTGCGGGCCTGCAGAAACAGGTATTCGTATCGCTGACTTTCGCTTAACTTCTTGGGGTCTACTTTATTCAGGGTATCCAGCCCCTCTTTAAACATCCCGGCAGATACCAGCACAAAGCCCATATTTACCTTGGCGTAATTTACCTTCTCCGGGTCGTTCAGCAGGTGGGCAACGTTGTTCAGCTTTTGGCAATACACGTAAGCAGAATCGTGTACGAAAGATTTGTAGGCATTAAACAGCTTTTGATAATTGCTGTAGCGTGCCGTTAAGGATGAGTAGTTGGCCGCCAGTTCCTTTTTGAAATGCTGAATATCGCGCAGCTTGGCCTGTTCGTACTTTGCTTTGTTTTCGATGGCCTGGTTCAATACTTTTTGCAGACTATCAATATCACCGGACGCGCTGGCGGGGCCGGCCCACAACGTAGCAGCTATAAAACACAAAGAAGAAAATAATAAGATAAGCTTATGCTGATATGCTCCAAAGAGACTTTCCTTCCTTCCTATGCGCTGCATCTTTTTTTGCTGTAACATCAAAGTTAGTTAAATCTTACGGAGATATTTACGCGGCCGTGCAACGATTTAAAAATTGCAGAAATGGCTGGCGAACTATAAATAAATTATAGCCTGCCAACCATTTAAAGTATAGTAAGATGCCTTTGGGTTAATAGTGAAGCTCGGCACTCAGCAGATTTTTTGATGCTGCTTTGATGCTTACTTTTTGCGGGGTATTCCCCGCCCGTATAATTACCTGGCAATAACCGCTAAATAAATTTCGCTTCCATTGCCCGTCCATTTTGTCGGCTTCGTGGCTGCTGGGGTCGCCGTTACCTACGCCTATGATGGTAGCGCCCTCGCAGAGAAACTCGATCAGGTTGGAGGCATCAGGCACTTCCAGCCCATTTTTGTCCAGCACACTTACGTTCACTACAACCGCGTCGCGCCCGTCGGCAAGCAACACATTTTTAGATGGTGAGAGTTTAATTTGATAAGGCTCTCCCGTAGTTTTTACCTGGCTGCTTATCTTTTTGCCTTTGCGGGTAGCCACAGCCTTTAAAGTCCCAGGCTGATAGGCAACATCCCATTCGAGGTGGCTGTTACGGGGCATTGTTTTTTTGCCGAGGCTTTTACCATTCAAAAACAGTTCTACATCATCGGCATTGGAGTTTACCCATACGTTCACTTTCTGCCCCTCTTTACCCTTCCAGTTCCAATGCGGCGAAACGTGCAGCACATCCTCATCCTTCCACCACGATTGGTAGTAGTAATAAAGATTTTTGGGGAAGCCACAAACATCCATCAAGCCAAAATGAGAGTTTACATTTGGCCATTTAAAAGGTGTTGGCTCGCCGCGATAGTCGAAACCCGTCCATACAAAACCACCCAGCCAATAGTTGTTTTTAGCGGCAAGCGGCCACCATTCTTCGGCCTTGCTGGCCCACCATGGGGCGGTGATATCTTCATCGGGCAGGTAGCCTGTTATGGTATCTTTTACATAAATGCCCCTTGTGGTAAGTGTACTCCCCATTTCGGTACCGAGTATAGGTTGGGTTGGATGGTCTTTATGATAATCTGCCACCGCGAATTGCCTGTAATTAAAACCTCTAACCGGGATAATTTCATTAACTCCGGTGTACACGTTCGCAAGATCGGCAGCGTAAGTGCTTGTACGGGTGGGATCGAGCTGAACCTGTTTGGCCAGTAAGGTTTGCGCTATACGCTTGCCAAAGCTGTTGGTTTGCGCGTAGCCTTCCTCGTTACCTATCGACCACAGAAACACGCTTGGGTGGTTGCGGTCGCGCTTTAACAACCTTTCAAACTGATCCAGATACTCCGGCGAACTGTTGAGCAAACGCTGTTCATCCAGCACCAGCATTCCCAGGCTGTCGCAGGCATCCAGTAATTCGGGTGTAGGCGCATGGTGGCTGGTGCGGTAAGCGTTCGCCCCCATTTGTTTTAATAACCCGATGCGGTAATATTGCAAATAATCAGGCAAAGCCGCACCCAGTCCTGCATGATCCTGGTGGTTATTGGTCCCTTTTATCTTGATGGATTTTCCGTTTAGGAAAACCCCGTCTGCCTTTATTTCAACTGTGCGTACGCCGAAACGGATATCGCGGCTATCAACCTGCCTGCCATCCACCGTTACAATGGGTTTAACGTGATATAAATAAGGTTGTTCTATCGACCAGAGTTTAGGGTCGTTTAAAGTAAGCTGCTGCCTGATCAACTGACCGACTGATTGTGCTATCGAGAATTGCTGCGGCTGCGTTTTACCCACAAGCTTGCCGTTCCTGTCGGTTATTTCTGCATAAAAGCTGCCTGTAGTTGGTTTAAGCCCCTGGTTTTGTACGGTAGCGTCAATGTTAACATTGGCCTTATTGCCGTTTACCACGGTATGCACAAATACATCATCGGCAATGCTCAGGTTATTGTAACTGTTGAGCCATACATTGCGGTAGATGCCGGCACCTTCGTAAAACCAGCCTTCGGCCTGGGTGGCGTCGGCACGTACTACAATTACGTTTGACGTTTTAAAGTTAACGTAGTCGGTAATATCGCGGGTGAAGCCAACGTAACCGCTTTCGTTTCCGCCCAAATAAAAACCATTCACCCAAACCTTGGCATCGCGAAAGATGCCATCGAAAGTAATACTGAAACGCCTCCCCGAATCTGTCGCAGCCACATTGAACTTTTTACGGTACCAGCCTATACTGTTCTGCGGGAAAAGCCCGCCTACCGGGCGGTAACCATGATCTTTCAGGTTCTCGTTATCTTTATTTACAAAGGGAAGTTCAACCGCCCAATCGTGTGGTAACTGTACATTTCGCCAGGCAGAGTCGTTAAATTTTGGCGCGATAGCCGTGTTTTCTGCTTTTCCTGATTTGGAGAAGATGACTGCTAACCCATAGTTGGCGTCCTTAGCTACATCAGCGGCATTGCCCAACTGAAACTTCCAGCCATCGTTAAATGATTCGCGTTTGCGCCCGGTAGTTTGCTGCGCGAAAGATGTGGTAAGGATGCAAAAAGTGCCTAAGCACCCTAAAATGCAGCGTGATAAAAAATTCATTAATTGGTTTTAGTTGGTTGTTTCTAAGCGTACTTCGCCGAGTTGAACGGAAAATTTATGTTGAAATAGGCCCGGAATGGTCACCTGTAGTTTTTCTATTTTATGGATTTGCAAACCTGCATCGCCGGGCGACCTGAAGCTGAATGCCTGGAAACCGGGATAAGGCCGTGGCAGCAGCACCATCTCATCTTTCTTAAGCGAGCTTAACGGCACCCTGATCTCTTTTAACTGCTTATCAATTTTCACTATGGCGCTATAGGCATTGGCGTCTTCATCCACCAGGGTAACTTTAAGGTCCATCACCGTATCCGCCCCTGCGGTTATTATGATCGATCTGTACCCCTGCAAATAGGACTTGTGTGCCATCAATGCCGGTTTTACAAAAACTTCCATCCCGCCGGCTTTGGCACCAGACAGGTGTTTAAGATCGAGCACTTTTTTACCTTGCTGCCCGGTGATATAGTCATAAGTATCGCTCTTCCATTCGGGTGAATAGATGGTAGCGGTTTCGCGGTTGGCGGTAGGTTCGTAAAGTTGCAAGCCATTATTGGGCGTCGATGCCGAAAACCCGTTTTGGGGTTTTGCTGCTTTGGTGCTGCCATCATTTTGAGATGCAGGCGCGTAAAACTCGTTCATCCGCAGGGTACCTACCTTCATATTCGCAGCGAATGTGGTAGGCGCGAGCCCTTTTCTTTTAAGCAGGTAAACGCCGGGTTTTACCATGATAGCCTTGCCGTTTGCAATAGCCGAAGTGCCGGGTACATTAATTTGTACGAAGCTATACGCAGCACCCAAATCATCCAGACTTATCTGCATCTGCCCCTGACCATAAACTATAGCAGTTACCTTTTTATCCAAAGAGGTCCGTTCAAAAGGGTCCCGAAGTCGAACCGCATCGGGCATTACTTCCAACCGCCATACGCCTGGCGAAACACGGTCCATGAAATAAGCGCCGCTGCCAGAGTACTTTATAACCGGAGAAGAACCTACCCCGGCCACATGCCTTAGGGATTTTGCCTGTACCGGCACCGACGACGTAGTGTTAGAATAGTAAAATTCCGTCGGCGCGTTCATTTCGCTGAGTTGCTGCTTATAACTTACGCGGAACGCCGCGAAAACGGTATCCGCCGGGTATGTTCCATACGATTTGTATATGGGCACCTGCCTAAACACCTTGCCGGCTATCAGCAGGCTAATGGCTTTTGAAGGCGTATAGGCCAAATTCAAATAATGTGTTTGGTATTCGGTGTTGGCATAGGCGGTTGCCATAGGGTCGTAAGCAAACTGCGTGGCCCACTGGAAGCCCGCCGTTTTAAAACTCCGCGCCATTGCCGGGTACATATAAGGTTGCAGCACATCGCCCGATTCGAACTCGTAAACCATGCGCGGCTTATTTTTAAACGCCGGGATAGTATCGAAAGGGATATGATAACGATCCACCTGCGGTAACAGGTTGCCGAGCTGCTCATGCCCGGATACCAACCCAGTTGGGTACCATTGAAAGCTGAAACCATTGGCCGTAGAGGCCGCCACAGCATCTGCATACCAGGGCGACTCGCTGATATTGTAGAATACGGGCTTTGTCCAACCGGTACTTTTGATGGCCGCCATCATGCGGTTAATGTAACTTGTAGCCAGTGTTTTTGGCCCGCTGTGGTGCGGCTCGTTGTTTATTTCGGTAGCAATAACAAAGCGGTCTGCCCCGTATGTTTTATGGGTGTAGGGGTTTACGTGCTTAAAAAATTGCAGCAGGTAACGCTCCTGCGCTTCAAAAGCTTTTGGGTTAACGAGGGCTTTGTCCTTTCCATAAACATCAGAGAAACTACCGGTGTGCTCATCTTTGTCCGGATAGCCGTTACCCCAGAAAGCTATAGGCGTAATAATGGTACGGATACCACGCTCCTCCAGTTTGGCAAGAAGGTAATCAAACAGACGTAAGTGTTCGTTATTTTTTAGGTTCCCCAGCGAATCGCTGATCTCGGTATCCCAAACATGCACCCGAAAGGCTGTTACGCCAAGCCGGGCTAAATGATAAACATCCGCATCTATCGCTTTTTCAAGATCTACGCCCAGGGTTTTATGCGAGCGGTAGCCGTATGCAAAAGGTACCGTATAATTCACGCCGAAAAAGCTTGCCTCGCTATCATCCGTTTGCAAGCGGATAACGCCGTTGGCATCGATATAAATTTCGTTCGCCTTATTTTTAGGCACGCCTGTTTGCGCGCGGCCAACAGTGGCCGCGCCAAGCAGGTAAAAGCAGGTTACAATTATTAAAGCCTTAAATCTCATCAACCAATTATATGTAATACAAGAATTTATAAAGCGTTCCGATGGAACGCTACTGCATCATTTAATTTTTTCTACCCATAATGTATCCCGCTGGGATACCGGTCTGCTTCCATCGTTCCATCGGAACGTTTTATGTTGGTTGAAATGCTAAAAATACAATGCCCAAAATACCGCGGGTACTTACTTTATTAAAAATGCATCCATTGCAATTGTTGGCTTACCTGTGGCATCAAAAGCGCCTAATTGGTAACCCTGCCAACCGTTGTAAGCTTGTGGCTCCCAATAAAAAACACCCAGCCCCTTACCACCGGCAAGGCTGTTGTTTTTGGTAATGATATCGGTTAAAAATGCTTTTGCTGCCGTAGCTTCGGCAACGGGCATCCCTACTTCCGCCAGCATTACCTCTTTACCATAACGGGTTACCATATCGTTCATATTGGTGAGGCATTGCGTATTAAGGGTTTGCCAGTTGGCCGCGGTTGGATAAAGCGACATACCGATAACATCCCAATTGGCACCATTTGCCTTCAGCCCATCAAATATAAAGCGGAACAAGCCATTATCATACCCGTTAGATACGTGTACCATAACTTTGCTGGTGCTGCTTACGCTTTTAACCGCCGCGTAGCCGGCTTGTACCAAATCGGCATAGTTTTTCATGTTAACAGATGCCTTACCTTCTTCCCAAAGCATGCCGTTATTGGTTTCGTTACCCACCTGTACCCACTCGGGTGTAATGCCTTTGTCTTTCAACGCGTTCATTATACTCACGGTATAAGTGCTTACAGATACTTTTAAGGCGGTAATATCCTGCCCAACCCATGCGGCAGGTTTTGCCTGGTGACCCGGATCGGCCCAGATATCGCTGTAATGCAGATCGAGCAAAATACGGAAGCCCGCGTTCTTTGCTCGTTGTGCTTTGGCTACCACATCGGCCGTATTGCACCAGCCATCGGCCGGGTTTACCCACGCCCGCAGGCGAATGGAATTGATGCCTTTATTCTTCAAGATCTGGAACAGGTCCTGCTGGGTGCCGGCGTTGTTATAAAATTTGATGCCGCCGGCTTCCATCTGGCTTACCCAGCTTACGTCGGCCCCTTTTGCGTAGTTGGCAGCAAGCGGCGCGTCCGGGAAATCGGGAGCGGTAATATCTTTGGTGCAGCCCGCAAAAAGGGCGGTGCTTATGATGCTAATTCCTATAAATAGTTTCTTCATTACTTAGTTTTTGGTGATGGTGTACGAGTAATTGCCCGGGTTTGATAAATTTAAAACAACGGTGTAGTTACCATCGGCAGGCACGGTGATATCAGCGCCGTTCAGCTTCAGGAAACCATTCGCAGGCGCATTATCGCCATAATTGATATCCCAGCTGTCATTCGCGCGGAATTTTATCTTTTTACCGCCAACAAGGTTAGTAGTTATCTTCCACTCTTGTGTGGCAGAACTAAAAGTCATGTCCGTATCGTTATCCCAGCCGCCCGGCGTGCTATCGCCAATAATACCGAACGATGTTTTGGTGGCGCTCCAGGTGCTGTTATTTACGTTAGCCTTTAACAGGTAATAGCCTTTAGAAGGTACAAATAAATTCCCGCTGGCACCGGCAGCAAATGTACCGCCGGCATAGCTGTCGGTGTTGGTGCTGCTTGCCCAGCCGTAGTTCACTTTCCACTCCACGTCTTCGGTGTATTTGAAAGCGAAGTCGGTAGCGTTATTGAAATCGACATAACCTTCGTACACCTTGTCATCTTTTACCGACGCCACTTTTGGCGCGGTAGCCGGGGCCCAGCCCTGGTACGAACCGGGCACAAACAACCCCGGGTAAACAATGATGATGGGATAAGTGGTTACCGTGAGGTTTAATGCATTGCTGTAAAGCGTGTTTACGCCGGGTCGAAGTTCTGCTTTAACCCTTACCTCCAGGCCGGAAGCCGTACCTGCCGAATAACCCATTAATGCCAGGGCGTTGTTAAGATCGGCAACGTTAAATTTTTGCACGCTGGCCGCCGCGTCTATTGAGAACTCTTTTGGTGCGGCAAAGTTATTGCCTGCCTTATCTAATTGCAGGGTGTATTGCACCGCCGCGTTGTAGCCGTAATCGGCCTTGTTCCAGCTGAAAGCTACGGCTTCGGTGGTTGCTTTATCGCTGCTAAGCACCACGGTGCTCGCGGTAGCGGTAAGTGCCGGCGCTGTCCCGTCTGACGATTTAACCAGTATATCGTCCCGTTTGCAGCCGCTGATGATAATCAGCAGCGCCAGCGCGCCAAATAATGCCTTTGATATATTCTTTTTCATCTTTTATGATCTGTAAATATTAATAACCTGCGTTTTGTACAAGATTGGGGTTGGCAATAATATCTGTTGAAGGCAACGGATAAAGCACACGGAAGGCTTCAACACCTTTACCTGCTTTGGCACCACCTTTCCATGGCCACAGGTAATTATCACCGGTGAACCTACCGTAACGGATCAGATCCGAACGACGGAAGCCTTCCCAATACAATTCGCGGCCACGCTCATCCAAAACATCGTTTAGGGTATAGCTGGTTATGTTGCCGCTGGCATTGCCATAAGCACGGGTGCGCAACAGGTTAAGGTAGGTAATAGCCTGCCCTTCTGCACCGGTACCGCCGCGTTTTACCGCTTCGGCATAAACCAGGTACATTTCCGCAAGGCGAAACAGCGGGAAATCGGTAGAGGCATACACGCCATTTGCCGAAGCTGGGATAGTACCCGTAGAAGTGATATTTTTAAATTTGGTTACCGCAAGCCCATCGGTGTAAACTGTAATGTCGTTCATCTCGATGCTGCCTGCGGCAAACATGGCGCGTTTATCAGTAGCGCCGCTATAATCAGCAAATAGCAGAGGTAAGTTTTTTGTTGCACGCATCCCGCTCCAGCCACCGTTGGGCACGCCGAAGGTTTTTGGATCGAGCGCCGCGCTGATAGCCGCGTTTATTAGGTAAGTGGTGCCACCGTATGTTTGCGAGTTTACGCCATCGTAGTTAAGCGCCAATATGGTTTCGGGGTTGTTTACGTTGTTGTCCCCCAGGAAAAGGTTAGCATACTTGGGGTTTAAAGTATAACCCGAACTGATCACTTTTTGCGCGGCGGTAATGGCCTCGGTGTAACGCGCCTGGCCGGTGTATACTTCGGCATTGAGGTAAAGCCTTGCCAGCAATGCGTTGGCGGCGGCTTTATCGGCACGGCCATACTCATTTTGCTTTGCATCAACCAATAAGGGTTCAATAGCTTTCAGTTCCGATTCGATATAGGTGAACAAATCTGCACGCTTTATCTGCGAAGGGATAAATTTACCGATCGGGTCGTTCTCGGTTACAAATGGCGGGTTGCCAAACAGGTCCAGCAACACCCAATACTCGTAGGCCCGTAAAAACCGTGCCTCGGCCTGGTAATGGCGAATGTTATCCGCCTCTGTCCCGGTGATATTACGGCTGCTCAGTTTTGCCTCTGCCGATTCGCGGATAAACTCGTTACATGCTGTAATGTGGTACATGCTGCGGCTATACAAGCCACGGATCATGATGTTAGTGGATGTCCAGTTCATCACATGGAAATCCTGCAAACCGGGGTCGTTCCAAACAATGGCCGCCTCGTCTGTAGTTAGTTCCTGCAGGTTCCAAAACAAGCGTAAAAAATCTGACGAACCCTGGTCTATCCCTGCAACATCTCCTACAGATGCATCGGGGCCGCCGTTGCCAGTTAGGGCGAAGCCGCCGTACATTTTGGCTAATACCTGCTTGTAGCCGGCTGGGGTATTGTAAGCCACATCCGCAGTAATGGCGTTGGTTGGCGTCCGGTTAAGGTCCTTTTTGCACCCGGCCGATAAAATGATCAGCGCGGATAAGCCTATTATATAATTAAGTTTTTTCATGGTCGTAATTAAAAATCAAGGTTAACACCTAATACAAATGTGCGCGGGCGCGGGTAAAAATTGTTATCGATACCGCTGCTTATTTCCGGGTCGAGGCCGGAGTATTTGGTAACGATGAACACGTTTTGGCAATTGGCATTCAGGCGCAGCCCAACTTTGCTGGTTGGCCCGAATATTTTACCCGCGTTGTACGATAGCCCTAAGTTGTCCATCCGCAGGAACGAGCCGTTCTCTACATAATAATCGCTGAGGTACTGGTTGTTATCAAAGCCCGATTTAAAGATCTCGGTGCTTACGTTACCCAGGAACCCGGCCGGGTTAAGCAGGTTGCGTGTCACCCCGATGTTGGCCTTTACGTTGTTATAAACATAGTTGCCCAGGTTTGCGCGCAACACGGTAGAGAGCGACCATTTTTTGTAGCTCAACTGTGTGCTGAAACCTAAGATATACTTAGGTACGGCAGACTGGAAGCGGTACAGATCCTTCTCGTTGATGATGTTATCGCCGTTAAGGTCTTCATATATACCCTCTTTGGGTTTGCCCGCCGCATCGTAAACTTGTTTGTACAGGTAATACGAATAAGTGTTATAACCTACCGAGTTGATCTGTACCGTATTGCCCGTTCCGCCGGAGATACCGCCGGTTAACACACCCGGGTAAGTAGGGTTTTCTACATTAGTAAGCCTGGTGATCTTGTTGCCGTTGTAGGTAAAGTTAAACCCTGCATCCCAGCTAAAGCTGCTGCTTTTTACCAGCGCTCCGTTGATGGCAAACTCAACACCTTTGTTTTCAATATTACCCACGTTGGTAGTGATGGTATTGCTAAAGTTTGAACCTAAAGGAATCGGGATATTGTTCAGCAGGTCCTTTGTTTTTTTGAAATAAACGTCAACACTACCATTTACACGGCCATCAAACAAGCCAAAATCCATACCGGCGTTGTAAGTAGCTGTTTGCTCCCATTTGATCGATTTATCGTATGCCTGCGGCGCATACATACCGTAAAACGTATCGCCTAACTGGTATTTGGCAGCGGCAACGCTCAGCGCGTAAGTAGGCAGGTAAGAGTAGTATGGAATGCCATCCTGCTGACCGGTTACACCGTAGCTTAAACGAAGTTTCAGGTCGCTGATGGTTTTAGATTCCTTCAGGAAGTTCTCCTGGTTTATCCTCCAGGTGAAAGCTGCCGACGGGAATACGCCCCACCTGTTCTCCGGTGCAAACCTCGATGAACCATCGGTACGTACCGAACCTGCCAGGATATACTTGTTATTGAACGTATAAATGGCACGGCCATAGTAAGAGATGAGCGTGGTTTGTGGTTTATCAAACGCGAAGGCTGGTTCAGAACCCGCTACTACAACATGGTTGGCATTATAGCTTGGGTAATAAAATATCTTGGTTAAAAAGTCATAGTAACCATACCCCGCGGTTACGTTAATGTTACTGTTGATGCCTTTCAGATCTTTAATGTAGTTCAGGTAAAACTCCCCTACTTTATTGCTGATGTTTTGCTGATAGTTGTTATCCAGGCCCTGCACGGCAAAACTCTGCGCCGCGTTAGCTGGTACGTAGGTAGTACCCTTACCGTTTGAGATATCATACCCAAGGTTTAGATTGGCATGTAGCTCGGGTAAAAAATGCATCGAATAATCAAACTGGGCGTTGCCGCAGCTGCGTTTTACCTGGCTGTTATCGCTGCGCTGAGCTAATAAGGCGATAGGGTTACGGGGGGCGTTGGGGTTAGGAATAACCGAGCCGTCGCTGCTGGTGTTTGCCCACTCGTAATAGTTACCAAATGAGTTTTTTACGTATACCGGCTGCGTTGGGTCGAAGGAGACGGCTGAGCCAATGGCGCCCTGGTTTGCAAAGCGGCTTTCGGTTAAAGCGCCTTTCAGGTTCACATCTATCTTCAGGTGGTTATCAAACAGTTTTGGGTTAATAGTAATGCTACCTGTGGTACGTTGCAGTTTATCGGTAACCAATACACCAACCTGCCTTAAATAGCCGCCCGAGATACGGAATGGGATAGCTTTATAAGTACCCGCAACACTCAGGTTATTATCGGTACCCAATGAGGTTTGGTAGATCTTATCCTGCCAGTCGGTATTTTCTGTACCAAGCATGGCTATCTGCGCGGCAGAGCCGTTGGTATTTACATAATCGCGAAACGCAGATGGGCTAAGCACATCCAACTTTTTGCCAACTTTATAGGCTGATAGCTGTGTGCTGAAGTTAAACTTAGGCGCACCCGATGTACCTTTTTTAGTGGTAATTAAAATTACACCGTTTGATGCTCTCGAACCGTAGATGGCCGTAGCAGATGCATCTTTAAGCACGGTAAAGGTTTCGATATCGTTCGGGTTGATCAAACTCAACGGGTTAGATGCACCCGAGATGCTATTGTTGCTCAACGGCACGCCATCTATCACAATCAAGGGATCGTTACTTGCGGATAGCGAAGCCCCGCCACGTACCCGGATAACACTACCAGAGCCCGGCGAACCACCATTCGAAGTAATGCTGATACCCGGCACTTTACCGGCTATTAGTTGTTCGGGCGTGGTGATACTCCCTTTCTGGAAATCTTTTGAGGTTACCGTAGAGACGGCACCTGTTAGATTCTTCTTCTGTACGGTACCGTAACCGATCACCACTACCTCGTTAAGGCCTGTAGACGATGGCTTAAGGCTTGCGTTGAATTTGGTATCGCCGCTAACGGTAACCACTTGCTGCAAAACCTGGTAACCCACAAATCTTACCGACACGGAAATACTCCCGGCGGGTAAACCTGTCAGCGTGTATTTACCATCAGTATTGGTAATGGTGGCCTTGTCGCCCGCCGAAACGGTTGCACCCGGTAAGGGCAGCCCAGTTTCATCAAGCACCTGCCCGCTGATGCTGCCGGTTTGCGCATGAACGCACAGCGCCGTGAAAATAAACACTAATAAAAGTGTTAGTTTTAGATAAAGTTTTTTCATTTAATTGGTTTAATTGGTTTGGTTCGGCTTATAAACAAGCGCCGCGAACTCATCCCCCGCATTAACAATGGCATTGCCGGCAAAAATTGTCAAACAAGAAAATCGGTACAATTGGCGTGTTACAAAACAGTTGCAAGATAGGCTGCCTTTATGCCCGGGGCTTTGTGCAAATCAGCTTAAAAATTGTCCAAATCAGCATTTTTATGCGGCAAAAGTTCATTAATTGGGCCTGTTTCAAAATAAATCAAGCAATAAAGCCTATAATTGAATAACCATTATGGGGATTGCCCGTTAGCCTTAAAAGCAATTACTAAGAATAAATCATGACTAAAATTTTAGCCCGGTTAGTTTGCTTTTGCCTGCGCATTGTGGCAGTGACCAGCTGTGTATTGTTGTTTTCTGAAACCTCCTCTTTTGCTCAGGCATCGGGCATCACTTTTAAGCATATTAATTACGAGCAGGGCTTATCAAATAGTACCATCGAAGCCATTACCCAGGATAGCCGGGGCTTTATCTGGATAGGCACGCGCGACGGGCTGAACCTCTACGATGGTTACCGGATGACGGTATTTCGGAATGAAAAAGGCAACACCGGCACCTTAAGCGATAATTACATCACCTGCCTCTATACCGATAAACAAAACACCCTTTGGATAGGCACACTAAACGGGCTCAACCGGTTTGACGAAACCACAAAATCTTTCACCTCCTACGTAAAACAGGCTAATGCAAACAGCATCACAGGTAATACCATCAACGCTGTAATAGAAGATGCGGATAAAAACCTCTGGATCTGCACCAACAAAGGCCTGGATATATTTGATCGCGGCAGCAAAAAATTCTCGCACATTACAAGCCCCATGCTGCAGGGTTCTATCAATTACATCCTGCAGGATCACCAAAAAAACATTTGGATAGCGACTGATGGCGGATTGGTAAAATACCTGCCAGGCACCAAAAGCTTCACCATGCAAATAAAGGATAGTGGCCTGGGCATTAATTTTATTCAAGACGGACTAAACGGGCAGGTGTGGCTTGCCACAAAAGGCAAAGGATTAATGGTGTTAAACCCGGATGGCAAGTATAAAACCTACCGCCATAGTGATGCTAACGCTGCCAGCCTTGGTAACGACCAGGTTTTAAGCCTGCTGCGCGACAAGGCCGGCCATATTTGGGCTGGGACCATTAACGGTGGCTTAAACCTGTTCAACAGCGATACGGAGGACTTTACCAAATACACCTACCAGCCTGCCAAACCCTACAGCCTGAGCCAACGGACCATATCTGCCATATTTGAAGACAGGCAGAGCAACTTCTGGATAGGCACACACCGCGGCGGCGTAAACTTATATAACCCGGGCGCTAAAAAATTCAACGTTTACCGGCAGGAAGTTGGCGCGAACAGCCTGAGCTATAACGATGTAAAATGCTTTGAAGAAGACCATTACGGCAGGATATGGGTGGGTACCGATGGCGGCGGCTTGAACCTGTTTAACCAGCAGCAACAAACTTTTACCACCTATCGCCACCGGGTTAATGATGGCACCAGCCTGGGCAGCGATGCCGTGCTGGATATTACCGAAGACCAGCAGAACCGCCTTTGGATCTCTACCTGGGGTGGCGGCCTAAACCTGATGGGGGCAGCCTTTGGTACATTTACGAGTTTTAAAAACAACCCGGCGAACCCCGCCTCCATCTCCTCAGATTTTGTGCAGAGCGTTTACCAGGATAAGGCCGGCGTGTTGTGGGTGGGCACTTATTTTGGCGGTTTGAACCGTTTTGATCCAATAACTAAAAAGTTTACCCGTGTGATAACCGACCCGGCAGGCAAAACAAAACTACAGGGCAATAATATAGTCGCCCTTAATGAAGATATTGATGGCAATTTATGGATAGGCACTGATGACGGCGGACTTAACTGTTACCGTAAGCAAAGCCAGAAATTTGAACATTACTTTGATAAGGAGAGCAAGAAACCCGATATACGCGTGATATTTACCGACCATTCCGGCGGGTTATGGATAGGGCAATCCGGCTTATACAAATACGATAAACAGAAAAACGCGTTCTCACTTTTTACTACCGACGCCGGCCTGGCCCACGATTTTATAAAAGGCCTTACCGAAGATGGGGAGGGCAACCTTTGGGTATCTACATCTAATGGCCTGGTTAAGTTGAATCCAGCGACCCGCCACGCCAATAAATTCAACACCAGCGATGGCCTGCAGGCGATGGAGTTTGAAGTGAACGCCTATATGAAAACCAAGGACGGGCAAATGTTCTTCGGTGGCATTAACGGTTTTAACGCCTTCTATCCCCGGGATATTAAAAGCAACCATTACGTGCCGCCGGTTTACATTACCGATTTTCAGATCTTCAATAAATCGATGTTACCCGGGAAAGATTCAACACTGGAAAAAGACATCAGCCTAACGCAGCACATCCAACTCAATTATCTGCAATCCAGCATTTCGTTCAGCTTTGCCGCGCTAAATTACCTCGCTCCCGAGAATAACAAATACGCCTACAAGCTAACCGGCTTTGATAAAAACTTTAACTACAGCGGCACGGCACCGCAGGCCACCTACACCAACCTCGATCCCGGTGATTATACCTTCACCGTGAAAGCGGCCAATAACGATGGTGTTTGGAACAATGTCGGCAGATCTATCACCATTACTATAACACCACCCTGGTGGCTAACCTGGTGGTTTCGCACATTGGTTGTATTATTAAGTGTCGGCATAGCGTATGCCGTTATCCGTTACAGGCAAAACCTGCAACTCAAAAAACTGGAGGAAGAGAAAAAGGAGGAGGTGCACCAACTACAGCTACAGTTTTTCACCAATATTTCACACGAGTTCCGTACTCCGCTTACGCTGTTGCTTGGCCCGCTGGAAAAACTGATGGGGAATGGCGCCCAGCCTGAACAAAGCCGCGCCTACCAGCTGATGTACCGCAATGCTACCCGCCTGATGAACCTGATAAACGAGCTGATGGATTTCCGCAAGGCAGAAGCTGGCGTACTGAAGCTGAACGTTACCCCTGGCAATATCACCGTTTTTATGAACGAGATAACCGGCGAGTTTGACCTTTGGGCAGAACAAAAGCATATTAAATTTACACTTCAAAATTTCGATCTTGCTGGCAAAGAGGTCTTCTTCGACAGGCAGCTCTTAGAAAAAATATTGCTGAACCTTATCAATAACGCTTTCAAGTACACCAACGATGGCGGCGAAATTACCGTGAAGCTATTTTTTGATGAGCGTGAGTTTAAGCCATCCTACCAAAACGAACTGAAAATCACCAACGCCTACCAGGCCAGGCAATACATGTATATTTTGGTGGCCGATACCGGCATTGGTATCTCCGCCGAATCTATCAAACACCTCTTTCAAAGGTATTACCGCATTACGTCTACGCACCTGGGTTCGGGTATAGGGCTGGCATTTGTAAAAACGCTTACCTTGCTGCATAAAGGCTGCATTAATGTGTATAGCGAACGCAATAAGGGCACGGAAATTTTGATAGCGCTACCGATTGATGAAGCAGATTACCATGCAAACGAGCGCTGGATAAGTGAAAACAAACCCGTACTGCTGGAAAGCGTAACCACCGAATGGCAGCAGCCCGAAGAGGGTACCGACCACAAGGAGCAAGTTGCTGAACCCCGTGCAAATGCTTCCGTCAGGTACATCCTGCTGGTGGAAGATAATACTGAATTGCGAACTTTCCTGAAAGAAATATTGGGCAGCATTTACCAGGTAATAGAAGCGAAAGACGGGCAGGAAGGCCTGGCAATGGCGCATGAACGGGCACCAAATATGATCATCAGCGATGTGATGATGCCGAATATGAACGGCATTGAGCTTTGTAAACTGATAAAGCAGGACGAGCAAACCAAACATATCCCCTTTATCCTGCTTACCGCCAAAGATTCGCTGGAGGCAAAGCTGGAGGGTATAGAAAGCGGTGCCGATTTCTATTTTTCTAAACCGGTAAGCATTAACCTGCTGCTGCTCACCATCAGGAATGTATTTCTACAGCTCGACCAGCTTAAAGAACGTTACACGCACGATTACCAGGCAGAAGTAAAGGAAACAGTACACTCCAATAAAGACAAACAGTTTATGGACCAGCTGGTGACGGTAATAGAGGCCCAGTTAGAAAATCCCGACCTGGATGTTGATTACCTCTGCGCCAACCTTAACATGAGCCGCACCAAATTATACGAGCTTATTAAGCGGCTCACCGGCCAGTCCATTGTAGAATTCATCCGTACCATCAGGCTAAACAAAGCCATCCATATTATGACGCATGAGGATGCTTCCCTTACCGAAATTATGATGCGCGTTGGGATCCAAACACAGGCCTACTTCACCAAAGCCTTTAAAAAGGAGTTTGGTAAAACGCCGTCTCAGTTTTTAAATGACCTGAAGAGATAAGGGTATTATCGCTAAAGTGAAGCCGAATACGAGAATTTGTTTCCCTCTATTAAAACCGGTTTAAACGCGTCTTTCGTCGATCCGCAAACCGGGCATTCGTAATTAGTTAAACCGGCAAATGGCACACCAGGCGAAATGCCGTTGTACTCATCACCATAGGCCTCATCGTAAATGGTTAGGCAATCGCTGCATTGATGTAAGGTGGTACCTTTGGCTTCGGGTGCCTCGTCGATGGGAATGGTAGCTACCTGCTTTAATTCCGTACTTTGCCTGGCATAAAACTCACTACAAAGCGCCATCAGATGTACGCTGAGTTCATTAGCCGGAACCCCTTGGCGGTACACGATCACTTCCTTGGTATTGGGGTTAAAATCCTGCGTATGGGATATTTCGTACAGATCGGTGCCGCGTACGCGGATAATGATAGACCCGTAAAGACCTGATTTTGGCGACCGCTTTATTACAAAGCTAAGGCGATAAGTACGCAGGTCGGCCTCCTCAAATTCTCGCACCAGTTGTTGTTTAAGCTGCAGGCATTGGCTGCACAGGTCCTCTACCTGCCAGTTGAGTTCGTTGGATGCGTGACGGATATTCACCCGGTATTTATTAAGGATATTGCCCCATAAAGGGCGATCGGCGGGTTCGATATTTTTGATCAGTAAAGATTTCCAGGGGCTGATGTATAACTGTCCTATACGGGTTTGCATACATAAATTACAAATTTCTTTTAACAGTTCAATAGCAAAAAGCTCATCGCGGCGATATATACCCAGCCAGTATTTGTTGCCCTGCTTGTTAAAACCTTCGTAATACGGTAACTGAAAATCGGGCAGTTTTAACGGCTGATCTATCTGCTGGATCACAAAATCACGGTCGGCAGTTACCATTTGATGCAGCAACAATGAGTTGATCTCAGGCTGATCATAAAACAGCTGCTTATTGGCAAATATCAATTCCTCTATCGCTTTGGCTACTGCGGGGATATCCTCAGAATAAATTAAAGAGGGCCAGCTATATACAACATTGGTTTTAGGGTACCTGATCTGCAGATACCAGTAATTACTTACCGATGATGCTATAAAATTAAGGTTGCCGGTAAAAAAAGGAGCAAAGGTTTGGCTGCTATCAACAATGTTTATTTTGAGGAGAGGCTTATAATCAAACAAGTCGAAAACATCCTTGTAAACACCCTCCTTCAACCAGTTCTCCTGGTTAAAAATACCGTCGGCAATGTAAGAGCTTACAATGTTGGGATATTCGGCGGTGTTCGCTTCATAATCAACACCGGCGTTCAGCAGTTCAGTATCCAAAGCCTCCAGCTCATCGCCATCGATCTCGAAATACAATTGCTGGCGGTTGCCAAACCGAATATGCGTGGCATGAGCATTTTGGGCCAATACCAATATTTCATACAAATCACCGGCGGCAACTACGCCACCCGGTAAATTTATTTTGATCTGCTTTTTATTGTTGCTTTGCATCATACCGCGCTAACTGTTTGCATTTCTTCCAGTAACCGTTTTACCTCGGGCTTGCAACTGCCACAACCCATGCCGGCACCTGTGGCTGTGCAAAGGCTGGTTAAATTATCGCAGCCCGCGTTTATTTTGTTGCGGATATTACCCGCACCTACGTTGTTGCAGCTGCAAACCAGCTTACCTAAAACAGGCTCGGCAGTTTTGCCGCTGCGAAGCAGCTTTAGTCGTTTATCGCTCAGTTCAGTTTTGTTGGCTATCAGTTCCTTAAATTCTAAAAACTCGCTTTTGTCGCCCACCAATATGGTGCCTACCAACTTATCCTGGTGGATGATGCATTTTTTGTAATAGCGCTTGGCCTTATCAATAAATACGATCTCCTCATAATCCTTATCGTCCGGGCAGTCAGACAAACCAATACTGCACAGGTCGAACCCGTGGATCTTGATGATATTCATGAACAGGCTGCCTTTATAATAGCTTGCAATATCACCGTTCATATAAGCGGCAACCACTTCTGCCTGTTGCTCGGCGGCGGCGGTTATGCCGTACAAAGTTCCGTTAAATTCGGCTATCTCGCCAATGGCGTAGATGGATGGGTCGCTGGTGAGCAGGCGTTCATTTACCAAAACGCCGCGCTTGCAATCCAAGCCACAATCTTTGGCTATCTCCAGGTTGGGCGTGGTACCAATGGCCAGTATCATGGCATCGCAGTTTATTTTGCGCCCGCTCCTTAGCCCTATGCCTGTTAATTTGGATCTGCCGAAGAACAGCTGCACCTCATCATCGTAAAAAATATCGCAGCCCTGGTCGGCCATTTCCTCGTGCAGCAACCGGCTGCCCAATTCATCAAGCTGCCGGTTTAAAAACCGCGAAGTTCGCTGGATAATGGTGATGGTGATACCGATCTCGCGGAGCGAGGCGGCCATTTCCAGCCCTAACAAGCCGCCGCCAACAATAACCACATGCCCGCCCCTGGGCACGTGCCTTTTAAAGTTATCGGCATCGTTACGGTTACGCATAGTAAATATACCGGGCAGCGACGGTACGTTTTTGGGGACAGATGCCCGGCTGCCGGTTGCCAGCAGCAATACATCGTAATAAGTTTTTACGCCACGGCTATCTATCACGAATTTGTTTACGCGGTCTATTTTTTCTACGCTTACGCCGCGCAGCAGACGAATATTGTAGCCCGGTTCTTCCTCATCGGTCATTTTAACCAGTTGCTCCCAGCGCTGCTCGCCGCTAATATAATCGGGCAGCATTACCCGGTTGTAGAACGGAAAATCCTCCTTGCTAAAAATGGTGATCTCATCATCTTTATTCAGTTCCCGGTACGATTTAACGAAACCATAAGACCCGGCCCCGGCCCCAACCACTACAATCCGCTGGAAAGGCTTTTTATATTTTTGAACGCTTACCGCGCAATACTTAAAATCAGGTTCTTTGGAAATAGGGTCTACCGCATCGTTGGTTAAGTTGTTTACGCGGTTAAGATCATTACCCAATATTTTACCCCAATGCATCGGCATAAACACTACGCCTTGTTTTATTTCTGCGGATAGCTTTGCCTTTACCCTTACCTCGCCCCTGCGGGATGTAATAACCGCTACCTCGCCCTCTTTGATGCCCAATTGCGCGGCATCCTGCGGGTGGATCTCTAAGAACGCTTGCTTAATGTGCTGGTTCAGCTTATTAACCTTACCTGTTTTGCTCATGGTGTGCCACTGATCGCGGATGCGGCCGGTGGTAAGGATAAACGGGTAAGTGCTATCGGGCAGTTCGCTGGTCAGGGCATCGGGCACGGCGCTAATGATGGCGTTTTTATTTTCGGTATAAAAGCGTTTATCGGTGAATAAACGCGGTGTCCCTGTTCCCTTTTTTGCTTTATAGGGCCATTGTACAGTGCCCTGTTGTTTTAATATCTCGTAGCTCAGCCCGCTAATGTCAATGGTTGTTTTCGCGGTGAGTTTGGCATGTTCGGCATAAATTTCGGCTGCGTTTTTAAAATCAAAGCCTTTATAGCCCATTTTTTGTGCAAAGCGACAAATGATCTCGCTATCGGGCAGCGCCTCGCCGGGTGCATCTAAAATCTTTTCTAAATAGCTAATGCGCCTTTCAGAGTTAGTCATAGTGCCCTCCTTCTCGGCCCAGGCAGCGGCAGGGAGTATCACATCGGCGTAAGCCAAAGTTTCGGGCTTATTACTCACCTCCTGTACCACCACAAACTTCGCTTTTTTGAGCGCCTCCTCTGCCAAACGTACATTGGGCAAGCTGGTAAGTGGGTTGGTACACATTATCCAGATGGCTTTTAAGCGGCCATCGTTCAGCGCCTCAAACATCTCGATAGCGGTAAGCCCCGGCTTGGCGGCAATTTCTGTCCCACCCCAAAACTTTTGTACTTCCGCACGGTGCAGCGGATTGGCCAGGTTGCGATGAGCGGGCAGCAGGTTGGCTAACCCGCCAACTTCGCGCCCGCCCATTGCATTTGGCTGCCCGGTTAATGATAGCGGGCCCGAGCCCGGCTTACCAATGTGCCCGGTTATTAAATTTAGGTTTATAAGGCTTAAATTTTTGTTTACCCCAATGCTGCTCTGGTTTAGCCCCATCGTCCACATAGAGATAAAGCCTTTGGCCTGCCCTATGTATTGGGCGGCAAGGCGAATATCGCGTTCGGGTATGCCGCAGATCTGTGCTGCTTCGGCCACGCTGCGTTCAAATACCAAGCGACTGTATTGCTCAAAGCCATCGGCATGGTTGGTGATAAAATTCACATCGATATCGCCATTTTCTATCAGCACACGGCCAATAGCATGATTAAGCGTAATATCGGTACCCGGGGTCAGCTGCAGGTGCAAGTCGGCAATGCCGCAGGTATCGGTGGCGCGCGGGTCTACCACAATGATCTTTACGCCCGGGTTGGCTGCCTTATGCGCTTCTACCCTTCTCCATAAAATAGGATGGCACCAGGCCGGGTTGGCACCTGTTACATAAAAGCAATCGGCAAGCTCAATATCATCGTAGCAAACCGGTACGCTGTCCTCGCCCAAAGCTATTTTATAGGCGGCCACCGCGCTGCTCATGCACAGGCGCGAATTGGTATCAATATTATTACTGCCGATGAAGCCCTTCATCAGTTTGTTCACCACGTAATACTCCTCGGTAAGGCATTGCCCCGATGCATAAAACGCGACCGATTCGGGCCCGTATTTTTGAATAAAAGTTTTAAAAACCGCTGCTGTACGTGCCAGGGCATCATCCCAGCTTACCCTTTGTATAGGCATGCTTTTGCTGTAACGCATTTGCGGGTACAGCAGCCTGTCGGTTTTATCGTTAGCGGTGTAGTGCAGGTTTAATCCCTTGCTGCAAAGCATTCCCTTATTTACCGGGTGATTTGTATCACCCTCCAGCGTTATACTGCCGTTTTTTTGCTTATTGATAACAACGCCGCAACCCACCCCGCAATAGCAGCAGGTACTTTTTTGAGTATGAGCGGATAGTTTTGCTTTAGACATTGTTATCAAATAGTATTTGTTAAGCGATGCTTGCTTCTAAAGCAGGCTCTTCGACCTGTTTTAGAAGCAAGGGTTGTTTCTGAAACCGGGTGATGAGTACAATTACCGATACCGCGATAACCGCGTAACCGATATAGGTAAATGCCTGTACGTAAGTAATAGATTCCGACTTGAATAAAAAGCCGAACATCATACCTCCAAGATTCCCGCCGGCACCCACAATCCCGCTTACCAGTCCTACATTTTTAGCGTTTACAAATGGCACAATGCCATAAGTGGCACCGTTAGACATTTTGAGGAACAGCGCGAACGTTAGCATAGATACAATAGCCATTACCAGCGAACCCGAATGAGCAAACAGTACCAGCCCGGCACCTTCCAGCAACAACACGCCGGCTAATAACAAGCCTTTGCCGCGCATACCGAATTTGCCGCCTACTTTATCTGATACGATACCGCCCAGCGCACGGGCAAAAATGTTCATGAAACCGAAGATACCGGCCCAGAAACCAGCCGAGCTTTGCGAGAGTTTAAAGGTATCTACAAAGTGCAGCGATGCTACGTTATCAAAAGTGATCTCCATACCAAAGCACATGGCATAAGCCAGGGTAAGTGCCCAGATGCGCCAGTCGCCAAGGATAGACCAATCGGTTTTTGCGGAGTTTGCTTTGGTGTAGCCAATTTCATCGTAATTACCGTTAGGGGTATCCTTAGTATATCTCCAGTATAAAAAAGCCATAACCAGCATCATCATCCCCGGCACTATCATGGCGTAGCGCCAGGCTTCTGCTTTGGTATATCCAAAACCAACAATGGCGGCAAATATTACCGGCATCAGCATATTGGTTACCCCGCCGCCCAGGTTACCCCAGCCACCGGTTACCGCGTTTGCCGTGCCCTTTATGTTCGGCGCAAACATCATAGAGGTATGAAACTGCGTAATAACAAACGATGCCCCAATAACCCCAATAGCCAGCCTGAACAGCAGGAAAGAAGTATAATCGTGTGCCAGGCCTACCAAAAACACCGGCAGGCAGCCAACCAGTAAAAGCCTCACCGCTGTTTTGCGGGGGCCCCAGGTATCGCAAAGCTTGCCAATAATCAGGCGGGCGATAATGGTAGCAGCCACCGATGCGATAATAGTATTACCCACCTGCCCTTTTGTTAAATGTAGTTCGGCGCGGATGGTAGGCATCAGCGGTGCCAGGCCAAACCAGCCAAAAAAGCACACAAAGAACATGAGCCAGGTGGTGTGGAAGGTGCGCATTTGCACCCCGGTTAACGAGAATATTTTGAGTTTGGTAAGTGGTTGTGCCGTTTGATTCATGATTGGGCTGTTTTGTTTTTTTTGTTAATGCACCTGTTATATATCCGCGATAGAAAACTTATCTATCAACAGGTTTAGTAATTTATCGTGTATTTTAATATATGCGGGGTCGTGTACAATATCCTTTTTATTGCGGGGGCGGCTCAGCGGTATGTCAACAATTTCTTTGATGGTAGCCGCCGGGCCGTTATTCATCACCACTACCCTGTCTGATAAAAATATGGCTTCTTCAATATCATGCGTTACCATAATGATGGTCTTTTGCCTGTTGTCCATCACCCAAAGCTTCAGCAATTCGATATGCATACTGCTTTTTGTTAAAGCGTCGAGCGCGCCGAAGGGCTCGTCAAGCAACAGTATTTTGGGATTGATTGAAAAGGCACGTGCGATGGCAACGCGCTGTTTCATACCGCCCGATAGCTGGCCGGGTAACTTGTCCTTATGCTCCCATAAGTTAACCATTTTAAGGTTGGTTTCCACCAGTTCCGTTTTTTCGGCCGATGTTTTGTCTTTCAATGCGGCATCAACCGCAACATAAATGTTTTTATAAACCGTAAGCCAGGGGAGCAACGAATAGTTTTGAAAAACTATCCCCCTATCCGGCCCGGGTGAGGTTACTTTTTTGCCATTAGCAAATACTTCGCCACTGGTAGGCTTTACCATGCCGCTTATGGTGCTCATCAGGGTTGATTTGCCGCAGCCCGAGTGCCCTATCAGGGCCACTATTTCGCCTTTACGTACCGTTAGATCTATCTCCTTTACAGCGGTGTATACCCCTTTAGGAGTTTTAAAGCTAACGGTAACATTGCTTATTTGGATGCTAACCGGTTTAATATCCTGCTCAAAAAGCTCTTCGGTAGTTACCGAAACGCCTTCCTCTGTTAGTGATATGGTTGATGCTTTACTCATAAATTATGTTTTAAAAAATGAATCTTAATTTTTAAGCCGCGTATGAGAATTTCTTTTGCAGCCAGGTGAAACACATATCCAGCAGGGAGCCTACTATTCCTATGATAATTATCGCCACCAAAATTTTGGCTACGCTGCCCCCGTTAAATCCTTCTTCCCAAACAAAATTGCCCAGCCCTATTCCGCCTGATAGCATTTCGCCGGCAACTATAACCATCCACGCAATACCAATAGAGAGCCTGAGCCCGGTAATAATATGTGGCAAACTAAAGGGCAACAGTATTTTGCTGAGGTAGCTCCAGGTAGAAAAACCGAAGGCTTTGCTCACGTTTTTATGATCCTGAGGGATATGGGATGCGCCAAAAGCGGCGTTAATTAACGTTGGCCAGATACAGCAGATAAAGATCATGAAGATGCTGGCCTTTGGCGAGTCCTGAAAAATGGCCAATCCAAGTGGGAACCAGGCAAGCGGCGAAACAGGTTTTAAAATTTGCACCATCGGGTTAATAATGCGCATGGCTATTTTGCTGCTGCCCATTATAAGCCCAATAGGTATAGCGAACAGGCTGCCTAAGCCAAAACCAATACCCACGCGGGCCAGCGAGCTTAGCAGCTTGGTCATGATACCTTTCTGGTCGGCATCATTTTGAAAAGGTTGCTGTATCACCTCTTTAAATACCGCCCAGGTAGCCAGTGGCGTTGGGATCTCGTTTTTGGTAAGCTTGGCTATCAGGGCCCAAATACCGCCCATAATTACCATGCCTGCCACAAAATACATTACCGATACCGCTGTTTTTATCGAAAATAAATTCTTCATATCATTTTAAGTTTTTTAGCAAATTTTGCCGGGATAAACAGCACCCGGCAAAAATCTACCTCAATTAACTACTAACTATTTTTTTGAACCTGCTATGTATGGCGCAGGATTTTTCGGGTCGAATACGATCGTCTCCAAATTGGTTTTAAAGGGTTTCATATCCTCCTGTATGGGTACGGCCATGCTTTTGGCAACCTCGTTGTACAGGTCGCTCATAATTAATTTTTGTGCTACTGCATTATAATCCGGTGCATTGCTGATCATGCCAAAACGCATATACTGAGCCATAAACCATATACCGTACGATAGCTTTGGCGTATTTACCACACCGTTATTGTAAAACATCATATAGTCGTCTTTATACTTTTGTACGCCCATATCGCAGCCAATTTCTGTAGAACCCATTAAGCGGGCCTCAATTACCTGTACCGGCGCATTTACATAATTTGGTTTGCTTAGCAGCAGCGCCGCTTTTTTACGGTTGCTCATCACATCAAGCCATTTACAGGCATCAATAAGGGCCTTCATTACATTTTTCAGGTCTTCCTTATCGGTTTCGGCGAAAGCTTTATTAGCTACAAGCGCTTTTTCGGGATGGTTTTTCCAGATATCCTGACTGGAGATCTGTGTAAAGCCAATACCCTGGGTGGCAGCTACGCCATTCCACGGTTCGCCTACGCTAAAACCTTCCATATTATCAACCCGCATATTAGCTACCATCTGCGGCGGCGGTATGGTGATAATACCAACCGATTTTGAATTAACGCCGCACGCTGCCAGCCAGTTACGCAGCCATATATCATGTGTGCCTCCCGGGAACGTCATGGCAAAGGTTACCTCTTTGCGCGCTTTTACAGATTTAATGGCCGCCGATACTTTTTTAATATCTCTGAAACCAACCAGTCCACAAAAATCTTTAGAAAGCGTAATGGCCTGGCCGTTATTACTCAGTATCATGGCTATCTTCATTTCAGACCCGGCCTTGCCGCCTATGCCTGTATAAACCGAGAACGGCATCGAGAAAAGGCAATGCGCGGCATCCAGCTCGCCATTTAAAATTTTATCGCGGATCACCGCCCACGACGCTTCTTTAGACAGTTGCACATCAACTCCGTACTTTGCAAAAAAGCCCATCTCTTTTGCAATAACCAGGGGAGCACAATCTGTTAATGGAATAAAACCCAGTTTAATAACCCTTTTAGGTGGCCTGGCGGCAGCGCCGCTTGCCAGGATCAGTATGCACAAGCTCAACAACAGTGCGGGCTTGCAATATTTTTGTATGTATATATTCATTGTAGGGGTAGTTTATGTTGTTTAAATTATTGTTTAATGGCAACCGGTTTGGCGTAAAAAAAGTCGGGAGTGAATTTTATCATCACATATGCCCAGGTGGCAGTTTTATTAAATGTGGCCGCAGTAGCATCGTTTACTGCCTGCGCTTTAGCAAAGGGTAGGTTATCGGTACCTTTCATCAGCGAGTAACCAAATTCTATATTGGTAAACTTGTTTGCGGTATAACTGAACAGTAGATCGCCTTCTTTACCCAGGTTTTTGCCAATAACTGTTCCGTCGGCCTTTTTCATATCCTTGTTAAGTGAAAACGAATGCAGATCGAGCCCTAAAGCGAAAGTATTTGCGGTGTATTTGAATTTTAGGTAAGGGTTGTTTAACCCGCCCTTAGGCGCTCCGGTGCCTGCATAAAAATAATCCATGTAGCCCCAAAACTTGTGCGGGGTGCCGTACAATGGGTCGAATGAGTTGTTTTTTCCTGCTGCGATATCAGAAGTTGAAGTGCCCGAAACTACATCGTAACCCGGCGTTATGCTGAAAAGGCCTTTTTGATAGGTGGCCGCTATAGTATAATGATAGGCGTTCATCTTTTTCTCGTCTCTATCTTTACCAGATTGGCGGTAGTAGGCAGCCTGCACAGCTATCTTACCAAAACCCGATGCGTTACCTATTGTAGGGCTAAGCATTAAACCATAAGTATAACGCCTGTTAATACCATAATCATAGGTATCGGCAGCCCCATTCGGTACAAAGCGACGGCCATAAACATATCCTGTGGCTGCGGCTCCTACCGAATCCAGGCGGTATTTGCCAAAATTATCGTTGAAAAGCAATATCGATAGCTTAGTTTGATCGATTTTTTTGCTGATGTATAAGCTGGTGAACGACTTATAATTTTGCGTTGCACCATTAGTACCCGCGGGGTTGGTAAACACCGGCGTTCCTGCTTTTGAACTGTTATTTGCCGCACTGCCACCGGTTGCTAACGGAACCATGCCCGCCGGAAGCGGTACAAGCGTACCTGCGCTGTTTTTAATATAAGCTGGCAAGTTACCCGGCAAATAATTACTGTTGGTTATACCGGCGGCATCGGTATTTTGGTTGTATGCAACGCCAAGGTCTACCTGCCAGCCGTGGTGCACTGCCTTTAATAAGGCCATATCGTGTTGGCGCGCCTGCTGTAGCCAATCGAGGTTACCAATAAGGCGAGAATCGTCGTAGATCAATTCCTGCCGACCTATTTTTAAGGTAAGCATGTCTAATAACTTGAATCTTACATTTGTATCGGCTTTGTTTGCCAGGGTTAATTCTGCCCAGCCCTCGTGCAGCATAAAGCGGTTTCCATCTGCCAGCGATATGGTAGAAGCATCGGCGCCCCATACGCGTATATCCTGTACACTAACGCCAAAGGTTAGCAGATCCCATTTGTAGCCAAAATTTAAGCGTGTGCGTTGCGAAATAAAGTTGGCATTTTTTGCGCCTTTTAGTACAAGGTTACCATAGCCGTTGCGGTCTTCGGCGCGTACGCGCAGTTGCCCAACCAAGCTAAACTGAGCCTTTACAGTGGTAATTTGAAAACTGCCGATAATTAAAAATACGGCAAATATTATGATTTTATAACGTACATTTTTATACATTTGGTTTGGTTTTTTATTTGTTAAAGCGATTAAAAACTGTTTAACCCTGTCTGGGAATGCGACCTCCCGGCAGGGCTTTTTTGTTACTTTTCTATTTTCATCATAGGCAGGGGCTATTGCTGTTTTTTTAAATGATTTATTATTATAAATATATCATAATTAATGAATAAAAGCAACTTTCATAGTTTTAAAATCAATTTTTATGATTAAAATCATACAATAAGTCATTTTTTATCAAAAACCTAAATAACTATCAATAAAAATTGCTCAAAATATAGTTTTGATAATTTTACAGCCATACAAAAGTGTATTTTTGATTAAAATTTTATGATGTAATTAATATTTTACATGCATATCACACTAAAAACACTAAGAAAACACCTATTTTTTATAATTTAGCTCACAAAAAGCGCGAAAACAGCGAAACAAATGAAAAAAAACACCCAGTGCGATAACCAGTCATGCTTTTTGTGCCGAAGCTGCGTAAAGGAGTGGCTGCCAGCGGTTGCCGCCAACAAAAAAAACTTTGTTGCCAAGAAAGGGCAGGTGATTTTTAGCGAAGGAGACCCGGTTACTGGCATTTATTTTGTTTACGAGGGCAATGTAAAAGTACACAAGAAATGGGGGGCCGATAAAGAGCTCATTATTCGCTTTGCTAATAAAGGCGCCATTTTTGGCCACAGGGTACTGGGCAAACAAGCTACCAATTACCCCATCTCGGCCACCGCTTTAGAAGAAAGCCTGATATGCTACGTAGATATGGAATTTTTTGAGGCCAGTTTAAAAGTAAACCCAAGCTTTACTTATGATCTGATGTTATTTTTTGCCGAGGAACTGAAAGAGGCTGAACGTAAAATGCGGAACCTGGCGCACATGTCGGTGAAGGGGCGGGTAGCGCAGGCGTTGATATCTCTTCAAGAGCAATTTGGAACAAACGAGCAGGGGCATGTAAATATAGAACTAACGCGGCAGGACCTGGCCTCCTACGCGGGCGCTACCTACGAAACCGTTTTTAGGGTGGTTAATGAAATGATACAGGAGGAAGCCATTATTGCTAACGGCAAAAAAATAAGCATCACCGATACGGCAAAACTATTTGCTTTAACACAGGATACTAACCTGTAATTAATCAACCCCTATAAAAACCTTGCCGTTCTCCACCTTTACCGGGTAGGTTTTAATAACCATATCGTCTTCGCCAAGGCATTCGCCGGTAAGCAATGAAAATGTTTTTTTGTGAAACGGACAAGCTACTTTTGGCTCGCAGCTTTCGCCGGCGCTACCGATCATCCCGCGAGAAAGCGCCATCTGCTGTTTATGCGGACAAAGATTTTGGGTGGCGTACCATTCGCCGCGACGGCTAAAGTTAAAGATGGCAATTTGCTCGTCGCCATGTTTAATACACGATCCGCCATTATCCGGCACATCATCCACATAGCAAGCCAGTATCCAGTTAGTTGTTAGCGCTGTTTCCATTGTTTTTATATTTATCAGGTGTCAATTTATGTTAACCCAACTCAAACATCAAATTATTGATTATCAAATACTTATAAAGTAAATATTGAAATTATGTTAAGCTATGTTAACCCTCTACCACTCTTTAGCCCGTACCTGCTCGCGCATGGGTTCAAATTGGGCGTGCGGGTCTTTTTCTTCGGGCGCGTTTATAAAATGCGAGAAGCGTTTGCGTGCGGTCGGGCTTTCTATCACTTCCTTCCATTCGCAATGGTAGGTGTTTACCAGGGCCTGCATTTCTTCTTCCAGCTGCTCCGCCAAACCCAAACTATCATTAATAACCACGTTTTTTAGATAACTCATCCCTCCATCCAGTTTGTTTAACCAGGTTGCGGTGCGGGTAAGCTGATCGGCAGTTTTGATATAGAACATCAAAAAGCGATCGAGATATTTTATAACCGTTGCGTTATCAATATCTGTGGCAAGTAATTGCGCGTGTTGCGGTTTAGAACCACCATTGCCGCACACGTATAAGTTCCAGCCTTTTTCGGTGGCGATGATACCAAAATCTTTAGATTGCGCTTCAGCACATTCGCGTACACAGCCGCTTACTCCGCCCTTTATTTTGTGCGGCGCACGAATGCCTTTATACCTGTCTTCAATTTCGATGGCGAAGGTTACACTATCGTGCAACCCAAAACGACACCAGGTACTACCCACGCAACTTTTAACCGTACGCAGGGCCTTGCCGTAAGCGTGCCCGCTTTCAAAACCAGCGTCAATCAGTTCTTCCCAAATTGCCGGCAGATCATTCAAATGCGCGCCGAACATATCTATACGCTGGCCACCGGTTATTTTGGTATACAACCCGTATCGTTTAGCTACCTGCCCAATTACTATCAGTTTATCGGGTGTAATTTCTCCGCCGGGAATGCGCGGCACTACAGAATATGTACCACCTTTTTGGATGTTAGCCAAAAAACGGTCGTTGCTATCCTGTATCACTTCCTGCTTTACAATTACATCGTTCCATAAGCTGGAGAGAATACTGGCCACAACCGGCTTACAAACTTCGCAGCCATCACCTTTACCATAATGATCAAGCACCAGGTCGTAATTCTTCAAGCCGTTTATTTTCACCAGGTCAAAAAGCTCCTGGCGCGAATAATCAAAGTGTTCGCATATTACATTCTTAATGTATTGGCCATTGGCCTTCATCGTTCCGGCAATCAGGTCTTTTACCAGGGGCACGCAGCCACCGCAACCGGTACCGGCCTTGGTGCATTTTTTCATGCCATCCATATTGGTAATGCCCTGCTCATTTACCGCACCGCAAATTGCCGCTTTGGTAACCGCCTCGCATGAACAAATAAGCGCGTCATCGGGCAGGTTCATTACACCCGCGCCTTCGCTGGCCGCACCACCGCGCGAACCCAGGATCAAATCCTCCGGATCGGGCGGCAACACAATTTTATTATTTACGGTTTGCAGCAACATATTGTAAGCTTCTGCTTCACCTATTAATATACCACCCAAAAGCTGCTTACCATCGTTGCTGATGTTAATGCGCTTGTAAATGCCTTTATGCGTATCCTCAAACAATATGGTACGGCAGTCAGGTTCAGTTATAAAAGCATCGCCGAAACTGGCCACATCAACACCTATCAGCTTAAGCTTGGTGCTCATATCGTAACCGTAAAAAGATTTATCGGCTTTTGTTAAATGCGCGGCAACAATGTCGGCCATTTCATAACCAGGCGCAACCAGCCCGTATATCATGCCTTCGTAAAGGGCACATTCGCCAATGGCGTAAATATGCTCGTCGCTGGTTTGCATTTTTTCGTTCACTATAATACCACCACGGGTACCCACATGCAAACCGGCGAGTTTTGCCAGTTCATCGCGCGGGCGGATCCCCGCCGAAATCACCAGCATATCTACCACCAGCAGGCTGTCATCGTTAAAACGCAGGGCATCTATCTTTTTATCGCCCACTATAGCGGCTGTACTTTTATTTAAATGAATATGCAGACCCAACTGGTTAAGTTTCAGCTGCAGCATGTTGCTACCTGCAGAATCAATCTGCCTTGGCATCAACCTTGGCGCAAACTCAATTACATGCGGCTCGGCTATACCCAGATCCATCAAGGCCTTGGCAGCCTCCAGCCCCAGTAAGCCGCCACCCATTACCGCGCCCGACTTTGCCGTAGCCGCACAGGCCTTGATCAATTCCAGATCTTCTATAGTACGGTAAACAAATACACCTTCTTTTTCTATCCCCGGGATATCGGGCACAAATGCAGAGGAACCGGTAGCTAATACCAGGTAATCGTAATGCAGCGTTACGCCCTGTAAAGAATGGATGGTTTTTTGAACACGGTTAATTTCCTGGATAGGATCGCCAAGGTGCAGTGTGATACCATTATCGGCATACCACGAATGGGTAGAGAGCGAAAGATCGTCGGCAGATTTACCGTTGAAGTATTCGCTGAGATGCACCCTATCATAAGCATGGCGGGGCTCTTCGCCAAAAACAATTATTTGGAACTGTGATGAGCGGGCCAATAGCTTTTCGCAAAACTTGTAGCCTACCATGCCGTTTCCTGCAACAATAATGGTTGGTTTTGACATTCTGATATTTTTAATATGTTAAAGCAATTTTTTTAGAGCAAAATACATCGAATTGCGACCTTAAATGCATTTACATCACAATTATAACTTAAAAAAACATCAAAAAGAAATAAAACATCAATTTTTTATTAAATAAATCATGCTATTTTAGTTTTTTATCCTTAAATTAGAACAATTAATATAATATAAATCATTTTCAGTTGTCTTTTAATTACATTTTCATCTAAAAAGACCCATTAAATGATAAATAGATTGATAAAATTCATTTTTTGACGCTAATTTTTTACGAAATGCAAAATAAATCAACAAAACCCGAATTATTTGTGATGGGAGCCGGCCCGGGAGACCCGGACCTGATAACTGTAAAGGGATACAAAATACTACAGCAAGCCAACGTAGTATTATATGATAATCTGGCCAACACCGAATTACTGGCGCTTTGCCGCGAGGATTGCGAAAAGGTGTACGTTGGGAAGCGCCCGTATGGCGATTACACCCCACAGGAAAACATCCACGAGCTGATACGCCACTATGCTTTCACCAAAGGCATGGTAGTAAGGCTTAAAGGCGGCGACCCGTTTATCTTCGGGCGTGGTTTCGAGGAGATCATCTATGCAAGGCAGCATGGCATTAAAACACATTTCATCCCGGGCATTACCAGTATGCAAGCATCCGGTTTTGAGGATATTCCCCTCACCCATCGCTCGGTAAGCGAAAGCGTATGGATGATAACCGGCACCAAGAAGGATGGCAGACTATCAGCCGATCTGAAACTGGCCATGCAAAGCAATGCCACCGTAGTTATATATATGGGCATGAAAAAACTGGCGGAGATATCTAAAAGCTATGTAGATGCCGGCTTTGGCAATACCCCGGCTGCTATTATTCAACATGCATCGCTGCCAAGCCAGCGTAGCGCGGTTGGCATGGCCCGCAACCTGGAATGGCTGGCAGAGCAACATCAATTAAGCTACCCTGCTATTATTATAATAGGCGATGTGGTAACCGTTCAATCACAAGAAATATTATGTTATGAAGATAAGGATAAAGGGCAATTCGCTGCGGTACCGGCTTACTAAAAGCGATGTAGCCGCACTTGCCATGAACGGTTTCGTAGAAGAAGTCACCAATTTTGGCACCCAGGTGTTCCGGTATGCTTTGCGCCGGGGCATGGTCAATTCCTTATCGGCAACTTTTGAGGATAATACCATAACCATCCATATGCCCGACCAGATGATAGAGGAATGGGTGTATACCGACCGTATTGGCTTTGAAAACAGTAACAGCGCCATGTATTTATTGGTGGAAAAAGATTTTGTTTGCCTTGATAACGTAGCAGAGGACCAAACTGATAATTACCCAAACCCGTTATTGTGCTGATGAGCGCTATAACGTAAGCCTCCGCTTTATCTTTAGCAAGAGGTATTGATCTTCTTGCATCAGATACATCCAAATACGCTATCTTTCAAAATGCAGCACCAAGAATTTGAACCTCCTGAGGAGCTTCGGGATACCATAAAGTGCTTTTGGTACAACAGTAGAGATTCCGGGGAGCAACCATCTGCGTTTGAGGTACAACCCGATGGCTATGCCGAAATTATCTTTCACTTTGGCGACGGCTGTAGCATTTCTACTAACGAAGGCCTGAAGCCACTGCCATCCCCATTTTTGATGGGACTGCTCAATCAGCCTGTTAATTTTTACTCTAAAAACCGTTTAGAGATCATCGGTATCAGGTGCTTTCCCTGGACCGTGTTCGATTTGCTCGGCCTATCACCCGATAAAAACGGGGTGCGCGTATTTGAGCACCCTATCGCCCAACTCCAACCCACCCTGGCCAAACTGATTAGTGCTGAAAAGATAGATGAAGCGCTGACCGAGATAAAACAGTATTTCCTGAGTGCGAGGTCGCGGGTTGCTATTAACAGTATGCTATCTAAGGCGGGAGATGCCATGCGGGATGCTAAAGGCATTATGCCGGTAAGCCAGGTAGCGGCGGCGGCTCATGCAACGGTTCGTACATTGGAAAGAAAATTCAAGCAATCTTCCGGCTATACGGTTAAAGACGTAACCAGCCTGATGCGCTTTGAACAGGTGCGAAACCGATTATGGGCATATCCGGATTCAAACCTTGCCGGCTTGGCTCATGAGCTGGGTTATACAGATCAATCTCACCTGAGCAGGGAGTTTAAATGCTACAGCGGCACTACGCCTGCCGCATTCGCACGAAAGACAAAAAAAGGCAAACAGGCTTTAAGCACCGATTTTGTCGCGTTTGTACAAGCCTAAGGCAGGCCCGTTCCCGAATTTTGTGGCCTAATCATTTATATGAAAGCTACACAAAACCAAACTATACACGATGTGATCATTTCCGGCGCGGGGCCTGTAGGCCTGTTTCTCGCCTGCGAACTGGCCCTGGCCAAATGTTCCGTCCTGATACTTGAGAAGGCGCAAGATCCGCATTCCCCCATAAAACAAATTCCCTTTGGCATAAGAGGGCTCTCGGCACCAACAATTGAGGCGCTCTACCGCCGAAATCTGCTAAACCAGCTCGAATTACATAAACGCCTTAAAAACCCTCACCAAAACGCGGGAAGCGGGCGGCAGCGCCAGGTAGGGCATTTCGCAGGCATTCCATTTCACGAAGGTAATATCGACACCTCGCAGTGGGAGTATCGCCTACCGAGCTCTACCGATCCCAGTCTAATTTCTGAAATGCAGGAACTCGAAACGGTGCTGGGCAGCCGTGCCGAAGCACTGGGCGTTGAGATCAGACGGGGGATTGCCACTACCGGCTTCCATCAAAGCACCGATGAGGTAAGTATTCAAGCTGGCGACCAGTCATTTAAAGGTAAATGGCTGGTGGGTTGCGACGGTAGCCGTAGCGTGGTTCGCAAGGCTGGTGCTTTTGAATTCGCCGGTACGGAACCTGAATTTACCGGCTACTCCACCCGGATCGACATTGCCGACCCGCAGAAGCTGAGCCCGGGGCGAAACATGACACCAGCGGGTATGTACCTCCAATCGCAGCCTGGTTACGTGCTGATACAGGATTTTGATGGTGGGGCGTTTCACGGCTCAGAAAAGCCGATCACGCTTGAACACCTGCAGGAGGTTCTACGCCGTGTTTCAAATACCGACGTTACCATCAGCGCCCTGCATACCGCCACCACCTGGACCGACAGGGCACGGCAGGCCACTAACTACCGAAACGGGCGGGTACTTTTAGCCGGCGATGCCGCACACATTCACGCGCCATTGGGAGGCCAGGGGCTAAACCTTGGATTGGGTGATGCCATGAACCTGGGCTGGAAGCTCGCGGCAACCATTCATGAGAAAGCCCCGAAAGGCTTGCTGGATAGTTATTATACCGAACGTTATCCAATCGGCGCGCAGGTGCTGGATTGGTCACGTGCGCAGGTTGCCATCATGAAACCTGATCCCACTGCCCGCGCGCTGAACGCCGTTATCCGCGACTTGATGAACACGCGCGATGGAGCCACCTATTTTGCAGGAAGGGTTTGGGGTATTAACACGCACTACTATCTTGTCGGCAGTCACCCGCTAACTGGCCACAGTGTACCCAACTTTGAGATGGAAGACGGCACTAATATTGGTGAACTCATGCACGATGGTAAGGGCATACTGCTTGATTTTAACGAGAACACTTCCCAAAAGGCCTTAGGGGATAAGTATAACGATCAAATAAAGTACATTTCGGGCCGGGCGAAGGAGCAATTGGGCTTGAGCGCGCTACTTATTCGCCCAGATGGGATTATTGCCTGGGCATCTGCTGAAAACGGGGCGAACCTTGATGAACTTGAGGAGGCTATTGCTCGCTGGTTTGTTTGAAATCCAAATCGAACAGCCAGATGTCGCTTTCGTTACAGGAGTTGCAATAAATAAATCATTATTTATTGCAGATCAAAATTTACTAACTTGGAACAGAGATTGACGCAATAGAACAACTTGACTCCCTATACATTCCATATCACCCTGTACGACCTCGGTTTCCTCGGAACGGTATTTATCGGGCTTACTTTTTCCCTGCTTTTATGGTTTACCAAAAGCATCAATCAAGCCGCGAACCGTTTTTTGGCACTGGCAATGGTTACGATTGTTTTGTGGATAGTCAGGATCTTAGGCATTGATATCGGGCTATCCACTTACATGGCTAATTGGAGCGGTCTGCCGCTGCAATTTTCGCTGGCGCTTGGCCCATTGATCTTCTTTTATGTGCTTAAAATAATCCAGCCGGAATACAAATTTCGGCCTAAGGATCTGCTGCACTTTTTCCCGCTATTGCTGGAACTGGGCGCCGAGGTAATGGAGGTCAAGGCAAGTTTAGCCCTGCTTACGTTTGTGTCGGTCAGTGCCTATCTGTATTTGTCTAACAGGTTAATAGAACGCTTTTACCGGGAGCAAAAGTTTAACGGGAGCGACCGCCATCGGTATGAATTGAAGTGGCTGCGTAACTTACTGGCCGGTTTCGGCTTGTTGTGGCTGTTGTGGATCCCATTTGTAGCGATACACTATTTTTATGACCACCACCAGCCAGACCTCAGGGATTATTATCCGTTATATCTCCTTTTGGCGGCAATAACCATTTGGACGGCTGTTGTGGCTTTTTTAAGGCCGACGGCTGGCGTACAGGCCGCAACCCCCACCTTTTTAAAGCCCCCGCTCCCTGAGGACATGAAACATAGGGGGACTTGGTTAAAGAATGCCATGAAGGCTGGCCTTTATTACCAGGACCCGGAACTAAGTTTAAGCTCGCTGGCCGAAAAGCTTGAGCTGGGTCCGCATGAATTATCCCGCATTATCAATACTGCGCTCAAAAAAAGCTTTAACGATTTCATTAATGAATATCGCGTTGCGGATGTGGTTCAGAAAATGCAGACCCGGGGTTACGATCATATTACCCTGCTGGGTATCGCATTCGAATCGGGCTTCAATTCCAAAACTACTTTTAACCGCACTTTTAAACAAATAACCGGCATAAGCCCGGCCGAATATAAAACCGATCTGAAGAAAGAGCGCCCATCTTATAATTTGGGGCGTTATCCGCGGCTTACTGCGGTAGTTTCGTCTCAGGAAGCCAGCCAAAGGTGGTCTCCTGATAGATCAGATCGCATTTATATGTTTAAAAATTATTTCAAAATAGCATGGCGCAACCTAACGCGCCATAAAAGCTATACCGCTATTAATGTTATTGGCCTGGCCGTTGGTATTGCCGTTTGCATGACCATCTTTATCATTATCCAATACCAAACAAGCTTCGATAATTTTCACGCAAAGCAAGACCGCATCTATAGGGTGTTAACAGAATATCACCACGCGGAATCGGCAACTATTTCTTATGGGAAAGACCTCCCCTTCCCATTACCTGTAGGACTGAAAACTGCCTTCCAGCAAATAGAACAAGTAGCCCCAATTTTTGCAAGCCACGATGACCAGGTGCTGATACCCGATGCTAACGGCACTACCGTAAAAACATTTAAGGAGCAAAGGGGACTGTTTTACACGTCGCCCTCCTTTTTTAAAATATTCGATTTTCCGCTGCTTGCCGGTTCGTACGCCTCGTTAAAAGACCCCGACAACGTGTTCCTGACAAAAGAAACCGCTGAAAGATACTTTGGCGACTGGAAAACCGCCATGGGTAAAACCATCAAACTCCAAACGGGCGGCTTTATGTTTGAACACGGCACCGATGTACTGAAGGTGTCGGGCATCCTCGCAAGCGTCCCCGCAAATTCCGACTTTCAGCTAAAATTGGTTGTTAGTTTTGGCACAGGGTTTACCGGGGACTACCTCGCAAAATCTACCGAATGGAATGCAACCATAGCCGATTTTGGCTGCTATGTTTTGCTGCCGCCCAATGTTACTTCCGACGATCTCAATCAGCAATTGCGGGCCTATTCACAAAAGGTAAAATCTCCGGTAAATAAGGATACTCATATTATACAGCCACTAAGCGCGATACATTATGATACCCAGGTTAGCAATTACAGCAACAAAACCATCAGTCACCAATTACTAAATGTATTGTGGCTCATCGCGGCGTTTATCCTGTTAATTGCCTGCGTAAACTTTGTTAACCTCTCCACTGCACAAGCAGTTAACCGTGCAAAGGAAGTGGGCGTAAGAAAAGTTTTGGGAAGCAGCGATTCCCAGTTGCAGATCCAGTTCATTGTAGAAACATTTTTGATCGTAGCAGGTGCGGTGTTACTTGCAGCGGTCATCACCATTTTTGCATTGCCTTCTGTAAGCCGGCTTTTAGAACTTTCGCTGTCCTTCAATATACTCGGCAATCCTGCAATTATTTTATTTTTGCTGGCGGTAACCGTTGTGGTAACAGCACTTGCGGGTTTTTACCCTTCTATCGTTTTATCGCGTTTCAACCCTGTTAACGCCTTAAAGAGCAAGGTAACATCAAATACGGTAAAAGGGATTTCATTACGCCGGGGGCTGGTGGTGTTTCAATTCATTATCGCGCAGGCGCTTATTATCGGCACGCTCATCATTGTGCAGCAGATGAACTTTTTTATGGACCAACCCCTGGGCTTTGATAAAGATGCCATTGTGAATGTTCCTTTCCGTGTAGATAGCGTTCGCATCAGCAGGCTGGATTATTTAAGGAACCAGTTATTAGCCGTAAACGGCGTGCAGGCGATAAGCTACAGCTCCAACACCCCGGTTGAAGACAATAATGATACATGGAACACGCTCCGGTTTAACCATGCCATAAAAGAAACAGACTTTAAGGTGATCACCAAATTTGCAGACGAAGGGTATGTACCCGCTTATAAATTAACCCTGATAGCCGGAAGAAACTTGCACCCATCCAACATGACAAGGGAGTTTTTGGTGAATGAATCGCTGCTGAAAAGTTTAGGCATTAAAAAGCCGGAAGATATACTGAACAAAGAAATAAGTATATGGGATGATCAGATAAAATGTACCGTTGTTGGCGTGCTGAAAGATTTTAATAATAGGTCTTTTCGCCATGGACTTGCACCATTGCTTGTTACTACAAACGTTACCATGTACAACCAGGCCGGGATAAAACTGTCGACTAAAAACATTTCGGCTACAATAGGGTCTGTCAAAAAGATATTTGAGCAAACCTTTCCAGATTTTGTTTACGATTACCGGTTTTTGGATGAAAAGATAGAAAGCTTTTACAAACAGGAGAACCAGTTAGCGGCTTTGTATAAAATTTTTGCCGCTATCGCGATATTACTGAGCTGCCTTGGGTTATATGGTTTAGCCTCGTTTATGGCCGTGCAGCGGATAAAGGAGGTTGGCATTCGTAAAGTAATGGGTGCCACGGCGGGCAGTATCGTTTACCTGTTTTCAAAAGAATTTATCATTCTCATTGCCATTGCTTTTGCCATTGCTACACCTATTGCATGGTATTACATGTACCAATGGCTGCAGGATTATGTTTACCGCATCAACATTAGTTGGTGGCTATTTGCTGCAGGCGGGCTTGTTGCGATAATTATTGCGTTGGCAACCATCAGCTTCCAGGCAATAAAGGCGGCACTGGCAAACCCGGTGAAGAGTTTGAGAAGTGAATAGCAGCTGCAGGGGCACTAATTGCAATTGAGCACATAGTGAGAAAATAAATCCCGGCAAAGTAACTATTTAAATTTAACACGTGTCCAAATGGAGGCTGCAATAGTTCCGGCTCCTGCTGTGGCGGGCAATTGATAATATAGTTCATCTCCTTTAAGAGTAAACTGCCGTATTTGAGTCGTACGGTTCCAGTTTGGGAATGCGGCGTAGTCGATGTCAAACTGCAATAACTTATTGGCTGTATCTATTTTAATGTGGCCAACATGGGTGCTGAGCCCCAAAAGGGCCGATTCGTATTCTTCAGGTGTGCCGCGTTTCTTATCGCCCGATACAAATTTCGGCCGGTCGGGCCGAAAGATCTGCAAGGAGTATTGTCCATCCGCATCAACCATTAAAATACCTTTAGCATCCTTACCCAAGCCTGGGTCGGTAATATGGGTACCATCCGGAAGAATTACCTCGGCGGCCTTAAGTGTCCATGTTCCGGCGAGAGAGAATAGGGGGGCTTTGTCTCCCATTGCCGTCGTGATCTTTCGTTTCTTTTGGGATGAATGGGTATTATTGGTTTGGGCCATTGCCGAATAAAGTGATGCGGCCAATAAAATAACTGCGAATACTTTTTTCATTTTTTTTTCTTTTTTATGATGATAAATTCCGTGCGGTGCTCTTGTTAAAACTTTGCAAACTGCTTATTTGCATTAAGACAAAATTGTACATTTTACTTCCCTGGTTATCTGTACATTTCTACACTTATTCTGTACATTCACAACCATGAACGGAGCAACTTTATACAGGCAGTATGAAATAGAATGGAAAGAGCTGCAACGCTACAACAAGCCTGCAAAGCGCAACAATTTTTTTGAGCTGATCTATGTAAAAGATGGCACAGGCATCCAAACCGTAAATAAAAACCATTTCAATTACCGCAAGGGTAATTTGTTTTTACTTACGCCGCAGGATATGTATTCATTTGATATTGAAACACCTACAATGTTCTTTTTTCTTCGATTCAATGAATTGTATGTGAAGGATAATATTAGCAAAGACAAAGACGCTGTAAGGCAGGTAACCTATATTTTGCAAAATGCAAGTCACAGGCCGGGCTGTATTCTAAAAAACAAAGCCGACAAGCCGTTAATCGCATCACTTATCAATAGTATACTTGATGAGCAAACCAATCAGCAGCTATATTACAACCGCATATCAGAACAGATCATCAATACAATTATTACCATTGTTGCAAGAAACATCGCTTTAAAGCTCCCAAAGAATATCAACGAAGCTACCGGTGAGCCTATCCTGGATATGTTGAATTATATTCAGCAAAACATTCTCGACCCTAAAAATTTAAGATCCGAAAAACTGAGCCAGCTTTTTAATATTTCCCCCAACTATTTAGGCCGGTATTTTAAAAAACAAACAGGCGATACGCTACAAAATTATATCGCTAATTATAAAATGCGATTGGTTGAAACAAGACTGCTGCATAGCGATATGCGGATCAATGAAATTGTTTATGAATTTAATTTTACAGACGAAAGCCACCTGAACCGGGCATTTAAAAAACACAAAGGCATCAATCCCTCCGGGTTCAGAAAAATACACTGTAAAGAAACGAGTTTATAAAAAACACTATTTTACAGGGAGTAAGGCTCCGAGAATGTGCGGGGCGAGGTAATGATAAAACAAATTTATAGTTAATGGTGAAGGGCGTGCAGCAGATACCAGTAAGACATATCCAGGAGCCGGAACTTTCGGGTAGCTTCAGCATCCGCGATCTTGAAAAATTGCTCGATGGAAAAGATATGCTCCAGGAACTGCACCGGCATGATTTCTTTTTAATCATCGCTTTAAAAAGCGGATCCGGCCAACACGATATAGATTTTAAAGCTTACACCATTGCTGATCATATCATTTTTTTTATGAGGCCCGGGCAGCTACATAAATTGGTACTAAAAGCAGGCAGCACTGGTTATATTTTGCAATTCAGCGGTGATTTTTACCCGAGCGCTGCTGAGCTGCTGCGCCGGGCAGGGCAGCAAAATCACTACCAGTTAAGCGAGACGGTTTCTGTCAAACTGCAGCATGTGCTGGCTTCCATATTTGAGGAACATAGGGATAAGCAGGAACGCTTTAAAGAAGTGATCCAAGCTAATATGAGTATATTCTTTACCCGACTGATACGGCAGTTACCTCCCTCATCCGCCACTGCGGAAACGCGCTACCGGCAAGAACGGCTGGATAAATTTATGACCCTTTTAGAACAGCATATTCTCACGCAAAAACAGGTTAGTCAGTATGCTGATATGCTAAACATCTCTACTTACCAACTCAATGCCATTACTAAAGAATTGTTGGGTAAAACTACTTCAACGCTGATTAACGAACAGATCATCCTGGAGGCCAAAAGGTGTCTACTGGCGACCTCTTACCAGGTGAATCAAATTGCTTACCACATGGGTTATGAGGACCCCTCCTATTTTATCCGATTCTTTAAAAAGCAAACCGGCTACTCGCCAGACGCATTCCGTCACAACTCCGGATAAATACCATTCAACTCAGTTTTCGTCCTATCGCCAATTTTCAGCACCGGGTACTTTTGTGGTGTTATGAAAATGAAAGGTAAATTAATCAGCTCCGCAAAAATTTGGATGGCTATCTATCCATCCATCACCCTCTTTCTGTACTTGTTTGGCCCCGCTCTCTCTTTATTGCCGCTCTATCAGCGCACTTTCTTGTTGACCATCGCCTTAGTGCCTTTTGTTGTGTTCGCCGGCTTGCCGCTTATCAATTTTATTATCCAATTAACCACAACAAAAAATGAAAAAGCCTGAAAATTTCGACGTGATCATTATTGGCGGCAGCTATTCGGGACTTGCCGCTGCTATGGCACTGGGGCGCGCGCTGAGAAAAGCACTGGTTATTGATAACGGTGTCCCCTGTAATCGCCAAACCCCTTACTCGCACAATTTCATCACGCATGATGGGATGCAACCTGCTCAAATTTCGGCTATTGCCAAACAGCAGGTAGCTGCCTATGAAACCGTATCGTTTTTCAACGGTATCGCTGCCAAAGGAGTAAAAACTATAAATGGTTTTGAGATCCAAACCGGGACAGGCGAAACGTTCAGCGCACAGAAATTAATTTTTGCGACAGGTATCAAAGATCTGCTGCCGGATATTGACGGCTTTGCCGAATGCTGGGGCATTTCTGTTATCCATTGCCCGTACTGCCATGGTTACGAAGTGCGACATGAGAAAACAGGTATTTTTGGAAACGGTGAATTTGGCTTCGAGTTGGCCAAGCTCATTTCCAACTGGACAAAGGATCTAACACTTTTTACAAACGGCGCCTCAACACTAACAGCAGACCAAATGGCAAAGCTGGACCAGCATAACATCAAGGTAGTTGAGAAGGTGTCTGAAAAACTGATACACGTAAAAGGGCAGCTTCAATATATATTGTTTAAGGACAATTCCAAGGCGGCCGTTAAAGCGCTTTATGCGCCAAGCCCCTTCCAACAGCATTGCCCCATCCCTGAGGCCTTAGGCTGTGCATTAAACGCCGAAGGTTATTTGCAAACCGACTCCTTTCAAAAAACCACCGTTGACGGGATCTATGCCTGCGGCGACAACACCAACCGCATGCGCACACTGGCCAATGCCGTTGCCACCGGCACAACAGCCGGCATGGTCCTTAATAAAGAAATAATTACCGAAAACTTTTAAATAGTTATTAATATGAAAATCATCATTGTAGGCGCAACGGGCACCATGGGCAAATACCTGGCCGGCGTATTTGAAACAGAACACGAGATCATCAGGGTTTCTTCAAAAGGCGGCGATATCCAGGCAGATATCACCTCTGCCGAATCCATCGAAAACATGTTTAAGCAAGTTGGCCCGTTCGACGCGCTGATCTCCACCGCAGGGCCTACTTATGTGGGCCCCTGGGCAAAAATGGGCAACGACGAATTCTGGAAGGGATTAGAAGGCAAGTTAATGGGACAGGTAAACCTGGTGCTCATCGGCCAGCACTACATCAACCCCAAAGGTTCATTTACGCTGATCACCGGCGCGTTGACAAACGAACCCCAGTTAAACTTTGCAAATGCTTCGGCTGCCAATGGCGCTGTAGAAGCATTTATACGTGCTGCCGCAATTGAACTGGCAAACGGCATACGGATAAATGCGGTAAGTCCGACAGTAATAGAAGCTTCACCACAATATTTCCCATTCTTCCCCGGCGAAATACCCACTACTATGCAACAACTGGAATACGGTTTCCGCAAAAGCGTGTTCGGTGCGCACACGGGTAAAGTGATCAAAACGCATTAAAACGAAGTTTGGCAGGTGATATTCGAAGTTTGGCAGGTACAAATGGCTACATTGGGGCTGATGCGTAACAGCTCATTCTGTTTTCTTTCTTTCTATACGCTTCCTGATCCGGCTTAGCGAGGGGTTTGTAATGCCAAGATAAGACGAGATATGATAAGCGGGGATACGCTCAACAATATCGGGATGTTCTTCCAGCAGCCTGATATAACGCTGTTCATGCGAGAAAAAAATGAATTCTTCGGTACGTGTTTGCGCAACAGAAAAAAATAATTCGGCCAGCAACCGGCCAAATTTTCCCCAGTTTGGATGGGTTTCATAAAGGCTGTTAAGGTCTTGATAAGAGATGAAGAAAATTTCCGAATCCTCCATCGCTTCAATAAAATACCAACAGGGATTGCGTGATACGAAGCTTCTGAACGAAACGACAAACTGATCTTCAGAGAAAAAGAAAATGTTCTTGTCTTCTTTGGTGTCCGGGTCTCGAAAATAGATTCGGAATATGCCTTTTACAATCAGTCCGAGGTCGTTACAAACCATGCTTTGCATATTAAAAAAATCCCCTTTAATGATTTTTCGCGCTTTCCAAAATGGCTGGCTATCGATAATATCCTTATCGTTTAACGGGGCAAAACCCCTCAGATGCTGAAATATATGATGGTTTCTATCTGTCATTTCATCATTATTTAAATTGTATAAATAATTATAGATGGGCAATTTATAAACATGCAATTCAAACTCAGCAAAGTTCTGCATTATTCGCGATTAGCTTTTTAACTTAAGTTAATAAAGAAATCTCTAATACCAAGTGAGATCTATTACAAGCGATAGAACTGCAATTGTAAAGTAATCTTCCACCTGCATTTTAACCTAAGTGAAAAACTCGCCGGGCATTTCCGCAGACCTTTGAGCCAACATAGCACTTAAATTAAAATCATGACAGCAAGTACTCAACTTAATGCAGTAGCAACCGGGGAAGCCGTAAAAACTGCCAAATCGTTACGCAAACTTTATTTCATACGCGCCGCATTTTCGGTTACATGGGTTATTCTTATCGCCCTTTTCGCAAAAACATCACTGGGGATAGCCAGCGTTTTACTCATCATTTACCCGGCCTGGGATGTTGTGGGCACCTTCCTCGATATCCGCGCCAATCACAACAATTCATCTAAAACGCCACAATATGTAAACGCCTTAATCAGTACTACTACTGCAATAGCTGTATGCATCGCTTTACAGAAAGGCGTTCCTGAAACATTGATAGTTTTTGGTACCTGGGCAATTGGAACAGGATTAATCCAACTGATATTAGGATTACAACGCAGGAAATTTTTAGGCGGCCAATGGCCTATGATCATTAGCGGTGCCCAGTCTATCATAGGTGGCACTTCGTTCATCATCCTGGCACACGATCCTACAAAGGGAATTGCAAGTTTGGCCGGGTATGCCGCTTTCGGCGCCTTCTACTATCTGCTTGCAGCATTTCGGCTGTCCAAAACAGTTGGCCAGGTTGCGTCAGTGTAATCAGGATAAAGAATATAAACACACAATTCATCCAAACAAAAAAAGCCTCACATTGCTGTGGGGCCTTTAAACTATTATTTGACGCTCGTGGTTTTCGTCAGTTAAATTTGCCGGTTATCAGTTGGGTCAAATTCCACTATCCATTCAATACCATATTTATCTCTAAACATTCCGGCGTATGAACCCCAGGGAGTGTCGCCAATCTGCCCTTCAATATCTCCGCCTGCAGATAATCCGTTAAATATTTTGTCTGCTTCTTCGCGGCTGTCGGCACTAACTGATATTTTAGACCTATTTTCGTTTTCGTTTGTCGGTCCCATAAATTCGGGAACATCGTTGGCTATTAGCACATTGTATTTGCCAACAGGCAAAGCAATGTGCATAATTTTATTTGCCTCATTTTCTGATACCGGGAATTCAGCGCTCGACAGGTCGCCGAAGCGAATGATCTTTGCGAATTCGCCACCAAAAACTGATTTGTAAAAAGTGAATGCTTCTTCAGCATTTCCGTTGAAGTTAATCCAGGGGTTAATTGTTCTCATGATTTTTATTTTAAATGTGATTGTAAATTTTCCTTTATTGTTTTTCCGATAAGGCTGATAACAGGTTTTCCAAGTTTGTTAATGTCATGGTAAAGCCTATCCTGAAGCCCTCCAATAATTTCTCCATTCGTTCAAACGATTCATTAAAGATGGTTATGTTCACTTTAGTCCTGCCATTTTCTTCGTTGAAAGTGTAATCCCATTCAGAACCCTGCAATTCCCGGTTTTCGTTTTTGTCTGAAAAAGAATTATACATTTTGAAATTGATTTTCGGGGTAATGGAAGTATATTCCTGAACCGCCCAACGCTCTTGTCCGTCGGGGCTTATCATCGCATAGAATCTTCGCCCTCCAACTTTGAAATCCATATACTTAGTTTTGGCGCGCATTGGTGCAGGTGCCCCCCATTGGTCCAGTAGTTCTGGCTTAGTAAAAGCATCCCATACTAAAGAAAGTCCGGCATTAAATTCTCTGATTATAAATACCGTTTTCGCTGCTTTGTCAACATTAAAATCAAATAGCAAATCGTTGTTCATTTTTTTTGTTTTTTAATTGTTGATAATAGTTCGTCAAGTTGATTAAATTGAATTTCCCAGTTTTTCCTGAATTGGGCTAACCAATTGTCAAATTCTTGCATTTTTTTCGCATTAAAGTGATAATAAATCTCTCTGCCACTCTGCTCAGGTTTAATCAATTCGCATTGGTGCAATACTTTAATGTGTTTTGATACTGCTTGCCGGCTCATATCAAATTTTTCTGCCATAGCATTTGGTGTTAATGCCTGGATAGCAATTAAAGTTAAAATAGCCCTGCGTGTTGGGTCGGCTATGGCCTGGAATATATCTTGTTTCATTTACAATGTTCAATTAAGCAACCTACAGGTTGCAAATATATATGCAACTTTTCAGTTGCGCAAATTTATTTTCAATTTCAGTCTATGATTGGTGTTATCGCCATACGTGGCCAGAAGAAATAAAAGCGGGGGACGTGCAATTCTTTTCCTGGGGATAGAGGGAGATGGGGTTATAGGCTATGCTATTGTAGGTGAGTATCTAAAGCCCTCCCAGCATTTGCGCGCAAGGCGGCCACACGCATTCCCTAAGGAGAAACTTTAATCTTTTTGACGCTTGTGGTATCACCGCTACCTATCTAAAAAATATAACGCATTAAAAAAAGCCCCGCAGACGTGCGGGACTTTGCTCCCCAGTCTGGACATAATTCGAACCATTTGATAGAACAGTTAAAATTTTTGAGCGAACTAAATGTTGCTTAGGAGCATTCAATTCAACAATTTAATCCCCTGAAGCTTTAATAAGCCGCCATCACCATTAGGTGTCTTGTTCGACCTCAATTGCTGGCTACTTTGTCTTATTGACGATATATCAGGTTGAGACAGTATAGTTCAACCAAATCTACCCTGAAAACACTCAACTAATAATTAATAGGCGCCACAAGCAATCATCGACAGGCAAAAGCGATAAATTTTAAAAAGGAACAATACTTTAATGTAAAATAGTCCTTTTTTTAAAGTTATGAACAAATAAAAGGCGTTTTAACGTCTAAATAATGCCTTTTTTTAAAAACATTCTGATTTTAAGAGACAAATAACTGATAATTATCACCAAAATGTAGAATAATGTCGAATTTGTTTATGAAATATTATAAAAAACATGAATTTTTCTTATCAAATATTCAATAAAACTGCACTACAAGACACAATACCGCAATTAAATGCTATTTAAACTGTAAAAATTACCAACTTATCAAAAATTCAAGGCGTATTTGTAGTTAACGTATTACACATTATCTTGTGAATATTAATTATTAACTAACAAAAACGCATGAAAAAAAACTTACCAAGGTACTTGCTATGCCTGTTTCTGCTTTTTGCAGGAACCGCAACATGGGCCCAAAACCGTACAGTAACAGGAACTGTAACCGCACAAGACGATGGCTTACCGATCCCCGGTGTAAGCGTTAGCGTAAAAGGCACCAGCATTGGTACCCAAACATCCATCGAGGGTAAATACTCTTTGGTTGTGCCGGCAAACGCTACTTCACTCACCTTCAGTTTCATTGGCTATACCGGTACGGTAGTGCCAATCACCAGCAGTATTATTAATGTAAAACTGACTCCCGACAATCGACAACTTTCAGAGGTTGTTGTTACTGGTTCGGGCGTGGCAACCAGTAAAGCTAAACTGGGGATCTCGGTAGAATCTATTTCTTCCAAAAACCTCCCGCCAACCCCTACGGCCTCTATTGACCAGGCCTTGGTGGGTAAAATTCCCGGCGCGCAAATTTCGTCGGTAGACGGTACCCCCGGTGCCCGCACCAACATTGTATTAAGAGGTATCAACACTATACAACGTGGTACTTCACCTATGATACTGGTTGATGGTGTTGAGTCGGGCGCTACAGACATCAGCCTGCTTGACTTGAGCAGCGCAGACCGCATCGAGGTGGTACAGGGCGCAGCGGCATCTACCATTTATGGTGCACAGGGTGCAAACGGTGTTATCCAGATCTTCACCAAAAAAGGGCAGGCAGGCAAACCGCAGATAAATGTATCCAGCAGTGTAGCTGCCAGCAGCATTATTAACAGCGGCGATGTGCACCAGGCCAAGCTCCACAGCTTTAAAACCGATGCAAGCGGTAACCTGGTTGATAATAGCGGCAACATTATTTCGATAGATGAAAACGGAACTTTTCCGGGTGTTACCTGGGCATTCCCCGCGGGTAACGGCAACCCAACTGCAATGTCAAATCCGTTAAACATAGCCGATAAACAATACGGTACCAATCTTAAATATTACGATCATATCCAGCAACTGTTCCGCACAGCATACACTACCAATAATAGTGTTAATGTATCGGGCGCAACAGATAAATTCGATTATAACATAGGCGTAACCAACAACCACCAGCAAAGCACAATCCGGAGTAATGGTTATAATGATCGCACTAACCTTGTAAGCAATTTAGGTATAGAGCTTTTCAAAGGCTTTACCTTAAGATCTGTTACCCAGTTGATTTACAACCGCAGCACCCTTAACAGAAACCTGGGCGTAGGTAATTCAGGTGGTTTATTCAACGCGCTCAACGCCTCTCCTTTCTACGACTTTACGCAAACGCTGCCAGACGGCACGCTTCCGTTCTCTCTCAACTCGGGCACGGTAAGTGTAAACGGCGACAATCCTTTTTACTACACCGAATATGGCCGCACGCGGGATAACCGGGTTGATATTTTGCAAAATTTACAGGCTAATTATAAGGTGAACAAGTTTCTGGAGTTAAACGCTAAGTACGGCTTAAACTACAGCAACCGCGAAGCTAATTACATTTATGAAAACCAGTCGGGCAATGTCGCTTCGCAAAACCTCAATACTTTTATCAGTAATTATAATGGCGAAAACACAGGTGAGTTAAATAAAAACATCTATAAAACTACCTTTAAGAACTTTAACGGTTCTGCAACCATCCGTACGGACTTTGAGAAGGACTTCCATATCAACCTCCCTATTACTACTTCAACACTATTGCAGTACGATTACCGCAAAAACGTTTATGAGGAGTTTGATACTTACGGTTTAGGTTTACCAAGCTACCCTATTTACAACTTTAACCAAACGCAAACCCAGGCAGTTGCCTTTGATTATACCGAGCCATTTGTAACCTATGGTTATGTGGTGAACCAAAAAATTGATGTCGGCGACTTTGGCGGTGTATCGGGAGGATTCCGCAGCGATTATTCTTCGGCCTTCGGCCAGGGTTCAAAACCGTTTACCTTTCCAAATGCTAACGTTTACATCCGCCCGTCTTCTTTCAGTTTCTGGAAAAATGGTGCGTTAGGTCGCAGGATCTCTGAATTTAAATTGAGAGCAGCGTATGGCAAGGCCGGTATACAACCACAGCCATTTGACAGGTACCCGGTGCTGGCACCTCAAAACGTGGGTACAAACCTTGCTTTCGCCTTGCAGAACGCCAGCAAAAACCCCAACCTGAATGTGGAGGTATCGCGCGAGATCGAGATAGGTACAGATATGTCCGTTAACGGCTTTGGCGGCAATTGGTTATCAACTTTCAACTTTAGCGCAACCTATTGGACGCGTAAGGGTACAAATGTAATTTATGATGTAGCGGTTCCGCCTTCAACCGGTGCAAGCACCATCCGTACCAATGCACTTTCCCTTTCGTCAAACGGTTTCCAGGCATCACTAAACATAAATGTTTTAAAATCCCGAGATTTTAACTGGAACCTAACTACCAACTTTAGCCGTCAAACATCCAAAATTGATGCTATTGACGGACCATCAATTATCCTGGCAAGTTCGGCAGGAAGCACGCAGCTTACCCTGAATGCCGGCACTAAGATTGGCCAGATCTACGGTTATAAAGCATTAACCAGCTTAACCGAGGTGAACCAGCAAGGCGTTAGATATATTGCTGATGCGGACCTTGACCAGTACGAAATTGTGAATGGCAGGGTTGTTAATAAAACCACCAAAGGCGTTCAGTTCACCAACGAAGCTTATTCTTTTGGCGACCCTAACCCTAAGTTTAACATGTCGTTCATCAACAGTTTTAGCTATAAACAACTCAGCTTTGGCTTCCAGTTTGATTGGGTGCATGGCAGCCACCTGTACAACCAAACCAAAGAATGGATGTACAGGGATGGTATTAGCAGCGACTATGATGTGCCGGTAAACATTAATGGTACAAGCGCAGCCTACACCGCGTATTACCGAAGCATTTACGCCGATTATTTTGGAGCACGTAACGGCCCCGCACGTAACGGTACCAAGGATTATTTTTACGAGGATGCGTCGTTTGTACGCTTAAGGAACGTGAGCCTTTCTTACGATTTTACAGGATTGATAAAAAGCAAGGTTTTTAGAAAAGTACAGTTAACCTTCACCGGCCGCAACTTGTTAACTTTTACTAAATACACTGGTTTCGACCCGGAGATTAGCACCGGTAACTCTAACTCTGCGTTCGACAGAGGAGTTGATAACAGCTCTTCGCCCAACCTGAAGTCTTACCAGGTAGGCCTAAACCTTGGATTTTAATTGACCTTAAATTTTTAGAAATGAAAAACTATAAAATATTATCAACCTGGCTTTTAACAGCGGTTTTGCTGGGTACCGCATCTTGTAAAAAAGAACTGGATGTAAAAAATCCAAACTCCCCTACGCTGGAGCAGGCGCTGACAGAAACAGGTATTACATCTCTGGCATCCGGCGGGGTTTACCTTAGCGGCTTTAATGGCAGCAATCCTTCGGTTTTAAACGGACTAAATGCACTGGGCGACAGTTATTTTTCTCAAGGCATTCAATACCATGAATTATTGGGCGATAACATCGGTGCCGAAGCTTCCAATATAAACATCAACGTAGTGAACCTGCCCGATTATGCAGTTTTTGATGATAACAGCAAAACCACCAACTCATCGCCACAAAAATCTGTCCTGCGCATTAGTAACACCAGGGATAAGCGCCCTTCTAACGTATTCTTTTTAGAGTGGACGTATATGTATGGGTTAAACAACGCCTGTAATCAGGTACTGTCCCTTGTGGATGGTATTAGCTTTAGCGGTGATGCTACAGCAAAAAAGAATACGATAAAAGCGTGGTGCTATTGGTGGAAAGGCTTTGCCTATAGCAAGCTGGGATCGTTATATTACGCTGGGCTGATAAGCGATAAAGTGAACGGCATCTCTTCGAATTATGTAAATAGCGCCGCGTTAATTGCGGAATCAAACAAAAACCTGGATGCTTCTACCGCCTTATTAACAGGCATGGCAAATGTTGCAGATTATACCGTTGTAATGTCTAAGCTGATACCAAGCTTTGTGCAAACCGGCAATGGCAATGTACCAACCCCGGCAATGTTTGTACATAGTATAAATACCTTAAAGGCCAGAAACATTGTAGCCAACAAAAAAGCTGCAGACATGACCGCCGCCGACTGGACTGCAGTGCTTACGCTGGTGAACGGCGGCATAGCAAGTAGCGACAATGTATTTGCCGGCCGCACGTCTGTCTCTAACGGCTTCTTCTCGGCCACGGGCGGCTCCGTTGCGGCGCTTACTACCGGCCCGCCAAAAAGCAGCACCTTTAAAATCAGCGAGCGTTTTATTCAAAGCTACCAGGCCGGTGATAAACGGCTGAGCAATAACTTCACGGCTATAACGCCTTATTTAAACCAGGTAGGCGGGTTTACTTTCAGCACCCGTTGGCAGTTGGTTGATGGCGGCAACGACATGGCTGGCGTGCAGGTATTAAGCGACAGAACGCCGGGCAATTACCAGCTGTACATTGGCCCATCATACGAAGAAAATGAGCTGATGAAAGCCGAAGCACTAATAAGTACGGGTGGTATTCCGGCAGCGTTGCAAAGTATCGATAATGTACGCGCAGCGCAGGGAGCTGGCCTGGCACCACTGGCTGGTACGGGCTTAAATGCTTTGCAAGCTACCGCGCAACTGAGAAGCGAGCGCCGTGTAGCTTTGGTATTTAGAGGGTTGGCATTTTACGATGCGCGCCGCTACGGCATCATATACGATATTGCTAAAGGCGGAGGCGTAACCAATGCAGTGGTTGTGGGCAGCACAGGTACGGTAAATACCCACGCCACTATCAACTACAATTTCCTGGACTACTGGGATGTACCTGCGGATGAATCTGTATTGAATCCACCGGCTACAGGCAGCGCGCCAATTGTTAACCCTAACTGATCTTCTTTTTTTCTACTTCACGTTAATAGTTATGAAGGCTGCCCGCAAGGGGCAGCCTTTTATTTTAAGACCATAGTTTACGGCTTCTTTTCCAATGGGAGCATTGGTACCAGATGGAAAAAGACACGTTTCGGCCCTAAATCAATTATCGATATCCGATATTCATTCAAGGTACTGTTAAGAATACATAATAAAAAGGCATCTTTTATTTGCAGGTCTTTGGTCTGCTTCTTATCCGTGACATAATGGCCCCTATCCATGTACGCCCTTACAGCGTCGTGGTACATATAAATTTTAACATTTCAAGTACCATCTACCTTTTTGTAGTGCTTTTTCGCGAATTATCGCCTTACCAGAAAAGTATGCAAATTTTATGCAAATAAAAAAACCCCACTCGCCAGAGTGGGGTTAAATCATTGATTTTGAGTGCTCCTGAGCCTGGACTCGAACCAGGGACCCTCTGATTAACAGTCAGATGCTCTAACCAGCTGAGCTACTCAGGAATCTGGTTATTTCTCTTCACCTTTTGGCTACCATTCTTCCAGCGTTGCTGGCCTCTGTAGTATTTTCCGGTTTGGAGTGTGCAAAAGTATGATTATTGAGGTAAATTCACAATATTTGCGCAAAAAAAAATTAAAATATTTTCGCATGAGTTTGTTAGTTATTGGTACTGTGGCGTTTGACGCAATTGAAACCCCCTTTGGAAAGACAGATAAAATTGTTGGCGGTGCCGCAACCTATGCAGGATTGGCCGCTTCGTACTTTTTTGACAAGGTAAATATCGTTGCCGTGGTAGGCGACGACTTCCCCGCCGAAGAAATTGCTGACTTTAACGCCCATAACATCAATACCGATGGATTGCAAATTAAAGTAGGTGAAAAATCGTTCTTTTGGAGCGGTAAATACCATAACGACATGAACAGCCGTGATACGCTGGTTACCGACCTGAACGTTTTGGCCGACTTTGACCCGATCATCCCGGAAAGCTACCAGGACTGCGAATACCTGATGCTGGGCAACCTGAGTCCGCAAGTGCAGCAAACGGTTATTAAACGCCTTAAAAACCGCCCTAAACTCATTGTAATGGATACCATGAACTTCTGGATGGACATTGCACTGGATGATTTGCTGGAAACCATTAAAATGGTAGATGTTTTAACCATTAACGATGCCGAAGCCCGCCAGCTATCCGGCGAGTACTCTTTGGTAAAGGCTGCCAACAAAATATTGGCGATGGGCCCAAAATACCTCATCATAAAAAAAGGCGAGCATGGCGCATTATTATTCCACGAGGACCATATCTTCTCGGCACCGGCCCTGCCGCTGGCGGAAGTGTTCGACCCTACCGGAGCTGGTGATACTTTTGCAGGCGGTTTTATAGGCTACATGGCCAAAGTTGGCACCGTGAATTTTAACAATATGAAAAATGCCATCATCTTTGGTTCGGCATTGGCATCTTTCTGTGTAGAGAAGTTTGGTACCGAAAAAATCAAGAACTTAACCGATGAAGAAGTAGCTGCGCGAGTACAACAATTTGTGCGCCTGTCATCGTTCGCAATATAATTAAGCAACCCAGCTTAACACAGCAACGGCGCAGTAAATAATTTTACTGCGCCGTTCTTATTTCAATGGAGCCTATGGCAATAGTTCTGGTGAGGCCACCGGAAAAGGCGGGTTAAGGGTTAACATAACTTAACACAATTTCAATAAATTTTTTTTAACCTACTAATAATCAATTCATTAAAAAAATACAGGGTTAACATATTTTTCGATATTAGTATCACCACAATTTTCAATTTTTTATTATGAAACCGTTAGGATCATCCCCCTCAATATTCCAGATACTTTTTAATTTTTATCCCAATGGTATCTCCTGGCTTAAAGCGCCCGTTCTCGCCGTTTACCACGCGAATGATCACATCTTCATACTCCAGTAAAAGGTCTTCATAAAAGCCTTTAAAAAGCACTTCACGCACCGTCCACTGTAAGCTGTCGGGCGAGGAGCTTAGCCTGATCCATTCGGGGTACACCACTACAAATTCTGAATCGGTACTTATTCCGCATAATTTCGCTTCATCGGGACTGAGCACATTGCAGTTGCTCAGCAATTCGGCGGTATAAAGTTGTTGCGGGTTTTGGTAAAGTTCTTTAGGGGGACCAGCCTCCACTATTTCGCCGTTTTTTATTACCACCAGTTCATCGGCCATAGAAAGCACTTCGGCAGGGTCATGCGATACCATGACTACGGTGATACCGCTTTCGCGCACTATCTGGCGGATATCGTGCTGTAGTCCTTCCCTAAACGAAGTATCAACCTGGTTAAAAGGTTCATCTAAAAACAAAACCTGGGGGCGGGTGATAATGGCGCGGGCAATGGCTACACGTTGTTTTTCGCCACCGCTAAGGTCGGCAACGCGTTTGTAGGCCATTTGCATCATGTTGAGCTGGGTGAGTACCGCCTCAGTTTTTTCTTCCTTTAGCTTTACGTTGGTACTGGGCAGCATGGCGGCTACGTTATCCCATACACGGGCGAAGAGGTTAAGGTCATCCGTATGCTGGGTAACCATTTTCATTTCGTTGTGCCCGGGTATCAGCTTTTCTTCAGGGCCCCAAATGCGCTCGCCTTTGAATAACACAGTGCCCTGGTTGGGCGATAGCAGACCATAAAGCATTCGCAGTAAGGTACTTTTGCCGCTGCCACTTTCGCCAATAATGGCGGTTATTTTACCGGGCTGGATCTCGATACTGATATCTTTAACGCCCGATTGGGTTACCCCCGGATATATTTTACTTATCGAAACCGCCTCTAAAAAAGGTACATCTGCCATTGGCTGCTAAGATACACACGATTACGGGATTTTAAGATTCACCGTTTAATTACCCAGGGAAATCGCTCTTAAAACAGGGGGCACCTACGGAGCCAAAATCATTTTGAATGATGCTATAAACAGCGAGTTTCTACGGAACTAAAGAACTCATTTGTCTGTAACTCCGGAGGAGTAACCTGTTTATAGAAATAATTAAGCAACGAAATTGGCTCCGTAGGTGCCTCCTGTTAACCACCAGATTTAAAAGCGATTTCCTTGTTTAATTACAACGGTGCCGCAAGCTATAGCTGGAATTTTGCAAACAGGTGTTCCAATTTAAATAGAACACTTATTTTTAAAACAATATTGGCTCCTCAAACGCCATTATCGCGATGCTAAAACTGGCAAAGGGTATGTTGGTTAGTCACGAGTACTGCAAACGCTCTACCCGATGCCGATACTCGCGCCAGTTGGAGGCTATTTTTCATCCATTATTTCAGTAATCGGCTTATTAAGAGTATAAGTTAATCCATTTACTTTTATCCGATTATTATTACATAATACTAACTGCTCCTTCCCATCGGCATAAAGAATTTTCAAAGTCAAAATTGCCTTAAAAACTGCTAATTCTCTTTTAGCTTTATTCAATTCAGCAACTATTCGTTGTATATTATTTTTATCTGTTATATCAGAAGGAACTTGGTTGTCTTTACTCAAGTAAAACTTGATAGCCCTAATATTATTATTGTCGATTATAAAGCTATTCTGACACCCCAATATACTTACAATTGAAATACAAATTACAATTATTGTATGTTTCATGATTTTCAATTTACCCTTTTTTCTGCAGCTTTTTGACGCATTCCACCACCTGTAACACCTTCTATAAACGTCTTTTGAACTTTTGTTCCAGGGTCTTTAATAATCGTTGCATTTTTTAGTTCAGACGCAGCCTTCCATAATTGATGAGGAGTCGTTGCATTAGTTGAACCAATTTTTTCTCTATAATTAGTTAAAGGCATTCCTGGGGGAGCAGCATATAAAACGCCCTCTTTTGCAAATCAGAGCCGCCTGGCCAAAGATCATAGTATGTCACGGTACCAGTTTTAACCTGTTTTGTGATCGCGTTCCATGCTTATCTAATTTTGTATTCCCGTGTTTATCTTGACTTCCTCGGTTCTATAGTTATCGACTGCGATTCCAGCATGTCCAATATTTCCATCATGTGTCCCCCAAATTGTGAGATAGACATCTTCTCCATTAGGATCTATATATTTTACTGGATTATTTAAGGCATAATTGTAACCACTCCAGTTAGGATACGCTTCGGTTTTGGGATCAATCGCCGTCCACCTTGCAATCACCGGATCATAGAACCTTGCGCCGTAATCGTATTAATCCCCAAATCCTTAAATCGTGCACCTACCAGCCCACGCTCATCCCAAAGGAGAAGTTTCTCAAACCTTTCTGCGCGGGGCTATCGTCAAACATATCGTTTACGTAATACCTGGCAAACACGCCGATAGCACCATAACCTACACGCACAAACGGGCCATAACGGAATTTGGTAAAGTGGTAATCTCCGCTGCGTTTTTGGTCGCCATTCACGTCGCTTTCCTGTAGAAGGCTGCTGCTTAACAGCAAGCCCATATCCACCCCGGTAATAAAATGGAACCTGCGGCCGTCGGCATCGTCATGCGTGCGAAAATCAAGGGCAATGGGTATCCGAAGGTAACTTGCCGAGAGGCGGTTCTTGCTGTATTTAATATCGTCGGGCACAAAGGTGAGCACGTCCTGGTCGCGCAGGATGGTGCCGCGTTCGCGCAGGCGCAGGTTGAGCCAGTCGAAGCCGCCCGAAGTGTAGATCCTGAACGCGCTGCTAAACCGGTAGCTGATCTGCAACACATCAAACCCGATGCTGCTGCTCCTCCACGACCGGTAATTTAAAAACTGGTTCTGCGGCGACAGTTTGAAGCTGCCATTATCGTTAAGCGTAGTTAACCCAATATCAAACCGGGTAAAGGTAAGCCCCATTGAAAAGCCTGGCTCCTTTGATGCGGTGTACGTGGTATCATTCTGGTCGTTATTGATGTTAACTTCTGCTACATCCTTACCAAAGCCAAATTTGTACTTATGCTTTTTCTTGCTTTTGATAATGATGATGGTATCGGCGTCACCACCTTCGGTATGCCGTGTTTTTATGGTATCGGTTTGCGCAAACAATGTTGTTGCTGCAAAGCAGATCAGGAGGGTAAATATGATTGGTTTCATGGTTATTTATTGGTTGCTATAACTTCTTCTTTCTTAACTTTTATGATACCGAGATTGATCCCGGTGATCAGCGATTCATCATCGTCTTTGCTGCTGAATTCTATCAGCTTGTCTTTGCGTTTGTCCACCTTGCTTACCACTACGTTTATCAGGTCGCCAAAGCTGCGGATACGGTGTTTTTTTGGCTGCACAGCTGTAACAGTCTTGGCAGGCACTTGTTGGGCAGTCAGGCTGTTTACCGGGATCACTTTTACCTCGTCGGTAATGGTTGGGGCAATAGTTGTTTGGGCAATTACCATGGTATTGTTTATATCAGGCTTTACCGGTGTTAAGATCAAATCGCTTTGTGGCGCTGCTTTTGGTGCGACCTTTGCGATTTGCTGCTGGTTGTTCACCTCTTCAACTTTTACAGCGGGCAGGCTGTTGTTTTGTTTTTTGATGCTTTGCTTAGTACGTTGCACTTTCGGAGCTACCGATACGGCCAGAACCTGGGCGGGCTCTGTTGTTTTAATTACAGCGTCTGCTTTAACAGGCGCAATATTTATTTGCGGCTTAATACCCGTTTTAACACCTGCAGTTACCGGAGGCTTTGTGTTATCCACCTGCTTTAATTTCGGAATAAAAAACACGCCCGCAGTTACCAATACCAGCACACTGGCAGCTATGCTGATGAACGGCAACGCCGAACGGTTTTTACTATCGATAACTACTTCTGCAGCTATATTATCCCATAAGCCTTTGGAAGGCTCAACTTCAAAATCTTCCAACTTCGAGCGGAATAATTCATCAAATTCTTTATCCTGCATATTCATAGCTTTTTTTTTCGGCCTTCAATATTTGTTCTTTTAAAATAGCCCTTGCCCTTGATAATTGCGATTTGGAGGCACCCTCGCTAATGCCCACAATTTCCGCGATTTCCTTGTGCGAATAGCCGTCGATGGCGTAAAGGTTAAACACCATCCGGTAGCCCGGCGAAAGGGTTGTTATCAGTACTAATAGATCCTTCGCCTCCAGGCTTGATGCTGCCGCTGCATTTACCGATGGCTCCTGCCCGGCCTCGTCGATATCTACAACCTGCATCATGCGGTGATGTTTGCGGTAATATTCTATAGAGCTGTGCACCATTATCCGCCTTACCCATCCTTCAAAAGAACCCTCGCTCCTGTAATCTGCTATCTTCTGGAACACCCTGATAAAGCCATTCTGCAGCATGTCTTCGGCTTCCATACGGTCGGCAGCATAACGCAGGCAAACGCCCATCATTTTTGCAGCCAGCAGCTTGTAAAGCGTTTCCTGCGCTTTCCGTTGCCCCGTTTTACACCGGTGTACCAGTTCGTCAATAGTAAGCTTAGGTTCCAAACGCATCATTTAAAGGTAAGATGGGCAACTCGTTAAAATGGTTGCATGGCATCTAAAATAATTTTAAGTAAATTTCCACTCGTTTTCTCCCCCGCTATAAAGTAAGCTAAATCCTATCTACAATGAAAATAATTCGCTTAGTTCTGTTGTTAAGTATTTTGCCATGCCTGCAATTAGTGGCTCAACCGGGGCAGACTGTAAATTACACCCTTTTAAAGCCCGATCGGGTTTTCGACGGGAAAGAAATGCACACCGGGTGGTGGGTGCTGGTAAAGGGCAAAAGAATAGCCAGCGTTGGCGAAGCCTCTGCAATGAAGGTGCCTGCCGTTGCAACCGTTATCGAACTCAAAGGCTCTACATTAATGCCGGGGTTGATTGAAGGGCACTCGCACCTGTTTCTGCACCCTTATAACGAAACCAGCTGGGACAACCAGGTACTTACCGAAAGCCGCGCAGAACGCACCGCACGCGCGGTTCAACACGCAAATGCAACCTTATTGGCAGGCTTCACTACCGTGCGCGACCTGGGGACAGAAGGCGCCGCATATGACGATGTGGGCCTAAAGACCGCCATTAACAAAGGCATTATACCCGGGCCGAGGATGCTGGTAGCCACCCGGGCTATTGTAGCCACCGGGAGCTACGGACCAAAAAGTGATGTTACCGACCTTAGTCTGGTAAAAGGTGCCGAGGAAGCGGATGGCAACGAGGGTATAAGCCGGGTGGTACGATCACAGATTGGTCATGGTGCCGACGTGGTTAAAATATACGCCGATTACCGCTGGGGGCTGAACGACGCAACAACCCCAACTTTTACGCTGGACGAACTGAAAACAGCGGTGCAGGTAGCCAATACAAGCGGCAGGCAGGTTATAATGCATTCGAGCAGCGAAGAAGGTATGCGCAGGGCGATTATGGCCGGGGCCAGTACCATTGAACACGGCGACGGCGGCACGCCGGAGTTGTTTAAACTGATGAAAGAAAAGGGCATAGCGCTGTGTGCTACCCTGGCGGCAACGGAAGCCTACAACACCTATGCCGGTTGGAAAAAGGGTATAGACGCCGACCCGGCAAGCGTGAAGATTAAAAAAAACATCTTTAGCGCAGCGCTTAAAGCCGGCGTTACTATTTGCATGGGTGGCGATGTGGGTGTATACGCCCACGGCGATAACGCCCGCGAAATGCTGCTGATGGTAGAATATGGTATGAAACCGATAGATGTTTTGCGTTCCGCGACTTCTGTTAACGCCGAAGTTTTTGAATTGAAAGGCCTCGGTAATATCAAACCAATTTATTTAGCCGATATTGTGGCCGTTAATGGCGACCCCTCTGTTGACATTAAAGCCCTAAAACAAGTAACTTTGGTGATGAAAGATGGCATCATCTATCAGCCAAATAAATAAAGCCAACCAATATAAATCCTATATGAATTTCTTTGTACGCTCCTTTTCGCGATCTGTAATTATTGTCTTAATGACACTAAAGGGCTTCGGCGCTAACGCGCAGTCAACCGTTATCCCTATCGAAACAAAAAACAACGCCATTGTACTGCGTGTGGGTGATGATAAAAGGCTGAGCATGGTTTACTTTGGTGGCAAGCTGGCAAATAACACCGAATATGCCGCTGTACCCAAAGTAACCAAACAGGATAAATACGATAACGTGTACAATTCAGCGTACACTACTTCGGGCACGCATAACCTGCTGGAGCCGGCCATTGAAGTTACCCATGCCGATGGCAATAAGTCATTGGAATTGCAGTATGTAGATCATACCGTCACTAAAATAAATGATGATGTATCGCTGCTGAGCATCCGTTTGAAAGATTCGCTTTACAATTTTGAGGTAACGCTAAACTATCAAACCTACTATAACGAGAACGTAACCGAGCAATGGAGCGTGATCACCCATCACGAGAAAAAGGACGTGGTGCTTAATAAATATGCTTCGGCCAATTTGTATATACAGGCCGATAGCTACTGGCTGAACCATTACCATGGTGAATGGGCACAGGAAATGCGCGCCGAGGAAGAACAGCTGAACCACGGCATTAAAACGCTGGATAGCAAGTTGGGCTCGCGCGCGGATATTTTTCAGCCGCCGGTTTTTATGGTATCGCTTAACAAACCCGCCGGGGAAGACGAAGGCCTTGTACTTTACGGTAACCTGGAGTGGAGCGGTAACTTCCGTATAGATCTGGAGGTTGACCCCACCAACAACCTGCGCCTGATAGCCGGCATGAACAATTACGCGGCCAATTACACCCTTAAAGCGGGCGTAGCTTTTGAAACCCCTAAATTTGTTTACACCCTAAGCGATAAAGGCAAAGGCGAAGCCAGCCGTAACCTGCAAAGCTGGGCGCGCAAGTATAAAGTACTGGACGGCCAGGGCCCGCGTTTAACGCTGCTCAACAACTGGGAATCTACCTACTTCGATTTTAATAATGATAAGCTTTCGGCTTTGCTTAAAGACACCAAGGATTTGGGTGTTGACCTGTTTTTATTGGATGATGGCTGGTTTGGCAACAAATACCCCCGCAACGGCGACCACGCCGGGCTTGGCGATTGGGAAGTGAACAAAGCTAAACTCCCATTAGGCATCCCCTTCCTTACAAAAACCGCTAAACAAAACGGCGTAAAGTTTGGTATTTGGGTAGAACCAGAGATGGTGAACCCCAAAAGCGAGCTTTACGAAAAGCATCCGGACTGGGTGGTAAAACAGCCAAACCGGCCGGAATTTTATATGCGCAACCAACTGGTGCTCGACCTGAGCAACCCCGCCGTACAAAACTTTGTATTTGGTGTGGTAGATAAACTTTTTGTAGAGAACCCCGAACTGGCCTACATTAAATGGGATTGCAACGCGCTGATGTATAACGCCTACTCGCCTTATCAAAAAAACCAGGGCAACTTTTATACCGACTATGTACGCGGTTTGTACAGCGTGCTGGACCGTCTGCGTGCCAAGTACCCTAAAGTACCTATGATGCTTTGCAGCGGCGGCGGTGGACGGGTAGATTATGGCGCGCTTAAATACTTTACCGAGTTTTGGCCAAGCGATAACACCGAGCCTATCGAAAGGGTGTTTATCCAGTGGGAATACTCGTACTTTTACCCCGCCTTAACCAGCAGCAACCACGTTACCGACTGGGGCAAGCAGCCTATCAAGTTCCGTACGGATGTAGCCATGATGGGTAAACTTGGTTTTGATATTGTGGTAAGCAAGTTAAAGCCCGAAGAACTGGCCTATTGCCAGGGTGCCCTAAAAACCTATAAAGAATTCAGCGAAGCCATCTGGCACGGCGAGCAATACCGCCTGCAGGACCCCAAAACCAATGATGTAGCATCCATCATGTATGTAGATTCTGCTAAAAACAACGCTATCATGTTCAACTATTTAGTGAACCAGCGCTACCAGGCCGGCAGCCATTTGCCTATCCGCATGAAGGGTTTGCAGGAAGATAAGATGTACGAAGTAAGCGAAGTAAACATGATGCCAGGCCACAATTCCAGCTTCGCTACTGCAACCTACTCTGGTAAATTTTTGATGACCGTTGGCCTAAACCCCGATGCGCGGAGTGGAAGGAATAGTGTTTTAATAGCGGTGAGAGGGAAATAAAGAATTAACGCCAATTTTTGGTATATTAGCATTAGTAAATTATGCCAAAAATATTTGAATACTTAGGGATTATCCTTTTTTTCTATTCGAATGAACACGAACCAATACATGTGCATGCAACGTATGGCGGATTGGAAAGTAAGGCTGAGTTTTATATTATAGATGGCGAAATATCAGAAATAAAGATTAAGCTGGTAAAAGATAGAAAACCATTAAAGGGGGCCAAACTAAAAGATTTTGAAAAGTTCTTAGAAGCCTACGCCAACAAAATAGTTGAAAAATGGGTTGACTATTTTGTATATCACAAGAATATAGAATTTGAAAGAATCACCGAAAAACTAAAATGAAGATCATCCAAGATTATACCGAATTTGAATCAGTTGCTGATGTTATAGAAATTACATCGGCAACTTATATTGGTGATTACGCTATCAGAATATCTTTCAATGATGGCCATGAAAAGTTGGTGGACTTTAAAGCTTTTCTCACCAAATCTTTACACCCTTCCATATCGAAATACTTGAATGAAGATTTATTTAAGCAGTTCAACTTAGCTAATGGTAACCTCAATTGGAACGATTACGACCTCATATTCCCGTTGCATGACTTGCACAACGGGTTGATCAGATAACTACTTCTTCTCCCTAAAATACTTATAAATCTTCACGGCCGACATGATGATGAGGCTGAAAAGGATAATCCCGATAACGCCAAAGATCCAGTTCACCGCGCTTTTAAGCACCACGAGGAATACGATGGCGAAGAGCAATATAGTAGCCAGTTCGTTCCAAAGGCGCAATTGGATGGAGGTCCATTTGTAGGTACCTTTGGCCATCTGCCTCATTATTTTTTGGCAGGTGAAGTGATAGGCAATCAAACCTACAACAAAAGTAAGCTTTACGTGCAGCCAGGGCATTGTCCACAAGCCGGGGTTGAGGTGCAGCATGGTTGCGCCGGCCGCAATAACGAGATACATGCTCGGCGTTGCGATGATCCACCACAGCTTCTTCTCGATGATCTCAAACTGATCGGACAGGATGGTGCGTGCCGGTTCGGTTTTATCCTGTGCTTCGCGGTGGTAAATAAACAGGCGCACAATGTAAAACAGCCCCGCCATCCAGCAGACAACAAATATGATATGAATGGCTAAAACGTATGGATACATGCCCCCTCCGCCCCCTGAAGGGGGTACTTTTGAACTTCTATTAAAATAACCAACTCCTGTTCCCCCTTTAGGGGGTTAGGGGGCTGGATTTAGTACTTATATTCTTTTATCACTTCTACCGCGTACTTCACGTTATCAAACGGAATATCGGGCATAATGCCGTGGCCAAGGTTGAAGATGAAGCCGTTCTCGCCGCGCATACGCTCGAAAAGGCGGTGGATACGGTCTTTGATTACCTTTTTATCGGCATACAAAATATGCGGATCGAGGTTACCTTGTACCGCAATGCCTTTTGATAAGCGGTTCTTGATATCCAGCAGGTCAACATTCCAGTCGATAGAAATTACATCCGGTTTAGCTTCTGCCATCAGCGGTGCAAAAACCGAGCTGCCTTTACAGAACGATATCACCGGGATATCCTTACGGTTAAGCTTGCTGATGATCTCTACAATGTAGCGGTGCGAAAATTCGGTATAATCATCCCACGATAATGCCTGCGCCCAGCTATCGAAGATCTGCACCGCGTTTACGCCGGCAGCTATCTGTAGGTTTAAATAATCCGCAGTAACGGTGGCAATTTTCGATAACAGTTGATGCGCCATTTCGGGATGGTTATGCAGCATCAGTTTGGTCAGCTTAAAATCTTTTGAGGAACCACCTTCTACCAAATAACTCATTACGGTAAAAGGTGCCCCTGCAAAACCGATCAAAGGGATCTTACCATTCAGTCGTTGTTGAATAACCTTTATGGCATCGGCAACATATTGCAGCTTATCGCCAACGTTGGTTTGCAGGTTATCAATATCGGCTTGTGTACGCACAGGGTTGGCAAATTTAGGGCCAACGCCTTGGGTAAAGCTCAGATCGCCGCCCATGGCTTCACCTGTTACCAGGATATCCGAAAAGAGGATGGCAGCATCAATATCTAACAGGTCTACCGGCAGCATGGTAACATCCGCAGCCAGCTCGGGTGTTTTGCACATTTCCAGGAAGGAGTACTTGTTTTTGATCTCCCAATACTCGGGCATAAAACGGCCAGCCTGGCGCATCATCCATACGGGTGGGCGCTCGGTAGTTTCAGAAAATGCGGCTTTTAAAAATAACGAATCTCTCATAATTAGTAGAGAGGCAAGAGTTAAGAACCAAGAGACAAGACTTCTTTTTCTTCTTGTTTCTTGATTCTTATTTCTTGTCTCTGTTTTAGTGTTTTCTCAGTTCCTGCTCAACGCGATCTATCACGTCCTTCATTTTAGCAGTTATATTGTCTTTATGTTTCTCGGTTAACTGCAGGTAGGCTCGTGCCTTGTCGTAGTTACCGTTGCGTACGTTTATGTTGGCCACATGTACCAGGGCTGCAACGTGGTCGTTAGCACTGCGCAGCGGATATTGGGCGGCTATTTCGTAATGCCGCTCGGCTTCTTCGTATTCTTTCTTTTGCAGGCAGATACCGCCGTAAATAAACTCGTAAAAGCCCCTGCGCCTTTTGCTTAGCCACTCCGGGCGACCCACTTCGCTCAGCAGGCGTTCGGCACCGCGGTAATCTTTGTTGTGGAAATGTTTAGCCGCCAATACTATCGGCCCCTGCTTAAAATAGCCCCAAACCAGCAGCACAATAAACATTACCGACACCGCCGCCAATGGATAGATGTGCATGTATAATACCACCGAAAGCAGTACCACAAAAAGACCGGTGACTAATATGCGTGCCCTTTTTGTGAACATGTATTAATGCTGATCTGTAAACTTATAACCTACCCCACGGATGGAGTGAAAATAAACCGGGTTCTTAGGATCCGGCTCAAAATACTTACGGAAAGTAAGGATAAAGTTATCTATGGTACGGGTACTCGGGTACACATCATAGTTCCAAACGGTTTCCAGGATCTGCTCGCGCGATACGGCCTCATTGCGGCGCTCTATCAAAAGCTTCAGCAGCATAGTTTCCTTTTTGGTTAATGGGGTGATGCTGGCATCCTCGTTCACCAACTCAAACGAGTTGAAATGGATGGTTTTCTCGCCGATTTTGTAGCTGTTAAACTCTTTTAGCTCGTCACCTTTCAGGCTGCGTTTTACCAGGTTGTTCACCCGTAAAATAAGCTCTTCGAGGTTAAAAGGTTTGGTAAGGTAATCGTCCGCGCCTTTTTTAAGACCCGAAATTTTATCCTCATTGGTGTTTTTAGCGGTAAGGAACATAATAGGCACCTCAGAGTTTTCGAGCCTGATGGTTTCTGCAACCACAAAGCCGTCTATCTCCGGCATCATTACATCCAGTATCACCAGGTTAAAACGCTCTTCTTTAAAGATCTGGAGCGCCTTTTTACCATTATTTGCTGTAGAAACTTTGTAACCTTCCAGCTCCAGGTTTAATTTGATGGCTTCCAACAAATGATCTTCGTCTTCGGCTAATAAAATTCTTTTTTTAGGCATCATTCTATAAATTTAGGTATTATGCAAATACAACTTCAAAAACACTGCCGGCAGGGCGGTTGTCTCTCACCTTAATGCTGGCCTGGTGTTTGTCCAGTACTTCCTTTACAATATACAAGCCAAGACCGGTTCCCTTGGTATTTCGGGTATCTTCACTGCCAACACGGTAAAATTTGTCAAAAATGCGTGTTTTTTCACTGTCAGATATTCCGATGCCGTGGTCGGCCACCTGGAAGAACACCTTACCGTCTTTCTGAAAAAGTTTAACATCCACCGCCATACAAGGTTTTGAATACTTTACGGCGTTCTCTACCAGGTTGGTAACCACCGAAGTAAGCGCGAATTTATCACCGGTTATCTCAATCTTAGGTTCGATCTCGGCATTGATGATCTGCTGGTTGCAGTCGCATTTGGTTATCTGCAAGCGGTTTACAATGCTATCCACCAAAACCGACAGGTTAAACTCCGCTTTGGGGAAACTATAAGAGCGGTTATCTATTTTAGAGGCCAGCAGCATATTCTCCACCATATCATCCAATCGCTCTACATCCAGTAAGGATTTATCAATAAAATCCAATATCTGCGCCTTGGTCAGATCGCGCTTTTGGATAGTTTGCAGCAAGATTTTGATAGACGCCAGCGGCGATTTCAACTCGTGCGTAACCGATAGCAGGAAATTTTTCTTCTGCTCCATCAGCTTGCGTTCTTTTTTTACGGAGGCTTGCATGTGATAGGCACCCAATAAAAATACAATAATGAACATCGAACCCTCGCCCATAATCATGGCGAAACGACGGGGCTGTAGGCTCACCAGCATGTACCCCCACCACATCAATTCCGCCAGCGCGTAAATGATAATGGCATAAAATATAACAAGCGATCTTTTCATTTTTCAGTAGTGAATGGTGAGTGGTGAGTAGTTTAATGGAAACTGCTTACCGCTAAAGCAAATTATTATTGGTTAAATACAATATCAAGGCTATCAAATATAGCTGTTTTTGTTGTTTCCAAATCGGCTATTGTATGGGCCGATGATATAAAGCCAACTTCGTAACCCGAAGGGCCTAAATATATACCGCGGTTTATCAGTTCGCGGTGCATTGTTTTGAATTTGAGCATACTTGCCGGGTCAATATCATCCGCTGAGCTGATAGCATCCTTATCCGTAAAGGCAAACCAAAATATCGAGCCGATGGTGAACACTTTAAACTCATAACCCTTTTGGGCCACAAAGTTTTGTATCGATTTTACAAAGTCGGCAGTTTTTGCGTGCAGTTCCTCATAAAAACCTGGCTGCAGTAATTCGCTGAGCTGTGCAATACCTGCCGCCATAGCAACCGGGTTACCTGATAGCGTACCTGCCTGGTAAACCGAACCAACCGGCGAGATATGATCCATCACTTCTGCCGATGCCCCATAGGCACCAACCGGCAAGCCACCACCAATAATTTTTCCATAGGTAAGAATATCAGGCTGGATGCCGTAATATGCCGCAGCGCCCTCAAAACCAACACGAAAACCAGATATTACTTCATCAAATATCAGCAGCGTACCATTTTGGGTACAGGTATCTCTCAAGAAATTTAAGTATTCTTTGGTTTGCAACAGCAAGCCGTTGTTAGCGGGGATAGGTTCGATAATAACCGTAGCTATCTGATCCTTAAAATCCGCGAAGGCTTTTAGTAATGCCTCTTTATCATTAAGCGCTACCACGATGGTTTCATCTGCAAAAGCTTTTGGTACACCGGCGGATGAGGTTTCGCCAAACGTTACCAGGCCCGAGCCTGCTTTTACTAGCAAAGCGTCGGTATGGCCATGATAGCAACCTTCAAACTTTAAGATCTTATCCCTTTTGGTGTAACCCCTCGCCAACCTGATGGCCGACATCACCGCTTCGGTGCCCGAACTTACAAACCGTATTTTCTCAATAAAACGGTTATTGCTAATGATAAGCTCTGCCAGTTCGTTCTCCAACGCCGTTGGCGCACCGAACGACATCCCATTCTGCATCACTTCTATCACTTTGTTGCGGACAGCCGGGTGGTTATGTCCTAAAATAAGTGGCCCCCACGAGCAGCAAAAATCAATAAACTCGTTGCCGTCGGCATCCCAAATATGGCTGCCGTCGCCTTTTTCAATAAAAAGCGGCGTACCATAAACAGATTTAAAGGCGCGCACAGGCGAGTTTACCCCACCGGGGAAATAGGTTTTTGCTTTCTCGTACAGTTCTGCAGATTTTGCTCTGCTTATATCGGGTATACTCATTTTGTTATGTTATCCTACTCGTCATTGCGGGGAACGAACCAATCTCTGAACTTTGCATATCCGATTTGCTTATCGGGAGATTGCTTCGTACCTCGCAATGACGCTTTATTATTTTAGTGAAAGTCCAAAGCCTTTTACTTTTGACTTTAACCTTTTGACTTTATCAAAGCCACTTGTTCAACAACACTTCCTTAGCGTGATAGCTCAATATGGCTGTTGCGCCTGCCCGGCGGATGCTGGTAAGCACCTCCATGGTAGCGCGCTGCTCGTTCAGCCAGCCGTTTTGTACGGCGGCTTTTATCATGGCATATTCGCCGCTTACATTGTAGGCAGCAACAGGCAGTTCTGTGTTATCTTTTATCAGTTTTATTACATCCAGGTAAGCAAGCGCAGGTTTTACCATCAGGAAATCGGCGCCTTCCAATTCATCCAGGTTGGCTTCAATTAAAGCTTCGCGCTGGTTGGCGGGGTTCATCTGGTAGGTTTTTTTATCGCCAAATTTTGGTGCCGAGTTTAAGGCATCTCTAAACGGACCATAAAAAGCACTGGCGTATTTTGCCGAGTACGACATGATAGATACATTGGTAAAACCGGCATCATCCAGCGTTTTGCGGATGTAGCCAACCCTGCCATCCATCATATCGCTTGGGGCAATGATATCTGCACCACTGCGTGCGTGGGCGAGGGCCATTTTACCTAATACGTCCAGCGTTTCGTCGTTCAGGATCTCGCCGTTCTCTACAATCCCATCATGGCCGTCGCTGCTGTACGGGTCCATCGCCACATCGGTAATTACACAAGCTTCCGGGAATTCCTTTTTTACCGCACGGATAGCGCGCAGGTAAAGGCTTTCCTCGCGGTAGCTTTCGGTAGCGTATTTGTCTTTAAAATCGTCGTGGATGTTTGGGAACAGGTCGAATGATTTCAAGCCCAAATTCATGCAGCTCTCCACTTCGCGTAGCAAATTATCTATCGAATACCGGAAGATACCGGGCATGGATGCCACCTCTGTCTTCTGCTTTTCGCCATCCACAATAAACAGCGGGAATATCAGGTTAGCCGCGCTAACATGCGTTTCCTGCACCATCTGGCGGATAACTTCACTCTTCCGGTTTCTTCTTGGTCGTTGTAACATTGAGTTCATAGTTCATGGTTGATAGTTCATGGTAGAACCGGCAACCTCTAAATTAAATGTTTGTTCGTGATAGATAATCCGTAGCTCACTATGATCTATGAACCATCACCCATGAACTACCTTATATCCCAAACACCGCTTCTGCCAGGCCTATTTCATCCGGCGAGAAGGGGAGCGTATAGCTTACACCCATTTCTTCGAACTTTTTGCCGGTTGATTTACCTATGGCTATTACCTTTTGCTGTGGCTGTAACAGGTTATCTATAAAATACGCCTCTACGTTGCTCGGGCTGGTAAATACCAGTATATCGGCTCCGGTTGGCTGTACGTTCTCTTCCAATACGGTTTCGTAAACAGGGAGGTCGATAATCTTCGTTTCTGCCGATAAACCCTGCTGAATACTCCTCATCGGGCTATCCGCCCCCGGGAATAATATAGCTGTACCATTTGCCATGGCCGCGAAATCTGCGGCTACATCTGCGGTATCGGTACTTTCGCCAACAAAATCGGCAAAGTGGCCGTTTTTGCGCAGCATATCTTCAGAACCCGTACCCATTACGCCAAACTTTACCTTTTTGGGGAAAGTTGGATTTAACTGGAAAAAGTATTCAACCGCGTTTTTGCTGCTGAAGAACACCCAATCTATATTTTTAAGGATGTAGCTATCAAAACGGGTAATGGTGCGTACCGTACGAATTAACGAGCGGGCCTCTATCTCTATCTTATTTTTTTCTAATGCTCTGCGGAAATAACTTCCGGCAGAAATATCGCGGGATATAAAAACCTTCAGCGGGAATTTGCGGTCTTTGGCAAATTTGGCTACTATCCGTTCCGGCAAGCCTTCCAGCGTGTCAGATTCAATAAAAAGCCTGTCGGGGAAGCCTTCGCCATCCTCGGCTTTGCTGGTAAAAACCTGGTATTTATCATCGTCCTTGCGGCAATAAACACCAAGCGGCAGGTGGCAGCCACCGCCGAATAATTTAAGTACGGTACGCTCTACAGACAGTTCCGCAGCCACATCTGGATGGTTAAGGTCTTGCAGAGCCTCATATAATATATGGTCGCGTTCGCGAACTTGTATAGCTAAAACACCTTGCGCGGGTGCCGGTATAAATTCCGTCGCGCCTAATTCCTCCACATGAAATTCATCCAGGTTAATACCTAAACGACTTACGCCCGCTTTGGCCAGCATAATAGCGTCGTACTTTTCGTCGCGCAGTTTGCCTATGCGGGTAGGTACGTTTCCACGAAGGTCTTTTATCTCCAGATCGGGGCGAACGGCCAGCAATTGTGCTTTGCGGCGGTTAGACGAAGTACCCACCAGGCCGCCAAACTTTACGGATAGTTTTTGGCGCACATCTGTACAGTCCTTCAACACCAATAGCAGTTCAGCCGGGTCTTCACGTTCGGACACCGCTGCGATGACTAATCCAGGAGGGTTTTCGGTAGGAAGATCTTTATGCGAATGCACGGCGATATCTATGGTGCCGGCAATCAGTTCTTCCTCCAACTCCTTGGTAAAAAAGCCCTTACCTTCCAGTTTATCAAAGCTGAGGTTGAGGATGCGATCGCCCTGTGTTTTTATAATTTTAAGTTCGGCGGATATGTGTATCGCTTCCAGGCTATCCTTTACAAAGTTGGCCTGCCATAAAGCTAATTCGCTGCCACGCGTTCCTATAATTATTTTTCTGTCCAAAGGGATTTCTATTTTCCTGCAAATTTAATTTTTTATGGGGATGGTAGAGAACAGGAATTGAATGAATTGCAACAAAATGACCTTTGTATTAAGTAAAAAGTTGAAAGTTGAAAGTAAAAAGTAAAAAATGCAATAAAGCTATTTGCTGCCGCGAGTTTAGCGCAGCGTAACTCGTGGCGCAAAAGGGGGTTTTCTCTACATGCTTATTAATAAAAACTCCAATACTTTTCGTCGACATTAGGGTTTGCGCTTTTCAATGCTTCAATAAACTTATTAATTTTTTTACCACTGTAAGCCTTAAAAGTAAGCGTTTCTTCGTCTTTATTTGCGGTTAAATAAGTAATCTCAAAAGACCGGGCCTGACTCTTAACGTAGCTTTGCTTTAGCTTTACAGCAGTAAACCGGCTAAGGGGGATAGTGTATGTTTCTTTATTGCGTTTATCAATAACTATCAGGCTGGTAGCGTTATACTCCAAAACTATTCTATCGCGATAGATGTAAAAAGAGATAAACAGGCAGATGCTAAAATGTATTGCACGTTGCAGCAGATTGAGAAGATCGTAATCGGTTTTAATTACCACATATTCAAATATGGCAACGGGGGAAGGTAGCGATAATACAAACCATATCATTACGGCCAATATTATTTTTTGAAACAGGTTGTATTTTAGGGAAAGGCGCTCATTCATTCTGAACGCCAAATTAAGAAATTTGCTTGTTAATTACTGTTGATTAATATATCCTTAGCCATGATCATAGGCACGCTGATATATTTTTTCTCCATGTAATTCATCACCTTTTCGAGGATCTCGCGCGATTCTTTGTCGAGGCTCTGTACTTCTTCGGCAAATACGGTATTTACGGCGTTATTGCGGATCTCTTTTATCTTCTCGGGTACCTGGCGCATCGCCAATTCTATCCTGCGTTGTTTAAGCATCACCAAAAACTCGTTGATGTTTTGCTCAATGATGGTTTCGGCGTGCGATAATTCGTGGTAGCGCTCCTGCAGGTTCTTTTTAGCAACCTCGTTTAACGAATGCACTTCAATAAAGTTCACCTCGAATTGCTCCAGAACTTCGGCGGCTGTATCATTCGGGATAGCCAGATCTACGATAGTTTTCCTGTCGGTATCGCCGTTTAAAAGAGAAGCGTAAATTTCTGTAGTAATAATAGGCTCCACTGCTGATGTGCAGGTAATAATAGCATCGAAACCTCTTTTATACGTTTTCAGATCTTCCAGTTCAAAAGCCTCGCCGCCTAAATCGTTGGCAAGCTGCTGCGCCTTAGAAAGCGTACGGTTAAAAACAGAGAAGTTAGAAAATTTATGTTTTTGCAGGTATTTAGATATATTCCTGTTGGTTTCGCCCGCACCAATGATGAGGATACGCGCGTTTGAACAAAGTTTAAGGTCTTTTAATTTACGGTAAGCCAATGATACTACCGAAATTGGGTTTTTAGAGATATTGGTATGGGTGTAAACTTCTTTAGCGGTTTTCACCACGCACTCCATTATCAAACGGAGCTTATCGCCCGTGAGGCCAGCTTCGCGGCCACTTTCATAAGCTTTGCGTAGTTGAGCAAGGATCTCCTTTTCGCCAACGATAAGGCTTTCTAAAGAGCATGAAGTACGCAGTAAATGCTCCATAGCGGCATGGTCTTCATATATAGAAGCAGCATCCAGGAATGTCCCCATGGAATTGTGGCAAAGGCCCATTCCTAAAGAATCGATAAACTGATGAGCAAACTCCTTATCTACCTTTTGCGGTGTGGACAGTACAAATTCTACACGATTGCAGGTAGCAAGGTAAAATATTTCGTTTATACCAAAACGGGCCTTAACTTCATGAAGTTTATCGGTAAGATTTTCCTGGCATAATACCAACTTTCCCAATTCCTTCAGCTCGATTTGTTTATGCGTAAAAGCTATTACCTTTAGATACTTCAAAGCAGTTTTAAATTTGACCCAACAAAAATAGCATACTGTAGAGGATGCAATGTCAAGGCTTTGTCAAACAGAGGTATTTAGAATGCTTATAAATAAAATAGAATTTACTTATTAAGCGCACTAAATTTATAATATTTCCTTTTTAAACAACATTATGGCTATAAAAAATACAAATATCAAAAAAATCAGTCTTGTGATATTGGTCATATTTTATTTTTTGGCCGGATGCAACCACTTTTATAACCCGCAATCGTATTACCATATAATTCCGTCATATCTTCCTTATCCCATAGCATTAAATATTTTAGCCGGCATTTTTGAAATATTATTCGCCCTGATGCTCATATTCCAAAGAACAAGGCGGCTCGCGGCGTATGGCATCATTTTAATGCTCCTTGCTTTTTTGCCGGTACATATCAAAATGGTTATTGATGCTCCTGTAATATTAGGTACGCTAAAGGTGTCCCTTTTGGTTGCCTGGATCCGCCTGGTAATATTACAACCATTGCTCATACTTTGGGCATGGTGGCACAGGGAGTAAATAGCATAAGTGTATAAGTAATCTTGCTTAATCATTATTAAATTGCGGCCATGATCCGCAAAAACTACTATACCATCCCGGGCGCCAAAGGCAGGGCAATGCTGGCCGATGTTACCTATAACGATACCAACCCGAAAGCGCCGCTGGTGATCTTCGCGCATGGCATCCGCGGGTTTAAAGATTGGGGTACGCATAATCTTGTTGCCCAATATTTTGCGGAGAGTGGGTTCCGGTTCCTTAAATTCAATTTCTCGCATAACGGAACCACCACGGACAGCCCCACAGATTTTGCCGACCTGATCGCCTTCAGCGATAATACTTTCACCATGGAACTGGAGGACCTGACCGCCGTTATTGATTTTGCCTGCGGTGGATCGTACATGCCCGCTGTTAGGGAAGTTTACCTGATTGGGCACAGCTTGGGCGGCGGTATCAGCATTGTTAAAACCGCCGAAGATAAGCGCATTACCAAACTGGTTAGCATGGCGGCTATCTCCAGCTTTTATAACCTCTGGCCAAAACAAGCCGAGCAGCAATGGAAGCTACAGGGCGTAATGTACATGCGCAACTCGCGCACCGGCCAAAATATGCCCTACAAAGTAAGCCTGCTGCAGGATCTGGAGAAGAACCCCGACCGCCTAAACATTGTTGCAAAAGCAGCCCATATTAAACAGCCCTGGTTAATTGTTCATGGCGACGAAGATACCAGCGTGCCTTTGAGCCATGCGGAGGCACTGCATACCGCCCAACCCAATGCTAAATTGGCGGTTATAAAAGGTGCCGACCATGTGTTTAATGCTGTGCACCCTTACCTTACCAACGAGCTGCCTGCCACGCTATTGCAATTTTGTGATGTTTCTATTGAATTTTTGAAAGAATAGGTCAGATGTTGCAATCAATAACATGGTTTTTTGCGTTATTGCGCTAAATACTTGTTATATGAGCTTATCCGGATCGCGCAAGAAAGGAAACAAATTCATCAATACTATCCCTACCGAATCTGCCGGGTTGGGCAAAATGCTGCCGATATTAAAGGAATACATCAATAATAAGGCAGAAAACACGCCGAAGATAACCTTGGGTCCGTTCAAAACCGATATTTCCATTTACGATACCCCGCCGGAAAGCGGCCTGCGTATTACCTGGGTGGGGCATTCCAGTTTATTGATTGAAGTTGACGGCATCCGCATCCTTACCGACCCGGTTTGGAGCCAGCGGGTATCCTTTTCCCAATCGTTTGGGCCAAAACGCTTTTTTCAGCCGCCCATAGCATTGGCCGATCTGCCAAAAATAGATGTAATCATCTCTTCTCACGACCATTACGACCATCTTGACAAAGCCACCATTAAGTTTTTTGCGGATAAGAACGTTCCTTTTATTTGCTCATTAGGTGTATGTACCTACCTTGAAAGCTGGGGTATACACAAGGCTTTTATCCACGAGGTAGATTGGGGCGATAGCGTGATGATTGGCAACTGCAGCATTATAGCCGCACCTGCGAGGCATTTCTCGGGCAGGGGCATTACGCACAGGGACGAAACTTTGTGGTCGTCTTTTGTGATCAAAGGGCCGCAGCATAATATTTATTTTGGTGCCGATTCCGGCTACTCGCCAGATTTTAAAGTAATTGGCGAAACCTTTGGCCCTTTCGACCTGACGATGCTGGAGATAGGCGCCTATGGTACCTACTGGCCGGATATCCACATGGGGCCCGATAATGCCTCCAACGCCCATATCGACCTGAAGGGCGATATCATGATGGGGATCCACTGGGGCACTTTTAACCTGGCTCCACACGCCTGGTACGAACCCGCCGAACGCCTGGTGCAATTTGGTAAAGACAAAAATATCAAACTCTTCCTCCCTGAACCCGGTAAACCTACCGAAGTGCTGCCATTGGTTACCAATTGGTGGAAGAAGTTTATGAGCTAAGAGGCGTCCCGATAATTGTTGCAATATTCAGTTATAAAACAGATATTTAAGGCAACCGGTTAACCAAACCGTCATGCCGAATTTATTTCAGCACCTCACATGGCAGGCAGCATGCATAGGAGCAAATATAGTGGCTACCTTTATGACGGGGTGGTGAAACAAGTCAACATGACATGAGGCACTTGCTTTTGTCCACTGATATATTAAACGCTATGTTATGATACACTCTTTTCGCTATTCCTTTTCCATAATGTTGTTGATTTGCGCGCTGGGCGCATCCGCGCAAACCGTTATCCCCCTTTGGGAAAAGGGCGCTCCGGGTTTTGAAAGCCGCCGCAACGAGCCCGAGCAGGCCAAAGACTATTGGGTGAAGAATATCCATAACCCATCGCTCACCATTTACGCTCCGCCCGCGGGTACGGCCAACGGCGCAGCGGTAGTAGTTTGCCCCGGTGGCGGGCATAGGTTGCTTGTATACAATTCCGAGGGTGTTGCCCCCGCCAAATTTTACAACAGCCTTGGCATTACCGTTTTCATTTTAAAATATCGCCTTGGCCGCGACAGCGCCTCGCCCTATAAAATTGAGGTACATGCCAGGCAGGACGGCTACCGTGCTATGCGAATGGTACGCAGCCGCGCCGCCGAATTTGGTATCGACCCAAACCGGATTGGCCTCATGGGCTTCTCTGCCGGTGGCGAACTGGTGGATATGATCGCTTTTGGCGGTTACGAGGGCGACCCAAAAGCTGCCGACCTTATAGACCGCGCCAACTCCAAACCCAACTTTATTGTACAGGTTTACCCCGGCCCCTCTTACGTGCCGGAACACATCGCCGCTGACGCGCCTCCCGCCTTTTTGGTAGCCGCTAACGATGATGCCTGCTGCTCGTTACCGCTCATACAGCTTTTACAGCGCTATCGCGAAGCCAAAGTACCTGTAGAAATGCATATGTACGCCCGCGGCGACCATGCCTTTAATATGGGCACCAACCGCAAACTTAAATCCATCAACCACTGGCCCGACCGCCTCGCCGACTGGCTGGAAGACAGTCATATTTTACAGCCGGAAAAGGATTTGAAAAAGGTGATGCATTAAGGGGTGGTGGAGGCGTTTAAACTTAGAAATGTTTTAATACAATGCAGGATTTACTTACACTACACTTAAATTCAAATCGTTGTTAGCAACAATGATGTACTGCTTAAGTAAATATGTATCTTATGCTGTTTTTTATGAATAAAAGTTACTTAAAAGTAGATGATTGTTTATCACGGATGTAAATCATTATATGGAGACAAACTTTATTGTCCTATTATCAACTATGACTTGCGTAATGGCAAATCAATTGATCAGGCGTTATTTAAAGCCCAAACTTTGCTTGATGACCTAACTGCCCCTATTGACAAATTTATGTTACAATCAGCATTAGATGATGCTCAAAAAACATCGTTTAAAAGTCCCTTTATATCGACAACCCCATACAGGTCTATAGCTCGATCATTCGCTTTAAATCGAGGAACGACAGGATTTATTTATACAATAGAAGGTCCAGACGATTCGTTTTTTGATTTTAACAATGTTAGGGCAAAAAATAATTTCCCACCACATAAAACATTTGAATGGATGAATGAACTTGGCATCCCGCTGGAATTAAAATTGCCGTTTGAAATTATTCAAATAGAAGAAATATCTGAAATAATAGAAATTGCACAAGTTGTTTATAAAAAGTAACTTTAGATAATATGGATACTGCAGTAAAAGAATTATTTAATGATTCATTAGATACCATGGGACTGAACTACGTCAAATATAGTCAGCTACCTTTGAATCTACGCGGAAGAACACTTTCAAACGATATATTTAACGAAATCTCAAACGACATTGAACAATGTAATTTGTCTGATGAAAAATTTTATGAAAAAGAAATTTATGATTTTAGTGAAAATGACTTAGAAACTCATCAAAAAATAGTGCACGCGTGCATAGCTTTGGTTTGTTTAGGGCACAATAGTTATATAAAACCTTTGATTAACTATTTGGACTTTCCAGAAATCCGATGGACAATAAAAATCGACTATTTACTAAACACGCTCATAAATTCTCGTAATGGAACATTTAAGGTCCCAACACATGCGGAAAAAATCAATTGGCAAAATCTATTTATTTCAAAAACTTTTTATTCAAACTTGAAAGATATCAGTAATATCATTTTAACTGATGATAAAAAACAAAGATTTAATTACTACGAATATTCTTACAAATTCAATTTCTCAAATGACTTGGCTCCGTTATCGTCGATTGACTTTTCGAAAAAAATCAGTGACGACCTAGAATGCGCTGAATATTATTACCTAAATTGTTATAGCAGGCTAAAGCGTAAGGACTACAATAATTTTATAACTTTTATTGATGATTCAATTGATGACAGCAAAATTCCATTTATTAACACAATTGCAAAATCTGTTGTAGATGTCTTTAATGATTTGGATATCGATTTCAATGTTAATTTTTGGAAAAATAAATTGATTGATGAAAAAATAGGCGTTTTAAGTTCGGTATTTTTTTATAGAATTTTCAATTCATTCCATTCAAATAAAAACCTTGCAAGGGATTTTGTAAAAATCTTTCTTGTTGATTCTTTAAGTTTTGAAAAAAACAATGGCTTTGAAAACATATATAAATCTACCAATAAAGGAGAGTCAATTATAAATTACTGCTTTTTTATAAAAGATTATGAAACATATCCTCGGAGTGTGAAACTAAAAATCACTGAACTCGACTCTATATGCTCTTACAAAGTAAGGGATTACGTGGCCAATATTTATTCCAGTGAAAAGGAGTCGCTTGTACTATTTAGTCAATATCATAAACCAGGATCAAAGCAACTGTATAAGTCTTTTAAAAAAAGATACAATAAAAATACTGAGATACTCGGTCAGTTATCCATATTAAAAGACATACTTTCTAAATATTCAGAATTCTATAAGAAAATTTCAATATTGAGAGATATTAGAACTGGCTTTGAATCATCTTATCTATCAACCAAGAATGTCAAAGAAAACATAAAAGATGAGTATGTAAATTTATTTCATAACTGGATTCAAGAGACAACTAAAGAGATTCACAACGTTAATGATGATAACTTTATTGATTTAATGTAATCATCATTGCCTTCAATCTCACCAAAAAATCGCTATTTATTCGATATTAGCTCCCAAAGAACACTGTTAATAACAATGCCTACACTTGCGAAAACAACCCCGTTTTACACATACGATAACCACCAATGTTTATGCGTCCGTTTATAATTGCCGTACCATTTGCAGGGGAAATAAAACGCGGCGATTACAAATATCCAAAACAAGTACACCACCCATAAGGGATAACCGAAACCCTGCGCCTGCCACACAATAGGGTTTCCGTCCGATTTGTAGGCGAGGCCGCTTAACCCGATCAATGCAAGATTAATAATCCTGAGCAGGCAAAAATGCGCTATAAAAAAGAAGTAGGGCACATTGCCATAAACCTCGAAAAACGCTGTTAGCCGGTTATTGAAATTTTCGGCAAGAGCCAATAGCACCATTATCGGCCCCAGGGTCATTAAAAGAAAGAGCAGCGAGGGTGGTTGTTTTGCAGCGTTAAGAAAAGCTAATATAGTATGGGCAAGATTGCGTTGATGGAACCACGGCACCGGGTTGCCATAAAGGTTTATTAAACGTAACAGAACAAACAGCCCCATGAATGAAAAACCTGTAAGTAATAATATGGCCCGTCTTTTTTTGGCATCTGCACCGGTCTGATACAATTTCCCGAATACATAGCCCAACAACAGCGGCCCTGCCCAAATGATGGGCGCATATAATCCTAACAAATTTCGGTTAGCGCTAAGCGATACAAACGACGCCCCGGCTGTCACAAAAAATTTAAGCAAGCCGTCTGCTGTTTTGTTTTGGAGTGGCTGAATGTGATCCAGTGCATTATGGCCAAATATGACCAGCACAGCTATTGCGGCGATAACCCATCGCGGTGCATAGATGAGCCCAGCCAGGAGGATCATCCCGAACCCAATGGCTGCTAAAACTTCCAGCACCAACAAATGATACTGCAAGCTGAAACTGAACAGGAAGCTCATGATGAGAAGGTCTGAAATGATGAGCCAAACGCCCCTTTTAAGCAGGAACAGGCTAAGTTCATGTTTCGTCCTCCGCTGCCCGGCCAGGAATACGGATACGCCGCTGAGAAACACAAATGTTGGCGCACAGTAATGCGTTATCCAACGGGTAAAAAACAAAACTACTGTAGTGCTTTGCATATCAAGCGGTGACGAAGGATAATGCAGAAAATCGCGGGTATGATCCAGCGCCATGATGACCATGATGAGGCCGCGGATGATATCGATAGCGTGGAAACGTTCTTTCATGGGTTCGGTTAAAATTTATTAGGGTGACGCTGCGATATAAATATCGTTGTTTCCTTTCATACTTTACAAATTTGCAGGCAGCATAATGCTCTGTACGCCAAAACGAATGACATGCTGTATAACGCGTCGACTTCTGTGTTCACCAAGGCCGCTATAAAACTACATTAGCGTGAAACGTTTTACCCTGCCGTGCGTTATTTTTGTTCAGGAGAATAACACCATGGCAAACTTTCAGGATATAATAGCATCAGATAAACCTGTTTTGGTAGATTTTAGCGCCGAATGGTGCGGGCCCTGTAAAATGATGCCGCCCATTTTAAAGCAGGTAAAGGATGCCCTGGGCGATAAGGTAACCATCATTAAAATAGATATCGACAAAAACCCTGCGGCAGCCAGCACTTACCGAGTGCAAAGCGTACCCACGCTAATGGTTTTCCAAAACGGTGAAAGCAAATGGCGACAAAGCGGCGTAATGCAGGCCAGCCAGTTGCAGCAAATAATCCAGCAGTATATTAAGTAGTGAGTTTGAGTAGTGAGTAGTGAGTAGTGAGTAGTGAGTAGTGAGTAGTGAGTAGTGA
>NZ_JBDSZG010000008.1:0-319874 GCF_039925265.1 Mucilaginibacter sp.
TCTGCTTCATTTGCTTCTGCTATTTCTGATAATTTTTCTTCAGTTGCCGGATTAATGGTATCAAAATATTTTTTGCTTAGCGGCTTTTCAAATTTTCCATTAATGAACAGGTCATATTGCGGGTCTATTTTTACAGACGATCTGCTTTCCAGGGCCGGTGCGTATTTCCGGGTGCTATCAAATTTTAGTTTTAGGGCGCTATTTTTTGTAACCATGTATTTATTTTTTTAAAGTACTCTTTAACCTCATCCTCCATCTCCTTCTCCAAAAGAGACGGAGATGGAGCTTTTGAATAAACCAAACATCATATCTTCCATTTCGGCTATAACTATAAGCCAAACAATTAAGCAAGTCTTCCCTTTGGGGAGACTTAGAGGTACTTTTTTTAATCTATCGAAAAATAATCTTTCCCCTGGTAAACGCCTGTCTTCTCTTTCATCAATTGCATCAATAAATCATTCGCCAAACTGCTTGCACCAAACCTGAACAAATGATTATTCATCCAGTCTTCACCCAAGATTTCATTTAACATTACAAGATAATGGAGCGCTAATTTTGATTTTGAAATTCCACCGGCGGGCTTCATTCCTATCTTCTTACCGGTTTTATAATAAAAATCTTTGATGGATTCTAACATTACCAAAGTCACAGGCAACGTCGCTGCAGGAATAACTTTGCCAGTTGATGTTTTTATAAAATCTGCACCTGCATGCATGGCAATATCACTTGCCCTGCGAACCTTATCATAAGTAACTAACTCTCCTGTTTCTAAAATTACTTTTAACCTTGCATCACCACATGCTTCTTTAATTGAAGCGATCTCATCAAATACAAAATTATATTCGCCTTGCAGAAATTTTCCGCGGCTTATAACCATATCTATTTCATCGGCGCCTTGGTGCATTGAAAATTTTGTGTCACTGATCTTTACATTATGCGGAGCCTGGCCACTGGGAAATCCGGTGGCAACAGAGGCTACTTTTATTCCTGAACCTTCCACGGCCTTTTTTGCTGTTTTAACCATAGAGGGATAGACACAAACCGCTGCAACAGTTGGCAGGCCGGGGTATGCATCAAGCAGGTGCATAGCTTTGTAACACATTTGCTTAACTTTTCCTTCAGAATCTTTTCCTTCCAGCGTAGTAAGGTCAATCATATTTAACGCAAGCAGTAAGCCTTTTACTTTAGTTTCTTTTTTTATACTTCTTTTGGTAAATCTTGCGGCTCTTTCTTCAATACCAACCTGGTCAACAGGGGGAGAAAATCTAAAATCCGGAAGAGCAATCGTCGTTCTTTCAGCCATTGTTATTAATTGAGAAAAAACAAAATTACTGTTATTGATTCAATAGTTACCTTAACTTTCATTCTTAAAAAGCAGTATATGCAACACATTGCTGAATCTGAATTGATCATAAATAAACGTGGCGCTATTTATCATCTTGATGCAAGGCCAGAAGAAATAGCCAATACTATTATTACCGTTGGCGACCCGGGACGTGTAAAAGAAGTAAGCAAATATTTTGACAAAGTAGAGTTTGAAAGGCAGCATCGTGAGTTTATAACCCATACCGGTTATATTGGCAAAAAGAGGCTCACAGTGGTAAGCACGGGCATCGGCCCGGATAACATTGATATTGTTTTAAATGAATTAGATGCTTTGGTAAACATTAACCTGGAAACAAGAAAAGTAAAACCTATCCTTACTTCTTTAAATATTCTTCGCTTTGGCACTTCCGGATCTTTACAAAAAGAAATACACGTTGATAGTTTTGTTGCAGCCACACACGGGCTTGGATTAGATAACCTTATGAATTTTTATCGCACCGAAAATAATGAAGAAGAGAAACAAATTATTCATGCATTTAAAACACATACGCAATTAACTTCGGGGAATATTTCTCCATACATTTATATGGGAAGCCCTGCCCTGCTAAAACATTTTGTAAAAGATTACTATCATGGAATAACGGTTACCTGTCCCGGCTTTTATGGTCCACAGGGGAGGGTGCTTAGGCTTGGGCTCGCTTATCCTCAGTTGGTTGATCTTCTTTCTACTTTTCATTTTGGCAATCACCGTATTTCTAATTTTGAAATGGAAAGTTCTGCTATTTATGGCTTAGGAAAATCTTTAGGGCATCATTGTATAAGCCTGAATTGTATCGTTGCTAATCGCATTATAAAAGAATTTACAAAAGATGGAAATAAGGCTGTGGAAAATTTGATTAAACAGTCATTGAATGTTATTGCGGATGCTGATATTTAACTTTGTTAGTTGGACAGCCATTAGATGTAAAATAAAATGAAAATCCTTATTAAATGCCCTGACGTTCTGCCCTGCTTATGCTTGAAATAGAACCATAGATAGGGAAAAAATCCTAATTAATTATGAAAGTTTCAGATAAAGAAATTAAGGCTGTCTCTAAATTGGGGGCTTTCGAACGCTATCAATATTTTATTAAAAGAGTTGCTGATTCTGAAACGATGTATAGCCTTATTGGTGAGGATGGAAATTTTGCATTGGCTGATGTGGAAAATACTGTTCTATTTTCAGTTTGGTCGGCCCCTGAGTTTGCTTTGGCATGCGCAGAGGGAGAGGGGATATGGAAGAATTTCTCTGTTAAAGAAATTTTAATGGAAGAATTTGAAGACAATATCATTAATGAAATAGAAAAAAACAAATGGCTTATAAACGTTTTTGCTATTAAAAACACATCGGGGTTTATTGTAGATTTAAATGAGCTCGCTAAGGATTTAAATGAAGAGAGGAAGAAATATCATTAAATAATAATCCGTAGCCTTGCGCCAAAAGTGGGATTATCTTATCTTTAACCAATTTCAAAATTTGGCAGTAATTAATCATGAAACCTAAATTTTATTCAAAAGCAGCTATTGGAATATTGACATTACTATTTTCACCTTTTTTGGGGTCTATATTGTTTGCAAATAACTTGAAGGAAGTCGGGAAAAGTAAATTAAATCCATATTTTCTTATAGCAGGTATTTTTTGGTTATTCATTGTAAAGCTGCTTACTAATGGCATCAACCCTCTTCTTCAACTTGGAATTGCCAATGTTACTGGTAGTTCTTTACTAACCTACTATTTTTGGGATAAATATTTAGCTGGACACGACTACGAAACCAAAAGTTTTTGGAAGCCGACTTTAATATTCTTAGCGGCTTGTGTTGGGCTTATTCTTTTGCAGATATTGACCTCTCGTATTTAGCCCTCCCTTAGTCCAAGCATATAAAAGAGTAGCGTGGCGCAAGTTTCAACTTGTGCCGTGTAAAAGAGCTACCAATAAAAATTAAGTAAAGCCGGCAATGAGTAAAAGCGGTGTTGGTTTTATGCCAACAGGAGGTGGAGGAGTTGGAAACCTTCATTCGTAAGCTTTGTAAACAATCCTCCATTCGGATAAGGTATCCCAAATTGCAATGTCTTAAATTATATTTGCAAATTATAAAACTAACAAGATGGCAAAAGCCATAAAGAAGGCAGGAGAATCCTTAATCATACCTGATGAAGTAGTTATAAACAAAATACTTTTGATAAGGAGAAAAAAGGTAATGGTAGATAAAGACATTGCAGAATTATACGGCGTACCAACCAAACGATTAAATGAGCAGGTAAAGCGCAATAAAAAGCGGTTCCCCGAAGATTTTATGTTCCAGTTAACACAAGAAGAGAAAGACGAGGTAGTCGCAAATTGCGACCACCTAAAAACGTTGAAATACTCACCCAATTTGCCTTTTGTTTTTACCGAACATGGAGCCGTAATGTTAGCCAGTGTTTTAAACAGCAACAGAGCAATAGAAGTGAACATACAAATAGTAAGGATTTTTACACAGATAAGAGAAATGCTTCTAACGAATAAAGATATTTTATTAAAGCTGGAACAGTTAGAAAAGAAAGCAATTGCACATGATGCTGATATAGAGATCATTTTTGAAGCTTTGAAACGGTTGATAAATCCACCATCACAAACGCTGCGAAAAAGGATCGGCTTTATAAGAGATAAAGACGAGCAATAGTCTTACAAATACAGCAAGTAAACCTACGGCACGCATTGTCCCCATTTTAGTCCAAGCTATAAAGAGTAAGCGTGGCGCAACGTGGCAAAAGCGTTAAAGAAAATAGAAGCGGCAGATGAAGAAATCGTTAGTAAGATTTATTTTATCAGGGATAAAAAAATAATGTTGGATAAAAACCTGGCGGAGCTTTACGATGTAACCACGGGAAATTTAAACAAGGCAGTAAAGAGAAATTTAAAACGCTTCCCGGAAGATTTTATGTTCCAGCTTACAGAGGCGGAGTTTAAAAATTTGATATTCCAAAGTGGAACATCAAGTTGGGGCGGTACAAGAAAAATGCCTTATGGTTTTACGGAGCAGGGAGTTGCCATGTTATCAGGTGTTTTAAATAGCGAAAGAGCAATAGAAGTAAATATTCGTATTATAAGAATATTTACGAAACTCCGTGAAATGTTACTTACGCATAAAGACATTTTAGTGAAGTTGGAAAAAATAGAAAATGAGTTGATGAAGCAAGATAGCCGGACAGCGAAGAATGAAGATAATATACAAATGATTTTTGAGGCATTGAAGCAATTATTAAATCCACCACAAGAGCCAAGACAAAGAATAGGTTTTAAGCCCTAATAAAATCAGTACTAGAGAAGGCCGCCGAAGGTTTGTTTCAAGAAAACAAAGAGATTATTTTTTTAAAAACAATAATATAAAACCAAAGGTAGCCACTACCTGCCCAACCCAAAAAATGAACATCCACTTAATAAGCTCGGCTTTTGTTTCGGCCACATATGCTCTTACCTCTGCAATATCTTGTTTGGTGGCTAAAATTTGACTTTTATTATCAAATTCCCCTTTTATCTTTTCTTCAATATATGAAGTAAGGGATTCCGCAGTTTCCTTTCCTACCTTAACGGAAAGAAGGTCGTATAGATGTGTGATAGATATAGAAGGCATTTTTTAAAACTTATTTTAAAGATATAATATTAACCTTATCAAACAAACTATCATTGCCTAAGTAATACATTGCAGGTTATCAGAGAGAGCATTAGAAATAATTTAATATTCAATTACATATTCATATTGAATAATAATTACGCCTCCCTCCCATGGCATTGCTTATACTTCTTTCCACTTCCACATGGGCATGGATCATTTCTGCCAATCTTCGGACCAACCTTAATTGGTTCTTTTTTTATCGGCTCTGAGGGATCATTATAATCATTTTCCTGTGAAAGATATTCCGGACCTGCGCCCGCAGCAGCTCCTGCATATTCCTCTTTACGCTGGCGCATTTTGCTCATGTCTGTTTTTTGTTCACGGCCTTCTCTTATTCTGGCTGTTTGAGTTTGCTCAACAGGAATGGCGCAGTGACATAAGAAGCTTACAATATCTTTATTAACCTCATCATCCATTTGTTTAAAAGCATTAAATGCTTCTATCTTATAAATAACCAAAGGATCTTTTTGTTCGTAGCCGGCAGTTTGTACGCTATGCCGAAGATCATCCATTGCTCTCAGGTGTTCCTTCCAGGCATCATCAATTAAAGCAAGCGTGATATTGCGTTCCAGGGCATTAGTTAATTCAGCACCTTCTGTTTCAATTGTTTTGTCAAGATTAGCGAGCGCTTGTATTGCTTTTTTGCCATCAGTGAAAGGAACCGCCACATTTTCAATATGTGAGCCTTGTTCTTTACGGATATTTTTTATTACCGGTAAAGTTTGCTGGCTCATTAATCTCGTCTTTTCATTGTAATGCGTTTTTGCTTCTTCATACAATTGTTCCGCTAAAACATTTACGTCCGTTTTATCTAATTCATCGGCAGTAATAACGGTATCAATTCCGAAGTTCATTATCACTGATAATTTAAAATCTTCGTAGTCGTTAATTTCTTTTGCAGAAAATACAAGGCCTTCTGCAACAGAATAAAATGCATTATCAAGATCAAGCACGAGGCGCTCGCCGAACAATGCATGGTTACGTTTACCATACACTACTGTACGCTGCTTATTCATCACATCATCATATTCCAGCAATCTTTTTCTTATACCAAAATTATTTTCTTCTACTTTCTTTTGAGCTCTTTCAATACTCTTTGAGATCATGCTATGTTGAATAACCTCGCCTTCCTTATACCCCATTCTATCCATCATCGAAGCGATTCTTTCACTGCCAAACATCCTCATCAGGTCATCTTCAAGAGAAACAAAAAACTGTGATGTTCCGGGATCGCCCTGGCGGCCGGCACGCCCACGTAACTGCCTGTCCACACGACGACTTTCATGGCGCTCAGTACCCAGGATAGCAAGACCGCCGGCATTTACCACGCCTGGCCCTAATTTAATATCTGTACCACGACCAGCCATGTTAGTGGCTATGGTAACACCTTGCGCATAACCAGCTTCCGCAACAACCTGTGCTTCTCTTGCATGCTGCTTGGCATTTAAAACATTATGCGGAATGGCTTTTTGTTTTAACATCCGGCTTAGCAATTCACTCACTTCTACTGAGGTAGTACCAACCAGTATTGGCCGGCCGGCGTTACGCATTTTTTCAATTTCTTCTATTACTGCTTTGTACTTTTCCCTTTTGGTTTTATAAACAAGATCCTGTGTATCCTTCCTGGTAACGGGTAAGTTTGTCGGAATGTTTACTACATCTAATTTATAAATATCCCAAAGCTCTGCAGCCTCTGTTTCGGCAGTACCTGTCATACCCGCAAGTTTGTGGTACATCCTGAAATAATTCTGTAAAGTAATAGTAGCATAGGTTTGGGTAGCCGCTTCGATCTTTACATTTTCTTTTGCTTCAATTGCCTGGTGTAAGCCGTCACTATATCTTCTGCCGTCAAGAATACGCCCTGTTTGTTCGTCAACGATTTTAACCTGCTGGTCAAGAACAACGTATTCAACATCAATATCAAATAATGTATATGCTTTTAATAATTGCTGAACTGTGTGAATTCTGTCGGCTTTGATTGAGTATTCATTAAGCAGGGCTTCTTTTTGATGTAGTTTTTCTTCCGACCCTAAACTGCTCTTTTCAATATCTGCAAGCTTAACCCCGATATCAGGCAAAATAAAAAATTCAGGATCCTCTCCTGATTTAGTGATAAGATTAATTCCTTTATCAGTTAGTTCAACCTGGTTGTTTTTTTCATCAATGTGGAAGAATAATTCATCATCCACCTTGTGCATATTTTTTTGCTGATCAGCCAGGTAATAATTTTCTGTTTTCTGAAGCTTAACCCTCATACCAGGCTCACTAAGATATTTAATCAATGCACCTGTTTTTGGCAAACCGCGATGTGCCCTGAACAAAGCCAGTCCTCCATCTTTAGGATCATCATTGCCTTCCCCTATTTTCTTTCTGGCTTCAATTAAAAAATTATTGACCACTTTTTTCTGGGCATCAACTATCCTCTCTATACGTGGCTTTAATAGGTGAAACTGTTGATCATCACCTTTAGGCACCGGACCGGAAATAATCAACGGCGTTCTTGCATCATCAATTAAAACACTATCTACTTCATCTACCATTGCAAAATGATGTTTGCGCTGTACCATCTCATCAGGAGAATGCACCATATTATCTCTCAGGTAGTCAAACCCAAACTCGTTGTTAGTACCATATACAATGTCAGAATTGTATGCTTTTCTGCGGGCATCACTGTTTGGTTCATGTTTATCAATACAATCAACTTTTAATCCGAGCCATTCAAACAAAGTCCCGTTCCATTCACTATCACGGCGGGCCAGGTAATCGTTTACCGTTACAATATGCACACCTTCCCCAGCAAGTGCGTTGAGATAGGCAGGTAACGTAGATACCAACGTTTTACCCTCACCCGTAGCCATCTCTGCAATTTTACCTTCATGCAAAACTATACCACCAATTAGCTGCACATCGTAGTGTACCATGTTCCAGGTAACTTCGTTGCCGGCTGCAAGCCAGGTGCTGCTGTGGGTAGCTTTATCGCCCTTGATAACCACGTTGGTTTTTTTGGCAGCCAGTTCACGGTCGAAAGCGGTTGCGGTAACCTCTATGCTTGGGTTCTCTGCAAGGCGTTTCGCGGTTTCTTTAACAACGGCAAAGGCCTGCGGCAGTATGTTGATCAGGATATCTTCCAGTTCTTTATTACGGTCTTTCTCCAGCTTATCCAGTTGGGTATAAAGCTCAACCTTCTCGCTTACTTCCATATCAAGCTCGTTTTCGGTACGATCCTTAATGGCCTGTATCTCGCTATCGATGCCGGAAAGGCCGGTGGCGATGGTTTCTTTAAATTCTATGGTTTTAGCCCTAAGCTCGTCGTTGCTCAGCACACCAATTTTGGCAAATTCAGCCTTAATTTTTTCAACTATAGGCTGTATGCTTTTTACATCCCGTTCTGATTTGCTTCCGAAAAGCTTACTAAAAAAGTCTAACATGTTGTTTGTATATAGTACACCGGACTCAACAATTGCGCCAGTGCAATTTCAAAGTCATTTTGACAGGCAAAGGTACGGAATTGAGGTTAAAGGAGAAAGGTAAAAGGCGAATGGATTAACATCACAGTACAGTCTGTCATCTAAAATAATAGAACCAGCTACTTTCATATTTATTATCAAAATTCTCTTTGCTATCAAGCGAAACAGAAAATTGATCTCTTTTTATATAACCAAACTCGTCGTAACTTTTTAACAACTCGAAATACTTGCCACTGAAATAATTATTAAGCCCTTCTTTTAGGGCCTCTCAATCTGGCTGTCCTTGTAAAAAAAGAAAATAGCACTTTTAAAACCTTTTACAATTTTCCATAAATTGGGGTTATTGATCTCCTTTTCCAATAGCTGGATCCGCGCCTCCGATAAACTGTTATTGGCTTCTTCGCATGCAATGGTTTCAAAATTAGAAAAACATACAAAAAGACCGTTGGTGTTATACTTATCAGGTTTCTAAGTTTGCCATCGATTCCATATTGATTTTTTTGTATTAAGTCCTAACTCAAAAAGTGTTGTTTCAAACTGATTTGCTATTGCTTGCTGTTTTTTTCCATCAAAATTTGCGATAGCCTGGTTAGGGTAAGTAAAAGGTTCAAGAAAAAAAGTCTTCTCTTTCCAAAATTCAAGCACAACTTGAAGGCGCGGAATCCTTCCCCCACTGTAAATCACGTCATAAATTATATTGATCGGTTTAATTCCATATTCCTTATTTATCCAATCACAAAGCGGTTTAAAATCACTTTTCATTTCAGCCTTGCCTTGCTTAATCAGTTTGGTGTCTTGATAATCTTTGTCGGATGGTACTATCATTTATAAACCTGGGTTTAGGGTGTTAAAACACATTGTGTAAACTTAATAAATCCAATCCTAAAATCATCTGCACATTTGAAATCTGCACACCTGCACATTTATCTGCACATTAAGTATATTCGCCCCATGAATATCCTGATCCTTGGTTCGGGCGGAAGGGAAAGCGCCTTCGCCTGGAAAATTGCCCAAAGCCCCAAATGCGAAAACCTTTTTATTGCTCCCGGCAATGCCGGCACAGGGCAATATGGCACTAATGTAGACTTAAAAGTAACCGATTTTGTCGGCATCAAAGCGTTTGCCTTAGCTAACGCAATAGATATGGTATTGGTTGGCCCCGAGGAACCTTTGGTAAAAGGTATTCACGATTTCTTTTTAGCGGATGCCGAAATACAGCACATCCCCGTAATAGGTCCGCAGCAGGAAGCCGCCCAACTGGAAGGCAGCAAGGATTTCAGCAAGGAGTTTATGCAACGCAATAACATCCCCACCGCTGCTTCAAAAACATTTACTAAAGATACTTTACAGGAAGGTTTTGATTACCTGTCCACAGCCGGTTTGCCCGTAGTTTTAAAAGCCGACGGCCTTGCAGCCGGAAAAGGCGTGCTGATCTGCTTAACTTTAGAAGAAGCAAAATTAGAACTTGCAGAAATGCTTACCGAAGCCAAATTTGGTGATGCAAGCTCTAAAGTGGTGATAGAACAATTTTTAACAGGTATCGAGCTGTCGGTTTTTGTAATGACCGATGGCACTAACTATAAAATACTGCCCGAAGCCAAAGATTACAAACGCATTGGCGAAGGCGATACCGGCCTCAATACCGGCGGCATGGGTTCTGTTTCCCCGGTACATTTTGCCGATGCCGAATTTATGGCGAAGGTGGAGCAACGCGTCATCATTCCAACTGTAGAGGGTTTGAAGAAAGAAGGCATCCCTTATAAAGGTTTCATTTTCATCGGCCTGATGAATACCCACGGCGAACCCTGGGTAATTGAATACAACTGCCGCATGGGCGATCCCGAAACCGAAAGTGTTATGCCACGCATCGAATCGGACTTTGTAGACCTGCTGGAAGGCGTGGCCGAAGGCAACCTGAACGAGAAAGAGATCATCATCTCTAATAAAACAGCAGCAACCGTAGTTTGCGTAGCAGGTGGTTACCCCGGCGAATATTTAAAGAACAAAGCCATCAGCGGGATAGAAAATGTACGCGGCTCGCATGTGTTCCACGCGGGCACCATCTTAAACGGCGAAGAAGTTTTAGCTACCGGCGGTCGCGTTTTAGCAGTTACTACCTTGCAGGATAACATGTTTGATGCTCTGCAACAAGCCACTGCCGATGCCGCCCGGATCTATTACGATGGCGTATATTTCCGGAAAGATATCGGTTTCGACCTTTTATAGTTCACTGGTTCAGTTGTTCATTAGTTCATTGGTGGGATAGTTAGGTATCCAAATTCCCGGAAATAAATAAAGCCATCCCGCAAGAGATGGCTTTATTGTTATACAAGCCCAATGAACTATTGAACCAATGAACTACTGAACTGAAAACAGCTCCGCCAACTTATCGTTCAAATCGTCGCCCCTAAGGTTTTTGGCGATGATCTTACCGTTGGGATCTATCAAAAAGTTTTGGGGGATTGCCTTTACACCATAGATCACCGCTGCTTTGCCCGCCCAGAATTTCAGGTCGGATACCTGCGTCCAGGCAAGGCCATCTTTGTGGATGGCTGCCAGCCAGGCTTTTTTAGCGGTAAGTTTATCTAATGACACACCTACGATGGTAAAATTCTTGTCTTTATATTGGTTGTAAGCTTTTACCACGTTCGGGTTTTCGGCACGGCAGGGGCCACACCACGATGCCCAAAAATCTATCAGCACATATTTCCCGCGAAAGGATGACAGGCTCACCATTTTACCGGCGGTATCGGCTTCGGCAAACTCAGGGGCAGTGGCACCCAAAGCAACAGCTTGTAATTTTGGCAACAGCTCGGCAAAGGCCTTACCACCTTCAGATGCTTTAACAGGCGCGGTAAGCGACTCGTACAAGGGCGCGATATCTGCGTAATCAGCACCATAGGCGTACGACCTCAAAGCCGTCAGGCTAACGTACGAATCCGGGTAATCCTGTATAAATTGCTTATTAATGGCCTTCCATTGGTTCCCCAATACCTTCTCTTGCACTTTGGCTTGTTTAATAAAAGCCTCCGATTTTGCCGAATCGCCGGCTGCTTTTTCTTTGGCGTCCATTGCATCGTAACCATCATCCACGGCTTTAAAAGCCGCCAGGAATAAATTATTCTCCTGGTTGGTTTTCGGCCCATCCACTTTGGCGTTCTTCAAAAGATCGCTTGTGGTAACCGTTATCACACCCGGTTCGAGATAAACAGCATGCGAGTCGTCGGCAGCACCCATACCCGATGCCTTTGGGTTAAACCAAAGCCTTGCGCTCGTTGGGCTGGCACCTGCATCGCCCTTAAAAGTAAATTTTCCGTCTTTTAAGGTAACCGAATCGCTGATGGTTTTGCCATCTATTTTGTATTGCAAATAAACCTTAGCCGGTTTGTTTAGCGTACCCACGTTGCCTTGTATGGTATATTTAGTATCCTGGGCAAAAAGTAATGCCGGGATAAAAGCAATTGCACTCAGTGCTATTTTTTTCATGTTGATGTTAAACGTACCTTCTAAAAATTCGTATCACTTATATCTTCCCCAGCAACTCTTGCAGTTTATCGTCCAGCGCGTCGCCTCTCAGGTTTTTTGCTACTATTTTCCCTTGTGGGTCTATCAGGAAGTTTTGAGGGATGGCGTGTACCCCGTATAAGGTAGCTGCCATGTTGTTCCAGAATTTAAGATCGGACACCTGCGTCCACTCCAGGCCATCGCTTTTAATAGCTGCCAGCCAGGCGTCTTTAGCGGTTTCCTTATCCAGCGAAACGCCTAATATGGTAAAGTTTTTGCCTTTGTACTTCTGATAAGTACGCACCACGTTAGGGTTTTCATGGCGGCAAGGACCGCACCATGATGCCCAAAAATCAATCAGCACATACTTACCTCTAAAAGATGATAACTGCACAGCTTTGCCGTTCACGTCGTTCTGTATAAAATCGGGCGCAATGGAACCGATGGCGGTGATCTTTAAATTATCGAGGGAATAGCGTAGCTGCCTGCCCTGGTCGGAGTTTTTCAACTCTTCGGATAGGGAATTAAATATAGGCTCCACTTCGGCCACATCCGGTGAGGGGCCGCTTACGCTGGTTAAAGCCAGCAAGCTTAAATAGCTATCGGGATTAGCGGAGATAAAGGTCTTCAGCATGGAGCGTTGCTCATCCTGCAGGGCCTTATACTTGGCCGTCATGCTGTTTTGAAACGCGGCTGATTGCTGCTGCACTGGCGTTGCTGCCTGCGCTTCCTTTGATATGGCCCGCGCTTTTTCAACGATGGGTTTTAGCGCAGCTTTTAACCTGGCATCATCATCGTTTACTTTGGAGCCTGTGATTTTTGCTTGTTTAAGTGAATCAACAGATGTTATGTTAACGGTTCCTTTTTCAACATACAAACCCAGGTAGTCGGTTGCTTTTGATGGCCCCGTGCTTTCGTTAAAGTTTTGCGATACAAATTTATTAAACCCAACACCTTTCGAATCGATAAACAGGGTCGCATTAACGGGGTTTGTGATGGTACCGGTAAAAGTAAATTCACCGTTTACAATAGCGGCCGAATCGGTAACGGTATTAGCGCCTAAACGATAGGCCAAAAACGCCTGCGCGGGTGTATTGTACTTACCAACCTTTGCCTTTATGGTAAACGGTTGTGCATTTTGTGCAAATGCCAGCGCTGGTAAAAAGGACAGCAGGCATAAAAAAGATCTCTTCATTTATAACAATTGTAAGTTTACTTAACGGCAAAAAGGCTAATGAATTGCCAATCAGTTCAATTTTTGAAAAGTACGCCACCACAAGTCGGGCATTTCGCCGGAGCGGGCGGTCTTATAATCATCGTAACGGCAGGGCACTAAATGGTAGCGCTCGTTCTTAGAGCCTCCTGTTGGGTAGGGTACCTGCATCCACCAGCGATCGCTTTTTTTGCTTTTTACAAACACCAGTTCGTGCTCCTCGTGCTTCAGGCTGGTTTTGTAAATAAGGTATTGCGATTTTGGATTGAGCGGAAAATCTTTTTTTCGGTTGTAAAAACCATCGACAAAACACCAGATCATTTGCGACAGCAGCATGGCGGTTTGCCCGTTGTTATCATACGCCGGGTTAAACTCGTAAAAGCCTATGGAGGTAAGCTTATCGTTCATGCCGGCGTAGCGGCATACCTGGCAGGCATCCTCGCCATAAAAGCCATTTGGCTTAGCGTTGGCATTGCCCACCGCGTCTGACGAGCGGATAGCGCCCATATCAAAGCTCACCATATTGGCATTGCGGATCACCGGCTCGGTAGTAGTAATATTGCCGGTAAGTTCGCCAAGGCGGTGTACATCAAAATAAAGCTTATCCATTACCCGTAAACTCTCCTGGCTGGTAAAATAGGTTTGGTACCCCAGGTTACTAAAGTTGAACAGGTAGTTAGGTTCGTGCAGAAAGATCTTGTTTAAGTAGGCTATCGAATTGGTTTCAATGCTATCGCCAAAACCGTCGTCATCCAGGTCGAAATGCGAATCGACCACCAACACATCTACCTTTTGCTCCATGTTTTCGTAGCCCAGGTACTGAGCGTAGCTAAGGTCCTGCCCGCCGCCGATAATTACCGGCACGATGTCCTTTTTTATCAGTTCCTCTACCACGGTTTTTAGCGCGAAGTAGGTATCGGTAACTTTGTCGCCGCGTTTAATATTGCCAAGGTCTACTATTTTGGTGGTATAGCCGCCCTCGTTTAGCTGGTATAATTTCTCACGTACATAATCGGGACCCAAAGCGCAGCCGGGGTTATTAATGGCGTTGCGATCCTCCATCACACCGATGATGGCGATATCGATCTTTTGTTCCAGATCTGGAAAGGCAACCGAATGATGGTCTATCCTGTCGCCCAGTTGGCTGGTATAAAACCCATCTTTAGGTATTATTTTTTTAAGATCGATAGGGGAAAAAAAATCGGCTAAAGACATTGCTTAATTTGAAAATGGGCTGATTTGAAGATTTGAAAATTCAATTTGAAGATTAACTGATTTGAAAATGTTAATACTCAAAATGCAAATATAACTCATATGCAAATACTCTTGCACACTTTTTCATTTTCAAATTTTCAAATCGGAAGCTGTTTTTCCGCTCATTTACATTTTCAAATTAACTCATCTTCAAATTTTCAAATTACTTTTTCGCACTTTTACATTTTCAAATCAGCTCATATTCAAATTTTCAAATTAAAATGATTCTTGTTACCGGTGCAACAGGGTTTTTAGGGGCCGAACTGGCGAAGGAGCTTATCCTGCGCGGCAATACTATCCGTTGCACTAAGCGTGCTACTTCTACTATTCCAGAGATACTTGTTCCCTACCCTGCCAAAATAGAATGGGTGGAGGCTGACCTGATGGATTCCTTTGCTTTAGAGGCCGCGCTGGAAGGTATTACGCAGGTTTATAATTGCGCTGCATGGGTGTCTTTAAAAGCTGCCGATAAAGCACCGATGATCCGTACCAATGTAACCGGCACCGGCTACCTTGTTGATCTGTGTACCGAAAAAGGCATCCGGATGGTGCACACCAGTTCGGTTGCGGCTGTTGGAGAAGCCAAACCCGGCGAACTCATTACCGAGAACCACCACCTTGACCCATCGCTGGAAAGCGATGGTTACGCCATATCCAAACTGGAAAGCGAAATGGAAGTTTGGCGCGGCATTGCCGAAGGGCTTGATGCCGTTATTGTAAACCCGTCTATCATCATTGGCCCGAGTGCGGGTATAGAAGGCAGCGGGCAGATCTTTGAGACCATACGCAAAGGCTTGAAATTTTACACCAGAGGTACCATGGGTTTTGTAGATGTGCAGGACGTGGCCAAATGTATGATAGCACTGATGGAAAGCAACATCAGCGGCGAGCGGTATATCATCAATGCCGAAAACCGTCCCTATCAGCAAATATTTACCGAGATAGCAGGCAAGCTTGGCGTACCCGCCCCTGCAAAACTGGCCCAACCCTGGATGATGGAACTGGCCTGGCGCGGTGCATCGGTATGGGGTGCTTTAACCGGCAACAGCCCTGCCATAGATAAAACCAGTGCGCGGGCCGCATCAGTAACCCGGGAGTTTGATAACAGCAAAATTAAAAAAGCCATCGGCTTTGAGTTTAAGCCGCTGAGCGAGACTATTGAGGAGGTTTGCCAAGTGCTGAAGCAGTAAACCTTATGGTCAGAATCGCTTTTAAATTTTCGGCTAAAGCCAGTATTGATTATTGCTAATCCGTTGGCTAAAGCCAACGGCAATAAATGGGACCAATCTCGCGCATCTATTATTGCCGTCCCTTTTAAGGGACGGACGGGAAAAGAAGCCTTCCGGCTTTAGCCAAAAAACTTCCCCTTGCTATGAATCAGCTACAAATCGTCTCTCAAGGTCAACAATACCACGTTCTCCACATGCTGGGTATGCGGGAACATATCTACCGGTTGAATTTTTACGGTATCGTATTTCTCCTTGAGCACCAGCAGATCGCGGGCCTGGGTGGCGGCGTTACAGCTTACGTATACAATTTTTGGCGCTTCAATTTCCATGAGGCGGGCAACTACATCCGCGTGCATCCCGGCGCGTGGCGGGTCGGTGATGATCACATCGGGTTTGCCATGCTCGGCCACAAAATCAGCTACCAGCACATCTTTCATGTCGCCTGCAAAGAACTTGGTGTTGGTGATATTGTTGATCTGCGAGTTCACTTTGGCATCGTCAATAGCGGTTGGCACATACTCCACCCCTACAACTTCGCGTACCTGGTCGGCAATAAAGTTAGCGATGGTGCCCGCGCCGGTGTATAGATCGTAAACCAGTTCGTCGCCTTTAAACTGGGCAAAATCGCGGGTTATCTCGTAAAGTTTTAATGCCTGGATAGAATTGGTTTGATAAAATGATTTGGGACCAACCCTAAAACGGATCACCTTCCCATGCCCGTTTGCCATTTCCTCGTGGATGTACTCCGGGCCTTTCCAACTCACTACCTCCTGATCGAAAATGGTGTCGTTCATTTTGGTGTTGAGGATATACAGGAGTGAAGTTACCTGCGGGAAATTGGCATCCACAAAGCTCATTAGCTTATTCACCTGCTCTTCATCCGCGTGAGCGAAAACCACGATCACCATAATTTCGCCGGTAGACGAGGTACGGATGATGAGGTTACGCAAAGCGCCCGTATGCTGGCGTACATCGTAATAACTGATGCCCTGCTCTTTGGCGTATTGGTTAATGCTGTTGCGCAGATCGTTTGATGGTTCTGCCTGCAAATAGCAATGGTTTATGTTCAGGATCTTATCAAACCTGCCGGGGATGTGGAAACCGAGGGCGTTCATATCAAGCGTTTCGTCCTCGCGGTTCTCGCCGTCGTACAACCAGCGTTTGTTAGAAAAAGTATACTCCAGTTTGTTGCGGTAGTAGCGGTCGGCAGGCGAGGGCACAATGGCATCCATGTGCTCCACCTCTATTTTGGCGATGCGGGTAAGCGCATCATGTACGGCTTTCTGCTTGAATTTCAGCTGCGCATCGTAGGTCATGTGCTGCCATTTGCAGCCCCCGCAGGTACCAAAATGCTCACAAAAAGCTTCGGTGCGGTGTTCTGACGGCTGGATGAGGCGGATGATCTTGCCTTCGCCAAAATTCTTTTTACTGCGGTAAACCTCAATATCGGCAATATCGCCCGGAACGGCTTTCTCGATAAACAAAACAAAATCATCTGCTTTGCCTACACCTTTGCCTTCTTCGGCTATATCAATTACCGTTACGTTCTCAAAAACTTTATTTACCCGTGGTTTACCAGATCTGCCCATAAGGATGCAAAGGTAAACGAAATAATTATTTTACGAATTAAGCTTCGCAAGTACAAAGTATGCATTTCAATATTGCCGTTGGCTTTAGCCAACGGATTAAGAAAGAAAGAACTGGCTTTAGCCGAAATCGCGCATGCTAATCAACTACATGAGTCCAGCCATAAGCTGTCATAAACTCATTCACCTCATCATTGAAAGATTTTTTTGCATGATGCTTTTTCCTGGTTCCTGATATAATTAGTAACGGCCTCAACCTGAGATTCGCTTACGGAAACAGCGAAGTAATCATCCTGCCAGCTAAATGATTCTTTTGTAAAACCTTCTCTGTTTATCCAAAAGGATGACTCGCCTTTTATTAATTGAGTTACTTTAGAAATAGTTTGGTCTTTACCGAGCGATATGAGGCAATGAATATGTTCAACATGCCCGTCTATTTCTTTTAAATAGATTCCTTTTTCTTTACAATTTGCCCTGATGTGCGTATAAAGTTGGCTTTTGAAATTCGTATGGATTAACGGCTGCCTATTTTTTGTAGAAAACACCAGATGCACCCAGATTTTAACAAACGACATTGAAACTTGATTTAGAAAGGTAAGATAATGGTTTAGCATTAAATACAAAACAATATCGTTACCTGCATAGCCTGTTTGGCTAAAGCCAATACATGATGCCACCTATCCGTTGGCTAAAGCCAACGGCAATATTATATGATGCCCATTCTTTCGCCGGTGATGGTTAGTGCATAATACGGCATCATTAATTAGATTGATTGATTCACCCCCGGGGCTCTCGTATTGTACCGGTATCTCAATCCTCATAACCTACAAAAATATGCTCAATAACTTATCAATATAAACCTCGATGGTGATGTCTTCCATCTCGAATTGCTCATCAATAAGTTCTGAAAATTCAATTAATTCTTCACTCATGGCGGTAAATTTTACTATGCAAACATAGTATTATTATACCAAAAACCAAAACGGTATTTTGTTTTTATTTTTGCTTTATTCCCATGATACGTGCTTTTGCTCCCTTTCGGTTATCATTTTTATAGTTTTACGATACTTATGTATCATCTTTCTAGTAAAGGAATTGAAAGTATTGCCCCCGGCTTTAAATAACGTGCGATGTGCAAACCATACCAGGCAGGATGTTAAAAAGAAGAACGCCTTGTAAACGTGGTTTCGCCAGGCTTTACCGATGCCAGACTTACCCTCGTAGATCATCGCCAGCCGCTCTGTTTGGAAAGTAATGTGATAGGCTTCATCGATCAAGATATCGGTGCAGATCGATTGTAAAAGTTCGCAATCAGTAGCATCTTTCAGGGCCTGATAAAAAATCTGCGCCGTGCTTTCCACCACAATTACAGCCACCGTCCATATTTCCATATTGGTGTTGTAGTACCGCACTTTTCTAAAGAGTGTGTCGCCCCAATCTTTGTTAATACGCGTTTGCCCGATGCCGTCGATATACCGGCCCAGGTTGTTGCCATGTTTTTGCTCCTCCTTTATAAAAAGTTTAACGGCTTCCACGTAGTCCGGGTCGCCTATTTTGTTGGCATATTTGGTTGACGCGGCAATTAAATGCGCCCCCTCCGAGGTTTCGCCCAACTGCCAAGCCTGTAGCGATGGCAATATAATTTTTATCTCGTCGGCGGTTAGTGAAGGGAATAAATTCCAGTCGATGCGTTTTTCGCGGGCATTTGCCTTGAAATGCCCTATCCAATAATTACTTGTATGCATGTTGATTTGGGTTTAAAATCCGCCGCATGCGTGGTGGCATGCGACGGAATATGATGTGAACGGGTTTAGGTGAATACTTTAGTGGCTATCCCAATTGATCTTACGGGAGAAATACATCAGCGCCGCCACAATAACAAACAACGCAATACCACCTACTAACAAGGAGTATTCTTCTAACTGTATGATAATGAAAATGAAGCCGTAAAATATTGCGAGGATAAAGGCAAACAGTGCTGCCGCTCCTTTATTATGCAACAACGAAGCCGTGAAAAAAGAGATGAGCGCTACAGTCGCCGTTGATGAGATGATGTAAGCATAATTGTAACCAACCTGCTCTGCAAAAGAAAGCAAAAGGATATAGTACACAATCATGGCCGCGCCTATCAGCGTATAATTAAACAGGTGAATGGGTTGCCTGCGTATCAACTCTGTTAAAAACAGGGAGACAAAAGTAAGCAGAATAATGAGCGTGGCGTACTTGTTAGTGCGCGTTACTTTTCGGTATTCGTCTACAGGCTGTTGCAGCCGTACACCAAAGGTTGCTTCGGCTATAGCCTTTGAGTTGCTCAGTATGGTATTATCGTTTAGCCATTGCTGCGGAAACGGCCTGTTATAGTAAAGCATGTGCCATTTTGCACCAGAACCATCTGCCGTAGTGTCTCGCGTATCCGGCAGGTAGCGTCCATTATAACGCGGGGTTTTCCAGTCGCTTATAAACTGCACGTTGGTAGTTTTACCAATGTGCAGGAAATTAATGTCGTTGCTCCCCTTCAGGTCGAGATCATAATTAAATGCTATAATCCCGGTAGCAGGCAAAGCAAAATTTACCTGAAGCGATTGTTCAAAAGGGTTTATGTCGCCAGACGCCGGCTCCGGGGTATAACTTTGTCCTTGTATTTTCACTGAAGGGTTGTTCAGAAGCCCTTTAATATCAGATATGCTGAATAAAAGGTGCGCCTTATCGTACATCACCTGCTTGGGCGCTATTCCCAATTTAACCAGATTGGGCTGGGCAAAATTACCTTGCACCCCCACCTTAGAAGTGTACACCGTAACATCAAAAACCCCTTGTTTGAACAATTGCGTTTTTAGGTTTGCTTTAATGTGTACGTCATCGGGCAGCACATAAATATACCCTACCGTGCTGTTAACCGCCATCGGCTGTTTGTTATAAGGTATCACCAACACCGGCCCCTGTATTAACTGGTTGCCCGACCAGCTGTCAGACACCTGTGTGCCTATCTTCGACTGGCTTTCCTGGCGTTCGTCTATCAGTCCCTGGATCCATGACGATGGAATAAGCAGCGCCAGGATAATTAAAGTGATTACGGTTAATTTTACTAAAATGGAACCCTGGTACCATTTTTTCGGTTGTTGTGGGATTTGGTCTATCATATTTTTAATTTAAAAGTTCTTTGTATTTCAAAGTTAATGGTTAAAAAATAACGCTGAATGTTTTGTCAGCGATTATCTTCGAGTTGTTATTGTATCTTAAAGTACTTTGAATAACAAAGTAAATGAATTGAATTTATCATTCCAAATAATTTTGTTTAAATATTTTGTAAATGGAATGCTTGTTATATTTACACATCACTAACTTTATCGAAGAATGTTTAAAAACTTCCTAAAAAAATTGTTCACTCCCGAACCCCGGAAAGAGAACTATATAGCTGCTCAATTGAATGATAAAATTATGCCAATTGACCGTGGTGAAGTATACGAAGATCCGTTAGATAGTTTCCTGAAATTGAAATACTACGGAGAAGTAACAGGTGGCGGAACATTGCTGAGCGAGACCAACGAAATCGAATACTGCGATGTTGAGATCAAAGTAGTCGACGGTAATTTCAATGATCAAAGTATAAAAGACATCATAGAAAAGTTAGAGGAATTGGGTGCGCCAAAAGGATCGAAACTTATAATTGAGCAAACCGGCGAAAAGATAGAATTTGGAAAATTAGAAGGCTTGGCAATTTATCTGGATGGCATTAATCTTTCCCCGGAGGTTTATGAAAATTCGGATTCAGAGGCAATTGCGGAACATATAAAGAATTTAGTCGGCATAAAAAGCGACGTTATCAGATACCATCAGGGTAACACAGAAACTGCCTTATATTTTTACGGACCTTCATTTATGACCATGAAAAACGCGATTACCGATCTTGTGAATAACCATCCTGAATGCGAAAACGCGAGGATCGTTCAGATTGCCTAAACCAAAATCGCCGCCTTCACCAAATAAGGCAGGATCTCTTTTTGGAAAGATACAAAATTCTTGCGCACATCAGCATCGCTTACCGAGGTAAAGGCAAAGCTGAATACGATGCTTTTGCTGCATTTAATTAAAAAACGCAGGCGTTGCTGGTAGGTTTCGTGCTTGCGGATGCCAGCCAGTTGGGTAAAACTCATTACCAGCAACTCTTCCAGTTCGTTAGAAAGGTTCTTTAAAAAATCCTGGGAGTTGGTGCTTTCACGGATAAAATCCCAGCCTATAAATTCGTTGCAAACGGTGTAAGAGAGGCGGCAGGTTTTCATGATGAGGTTGTTGAGGTGCGCCTCTTCATCCAGTTCGGGTACGTTGGTGTTTATCAGTTCGTCAACACTCAACTTAATATAGTCCATCAGCAGCACGTGCAAAATGGCCTCTTTACTCTCAAAATATTTATAAATAGTGGCTTTCGCAATCTTTGCGCGCTTGGCTATTTCGTTTACGCTTGTTTTATGGTAACCGAATTTGCGGAACAGATCCTGCGCTGCCCGCTTAATACTATCTTTAATTTTATCGGCTTCCATTCATCAGTTTGACACAAATATCTCAAAATTACTCACATTTACTGTATAAGCCCTCAGCGATTTTACGGCAGGTGCCTTTACGGGGCTACCGTCTGATAGCGAGAACTTTGCACCGCTGCATGGGTCGGTAGCGGTAAAGCCCGTTGCATCGGGGCTAATCGCGCATAGTTTTTCGGGCTGGTAGCTGCTGCACCTGTCGTAACAGGAGTAGGTGCCATCGGCCTGGCGATAAAGCAATAACCCGGCCACACCGTAACCTGAGATAACTACCGAACCGCCCGCGCTATTGAGTGCCGCCAAGCGCGGATCGGTTTTAGATGCTCTGAAATTTACAGGCACACTGGGCACTACACCTTCAATTTTGCCGCATGATGTAAATGTTAATACGGCAAAAATGATGATAAGTGCATTCCTCATATGATCTCTGATTGAAACTGTTTTAAGAAACGGACGTCGTTCTCAGAGAATAAACGCAGATCGCGTATCACATATTTCAGGTTGGCAATTCTTTCCATACCCATACCAAAGGCAAAGCCTGTATATTTCTTACTGTCGATGCCGCAGTTTTCTAAAACATTCGGGTCAACCATGCCGCAGCCCAATATCTCTACCCAACCGCTGTACTTACACATATTACAGCCGGAACCTTTACAAATGGTACAAGAGATATCCATCTCTGCAGACGGTTCGGTAAACGGGAAGTACGACGGTCGGAACCTAACCTTGGTACCCTCGCCGTAAAGCTCCTGCACAAAGTGGTAAAGCGTTTGCTTCAGATCGGAGAAGGATACGTTCTCATCCACATATAAACCTTCCACCTGGTGGAAAAAGCAATGCGCACGTGCAGAGATAGCCTCGTTACGATAAACACGGCCAGGCATAATGGCGCGGAACGGCGGTTTACCGTTCTCCATCATGCGTACCTGTACCGATGAAGTATGCGTACGCACGGCGATATCGCCGTGCTCTTTATCACCTTTGCGGATAAAGAAGGTGTCCTGCATATCGCGCGCCGGGTGTTCCTCGGGGAAGTTGAGCGCCGAAAAGTTATGCCAGTCGTCCTCGATCTCCGGGCCTTCGGCAACCACGAAACCTAAACGTTTAAAAATATCAATGATCTCGTTACGTACCAGCGATAAAGGATGGCGCGAACCTATTTCCAATCCGTCGCCAGGAAGCGTTAAATCAATTTCGGATTTCGGATTTGCGATTTCGGATGTAAGAGATTCCTTTATCTCCTCATAACGTGCTTCGGTGAGTTGCTTAAACTGGTTAAGCACTTTACCAAAGGTGCGTTTTTCGTCTGCACTAACGGTTTTAAATTGCTCAAAAAGATCTTTTATGATCCCTTTTGTACCTAAAAATTTGATGCGGAATGCCTCCAGTTCTTCAGCCTTAGCGGCCGTAAACGCTTTTATCTCGTCGGTATATTGATCTATTTTTGATTGCATTATAGTATTGTTCTTAAAAATTGTTCGGCAGTTAATACCGGGATGGTTGATTGTTTATAGTCTTTTAGGTTGCGAGTGATGATGGCATCAGCACCATGTTGAATAGCAATATGATTTTCTATGGCATCTTCAAAATCGGTAAAAAAACCGTTCAGAGCACTTTCGATAGCGTCTTTTTCCAAATAAAAAATCTCAAATATCTTTAAAATTCGTTTTACGCCTTCCTTTGCACCCGGCTTACCAATTTTTTTGGATAGGATATAATTGATATTGGCAACTATAAGTGTTGATGTGCTTAATCTTATTCCGTTCGATTTTATCTCTCCAAGAAGCATCTCGGCGTACATCGAAAACGGCTGCCGGTCAACCAATATATCTAATATTATATCGCTGTCTACAAATAAATGCTTATAGGCCATGCCGCTCTTTTAAATACTCCCATTTCAATTCTTTATAATCTACATCATCAGGAACCTTACCTTTCAATATACCTTTGAGTGCCTTAATATCTTCGGATATTTCCATATTTTTATAACGCTCGAGTAAAGGGTCCTCCTTCTTTCGTTTCTTTGAAAAATCATTTAAAAGTTCTTTGAAAAGCTTAGATACACTGATGTTATCTTCCGAAGCTATCCTTTTTGCCAGTTCAACGGTTTGCTCATCAGCACTTAACGTCAATTTCGTTATTGCCATATCTATTCCAATTTATACGTGCAAATATAAAAAACTTATACGTAACATTTATTTGATCACCGCCAGTTCTTTACCTACTTTGGTAAAAGCGGCGATAGCCTTATCCAAATGGTGCACATCATGCGCGGCGGAGATCTGTACGCGGATGCGGGCTTTGCCTTGTGGTACAACGGGATAGTAAAATCCTATTACGTATATACCTTCTTCCAGCATTTTGGCGGCAAATTCCTGTGCAAGCTTGGCATCGTAAAGCATTACGGGCACTATGGGGTGTACGCCCGGTTTTATATCGAAACCGGCAGCTGTCATTTTCTCGCGGAAATATTGGGTGTTGGTTTCCAGCTTATCGCGCAGATCGGTAGTTTCGCTCAGCATATCCAATACTGCTATAGATGCGCCTGTAATGGCTGGCGCAAGCGTATTGCTGAACAGGTACGGGCGCGAACGCTGGCGCAGCATATCGATGATCTCTTTACGGCCTGATGTAAAGCCGCCGGATGCGCCACCCAATGCCTTACCTAAGGTACCGGTGATGATATCTATCTTACCCATTACATTGTGATGCTCGTGCGTGCCGCGGCCGGTTTTGCCCATAAAACCGCTGCAATGGCTCTCGTCTATCATTACCAAAGCATTGTATTGCTCCGCTAAAGCGCAAATTTTATCTAATTGGGCTATCGTGCCATCCATGGAGAAAGCCCCATCCGTAACAATAATACGATGGCGCAGGCCTTGCGTTGCTTTCAGCTTTTCTTCCAGGTCGGCCATATCATCGTGCTTGTAGCGCTGGCGCTGGGCTTTGCATAAACGCACGCCGTCGATTATGGAAGCGTGGTTCAGTTCATCCGAAATAATAGCGTCCTGCTCGTTAAACAGTGGCTCGAACACGCCGCCATTGGCATCAAAAGCAGCAGCGTAAAGGATAGTATCTTCGGTGCCTAAAAAATCGGCTATCTTTTTCTCCAGCTCTTTATGTATATCCTGCGTACCGCAAATAAACCTAACAGACGATAAGCCGTACCCATGTGTATCCATTGCAGCTTTGGCCGCATCAATCACTTTTTGGTTACCGGATAAGCCCAAATAATTATTGGCGCAAAAGTTTATCACCTCTTTACCGCCCTGCACAGTAATATCCGCACCCTGCGGCGATGTAATTATTCTTTCCCGTTTATAAAGTCCCGCTTCTTCAATACCGGCAAGTTCCTGCTGTAAAACCGGCTGCAATGTTTTGTACATAAAATAGCTGTTTAGGCTGCAAAATTAAACATTACCGCCAAATGAACACTTACATGCAACATTTTTAATATATTACAGCAGTAAACAAACATTTTGGCCTAAATAATATTAATTGTAAAACCTATGAAAAGATATTTACCCCTTCTTGTTTTTTTATTCACTGCAATTAGCGCTTCAGCGCAGCAATATATTTTGTCGGGCAAAATTACCGGGCAAAAAAACGAGCCTATACCTTTTGCGTCTGTTTACATCCGCAGTTCAACATACGGTACCACGGCCAACGAGGAAGGTATTTACCATTTTAAACTAAGCCCGGGCACCTACAATGTGGTTTACCGTTTGGCAGGTTATACTGTTCTGTCAGAAACCATTACCATTACTGATCATGACGAAGTTCACAATATCCAATTAGTCGACGAAGAGTTTAAGTTTAGCCAGGTATCTGATAAGTGGAGGCGCAACCAGGACCCCGGCGATACCATTATGCGCATGGTGCTCCAAAAACGCGAAGCGCATTTGAAAGAGCTTAAAGGCTACTCCTGCGCGGTTTATATTAAAGGCGTACAAAAGCTTTTAAGCACCCCAAAATCATTACGCAGCGAAGTAGTTACCCGCGCGCTCGACCTCGACTCGCTGGGCCGGGGCATATTGTATCAGTCCGAATCGTTATCAACCTTTAACTATCAATCGCCCGATAAAGTTCGCGAGATCACCATCGCCTCAAAAAGCGCGGGTATCAACACGGCATTTGGGTATAACAAAGCATCAGACCTGCAGGCTAATTTTTACAATAATGTTTTCACCATCCCCGGGTTAAGTACCCGCGGTTATGTATCGCCGGTGGCATCAAACGCTTTCACGTTCTACCGTTATCAGCTTGTGGGGAGCACCATACAGAACGGGCAAACGATATATAAGATCCAGGTAATCCCTAAACGCGAGTATGGGCAATATTTTACGGGCAGTATTTATATTGTGGAGGGCGAATGGCGTATTTACAGTGTCGACCTGATGCTTAAGGGCAAATCCAACTCGCTTAATTTGGTAGATACCCTGCAGGTTCGCCAACAATATATCCCTATTACCGATAGCGTATGGATGCCGGTTTCGGTATTGTTCAACTTCAAAGGCTCGGTTTTGGGTTTTAAATTTGGCGGATATTACCAGGGTATTTATAACAATTATAAGCTCAACCCAACTTTCCCTGACAAGTATTTTACCGGAGAGATACTCAAAATTGATACAGCTGCCAATATTAAAACTCCAAATTACTGGGCCGCAAATCGCCCTGTCCCCTTAACACCGTTGGAAATACGCGATTACGAGAAAAAAGACAGCGTTGCCGCCTACCACAAAACCGAGGCGTATCTGGATACCCTTCAACATACCAAAAATAGCATCAATTATCCGGGTTACCTGATATTTGGCTATAGCGCCAGCGACCGCACCGAACGCGACTCGCTTTATATCTTCCCATTCCTCCAAACTTTTTATTACAATACGGTAGAAGGCTTCGGTATAAATGCTAAAGTGCGTTATACACGTACCATTGATGATTTCCATTCACTGGCTATTACGCCTGCTGTGCGGTATGGATTCTCCAATAAATTATTCAGCGCCAATATACTTACCGAGTACAAAAACGACCCTTTCCATAACGCCAAATTCTGGGTGAATTTTGGCAGCGATGTGCTCGATCTGAACAACGTTGGCACCCGTTCACTCTATTTTAATACGCTGAGTACCATCCTGAGCGAAAACAACTACGTAAAATATTACCGCTCCCAATTTGGTGCTTTTGGTTACCAGCGGGAAATTGCCAACGGCGTACTATGGAGCGCGAGCCTCAACTACTCGGGGCGCCGCCAGCTTTACAATACCAATTTAGGGCATTTGGTTGATGTGAAAGATAAGGAATTCACCTCCAATAACCCATTGGCCCCGGCAGGTACACCACCTGATGACCGCTCCTTTTTATTCCCAACACACCAGGCATTATCGTTTACCACAGCTGCTACCTTTACTTTCGATCAGCAATATATTACACGCCCGACCGGTAAATTCAACCTGCCATCTAAGTATCCTACGCTTACAGTTACCTACCGCAAGGGCTTTGATAATGTGTTGGGCTCTGATGTAAACTACGATTTTGCATCTGCGGATATTTCGCAATACAATATTCGTATCGGCCTGTCAGGTTATTCTTCATTTAAGCTTATCGGCGGCGGTTACTTTAATAATAAGAAACTGTATTTTATGGATTACTACCACTACTTAGGTAACCAGGGTACCACGTTCGACCCTACCTACATCGGTAGTTTCCACTTCCTGCCTTTTTACACCTACAGCACCAACGGCGGCTTTTTAGAGGCTCACTATCAGCATAATTTTGCAGGTTCGTTATTAAATAAGATCCCTTACCTCCGCCGTTTAAAATTGGAAGAAGTAATAGGGGTCAACTTTTTAACCACCAAAGGCAACCCCAGCTACCGCGAGTTCTACGTAGGCGTGCAGCGCCTCATTTTCCGGGTGGATTATGGTATCTCCTACGCCGGCAACAAAAAGTACCTGCAAGGATTCAGGATATTTTATGGTATAAGGTAAGTGCCTGTCCTTTTTAGGCAGGGGTGTTCCAATTGCAATGTGGAACACTTATTTTCAAAACAACATTGATTATCAGCATTTTACAGTTTTTTGTGAAACACTTTGGAACACCCCTGTCCTTTAGGTAATACATGTAAATTATTAATTGTCAAGCGCTTAAATGAAAAACGCAAAACTATGGAACACTAGTTGTGAAACAGTTTTTTTTGCAAAAAAAGAGGCTATTGTGTCAATGTTGCACCATTATAAATGTTAGTTGTTGCTTTTTACCTTTCCGCCCAAATCCTTATCTTTGCGTCTCATTTAACACTGTTTGCAGCAGTATCAATGGTTTATGGCAAAATACAACACACTACTATACTATTGTTATTCAACAATAGCCGATGCGGAGCAATTTGCTGCCGATCACTTAAAATTCTGTAAAAGCTTAGCGTTAACAGGTCGCATTATTGTTGCCGAAGAAGGTTTGAACGGTACCGTTTCCGGCTCTGCTGAATCTTGCAGAACCTACATGGACACCCTGCACGCTGATGAGCGCTTTGCGGGTATCGACTTTAAAGTTGATGAGGTTGATGAGCCGTCGTTCGTAAAAATGCATTGCCGGTATAAATCGGAGATCGTACACTCGGGCCTGCGCGACCCTCATATGATCAATCCACAAAAACAAACCGGCAAACATTTGGAGCCTGCCGAGTTTTTGGCGATGAAGGATCGCGACGATGTGGTGGTGCTTGATGTACGCTCAAATTACGAGCACAACCTGGGCAAATTTAAAAACGCGGTTACGCTGGATATCGAGAACTTCCGTGATTTCCCGGCCATGATAAACGAACTGGCGCAGTATAAAGATAAAAAGATCCTCACCTACTGCACCGGCGGCATCAAATGCGAAAAGGCATCTGCTTTGCTACTGCACGAGGGTTTTACCGATGTTTACCAGCTGCATGGCGGCATTATTAAATATGGCAAAGAAACCGGCGGCGAAGATTTTGAAGGCAAATGCTATGTATTTGATAACCGTCTTTCGGTTGATGTGAACAGCGTAAACCCGGTAGTGATATCTACCTGCCTTAACTGCGGTAAAACCACGCCTAAGATGATCAACTGCGCCAACCCCGAGTGCAACGAACACTTTACCCAGTGCGATGAATGTGGCACCGCCATGAATGGCTGCTGCAGCGATGCCTGTAATGAGCATCCGCGCAAGCGTGTTTATGATGGCACAGGTTATTACGTAAAAGTGCCACAGCCGGTAAATACGGCTAAAAAGGGCGATAAGCTGCAATTAGCTGATTAATAGCTATCTTTATTTCATGAGAAGTGCGCTAACGGTATGTTTGCTGTTTGCCTCGATGGCATTAGGGCAAAACAATTGCAGCCCCAACGATTTTAAAAAGCTTTTTACACTATCAAACCAAGCTACGGTATCAGATCCGGCATTTACGGCTGGGCTGAAGATATTCAAGAAACTGGAAGCCGGCAAATGCTATGATTATACCACGAAAAACGCGAAGCGTCAGGATTCGGTTATTGCATCACGTACCGAAATTTTCGGCGATATCTGCCTAAAGGCCAATAGTCGCAGGGCTATAAAAGAATATATAGCTTATTTAAACAGGCATACCGGGTCGGCCGAAGAACAGCTCTCTTTTTCTTTTGAACGATTGTTTGTTCAACAACCGGCAGATGTACTTTCTGTCATCGGAACAGATAAGCGTTTGCTGGGGCATTTGGTATGGGGCTTTGTAAACAACCATTATAATGCAGGTCCCGACAATTCCAAATTGAACTCTAAAAATTACAGCGCCATATTTTATCGGGTAAATCCACACATTAAGCAACTCTACCCGAAATATAAAATACAGATTGATTACTTGCTTAGCGCAATCAAATCGGAACTAAAAGGATAGTAAGGCTTATTTCGGCTAAAGCCCGATCGATCGCCAATTATCCGTCTCATAAATGGGACGGCAATAAAGGGGTAATTCCAATAAATCTTGCTCTAATTACTTCGGTTTAACCGTGGGAATAATAAACAGCCACAACTCCTTCATTGCCGTCGGTTTCAACCGACGGAATATCGAGCCAGAAGCTCGGCTTTAGCCAAACCCCACCGGTAAGCTTATTTCTTTTTATTCAATCTCAAAACTGTATTTTCGTATCAAATTTAGCGGCTACCTATCGCTATCCATCATCCTATGCGTAAACACGTTCTGCTGGCTTTTTTACTGGTTGTTTTAAATATTGGCGCTTTCGCGGCCGATATTAAAAGCATTGGCGTGCCCTACGTACAAAATTACACCAAGGCGCAATACCAATCGGGCAATCAAAACTGGTCCATCACCAGGGATGAGCATGGCGTAATGTATTTTGGTAACGATGAAGGGCTACTGAGCTTCGATGGCAAATACTGGCAGCTAAACCGTATGCCCAACGGACTAATTGTACGCTCGGTAGCGGCAGATGGTAAAGGCAAAATATACTCGGGTGGCTTTGGCGAATTTGGTTATTGGGAAAACGAGAATGGCTTTTTAAAATACCGGTCGCTCATCCACCTCGTTCCCAAACAATATCAGCCCATAAACGAGGAAACCTGGAAGATCTACATCGAGCAGGACAGGGTCATCTTTCAATCCTTCGGCTCCATCTATATTTATGCCAAGGGGCGGGTAAGCGTTATCAAAGCCCCTAAGCCTTTCCTCTTTCTTTTCCGCCCGGGCGGCCGCTATTTTGTAGAGGAAGTTGATGCGGGGCTGTTCGAATTAAAAGGAGACAAATTAAGTTTTATAGCAGGCAGCAATATCCTGGGCAGCCGTGTGCTCTCCGTCCTCCCCTTTCAGCAAGGCAAATATTTAATAGGCACCGCCAAAAACGGTTTGTTTATTTACGATGGCAAGCAAATAACCCCCTGGCAAAACCAGGCGAATGATTTTTTGAAGAACTACCAGTTGAATAATGGCGCGGTTATCTCGGGCAAGTATTTTGCCTATGGTACCATTTTAAGCGGGGTTGTAGTTATTGATACCGCGGGCAATGTGGTGCAGCACATCAACAAATCAAGTGGGCTGCAAAACAACACCGTATTGAGCCTGTATACAGATGCGCAGCAGAACCTTTGGGTGGGGCTGGATAATGGCATCGACCGGATAGAAGTAAATTCCCCGCTTTATTTCTACTTCGATAAAACGGGGCGCTTCGGCACGGTTTATTCCAGCATCATCTTCAACAACAAAATTTACCTGGGTACCAACCAGGGGCTATTTTATAGCGATTGGATAAGCCCGGGCAGCAAGGGCTTATTTCAGTCCTTCGATTTTCAGCTGATCCCCGGTTCGCAGGGGCAGGTGTGGGAACTCTCCCTGCAGGACGGTCGCCTGCTTTGCGGCCATAACGATGGTACCTTCCAGGTGAACGGCAGCAGCATCACCAAAATAACATCACTTAGCGGCGGGTGGACGCTGAAAAAATTCAACACCAACCGCCTTATCCAGGGTACTTATACGGGCCTTATTATTTATCATAAAGATGCCGCCGGCAACTGGGTGTTCGAAAATAAGGTAGAAGGCTTTGGCGAACCTTCCCGGTATGTGGAGCAAGATAGCAAAGGCCAGATCTGGGTGAGTCACGCTTATAAAGGCATCTATAAAGTTACCCTCACCTCCGATATGAAACGGGTGGCATCCAAAAAGTATTACGATAAAAGTTCCGGCCTGCCGGATAGCTACAACATCGGGGTTTTCAATTTAGATAACCGCATCGTTTTCTCCTCCGAGTCGGGCTTTTACGTGTACGATGATATTACTGATCGCTTTTACAAATACACCCAATTAAACAACAGCCTGCATACCTTCTCCACATCCAACAAGGTGATAGCGGCGGTTGGTAAAAAATACTGGTTCATCAACCACGGTAAAGTTGCCCTGGCAGACCTATCGATTCCTGGCAAACTCACCATCGATTCCAACAGGTTCAGTATGCTCGACGGTCAAATGCTGCGTAACTATGAGAACATCAACCTCATTAATAACCAAATTTACCTCATCAGCGTTGATGATGGTTTTGTTATCCTGAACGATGAGGATGCCCGCCAGCAGCAAAGGCAAAAGCTGCCAACGGTACTAATAAGGCAGGTAGAAAACATTACGGATAAGGTTTCGGTCATCAGTGATATCGGTACAGATAACAATGATCTCGAGCTCCCCTTCAACCAAAACAATATCCGTATCTCGTACAGCCTGCCCTATTACCGGCAGGGCAAAATAAAATTCCAGTATTTCTTAGAGGGGTATTCGCGTCAATGGAGCGATTGGAGCCTGCAGAGCCAAAAGGAATTTACCAACTTAAGCCAGGGCACCTACAATTTTAAAGTGCGCGCCAAAATAAACGACGAGAACGTATCAGCAATAACCGCGTTCAGTTTTAAGGTACTGCCGCCCTGGTACCTCAACAACCTGGCGTTTTTGTTTTATGTACTACTGGTCATCCTCGCCTACTACATCATCAGACATTACTACCGCCTTAAACTGCGCCGCCACCAGGCAGAGATCCAGGAGAAGCTCCAGCGCGAGAAAGAGGAGTTTCTGCGCCGCGAAGCGGTTGCCAACGAGCAGCACATCGTTACCATTAAGAACGAGCAACTACAGGCAGACCTCGCCAGCAAGAACCGCGAGCTGGCAAACTCGGCCATGAACATTGTTTACAAAAATGAACTGCTGCAAAAGTTAAGCGATGAACTGAACAACTTTAAGGATAGCGCCGGTAAAAAGATCTCGGAAGAGCAGTTGAAAAAGATCCATAACGTGATAAACGATGGCATGAGCGATGAGCGCGACTGGAACATTTTTGAGCGCAGCTTTAACGAAGCGCATGAGAATTTCTTCAAAAAACTAAAAACAGACCACCCCGACCTGGTACCCAACGACCTGAAGCTTTGCGCCTATCTGCGCATGAACATGAGCAGTAAAGAAATGGCCTCGTTATTAAACATTTCCTTACGCGGTGTAGAAATAAGGCGTTACAGGCTCCGTAAAAAGCTCAACCTGGAGCACGATAAGAACCTCGTGGAGTTTCTCATCGAGCTATAATACTACATCATTACCTCTCATACCCCATAGTGTAAACCATACGCCTTTTAAGAAGTTTGTAGTATGTACAAATTACACTATCTATTTATCAATTAATTGATATACAGTATTTTGTGTTTTTTATGAAATTCAGATGAGAAAGTGTTTTCATTGTGATGTAATAATGTAGAGGAACAATATTTGTTAAAATTGTATTAACTCCTCAATTTCGTTGCTTCTAAAAACCAATTAATTCAAGTACCAACAAATCACTACCCACTATGAAGAGAATTTATACAATCTCGGGGTTACTTCTATTGTTTACTTTTTTCTCAACTTTCGCCATGGCGCAAAACATTATCGTAAAAGGTAAAGTTAGCGATGCTAAAACAGGCGAGCCGCTTATCGGCGTAACAGTTGGCGTACAAGGTACATCCATAGGGGCCCAAACCGATGTTAACGGCGGTTTCTCGCTAAATGCCGAATCAAACGCAATCCTCCAGGTTTCTTATATAGGCTACACTGCACAGTCTATCCCGGTGAACGGGCAAACCGCCATTGATATCAAATTACAACCCAGCACAAACGAACTGGCGCAGGTTGTAGTAGTTGGTTACGGTACGCAACGCAAGCTGGATGTAACCGGTTCGGTTGCGTCAGTAAAAGGAGAAGACATTTCTAAACAAGCTTCTACCAACGCAATAAGCTCTTTACAGGGTAAAGTTGCCGGTGTACAAATTACCAATAACGGCAGCCCCGGCTCTTCTCCGGAGATCCGTATCCGTGGTATTGGTACTGTTTATGGTAACGCTAACCCGCTTTACGTAGTAGATGGCGTTTGGTTTGATGATATCAGTTTCTTAAACCCGAACGATATTGAAAACATGAGCATCCTGAAAGATGCCTCGGCCGAATCTATTTACGGTGTGCGTGCAGCCAACGGTGTGGTATTGGTTACCACCAAAAAAGGTAAAGGCGCGGCATCAATCAATTACAGCGCTTACGCCGGCTGGCAAAAAGTTACCAATCAGCCTGCATTGGCCAACGGCACCGAATACGCAACGCTGATCAACGAACTGAACAAAATCCAGTTCCCTAACGATCCGCTTACGTTTGCCGATCCGGGCAAATTTGGAGACGGCACCAACTGGCTAAACACCGTTTTACGCGATGCCTTCACCATGAAACATGACTTAACCGTTAGCGGAAGCACCGATAAATCGAGCTACTCTTTTTCGGCAGGTTACCTTAAACAACAAGGCGTTGCCACCGGTAACGATTATGACCGTATTACGGCTCACCTACAGCAGGATGTACAGGCAACCAAGTTTTTAAAACTGGGTTATAATGCCGTATTGCAACACAGCACATCTAAAGACGCACCGGGCGGCCTTATTTACAAGGCATTCACCGCATCGCCTGTTGTACCTGTATTTTATGCCGATGGTACTTATGGCGATCCAAGCGATTTCCCTATTGGTAACGTTACCAACAATCCAAAGGCACAGGTAGACTTTTTTAACTCGCGTTCTAAAAACTATCGTATTACCGGTAATGTATTTGCCGATATTAAACTGGCGAGCTTTTTAACATTCCACACCAGCTTTGGCGGCGAATTTGGCCAGGCAGAAGTGCTGGGTTATAACCCCGTTTATAAAGCAACTGCAGCCCAGTTTAATGATAACAGCGACCTGAACGTATCAAGGGCCGAAGTAAGGAACTGGATCCAGGAGAACACGTTAACCTTCGACAAGACTTTTAAAGATCACCACTTAACTGTTTTGGCGGGTCAATCGTCTCAGCGTTACAAATCATACAACATTAACGCTACCGCGCAAAATGTGCCTTACACCAGCGATGGTGACCTTTACCTTACCTTAGGTTCAAACGATACCGCTTTCCCGCGCTCAATATCTGATGGCGGTGCTTTGGCAACTTACGAATCTTATTTCGGCAGGATCAACTACTCGTTCAAAAACAGGTACCTGTTAAACGCCTCTATGCGTGGCGACGGTTCTTCTAAATTCATCGGCAACCAGCGTTGGGGTTACTTCCCTTCAGTGGGCGCAGGCTGGATCATCAGCAACGAGCCTTTCATGAAAGATCAGCATATCTTCGATAACTTAAAAATAAGAGGCAGCTGGGGTAAAATAGGTAACGCTTCGGTTCCGGCAAACCTGTCGGTATTAACCGTCAACAACTCGGGCGGCTTCGCGGCTATTTACAATGGCTCGGCTTCAACGGGTGCAAATATTACCACCATCGTACCTCCGCTTACTTACTGGGAGCGTGGTGTTGGTACCGATATCGGTTTAGAGATGTCGTTCCTTAACAATCGCCTTACTTTCGAAGCTGATTACTACCAAAAGAAAACAGAGCAGGCCATATTCGCTATCCCTGTTTTAGGTTCACTGGGAACAAGCGGGGGTACCATTATAGGTAACCAGGCAACTTTTCAAAACCAGGGGTTTGAGTTCTCTGCCGGATGGCGCGGCCAGGCGGGTAAAGATTTTTCTTACTCCATTAATGGTAACTTCAGCATCAATAACAACAAAGTACTATCAACCATTACCGGTGCAAACCCTATTTATGGTGGCGGCGCGGCAGCAACAGGCGGCCAGCTAAGCACCCGTACCATTTTAGGCCAGCCAATTGGAGAGTTTTATGGTTTAGTGGTTGATGGCGTGTTCCAAAATGCGGCAGAGATTGCAGCGTCAAAACAAACCGATGCTAAACCGGGCGATTTCAGGTACAAAGATCTGAACAGCGACGGCGTAATAGATGCGAAGGATCGTACTGTTATCGGTAATCCAAATCCTAAATATCTGTACGGCTTAAACACCTCGTTTACCTACAAAGAGTTTGACCTTGCCGTTGATCTGCAAGGTGTAGCCGGTGTTGATATATACAATGCAAACAAAGGCCTGCGGTATGGTTCTGAAAACTTTACAAAAGATTTTTACGACAATCGCTGGCATGGTGAGGGTACTTCAACTACCTATCCATCTGCCAACATAGGCGGCGGTAATAACTACAAGCCAAACTCATTCTTCGTAGAAAGTGGCGCTTACTTCCGTATCCGCAACGTGCAATTGGGTTATACGCTGCCATCGGGCATAGCTAACAAAATGTTCATGAAAAAACTGAGGGTGTTTGCAAGCGCTCAAAACGTTTACAATTCATTCAGCTACAAAGGCTTTAACCCCGAAATTGGTGGCTCGCCTACCAATGCAGGTATTGATAACGGTGCATTCCCATTGTATGCAACCTACAATTTTGGTGTAAATGTTACTTTTTAACAATAAAAAATACTTAGGTTATGTTTAACAAAAACTTTAAATACGCACTCGCTTTAAGTACATGTGCGGTGCTGATGATTACGCAGGGGTGTAAAAAAAGCTTCTTAGATGTGCCGCCACAGGCACAGCTACCCAGTGTAGAATTTTTTAAGACACAGGACGATGCCACTAAAGCCGTAAACTCTATTTATGGTAACCTGCGCGAGTGGAAAGAAACAGCGTTTGCCCCTATGGCCGTGGAAAGCCTTGGGTCTGACGAGACCGAAAAAGGCAGCACGCCCGGTGACGCAAGCTTTATGAACGGTTATGACAACTTCACCGTAACCGCTACCGATGGCCAATTACAGGATTTTTGGAACGGACAATACCAAAGCATCAACCTTTGTAACCAGGTGCTTGATAACGTACCGAATATTTCAATGGACCAAACCCTGAAGACCCGCTACCTGGCCGAAGCTAAGTTTGTACGTGCGTACAATTATTTTAGGCTGGTACGCGCTTTTGGCGATGTAGTTTTAAGGGTGCATGTGCCAAAAGATGCAACCGAATACAACCTGCCACGTACAGCTAAGGCCGAAGTTTACGCTGCAATTGAGACAGACCTTACAGATGCTGCCGCAGTATTGCCACAAACTTATGGTTCTGCAGAAATTGGCCGCGCCACCAAAGGCGCCGCATTGGCTTTGCATGCAAAAGTTGCTATGTACCAAAAGAAATGGGCCGATGTATTAACCTACACCAACCAGGTAATGGGCTTAGGCTACTCGTTGTTCCCCGATTTTGAAAAATCATTCCGCATAGCGAACGAAAACAACTCCGAATCTGTTTTCGAGATCCAGTGTCAGAATTTAGCAGCTATCCCGGGTGCATCCTCAAGTCAGTATTCGCAAATACAGGGCGTACCTGGCAACTTAAACCTTGGCTGGGGCTTCAACGTACCTACCGATGCGTTAGTGGCTGCATTTGAAGCAGGCGACCCACGTATGGATGCAACCATCATCTTCCGAGGCGAAACCACCCCACAGGGTGATGTAATTGAACTAACAGGGCCAAACCCAAGGTACAATCAAAAATCGTATGTACCTAAAAGCGTTCCCTTCTCTTCAAACCAGGGCGAGGACCAAAACGTAAGGGTTATCCGCTATGCCGAAGTATTGCTAATGAATGCAGAAGCCGCTAACGAAACAGGTAATTCGGCACAGGCGATAGCCTCTTTAGAGCTGGTAAGGGCACGTGCACGTGCTGGCAATGCTGCCATTTTGCCAAAAGTAACCACTACAGACCAGGGTGCTTTGCGTACAGCCATTTGGCATGAGCGCCAAGTAGAACTTGCCATGGAGTTCGATCGCTATTTCGATGTGATCCGCCAGGGCCGTGCTGCCACGGTATTTGGCCCTAAAGGCTGGAAAGCAGGCAAAAACGAAGTTTGGCCTATCCCGCAGAACGAAATTGACCTTGCTGTTGGCGTGTTAACACAAAACCCGGGTTATTAATCAATTCAGAGAAAAATCATCATGAAAAAATTAAATATAAAATTGATGGCCCTGGCACTAATTGGTGTAGGCTTATCATCTTGCCAAAAAAAGTTTGATGCGTCTACCTATGCACCAGCTTTAGATATTGGCGGCTATACCAGCTCAAACGGAGTAGCAACATCAAGCCTGGTGGCAAAATGGTCTTTTGACGACAACCTTGTCGATAGCGTATCAAACACCGCCGGTACCGCTACAGGCACCTTGTTTAACGCGGGTGTTAAAGGCCGCGCTTTACAGGGTGGTACAAATGCATGGGTATTAACCAACCCATCCGCCAGCGTAACGGGCCTTAAAAGCTTTACACTTACCGAATGGGTGAGTACCCCGCCGCCATCAACCGGTGTTATTGGTTTATTCAGCCTGGCCAACACTACACAGTTTTGGGGCAACCTGGAGATCTTCATTGAAAACGGCAGCACAAACGAAAACGGCAAATTAAGGATCCACATGTTTAACGGAACCGATGATAAAACATTTGCTGTTGACGGTGTAGCTAACCTGTTTGATAAGTTTGTAAACATCGGTGTTTCGTATGACGAGGTATCCGGCAACTGCAAGCTTTACGTTAATGGTTCGAGGGTAAAACAGGCAACCGTTGGCGGCCTTACCGGTCCGTTGAATTTTAAAAACACCGGCAAAGTTGTGTTTGGTTGTGTGCAATTTATGACCAGCCCAAGCCAAACAACATCGCACGGTTCTGAACCATGGGCAAGCTTCCTGACAGGTAAACTGGATGAAGTAAGGATATATAACAAGGCACTAACCGATTTAGAAGTTAGCGCTATTGTTAAACTCGAAGGCAGAGGAAAGTAATATTTGATTGGGTTTGAGGTTGTCCGGCATAAGAACCGGGCAGCCTTTTTTTGTGATTTTTTGAAGCAGCAGGCTTTTAAAACAACGATTAAGAGATGAGAGATTTAAAGATGTATGCGGGGATAAGTGTGCTGTTTGTGCTGTTTGCCTGCGGTAAAAGTAATAACCCCACACCGCCGGTGCCGCCGCCCGTTACGCCAACGTCCTTTACTTTTAACGCGTTGAAGGTGAACGGCGTTTTTAATGGCTTTACTTATGTAAATGTTAACAGCACCCCCTCCATCAAAATATCATTCAAGGCGGCGATAAACCATAGTTCGGTAAGCAACGCGCTAACGTTGAAAGACCGCAGCGGCGGGCTCGCCCCCTACACGGTAACTTATGAAAACAACGACAGCACCGTCGTAATTTCGGCCACGCTTAATGCTATACAAAAGTATACATTGAATGTCACCACGGCGCTTAAATCAAGCACAGGCGGCAATTTGCAGTCGGGGGTTGACGTTACGCTAACCACCGCTGTTGACCCTAACGACAAATTCCCAGCCATCTCCGATGATGCCCTGCTGGAACTCGTGCAAAAACAAACCTTTAAATACTTTTACGATTTTGGGCACCCCATAAGCGGCCTCGCCCGCGAGCGCAACAGCAGCGGCGATATCGTCACTACGGGCGGCTCGGGCTTTGGTATTATGGCCATGGTAGTTGGCGTTAACCGCGGTTTTATTAGTCGTGCCGATGGTTTGGCGCGGCTACAAAAGATAGTAGGTTTTTTGAAAACAAAGGCGGTTACTTTCCACGGTGCGTTCCCGCACTGGCTAAACGGCACAAGCGGCGCGGTGCAACCATTCAGCGCTTTAGATAACGGTGCCGACCTGGTAGAAACATCGTACCTCATACAAGGCCTGCTTACCGCCCGCCAGTATTTCAGCGGCGCAACTGCCGACGAAGCAACCTTACGTGCCGATATTAATACCCTTTACAGCAATGTAGAGTGGGACTGGTTTAGGCAGGGCGGCCAAAACGTATTGTACTGGCACTGGAGCCCGAGCAACGGCTGGGCCATTAATATGAAGATCACCGGCTGGAACGAAGCGCTCATTGTGTACGCGCTGGCAGCATCGTCGCCAACGCATAGCATCCCCAAAGAGGTATATGATAATGGCTGGGCCAGCAATGGCGGCATGAAGAATGGGAACACGTTTTATGGTGTTAAACTACCGCTGGGTTCGTCGCAGGGCGGGCCGCTATTCTTCGAACATTACTCCTTCCTCGGTATAAACCCTACCGGACTTACAGATGCGTATGCCAATTACGAAGATCAAACCAAAGCGCACACACTTATCAATTACAATTACTGCGTAGCAAACCCAAACAACAATAATGGTTACGGGGCAAATTGCTGGGGACTTACCGCAAGCGATATTGAGGGTGGATATACGGCCAGCTCGCCAACTAATGATGTTGGGGTGATCTCGCCGACGGCAGCTATATCATCGCTGCCTTATACGCCAACACAATCCATGGCGGCGTTGCGCTTCTTTTATTATAAACTGGGCGATAAACTTTGGGGCGACTATGGCTTTTATGATGCCTTTAACCTCACTAACCCATGGTTTGCCAACTCCTATCTGGCGATAGACCAGGGACCCGAAATTGTAATGATTGAGAATTACCGCACCGGCCTGTTGTGGAACTTATTTATGAGCTGCCCCGAAATAAAAACCGGCATGAAGGGCCTTGGCTTCACCAGCCCTAACTTATAACAATATTAAACTGATCAAATGAAAAAGATATACTCCCTCTTGCTGCTATCACTAATAACAGTAGGCAGTTTCGCGCAAAAAACCGCGAAAGCCCCCGAGGGCATTAAGCCGGTTGGCATCATTAAAAACTTAAGCGATAGCGCCCTTTTAGATGTGGTGCAACGCCAAACCTTCCGTTACTTTTGGGATTTTGGGCACCCTACCAGCGGCCTCGCGCGCGAGCGCAGCAACGTTGCTTTTGATTATGGCAACGAAGTGGTTACCGTAGGTGGCTCGGGCTTTGGCATTATGGCGCTGATAGCGGCAGACAGTCGCAAATTTATCCCTCACGACCAAGCGCTTGACCGCATGATCAAGATGGTGGATTTTTTGGTAAAAGCCGATTCGTACCACGGTGCGTTCCCGCACTGGTTAAATGGCGAAACAGGGAAAACCATTAAATTCGGTCGCCGCGATGATGGGGCCGACCTGGTAGAAACGGCGTACCTTTTCCAGGGCTTGCTTTGCGCGAAACAATATTTTAAAGGCGATACCGAGAAGGAACGCCATATTCGCGGCCGGATACAATGGATGTGGAGCGAAATGGAGTGGGATTGGTTCACACAAGGCGGCAGGGACAACCTGTACTGGCACTGGAGCCCTAATTATGGCTGGGCCATGAACTTCGCCATCCGCGGCTTTAACGAGTGCCTCATCACCTATATCCTCGCCGCATCAGCAGACCGTTACCCCGTTGGTGCTAACGTTTACCACAACGGCTGGGCGCAAAGCGATTTCTTTAAAAATGGCCGTACTTTTTATGGCTACAAACTGCCATTAGGTTTTGATTATGGCGGCCCGCTGTTCTTTTCTCAATACTCGTTCCTCGGCTTAAACCCAACAGGTTTAAAAGACCGCTATGCCGACTACTGGGAGCAGAACTTGAACCATACCCTTATCAACCGCGCATACTGTATTGATAACCCTAAAAAATTCAAAGGCTACGGTGAGAACACCTGGGGATTAACTGCCAGTGATAACTTTGAAGGTTATAACGCCCACTCGCCAACTAACGATCTGGGGGTTATTACACCTACCGCGGCTATATCGGCATTCCCGTATACGCCAAAGTACTCTATGCAGGCATTGCGCCATTTTTATTATGACCTGGGCGATAAGATATGGGGCGAATACGGTTTTACCGATGCCTTTAGCGAATCGAAAGATTGGTATGGCAAATCGTACTTAGCCATTGACCAGGGACCGGAGATAGTGATGATAGAGAACTACCGCAGCGGCTTGCTCTGGAACTTATTCATGAGTTGCCCCGAAGTGCAGAACGGTTTGAAGAAATTAGATTTCCAAAGCCCCTACATCGGCAAAAAATAATTTGTTTAAGGCATCGCGAAGCAAAATATTTTGGGAAGCGTAAATGGAATTTAATTTATTTACGTTTACATAGTAACCCAACATATAACGCTTACCTTAAACAGAACAGATGAAGTTTAAAATAATACTAATAACAGGAATGCTGGGTGCTTTGTACCTGGCATTTCCTTTTTTTACACAGGCGCAGGTAAACTCCGCGTTTGACAGGGGTTCGTTTATCAACAAAACCGACACCCTACCTTACCGGATCCTGTTCCCTAAAAAGTTTAACCCAACACAAAAGTACGCGCTCATATTTGTGCTGCACGGCGCCGGCGAACGCGGCAATAATAACGATGCGCAGCTTGCCTACGGCCCCAAATTATTCCTTAACGATACCATCCGCCAAAAATACCCGGCCATTGTTGTTTACCCGCAATGCCCAACCAACAGTTTTTGGAGCAATGTAAAAATGGATACCAGCGCCACCGGAAAATGGCAGTTCCATTTCCAGGAAGGCGGGGAACCAACCCACGCCATGAGCGCATTGGTTGCACTGGTAGACCAAATGCTGGATAAACCCTATATCAACAAAAAACAGGTTTACGTTGGCGGGCTGTCCATGGGTGGTATGGGTACGTTTGAAATATTAAGACGCAAACCAAAAGTTTTTGCGGCAGCCTTTAGCATTTGTGGGGGGGGATAATACCAACAATGCCAGCATCTACGCCAAAAAGGTACCGATGTGGGTCTTCCACGGCGGTAAGGACAACGTAGTACCGGTAGACCACTCGGATGTGATGGTAGCTGCCCTTAAAGAAGCCGGGGCCGAACCCAAATACACCATTTACCCCAATGATGGCCACAACAGTTGGGACGATGCCTTCGCCGAGCCGGAGCTGATCCCCTGGTTATTCTCACACAGCAAAAAATAAAAAAAAGCGGCCCCGAAATTCGGGGCCGCTTTTACATAAAAACTATTTTGAGAACTTACAATTAGGCCGCTTAGTTAACCTTACCTGTGAAAGTGCCTTGTTCGGCAAAGCCATCCTTACCTGCTGAATTATGCCCAACAATGTAAAATGTGCCTTCGGCTGTGGTGCTGGTTAGTGAGGTTATTTTTACTTCGCCGCCGCCTTTAACGCCGGTGCTGCTTGGTAAGTCGGTGCTGTAATTTAAAGTGCCGTCGGCAGGTTTGGTATAATCTTTTGATATGATGGCACCGTGGCCACTGGTGTTGTCCTGTAACAGATCGAATGTACCGGTGCCGGTTACGTTATTTAAAACAATGGTGATAGATTCTTTAGTACCGTCTTTAACGGCTGTAATGGTAAGTATATTACCCAGTTTTACAATACCCGCAGCAGTGCTGCTGAATGCTGCACCACCTGTACCATCAAACCCGTAGTTTGTAGCCTTAACGGTAGCCGCGCCGCCTGACGGGTTATTTGAACCATCTTTTTTGCAGGAAGATATACCTGTAACCGCAACTATCATTGCCAGTAGAATTACCCCTTTGATCTTTTTCATCGTGTTTTGTTTTGGTGTTTGTTTGAAACAAAATTGACAAAGAAACAGACGCGGTACAATCCCGATGTAAGGGCATATTTAAGTACGTGGTAATACGCAGTCGGCAATTGGTTATGGTAATTTATCAGCGGCTGTTTAGATGATTTTACGCTCGTAGGCGTATTTAAGCAACCCTACAACAGATTGGGTATTGGTTTTACGGAGGATATTTTTGCGATGGGTTTCTACCGTGCGCTCGCTGATGAAAAGCATATCGGCTATGCGCTTGTTGCCAAAATCTTGCTCTATCATCCTGATGATCTCTATCTCCCTATCGGTAAGGCGCGATTCCTCCTGGCTGCGCTTAAAGGATTTCATCAGCTGCAGGGTAATATCGGGCCCAAAATAGTTTTCACCTATGGATACCTTTCCCAGTGCTTCTATCAATTCCTGCTTGCCTGTGTTTTTAAGAATATAGCCTGAGATGCCGGCGTCTATCATCTCGGCAACTACCTGGCTCTCGCTAAACATGGATAAGGCGAGCACCTTTATCTGCGGATACTTCTTTTTTACCAAGCGGGTAAACTCTATACCGCTCATTTCGGGCATACTCACATCGGTGAGCAGTATATCAGGACTCGCAGTGGTCAGCATATCAAGCGCGCGCACCGCACTGGTGCTTTCGCCAATAATTTCAAACCCTGGGATGGTGCTGATGATCAGTTTTAGCCCGTCGATCACCATCTGGTGATCGTCTACAATAAAAATACTTTTAGTGCTCATAATTTAGGTTAAAGGTATCAGTATGGCCACCAGTGTTCCCATCCCCGGCGACGATGATATATCTACAGTTCCTTTTAAATAAGTTACCCGGGCAACAATATTCTTTAGTCCCAGGCCCTCAAATTCTGCCCGGCGGCTGGTATCAAAGCCCTGCCCGTTATCTTCTACCGTAACAGATACGCCGTCACCATCTATCGTTAGTTGAATATCCAGCAATGATGCTTTGGCGTGTTTTACCGCGTTGTTCACGGCCTCTTGCACCACGCGGTAAAGCACTATTTCTGTGTTACTATTCAATTGTTTCTCCAGAACAAGCGTTTCCAGCGTAATTTTTAAATCTCGCGATTCTATTTTGTTCACAAAATCGCGCAGGGCCGGCACCAGGCCCGCCTTCAGCAATACTTTGGGCATCATCTGATGGGTAATGGCACGCACCTCCCTGCATCCCTCATCAACCATAAAAATGGTTTTTATAATTAACTCCAGGTTTTCCGGCGCTGTCGCTTTCAGGCGTTCCAGCAATGTGTCCAGGTTCATTTTGGTCGCCGAAAGCAGTTGCCCTACCCCGTCATGCAGATCGCCCGCCATGCGCCGCCGTTCGTTCTCCCCGGCATATATAATGCCCGTTGTGGCTACAATCTGCTGCTTAATAACCGCGTTTTGCACAACAACTAATTGTCTTAATAAATAATAATTATAAAAAAGATACCCGAAACCGGCGGAGAGAATAAATATAAAGCAAATTATGCTGATAGTGCTAAGCCCATAATTTATTTGTAGGCGGAGCAATAATAAGGGGGGTATTATTTGATGCATCTATTGAGTGTTATCCCCTATAAAAGTAGGGGATAACACCTTGCTACATATACCGTGTATTACGTATTTATTTATACGTAGGTAGCACAGCACCTATGCGTATGCAATCCGGTCAGTTTACAACCGGTTCATCGCTGTTTGCTTCTTCGCTGTTGGTTATGTTGCGGTCGGCATTGAGGGCCGTAGAGGGTTCCGATTTGCTTAAGGTTTCGGTGATGCCATCCATATCGGCCACGGCATCATCGGTATTTACAATCTTGTTAGATTCATCCGTATTGGTAATCACCGCCTGTTCAGCAGCATCCACCTTTGGATCGTCTGTTGGTTGTGGTACGGATGCTTTATCTTTGGGGTCGTTCATGGTTATGTCTTTTTAAGAATAACGCTTGGGGTGGTGGGTTGTTTGGTGGAAAAATCTAACCAAATCGTCATTGCTGTAAGGCACCAGGCAATCTGGATAATTTGAAGATGCCACTACAATTAATCTGTAATGTAAAAAGGATACATTAGTAAAATCTTACCATCTCTATAACCTATGACCGATATAAATCACAAACTGGATCTTCTTTATGACCTGCTGGTGGATAATTTTACAATACTTAAAAATGAATTAATCGGTTTAATTGCCCAGCCCGGTAAAATAGATAACACAAACAAGTTTGCTTCATTGCTTTCTGAACTTAAAAACTCTGATTTTATAGGGCCGCTTCTTTATCAAATTAGTTTGGCTGATAGGAATGATATCTGGCTAACCGATTATTTATATGCTGCTATAAATCTATTAGAAGAGAGCTCTTTTGATGACGAGTTTGCTGTTCCTCCAAATTTTATTGCAAAGTTAGAAGCATGGATCATCAATAATAAGGGGGAACTCGCCTGGAAGGCTGCTAATCTTTTAAAATACCTCGAATCGGAGCAAGCGGAAAGGATCCAGTTAAAAAAACTGGAGGAGCGCGGCGATTTCTTCTTAACTTATGTTGAATGTATTTTGGGGCTTCTGCGGTATAATAAGGCAAAGCACATGAGTATGGCAAAGCAAATTGCAGAGGATGAAACAAGAGATAATGAGTTACGTGAATTTTGCCGGGATATCATTAGCCGCCAATACTAACTATTGAGCACCTTCCGATTGAATTCGATGCCCTGTATTCCCCTACTTCAAAAAGTGCTCAAACGTATCGCTCCTGATCCCCAAACGAAGGGTTTCCAGCGGGATGATATCTGCCGGTGCGATGTTGCCTAAACTAACGTTGGCACCGATGAGTTTTATAAACCAAACCTGCTGCGCTTTTTGAGGGGCTTCCCAGATAATGGTTTCTTCGGGAATCTGGGTGAGGATCTCATCCACCAGCCCCTGCCTTACTTCGCCCGAATCGCGGTAGATGCCTACGTTGCCGCTTTCGCGCGCTTCGGCAATCACCTTCCAGCTACCTGCCTCAATTTCAGCATTCATCAGTTTTATCCACTTGTATGGAGCAAATACCTTTTGGATGTCTTTAGAGCCCACCTCAGATATTACGGTGATCTGTTTGCTCAGCTTGCGGATGTATTCGCATTTCACATCATGCTCAATATCAATGGACCCATCAGATACTTCGCAGTACTCCATCTGGTATTTATCCAATATGCGGCAGTAATCCTCAAACTGCCCGCGTACGATCATCGCCTCAAACAGCGTACCGCCAAAATAGACCGGCAGACCGGCATCTTTATACAACTTTAGCTTGGCATCCAGGTTTGGCGACACGTAGGAGGTTGCCCAGCCCAGTTTTATCAGATCGGAATAACCAGCGCCCATTTCAATAAAATCTTCCACCTGGCGAAGGCTAAGCCCCTTATCCATCACCATGGTAAGGCCTTTATTACGGGGTTTCGCGGTACGTTCGGGAAGATCGTTTATATGATAGTTCATGTATAGATGCGCGTTGAGTTATAGCTTATAACTAAAAGTATTAACGCCGCAAATGTCGGTATTGATGTGCAGATTAAAAAATAGATGTGCAGATTTCAAATGTGCAGATATGCAGATGCCGGGAAGATGTGCAAATTGCAAATGTGCGAATATGGAGATGTTGGAATATTCGTTTACCGTTAAAACAAAAAATGTGCAGATGAAAGGATCATCTACACATTTGCATATCTGCACATTCGCACATCTCTTACTTCGTATACCGGTTAATAATATCTACTATCACCTTGTTCTCCTGCAGCTGGGGCAGGTAATCAAACAGGATGTAATGTTTCTCCGGGTCGGAAGTTAGCGCCATTTCTAAAAAGCTCAGGGCCTCGTTGTACTCGCCTTTGGCAAACAGGTAGGCTACCATGCGGTAATACAACTCTGCCGCTTCGGGGTTATTTTTTATGGCCGAAGACATGATCTCGATAGCGGTAACCAAACGTTGCTGCTCATACAATATCGATGAGTAATCCAGCCAGGCATCCACATCAAGCGGGTTCAGCTCCACTACCTTTTCGTAGGCGGCTTCTGCTTCGGGCATGTGGCCCAGTTTGTATTCGGCATCGGCAATGGCAAACCAGTAGTCGGCATTGGCAATATCCAAATCGAGCGCTTTTTTGTAAAAGTGCAGGGCCTCAAAATAGCGCTCTTCAAAATCGAGCGTTACACCAATACCAAACCAGGCATCTGCCAGTTTAGGATCCATCTTAACCGATTTTTTGTAGAACGACCGCGCCTCATCCATCTGCTCCAGCTTTTCGTAGCACTCGCCAATAGCGCAATAAGTATCGGCATTGGGTTGTTCGTACTCAAAGGTTTCGCGGTAAACATCTATCGCCTCGGCATATTTCTCCAGGTTAACCAAAGCGTTACCCTTGTTAAAGTAGGCTGATGCAAAGCTGTCTTTGATCAATATGGCGTAATCGTAAGCGTCGATAGCTTTTTCGAAAAGACTTAGCTTGGTGTAAGCATTGCCGAGGTTATACCAGGCGGCATAGCTGTACGGCTCGTTATCAATATACTGCTGGTAAAACTGTACGCTCTCCTGCTGGTTATCCAAAACATCGTAGCAAAATGCCAGTTCGTACAGGGCATCCTGGTTTTCCATGTTCTGTTTAAGGCACAACTTCAGGTAAGTTATGGCCGTATCGTAATCGCCCATGTTTTGGTAAACGTAGGCTATATGCAGTAAAATTTCGTCGGTTTCTTCGGCAAGGTCAAGCGCCTTTTCGTAGTTCTCCAAAGCCTCGGTGTTGCGTTCCATACTCTCGTACAGGTTACCGCGGATAATATAGATATCGGCATCGCTGGCTTCCAGCATGGCGGCTTTATCCAGGGCGGCGAAGGCCTCGGTTGAGCGATTGGTTACCACAAGCAGCTGCGCCTGTTTTATTAAAAATACAGCCGCAAAGGGGTGTTGGTTACGTGCGTATTCTGATACCTGCAAGGCTTTCGCCGGATCGTTCTTTTCGATGTAGTAGTCGATGATGTTTTCAAAAGCCTGCGCATCAAAGAAGTACTGATCATGGTTGCGGATCATTTCCTCGTAGCGTTCTACCGAAAACTTTGGATCTTCGGTAAAACCAAATTCAAATTCTTCTTCCATTCAAGTTTATTTGCAGAACACAATCCCCTGGGAGGTTTTAATCCCGCAAGGCTTAAAACATGTGTTCAAATTACAACAATAAGCAGCTTTAAAACAAATAAGTTTTCAACATACACACATTCTCAACACCCTTTTATACAAGTGCCTGATAATAAATAGGAAGCATTTGAGTAGGTGGGCTGCGGGTTGATTTAATTTGCCCTAAAGATTTTTACCTTTGACAAAAGTAACAATTATGAGCTTAGTAATTTCTGATATCCTAAATCATTTACATATAAACGACATAAATGAGGCCTTTAGTACCGGAAGCAACTGGGGCAGCAGCGCTGATACTGAGGTAAAAGACATTTTTTCGCCTACCGATGGAAAAAAGATCGCCTCGGTAAAATTTGCTACCGCGGCCGACTATGACCACGTTGTAAAGACGGCCGCGAAAGCCTTTAAAACCTGGCGCACCCTACCCGCCCCCAAGCGTGGAGAAATTGTAAGGCAGATAGGCGAACAGCTGCGTGCTAACAAAAAAGAGCTGGGCGCTTTGGTATCTTACGAGATGGGCAAAAGCCTGCAGGAAGGCTACGGCGAGGTGCAGGAAATGATAGATATCTGCGATTTCGCGGTGGGATTGAGCCGGCAGCTATACGGGCTCACCATGCACAGCGAACGCCCCGAGCACCGCATGTACGAGCAGTATCACCCACTTGGGATTATAGGCGTAATATCGGCCTTTAACTTCCCGGTTGCTGTTTGGGCCTGGAATGCCATGCTGGCCTGGGTTTGCGGCGATGTATGCATCTGGAAACCATCCGAAAAAACACCATTAACAGCCATTGCCTGCCAGCACATTGCGCAAGCAGTTTTTAAAGCAAATAATATTGAAGAAGGCGTAAGCTGCCTGGTTGTAGGCGACCGTGAGGTTGGCGAATTGATGGCTAACGATACCCGCGTACCGCTGGTATCTGCAACCGGTTCTACCCGTATGGGTAAAGCCGTGAGCGCAGCAGTTGGCGCGCGTTTAGGCAAAAGCCTGCTGGAGCTTGGCGGCAATAACGCCATTATTATTACGGAGAATGCCGACTTGGATATGTCGCTTATTGGGGCGGTATTTGGCGCGGTAGGTACTGCCGGGCAACGCTGTACCAGTACGCGCAGGTTAATCATCCACGAGAACGTTTACGAGGCATTTAAACAGAAACTCGCAAGCGCCTACGCGCAAATAAAAATTGGCGACCCACTGGATGAGAACAATCATATGGGGCCACTGATAGACGTGGACGCAGTTACTTTATACTTAGCCTCGATAGAAAAATGTAAAGCCGAGGGCGGTAAATTTGTGGTAGAAGGCGGCAAGCTGGAAGGTGGCGCTTACACATCGGGCTGCTACGTAAAACCCTGCATTGCCGAGGTAGAGAACCATTACCATATTGTACAGCATGAAACCTTTGCACCGATATTATATCTCATCAAATACAAAACCATAGAAGAGGCTATTGAACTTCAAAACGGGGTTCCGCAGGGCCTTTCATCAGCCATCATGACCAACAACCTGCGCGAAGCTGAAACATTTTTATCTTACGCGGGTTCTGATTGCGGTATTGCCAACGTAAACATCGGCACATCCGGGGCAGAAATTGGCGGCGCGTTTGGCGGAGAGAAAGAAACCGGCGGCGGTCGCGAATCTGGTTCAGATGCCTGGAAAGTGTACATGAGGCGCCAAACCAATACTATTAACTACTCAAAAACGTTGCCTTTAGCACAAGGGATCAAATTCGACCTTTAACATTTTAAAACCAGTATTTTCTATATGCACAAATTTGGTAAAATTTTTTCGGGCGCGGTTCTGTGCAGCGCTGTATTATTCAGTTATAACGGCTTCGCGCAGATAACTCCTGTTGCTACGCCTGAACCGCCAAAGGCCTGGCACCTGATGGACCTTAAAACCGATGGCTTTTTCGGCATCAGTGCTAAACAAGCTTACCTGTTCGTTACCGGTAAAAAAAGCAAACAAGTGGTAGTTGCCACTATAGATAGCGGCATTGATACCGCCCAAAACGACCTGAAACCTGTCCTTTGGACCAACACCAAAGAGATCCCTGGCAATGGGATAGATGATGACCATAACGGCTATGTAGACGATATACACGGCTGGGACTTCCTGGGCGGCCCCGGCGGCAAATGCGATTTTACCGAAACTACCGAAGAAGTACGCGAATACAATAAGCTGAAAGGCAAATATGGTACTGTAGTAAGCGCCCCCAAGGGCAGCGAAAAAGAATTTGCTTACTGGGAAAAGGTAAAGCTTACTTTTGAAACTACCGTAAAAAAATCTAAAGGAGAAATTGAGCAATTGCAGCCTGCCATGAACGCCTTAATGGCTACCAGCGGCTACATCAAACGCGCGCTGAATTTAAAAACAGATGCATCTTTCACCGTTAAAGACCTGGCGAGGATAAAAGCCAGCAACGATACGCTGAACCAGAGCAAATACGTTTGGCAATCAGTTTTTGACCAGGAAGGCGGAGGCGCCACCAATGCCAAGATCATAGCCGACCTGAGCGAGTACCTTGCTAAACTTAACAACGATGTTAACCCCGACCTGGATGCCCGCAAACGCATTGTAGGTGATAACCCGGATGTACAGGACGGCAAGCCTTACGGGAACGCTATTCTCAAATTCGCCGATGCATCGCATGGTACGGGCGTAGCCGGCCTGATAGGCGCCGTACGCAACAACGGCTATGGCATTAATGGCGTAGCTGATAATGTGCGGATAATGGCCATTAAAGCCGTGCCAAATGGCGACGAATATGATAAAGACATTGCTAACGCGATACGTTACGCGGTTGATAACGGCGCGCAGGTGATCAACATGAGCTTTGGCAAAAAATTATCGCCGCATAAGGATTGGGTGGATGCTGCCTTTAAATACGCGGCATCAAAAGATGTGTTGCTGATACAGGCATCGGGTAACGATAACCTGGATATGGATACCAAACCCGAATTCCCGAACGATATGTTTGCTGATGGCTCGGGCCTGGATGCCGATAACCTGATCAGCGTAGGCGCATCAGGTGCAAGGCTTGATGAAAACCTCGCCGGCAGCTTTAGCAACTATGGTAAAAAGAATGTGGATGTGTTTGCACCGGGCGTAAAGGTAACTTCATTAGATATGGACGCAGAGTTTAATACTGCCGACGGTACCAGCTTTGCTTCGCCAATTACTGCCGGCGTTGCGGCGCTTGTTCTGGAGTACTATCCAACACTTAGCGCGAAACAGGTAAAGCAAGTAATACTGGAATCGGCCACACCACTACAAGGCACCATGGTGCTTAAACCGGGCGAAAAAGAGAAAGTTGATTTCACCACCTTATCTAAAACCGGCGGCGTGGTAAATGCCTATAAAGCATTGCTCGCCGCATCAAAATTAAAAGGGGAAAGAGCGGGTATATAATTGCCGCTGCTGCTGAATAAGTAATGCAAGAAGCCTGTGCTAATGAAGTGCCGGCTTTTTGCATTAATAAATGTGAATAGCGTGTTTAAACCTTGCGAATAATGCAACTGCCCGATTTATCCGGTATCGGGATCACAAATTCGGGCTTATCTTTAAAGTATTCGTCGATGGCTTCCTTAGCGCTCGGCCAAAACAAACTGCTATAATCATGCATAATAAGGAAGCCGCCCTTTTTTAGTCGCGGGTAAAAGTACTCCAACGCAGCCTTAAACGGCGCGCCAAGGTCGCAATCGATATGCACTAATGATAAGCCTTCCAGCTCGTTTATTTGCTGCAGCGAATTGGGGAAGAAACCTTGCACATACACGGTATTATCGGTGCCAACCAATTCTTTTACACTGTTAAGCGATGTGCCCGAAAAGTCTTGTTTAAATCGCGTTTCGGCGTTTCCTTCAAAGTCGCGGTCATCAAAACCCTCAAAGGTATCAAAGAGGTAACATTGGCTATTAATGAGCCTGGCAAATTTGGCCAGCAAGAATGCGGAATTACCTTTGAATACACCCAGCTCGGCAATATCACCAGTGATGCCCTCTTCCAGCAATTGGTCTATACAAAGGTTCAGGCCAAAAAAACGGGCGAGGTCGCCCGCGTTGTTTTCGTAAAAGCCGCTCGTCCATTTGCTGATATCTTTATAATCAAAAAAGTTTTGCTGCGTTTGATAAAGCTTTAAGTTGGCAGCATACTTATCTGGTAAAAACTGGATATATTGCTTTTGCAACTCGTTATGAGGCTCATAATTCACTAAATGCCGATTGGCTTCCTGCTTTTTTAGCAGGTAAGCAACAATGCGATTATTCATCACATTATGCTTTATGCCGAGCAATTTAAATAGGAACGTGAGCATATTGATAGATTTATTTGCGTAATGGCTAAAATATCGCTTCCGCTATCCGTTTTGTTGGGCCGGGGTTACCCATGGTGTAAAAATGCAGTACCGGCGCACCAAATTTCATCAGCTCTTTACACTGGTTTATCATCCATTCTATACCAATATCTTTCACGTTCTTTTCTTCCTTGCAATCATGGATGGCGTCACTTAGTCCCTCCGGGATATCGATGTGGAAGGTTTTAGAAAGGTTCACCAATTGCTTGGATGTGGTGATCGGCTTCAAGCCCGGAATGATAGGCACGTTAATACCGTTTGCGCGGCAGCTGTTTACAAAATCGAAATACTTTTGGTTATCAAAGAACATCTGGGTTACAATGAACCCGGCACCCATATCAACCTTCTGCTTTAGGTATTTAAAATCGGTCTTCAGGTTCGGGGCTTCAAAGTGTTTCTCGGGATAGCCGGCAACGCCAATGCAGAAATCGGATTTTAGGACACCCTCGTGGTTCTCGTGCAGGTAAATACCCTTATTCATATTAGTTACCTGTTGCAGCAGATCGGTGGCGTAGCAATGTCCATTGGGCGTGGGAATAAAGGATGCATCTCCCCTGCGTGCATCACCACGAAGCACCAATACGTTTTCGATGCCAAGGAATTGCAGGTCGATAAGGCCGTTCTCGGTTTCATCTTTGGTAAAACCACCGCACAGCAAATGCGGAACGGTATCTACCTTATACTTATTCATAATAGCCGCGCAAATGGCAATGGTGCCGGGGCGCTTGCGGTAAGCCAGTTTCTCCAGCAAGCCGGTTTCGTGCTGTTTATAAATGTAATCCTCGCGCAGCGATGTGACATCAATAAACGGCGGCTTAAACTCCATCAAGGGGTCTATAGCGTTGTAAATCCCCTGGATGCTCTCGCCCTTTAAAGGCGGGATAAGTTCAAAAGAGAATAAGGTTTTGCCGTTTGCGTTGGCAATGTGTTCGGTAATTTTCATTTTAGTTTCTCTCTACACGTCATTGCGAGGTACGAAGCAATCTCTGAACTTTGCATAGTGGACATGCTTATCGGGAGATTGCTTCGTACCTCGCAATGACGCGCGTTTATTTTATTTAGCGTCGTATCAATAGTTAATATTCGGTCCCAACCAACGTTCTACCTCTTCTAAAGGAAGGTTTTTACGAATCGCGTAATCCTCCACCTGGTCTTTACTGATCTTACCCAGTCCAAAATACCTTGCCTGCGGATGCGCGAAATAGAACCCGCTTACCGATGCCGCCGGCATCATGGCCAGGCTTTCGGTGAGTTGCATATGGGCGTTATCCTCTGCTTTCAGTATTTCAAAAAGAGTGGTTTTCTCGGTATGGTCCGGGCAGGCGGGATAACCCGGTGCCGGGCGGATCCCCTGGTATTCTTCTTTGATCAATTCGTCGGTATCCAGGTGCTCGCCCTTGCTATAGCCCCAGTATTCTTTACGCACCAGTTCGTGCATTTTTTCTGCGAAGGCTTCTGCAAGGCGATCGGCAATGGCTTTGGCCATAATGCTGTTATAATCGTCGTGGTCGGCCTCAAATTCGGCAACCAGTTCATCGCAGCCAATGCCGGTTGTTACAGCAAAGCCACCCCAGTAATCGGGCACCCCGCTTTCCTTAGGGGCAATAAAATCCGACAACGCATAGTACGGCTCGTTCTTCGCCTTTTCTGCCTGCTGCCGCAGCGTATGGATGCGGGTAAGCAAGGTTGTGCGCGTGTCGTCAGTATAGATCTCAATATCATCGCCAACGCTGTTTGCCGGCCAAAAACCGATAACACCATTGGCGGTGAGTAGCTTGTTATTAACCACGCGTTTTAACAATGCCTGCGCGTCATCGTAAAGCTTTTTAGCTTCGGTGCCCACGTATTTATCATTAAAGATCTTTGGATAGCTGCCGCGCAGTTCCCAGGTGTGAAAGAATGGCGTCCAATCAATATAAGGCACCAGCTCCTCCAGCGGGTAAGCTTCAAAAACTTTGGTACCGAGCAGGGTTGGTTTAACCGCAACATCGCCATCCAGGCTGATCTGAAATTTACCGGCGCGTGCTTCTTTTATGCTAATAAAGCGCTTATCGTTCTTTTTATTAGCGTGTGCCTCACGGGCTTTGGCGTATTCCTCTTTTATGCCATTAATGTACGCATCGCGGTTATCGCGGTTCATCAAACTGCTGCAAACCGTTACGCTGCGCGATGCATCCAGCACGTGGATGGCCGCACCCGAATAATGGGGTGCAACCTTCACAGCCGCATGGATACGCGATGTGGTTGCCCCGCCAATGATTAACGGAATAGTAAATTCCTGGCGCTCCATTTCCTTGGCAAAATGTACCATCTCATCCAGCGATGGGGTGATCAAGCCGCTAAGGCCAATGATATCTACATCATGCTTTTTAGCTTCTTCTATAATACGCTGGGCAGGCACCATCACCCCAAGGTCTATCACTTCGAAGTTATTACAGGCCAGTACCACGCCAACAATGTTTTTGCCGATATCGTGTACATCGCCCTTTACGGTGGCCATTAAAACTTTGCCTGCATTAGCGCGGCTTCCGCTGCTATCTTCACCGGCATCAATCACACGTTGTTTTTCCAATTCGATAAAGGGCAGCAGGTAAGCCACGGCCTTCTTCATCACACGGGCCGATTTTACCACCTGTGGCAGAAACATTTTGCCGGCGCCAAACAAGTCGCCCACTACGTTCATGCCGTCCATCAGAGGACCTTCAATTACTTCCAGTGGCTTGGCAAATTTTTGCCTGGCCTCTTCCACGTCCTCGTCCAGATATTCGATAATGCCTTTTACCAGGGCATGCGATAAGCGTTGCTCTACCGGGTTCTTACGCCATTCCTCATCACGGACGATCTCCTTACCTTTCGATTTGATGGTATCGGCAAACTCCACCAAACGCTCGGTGGCGTCATCGCGGCGGTTGAGCAGTACGTCTTCAACAAGTTCTAACAGGTTTTTGGGGATCTGCTCGTAAACTTCCAGCATCCCGGCGTTTACAATACCCATATCCAAACCGGCACCAATAGCATGATAAAGAAATGCCGAGTGCATAGCCTCGCGCACCACGTTATTACCGCGGAACGAAAAGGAAATATTACTTACGCCACCGCTTACTTTAGCGTATGGCAGGTTATTTTTTATCCAGCGGGTAGCCTCAATAAAGTCTACCGCGTAGTTGTTATGTTCTTCTAAACCGGTGGCAACGGTCAGGATGTTCGGGTCAAAAATGATATCCTGCGGCGGGAAGCCGACCTTATCTACCAGGATGCGGTAGCTGCGTTCGCAGATCTCTTTACGCCGTTCTAAGGAATCGGCCTGGCCGGTTTCATCGAATGCCATTACTACCGTGGCAGCACCATAGCTTAATATCTTTTGGGCGTATTCGATAAACTTTTCTTCCCCTTCTTTCAGCGAGATGGAGTTTACGATGCCCTTCCCTTGCAGGCATTTCAAGCCGGCCTCAATAACCGTCCATTTACTGGAATCGATCATGATGGGCAGTTTGGCGATATCGGGCTCAGAGGCAACGAGGTTCAGGAATTTCACCATCACCGCTTCCGAGTCGATCATCCCCTCATCCATGTTGATATCGATCACCTGCGCGCCGCCTTCTACCTGCTGCAGGGCAACGGTTAAGGCAGCCTCGTAATCTTCGGCAAGGATGAGTTTGGAGAACTTTGGTGAACCCGTGATATTGGTACGCTCGCCTATGTTTACAAAGTTTGTTTCGGGTGTAAGGGTAACAGCTTCCAGGCCGCTGAGGCGCAAAAATGGCGCTATCTCCGGCTTTTTACGCGGACTGTGCTTCGCGGCTTTTTCGGCAATGCACCGGATATGGTCCGGCGTGGTACCACAACAACCACCAACAATATTCACCAGCCCGGCTTTTATAAAATCATCAACCTGGTGGGCGGTTTCGTGCGGGGTTTCGTCATAAGCGCCAAATTCATTTGGTAAGCCGGCGTTGGGGTAAGCGGAAATGTACACCCCTGCTTTTTCGGAAAGTTCCTCCAAGTGCGGGCGCATTTCCTTAGCTCCCAAAGCACAATTCAAGCCTACCGAAAGCAGGTTAGCATGACTAATGGAATTCCAGAAAGCCTCCACCGTTTGCCCTGAAAGCGTACGGCCCGAGGCATCGGTAATGGTACCGGAGATCATCACACCGCCGGTATCGCGGAAAGCAAGATAATCTTTGCCAGCCTCTTTACATTCTTTTTTATACCTGTCGATAGCGAACAGCGCCGCTTTGGCATTGAGGGTATCGAAGATGGTTTCTACTAACAGCACATCCGAACCGCCGTCAACCAGACCGCGCACCTGCTCATAATAAGCGTCGGCCAGATCATCAAAAGTAACGGCGCGGTACCCCGGGTCGTTTACGTCTGGCGATAAAGATGCGGTACGGTTTGTTGGACCAACGGCACCAGCCACAAAGCGTGGCTTGTTGGGGTTTTTGGCAGTATATTCATCGGCTACTTCGCGGGCTATGCGGGCACCTTCGTAGCTTAGTTCGTAATCAAGTTCTTCGAGGTGGTAATCGGCAAGAGAGATCTTTTGGGTACTGAAGGTATTGGTTTCGATAATATCCGCCCCGGCATCCAAATATTCGGCATGGATGGCTTTGATCACATCCGGGCGGGTAATATTCAGCAGGTCGTTATTGCCCTTCAAGTCCGATGCATGATCGCGGAAACGTTCGCCGCGGAAATCTTCCTCGGTGAGTTCGTACCGCTGTATCATGGTGCCCATTGCGCCATCAATAACCAGGATGCGTTTTTCTAATTCTTTTCTAATATCCATGTTTGAGATGTGAGATATGAGAATTTAGATGTGAGACTAAAACATAGCCAACCCCAATTCTCATATCTAAATTAAAACTTACCAGTGTGGTATGGAAGAGCGGAAGCTACCTCACATCTCACATCTCACATCTGATATCTCATATCTAAATTATGGCTACTAAGTGTGGTATAGAAAAAGCAGAAGCTGTCTCAAATCTCACATCTAATATCTCAAATCTAAATGTAGCTTATCTCGAAAAGTCAGGGTGTAACTCGTTTGACTTTCGCTTATCTTTCCTAACCGATTTCTCCCGGTTAAGTAGAATGTAGCACCTTGTAAGCACAGGTTGCCAAGACATCGCAGGGTCTAATCCCTCCGCCTTTCTCCATAAGCATTACAAATATGAATATTAATGTTGTAATGTGCAACAGAATATCCGGGGGCGAAAAGAAGTTGCCATAGGGCAATTTGGGAGCCTTACCCTGCCCTCTCCTTTGGAAAGTAATAACCTATCATTAGACAGAATTCATAAAACGTTCCGCTGGAACGTGAAAATCGCTATTATTTTTCTACCCATGAGACGTTCCGATGGAACGACTGCATTTTTCATCCCATCGGGATGTTTTATGGGTAGAAAAGGAGCAAGTCACATCACGTTCCATCGGAACGTTTTATGATCGCCAACCTATCCGTTTATTAGCCCCATTATAAAACGCTTCCATTTGGGCTCTTTTGCCCATTGGCCACCTTTTCTCGGTTTGATTAGGGTTAACATAACTTAACACAATTTCAATAAATATTTTTCAATTATCTAATAATCAATAAATTAAAAAAACGAAGGGTTAACATTTTTGGGGGAATAATCGTGTCACCATAAATCCTAAATCTTTTATTATGAAGCTGCAACTACTATTAATAAATATTGTCTTTGATGGGCTATTGCTCTCCAAAGGAGAGCGTTCTAAATACACCAAGTTAAAGCCCTCTCTATTGGAGAGGATTAGATGAGGCTTTAGCCGAAACAAGAAAAGCCGCGTGACGCGGCTTTTCAAAAATCATTATGAAATACGATTACCTCCGGTTGCCGCCAAATACGCGTAACAACATCAGGAACAGGTTCACAAAATCAAGGTATAGGGTAAGCGCGCCTAAAATGGCCATCTTTTTGGTAGATGCTTCGCCATACTCTAAGCCTGCGCCAATGCGTTTTAGCTTTTGTACATCATAAGCGGTTAAACCAACAAACACAGCTACACCTACGTAACTAATGATCAGATCGAGGCCACTGCTGCCGATAAAGAAGTTAAGAAAGCTCGCTACTATAATACCTATAAGCAGCATGATCATGATAGAGCCGAACTTGGTAAGGTCCTGATGGGTGATGTAGCCGCCTACTGCCATTACACCAAATACGATAGAAGACGTTACAAAAACGCCTGATATGGTACCGATTGAGTAGATCAAAAATATGTAGCTGAGGCTTATACCCATCACCGCCGAAAAAGCGAAGAATAACAGCACCGCAGCAAAATAGCTCAGTTTGTTAAACCCGAAAGAGATAATGAGTACGAAAGCAAGCGGCGCGAACATTACTACGGTACCTAAAAGGTTATTTTTGCCTGTGATATTATTGCGAAGCATACCGCTAAGCTCGGGCACAAAGGCGAACGCGTAAGTACACAAGGCAGAAACGCCAAGGGCCACAAACATCCACATGAATACGTTTGCTATAAATTTACGGGAAGCCTCGGCATTTTCTACGTGGCTAACGTTGTCGTAAACAAAATTTGAAGTTTTAGTTTCCATTTTTTATAGAGAAATTATTTGTACGAATATAATGATTGTTGAAAGGTAACAGCGTTTAAATATTGTAATGTTTAAACGCTGTTTTTACACCGATGTTACAAACGCGGCATCATCTCAATTCAATCTTTTGGTGAGTTGTTCTTCTACTTTTTTAAACAGCTGCACGGGCTTTAACGCCCGCCAGTTCAACTCGTCGAGCTGGCCGCCAAAGTTGATGTAGTAATCGATGTTGCTATTTTTAAATTCTTTGATCACATGGTCCTGGAAGTTGATGCCGGCTATCCAGCCATCCTCCACATCCTGAAACCATTCTTCGTAATAGCTATCGTCGGAATGGTGGAAGTTGAGCACGTTCTCGCCTATCAGTACAAATTTGTTAACGCCCTGATCTATCATCAACTCCAGGATCTCGCGCTTCAGCAGCATAATATCGTTGTTGATAGCATCGTTCCACTCGCCAATAAATTCGATGATGCTGTAGCCCCGGTCGTAATCAACAAAAAGCACCTTCATATACAGCGTGTTAGACCCAAACGAATCCCATTGCGGGTGCAGCAGGTAATTGTATATCTGCTTATCAAACTCAAACTCGTTGTACGTAGTAGCGTAAAAAGGCGAATACTCGTCTTCCGCTGCTATGTAATCATCGCGCCATTTATAATATGGTTCTATCTCGTGCATTTTGCCTCTTTCTCAATTAAACTTTTCCCAAAGTTTTGGATATAATGTTGGCAAGTCCTCCGTTTTCCATTCCTTACCTGTAGTAGCCGGGCCTCCCAAATCATAATTAAGTCCTTTTTTAAATGCAACACTTCTCGGGAATGTATCATCTTCCGTTTTCTTCCCGGTTTTATTCATATATGCTTTTGTGGATACATATAGCAAGCTTTCAAAATCCGGCTCCACGCCTTTTTCAACAACGCCCGCTAAATAATCAGGATTTCTTAACGTTTCTTTAAATGTTTTTTCACCCAAACCAATCAGCCAGAACCTGAAATAAAGATAAGGGTCGTCGGTAACTAACCCTTCAATAATTTTATCAGCAGCCATAACCTTAAAGTCGTTAGCTTCTATAACTTTCTTTTCAAGTATTACTTCAAATTCCACTATTTGCTCCGGAGAGTAAGCCGATAGTTTTTTAGTTATTATTTCATCTTGCTGATGCTTGTCATCACCTGCAATATTATATGAATAATCAATAATCTTCCAAAATCCCTTTTCATCCATTTGATTGCCAACTTTAAATTCGGCTACTGTTTTTGCCGATGCTGGCTTGCCCTTGGGTTGCGAACATCCCATGTTTACAGATAACAGCAAGAGCGCACCAATATGCAAGGCCTTCATTGTTGATTATCGTTTAAAATGAACGTCCACGGCCTTTCTTACACTGCCGTTTTCTTTCAGAAGCTTCGCAGCGGTCTTCTCATCCAGCCCGGTTTCATTCATTACCATGCGGGTGCCGCGGGCTACCAGTTTGTTATTGCTTAACTGCATATCCACCATTTTATTACCCTTTACACGGCCCAGCTGGATCATCACACTTGTGCTCAGCATGTTTAAAACCAGTTTTTGCGCGGTGCCCGCCTTCATCCGGGTGCTGCCGGTAACAAACTCGGGGCCTACCACTACTTCTACCGGGTATTGTGCTTCTGCCGCTACAGGGCTGCCGCTATTGCAAACTATGCAGCCAGTGGCAATATTATGGTCGTTGGCCTTTTGCAGGCCGCCGATAACATAGGGCGTTGTGCCCGATGCCGCTATCCCTACCACCACATCGTTCTCGTTAACGTTAAACTCCATCAGGTCCTTCCAGGCTTGCTGGCGGTCGTCCTCGGCAAATTCAACTGCACGGCGAATAGCGGTATCTCCGCCGGCAATAATGCCCACCACCCAATCGAAGGGTACGCCAAACGTTGGCGGGCATTCTGATGCATCTACCACGCCCAGCCTGCCGCTGGTGCCTGCGCCAATGTAAAACAGGCGCCCGCCAATGCGCATTTTTTCGGTTACGATGGTAGCCAGGTCCTCTATCTGCTCCAGCGCTTCTTCCACAGCCAGGGGCACGGTTTTATCTTCGTTATTGATATTTTGGAGGATCTCTAACAGCGGCATTTTCTCCAGTCCTGTGTATTTAGAATCCTTTTCGGTGGTTATTTCCATTTCGGGCAAAATAATTTTAACAAAATTGAATAAAAAACATCAAAGCAAAGAAGATAGCGGCCCAACGGTTTAAAATAATATCGGCAGGCGGTTTAGATGGGAAAGATTGGCGGAGTCTGTAGAAGCGATAAATACGTACACTATCTTACAAAGGCATTACTAAAGAAGATGATATAAATTATAGGCTATAAAGCTTATTGATTAAATTTGCAAGGCAACCACTACATGAAACAAACTGCGGGCGTTATTTTCCGGACCACCATTCTCATCCTCATCGGGATAATCATCGGCACCATCATTACCAACAATAATTTTGCAGGCCGCCACTTTGGCCTTAATTTTTCGCGCAGCGATGATAAGATCTCCAAAGTACTGGCGCTGGTAAATCAAAACTATGTAGACTCGGTAGATGTAGACAGCATAGCTGGCGTTACCGTAAACGATATGCTGCAAAACCTCGATCCGCATTCGGTATACCTGCCGGCACAACAGGCGCAATCCATCAACGAACGATTGGGCGGCGGCTTTAACGGCATCGGCCTGGAATACCAGATCCTGCGCGACACCCTTTTTGTTACGCAGGTTTACCCCGGTGGCCCCGCTGCAAAGGCAGGCCTCAGCACGGGCGACAGGGTGCTTTTGGTAGATGGCGCGCCATTCTCGGGCACTAAACTCACCCAACCACGCATCAGCAAAACGTTCAGGGGCGAGAAGGATTCGCAGGTGACCCTTAGTGTAGAAAAAAGCAGCGGGTTAAAGAAAGACTACCTCATTAAACGCGGGCGGGTAACGCTCAGCAGCCTCGATGCTTACTTCATATCGGGCACTACGGGTTATATTAAAATAAGCAAGTTTGCTTCTACCACCGATAAGGATTTCAGGGAAGCTCTTACCAATTTAAAGCTGGACGGGATGCAAAAGCTGGTGCTTGATCTGCGCGGCAATGGCGGCGGCTACCTCAACACGGCTACCGCTATGGCCGATGAATTTTTGCCGAAAGATAAACTGATCGTTTATACCAAAGGCGCTCACGAACCACGCACAGATTACTTTGCTACCGATTCGGGCAGTTACGAGCAGGGGAAACTCAACATCATTATTGATGAATACTCAGCCAGCGCGAGTGAAATACTGGCGGGCGCGCTACAGGATCTCGACCGTGCCACCATTGTAGGCCGGCGTTCCTTTGGTAAGGGTTTGGTTCAGCAGCAATTTCCGTTTGGGGATGGCACCGCTATTAACCTTACGGTAGCCAGGTACTATACCCCATCGGGCAGGTCGATACAGAAATCATATAAAAACGGCATCCAGAGTTATCATAACGACCTGGCCAACCGCGTGCGTAAGGGAGAATTATTATCTGCAGGCAACAGCCTTGCCGATAGCGCTTTTGTTGGGGCATCCGCCTATCATACGTCCAACGGACGCAAGGTATTTAGCTCGGGCGGTATTATGCCGGATGTTTTTGTACCTGCCGATACCACCCGCAATACACAGTTATTGGAAGATTTGGCCGATAAGCAATTATTTACCGCCTATGTGATAGATAAGCTGCAGCCGGTACTCAAAAAATTCAATACCGAGAACGACTTTGTAAAGCAGTATAACATTACCGATGCGGATTTTAACGCCTTTATCCAATACTCGGCAAAAAGTTTGGAACAGGTAGACCCGCGGGAATTGCAGCTATCAGCCAACATTATTAAAACCTTGCTTAAAGCCAACACGGCACGTTTTAAATGGGGCAATAACGCTTACTACCGCGTACTGAACGAGTACGATAATACCTTTAAAAAAGCGGTGGAACTATAACTGGTTCATCCCCGTACCGGTTGGGAAGAAAGTATTTACGCTCACAGGGAGTTTACCCGTTGGTTTAATTTGCCCGGTTATGGCTTTTACTGCAGCGCGTTGTAGCGCGTCATCTTTTTGATATCCCACTAAAATAGCACCGCTCTTTTCTATCCCCGGCAGGCCGGCGATGGCATAGGCATTGGCAAAAACACTTATTACCGAATTATTTTTAGCGGCCAACTCGGCAATAAGCAGTTTCACATCGCTGCTGTAATCCAGCTTACTTTGAGGGCGCAGGCGTGTATCGTGGATGCCCACAAACACCTGCTCGTATTGCTTTATCGATTCGAGCATTTTATTTAGGGCTGATAGGGGGGTATCCTTGCCAACCAAAAACAACATGCTGTTTGGATATTTTTTGGAAAGTTCCTGCTGAAAAACAGTTTGCCCGGTTACGCCGATACTCACAATAGCGGTTTTCTTTGTGGTATCTTGTTTAAGCAAACGACTATCGCCTTTTATCAGGGTAATGGCGGCATCGCTTAGTTGCTGTACCAGTTCGGTAGCGGCGGGGCGGTTGAGGTCCCGCAACAAATTTTCGGTTACAATAGGCGTGTAATTGCTTAGTCCGGCCCAGTATTTGGCGGCTAAGATCTTCTTCACCTTGGCCTCAAATTCTTCGGGGGTGATGTGTTTTTTTCGCACTTCCTTGCGGATAAGCTTGGCGGCGTTCTTGGAGTTCTCCGATAGTTCTATCAGGTCCATACCAGCCATAAAGGTTTTCAGGTCGGCCTCGCCGTTGGGGAAGTATTTGGTTACGCCCTTCATCTCCATGGCATCAGACACCACCAGCCCTTTAAACATCAGCGAATCTTTTAATATATCGGTAATGATCGGTCGCGATAAGGTGGACGGCAAGTTTTTGGTGGTATCCAGCGAGGGGATGCTCATGTGGGCTATCATTACGCCGCCGATGCCCGCGTTGATGGCTTCGTGAAAAGGATACATCTCCAGGGAATCCAGCCGTTCGCGTGTAAAGGGCAACAAAGGCAGATCGAAGTGCGAATCTACATTGGTATCGCCATGCCCGGGGAAATGTTTTGCTATCGCGATGAGGCCGGCATCCTGCATCCCCTTAGCATAGGCAATGCCCTTGCGGGCTACATTGTATTTATTATCGCCAAACGAACGGTAATTGATCACCGGATTATTGGGGTTGTTATTCACGTCAAAATCGGGCGCGAAGTTGATCTGCACACCCAGTCTTTTAAAATCGTAGGCTACGGCCTGCCCCATTTTGTAAATAAGGTTATTGTCCTGTATGGCTCCAAGCGCCATCTGGTACGGGTAGGAGATGGTAGAATCCAGTCGCATACCCAGTCCCCATTCTCCATCCATCGCAATGAGCAGGGGGATCCGCGAGATCTGCTGATACTGGTTAACCAGATTGGCCTGCCTGCCCGGCCCGCCCTGGAAAAACACCAGGCCGCCAACGTGCTCTTTTTTGATCACCTTCCCCACCGAATCGGAATAAGCCTGCCCGCGATTGGTATGGGCGCGCACAAAAAACAACTGGCCAATACGCTGCCTGCGGTTCAGTTTATCGTAAACAGAGTCTACCCATCGGTTTTGCTGCGCGAGCGAACTCACGAGGCTCGCCTTTTGGGCGAAGCCGTTCCCGGCTATTAAAACAAGGGCGAAAAAGAGGGTATGGCTAACGTGTTTTTTTAACTGCATTGCGATGGTAAATGTAGCTTAAATCTTAAAAACGGGTAATTGTTTTTTTTGATTGTCAGAATCAGGATTTTCAGAATTTGAGAATGAACAGAATTTAATGTACAGACCTGATAGGTGCTTAGGTTGATTTTCTCTTATTATTCAGAAAATTCTCTAATCCTGTAAATTCTGATTCAGACCTCCTTCTTGTAAAAAAGCCGATACAATTTAAAATCAACATCTATTTTATCACCACCAAAATAAACCTTAACGAAAAAAATCACTCTATGGAGTATAAAAAATCAACATAACCAGTAAGCGGCGCGGGCAACGTATGCCTCAACAGCTTCGATAAACATCAAAAAAAACATGAAAAAATTACTCTTTTTAGCGATAGGCCTGCTCACCATAGCGGCCTCGGTGAATGCGCAGGATGGCCCCCGCCGGTACCCGCGCCGTGTAGTTAGGCGCCTACCACCGCAGCAGCAGTCACACCGTTACCGCCCCGTTGATGATTGGTACAAACCCAAGGTGGGTATTGCCGGTGGTTTAAACATCAGCAACACGGTTGATGCTTACAATGCCGATTTTAGCACCAGCAGCGTTGCAGGCGCGCACATTGGTTTAACATTCGAACTTCCGATAGTTTACCCGCTATCCTTCGCGCCGGAATTTTTATTCTCCCAAAAAGGTTACAAGGCCGAAACACCGGATGGCACCTTCCGCCAGCGCACCAATTTTATCGATATCCCCTTGCTTGCCAAATTACGTGTAACCAAAGGTTTTAATATCGTAGTTGGCCCGCAGCTTACTTTCCAAACATCAACCCGTAATACTTACGATGATGGTTTTAGCACCATATACCGCGATAATTACGACGGCCTGCGCGACAAAAGTTACCTATCGGGCTTAATTGGTGTTGGTTTCGATCTTAACCGCAACGCCGAGCTCCGTTTTCGTTACGCGCTGGACTTTAACCAAAACCGCGGCGACGCAAACTCCAGCATACCCGATTACCGCAACCAGGTTTTCCAGATCGGCTTAGGGTTTAAGTTTCAGTAAAATATGTCATATAAGAATAAAGGGCTGATCGTTTGATGAGCCCTTTATCTTCACGGAGGATTATATATCGTATCCGTAGACCTTAAAGATGCTTCTCCAAAAATCAAGATGCCGATCCCAGGCGTGGCAGCCAAATGGCAATTTATTTTGATTAATGCTTAACCCGCGTTCTGGATGGTTTTCAATAGCAAACGCCATTGCTTCGCGGTAGCCGGGAATTTTAAGCACCTTACGTTTGCGGTTAACTTCTATGCTCCAAAAAACATCCTCATTAAAAAGATGATGGCGCTTGTCGTAGTAGTAAGCGATCTCATCCTTCATGGTTAAAGTAACATCGTAGAACTTCTTTACCCGCCTCAACGAAAAGCCGCCGTTGCCAACTTTATTTTCTATTTGTATTAGCGAGGGAAGCCCGTCGTTACTAACGTTAAAACGGGTGTGCCAATAGCTTAATAGTTTAGATTTTGCAGCTTTTACAATATCAGGATAATCATACTTGTGTATCCACGGGGCGCCAATGTAATCGTACCCTTTATTGCACCAATACTGTAGTTCGTCTTTAAAAACAAAAACATCAAGCTGGTATATCAGCATATAATCGTAATTCAAAAACCGCTGGTAAAACTCGGTAGCCATCACCAAATTATTGTAGCCCTTAGGGTCTTTAAAAAACTTATCGTCAAAAGCTTCTGTTAAAAAAGGTGCTTGGGTAAGTTCCGCAGGCATATCGCCCGATTCTGGCTTAATCACGATAAGTGGATAAGTTGATAAGGTTTTTTTTAACTGATTCAGCGAAACCTGTTCCAGCGGAGATAATGTTTTTTTATGAAAAGGGATAACTATGGCTACTTTAAAGTCGGTCATGAAATTTCAGCTTAGTTTCTTTATTTAATCGGCGTTAAAGGCCTGCATATCAATAAGCTTACGATACAACCCGTTGTTTTGCAATAACTCCTGGTGGCTGCCTTCCTCTATCACCTTACCACCTTCCAGCACAATGATTTTATCGGCGTTCTGAATAGTGCTAAGCCTGTGCGCTATAATCAGCGATGTACGGTTCTTCATCAGGTTATTCAGGGCATCCTGCACCAGTTTTTCCGATTCGGTATCCAGGGCCGAGGTGGCTTCGTCCAGCAGCATAATTGGCGGGTTGTTGAGCACCGCGCGGGCAATACAAATACGCTGCCTTTGCCCGCCGGAGAGCTTAGTGCCCCTATCGCCTACATTGGTTTGGTAGCCGTTATCGGTTTCTAAAATAAAGTTATGGGCATTGGCAATGCGTGCGGCAGCTTCCACTTCTTCGGGCTTCGCATCTTTTTTACCAAAGGCGATGTTATTGTAAATGGTATCGTTAAATAGAAGCGACTCCTGGTTTACCACCCCCATCAAACTGCGTAGCGAATCGGCAGTTACGTATTTTATATCGTGCCCATCAAGTGTAATACATCCTTCCTGCGGGTCCATAAAGCGGGGGATCATATCCATCATGGTAGATTTACCACCGCCCGATGGGCCAACCAATGCCACAGATTTCCCACTCGGGATAGTGATATTTACATTGGATAACACCTGCCGCTCGTTATAGGCGAATGATACATTCTCAAATTTTATTTCGCCTGTAAAATCTTTCAGTACTTCGGCACCCACAATATCGGTTATTAAAGGCTTTTCGTCTATTAGCTCCAACACCCGTTCACCGGCGGCAATACCGGAGTGGATATTACTGAATGAGTCAGACATGGCCTTTGCCGGGCGCATCACCTGCGAGAACAATGCGATGTAAGTAATAAATTCTGGTGCCGATAAGGTCGACGTTTTGTTGAGTACTAAATGCCCGCCATATAATACGATGCCTGCAACCATAGATACCCCAAAAAATTCGGACACAGGCGACGCCAGTTGCTGGCGCCTTGCCATAGCACGGGTGATAGAAGAATACTTTTTATTCTCGTTGTTGAACCTGTCTTTAATAAACTCAACGGCATTAAAAGCCTTGATGATTTTGATGCCGGACAATGCCTCATCCAGGTAGCTCGTCATGTTAGACAAAGTTTGCTGCGATGCGGATGCCTGCTGTTTCAGCCTTTTTACAATACGCGAAATTACCAGTGCCGATATAGGGATAACCAACAGCGAATACACTGTAAGGCCCGGAGAAATGGCAAACAACCAGCAAAGGTAGGCGATTAAGGTTAGCGGTTCTTTAAAAACAACTTGCAGAGTGGCTGTTACCGAGAACTGCACCACCTGCACATCCGATGAAATTTTGGAGATAATATCCCCTTTGCGTTCGTTACTAAAGAAGCCGAGATGCAGGTTCATTACATTACCGAATACGGTTTTGCGCAGGTTTAAAAGTGTATGCACCCGCAGGTTTTCCATAATACGCTGCGAAAGGTATTTAAACAAGTTGCTAAACAGAGCCGACAACACAACCGCTCCGCAAACAAATTGCAAGGCACCCCAGGCACCATACCTATTAATACAATATTGCACATAGTATTTAAACGTGCCCATGATATCCAGGTAAGAAGGATGCACACCCAATGGTTTTACCATGGCTCCACCGGTGCCGGAGAATAATGTTTGCAGTAACGGAGCCAGCAATGCCAGGTTTAGCGTGCTGAATATAATGGCCAGGATAGTGGTTAAAATATAGGGGATAGCAAATTTTTCAATTGGCTTGGCGAAGGAAAGCAGACGGAAGTATGTCTTCATTAAAAATATTATAGAAAATGCAAAGTTAGCGTAATTAACTAATTACCCGTATGCCCCCGTTTTAAGCAGGCAACAACGGCTGCACAGCCTGCCAAGCCGCATCAACCGTAATAACGCTAATGCAGGGGTAACGCTCATCGGCAGCGGTTTGGTATATGCAGTTCCAGTTGCAATAGTAGCAATCGAGCTTTTGATAAACGCAAACAGGGGCGTTTGCAAAATCATCGGGATATGGCACAAACCTATTAAAGTGCCCGCCGCCCGTGAGGCAAACGGATGATGTACCGGTGGCAACCGCCATATGTATAGCGCCGCTATCATTACCTACCAACAATACCGACGCGGCCACTTTTTGCACTAACTGCGGCAAAGTAGTTTTGCCCGTTAGGTTTATGAGCCGTTCGGAATTTACCTGTTGGCAAATAGCATCGTTTACGATCACTTCATCCGGCCCGCCGGCAATGGTGACATTTTCTGCAGAGTTTTGGAGGATAAGTTTAATAAGTGCTACACACTTATCTGTTTCCCAACCTCTCTTTTTTATACCCGCACCGGGGAATATCATGATGCCTGTTTTTGCAGTTTGTTTAACTGGCAACATTGGCCCCTCAATCAAAGTACGCTCGTTCAGCACATTATCGAAAAAGAATTTATTTCGATGAAATTCGTGGTATATAGTCGACGGCAGGGTTAACCTGGTGGTATAAAATTCATCAGTTTTGCACTTATATTTGGCGTCGATGCCTTCTGTATTGCTTTCCCAGCCGAGGCTTTCTTTGGCGGCGGCCATCCCTATAAGTCCGTCGGTAACCAACAAGCGGGTGCTTGATGGATTGAGTATAATCGAATAACCGCGGCGGAACAACACCAGGCCCAATTTAAAAACTGCCGATGGCTGATGATAAAGCTGGTACGGTTTGGTAAAAAAAAACTTGCCGATATATTGCGCATCGTAATCCGTTGTAAGGCTTTCCCATACTTGATTGCCCAGCAGGTCTATTTCGTAATTCCGGTACTTTTCAGATAGTTTTATCTTCCCGATAAAATTACGGAACAGGATGTAATCGCCAATGGCATCCGCCTTTACAATGAGCAAACGCTTGCGCGTTGGGCGAGACCACGCCAGAAAACGGAAAAGATAGGGTAGCTTTAATAAAATGAAACGCGTAAGCCTGAATAAATTCCTGTTTTGCGCCATAGCTTAGTTGGGTAGCTTTTTACCGTACTTTTGGGGAAACAATCCTTCCTTCAGCATCCGAAATTTGAACCGCGCCCAAATTTTAAACCCGTGATATTTCAAGATTAACCTGCCTTTATCGCGGTCGAAAGCGGCATCGGCCCTGGTCATAGATACGCCTGTATCGTTAAAGTTGGCTACCAGCACATCCTCAAATTTAAAGGTGTAATTTTCATCACCCCAGCACTGCATGTTTAGCACATGGTCTGCAGCGATTTTGTAGCGGGTATTAAACCGGTACTTTTTAAACACCGAAGCCGGGTAAATAATGGCCTGGTGGCAAATGGTATCTTTGGCATGCTTGTAGGCATCCACCGGGCCGGGTGTGGGTTTGCCTTTGATGAGCACACGGCCGTAGTAAATGCCTGCATCATCTTTTAGTTGTTTTGCCAGCGCCGAAAAATCTTCGTAAAGTTCGTCATCGGCACCAATAAAATAGATCCAATCGCCGGTTGCGTAACCGAGTGCAATGTTCATAGCATCATATATCCCTTTATCGGGTTCGCTATTCCAAGCGGTTATTTTATCAGCGTTTGCTTTAATAATACTAAGCGTACCATCGGTGCTGCTGCCGTCCTTAATTATAATTTCCAGGTTGGGGTAAGCCTGTTTGTAAATGCTATCCAAACAGGCTTGCAAAACATGTGCTGCATTAAAAGTTACAATAACGACAGAAATTTTCGGCAGCATTTATCTGATATAATTTTTGACAAACAGCTATTTTAGCTTAATATCGTCAAATATAGTTAACCAATTTTATGAATGCTCCACAAAAAACATCTCCCCCATTAAAGCGGCTGTCTATCATTGTGGTTACCTATAATGCTGCTGCAACCCTGCAGGCCTGCCTGGATAGTGTATTTGCGCAAACTTATCCGAATATAGAACTGGTGATCATCGACGGTAACAGCACCGATGGTACGCAGGAGATTTTACAAGAGAACACTTCCCGCATAGCCTTCTGGCAAAGCGAATCCGACCAAGGCATATACGATGCCATGAACAAAGCTTTGCAGCATATTATCGGCGATTGGGTTTATTTTTTAGGTGCCGATGATGAACTGCTGCCGGAATTTTCCGCTTTTGCCGACGAACTTGCGGATAAAAACACCATCTACTACGCCAACGTGATCCATAAAGGGGTAAAACGTGCCGGTAGGGTTAGCCCCTATTATATGGCTAAGGTTGGCATCTATCATCAGTCCATTATTTACCCCGCGACTGTTTTTAAGGATGCCCGGTACGATACCCGCTACCGCGTTTTTGCCGACTGGGCCTTTAACATGCAATGTTTTGGCAAAGGCTTCACCTTCGAATACAAAGACCATATCATAGCCAATTACAGCCACGAAGGTTTATCCTCCCACGCAGTTGATGAGGTATTTAAAAAGGAAAGAGGGGACCTCATTCTTAAAAATTTCGGCATAAAAATATGGTTGCGTTACCGGTTCAGGCTGCTGAAAGAAAAGCTGAGAAATTAGCGCGTTATAAACCCAGGCATTCGTTGTAAAGCGCGAGGTACTGGCGGGCGGTGTTATGCCAGTTAAAGGTTTCGGCATGAGCCATGATACCCGCCTGGATATCTTTTGTCGAATTATATTTTTCCATCCCTGCTGCAAAAACGCTTTGCATGGCCCAGCTTTCAAAACTATCAAAATAAAAGGCAGCGTTGCCGCCAACCTCCGGCAGGGAGGTGTGTGTTGAACAAAACACGGGCTTGCCAAAATGCATGGCTTCTATTACCGGTAAACCAAAACCTTCTGCAATAGATGGGAAAGCAAACGCCAGGCAGTTTTTATAATACCAGGCTTTATCAGCATCGTTAACGGGCCCGGTAATTTTCACCCGGTCTTCGCAATTCCATTTCCGGGCTTCGGCCATAATCTCATCCTTGTACGGCGTTTCGATGCCGGCGATGATCAGTTCATAATCATTGTTATGCAGCAAGGCAGGCAACACGGCAAAATTCTTTTTTGGCGCCACGTGCCCAATGGTAAATATAAATGGCCTCAAAGGCTGGTGCGCCGGCTGATGGTCCTCGGTAACGGTTAGCTTATCAGCACCATTATAGATCACCTGTATCTTGCCCTGTGCTGATGGGAAATGTTTTAAAATATCCTGCGCAACAAAGTTGGATATAGCCACCACCTTATCGCAGGTATCAATATGGCGTGTTAAACGGTCCAGCTTCTTTTTCACTTTCCGGGCTGGCAGTTGTTCGTGCATAAAGTTGATATCGTGCACGGTTAATATCTTTTTGCCTTTAACCCCCTGTGGCCGCAGCCTGCAGTACTGATCGGTAAAATGTACCAGGTCATACTGTCCCCTTGAGGGAAAGAATACCTTGTGAAGTTTGGAAAGGTATTGGATTTTCACCCGGTCTTCGAACTGATAAATAGCACGGCGGTGCAGGTAGTACGTGAGGTCGAACTGCTGATCATTTTCATCCAACAGGCAATCGCCCAAACTTTTGCCAAAGTAGTAGAAGCCCGAGTTGGGATACTTCATAGAATCAAACGTGACCAAAACTGCCGGCTTCTGCATATTGCTTTATGTGGTATGGTTGCTGTTATTTAACTACTTTATAATTTTTATACTCGCCAATCCGCCAGCCAAAAACATCCTCTATCCATTGCAGCGCCTTCCGCCGAAAATCCATACGCGATATTTTTTTAACATCGATGTCCAGTTTCCAGTTGGCCCGCTCTACGCGAGGCAGCAAAACAGCGGGATGGGTCTCTTTAAAGGGCAGCAGCCTGTCGGCGTTTCCATAATCAAATTCGTTCTCTTCTATCGCTTTTTCGTCGGGCACGTATTCGGGGTTATAAAACTGTGTGAAGTTTTGTCCCTTCCTCAGCAGGCCTTTTGACGATTTTACCCATCCGTAATGGTATATATAGGCATCTATTAATTTCACATTCAGTTTCCTGTCGCCGTACCTGAAACCCTGCGCATCGCGGTATGATTGAATGCCTTTATTGTTGCGCACAATGCGGATCTCGCGGCGGTAGTACCTGCGCGATTGCGCGTAAAAATCGTAAGAGCCGTAAAAATGGACGTACTTAAAAAGCAAACCTTCTATACTTTTATCGCTCAGGCAGGCTTCCATTTCCTTTTTAATGGTAGCGTGATATTTTTCATGCACGCATTCGTCGCCCTGTATATAAAAGGCCCAGTCGGCATCCGGCGAAATAGCGGCAAAGGCCTTATCGGTCTCCAAGGCAAATACCTGCCCGCCATTGCGCAGGCTGTTGTCCCACACTGTATTAATGATCTTTATTTTTGGCGAGCCTATGCCCGCTATCAGTTCGCCGGTGCCATCGTTGCTATCGCCCAAAGCCACAATAAATTCATCGCAGAGCGGCAGAATAGAGGTAATGGCCTCTACAATGGGGTAATCGTTCTTTATAGCGTTGCGGATAAATGTAAAACCGGCTACTTTCATTCGGCAGGGTATATTTGGGGCAAATATACTTATCTGCCCCCGCTCATTTTATATAAGCTTGGTTAATTAAATCTAATTTTTGTTACTTTATAGGCAGAGGCAAATGGCAAAATCCAATCTACATAGCAGTATCGATTTCCGAAAGGTGGCGCGCGAGCTTACCGTTGTAGAAAACAACCTGCCCGGTGCCGCGGAGGTTTTAAAGTCGCTGCCTTACAATACTACACCCATAACCGGCATTACCGGGCCGCCGGGTGCAGGTAAAAGCACGCTGGTAAATGCCATCATCAGCGCGCTATTGGTCAAAGGAAAAAAAGTGGCCATTTTAGCTATCGACCCTACATCGCCCTTTAATTTTGGCTCGCTACTGGGCGACAGGATCCGCATGGTTACACACTTTAACCATCCGGATGTGTTTATCCGCTCGCTGGCAACACGTGGTTCGCTGGGCGGCCTGTCTGCCAAAACTATTGAGATGGCCGATGTGCTCCGTTCCTCGGGTTTTGATCACATCATCATCGAAACCGTGGGCGTGGGCCAATCTGAAGTGGAGATCGCCGGCCTGGCCGACCAAACCTTCGTGGTGCTGGTACCTGAGGCGGGCGACGAGATCCAGAACATCAAATCGGGCCTGATGGAAATTGCCGATGCCTTTATCATCAATAAAGCTGACCGAGAAGGTGCCGACTCATTTATCAATAACCTTAAAAAGATCATCCATCAAAAAGAAGGAATGCAGATCCCGGTGTTGCGCGCGGTTGCCACCAAAAACGAGGGAATAGATGAAATAGCCGGGATGATATTAACCCCACCCCAAACACCCAACAGCCGCCGCGAACTGCTGCTCACCCAAAAAGCCTACAACCTCATCCAGCAAAGCCGCATGGCAGGCATCAACAAAAAAAAGCTCCAGCTAGATATTGCTGAAGCTTTGAAGGAGAAGTATTTTAATCTTTATATTTTTGTTGAAAAGGTTTTAAAGGGTTAGAAAAGTTTTAGATGTTAACAGATTCTAACAGGTCTAACTTTTTTAACCTTTCCAACTTAACTATTCATTATCTCCTCAATATGCGCTGCCTCTACCGGGATATCGGCCATCAGGTCTATGTTGCCATCTTTGGTGATGAGGATGTTGTTCTCTAAACGGATGCCTAATCCTTCGGCAGGAATGTATATGCCTGGTTCGCAGGTGAGGATGTTACCAACCTCGAAGGGTTTGTAACGGCTGGCGTAATCATGCACATCCAAACCAAGGTGGTGCGAGGTGCCGTGCATAAAATATTGTTTATACAGTGGCGCTTTAGGGTCCTGTTTGGCCACCTCGTGTTTATCCAGCAAGCCAAGGCCAATCAGTTCGCTCTCCATTATTTTGCCAACCTCATCGTGGTACTCATTCCATATGGTGCCTGCTATTATCATGCTGGTGGCAGCCTTCATCACACGCAGTACAGCATTATACACATCGCGCTGGCGCGGGGTAAAGCGGCCACTCACCGGTATAGAGCGTGTCATATCCGCATTATAGTTGGCATACTCGGCTCCAAAATCTAAAAGTATCACCTCGCCATCCTTGCAAACCTGGTTGTTATCTATGTAATGCAGCACATTGGCGTTGTTGCCCGATGCGATAATAGGGCTGTAGGCATGGCCCGTTCCACGTTGCTTGATGAATTCATGGATGATCTCGGCCTCAATTTCATACTCGGCTACACCCGGCTGTACAAATTTTAGTACACGCACAAATGCATCACGCGTAAGCCCGCACGCGGTTTTGGTGAGCGCTATCTCGGTATCTGATTTCACCACACGTAAGTCGCGCAGTATCAGGGCCGATCGTTCGTAATGGTGTAAAGGATACTTTGAACGGAGCGCCTCATACATGCGCATATCGCGGTATGGTACGGTGTGGCTGTAACGGTCGTTCTCGTTGGTGTTAATGTAAACATTATCAGCGTAGTTAATAATGCCATGCAAAATACTGTCATAATCCTGTAGCCAAAAGACGGCTTGGATGCCCGAAGCGGCCCTTGCCTCGTCCTTTGTGTACTTGTGACCCTCCCAAATAGCTATATGCTCGCTGGTTTGTCTTAAAAACAGTACTTCTTTGTATAACGGATTAGGACAATTCGGAAACAGAAGCAAGATACTTTGCTCCTGATCGATGCCTGAGAGGTAAAAAAAGTCGGGATTTTGCTTAAAAATGTAGTTTTGGTCACCGCTACGTAAAAACTCATCGTTTGAATGAAAAATAGCTATAGAACGCGGCTTAAGTCGGGAAACGAAATTTTTTCTATTAATTGTAAATAGTTGCTCATTTACAGGTAGATATTTCATAATTCAGGAATATGTGTTTTACTAAAAACAATTTATTTTCATTATTTGTAGTAGTAATTGTAAATTTTGGAACAAAGTTTGGTAATCGTTTCAAACATAATTACTAATTTTGAAAAAAATCACAAATAAATCGTTTAATCTTAAAACTATGAATTATTCTACATTAAAGAAAACAGCTGCCTTGTCGTTCGCTGCTTTGTTGACTGCTGGAATGGTAAGTGCGCAAGACAGCACTAAAACCGTTACCACTACAACAACAGTTGCAGACACAACAATGTCATCTGGCACAACCACCGCCAAGGTATTTGGTGGCAGGGGACAGTACAAAACTTTTAGCATCGGTATCAACGCTGGTGTTACTTCTCCGTTTCTTGCAATCGGCGGAACCAACGAATGGACCGATGCTGACATAGCTTTAGGCTATGGCATATCATTGCGCTCACAGTTGGCTCATTCATTCGGCTTGCAATTAGACGTACATGGTGGTAAAGTAAAAGGCCACAATGACCAGACCAACGGAGTAGACTACGGTCAAAGATGGGGGTATTCTACAAACTTTTACTCAGCAACATTAAGCGGTATTGTTAACGTTGCTACCATTGATTACATCCGTCGTAAAAACGCTATCAACTTCTTCATCACCGGTGGTGCTGGTTTGGCATTCTATAAGCCAAGCATTGCTATAAGTAAAGCTGATTACAATGCGGGCGTTTATCAATTCTATCGTTCAGATGCTAACGGTGATCCTACCACAATAGGTATACCTGATGGTACCAATGGCAAAAGAACTGTTAAAGAATTAATTATTCCAATTGGCGTTGGCGTTAAATTTAAACTTACCGATGCGGTTGCCCTTAACTTAGGTTACACCATGAACTTTATTGATGGTAATAACTTTGATGGCTCTTACAGCCCGGCTAAACCACAAGCAAGAGATAAATTCTCTTACGGTTACGCTGGTTTAGAGTTCACCTTAGGTGGCAAAGGCAAACCAAACTTAGACTGGGTTAACCCTGTAGCTATGATGTACGACGAATTGTACGACGAACAACTGCGCAGAGAAGTTGAAGCTCTTAAAACTCGTGTAACTAACGTTGAAAACGCTGTTACTGATCTTAAGAAAGATTCTGACGGTGACGGTGTTGCTGATCAATTCGACAAATGCCCTAACACACCTGCCGGTAGCGTAGTTGATGGTTCTGGTTGCGTTATCGTATTCCCTAAAGCAGATTCTACAATGGCGACAACTACTGGTACTGCTTACTCAAACATCCAGTTTGAATTTGACAGCTCAGTATTACGTACATCATCTTACCCTACATTAGATGCTACTTCAGCTGACTTACGTTCAACTGGTGCAACTGTACAGGTAAACGGTTACGCTTCATCTGAAGGTACTGCTGCTCACAACATGTCATTATCACGTGACCGTGCTAACTCTGTAAAAACTTACTTAGTTAACTCTGGTGTTACTGCATCTAAAGTAAAAGTTAAAGCTTTTGGCGAAACAAACCCAATTGCTGATAACTCAACTGAAGAAGGCCGCGTACTTAACCGTCGTGTAGCATTCGCTAAGAAATAATATTCCTTTAGAATAATATTATTGCGAAAGCCCCGGATAACCCGGGGCTTTCTTTTTTTTGTTAAATTTGCGGCATGTATTTCTTCCGCAAAAAGGACCCTAACCGGCCCACCAGTTTTAATCTTAAGGTAATGCATGTTATTAATGCTATCGCTATCAGCATGTTTGTGCTTGGCATTATCTATAAGCTTATCTACTGGTTTATCCTCAAGAAGTAACCGTGCTAACCTGTTGCCCTAACCAAACTTACATGAAAACGATCATCAATACCAACAACGCCCCGGCCCCCATTGGCCCATACAGCCAGGCAGTAGCCGCAGGCGGTTTACTTTTTGTATCCGGCCAGATCCCCATGAACCCCGCCACCGGCGAAATTGTAACCACCGGCATTACCGATGAGGCTACGCTGGTAATGGAGAATTTAAAAGGCATATTAGATGAAGCCGGCGTTAACTTCGACAGTATTATTAAAACCACCATCTTTTTAACCGATATGCAAACCTTTGCGCAGGTGAACGAGGTATATGGCAAGTATTTTACTGCCGATTTCCCCGCCCGCGAAACCGTACAGGTTGCCGGCCTGCCAAAAGGTGTTAATGTAGAGATCTCCATAATTGCGTTAAAGCCCTGAATTAATAAAAATTGAACAGCCAGCAGTTTCAAACACCCATTGAGTATTTAAAAGGTGTAGGCCTTGCCCGTGCGGAAGTGCTTAAGAAAGAACTGCAAATTTTTACGTTTGAGGATCTGCTCAAACACTTCCCGTATAAGTATATAGACCGGACCCGGTTTTATAAGATAAAGGATGTACAGCCCGACATGCCTTATGTGCAGGTGCTGGCGCGATTGGTCTCCAAGGAGATCATTGGCGAAAAGCACACCAAACGTTTGGTAGCACAGGCTAAGGACGATACCGGCGTCATTGAACTGGTGTGGTTCCAAAGCATTAAATGGGTAGAGAAATCCCTCATACCCGGCAAGGTGTACGTACTGTTTGGCAAGCCCGGTTTTTTTAACGGCAAAGCCCAGATGGCGCACCCGGAGATGGAGCTGTACAATTCCGGCGCAGCCCAGCAACGTGGCGCGCTCACCCTGCAACCCGCCTACAACTCTACCGAAAAACTAAAGCAGTTTACCCTTGATAGCAAAGGGCTGCAAAAACTTATAGCGGGGTTGCTGGACCAGCACGCAAAGGATATCCACGAGAATCTCCCCGCCTACCTGCTTAACCGCTTTAAACTGGCGCCCCGTGCCGATAGTTACCGCAACATTCACTTCCCCGATAATGCTGCGCAGCTTAATGAAGCCATCCATCGCTTAAAATTCGAAGAGTTGTTTTTCCTGCAATTAAAACTGCTCAAAAACAAGCTCACCCGCGCGTCGAAATTCAAGGGTAATGTTTTTGGAACGGTGGGCCACTACTTTAACGAATTCTACCACTATAAACTCCCCTTTGAACTTACCAATTCGCAAAAGCGGGTTTTAAAAGAGATCCGCATAGATACCCAGCGTGGCGTACAAATGAACCGCCTGCTACAGGGCGATGTGGGCAGCGGTAAAACGGTGGTAGCCCTAATGAGCATGCTCATCGCTATAGACAATGGCTTCCAAACCTGCATTATGGCTCCTACGGAAATTTTGGCCAACCAGCATTTTCAAACCATCAAAAGTTTGGTGGGCGACGATTTTGTAGAAGTAGCTTTATTAACCGGTTCTGTCCCCCAAAAGAAACGCAGGGTTATTCATGAAAAACTGGAGGATGGCAGCCTTAAAATACTCATAGGCACGCATGCGCTGATAGAAGATAAAGTACAATACCAAAACCTGGGCTTGGTAGTAATAGACGAGCAGCACCGCTTTGGAGTGGAGCAGCGCGCCAAACTTTGGCGCAAAAATATTGTGCCCCCGCATATTTTGGTGATGACGGCCACCCCAATCCCCCGCACACTGGCCATGACCTTGTACGGCGACCTTGACGTATCGGTGATAGATGAACTGCCGGCCGGCCGCAAGCCTATAGAAACCAGGCATTTTTACGAAGCCCAGCGCCTGCGCATGTTTGGATTAATGAAACAGGAGATAACCAAAGGCCGACAGGTATACGTGGTTTACCCTTTGATACAGGAAAGCGAAAAGCTGGACCTGAAGAACCTGATGGATGGTACAGAGATCATGAGTCGCGAGTTTCCACTGCCACAGTTCCGCATCAGTGTGGTGCATGGCAAAATGGCCGCAGCCGATAAGGATTTTGAAATGCAGCGTTTCATTAAAGGCGAAACGCAAATAATGGTGGCCACTACCGTAATAGAGGTTGGCGTAAACGTACCCAACGCATCGGTAATGATCATTGAGAATGCCGAACGCTTCGGGCTGTCGCAATTGCACCAGCTGCGCGGGCGTGTAGGCCGCGGTGCCGAGCAATCGTACTGTATACTAATGACCAGTCCAAAACTCAGCAACGATGGCCGTATACGCATCAACACCATGGTAAAAACCAATAACGGTTTCGAGATAGCAGAGATAGATATGCAGTTGCGCGGCCCCGGCAACATTGAAGGCACCCAACAAAGCGGTGTACTCGACCTGAAAGTGGCCAACTTGGCTACCGATCAGGAATTGCTGATACTGGCCCGCAAATGCGTGGAAGGCATCCTGGAGAAAGACCCACAACTCACCCTCCCCGAAAACCTTTTACTAAACCAGCCATTCCAGGCAAAAAATGCAGGTTTAAGCTGGGATAAGATCTCGTGAAAAATAAAAATAAGTTTGCAACGCGAAACGTTTCATGTTACATTTGCATATGATCGTAAGTATACGCCATAAGGGGTTGAGACAATATTTCGAAAAAGGAGATGCCTCGAAACTTCAACCTCAACACTTAAGCAAAATACGATTAATTTTAACCCGCTTACATGCAGCAAAAGTTATTAACGACCTAAACGTCCCCGGCTACGCACTGCATCAATTAACCGATGAGTTAAAAACCTTTTGGGCTGTTAAAGTTGATAAAAACTACCGCATCATTTTTCAGCTTATAAGTGAAAATGTTTACGAAGTGGATTATTTAGATTATCATTAATTAGGAAGGAGATTTAAAATGCATATGTTCGACCCCGCCCACCCAGGCGAATTAATACGGGAAACTATACAAGGACTACAGGAAGAAACCGGTAAAAAGTTAACCGTGGAACAAGTTGCTATCGGATTAGGCACAACACGTAAAACATTATCGGCAATTATTAATGGCAAACAAAGTGTTAGTACCGAAATGGCACTTCGCCTGAGTACTGCCTTTAATACTACGCCCGAATTTTGGTTACATACCCAGGAAAATTACGATTTAGCCCTGGCGCGTAAAACAGTAGATGTTAAACACGTTAAAATTTTTTGGCAACCAAAGGTTGCATAAATCTTGAAATAACATCTTAACTATTACATTTAGATTATTTTTGCTTAAACACCCATTTACCATGAAGAAATTCTTACTTCTCCTCTCTTTATTTTTTGCCGTTACCACGCTTAAAGCGCAAGATTCATTAATGATACGCAAGCTGTATGATGAAGCTCTTGTAAACGGCGAATGCTACGAAAACCTGCGTTACCTGTGCAAAAAAATAGGCTCGCGTTTAAGCGGATCGGTTGGTGCAGAAAAATCTGTAGCGTGGAGTAAAAAACTCATGGATACCTATGGCTTCGATAAGGTTTACCTTCAGGAAGTAATGGTACCGCACTGGGTTCGCGGTGCTAAGGAGGAGGGTTTTATTATTGATGGTAAAACCCGCATCAAGGTTCCTATCGCGGCGCTGGGCATGTCGGTTGGTACGCCTGCTGCCGGTATCACCGCCAACATTGTTGAGGTGAAAAGCCTTAAAGAGCTGGACGCGCTTGGCGAAAGCGTAATAAAAGGCAAGATCGTTTTCTTTAACGGCCCATTCGATCCCCGGTTTATCGAAACCGGACAGGGTTATGGTGCGGCGGGGATCCAACGCTTTGCAGGCCCATCGGCTGCTGCCAAATACGGCGCTGTTGGCGCGATTGTACGCTCCATTACCCCTGCGCTTGACGATTACCCACACACCGGCGGTACCGTGTATGCAGAAGGCGGCCGAAAGATCCCCGCGGCGGCTATCTCTACCCTTGCGGCAAATAAGCTTAGCAACATGTTAAAACTGCGCAAGCTGCCCCTTATTAAATTCTACTTTAAACAAAGCTGCCAAACCCTGCCCGACGTAAAATCATACAACGTTATTGGCGAAATAACCGGCAGCGAAAACCCTAATAAGTTCATTACCGTAGGCGGCCACCTCGATTCGTGGGACCTGGCCGAAGGCGCGCATGATGATGGCACCGGCGTAGTACAATCTGTAGAAGTGCTGCGCATCTTTAAGAAAACCGGCTACAAACCCAAAAATTCGGTACGCGCGGTATTCTTTATGAACGAGGAGAACGGGCACAAAGGCGGCCTTAAATACGCAGAAGTTGCCGCTCAAAATAAAGAGGAGCACATCGCCGCCATAGAAACAGACGAAGGCGGTTTTACCCCGCGCGGTTTCAGCTTTCAGGGTATCCCAGCATCGCAATTGAAAGCTATTAACGATAAATATAAGGCGCTGTTTGAACCTTACGAGGCCGACAGGCTGGTAGCGGGCGGCGGCGGTACGGATATCGGTCCGCTTAAAGAAACCATACCATCCATCGTACTGATAGGTTTCCGCCCCGATTCGCAGCGGTATTTTGATATCCACCACACACCAAACGATGTATTTGAGAACGTAAACAAACGCGAGCTGGAACTGGGTGCAGGCGCCATAGCAGCCCTGGTTTATTTGATAGACCAGCACGGCTTATAAACCAAATACAAAGAGGCGCCCAATAAAGCGCCTCTTTTTTGTTATAATAAAGCCACAAAACCGTTACCATTGCCATAATAAAAACACAGGTTTGTAAATTGCAGGCCTCAACACAAACACCTCATCAATGCCCGAAGAAGATAGTACAAGCCCCCGGATAGAAACTTTTGCCGCGTTACGATACAAGGATTTCAGATCTTATATCGGCATGCGTTTTTGCTTCACTTTTGCTTACCAGATGCAGGCCGTTATCATCGGCTTTTATATTTACCACCTCACTAAAGACCCTTTCGCTCTTGGCCTTGTTGGTCTTTGCGAGGCCATCCCCGCGGTTGGCATAGCGCTGTACGGCGGCTACATTGCCGATAAATCCGAAAAACGCAAAATGCTCCTGTTGATATTTATTGGGGTTTTCATCTCCTCGCTGGTGATGTTTTTAATAACCCTAAAGGGGGCCGGTAATTATATCCACCAGAGCTGGGTGGTGCCCACCATTTATGTAATGATATTTTTTAATGGCGTTGCACGTGCATTTTACGGCCCGGCAACCTTTGTTATCTACACCCAAAGTGTGCCTAAAGAAATTTATACCAATGCCGCCACCTGGAGCAGCAGCACCTGGCAAATTGCATCAATTTTAGGCCCTGCGGCCGGCGGGCTCATTTATGGGTTTCTGGGGATCTCGGTAACCTTTGCGGTTATCCTTGTTTTCCTGGCTGTGTCGCTTGTGCTTATTTACCTCTTAAGGTCGTACCCGCCTATTTTTGTGCCGAAGGAGAATATCTGGAAAAGCCTATCAGAGGGGATAAAATTTGTATTCAACAGTAAGATGATGATAGGCGCTATGAGCCTCGATCTTTTCTCGGTGTTTTTTGGCGGCGCTGTCGCGCTTTTACCGGTTTTTGCCAACGAGATATTAAAGGTTGGTGCCGAGGGCTTGGGTATTATGCGTGCCACTACATCGCTTGGCGCAGTATTAACCATGCTGGCCATGGCCCGGTTTTCACCTATGGGCAAACCATGGCGCAATTTGCTCATAGCAGTTACCGGCTTTGGCCTCTCCATCATTTGCTTTGGCTTATCGCGTAGCTTCTACTTATCACTTATCTTTTTATTTACCGAGGGCGCGTTTGACAGCGTCAGCGTAATTATTCGCGGAACCCTTATGCAGCTACTAACACCAGATCATATGCGTGGCCGGGTATCGGCGGTAAACGCCATGTTCATTGGCTCGTCTAACGAAATAGGTGCCTTTGAATCAGGTACGGCAGCAAGGTTGCTGGGCACCATCCCCGCGGTATTATTTGGTGGGAGCATGACTTTGGCTATCGTAACCATTACCTACCTTAAAACCAAAAGCCTCATACCACTCTCGTTAAACCAGATACAAACACCCGAAAACTAATTGCTTAAACCAATACTTAATTAACGGTTTAAGCAATTTTTTAAAATGGCCTATTAATTAAAAATTGATTTAAATTTAACTTCCGGTCGGGCGTAAAATGTCTATATTTAGTAGCTTAACTGAACTACACATTGACCCCGAAATGTTTAAATAGATCAAAAGGCATTCTGCTGATATTGGCGTTATTTTTTGTCGCGCTTACATTATCCGCTTTCAGGACAGTCGTTCAAAATAAGCCACCAGCCTACACACCCGGCTTGTTTGCCCCCATTAAAATCCTGCCCGAAAACAAACGGATTGACGAGGCGCGCCGGCTTTACAAAACCAGCTGTCGTACTATGGCTGAGCGGGACGCCATGAAAAGTCTGGATGATCTTGCCGCTATAGCTAAAGAACAGGCCGACCTATCGCTGGAGTGCGCCGTATTTGATATGCGAGCCGACTACTATTCGGTGAATCGCGGATACAATCCCATAAGTAATTCGTATTACGACAAAGCGATCCTATTTGCCGATGAGCATGCGCTGTCGCTCGAAACCGCTATATACATGCACCGCAAGGCGGTATACCTGCTTATCTACAAACAAAACATCTCTGCCTGCCGGTATTTTTTGTTCGCGCAGGAAAAATTTCGAGAAATTGGTTTTGATAAGGTGCCGGATATGGGTTCCTATTTTTCGCAGCTCGCGGATTTTTACTACGCCATGAGCGATTATGACAACGCCCGCGAAAACCTGAAACAGACCTTAAAATATCAGCAGCCGGCAACACGGGGCCGCGTAAATACGTTAAACACCATCGGCTTAACCTATCGTAATACGCAGCAGTTTAAAACCGCTATGAAGTACTTTGATGAGGCTTTAAATATGGCGAAGACCACTCGCGACAGTGCCTGGGTGGGTATTATAACGGGTAACATCGGTTCGATATATTTTATGCAGGGGGAGTATAAAAAAGCACTGCCTCTTATTCAAACAGATTTTAGGGTATCGTTACAATACAACCAAACCGTTAATGCCGCTACGGCAATGCTGCGCCTGGTAAAAATAAGCCTGGAGGCCGACAGTCTTAGCCAGGCGTCACAACAGCTTGCTCTCGCCGATAAACTGCTAACCCAGGCCCGCGAAGATGTGCTGCGATACCGCGTAACGTATTACGAGCTTAAAGCATTACTGTACGAAAGACTTGGTGATATGACGCAATCTAACCTGTTCAACAAAAAATACAGCGCCGCCAAGGATAGCCTCGAAAACCGCGACAACCTTGCCGCAGTTGAGCGTGTGCGTTTGCAATGGGAACTGGATAAAAGCAAGGCCCAGCTAAACAAACTAAAAATAAATGCCGAAATTGGGGCATACAAACGCAATACCGTTATTATTGTACTATTGCTTTTGATGGTGATAAGTATCCTCATCTATAACCGGCAGCGGTTAAAAAGCAAAAAGGACCAGGAGCTACTGGCATCAGAAAAATTGCGGCTGGATGAAGAATTAAATAACGCTACCCTTGCCCTGCACGGGTATACCGAAAACCTGATGCAGAAGAACCTGCTGATAGAAGAGTTTAAAACCGAGGTGGAAAAACTACAGGTAAAATTCATTAATGAAGGCGACGCCCGAGAGCTGGATAATATGATGAAGGTACACATCATGACGGATGAGAACTGGGGCGAATTTAAAAAGCTTTTTACCAAGGTACACCCCGCGTTTTTTTATCGCCTGCGCAATAAATACCCTCACCTTACCGGCACCGATACCCGGCTGATGGCACTCATAAAACTCAATTTGAATAACCGCGAAATGGCCGGCATGCTTGGCATTACTACCGACGGAATAAAGAAGGCCAAACAACGCCTGCGTAAAAAAATGGATCTGGAGGCCGGTACCGAAATGGAAGATATCGTTACAAAAATATGAGGCTGCTTATTTATAACCCTCCCATTTTGTCCTCCTTTTGTCCACCCCCAAAATTTTCTTTTAAATTAGCATAACAGGATATTTGAACGTAGTCAGCTAATTAATTTCATCTCGCAAATTGGCATTAATTAATTCAGCAGCAGATTAACTATAACGCAATAAAAGCCGTACATTTATTTCATAAACGCCCAACTCCCGCCTGCATTTGCAGCACAACCAGTTAGAGACGATTTAAATACAGTTTTGCAGATCGCTACCGCGATTACGCGCAGAGCAGCAAAACATTAAAAACGAATGTCCGCCTCCTTTGGGTACAGATCGTTTTTAACGGCGAACAGCAGGGCACCGGCCCTGCCCGATATATTCATCGCCATTTGCATTCCATTTATTTTCCTGTTGTATGCCACGCGGTACAACAACATACTAAAGCAGGCTTGCTACCTGCCGGAAGATTTTTTTAGCTACTAAGATGCAATGCGGTTCTACTAAGCCCATTGCGAAACATTGATACTGGTGATAATAATTAAAGTTTAACGTTTACAAAGACCCCGATGGAAACAAAGAACAACAAAAACAAATGCCCTAAATGCGCTGTGGGCATTCTCAACCGCAGGGCCAAAAGGCCATTTTGGATGAAAACACTATTTTTTTGGCTACCTATAAAGCGGTACGAATGCGGGAGCTGTTTCAGGCGTTCGTACGTGTTTGGCTCATACGGCACACGCAACGCGGTAGAAGCATAGCTTTTAAATAGCCCTTAACTTTATCGGCGATGCATTGGCGTAAGCCTTGTACAAAACGTAGCGTGTGGCCCCACCCGGCTGCACAACCGGCACAACCGTACTTGTTTTAGTGCCCTGGCTCACCCTTACCTTTTTCCAACCGGCGGGTACATACGTTTTAAGGCTGAGCGGCAAGTTGTACATGGCTTTATTTAACGGGTGGCTAAGGCTTACCGTAATGCCGACATTGGTGCTGGTGGCTTTAACGCTGGCACTCTGCCGCTCGCGGATGTAACGCGCCGCATCGCCAAATGTGGCTACCCATAGTTTATTGTCTTGGGCCTTAATGTAGCTGAAGTATACATCCAGTTGCTGGTGGGTTAATGCTTCCCAGCCAATACCATCAACACCGTGGAAGGTAAGCACCAGCCAGGTATTGGTTTTATTGGCCGTAGTATCAGCCCAGGCTTTCATCATGGGCATGGGTGTTTTGGTTGTTGCCCCGCGCTGAAACTGGATGTATTCCTTATCGGTATTACCCGGGTCGCTGAGGTTGCTACGGCTGATCTCCTTTAGCCAGGGCTCGGGCATCCGGTTACGTAAGGCGGGGTAAACCTTATACAGGTATTGCATTACACGCTCATTCTCGGTACCAAAGGGGCCCTCTGCCGAAAAGGTGTACCGCGCGCCAAGTTCCCTCAAAATATCCAGGCGGCTGCTTTGCATTTCGTAAAGCATATTGGCCTCATCCAGCGCGGCAAGGCGGGGGTGGGTAACCATATGGCTGGCAAACTCGTGCCCCTGTTTGGCGTAGCCACGTATATCGGCCCAGGTGGTGCCGTGGGCGTCCATATACTCGGTATTGTGCTGAATACCTGGCTTAAACTCGTTGTTACGTACTTTTTGGTACAACTCATCCATCACCGCATAAGCCTCAGCCAGCTTACCTGCATCAACCAGTGAGCCTGCCTTATAATGATAATCCAACGGGCCAACCAAACCCAGGTAGCCTGCAGCCGAGGCACGCTCATAAAAATTATCCGCATTGGTTGGCACGGTGGCAGTTTCGGCAATAATGGAGCCTACGGGCCGACCAGTAAATTCGCCCTGGTACCTGGAGCCCGGTATTTGCCCGGTAATAATAAAGAAGGTAGCTTTAAGGTTTAGCTTATTCAGCACCGGCAGGGCCTGCTTAAACTGGTTAATGGAGCCATCATCAAAGGTGATAGAAACGGCGCCGCGCTTATCGTCCGGCCAGCGGGTGATCGTAGTTTCGCCCGACGACTGGGCTTTCGCCTGGTACGCAAACAATATAAACGCAAAGGCAGATAACTTTAGGTATTTCATTTAAGGCTGATGATTAGCGGTTTATAAAAGCGAATATAAGACGAAAGCCGGAAGCAAAGCGCCAACATTGGTAATTGTTACAAAAGCAGCATCAACATTTTATTTGATATTTTATACCGTGTTTTCACCCTAAAAAAAGGGTGAAAATCGGGTACTTCTACGTATTTTTTATTTGACTGCGGCAACCTATCTTTATTGCGCCCCTAAACCTTATCACAATCAATAGATTCCCCAGCCTTAGCTTTCCGTGGTAACTAATTTAAAATGATCATCCGTATTTTAATCGTCCTCATTTTACTTTTATCCGTTTTAAATATTGTTGGCCAACCAGCCCATGCCGGCCACCTCAACCAGGCAGCACAGTTGGTCGCTCCACAACAAATGCCTCCCAGCCTCAGTCCCATTATCGAAATACTATCGGCACTCACCGTTTTATTGCTCTGCCAAAACTACCTCAACCGGCAGCTAAACAAAATTAAGGCCTCGGCACTTAAAGCCAAATTAAGCAGGCGGCTTTTCCATCAACGGATAAATCCCGGCATGCCTCTTTACAGCAATTCTTTACAGCAGGGTTAATTCATCTCATCCTTCTTTTTTCTTACCTGTTAAAAAAATAAAATATATTTTATAAGTAAATGAATATTCATTTATATTTGTAGCGTATTAAACAAAACATGCGTACAAGAGATAATAGTAAAGAACAACTGGTAAAGCAAAAAGCCGTAGAGCTGATGGTAAAACATGGCATGGAAGGCTTTAGCATGAATAAACTGGCTAAAGAGTGCCGTATATCGGTAGCTACGCTGTACATCTATTATAAAGACAGGGATGATTTGATCATGAATATAGCAACTGAAGGCGGCACGCTCTTCAGTGATGCATTGATCAAAGATTTTGACCCGGATGCCTCGTTTGAAGATGGGCTGCGCGTACAATGGAAAAACCGCTATCAGTTTATGAAGGAGCACCCACAGCTTAACCTGTTTTTCGACCAGTTGCGAAGCTCCAGTTACCAGGAGAAATTCCTCGCGGGTTTTCTGCAGGAGTTTAAGCAGATGATGGGCAAGTTTATGCATAACGTAATAGCACGCGGCGAGATAGAAAAGATGCCTTTTGAAACTTACTGGTCTATAGCCTTCTCGCCACTATACGCATTGGCCCGGTTTGATTACGAAGGGCAAAGCCTGGGCGGGATGCCTTTTAAACTAACCGATGAGGTGTTGTGGAAAACCTTCGACCTGGTGGTGAAGGCGTTAAAAAAATAAAACGGCGGCGTATCCAATATTCCGGGCTGATGATCGTCAACGATGATAGAGCCCCATCGGATGGGGCTGCCAAAAAAAGAAAAGTGATGTACTGTCCAATTATTTGCCCGGCAATAGTTATTGGATAAAGTTGATACCATGGAGAATTTTAACCACGTACTGCTATTTAAAACCAACATCAGCTGCGACGCCGATAAGGCTTTGGTATGTGCCATGCTGGGCGCTAGGCCGGGGGTTGAAAAATGGAGCGTAGATACCGAGGATGAAGACTGTGTACTGCGGATAGTATCGTACACCCTGCGCCACCAGGAAATAATTGAATTGATAAACTATCACGGCTACGAGTGCTGTGAACTAATATAAACCTATATGCAAACACAACAACCGGCCGTACCGTTTAGCGGCTACCAAAAATTCGTCATATTTATTTTAGCCATTACCCAGTTTACCGTGATACTGGATTTTATGGTAATGTCGCCCCTGGGCGATATGCTGATGAAATCACTCAGCCTTAAACCGCAGGCATTCGGGTTCGCAGTGTCGGCCTATGCTTTTAGCGCCGGTATCTCCGGCCTGCTTACCGCCGGCTTCGCCGACCGGTTCGATCGTAAAAAGCTGCTGCTGTTTTTCTATTGCGGGTTTATCCTCGGTACCATTTTTTGCGGCATGGCACAATCTTACGCAGTACTGGTGGCGGCGCGTATCATCACCGGTTTGTTTGGTGGTGTTATCGGCTCCATCTCCATGGCTATTATTACAGATATGTTTGCCCTGCAGCAACGTGGCCGGGTAATGGGTTTCATCCAGATGGGTTTTGGCGGAAGCCAGGTTTTGGGTGTACCCATAGGCCTGTACCTGGCCAACCTTTGGAGCTGGGAAGCCCCCTTTTGGATGGTGGCCGGCTTGAGCGTTGCCATAGCAATTGCCATTGCCTTATACCTGAAACCAATAACCGCGCACTTAGCCGTGCAGCGCGATAAGTCGGCATTTTTGCACCTGCTGCACACCGTTGCTAAAAGCGATTACCGGGTTGGTTTTACAGCCACCGCCCTGTTATCCATCGGCGGGTTTATGATGATGCCCTTTGGGAGTGCGTTTGCCATTAACAATTTGAAGATAACAAACGCGCAGCTGCCCATGCTGTTTATGGTATCAGGCGTAAGTTCGCTGTTTATCATGCCCGTTATTGGTAAGCTCAGCGACAGGATTGATAAGTATAAAATATTTGCCATCGCTTCCGTGTGGATGATGATTATGTGCGTTGTATACACCAACCTTACCGCAACCCCGCTTTGGCTGGTTATGATCCTCAACATCCTGATGATGATGGGCATCATGAGCCGCATGATCCCTTCCAGCGCCCTTACCAGCGCTATCCCCGAAATGGCCGACCGTGGTGCTTTCATGAGCATCAACGCGTCGCTACAACAAATTGCCGGTGGCATAGCCGCAGCCGTTGCCGGTACGATCGTATCGCAACCATCTAAAGGCGCGCCGCTGGTAAATTATAACGTGGTGGGTTATGTAATTGTGGGCATCTCGATGTTAAGCATCTTCACCCTTTGGCGGGTAGACCAGCTCACCAAAAAACGGATGGAAAGTAAAAAGGTGGTGATACCCGAAGGCGAAGCAGTGTTGAGCGAAGGGTTTTAAGAGATTGTCGGGTTCATTTCCGTATTAAACCCCATTCGGCACACGCGCCGGGAGGGGTTTAATAATTCACCCTGTACCAATTAGTATCTAATTTTGCAAACCCTTTGCGTTTGCCGGAAGATATCCGTTCTTCTATATCCTTCATTTTATCAGGGTTGTTGGTGTATAGAAATGCGGAGTAATGATCAAGAAACCCGGAGTTGATCAAAAACTCCACCGATACCGTTTTCCCGTTTGACTTTTCTACAAGGATATTGTTGTCGGGATTAGATATTGGCGGAAAATACCGCCCATGTAGACGCCCTCCCTCAAGGTTCCCATTTTTTATCTGCTCAACTATTTCGTTTCTCGTCCCTCTTCTTAACGTCCAATCGAGGTATTCAATCGCATCTTCACTAAACAACGTAACAATACCCAATACAATCCCAGCGATGCAACCTACCTTGATAAAAGGCGTATTTGATTCCTTATGATTTAGTTTTACGACCAGGTAAACTGACAACAAAAACCCGACTAACATGTACGGGTATAAAGTCAAGAATCCCCCGAAGCCGTTGACATAATAATATATCAGCGGCCCCTGTAACAGCCCCATAACGAGAATAACGCAGGTGATAATGGTTTTAGTTAATCTCATGGTTAGTTTCTAAAGATAAGCTTTTATCCCTACAGCGCTACCTACCCATCATCGCCCTCACATCCTCCGCTGTCCCCTTAAACGGACCGGCGTTCTCTATTTTCAGCCCTGCCATCGCAGAGGCGAATTTGCCTGCATCTAACACATCATCACCCTTTATGCGGCGGTACAGATAGCCTGCCATATAGGTATCACCGCAGCCTGTGGCATCAACCACTTCGGTTGGTTTATAGGCGGGCACCTCGTAAAAGGTATGATCGTAAAAAATAACTGAGCCCATACTGCCGAGGGTCATCACTACTTCCTTTACACCCCAATCGGCCAGGATCTGCGCACCTTCTATAATATCGGCGGTGCCGGTGAGCACTTCCAGTTCATGCTCGTTCACTTTCAGTATGTCGATGTATTGCAGAGCTTCTTTTTTTTCCGCCCAGTCGATAGCGTGTACCCCTTTATCAATTACCTCGCGCAAATACCCCTGTGCATCGCACGAAACGTTACCGCGGCTAAACAGGTTTTTAATGAGTTCGGTAGGGATATCATCTGCCAGTAAGGGGCCCAGATGGAAGATGATGGCTTCGGTATGGGCGAGGTCGGCAACACTAAAGGCATCGGCTTTTTGCAGTACGCGCTGGGTACGGTTGTCCTGGTTTTCGCCATAAATATTCTCAAAATAAACGGTATGCTTGCTGGGCAGTGCTTTCACTTCGATGCCAAGGTCGCGCAGATCGGTAACACTTTGCAACTCGGTTTCGGCAAGGGCTGTAACCAGCCCATACTTCACATCCATGTTGCGCATAGCGTGCGAAAAATAAAAAGCGGTGCCACCGGCCATGTGCATTACAGCGCGGGGGGTTACTACTTTATCAAGGGTGATGTGGCCAATACAGCAAATATCAAGCATAAAAGTTCCGGGAAATTGAGGGATGCAATTTAGGAATTGTGGCCGGTTTTATAATATTTAAGTTTTATCAACTATAAAATCCATTTGAACGGGTTGAAAACATGCGTCACAAGCAGGTTACATTACCAGGCTACCTTAGTGCGCATTTTATCATTAAATTGTGCCATCTCACATCTGCTACATCATGATTACCAATACTGCTAAAAAAGCGCTCTCATTATTTGCTGCTATCGCGATTTCCACGCTGATATTTGCCACCATGGCTAATGCTCAAACGGTACCTGCCGAAGACCCTTACCTGGGTATTATCCCTGCACCTGCATCGGTTAAGAAAGCAGCGGGCACATTTACCTTTAACGCGCAAACCCCTATAAAAGCCGATTGGCCGAAAGATAAAGCCGTTATTTTCCTGAAAAACTATTTGAAGGATGGCAGGCATTTCAATAATAAGATCTCCAAACACAATCCTAAAGTCAAGGTATCATCAGGGCTGGTGTTAACCTCCTACGGTGCAGATAAATTGCCTGCCGAAGGTTACAGCCTTACCATCACCCCAAAAAAGATAACCATAGTGGGCAAGGGTGCAGGGCTATTTTACGGCATACAAACACTGATCCAATTACTGCCTGTGCAGCCTGCCGCCTCGCAAAAACTGCCATGCGTTACCATTGAAGATGCCCCAAGGTTTGGTTACCGCGGCATGATGCTGGATGTATCGCGGCATTTTTTCACCGTCCCGCAGGTAAAGCAGGTAATAGAATTACTGGCTGCTTACAAACTCAATACCTTCCACTGGCATTTGGTGGATGGGCAGGGCTGGCGCATCCAGATAAAAAAATATCCCAAGCTAACCGAGGTTGGTGGCTACCGCCAGCAAACCATGTACGGCAATAACCGCGACTGGCCCGACAGCCTCAGCTACGGCGGCTTTTATACACAAGATGACATCCGCGATGTGGTTAAATTTGCCGCCGACAGGTATATCAATGTGATCCCCGAAATTGAGATGCCCGCCCACTCGGATGCAGCATTAAGGGCTTATCCCGAGTTGCGCTGCGAACCCGCCGACCCAAAGAACCCGGCGCGCAGCATCAACGGCATCTATTGCCCTACCGAGGAAACTTTTACTTTTTTAGAGAACGTGCTTACCGAAGTGATGGACCTCTTCCCCGGCAAATACATCCATGTAGGTGGCGATGAGGCTAATAAACAGCCCTGGAAAGAATCGGCATTTGTGCAGAATTTGATGAAGGAAAAAGGCCTGAAGGATGAGAAGGAAGTGCAGAGCTACTTCATCCAGCGGATGGAGAAATTCATTAACAGTAAAGGCCGCACCATGATAGGCTGGGACGAGATATTGGAAGGGGGACTCGCCCCAAATGCCGTAGTAATGAGCTGGCAGGGCGAAGAAGGCGGCATAGCGGCAGCGCGCCAGCACCATAACGTGATCATGACGCCACAAACCACCGGCAACTATTTCGACCATTACCAAAGCGGCTCGCCGCAGGAACCGGTATCTTTTGGCCGATACGCGGTACTCAAAGAAACTTATAATTACGACCCGGTATCCAAACAGCTAACGCCCGATGAGCAGAAATACGTAATGGGTACCCAAGGCAATTTATGGACGGAATACGTGCCCACCATGGCCAAGCTGCAGTACCAGATCCTGCCGCGCCTGTTTGCCTTATCAGAAGTGGCATGGACCAAACCGGAGAATAAGAATTACGATAACTTTGCCGATGCACGCCTGGCCAACCATTTTGCGCGATTAGATGCTAAAGGTTATAACTACCGCGTACCCACACCTTTTGCCGTGATTGATACCATCCTTTTCGGCCCTAAATTTACTTATACCCCAACATCGGTTGTGCCGGGTGCCCGCATTTATTACACCCTCAATGGCCGCGATCCGCTGGATACCGACCTGGAATACACCTCGCCGGTAACCATCATTATCCCCGCCAACGAGAAACGGGAGTTTAAAGCGCGTGTTATAACGCCGACCGGCAGGCGCAGCATTGCTACCCGCGTGCTGATGTACAATCGTCCACTTATCCCGGCTACTGTTTACGCTAATGGCAAACCGGGCCTAAAATACAAACTGGTAAGAGGCCGCTTCACCTCGCCCGACCAATTGGATTACGTTACCCTTACCGATTCGGCAACCACAGATAAACTAAACGCCGAGGCCTTAAAAAAGGATAACCCTTACTTCGGGGTGGTGTATGATGGTTACGTGGAGATGCCCGAAGACGGCAGCTATAATTTTTCGCAGGCATCGTATACCGATACGCAACTCTTTATCGACGGCGAAAAACTCACCGAAACCGAGTACATGCTCCCGCTTGCCAAAGGCCTGCACAAAATAAAGGTAAAATACGTTTACCAGGCACCAGTACAAACGCCAGGCAGCAGAGTTAGGCAAACGCCTTTACGCATATATATGATTGAGCCCGGAGATGCCGCAAAAGGAGAAATTGAGGCGGAGAGTTTGTTTTATTGAGTAAGGGGCTGAATAGCGTTTCACAGCAAACGCGGGCTACAATGATTTTCAAAAAGGGTTAACACAACTTAACATAATTCGCATGTTAACTTTGCAAATTATTGATAATAAATAAGTTATGATTTCTCAGGGTTAACATAAAAAACATCTTTTTTAGGCTTTTGTTGGGCGGAAAAACACAAACCAGGATAAGACGTCCTGAGCGTTCGGGACGGCTTTTTACCGGGCCTTCTTATTCAGCGCCAGTAAGGCTTCATAAACGGCATTGTGCAAAATGGTGAGATGATCCTCCTTAGGGAGATAGCTAAAGGTAGATCTCAAATCCCTATCGGCCTTTAAAATCTGAGCGAGTTTTTTAGCATCACCTATCATCTGCGGGTCTTCGTTGCCAACAAGCAGGTACGCGTTTACACCTTTATACGAATGCGAGCGGCGCATAGCAACAGCACCCTTCAGCAGGTTTTCGGTATCCCACCAAAGGCTTGGGCTTACAATAATATATTGGGTAAACAGGGCCGGTTTCTTCAACAGCACTTCCGTGGCCAGTAAACCGCCAAGGGATTGCCCGATGAGGGTTTTACTGCTGCTCACCTTATAAAATTTTTGGATATGCGGCTGCAGCTCCGTTTCTAAAAAAGTCGTGAATTTTGCCGATCCGCCTAATGTTGGTACCAGCTTTACATCGACCGGGTTAGTTGATGGGTAGGTAAAATCGCGCTTACGGTCTACATTGGCTATGCCCACTACAATGGTGTTTGGCATGGCTTGTATCATGGTTAAAAACTGTACAACGCCAACCACATGGATAAAATCCTCATCCTTACTACCATCCAGCAGGTAAATTACGGGGTATTTGGTGGTGGTATCTTTATCGTAACCATCGGGCAGGTAAATATTAAGCGTACGGTCCTCGCCCATCACAGCAGATTGCACATGATCGATAATGCCGATGCTAAGCGGGTAACGCTCGCCTTTGGCAATGGAGGCAACCTGGGCATTTGATAAGTTGCAGGTAAACAATATGGCAAGCAACAGCAGTAACTTTCTCATGTTCAAAAATAAAATAATCAGCTTAAAACTACGCCATTTTTAAGTGCCTCATCATAGCGCTCTTTATCAAACCGGTATAAATGCGGAGAACGGTGCGGGCCAATGCTGCGTTTTTCGTCCAGTTTGATCAGCAATCCAAGCGCAATTAGTTTTTTTGGGAAATTACTGATATCGAGCTTTTTGCCCAGCAGGGTTTCGTATAGCGCGTGGATCTCCGTCAATGTGAATTTCTCGGGTAGCATATTATAACCAATAGGGTAATGGTACAGGTGTATGCGCATGGTATCCAGGGCCTCGCGCACCATCTCGTCATGGTCAAATTCCAGTGCAGGTAAGCTTTCGATATCAAACCATTCACAATCTATGCTCATCATATCGGGCTGCAAAACCGTCCGCGAGAAATCGGTTATCGAATAAAAGCCAACCGAGATAGTTTGGTCGAGCAGCCAGTTACCGGGGCCAATGCGCACACCAACAGCCTGATACCAGCGTTCTTCGTCAAACTCCTCAAACCTGGCCCGGTTGGGGTCGCCAAAGGTTTTAAACTGCTGTAAAAAAAGGTTATCAACGCCGGTGCGTTCCTTTACGTTTCGGGCGGCGGCCTCTACCAGTTTCTCGGTGCGTTTGATGTATCCCCCGGGCAGGCACCAACCATCTACTGCTTTGTGCTTTATCAGCAACAACTTCAGCTGTTGCTCGTGGTAACCAAAAATGGCGCAATCTAACGACACATGAGGGATGTATTCCTTATGCCCGTTCAGTATAAAATCTTCAATTTGCTCCTGCGTAACCATGCGCTAAATTAACATTCCTTCCGTTTAAATTCTGCTTAGTGAATTTTACCAAATAAACAAACGGAACCCTCGCAGGCACAACCGCAACCTAAAACCTGGTTGAAAAAGCTGGGCGCATTGTATAGGACATCGCTTTATTGCTTTACCATTTTCAGCATCACCACGTCGTGGGATGCGACATCTTGCCTAAAGGCACCTTTTGTAGTACCTGCGGATTTCTTTAACCAAAGATCGCGCAGGGTGTAAGTACCTTCGGCAAGTTTTAAGTTTAAGCCGATTGTTTTATCTTCCACATTCAAATCGGCCCATTTGATATTAAGCTTTTGGGCGTGGTTAGAACGTTGAGGAAGCATACTGCCACCTCGTTATTCTTTAGCGCTTCACCCAAACTTCAACGCTATCCGCCATCGGTATCTTATAGGCGGCTATGCCTAAAGCATCCTGATCTATTCGCTACTACCTCTTTATTGGTTAAGATAGATTTGGTTTGTTCCGACATATTCCGCAGATCGTTACCGGCTGCCAGCGGGGCAGATAACATGCACCACATCGAAAAATGGGCTTTGTCTTCCGCATAACTCATACCGTTACCTACCTCAAGCATATCGGCGTCGTTCCAATGGTTGGGGCCATTATATTGGCGAATAGCAGGTTGCTTATCTAAAATGGTCATTACGCTGCTGGCTGTCCAGGTACCCATGTGTTTGTCATGGTCAAAATTGGCGGTGATATCGCCGGTGGTGCGGTATAATTCACCAACGCCTTTTGCCCAAAGCCAGGGTTTATGATTACCCCATTCGCACAGACTGAAAACAATAGGCCGGTCCGTTTCCTTTAACGCCGAACTCATGGTGATGTAAGCTTCCCTCGCGTTCAGGCTATCGGTATTACACCAATCGTATTTTAAAAAATCGACACCCCATGATGCATACAGACGGGCGTCCTGGTATTCGTGCCCACGGCTGCCTGGGTAGCCGGCGCAGGTTTTGTTACCCGCGCAGTTGTAAATCCCAAACTTTAGGCCTTTACCGTGCACATAGTCGGCAAAGGCTTTCATTCCGTTAGGGAATTTCTTTGGATCGGCAACCAGGTCGCCTTTCGCGTCGCGTTCCTCGTCATCCAGCCATCGTCCAACACAAAGTATTGGTACCCTGCATCCTTCATACCCGATGACACATACGCATCCACCATCCCTTTCAGCAATGGCTCATCAATTTTGGTTTAAAAAGTGTTCCAGCTATTCCAGCCCATTGGCGGGGTTGGCGCCAGGTTACCGGTTTCCAGTTTAACTTTTGCTACAGCCACCGGGGCCACGCCATCAGTTTGTGCAGATACCTTTAAATTGAATATTAAAACGCCTGCCAGCGCCAGGCAGCCAGCTGCCAAATGTTTTGTCGTCATAGTTTTATTTACCTTCTGCAATGAGGAATACCGCGCCACGGGCGGGTACGTTTACGGTTATACCACCTGCAATATCGGAAGTATTTGCCGCAATTGTGCTGTAGTTTGACGGGCCTCCCGAAGCGCCTGCCGGCCCCGTTCCATTAACCAAAACCTTCTGCGAAAAGGAGCCGTTATCTGTACCGCCGTTAAGGGTGTAGTAGTAATATTTTGTACCGAGAGCAAAGTTTTTAAAGCTGATAGTAACCACATGGTCGGCACTGCTTCTGTTTACCAGCACCGTACCCGCCTGCCCAGATGTGAACGACGAAGCGTAGCTTATAATATCCGGGCTGCCGGTTACGGTAGACGTTACCATCCGGTCGCCAAAGTATTTTTGGAAGAAATACATGTAATAGAAGGCTGGCCTCGCGTTCCATTTGGCTGCGCCGGGCTCATCACCTATATTGAACAGGCCGTGGTCATTCCCGCTATCCCAGCCATTGGCCAAATCCCAGCGGCATGCCATGCTGTATTGGTTCTTCAGCATTTCGCCCAGTACCATTACGGCGTGTACCCCCGTTACGTTTGATACCATTTGCTTTGAACCGGTGGCGAAGATATTCCACTCATCCAACGCTACGGGTTTTTGGTTGACACCAGCATTGGTGGCAGATGTTTTTACCCAACTCATCATGCTGGTTGTAACCGGGCCTGGTGTTGCGAGGATAACCTCGGGGGTAGAGTTTTGATTATAAGGGGTGTAGTAATTGTGGATCACAAAAAAATCGGGCGAGTTACCTGCCTGTGAAAGCACATTGGCATTCCAGTTTTGGACGATGGTGGAAGTGTTGTTTTTTTCATCCGCCTCGGTTAATACAATGCCTATTTTAATGCCGGTATTGCCTACTTCTGCCGCTGCCTTACGCATCGAATCGGCATAAATTTTAAAGTGATTGCCGTATAAAACGCCGTTTAACAGTTGTGGCTGCCCGTCTTTATTGTTGGCAGTGTTGATGCGGTTACCTGCTTCCCATGTGCCAAAGTTTTCGTTGCCAATTTCCCAGTATTTGGTGCGGCCGTTATCATGGCGTACCCATTGAGCAGCGAGGTGAGCAGCGGCTTCGGCTGGTTTTGGGCCGGTACCGTAACGGGCGTATCCGTAATTTACAGTGATGATGCCCGTACTGTTGGTTTGCTGCAAAACCTTGTAATAGTTATCTAAGGAGAAGGTCCAGCTATCGGGTCTGTTACCCAGCCAGTAACCCGCGTCGGCTGTAACACCAGCGTTGTTCAGGATCTGTGCAGGCGCATCGGCAGGTATAACGCCATCCCAAAAATAGATATCAGAAATACTACCGCCCGGGAAACGCAAAATATTTGGCGAGAGCGCGGTAAGGTTCCCCATTAAAACAGGCTCGGTAACATACTGGCCCATGTAGGGATTGGTGTTATTCCCAAACAGGTACTTTGATACTTTGCTTACCACCTTGCTGTAATCAACAGCAACGGTGACGCTGCCTGCAGCCGGTTTAGTGGCTGTTTTTAGCGTAGCAGGTATATCAAAGGTTTTGGGTGCCCAGGCATCCAGGAAAAAGCCCTGGCTTGCTGCCAGCGCAGGGTCGGTTTGGGGGAGGATCACGGTTGTGCCGCCATCAGTAGTGCCGCCGGTACCGCCCGTATCTACCGGGGTTGCTGGCTTACTATCCTTTTTACACGCCTGTAATATCACGAGGGCAAGCATTAGTACAGTAAATGATCTGGTAAAAATTCTCATTGGGATTGGTTGTTACTATAGTAGGGGTTGGTTATTTGTATTCCAATTGTTTTATTCCTCATCTGTACATCTGATCCCGATATCTATCGGGACTGCACATCAAATAAAGATCCGGTTACCGGTGTACGTTTCCCTGAATTCTTTTGGGATGCAAAGTTTCTTACGTTTGAAGATCCTGTTGAAGTTGGAGATATTATTAAAACCGCATTTATAGGCTATTTCGGCTACCGTTGTTGTGCTGTCTATCAGCATCCGCGAGGCATGGCCAAGCCGGATCTCGTTAAGGCTATCTATAAAAGTTTTGCCGGTGCGCTTTTTAATGAACCTGCTGAACGATGCCTCGGGCATGTTGGCAATTCTGGCCACCTCGGCCAGCGTTACCGATTTGGTGTAATTGGTATTGAGGTATTCATACACCTTCTCAATGCGGCGGCTATTGTAATTGAATTTTTCGATAGCGAAGGCAGGGTCCGACAGCGTTTTCATATTGCGGGAGATGGAGAGATCGTGCAGAATAGAGAGGAGCTCCAGCACCGAATCGAAGCCATTCTTTTTATCCAGCGAAAGCAGCCTGTCTTTCAAAACCATTATCGTTTCGGGCGGGAAGCTGATGCCGCGCTGCGAGCGTTCCAGCATGGCCTTTACAAAGCTCATTTGGTTGCGGCGGAGGAATTTATCGTCGAACAGATCCTTATGAAACTGAATGGTAACTTCGGTTATGTCCTCGCTGCAGCATTGATGGGTAAACCAGGTATGGTACAAGTTGGGACCGATGAGCACCAGTTCCAGGTCGGTTATCACTTCTATATTGCCACCCACAACCCTTTTTGCGCCTTTGGCATTGATGATGAAGTTGAGTTCATACTCATCATGATAGTGCAGTGGAAAATCAAACTTGTTCTTCACCCTGGAAGATATGGTAAAACAATCGCCGGGGGTAAGCGGCGTTATCTCGTGCATTACATTGTTGGATGTCATCATATCATTATCTCACAGGCTGCGAACCGGTCACAGCTTTGCCACTTCTTCTGCATTTAAAACTTTGGCGGTAATATCATCTATCAGCATGGTACCTGATGCATAACCCATGGCCAGCAGCACCCTAAAGCTAACTGCGGTTGCAGGTACCTTAACCTGCTTTTTGGCCTGCTCCCACTCGTGGTCGCCGCTTAGGCGGGCAATATTTTCGCCCTCGCCAATTTTTTTATCCGTCTTATCTAAAAACTCGATATTGAAAATAGCACCCTTCCATTCGTCATCGCCCTTTACCACGTTGATGGTTTTTAGCCATCCCGAAAATTCCATACCCAATGTATTTTTGGGTATACGCACAGTTTGGCTAAGGCCCACCCAATTGTTGCCGTTGTAAACAATAATAGCGCAGGCATTTTTGCCGCCTTTATAATCCCAGGGGGTAACTTTGGCGGAGTTATCGGCGGCCCAGTCGTTTAGCTCGTCTTCGAAACCGGCGTTGGTAACCAGATTTTTTTGTGCCGATGCTTTGTGGGCAAGCATAAAAAATACAGCACAACAAAGCAGTGTATAAATTTTCATGGGATTATGGGTTTTAAGTTTAAAAAATACACCACCAGCCAGCTTAGTGTGGCCGGTGGTTGTACCTCCTTAAATAAATATACTACCTCACTATACCCACATCGTCCAAATACCATAGTGTAGCTACACCGCTAAACTCCTGGAAAACAATTGAATTAATAGTTTTTGGCGCTGTGCCTCCCTTAGGCACAAAAGCAGTCATGGGGATGTTGTAGTTTGTCCAAACGCCTTCTTTTAAAACAATGGCAACCGAGTTACTAAAGTTATAATCAAGCAACATGTGTATTACTTTATTATCGCTTCCCTTACCACCATAAAGCGACATCTTGACGCTCTTCGCCTCAATATTGCCCGGTGCCTGGAAAACGTAGCCATCGTAACCGCCGGCGTACTGCACCTTAATAGCTTTTGTGCCGCGTAAAACCTGGGCTGTGCTATTATTATCAGGCGAGTTGCTCCAGCCATAGTTACTCCATCCGTTTTCAAAATTATCTTCGAATATCGCTTCTGTAAACCCAAAAGGGTACACCCCAAATGCCTCGGTATTATTACCCGGTATGCTCAGGTTGATACCATTGGACGATTGTGGACCCGTTGTGGTACCACCACCTAAAGTGGCTGATGTAGTTATGGATAATACACTGCCGCCCACTACACCTGCAGGTACTTTTACTACTGCCTTGGTTGATGTGCTGGAAACGATAGTACCTGGTATGAGCCCAAATTTAACAGCCGAAAGCCCATCAAACGTAGTACCTGTTATGGTAATAAGGTCATCTGCATTGCCAGCCATATGATCTACAGCAGTAATTGACGGGAACGGCTGCTCTATCACAAAATCATACTCTATCTGCCCAAAACTGGTAACCAGCTTTAGCTTGTTTGTAGTATTCGCATTACTAAACGGTACCGTTGTAGGGATGCTGAAAATGATAGATTGATCTGTTGCCAGCGCTATGTTAAAATATACCTCGGCATCGTTAATGTAAATATGCTTGGTATTAGCCAAATTTTTACCAATAATGGCGTATAAGGTATACACTTTACCCGAGTTGGTGGTAGAATCGAACGGAAGTGGCCTTACCTCGGGATAAGTTTGTGTGGTATTTAAATCTATCTGATGATCTATCAGCACGCTATCGTTTTTGGTTAGGGTACGCACTTTGGTAATTTCGGGGCTACCCTTACCGTAATTGTTTTCCTTTTTACAGGCGTTTATACCCAACAGCATCGCTACTGCAAACAAAAGGTACAAGCTTTTTGGTTGTTTAAATATCTTTTTCATGATGTTGTAATAATTCATAATTATTTAAATACATAAGGAACAGGTGGCTCCAGCAATTTAGGGTCGGTAGCGGTTTCAATCTGCGGTATCGGAAAGTTAAAAAACTCATCCTTTGCAATTTTTTTGTCGCTGTAAACCTGTGGCGGGGTATCGTTGCTGTAAGTACCCCTTTCCTGGTTGGCAATTACGGCCAGTGCCTTAGGGTGTTTTACGGTAAGTATGCCCTGCCAGCCATCCATACGGCCCAAATCAAACCAGTAATCGTTTTCGATAGCAAACTCCATACGGCGCTCATGGAAAAGATCTGTTTTGGTAAACGATGTTACCGCTGTTAACCCGGCCCTGTTGCGTATCATGTTGTAATATTTTAACGCAGTAGGGTCGTTAGTGCTTGCACCGCTGCCTAAAATAGCTTCGGCAGCAATTAATAAAACCTCCGAGTAGCGCATCAGATAAGTACAGTTAGCTGCAGATTGCGCCGCGCCAATACCCCCGTTATCTGCAGGGGTACCTACAACGTATTTTTTGATAGCCGCACGTGTACCTTGCGAGTTAACATTATCTGGCACTGTAAAACCACCGCCGGCCTGGTTTATCTCAGGGTATTTATCACCTGCTTTCATGATGGTTGCATGCAGGCGCACATCGCCTGGCTCGTATGCATTCTGCAGATCGATAGTGGGGCCTAAAACCGAGTATCCATCACCGGTACCGGTTACCCCGGCCATTGCTAACGATGCCTGTTGCGGGTTACCATGGCCGTAAGAAGCACCACCGGCCCATTGCAGCGCAATTACAGATTCTTCGTTGTTGTTGTTTACGGTTTTAAACAAATCGTTGTAGCCTTTACCTTCAATCAGGTTGGTGTAGCCATAAAGCGCTATCTGATCGTTGGTGATGTTACCGCGGTACAGTTTAAACTCGCCGCTGTTGATAACCTTCTCGGCCTCGATACGGGCGTTGGCGTAATCCTCCATATACAAATAAACTTTTGCCAATAGCGCAGATGCCGAACCACTTGATACGTGGCCCTGGGCGATAGAAGACCCGGCCCTCACCTTAACCGTTAAGTTGGCTTCGGCAAATTTCAGATCGTTTATCATAAATTTGTACACGTCTGCCACCGGGTTGGTGTTTATTTGGAAGTTGGTTATAAAATCTTCGCTGTTTTCAATAATAGGTACATTGCCCCATATCCTTACAATATGAAAGTACGCCAGCGCACGCATAAGGTGTGCTTCGCCAAGGGCGTTGTTTACAATAGCTTTATCAACCGAAGGAGAAACCTTTTTTGGTAAATTATTGATCAAAGCATTAGACTGCGCCACAACCGTGAACAGGGAGTTCCAGGCATCGGCAATACGCGGGTTGATGTTGGTTAAAGAAAAGTTGAATAAACTAATTACATCATCAGAATAAGTACGGCCGTTGCCGCTTGTTAGCTCGGTAACTGCCCAGCCCGATTTGGCCACCCAGCCAAACCACGGCGAGTTGTAAAGCGCGTTGGTACTGGCCACTACCTGATCGTTGGTTTGGTAAAAGTTATCTATCGTGATGGCATCTTCGGGCGGCCTGTTAAAAAATTCTTTTTTACAGCTGGTTGTTGTAACAATGCTCATTACAAACGCACCAATTATATATTTACTATATTTTTTCATGATTTTCATATTGATTAAAATTCAGCGTTTACACCAAATGTTACAGTTCTGGCTGATGGGTAGCGGCCAAAGTCGATATTTGTTAAAAACACGCTCTGGTTCATAGAGCCAATCTCTGGGTCGAGCCCTTTATACTTGGTAAATGTGTATAGGTTTTGGCCGCTTGCATAAACTCTAAGCCGGGTAAATTTTGCCTTGCGAATCCATTTGTTGGGTAAGTTCCAGCCTAAAACAACGTTTTGGATACGCAGGTACGAGCCGCTTTCTACAAACCTGTCTGATGTAAACAAGTTAGGGTTATCTAAACCGCCGCGCGGGGCCGGGATGGTAGAGGTTGGGTTTGCGGGGGTCCAATAATTGGCTGCAGAAGCCAGCTGATTGGTATACAAGCCTGATAAGCCCGAAATGGTGTAATTGAGTGCATTAAGTATTTTAGCACCGTACGATCCGTTAAGGAATATCGACAGATCTACTGATTTGTAAGATACATTATTGGTGATACCGTACGTAAACGTTGGGTTAGGGTTACCAATATAGGTTTGATCTTTATTATCAATCACCCCATCGTTATTCAAATCTTTGTAGCGGATATCGCCAAACCAGGTACCTGCTTTAGAAATTGGGTTGCCAAATTGCGGTTTAGCGTTAACCAGTTCGTCCTGGGTGGTAAACAACCCATCGGTTACGTAACCATAAAACTCGCCAACAGAGTGACCTACTTCGGTACGGGTAACGCCGCGGGTTAAGAAACCGTTAGCAATATTACCCGAAATAAATGGCGTGCCATTGGCCAGCGATAACACTTTGTTTTTGTAATGCGAGAAGATAAGTGTAGTGTTCCACCTAAAATCTTTGCCAGCTATGTTACGGCTGTTGATGCTAAATTCAAACCCTTTATTGCTTAATTTACCCCCGTTGATGTAAGGAGGGTTAACACCGCCCAGATAGGAACCAGCCGCACCCTCGCCTACTAAGAATGCAGGAAGTGCCGCCTGAAAAAGGAATTTTTCTGAGGTTTTGTTGAAATAATCAAACGTTGCATCTATCCGGTTGCCAAACAGGCTAAAATCTATACCCAAATCGGTTTGGATAGCTGTTTCCCACGTAAGATCCGGACTGGAGATTTTATCGAGCAGGAACCCAGTGCCAAAACCGGTAACAGATGGCTTAAGGGCCGACCCGTACAAGTAATTGGGGATACTTTGATTGCCCACCTGGCCGTAACCAACCCTTAGCTTAATGTTATCTGCAACTTTTTTAATACCGGCCATAAAAGATTCTTCAGACAAACGCCATGATACGGCAGCAGCAGGGAAATAACCTGTTTGCTTGCCCGGTGCAAATTTTGAAGACTGATCTGAACGGAAAGTAGCGGTTAAACTGTATTTGTTGTTATAAGTGTAGTTTACACGAGAAATGAACGATTGTAGAGCCTGGCTGCCTTTGTACTCATCTAACCGTGCTGATTTGGCGTCGCCCAGGTTCAATGTTTTGAGGTCGTTGCTGAAGAAGTTTTGCACGTATCCGGTTATACCGTTCCACTGTGAGTAGTTAAGCTCATAGCCTACTGTAGCATTAATAACATGCTTTTGTGCAAAAGTGTGGTTGTATGATGCTACTTCTTTCCAGGTCCAGTAGTGCGAATTGCTCCAGTACTCGGTTAAATTAGCTGTTTTGTTTTCGTAATCGCCATACTTAAATGTGGGGTTAAACTGCAATGCTTTTGCCCAATCGAACCCACCGTTTACTTCAGAGCGGAATACAATATCTTTAAACAAACGCAAATCTGCGTATATGCTCCCGTTAATATTGCTCCTTACCAGGTTATTGGTTAGCAACGATGCTTGCGCCACAGCATTTGGCGTACCGCCATAACCATTGGCATTGGGGCCGGTGCTTATTGCGCCGGCAAAAGTTCCGTCGGGGTTACGTACTGCAATATCGGGGGCGCTTAGCAGTGCGGTATAAACAATACCGCCGTTATCGCTCAGCCCACGGTTTTCTTCGTTGCGTGTACCGCCCAAAACGGCACCAAATTTTAAATATTCTTTTACCTGCGTATTAACGTTAGAGCGTAGCGAGTAACGCTTAAATTTGCTATTGATGATGGTTCCCTGTTGGTCGTATAAACCGCTGGATATATAATAATCGGTACCGTCTTTACCGCCCGATACCGAAAGCTGGTGGCTTTGCATTGGTGCTGTGCGGAATACTTCATCCTGCCAGTTAGTGCCCGGGCCCAGTAGTTCGGGGCTTGCAAAATCAACCCGGCGGGTTACCTGCACGTTATCGGCAAGTGCATTCTGCAGTTTGGCATACTCGGGCAGGTTCATCATCCGTAAGAATTTACCCTGCTGTTGTAAGCCGTAATACCCATCGTACCCAATACGCGCCGAGCCATTTTTACCTCGTTTAGTGGTTATAATAATTACGCCGTTTGACGCGCGTGAACCATATATAGCTGTTGCCGAAGCGTCTTTTAATACGTCGATACTTTCGATATCGCTTGGATTAATCAACGATAGCGGACTTACGCCGGTTTCATCGTTATTACCCAAGGCTGGCGAACGGCCACTTGTGCTGCGGTTTTGCGCATCGCCGGATATGGCCACCCCGTCAATTACATAAAGCGGTTCGTTTGTGCCCGATAGTGACGTAATCCCCCTAATGTGTACCGAAGTTTGGCTACCTGGCGCACCCGAGTTTTGATTAACTGTAACACCCGCAACACGGCCCTGCAGCATTTGATCAACACTGGCTTGCGGCACGTTTGCTATATCAGATGCTTTTAAAGATGAAATAGCACCGTTGATATCCTGCCTGCGCTGGCTGCCGTAACCGATAGCCACTACGTTTACATCGCTTAATGATGTAGTGGATGATTTTAGCGTTACGTCAATTTGCGTACGCGAGCCAATGGTAATTTCCTGCGGTTGCATCCCAATAAAGCTGAACACCAAAATGCGCCCACCGGCAGGCACGGTAATGGTGTAGTTACCATCAATATTGGTAATGGTGTTTACTTTAGCATCCTTCACCGTAACGGTTACGCCGGGCAAGGTTACGCCCTTGTCGTCGGCTACTGTTCCTTTGACCACTGTGCCGCCTGTTTGCGCCATGCTTCGGGCGCAAATGAAAAAGGAGGCAAACAGCAGTGCTATTCGTAGAATTTTCCTCATGTTGTTTTGGTTTGTGTTGGTTTTATATTCGATTTAATTTGGTACATATATTTGCTCACAGGTGACCGCGGCACTGCTATTGGCGGCGAAACGGCTATAGCAAAATCTGATAGCTAATAGCCACCGGTGATGCCCTGTAATTAAAAAAACTTTAAAAAATTGGTTCTGTTGGTTTATACAATATTGCCACGTCTAATTGGCACCGGGCTATATTCATTATACTGGGGTTAAAATTATATGGTATAATCAGCCCCGTTGTGGATAAATAGGGGCACAAATGTCAACCCGTATTAAATACTTGATAATCAATTATTTAATATAATAAAAGATGTAATTTTTAGAGAAATAGTTACAAATGTGTACCCTTTTTTGGGGTGGAGTACTTTATAAAGGGTAAGAATAGTATTACCTAAAATCGTAACAAGGGTTTATATTTTAATAATGTGGCGGAGAATTTCATCCGGGGGAGTAAAGCGAGATGCATGATGTATATAATACACTATCCTTTAGTATTTTGACCATCCAAGGTAAGATGTAACAAGAGTTCTATCAGGTCTCCCAACAGCTTAAGTTATCACATAAAATGTGGTGCACTTCAAAAAATCCGCGGAACTCATAATGCGTTCCAATGGAACGCCGCGTCATTGATATTTTTTTCTACCCATAAGGTATCCCGAAGGGATACTGGCTCGTATTCTCGTCCCTTCGGGACGGCTCATGGGTAGAGAAACAAAATCCATTTTAACGTTCCATCGGAACGTTTTATGATAGCCGGTAAGGGGAGCCTTTTGAAAGTTAGCTATTCCTCGTTAAAGCTATCCGCGTAGCGGGATGGGATGGTGTTAAATTCAGCCTTAAAGGTTTTTACAAAATACTTCTGGCTTTTAAAGCCCACCTTGTGGCAGATCTGCGAGATGGTGAGGTGCCCGGTCTCCAGTAACTGCGCAGCACGCTTCAGGCGCATCTGGCGCACCAGTTCGTTGGGGGTTTTGCCGGTCATCTGCAGTATTTTTTTGTACAGTGTGTAGCGGCTTACAAACATTTCGCTGCTCAGCTCCTCTACCGAGAAGTTGGGATTGGAGATATTGCCATCTATCAGCATCAGTACCTTCTTGATAAAAAGCTCGTCCGGCGAATCTACAGCCATTTCCGTAGGACTGGCATCTACCTGCTTTTGGTAGGTTTTGCGCATGTTCTCCTGCTGGCTCAGGATGTTCTTGATCTTGGATGCCAGGATCTCGAAATTGAAAGGCTTGGTCATGTAATCGCTGGCGCCGGTGCCAAGGCCTTTTAGTTGCTGTTCCTCGCCTGCTATGGCGGTTAATAAAATAACGGGGATATGCGTGGTACGCTTATCGCTTTTTATCTTCAGGCACAGGTCTATGCCGTTCATTTCGGGCATGGTAATATCGCTCACCACCAGGTTGGGGTGCTGGGCGAGGGCTTTCTGCCAGCCTTTTTTGCCGTTCTCAGCCTCAATGATGTTAAACGAATCCTTTAAGTTATCCTTTATATAGAAACGGAAATCGTCGTTATCTTCCACCAATAATACGGTAGGCCTTTTGGCATCGCGCGCATCTTTCAGCCGCGTTAGCTTTTTATCGCCGGCATCAATGGTATCATCCGGATGATGAGGCAATTGCACAGGAGTATCGGTAAACAGTTTTTTATCCAGCTGCTGCAACGGCAACAAAACGGTAAAGCAGCTGCCCTGGTTCAGTTCGCTCTCCACAAATACCTCGCCCTCGTGCAGGTGTACAAACTCCCTGGTGATAGATAAACCGATCCCGCTGCCCTGGTTCAGCATACTGCCTGGGAGGTCGTTCTGAAAGAACGGCTCGAAGATCTTTTCGATCTTATCATGATCGATACCAATACCGGTATCTATGATCTTTATCTCCAGCTTGCTGTCCTTCCGTAAATTCAACAGCACACTCACCTGCCCGCCCGCATGGGTAAATTTGTAGGCGTTGGATAACAGGTTGAACAGGATGCGTTCGATCTTATCATGATCGAAACTGGTGTAGTATTCTTCAACCTCAGTATCAAACACAAAATCAATTCCTTTTTGCTCGGCCACATCGGTAAAGGAGTGCGACAACTCGCGGATAAACGCTACGATATCTCCGCTGCGTTTGTGCAGCTTTAGTTCCTGGTACTCCATCTTCCGGAAATCGAGCAGTTGGTTTACCAGATTCAGCAGGCGCTTGGCATTGCGGTTTACCAGTAAAAGTTGGTTTTTCACATCCTGGTCTTTTACTGTCTTCACAATTTTATCTACCGGTGCCATAATAAGCGACAGCGGCGTACGGAACTCATGGCTTACGTTGGTGAAGAACTTTATCTTCATCAGGTCAAGGTCGTGCAGGCGCTGGGTTTCTTCGCGCTCCTTTTCCAGCAGGAACTGGGTACGAAGTTTGCGAATACCCTCCCTGCGGATGTAGAACAAGGCACCGATGAAAACCAGCGCGTAGAGAAAGTAAGCGTAGGTAGTTTTCCAAAATGGCGGCAGAATTTTTACGTGCAGGCTTATTTCTTTACTGTTCCAAAAACCTTCGTTTGAGGCGCGCACCTTAAACGTGTAATCGCCGGCATCCAAATTGGTGTAAGGCGCTTTGCGGGTGAGGTTGTCTGCCGTTATCCAGTTGCTATCAAAGCCTTCCATTTTGTATTCAAACTTTACCTTATCGGGGTCGAAGTAATTAAGGGCGGCAAATTCAAATGAAAATACGTTCTCGTTATAATTCAGTTCTATCCCTTTTAATTCGCTGATGGATCTGGAGAGGATAACTCCACCCGATACCTTTTCACCTACCGCCACGCTCTTATTGAAAACCTGCAGATCGGTAAAAACCAATTCGGGGATATGTTTACTGGTATGCAGACCGGCAGGGCGGAAAATATTGAAGCCATTGCCGCCGCCAAATATCAGTTCACCACTACGGGTTTTGTATGATGAATACGGTTGAAACTCGCGGCCCTGCAAGCCGTCTTTTTCATTATAGTTTACAAACCTGAATTTTAATGGAGAGGCACTCCTGTCCACCAATATGTTAGACAAGCCGTTGGGAGTGCTTACCCAAATATTATGGTTATCATCTTCGCGAATATCTATAGTGGTATTATCGGGCAGTCCGTCCTTGTGGCTAAGGTTAGTAAAGTGCCCCGTGGCCGGGTCTAATATACTGAGGCCCTCGCGGGTGCTTATCCAAACCAAACCTTTGCTATCTTCTATAATGTTGTTTGTAAAATTATTAATGAGGCTGTAGGGATCCTTATCATCATGAATATAGTGTGAAAACTCGTTGGTTTTACGGTTGAGTACATCTACCCCATAGGCGGTAACTACCCACAGGTTTTTACGCCTGTCTTCCATCAGGGCCGACATGTAGTTGGAGTGCAGTGAATTATTTACGCCGGGCGTGAAAACGTAGTGCGTAAATTTATCAGTTTTACGGTTTAGGGAATTTAACCCCCCGGCCAGCGTGCCCACCCAAAGGTTATTATCGCTATCCTCCAGTATGGACCAGATCCTGTCTTCCGACAGACTGCCCGGGTCTCTGTCGTTGTGGCGGTAATGCTTAAAGGTTTTCCCGTCGAAACAATCCAGCCCGCCAAAGTAAGTGCCTATCCATAGCTTCTGCTCATGATCCAGATACATGCTCACAATAACATTGCTGGTAAGGCTGTTGGGGTTGGCGGCATCGTGCAGGTATTTTTTAAAGCTGCCATTTTTGCGGTTAAAATAAACCAGGCCGCCTCCGTTGGTGCCCAGCCAAAGGTTGCCGAATTTATCCTCTATAAATTTATTCACATCGCTAAAACTCAGGCTCGCCGGGTCCGACAGGTGATGCGTGTAGAGCGGGAATTTAATAATGCTTTCATGGTAATAGCTTAGCCCCCGCTTATACGTGCCTACCCAAATAATACCCGCGTTATCTTTATACAACAGGATAATGCTGTTTTGGCTAACGGTTTTGTTATCGTCTTCGCGGTTGAGGAGATATTTTATGGTAAAATCCTGCTTATTGAGCAAGTTGATGCCGCCGTGGTCGGTCGCTATCCATATACGGCCCTTATCGTCCTGTATCAGGTTTGATACCACGTTGGTGTTTAGGCCCCTGGGGCCGGGGCCTTTATCTAAATGGTAAAAAATAGTTTGGTTATTGTTGATGTAGTAAACACCCGATGAATAGGTAGGCACAAACGACCAGATATCATCGTCTTTATCAATAAAAACGCGGTAGCCGGTGTTTAGCCCGGCCGGTAATTCGCTTAAGGTTTTGCGATAGTTTACTTTATAGGTTTTAGGGTCGATGCGTTCTAAAATACCTTTATTGTACGCCAGCCAAATATTGCCTTTAGAATCGGCCGCCAGGTCGGCAACGGTATTGCTATAAATGGACCCCTTATCTGTTGGGTGGCTGCTGATGTGCATTGTGCGGTTTTTTGCCGCGTCGTATTTGTAGAGGCCGGTAACCGAGTTTAAAAACCAAAAGCTCCCAAACCTATCTTTTTTTACCGCTGTTAAATTCTGAGTAGGGACGCCTATTAAACCCAAATAACTGCCAATATCGCGGCTAAACTTTTCGGTAGCCGGGTCGTAAATATTGTACCCGTTGCGGGTTTCTATCCAAAGTTTATCATTAGGGCCCTGCGATATGCTTACAATAAAATCGTCGTTAAGGCTGGTGGTATCCCCGGCAATATGCTTAAATACCTTGAATTTATACCCATCGAATTTATTTAAGCCGGATAGCGTGCCAAACCACATAAAACCCTTGCTATCCTTTAGCACGCAGTTCACCTGGTTATGCGATAGCCCGTTGGTAATATCGAGTTTGGAGAACTGGAACTCGTTATTTTGCGCGCATAGGTTTAACGCCATAAATAGCGTTAAAAGTGCAAGCAGGTAAACACGGTATCTCCTCATTCTAATTCCCAGGGATAAATGGCCCATCGCCCTCAGCAGAAACATCAAAAACAAATCCCGGTTGGCGAATGGTATAGTTGGTTACTCAAAAATAGTTAATTTATTGAGCCTCGCTGTAATACTTTTATTACAATATATAACTATTACTTTCCCCGCCAGGCAATTACAAGCGCACACAAACAAAAAAGCGCCCGGCATAAGCCAGGCGCTTGGTAAATAAAATGATTTTGTTTTGTTTAGAATGCGTAGCGCAAGCCAAACTGCATCTGCCAGCGCGAAGCAAACAGGTCTACAGAATATGGCACACCCGGATCGGCAAAAGTGTATTTAGGATAGGTACTTGATACCGAACCAAATGCCGGGGTTGTTTTAGCTGTTAAACCAACACTCGCGGTTGAGTTGAAAGTATTGGCCGAGAAGTAGTATTGTCCCCAATGTTTATTCAACAGGTTGGTTAAGTTCACAATATCGTAAGTAAAGGTGATCACCTGTTTGCGTTTACCCTTACCGAATTTAAAATCCTGCGCGAAACGGAAATCCAGGTTATTGTTCCATGGCGTAAACGCAGCGTTACGCTGGGTGAACTGGCCACGACGGGTAGACAAGTATTTATCTTTATCTATAAAGGCATCAAATGCTGCAGCCTGTTGCACCGCGGTTGCACCACCGGCTACATCGCTAAAGAAGTTAACGGTTTCGCCTGATTTGGGAATATAAGCTAAGCTAACCTGCTGGCCCGTACCATCTATTGAGCTTGGCAGGAAGCCATACGAATACGGGTTACCCGATTGCGCACTCAGGAAGAAGGTAAAGTTGGCGGTTAAATTTTGATTGCCACCCCAGTTAACCATATAGTTAATGTTTGATACAATGCGGCTACGGATATCAAAGTTGGAGTTAGCCAGTACCGGGCTGTTTGGATTAAGCGCCTGGTTCAACTGCCAGTTACTTTCCATGGAGTTACGGATCCCGTTGGTGATATCTTTAGAGTGGCCGTAAGTATAAGCTACCGATGCATTCAAACCAAAAGGGAATATTTTAGCTACCTGCGCGGTTAAGCTGTAACGATAACCCTGGTTGGTGTTTGACAACAGGTATGCATTGGTGTACGACGGGTTAACGCCTTTATTAATAAAGATAGGCTGCTGCTGATCCTTATCATATGGGTAATAAGTTACCTGGTCGGTAGTGTTTACCTGCTGGAATTTTAAATCGCGGATAACTTTAGTATAGATACCTTCCACGGTGAATTTCCATTTATTGGCAGTGGTATAATCGTAAGCTAAATTGGTACGCCATACTTGTGGCATTTTAAAATTGTTGTCAATTAAGTCAACCTGGGTTGGGCCGGTTGCGCTTACGTTTGGTGCCGGATTGGTTTGTTGTGTTACATAACCCAAGCCGCCGTTAACAGGTGCCTGTACCGGATTGGTACCCGGGGTAATTGGCGCTGCTGCGGTTGGTTTTTTATCGTAGGCGCCATAAGTATCGCCATTATTATAAAACGCATAACCAAACCATGCAAATGGTACACGGCCGGTAAAGAAGCCCGTGCCACCACGCAATACAGCTGTTTGATCGCCATTGATATCGTAGTTAAAAGATACCCTTGGGTTTATTTGCACGTTGCCCAGGTAGTTATTTTTGATATCGGCAGGTTTGGTATAGGTAAAGGTATTGCCGTAGTTAACATCAACCGGTGCATTGGTTGTTTTGGTGCTTAGCGGCTGGGTGTTTGGCACATCGGCGTAATCAAAGCGCACACCGGCGGTAAGCTTAAAGTTATCTGTAAGCTGTATCTCATCCTGGCCGTAAAGGCTAAGCAGGTTCACTTTAAACCTTGCCGATGGGTTGGCCATAATATAATCGCGCGTATTGTTTATATAGTTATAGTTGGCACGTGTACGCGATGGGTTATTGGCCAGGAAGTTAGCAATGCTGCTGTAAGCGATACGACCGTTCCATGCGTTTACAAAGTTGTAGGTGATATCGTAAAACTCGTTGTGTGTACCAAAAGTAAAGGTATGCTTACCTTTTATCAGGGTAAAGTTATCGGTAAACTCGGTAGTTTTCTGGCGCATATCAAATATGGCAGCCTCACGGTCGGTACCCAAAAATATGGTTGTACCCGGTGTGTTGCCGGTAATTTCTATCTGCGGCAAAGCAGGGTTTGAGTTAGGGGTACGGTAATCGTGTACGTTAGAGTAGCCAAACACCAAACTATTGTTTAAGGTATTGCTGAATCGAGTTTTCAGTTCGGCAACGGTTGAACTTGAATTATTGTGCGATGTATAATCGATACCACCGAAACGGAAGTTCTGCTGATCGCGCTCCAAGTTGGTAGCCGTTGATGAAATTGTGTTGTTACGCAGGGTCAACTGGTTTTTATCGTTGATATTCCAGTCGATCCGGTTAAAATATTTGTTACTGCGCGAGAATATAGATGTGTTATTATACGTTCCAGGATCAATGCCATTTGGATGGGCAGCATCGGTAGTAAATGCTTTAAATGCCGTAACAATTTTCTCACCATCAGCTTGGCTTAATATACCAGCTGCACCATCATGATCGAGGCCCCTAATAATGGGATCTTGCCTGCGGGCAATTTCTTCGTTCGTGAAAAAGAACAATTTATTTTTGATGAGCGGGAAACCTAAGCGGAGGCCGGTTTGGTAATCATGGAAAGATGACGGCAGGCTTGAGCCATCGCCACCCAATGCAGCTTTAGCATTGTTTTGGCCTACTAAGAACGCACCTCGGCCATAACCGTAAATAGAACCGGTAACATCGTTTGTACCGCTGCGGGTTACCGCGTTGATACTTCCGCCAAGCACGTTGCCAATTTTAATATCATAAGGGGCTACCAGTACCTGTATATCCTGTATCGCATCTAAAGATACCGGGCTGGTACGGGTACTGCTCCCCACCTGGCCGGAAGCATTTGACTGGCCACCCAACGATGGGCTGAAACCTATCGCATCGTTGTTAATGGCCCCATCAAGCGTTACGTTGTTGTAACGGTAGTTAGTACCCTGAAAGGAGTTGTTATTGCTTTGCGGCGTAGTACGGGTAAGATCCTGCAGGCTGCGGTTAATGGTAGGCAGGTTACGGATCTGATTTTGGCTGATGCGCGTGGTTGCGCCTGTTTTGGTAGCACCGCCGGCTGCCGTAATCCTTACCTCTTTTAAAGAAGTGGTTTCGTCTATTAATAAAAAGTTGAATGTCGCGCTTCCTAAAGATAGGTTGATATCGGTACGTTCATCTTTTTTATAACCAATAAAGGTAGCGCTGATAGTGTAAGGACCACCGGCGTTTAAGTTGGGGATGGTGTAACGCCCTTCGGCATTTGTTTGCGAGCCGTAGCGGGTGCCGGTACTGGTATTTATAACCGAGACAGATACGCCCGGTAAAGAAATCCCTTTTTGATCTACCACCTTACCGCTAATAACCGCGGTGGTTATTTGTGCATTTGCAACTGTGGCAAAAAGTAAAGTGATCAGTATAAAGTATAGCTTTTTCATTTGTGTTATTTTAACACCACAAAGGTTCGGCTATAATGTTAACCCAATGTTACGGAAGGATTATTTTTAACTGCGCTGTGTGCGGCGTGATCTACCATTATGTTAATTCTGTATTAACAATGCACCCGCATTAAGTATACTTCTATGCTTTTCAGATATTTACCTTACTCCATTTACGCGATGCATCTATTAGTTCATCAATATTGATGTAAAGCGCCCTGGCAAGCAAGGGCAGCTTATCTGCACCAACCTCTTTTTTACCAGTTTCTATTCGGCTGAGGAGCGCCCGGTCGATATTTATTTTTGCGGCAAGGGCGGCCTGCGAAAGGTTCAGCTCCAGTCGATGTTCTTTGATATAGGCACCAAAACTGGAAAAAGTCAATAGCTCCGGCGAATCGGTTGCTGCCTGGGTAGCACCTGCGCTCACCGGTTCTTCGCCCTGTAAGGAGTTTTGCTCAAAAAACGTACTAAAGTTGGCCGACATTTGGCCGAACAGTTTTTCATCAATACAATAAGTTACCTCGGTTTTTAAGGTTTTGGTTTTTATAATTCCCAACCCGCGTAGTTCCTGTATGTGCTTATTGATGGTTTTTGTATTAAAGGCGCTGGTATAAAAGGCCTGTTTGGTTAGGCTATTGCCGTTCTCGGCTATCATCCGCAATATAAAAACACGTATGGGCAAGGCAATGGCCCTTGCAAACGCCGATATCTGGGTATCTATCTCACTAAAATGCACATGCAAAAAACTCATCAAATAAGCCGCTATAGTACTTAATTAAAAAGGCTGCCTCACGTGGATGAGGCAGCCTTTTTGATATTTTAATGTGATTATTTTACAGCACCCGGGGTGGTGTAAGGCATAACCTGTGGGTTAAAGTTAGTCCAGCCGATAGTCCAGTCGGTAGTACCGATAGCACCACGGTAGGTAACTTTGTCAAAAAACGCGTCAGTTACTTTAGCATTGGTAAACAAAGCGCCAGATGCAGCAGGAGAGGTAGCTACCGGTGCAAAATTTGGGGTGCCTGGGAACGCAAAGTCCGAACCGTATTTGTATGGATCTGTTATTAATGTTAAACCGAATGATGCTGCATCAAAAGTGTTTGTAGCCCTTAAGGTAGTTTCGAAGATAGCTTTCTGAACATCTTTATCGCCTTTAACTTCGTTACCTTTTCTGTTGCTGCCATATATTAGGTTGTTTTGGAACACCAAACGACCTGCAGTGTAGTTGGTAGAGGTTGAACCAACAGTTGTTACTTTAGAATCATCGATGTACACACCTTCCATAAAGCCAACGAATACGGAGTTTAAGATACTCTCTGCAGTGTTACGGCGTAATTGAGCGGCGTGCTGAAAGTTAGCGCTGATGTTTGCAGGAGTTGAAGCTGATTGGGCAGGGCCAATCAAAGTCATGTTGCTGAATACAGCAGAAGTTTGTGGTGTTTTATCGGAACCTGAACCATCGTTATCAGATTCGAATGCGTTTGAACCAGAGTTATCCGCGATAGATGGGTAACGTTGGCCAATACCAAACTGCACTTTACCAGCGAAACCAAAGTCGGTATCAAAGTCATCATCCAAGCCACCTATAGCTAAAAGGTGTTTTGCGTTTACAGTACCGCCAAACCACTCAAAAGAGTCGTCGCCAGAACGGGTTACCTGTATAAAGTCTAATGTAGTACCTGCACCTACACCACCCATGGTAAGGCCGTTGATCTCGTTATCCGGTGAAAAAGGGATACCAGCGTACTCAATACGTACATATTTTAAAGTACCAGAGTTATCATTAGCATCGGTACCGCCGTACTGGATGTATTTGGCAGCGTCACCTTTTGCATCCAAACCACCTTCAATACCTACGTTATCGCCCTGGTTAACCGGAGCTTTACCCAACAGGATGATACCACCCCAATCGCCAGATGAACGCGTACCCGCGCCAAATGAAGAAGTAAATACAATTGGTTTATCAACAGTACCTATGGCGCTTATTTTTGCGCCCCGGGTAATGATCAAAGTACCTTTGCTTGCTTTGTCGCCTTTAACAATTGTACCGGCTTCTATAGTAAGCGTTGCGCCGTTTGTAACGTACACAAAACCTTTAAGTGTGTAAATTTTATCCGCAGTCCAGGTGGTGCTGGTAGCGATGTCGCCGCTTACTTCAACAGCAGTAGTTGGTACAACCACAATAGGTGGATTGTCGTCTATAACGGCCTCTTTCTTTGTGCACGATGCAAGTGTTATTGCTGTGCCTAACACTAAAAATAATAATGATTTTTTCATAATGAACTCTTTCGATTTGATACAAATTAAGGCTTCTATTATTAACGTTGTGTTAACTCAGCAATAACAAATGGCTTAATGTTAAAATGTGTAATTAAATGATAATGAATAGTTTGTGCCCGGCGTATAACGTTTAAAGGTGGTTCCGGTACCAGAGAAATTATAAGGCTTTCCATCCAGCATGTACTGGAAGTTATACTTCGCGTTCAGCAGGTCGCTGGCACCCAATTTTATCTCACCTTTGCTCTTCATCACCTTGTATCCTAACTGGAAATCAAGCACGCTTCTTGGCATTTCGTACACACTGCTAAACCTGGTACCACCGGCATAAAATATGCGTTTACCAAGGCGATTGAACAGCAGGTTGAATGATAATTTATTATCCAGCTCGGTATGGGTAAAACCAGCGTTGATCACATAAGGCGACTGGCCAACCAGCGCACGTGTTTTCTCTAAACGGTCAACTCCATCATCCGGGTTGGTTACTTTTGATTTGGTGAACGATGCATTAACGTAAGCTGTACTGTTTTTAAAGAATTTGCTATCATTTATAAAATCAAGCGCTTTACGGGCTTCTAACTCCACACCATACACATAGGCAGATTTTGAATTAAAATAGCTGATGGTAGTTGATGAGTTCTCATCCTCTATCAAAGGCTCGATAGCATTCTGGAATTTTTTGTAGAACGTGGAGATGGAGAATATTTGGCCAGCGGCAGGATAAAATTCGTAACGCAGGTCGGCATTGTCTATAACAGTTCGTTTCAGAAATGAATTACCCTGTACCGATGCAAGCATCTCATAATCGTAATAAGCAAATAGTGCTAATTCCCTAAACTCGGGCCTTGCTACAGAGCGGTAGTAAGATGCTCTAAAGTTTGCCTTCGGCGTTAAAGCATAAGTAAAGTTTACCGATGGAAGAAAATCGGTGTTATTAAGCTTTACTTTAGGCTGTAGTGGGTCTTTTGTAACCAAATCAAGGTCGAACTTTTCTACCCGTAAGCCATAAACCACCCTAACGCTCTTGCCAAATTTACTATCTAACATAGCATAACCGGCGTTGGTAAGACTGTTAGCAGAATATCTGTCTGTAAGATTCGCAAGTTCATCCAAGTCATATACGCCCGATTTGATCAGGTTAGGTCCAAACAGTGTTTGAATGGGACGTTGTAATAACTGAGGGATATCGTAGTTTAAATTCGCTGCAGTAGTTTCGTTAAATACAACTCCGATAAAGCGGGCATCAAACGTCCTGTCCCTGTATTGAGTACTCCCGCCGATTTTTAAGGTACTCTGAGTAAACAAATTGACCGGCACGTTATAATCTACTTTACCTGAATAAATGTTTTCATTCAAATGAGAAAATAAGCGGGCATTCTCTTTGCCAAGCGTAGAGGCTATGGCCGCAAAATAAGGCTCGTTAGGGTTGCCCGTATTATTTTGCTTATAGTTTACCTTTTTCTGATCAGGCTGATCATTAATAATGTTAGAAAAACCAAGGTTCCATTTTATTTTGGATGTTTTTTTACCAAGACCGTGCTCACCCTCTAATGTTGTTTTAAACAGTCCTTTTTCTAACATATCGTAAGCGTAAAAACGGTTATCAGAGGAGTTTGTACCAGTATTAGAGCCGGTACGGTATGTAAACTGATCGTCGAGTATACGGTTGTATAAGTTTTTAAAGGTTATTTTATTTTTACCAAAGCTGTAGGCAAAATTCGCCAATGCACCAATGTTGGTAGAGAATTTATTTTGCTCGCTGTGATAATCGTAATTATCAAACTGCTGCTGCAAGTCGGGAACAATGGTTTGCGTGTTTCGGTAAGTTAAAGCAACAGTAGTACCAAAACGGTTTTTATTCTTGCCAATTTCTGTAACGTTACCCCAGGTAACCTGGTAATTCTGAGCGGGCAGCGCCTTAGCGGTATATATATTAAAATTATTGTTTAGGCTATTTATAGATTGGATATTACGATTACCGGTAACCTGACCTGTTAAGATTTGGTTTGTAGAAGGGAAGTTGCTAACCAACTTACGGGTACCATCGTCAAATGCGAAATAATCACTGGTGCTGCGGAAGCCCGAGCGGAAATCTTTAAAGGTACTTTGTGTATTGTAACCGTAGCCGATACCTACTGTTAAAAAATTATTATCGGGGATGTCCTTGGTTAAGATCTGTACGTTACCGCCTGCAAAATCGCCCGGAAGATCGGGACTTGCCGTTTTGTTGATGATGATATTATCTATTAGGCTTGATGGTACGATATCGAAAGAGAACGCTTTTCGGTTTGGCTCGGTACTTGGCAACGGCGCGCCATCTAACGATGCGCTGTTGTAACGGTCGCTTAAGCCACGCACTACCACAAATTTATTGTCCTGTATGGTGGTACCGCTTACACGTTTTAATACGTCGCTGGTATTTCTGTCCGGCGATCTGCGGATCAGCTCTGATGAGATACCATCAGATATCGATACGCTATTTTTTTGGATAGCGTACAGCGCGTTTACCGATTCCTGGCGGTAGGTAGCTTTAATAACTACCTCGCTTAAGGCTGTTGTTGCCGATGGCGCAAGGGTAACATCAAGGGGAGTAGCAACGTTTGCCTTCACTTCGATATCAGAAATAGATTTTGTGGAGTACCCTATGTAACGTACTAATATGGTGTAGCGGCCTGGAGCTATGCCACCCAAAGAGTAATGGCCGTCTACATCAGTAGCAGCACCTTTGGTGGTGCCTTCTATACTTACGGTAGCGCCTATAAGCGTTTCGCTTGTTTTTTGGTCGATTACCTTACCCACAATTTTGCCGGTGTTTTGAGCCAGCAGGGTGGTTGCAGAAAATGTGGTAAGAACGAATAGAACTGTTGCGTATATAATTTTTTTCACGTGACTTAATTTATCGTCACAAAAGTATTACCCCCGTGTTAGCCCAGTGTTACCAGTGTATTACCATAACAAAGCGTTTATGTTACCCCCGTGTTAACTACCTCAATTTATCCTAACACAACAACCAACTATACAGGGGCTAACACATTTCTCCCGGCTAACATAGCTACATCATCAAAATAGGTTGCAGCAAGTTCGTCCCAGCTAAAATTACTGCTGTATTGCAAGCCCTCTTCAATAAACCGGGCACGCATGGCTTGGTTGGCTAATAACATGCGTATTTTAGCGGCGTATTCTTTGGCATTATAGGGCTGGCATTTAAAGCCGTTTACACCCTGGTCAATAAAATCTTTAGAGCCCCCGCCGTCGGCTATTACACAAGGTAAGCCCGAAGCCATGGCCTCCAGCACCACATTGCCATAAGTTTCGGATACAGAGGGGAACAAAAAAACATCCGCAGAGGCGTACAATACAGCCAACTGGTTATGATTTATCCTGCCTGTAAAAATGGCTTTCGGCATCCGGGCTTTACAGACTTTCAGGGCAGTGCCGTCGCCCGCAACTATAAAATTCAGGGGCTCACCATAGGCTTGCAATTCGTCATACACTTCAAACAGTGTTTCCAAATTCTTCTCCCAAACCAGCCTGCTGGCAAACAAAACACCCGGGTTGGTATTCCCAGTGAGCTTTTGATACGCGTTCTTGTTTTTTTTATACGGGGAGAATAATTTGGTATCGATGCCGCGCTTCCATAGCTGCATACGCTGTGGCGCAATACCTATTCCGCTTAGTTCGGCTTCAATACTTTCGGAAGGAACATATACCTTATTGCATTGATTATAAAAAGCCTTATGATTAGCTGCAAGTAACTGTTTCATGCTGCTTATTAAAAATGGCGCATGCTTAAAGTAGTAATCGATATAAGAAAGAAAATGTGTGTGATAGATAGAAATTACGGGCAGCTTATTTTGCACCGCATAATTTAAACCAAAGCTGCCCAGCAGCGATGGCGTTGCAATATGCACCACATCGGGCGCAAAATGCTGCAGCGTGTCTTTTAACCTGCTTTGCGCAAAAACAGGCAATGCCATAGAATATCCCGCGTTTACAGGCAGGTTTAAGGTGGGTACTTTAATGCTTTCGAACCCGCGTATGTTTGACGGCCCATCGCCATAAACAAACAGGAACTCAAACCGCTCACGGTCTATCCGGTCGATCAGTTGGTACATGGTGCGTATAGCACCATCCAGTCCCTCTGTCAATATCTCCGCAAAAAAAGCCACTTTAACCTTGCACCGGGTACCGGCCGGCTCAAAATTCGCGTATGGGTTTATCATCGGCTGCTCAATAAGGTACCGGATGACCGCGACGGCTTTTGCGTTTTATTTTATATTGAAGCCTTTCTTCTTTTGATATACTTTCTTTTTTTGGCGTGCGCATGGCCACCCAAATTACAAATGCTGCTATAGCCAGCATCACCAGGTCAATTGTGCTGTATCCCGCTTCCATAGTTTTGCTTTTTTTATACTATAAAGCTACGGGCTTAGTTTAACCGGTATGTTAAGTTGCTATTATGATACGGCTTTATCAAAAAGAGCCAGTAATACGCGATAACTTTTTTAGGGGAGATCGTATTTTATCAGGGCTTTGGGGGAATTTGCCGCTGATGTTGATTTATTGATCATGCTGGCAGTCGTGCCAGGTAATCAATAAATCATGTTTATCAAGTTAATCTTCGGGGGATTTGATTAACCTGCCAGGCAGTGGCGTTCCCTTGTTGCTAAGCTGTTCAATTTCTCTTTTAAAATGGCACGGGCACGGTGCAGGGTGGTGCGCGATAATAATTCCGACATACCCAAACTGCTGCCTATTTCCTGGTGCGAGTAGCCTTCAATGGCGTACATATTAAATACGGAGCGGTAGGTTTTCGGCAGTTGCTGTACCATTTGCATCAATTCCTGTGCTTCTAAACCATTGGCATTATAGCTGCTGCTCACCGGGATGTTCTGCTCGGCAAAGTCATCAACCAAAACCATGGTTTTTGCTTTGCGGTAGCGGGATATAGCGCTGTGTACCATAATACGGCGGATCCACCCTTCCAGGCTGCCTTCGCCGCGGTAGTTTTTCATGTTTTTAAACATTTTTATAAACCCTTCCTGCAGGATATCCTGGGCCTCATCTTTATCTTTTGCATAACGCATACATACGGCCAGCATTTTTGGGGCAAGCATTTTGTACAACTGTTCCTGTTGCTTTCTGTCGTTCTGTAAGCATCCTTCCCAAAGGCTGCTTAATTTTGTGTCGGTGTTCGGTGTCATAGTGATATTGTCGTGATTCGGTATATGCCAAAACTCAACCATTTTTGCAAGTTGTTGAATTTCAGGCGATTAATTTTACAAGCGATTTTAAACTGTTCGCTTCCGTACAGTTAGCGTTCTTTAGCGTACGTTATATTTTTGTGTACGCCTCACACTAAGTAAACAGCCTTACGGAAGCAGAAATAATTGTGATACAACAGTGCGTTAAATAATTGTAAAGTGGGTGTTTTCACGGGGTAATGTCCCGCCAAAACACCTTAAGTTGATGTGCAGATGTGTAGATTTAAGATGTGCAGATGAGGGAAAGGATTTGCAAGCGAAAATATCGTCCATAGTGTACAACGCGATGTTGGGAGTTCATCTGAAATTTGCACATCTGAAATCTGCACATTCGCACATCTGAAATTGTTCACTATCTTTGTACCATCCAGGATAAAAACCCGGCTACACCATGATAAAAGAAGCAGAAATTGTTTGCCCGCCCGGGCAGCAGGAAGATGAAGCGTTTTTAACCACCCTTGCATCGGCAGCTATCAATATCCCACAGAAAAGAATAAAAGGCATTAAGGTACTTAAGCGATCGATAGATGCGCGGGGACGGAAGGTGCTTTACCGGATGCAGCTGAGTATTTATATCGACGAGCCTTACACGCCCGAGATCTACAACCATCAATATAAAAATGTAAAGGATGCCAAACAGGTTATTATAGTAGGTGCAGGCCCTGCCGGTTTATTTGCCGCGCTGCAATGCATCGAGCAAGGCTTAAAACCCATCATCGTAGAACGCGGCAAGGATGTTAAACAACGCCGCCGCGATCTGGCCAACATTAATAAACAAGGCCTGGTGAACCCCGAATCGAACTATTGTTTTGGCGAAGGTGGCGCGGGAACTTATTCTGACGGAAAACTTTACACCCGCAGCACCAAGCGCGGCGATGTTACCGGTGTGCTAAAAACCTTTGTTGCCCATGGTGCCACCGAAGATATTTTGGTAGACGCCCGTCCGCATATTGGCACCAACAAACTCCCGCAGATTATTACCGCCATGCGCGAAAGTATCCTGAACGCGGGCGGCGAGGTGTTGTTTGATACTAAAGTAACTTCACTATTGGTATCATTCGGAAAGATGCAAGGTGTGCAATTAGCCAATGGCGAAAAGTTGATGGCTGATGCCGTGATACTGGCTACCGGCCACTCGGCACATGATATGTTCCGGATGCTGCACGCCCAGGGGATTTTGATAGAGGCCAAACCCTTCGCCCTTGGCGTACGAATAGAACATCCGCAGGAAATCATAGACCGTGCCCAATACCATTGCGAATACCGGGGACCGGACCTCCCCCCATCCTATTATAACCTGGTAGAGCAGGTAGACGACCGCGGCGTATTCTCTTTTTGTATGTGCCCGGGTGGCATTATAGCCCCATGCGCTACCGCAGCCGATGAAATTGTAGTGAACGGCTGGAGCCCAAGCAAGCGTAATAATCCTTTTGCTAATTCGGGTACCGTTGTACAAATCAACATGGAAGATGTAAAAGGCGATATGGCCGACCCGTTCCGCATGCTGGATTTTCAGCAGAAAGCCGAGCACCTGGCATTTAAAGCAGGTGGCGGTAACCTGGTGGCACCGGCACAGCGCATGGTAGATTTTGTTGAACGCCGCGTATCTGCCAACCTGCCCGTAAACTCCTACCTCCCGGGTTGTAAAAGCGTAGACTTAATTGACGTACTGCCCGATTGGATCCACGCCAGATTACGCAAAGCGTTGCCTGCCTTCGGCCGTAAAATGAAAGGGTATTACACTAACGAAGCCATATTGGTGGGTGTAGAATCGCGCACCTCATCGCCCATAAAAGTACCGAGAGACCGGGAGACTTACCAGCATCCGCAGGTTGCAGGTTTATTCCCATGCGGGGAGGGCGCGGGTTATGCCGGTGGAATTATTTCTGCGGCGATTGATGGCGTGAATTGTGCGAACGGGGTGAGGAAGTATCTCGGCATTTAAAAGCCCTGCCGACGGTGCAAATCAATACACTAACAAACTTAACCTAATGCTCATGCGTTTAACCACCATGAGCACATCGGAACAATTAAGCGCATCGCTACAAAGCATCTTAAACGGCGACCCATGGTATGGGCCGAACACGTATGATATAATCGATAACATCTCCTTTGACGCGGCTTATGAAACGCCGCCAGGTTCGGTGCATAATATAGCAGGCATCGTACTGCACATGCTCGGCTGGACTTTAGAAACCACCGCCCGTATGCAGGGGCAAACTGCTGGCGACCCCGCAGGCGGCGACTGGCCCGATCCGGGTACGCCGGACGAGCAAAAATGGCAGCACCTTATCAACAGCTTTAAACTGGCCAACTTTACGCTGAGTGGAATAATAGAAGATTTTCCGGAAGATAAATGGGATGCGCCTACTAATGACAAACGCAACCGCGCATTGGGCTCGGGGGTAAGTTACCGCGCACTTGTTGAGGGCTTGACACAGCATCACATATACCATAGTGGGCAATTGGCGCTGTTGAACAGAATAGTTGGGTGAGGATGTTTGCAGTTTACCGATCGCGGTGAGCAGGCATAAATGCATCTAAAGCAAACGGTGAACTGCCAAAAGCTATTTCAGCTCTTCGCAACTAAAGCCTGCTATTCTAAGGATGTGGTTGATGGTTTGCGGCTCAATACGGCTGCTTACGATGCGAAGCACGCGGTCGCAGTCCTCCAGGTCGAAAGTGTATTGCTTGATATCGGCCAGAGCACCTAACAGCGGTTGTAAGCGGCTTGCCTGCCCCTGAGTGGCAACGCTTGTTTTAAATATCAGCACATCCATAGGTTTGTTGTTTTGTGAGCTACCTTAAATTTATAATCTAACGTCCTGCTGAAATGAGTTCAGCAGGACGTTAGATATTTTACTCTTTGCTTTTTTCGTCCTTTATCTCAAAATCAGCTTCCGGCTTATCGCCCTTAAAAGCATCCTTGCCCATCCAGCCTTCGCCTCTTCTGCCCCAGCCACAGCGGTCTTTCCATTGGGCTTTAAAATGATCGCGCTCTTCGGGGCTCATGTCTTTAAAACGCTCTTCCATCATTTGCTTGCGGCGCATCCATGGGGCACCGCCGCCCGGGCCGCCTTTGCCACCAAAGCCAAAGAGGATCTTGCTCAGTATAAATATACCCATAGCTTGCCAAAAGGTAATAGTGCCTACGTGCAGTATCTCTGGCAGCAGGTGATTCCACAGCTGCATTACTACGTAACTTACAAGGGCTAATATCGCTGCTATTCCAAAAGGAATTAGAAATAGCTTTTTTCTATATTTTATATTCATTTCAATAGTTTTTATCAATAATCATTAATTTCATCGTACAATTGCTTTAAACGCTTACGTAAATGCAGCACTGCGTAGCGCTTACGCGATACCAAAGTGTTGATGTTTTCGCCGGTGCGTTTTGCAATTTCTTCAAAGGGAACATCATCCAGTTCGTGCCAAATGAACACCTGCCGCTGCAGCTCGGGCAATTCATCAAGCGCTAAAAAAAGTTGTTCCCAAAAAAGGTTGCGCACGTACTCGGTTTCAGGTGTGCGGGCCTCGGTGAGCAGGATGTCGCTAAAGTCCGGCGCATCATCGTCATCCCTGGCATCGTTACCCAGCATATCGTCCAGCAAGGTCTCGGTGTGCTTTTTATGCTTATCCAGTATCTTGTTACGCGCAACACGATACAGCCAGGCGCTGGTTTGCTCTATCGGCTCCGAGTTTACCACGTTGCTAAACTGATACCAAACATCCTGCAGAATGTCTTCAGCATCGGCATCGTTTTTCACCCGCTTGCGGATAAACCCCAATAGGCTTTTACCATACGCTGTAATAGTGTGTATGATATGGCTGTTTTTATCCTGGGGCATTACTACGCTTTGCAATTGTATGAGTGTTTAAATATAAAGACGACTGTGGCTGAAAAACATTTTAAACTATTTTTTATTTTTTTGACGGTGTGCCCAGGCCATAAAAAACAAAGGGATAAGCTATTTAAAGCCTATCCCTTTAAAGCCGTGTTTCGCAACAGGGCCTGAATGTTTTATTTAATATTTAACGTATGCCGGTGTGGGCACTTCTTCTTCATTTTTCTTTTTTGTGAATTTATTAAACAGCGCTTTAGCTTTACCCCAAACACCGGTTACCGAATCTTCGCTGATATAATGTGACGCCTTTTGAGACAGGATCCCCACCAGCGTTTTCACCAAAAAATTTGAATGCTTAAATATGGTCTTGTTTAATGTTAATGGCAATGCTATTCTCGATATCAGTCCTAAAAAATCCTGGCTAAAAAAGCTTTCGTTTTTAACACCGTCAACCGTTGGCGATTTTGGGAATAGCGACATCGCTGTGGAGAAAATAGCTGCAGGGCTGCTAAAGCGCGCTTTTAAAGCCACGGCTTGCTCAACCTCCTGGTTTTTTAACCGGGCTATCTCTAACTTCAGGTCGTTTACATTTTGTATCAGGATGTCCATATTTTATTTAAAAAGCTTTCGCACTAATATGTTAACAATCGGGCGCTCTATTGGTTTTTTGGCAACCACCAAAACTATGGCCAGCAACATATATAAAATTGCAACCGAGCCAAAGCCCATCCAATACGAGTGCATTACATCGCCAAGGAACAGGGCCAATGTAAAACTTGCAAACAAAAAAGTAAGTAAAAAGAAGATAACCACCGTAAGTTCAACCACAATGTTGGCTGCTATGGCGGTGCTGCGTTCTATTACTTCTAATTTTAAGAGCTTTACACGGGTTTCAACGTACTCCTGCGCCTGTTCAATAATGGGGCGTGTTGCTTCTTTTTGTGGTTCCATAAATAGCGATAATGTTCAGGGCCTTATTTAAACCGCAAACGGTAAACTTATGCATGCTCCAGGTCGTCCTGGTATTCTTCTTCGGTAGATTTTACTTTACTTTTAATATTTTCTACCACGGTATCTTTCAGGTTCAACAACCTATCGATCTCGTTAGAGGCAGTTTCCTTTATCGTATCGCCCAGGTTCTTTAATGAGTCTGAAAGTTTATCACGTGTCTCTGTACCCCTTTCAGGTGCAAATAAAATTCCAAGTGCCGCTCCTGCCGCTAATCCTGCCAGCAGCGCGACAACCACTTTTGTGTTATCGTTCATATTGTATTAATTTTTAAGTTGAATATTTGTTTTATTAATTATCAAATTTATTTGCTGCGATAGATTAAAACGCATTTTTGCAATATACTAATAACGCTCAACAGCCATCTATTGTTACGTATCCACTCCGGTTCTTATTCGTTCCAGCCTATCGGCAGCAAGGCGGTTAGTTTCGTATATTTCCAGCAATAATAAGAAATATGACAGCAACACAGGCCCAAAAACCAGGCCAAGTATGCCGAAAAGTGGTAGACCGATGAAAACTCCTATTACAGAAATAATAGGATGCGTATTGCCTACTCTTTTATTGATGATAACGCGCAATACATTATCAACATTGCCTATAAATAACAAGCCATAAGCCAGCAGCAGTACGCCTTTTAAATTATGTCCGCTTGCAAAAAATATAATACTGGCCGGTATACACATGGTAGGTGCGCCAACCACCGGTAAAAACGACAGGAACACCCCTATTACACCCCAAAAAATGGCATCGGGAATTTCGAACGCGTAGAAGCCCATAGCCAGTAATACGCCTTGGGTTATAGCAATGATACCTTGCCCCAATACGTTGGAGAAGGTAGAATCGCGCAGGGCTTGTGCGAATTTAAGCGCGTGCTGCTCGCGAAAGGGCGCGTATTTAAGCAGCCCGGTTTCAAAAGCGCGCATCTGCGTAAACATAAAGTACATTAAAAAGTACATCACCAATAAGGTAAGTATAATGCTCACCGCGCTGCCTAATATAGACGGGAACAAATCGGCACCATAAGCGCCCAGCTTTTGCAGGGTCTCCTCGGCAAAATGGGGCTGGTTTAAATTTGCACCGGTAAAGGCGTCTATCTTAGCGGTCCATTGGTCTATATGGATGGCATCCTTATTAATGCTGCCTATCTTCCCTATCACCATAATACTTAAGGAGAGGAATGGTATTACAATAACAATAAGGGAAATAATGATGATGATGAGCGCCGCCAATGTAGCGTTGAGGCTTTTCTTCTCTACCATCCATAAAAAAAACGGACGGAAGATGGTGAACAGCACGATAGCGCCCAGGATAGAGCTGAACAATTCGCTTAAAGCGTATAACAAGAAACAGCCAAGCACAATGATGCTTACTAATACGATATTATTACGCTGCTTGTAGTTGAAAATGGACATGCCCGTGAAAAGCCTTAAGTATGCTATATAAACAAAGAAAGCCTAAAAAGTTTTAGTGGTACAGGGCCTATATGAAATTAAATATCCGTTTGTATAATATCCAGCAATTTATCAATCCTTTGTGCTGCTGCAAGCATACTTTCAATATATAAGCTGGTATCGCCATCCAGCTCTTCTACCTCATATCGCAACCCTTCTATAGCCAGCTGGATGTTGGATAGCTGGTTTTTAATATCGTGCTTCAGCATCAAAAGCGCATCAGCATCGGGCGTGTTGCCGGTTGTGGCTGACATAGATATTATTTAAGGTTGATGGCCTTCATTTTATTGTAGAGCGTTTTCCTATCGATATTCAGGATCTCGGCTGCTTTTGTTTTATTAAAGTTCACCTCGCGCAGTACTTTTAGTATGGTATCGTGCTCTGCACCGAGCGCCGCGTTTTTCAGGTCGTGCTTCGGTGCCTCTTTTGCTTCGGGTTGGTCCTGGAAAGGCGGCCCGTTGCTATGGCTGCTATTCCCATGTGATTCGTAAGCGGTTACTTTAAAGTTTGAGATCTCCAGCGGAAGGGTTTTCATCCCCACCTCGGTTCCTTCGGTAAGTAAGGTTGCACGGCGCACTACGTTCTTCAGCTCGCGGATGTTCCCCGGCCAACGGTAGTTCATAAAGCACTCTACAACCTCTGGCGAAAAGCTGGTTACATTCCTATCCAGTTCGCGGTTAGCAATTTTCAGGAAATATTCCGCCAGCATCATAATATCGTTACCACGATCGCGCAGCGGCGGCATCTGGATACTAAACTCGTTAAAACGATGATACAGGTCCTCGCGGAAACGGCCTTTAGCGATACCGTCCTGCAAACTCTCATTGGTGGCTATAATAATGCGCACATCAAGGTCTATCTCTTTTGTGCTGCCAATGCGTTTTACTTTGCGTTCCTGCACAGTACGCAGCAGCGCAGCCTGGATCTCGTACGAAAGATTGCCCACTTCATCTAAGAAAAGCGTGCCGCCATTGGCCATTTCAAAGTGGCCTATTTTAGTTGCAAAAGCACCGGTGAACGAGCCCTTTTCGTGCCCGAAGAACTCACTTGCGGCAAGCTCTTTGGTGAGCGAGCCACAATCCATCGCTATAAATGGCTGGTTTGCACGCAGGCTGTTTAAGTGGATACTTTTGGCAACCGACTCCTTGCCGGTACCGCTCTCGCCCAGTATGATAACGCTGTAATTGGTAGGCGCAACCAGTTCTATCTGTTTTAATAATTCTTTTGAGGCACGGCTGGTACCAACAACAAACTCGCCGGATAATATTTGCTTTTTGCTTTCTTTCTGCGGCTTATCGGTGCTGTAATCGTTAGCTGCCATTTCCTGCAATGCGTATTGCGTTTCTATGGCTTTATTTATGGTGTTTAATATCTCGTCGGGATAAAGGGGCTTAGTAATGTAATCGTAAGCACCCATTTTAATGAGTTCTACCGCCATTTTAATATCCGAATAGCCGGTGATGATAATTACGCCCGTTTTTAGGTAAAGCGCCTTGATGTTTTTCAGCATTTCGCGGCCATCGGTATCCTCCAGCCTAAAATCGCAAAGCACCAGATTGTAATCTTTATTTTTCAGGCACTCCATTCCGCTGCTGCCGTTTGTGGCAGTATCTACATCAAAACCGTTGCGCCTTAAGAACTTAGATAGCAACAGCCCTACATTAACCTCGTCATCAATGATGAGAATCGTCTTCATATCGGAAAAAAAAGTTATTAGGTAGCGTAATAGGTAGGTAAGGTACAAATATTTGCCAATCTTTTCGAAATAATTAATATTGACAAAAAAGAAGATGAGGTATTGACCCACAATAAACCACCTAAAAACTATCGCTTACAACTGCTTACAGGAAATTGGGGATGCGTTGTAGTTAAAACCCAAAAGCCCATTCTTAGTGCAAAGAAATCTATATAACGGCTATTGGTTATTAACTCTAACGTAACGTCCCCGTTAAAATCAAACGCCGCCAAATAAAAAAGGAAGCTGGCGGGCTTCCTTTCTTTTGTTTTTTAAATTGTTGTAAATGTAGGGCGATATTAGAAACCGTAAGCCAGGCGTACGCCTACAAAGTTTACTTTGCTGGCATCAGATGCGCTGCTATATTTGGTGGTACCTTCGTAACGTACACCTGCATCAATAAAGTTGCCATTTGCGCTAACCGGGAACTGAACACCAATTTGCGGAGCGTAAACAAAGGCTACAGATTTATCGTTAAAGAAATCTGATTTGTTTAGCAGGAAGGCCGCACCGGCTTCGCCCTGAATGTAGAAGTTAGCTACCGGGAAGAATTTTAAACCGGCTTTAACTGGTAGCAATTGCAGGTTTGGAACCTCAAGAGTAGAACTTGTATTGCCGCCTGCTATGTGAATGGTTTCGCCAAATACGTTATTGTAACCCGCGTTTAAGGTAAAAAATAACTGGTTAGCCACAGGGATATCTGCCTGTACCGAACCGCCTAAGTTCCATTTAAAGCCGTTGTTAAAAGTGCCGGTTGGGATGCCTGCATCAACGCCGATGCTGTAGCGTACGCCGCCTGAAGTAGTGGTTGATGTAGTGGTAGTAGTTTGAGCTTTTGCAGCAAATGATAATCCGGCGAAAGCTAATGCAAGTGTTGTGATTTTTAATGCGTTTTTCATGACTTTGTTATTTAAAATCTGTGCTTTTTTGTTTAGCACAGGCAAAGTAAAGCATGAAATCGGCAAGGTTTTTTCATCCAATTGTAAGGAATATTTAATCGATTGATTAATAGTATTTTATTTTTTGACTAAATAAGGTTTTTGGTCAGGCGAGTGTCATAGCGGCAATGCCGGGGCCGTTTTTAATCAAAAACGAACCCAGTATGCAATCCCAGGAAGCTTACTTTAACAGAGTTATTTGCTTTTGGCAAGGTGGATTGGTAGCGCAGTGATGCAATGAAGCGGTGGCTGCCCACAGGCAATTCCACTCCAATTTGAGGCGAATAAACAAAAGCCGTACCTGCTTCATGTGCTGTGCGCGGGGTGCCGGAAAAGAAGGCTGCCCCTGCTTCGCCCTGCACAAACAAGATCGAACTGGGATAATACTTTAATCCCAGCTTTGCAGGTACCGACTTTACACCAATATAATTTACCTCCGGAATATTTGGTGGTTGTGCGCTGGATTGCCTTTTGCCCAAAAAGTAATTATAACCACCGTCAATAGTGAATTAAAGCCCCCTGTTGAGCGGGAACCCTACCTGCACCGAACCGCCAAACATTGCAGAGTGGGTATTGGCAAGCGTACCGGTTACTATACCAACGTCGGGCCCTATGCTCAATTGCACCCTGTTAGATAACTGTGCTTTGGTGGCGAAAGACGCCATGGTGCAAAGCGTTATAAAGATTAGTTTTTTAAGATCAAACATCTGGTAAAGTTACAGTATTGCCGGCAACGCGTCCATTAAGCTTTTGTTACCTGCCCTTAAATTCGGGCTTGCGTTTGTCCAAAAATGCCGCCACGCCTTCTGTAAAATCTTCCGTGCCGAAGCAATTGGAAAACTCGGTTATCTCCACCTCAAAACCGTTCACCCCACCTGTTGAAGCAGCGTTGACAGCCTTTATTGCCGATGCCAGTGCTAATGGCGCGCGGGTAAGTATTTTATTGAGGATCTCTTCTGCTTTAAGCAGCAACTCTTCTTGAGGTACCACGTGGTTTACCAGGCCGGATTGCAATGCCTGGGCAGCGGTTGCCATATCTGCCGTCATAATCATCTCCAGGGCTTTGCCGCGGCCTACCAGTTGGGTTAAACGCTGGGTGCCGCCGTAGCCCGGGATCAAGCCCAGTGTAACTTCCGGCAGGCCCATTTTGGCGTTATCGCTTGAGATGCGGATATGGCAGGCCATAGCCAGTTCCAGTCCGCCACCAAGGGCGAAGCCGTTTACCGCGGCAATTACCGGTTTGCCGCCATTGGCTATTACATCAAATACCCGGCTTTGCCCCTCCTGGGCTATTTTGCGGCCGCCGTCCGCATCCTGACCAGCAAATTCGGAGATATCAGCACCGGCTACAAAGGCTTTGGTGCCTGCGCCGGTAATGATAATGCCACCAACCTCGGCGTTGTTAAAAGCATCGGTAAGGGTGGTATGTAGTTCCTGAAGGGTTTGCTTGTTGAGGGCATTCAGCTTGCTTTCGCGGTTGATGATGATGTATTGGATACGCCCTTTATTTTCTATTAAGAGGTTTTGAAATTCCATGCTTTTGGTATTAAAAGTTACGGTTGGCGTGTACCCAGTTGGTGATGTATTTTACGATATCTGCGGTGCTGGTTCCGGGTGGGAACAGTTCGCCTACGCCTATTTTTTTTAGCTCGGCCATATCATCTGCCGGAATAATGCCGCCACCGGTGAGCAGTACATCGCTCATGCCTTTTTGCTTGATGAGCGCCATTACCTTAGGGAAAACTGTCATGTGCGCACCGGAGAGAATACTGATGCCGATAGCGTCCACATCTTCCTGCAGGGCGGTGTTTACTACCATTTCCGGTGTTTGGCGTAAGCCGGTGTAGATCACTTCCATGCCGGCGTCACGCAGCGTGGTGGCTATGATACGGGCGCCGCGGTCGTGCCCGTCCAGCCCTACCTTGGCTACTAAAACACGAATGGGACGGTTGAATTGGGTATCGCTCATGGGAAATGCCGATTGGTTGTTGGTAAAAGTAGTAAAATAGTTTTTGATTGCGTTGTTGTGTTGTAGCTTGTTAGTGGAGAGGTTTGTACTGATTGTTCTGTAATGCGCTGTTAGGAGCGGGCAGTAAAATTATGCTAAGCTTGTGGATGTTCATTTCTTTTGACACCAAAAGAAACGAACCAAAGAAAAGTGCCGGCCACGTTACGCTCTATGAAAGTTAGTGGATGTTCATGGCCTGTGCCACCCGACCGTTCCTGATGCCGGTTTTTTTAGGGCTTCGTTGGGCTCTGCGGACCAATCTATCATCAAAAAATTCCATTGCCATTGTTGTCTGAATCAGAATTTTTCACGGGAGTGGTAGCTATGGCGTTCGAGAGGGCTTCGCCGTTTACAGAATTAATAAATTTTCAGAATGCCTGATCAGCTTCACCGCGCAAAATCAATATTAATTGCTAATCATATTCTGTAAATTCTAAAATCCTGTAAATTCTGATTCAGATGATTTTTCCGTACTTTTGCAGCCTGTTAGAGATACCATGAGCGAAGAAAGATCACTGAATTTTATAGAGGAAATTGTTGAGGCAGATTTGGCTGCCGGGAAGAACGATGGCAGGGTGTTAACCCGCTTTCCGCCGGAGCCGAACGGTTATTTGCATATCGGGCACGCGAAAGCCATATGCCTTAACTTTGGTTTGGCACAGCGTTACAACGGTAAAACCAACCTGCGTTTTGATGATACCAACCCTGTAAAAGAGGATGTGGAGTATGTAGACAGCATTAAGGAAGACGTAAAATGGCTTGGTTTCGACTGGGCCGAAGAACTTTACGCATCTGACTATTTTGAACAACTATACGACCTGGCCGTTGAACTGACCAAACAAGGCCTTGCCTACGTGGACGATAGCACCGCCGAGGAAATTGCTATACAAAAAGGTACGCCAACCGAACCGGGTGTGGCTAACGAGTTCCGCAGCCGTAGCGTTGAGGAAAACTTAGCTTTGTTTGCCGACATGAAGGCTGGTAAATACCCCGACGGTGCCAAAGTGCTACGTGCCAAGGTTGACCTTGCCGCACCCAATATGCAACTGCGCGACCCTTTGATGTACCGCATTAAACATGCCCACCATCACCGTACCGGCGATGCCTGGTGCATTTACCCTATGTACGATTTTGCACACGGACAAAGCGATGCCATTGAAGAGATCACCCACTCGATATGCACGGTGGAGTTTATCCCTCACCGCCCGCTGTACGAGTGGTTTATAGAGAAGCTGGAACTGTTCCCGAGCAAGCAATACGAGTTTGCCCGCCTGAACCTGAACTACACCGTAATGAGCAAGCGCAAGCTGCTGCAACTGGTAGAGGATGGCCATGTTGACAGTTGGGACGACCCACGGATGCCTACCATTAGTGGCCTGCGCCGCCGTGGTTACACGCCTGCCAGCATCCGTGAGTTTTGCGAGCGCATTGGCGTGGCCAAGCGCGAGAATATGATAGATGTTGGTTTGCTGGAGTTTTGCATCCGCGAGGATCTGAACAAAACCGCCTGGCGCCGTATGGCCGTGCTGGACCCTGTGAAGCTGGTGATCACCAATTACGAAGAAGGTAAAACCGAGCTATTTCATGGGGAAAACAACCCGGAAGCTGAGGGTGGCGATGGTAGTCGCGCTTTTAATTTTGGCCGTGAGATTTGGATAGAACGCGAGGACTTTATGGAAGTGCCCGCCAAAAAATACTTCCGCCTGAGCATTGGCGGTATGGTACGTCTCAAAAACGCTTACATTGTAAAAGGTGAAAGCGTGGTAAAGGATGCCGATGGCAAAATCACCGAGATCCATTGCACGTACATCCCCGAATCGCAAAGCGGGAACGATACCAGCGGCATCAACGTTAAAGGTACCATCCATTGGGTGAGTGTAGAACACGGCAAAACCGCCGAAGTGCGCCTGTACGACCGCCTCTTCCAGGTGGAAGACCCAAGCAACGAGGACGGCGATTTTAAAGATTACATAAACCCCAACAGCCTGCAGGTACTCCCCGCAGCCTACATAGAGGCCGACCTTGCCAACGCTAAAATTGGCACCCCGGTGCAGTTTATGCGTAAAGGTTATTTCACGCTGGATAAAACCTCCACCGCCGATAAACTGGTGTTTAACCGTACGGTTACGCTGAAGGATGGGTGGGTGAAGAAGTAAGGCGAAGCCCCCCGGCCCCCTGAAGGCGAAGCCCCCCGGCCCCCTGAAGGGGGAGCCTTTTAAAAATCTTGATGCCCATCTGCCAACAGATGGGCATTTTTTGTTTTACAGCTTGCCAGCCGTAGAAGCCCCACCTAAATCCTCCCCAAAGAGTAATAGCCCATTAAAAGACAGCATATTCAATTTTTGCCCCATTTTACTGATTATAAACATGCTTGATTAGGGTTAACATAACTTAACACAATTTCGATATTTAGTTTTTAATCATCTGATAATCAATAAAATAAAAAAATGCAGGGTTAACATTATTTTCACCAAAATAGTGTCACCATAAAACTTAAAACTTTTATTATAAACCCGTAACGAAATTTAATAAACACCGGCTTCTGATAGGCTATTTACCCTCCAAAGGAGAGGACTTAAAAAAAAGTATTTTAAAACCCTCTCCTTTGGAGAGGGCAGGTGAGGCTTCCTCAATACTTCCTATATACATTATACAACACATCCATGTCGCAGCAGCTGAGTACAGGCAGGTCGTCGGTTTGGACGAAGTGGCGTTTAAAGGCGCTGATGGCGGCGGGAAGGTTACTCGTATCGTACCCGATGAGGCGCAGGGCGGTTACATAATCAAAGTTTTCCGGGGCGACTTGTTGCTCCACATCCGCCCATTGGCCGAAGCCTTTTTTAGCAAGCTGCGCCCAAGGGAAAAACACGCCCGGGTCGGGTTTGCGGGGAGGGGCAATGTCGCCATGGCCAATGAAGTTGTTGGTGGGGATGTTATACACCTTTTTCAGTTGCGCCAGCAGGGCAAGCAGGCTTTTCACCTGCGCCGGGGCGAAGGGTTCCTTACCGTTATTATCCAGTTCGATGCCTATCGAACAGCTGTTCATATCGCTGATGCTGCCCCATTTGCTGATGCCGGCATGCCAGGCACGCAGGTAATCGTTCAGCATGTGTACAATTTTGCCGTCTTTACTCACCACGTAATGCGCGCTCACCTGCGGTTTTACCAGCGTGAAGGTTTTAAGCGTTTGCGCCAATGAGTCCTGCGCGGTATAGTGGATAATTACATAATTAGGCTTGCGGAGGTTAAAGTTCACCGTGCCCACCCATTCGCTGGGGATGGCTTTGCCCAGGCTATCGGCAAGGGTAATGGTGTCCTGCTTTTGTATCACGGCAATAAGGCTGTCGGTTTGGGTGGCGTACACCTTATTGGTAGCGGCATACGGCAGTATCTTTTTAGAACACGACGATAATATTATAGCTGCGAAGAGTAGGAAGTAGTAATTTTTCATGAAAGTTGATCTGATTATCATTTGGTGCAACCACCAAACCGATGCTTCTGTTTTTATTGAGGGGCAATATAGGGATATTATAGGGAGGGTGGTTGGGTTGTGGAGTGTGCTTCGTTAAGTGGTAGTGGGTGTTGTTGGTTTGTGCCTTGTTAGTTGTTGGTGGGGTTGGCTCGTTCGGCTTGTGCCTTGTTAGGAGTGGGTCGGGGGTTATGCCAAGCCTGTGGATGTCACTTTCTTTTTTTCCGCTAAAAAGAAAGTAACCAAAGAAAAACTTAGCGCAGCGACCTCATGAACACCTTAAAAATAAACAACCGTGAATAAACTCTCGGCTTGGTTATGCCCTATTAAAGTTAGTGAGTGTTCAGAGCCTGTGCCACCCGTGCATTCCCGAGGCCGATTGAGGAAGGGGCTTCGTTAGGTTCAGTTGTTTTGCAAATCAAATCCCTTGAATCGTAAAAATCCCATTAATCTTGGTTCAGCAGCTCAGCTTCGGATGAAAGCGGGCAGAACGCGGTGGGCTGTGCGGCGGGAGGGGCATTTGAATTTTTACTGAAGCGTAGGGTTTGAGCGGCGAAGCGAGGGGCAAATTTTCACAGCCCGTGGTTATGCCCGCATTGCAGGGGGAAGGCCTGTGCGGCAAAGAAGCCTAATTGCTGAAAGCACTTTTGTTACTTTTGGTGCATCAAAAGTAATGGGCCCCTGCGGCCAAGAGCAGACTGACGTAAATAAGCCACATTACGCTCCTAACAAGGCACAACAGCAAATCTCCTGCAACCGCTACTGCACCCCTGCAGCTACAACCGCTCCTGCAACCGCCACCGCCACTACTACTTCCCCTTTACCTATTCTTCTTCACAAAATCCTCCAGCTCACGCTTGCTTTCCTCGTCGCCGAAGAGGTCCTGAATTTTGTCGTACTTTTTATAGTCTACCGTGTATTGGAAGGCAAACTTGGCGCAGATGAGTTTGCTTTGGTCGGTGCCGAACTGGTTAAGCAGAGTGGCAAGCTGGTCTACCTTAATGCCTTTGTCTTTAACGCCGGCGCTGAGGGCCAGCACCTTTTCGCCGTCGCTGCCTTTTTTCTGCATGTCGGCCAGTATGGTGGCTACTTGCGCGTCTGTCATGGCTTGTTTGGGGTGCTGTATCTTTTGCGCAAAGGCAAGGGTAGCAGATAGCAGCAGGATAATTATCATCAGCTTTTTCATCATTGTTAATGCTTTGATGTGCTAAAATAAGCAAAATATAAGCCAGGCCGCAAGCCCCTTATCAAAACAGGAAATTATGGGCGTTGCCTGCGGCCCAGGCTTTCCGCTCATACGCCTGCAGGCCTTATGCCCGAGGGCCGGTACCCGCTGCAATCCTTAACGCGGGAGCTACGGAAGAAATGAAACATTATCGATTTTTAAAAACCCTGCGTTTACAGGTTCATCGGTGTATTCAATGCTCTCGAACTCGTGATAAGTATGATCCAACTCGTTATCCCAGGTGCCGAAGTGCAGGTCGGGCACATGCCAGAGATGATTGTAAAACCATTGTTCTTCAATAAGATTGGCACGGATGAATATTTCTAAATCCAGCAGCGAAATATTATCCGGATTGGCAAATACTACCGATCCATAGTTTTTATAGTTACCGGCATCGCGGTAGAGGTAATTGAATTTGATATTGGGCACCCGGCTAAATTAGCCGGACGGGTTGAGGTGGGCAATCGGATATAAGTGAACTTTAGGGTTTGAAAGTGCCATTGTGAACCTTTAGAAACTCGGCATCCAACGAGAATTTCTTCGGCGCGTTTAACGGCTTGCCCTCATAAGCCGCGAAGTTTTGGGCAACGCTTGGCACAGCGCTTTTCAGCAATAGGGACGACACTTTTATCTTCAAATCTTCGGTGATGGTTAATAAGCCTCTATCGAATGCTTTATCGTGCAGGCAATTTAGCGCCAATCCATTCTTGGGGTTGAGCCTATTGCCCTCATCTTTACTCCACGGCAAAATGTGGCTGGCTACCAGTAGCGAAATTTGGTCGATACCTGTAATGCAGCATTTGTTATCGAAGTTGCTTAACACCATTTTGCGGAAAGCCGTTTGATTGAGCCGCACCATTACCGACCGTACGGCCTGCCTGCCCTCCATCGGCTCAAAATCTTCCTCGTCTATCGGATTCAAGGCCTCAATGGTGGTGTTCTTTTTTTGGGCCAGCAGCACTTCGCTTTCAATAAATTGTTGATCCCAATTATGCATGTATTCCTGCCAAACCTGTTTATCCAGTTTACTGGCGTTCTCTAAGCCCCTAACGCCACGGGCTTGCAGCTTCGGGTCGAAACTGGCGAAGTTGCCCAGCTTGCGTGCTATGGCACTCGGCGACCTATCAATAATACCCGCCAAATCCTTAACCTCCGCATTATTGGCATGCATCTGCCCAAACCGTATTTTACTATACAGGTTTATGGCTAAGATAAGTTGCTCTTTTGTCCAGAGAGTTTGGCCAGGTTTCATGGGTGGGGACAATTAAGGATTAACTGATTTTAACCAGATTTTCACTTTTCTTTAATGCATCTAATAAAAAATTAAACACATTATTTTCTATAGGTTTTGTCTGCGTTGGGTCCTCGATGGTTGGTTCTCGAAACTGAACATATCTCGCATTTGGACCGTCACGATCCAGCGTATAATAGACAATCCTGTTCCCAATAGCTAATATTTTGTTTTTATGCTGTGGATGCACAGAAGCTTTATTGAAATAATCTAAGCTACTAACCATAAATTCTAAGCTAATTTCCTTTAAATATGTTTGCACTTCTTCAGCGTCACGAGATAATAAGTCTAAGGAGCTGTTATCAATCTCGTATTTATTCGATAATGTTACCAAAAGAGATTCAATTTGACTTATACTTATTAGTTTCTTAACTAAATGGAAAAGCACTAAAAACGGATAGCGATTTGCCGGGTATTCGTAATTTTGCTTCCCGGCTTTAAAACTGTATATAGGTAAGTCATAAACGGAAAATTGTTCCAAGTTCCTTAACGTTAATGCATTTATTTCAAAAAACGATCGCAATAGGTATTCAAACGCAAGATAAAAATAGTTTGATGTTCGTGGTAAATATTTTGAGTACAGTTTAACATCTATATTTTGTTGCTTTTTGGCAAAAATTTCTTGTAATATATTTTCTATTGTCATAATAAAAGACATCAGTAGAGTAAAATTTGTCGATATATCCACTAAAGTCCACTCCCTTACCATATCTATGCTCATACATGAGCCTAATGTTGTTATAATCACAAACGAAAATTACTCTATCAAACCCAAATTTATTCTCCTCAGTAATACTGTCGTAGTGGGCACTAAATATATTAAATAACCTAAATACATGCTCTGGATCTAATCTATCAATATCATCAATTATGAGAACAGTTTTGATGCCTGGATTATTTTCGATGTTGACACTCTTCACGCGTTGCAACATCGCAGTTATCAACTCAGATATTTGATCATGCTCGTGTGCCGTACCTCTGAAGCTTTTCAGTTGAGCGATATACTTGTTCAGCAAGGAAAACTCATCGTTAGTTACATCTTTCTTGTAAGTAGAATATTGCTTTACAATGCCATTCAGTTGTTCCATAATATCAGCATAAGCTTCGGATTCCGGTGAGCTTGCTTTTAAAATTGCTTTAAGTAATGGATCAACTTTTAAATTATGTAAAATGAAGATTTGAGCCAATAAAGAAAAAGAATAGTCATCTTTCTCCAATTGAACGTCATCTGGATGGTTAGATAACAATTCATAAATTAAATCATATTTGATTAATTCAAATACGTCTTTATTATTAGCTATTGAATAATTAACGGGATAGAGTTTAAGCGATATATAATCCTGGGAATTTTCAAAATAGTTCTTAAGAAATGTAGACTTACCAGCGCCAAAGCGAGCCGAAAATAATATGCGTTGATTGTCCTCATCATCTAAATGTTTTTTGAAATCAACCTTGACGCTTTGCTGATCGATAAAAGTTAGAGGATTGCTTTTCATTTGTCGTTTTCTATTTCGAAAAATACATGTTTACATTGGATATTGATGCACGCATTAATTAATGCTCCAATATTGGTATGCAAGAAATCGCAAATTACTTCAGTTCTCGCGCCACACATAGGGCAAGTTGTCGGCTGGTCGGTCATTAAATAAAAAGTTAACATTGTGCAATTTAGCCATAGCGGTTCCTCTTGTCAATCGACTATAAGTGATCTTTTTATGCTGGGCAGTTTAGCAGTTCGGGCTTAGTATCCTTACACCTAATGCGCGACATATTGTAGCTTCTGGTTTCTTTGGAGTGTACGTCTGCCATGTTATTTAAACCTGCTTTTCTCCAGTTTGTTTATCAAATCCAGTTGAAACTCCCCCAAGGGATCCCCACTCATGGCCCTCATGCAAGATAGCCGCCACGCTTTCCACCCTGTTTCAGCTGTTTCACTCCCCAGTTACTGTAACAAGTGAAACACCCGAAACAGCACAAGCCCGCCAACACCAAACCTGATAGCAGCGGGTACCGGCCTGTGACTAAGGCCTTGTGCGCGTATAAGCGTATAGCAGGGCTGCACTGGCCTATTGGTACCAGCGGTGGTTTTCCTGTAAAAAAGCGTTTCGGCTACCTGCCGCTTTGGGATTAGATGGTGTCGCTATCGCTCACCATGACAAAAAAGAAAACTACTCACCATTCACTACTCCCTACTCTCCACTCACAACTCCCCACTAATACTGCCCAATACTCAATAGCACCAGCGTACAAGCATAGTCGGTTTCGATGCCGTTTTCGTGGGCCATGCGGCGGAGGTCGGCGTTTTCGGTGCCGGGGTTAAATATGATGCGTTTGGGCTTGGTGTTGAGGATATAATCGTACAGGGGCGGCTGGTTTTGCGGGCCTACGTACAGGGTTATGGTATCAATATCGGTGTGGATGGTTTCGGGCTTTTCGATGGGTACGCCAGCTACTTCGCCGGTTTTGATGCCCACGTTTACGATGCTGTGCCCACGGCTCACCAGTCGGTTAGCGGCGAGGTAGGCGTAGCGGCTTGCGTCGGGCGTGGCACCCAGTATCAGTGTTTTTTTATCGGCCATGGTGGTATAACGCGCAAGGTAGGGATTTGGTTTTTTAGTAGCGGTGGGAGGGGTGGTTTTTATGGGGTTGTGACCGGGGGGGAAGTGGCGGTTGCAGTTGTAGGAAGGGAGGAGTGGCGGTTGCGGTTGCTGTTGCGCCTTGTTAGGTTAGTGCAGTAAGTTATGTTAAGCCTGTGGAGGTTACTTTTTTCGCGATTGTTTATTTTTTTTATCGGTGCTCAAGAGGGCTTCGCCGTTCTTTTTTTCCGCTAAAAAGAAAGTAACATCCACTGACGCTCATAACCCATACCAGCACCTAACAAGGCACAACAGAACATAACAACAGAACCCAACGAAGCCCCGTTTATTTTTTTATTTTTGCGCCTTTATGGGAAAAGACAAAATAAGGCGTTTTGCCGAGATAGATACTTTTAGCAATGTGCTGCAACTGGACGCGGGCAAACCCTACCAGGGCAAATGGGCTCTCGACTTTTTTAAGAACGACAACCCCGTTGTGCTGGAACTGGCCTGCGGTAAAGGCGAATACACGGTAAACCTTGCTGAGCTGTTTCCCGATAAGAATTTTATTGGGGTTGATTATAAGGGCAACCGCATTTGGCGTGGTGCTAAAACCGCGCTGGAAGATGGTGTGCCTAACGTTGCTTTCCTGCGGATACAGATTGAGAACCTTAATGACTACTTTTCTGCCGGCGAGGTAGACGAGATCTGGATCACCTTCCCCGACCCGCAACCCCAGCTGAGCCGCGAGAAGAAACGACTAACCTCGCCCCGCTTTTTGGATAAGTACCGTGTATTGTTAAAACCCGGTGGCTGTGTGAATTTAAAAACGGATAACGATGGCCTGCACGCTTACACTGCCGATAAGATAGCCGAGCTGAGCCTCCCCCTCCACGCCCGTACGGAGGACCTGTACCATTCGGAATTTGCGGATGAGGTGCTATCGATAAAAACCTATTACGAGAAAAAATATTTGAAGCATAACAAAAACATTAACTACCTTAAGTTTTCGTTTTAACCACCACCCCATGCCCGATTATACCTTTTACGATAACGTGTACGATGTAGTACGGCTGATACCCAAGGGCAGGGTAACTTCCTATGGGGCCATAGCGGCGTATTTAGGGTCGAAGCAATCGTCGAGGATAGTGGGTTACGCCATGATGGCCTGCGGAACGGCAAACCCGCCGGTACCTGCACACCGTGTGGTAAACAGGCAGGGCCTGCTAACCGGGAAGTTCCACTTTGGTGGCGATACCATGGAGCAACTGCTGGCAAACGAAGGCATCACCGTGAAAGACAACCAGGTGCAAAACTTTAAACAATTGTATTGGGACCCGGCACTTGAGTTGGGCCTCTGAATCTCCTCACCGGTTTTTCAGAGTCGGTGTAGTCGGTCACCAAAAAGAGCACCAGCAGTAATACGGCGTAGGTAAGGAAGAAACCCCTTGCGCGTTCGTCGTACCTAAAAATGGTATAGCTTACAGTCACCAAAATTATGATTACCCCAAATTCTATCAGCCCGTGCAGGGGCATAGAAAAAAACCTGAATATGCCGGATGTGGTATCGGTACAAACGGTTAGGGCTAAATGCGCTATACCAAACACGTAGGCAAGGCGCGACAGGTCATCGGGCAAAACAAAAAACGTTGGTGCCGACCACAGGAGCAGCACCATCAGGTAGTCTGCAATTCCATGCATCGCCGGGGTAAGTATTTTCATAACCGTTAAAGGAAAAGCAATATACTAAAGTTTTATCGCATAGTGTAATTCCTACAACCACAGGTAGTACTATAGTATTTGCAGCAGTTCCATGCGGTTGCCAAACGGGTCGATAAACGCAAAACGAGTTCTGCCGGGGATGATGGGTTCTTCCAGTATCTCCACGCTGTTGGCTGTTAGTTGTGCCCTTGCCGCCGCAATATCGGTAACCTCCATGGCCACATGCCTAATGGTACGCGGCAAAGCAGGCTCCACCCCAATATGCAGCTGCACACTGCCTATATTGAACCAATAGCCCGCCGAGGGGAACAGATCATCGGGCCGGTAAATAAGCTCCAGGCCTATAACTTCGGTATAAAACAGGCGTGCTTTCTCCAGCCTTTCGGGCGGTACGCAAACATGGAAATGGTCCAGCCGTTTAAAGGTTATCATTAGGCTTCGTCTTCGGCAAAGGTTAATACGTAGCTGTTGTTATCGAGGATGGAGAATTCGGTGGCACCGTAAAAGGTTTTTTCGAGCCCTTTAAGCACGGTAACTTTATCTTTAATATCCTCAAAAAACACCCGGATTCCTTGCAACTTAATATAAAACAACAGCGAGCCGCCATCAGTACGTTTTATCTCAGGCAGTTCTTCGCCAAGGCTTACCATCGACTGGAACATGATGGTTACGCTGCCTTTAACCATCATAGCCCACACCAGGTCAGGCCCGGTTTCGGGTACGCTCATGGCCAGTTCAAAGCCCAGCAGGGTATAAAATTCAATGGTTTTGTTAATATCGGTTACAAAGATGTTTGGCGATAGGCTTTCCATGGTGATGTATATTGATTTGCCGCTAAAATAAAAAATTAACACCAGCCTGGTAGGCACCCGTATCGAAACGTGACGAATTACTTCCCGGCAATTCCGATTTTGTTACGTAGCCTGCGTTCAGCTCAAAGTGTTTAGCTACTACCACACCGGCCTTCAGCAATAAACGGGCGGTAGAGTTTGAAAAATCAAGAGTACCCGGATGTTGCAGCTCCGGCGGATTAGAGCCATTTTTATAAATGGAGTAGTTTTTAAACTGATACTTATTGTATATAAAACCCACGTCTATAAAAACCTTAAGATTGTCTTTTGAATATACGTTATATATAAACTGCGGCTGTAAGGATATGGTTTTATAGTTTACAAAGAAGTCGCGCGAGACGAATGAATTGTCCTGAAGCAGGAAGTTGAAGTGATTCTCATTGTAACCAACCTCTACCCTGAAAAAAGCATCTCCTTTTTTCTTGTTGAAGATGAGGTCGATACCGGCGTCTATTTTAATCCCGGAATCATGTTCCGTTCCTCTTTTAACCGGGGTGTTTAATTCATAACTGAGCGAACTCTTTACATAGCTTGCGCCAACAAAAAACCTCGTAGTAAACAGTTTTTCGGCTGTAAAAACCGGGCCTTTATCTTTGTTAATGGTGCGTACAATGTTAGCTATCTCTATTTCCTGGTAGCGCGAATTTTCAATCGTTTTGTTGAATGAAGCATTATCCACTTTCGCGCCTTCGGCAAAAGCTTGCAGTTGCACCCGGTATTGGGGCACCCATCTTATAAAACTAACGTTCTCGTCGGTAAATACGTGATAGATCAATTCTTCCGCGTGTTTTGTCGCGTTATCCAATATAATAAACCTGGGTTTAATTAGGTCGGTGTAACTGTACAGGTTCAAAACCGTTCCGGTAGTTACTACTTTTAAAAACACGGTGCGCACTTCGGTTTTTACCCTTATATGTACCGATGCTTTATTGGGGTCTATATTATCTAAGCTAATTGGCAGCTCAAATTTTTCGAAGGTTACATTCCCGGCTACGCCGAAGCCGTTAATATCTTTAGGGGTGTAGGTTTTTTCCTGCCCGTCTGTGTTCGATCGAAAAACAACAATATCGGGGTTTATATCCCATTCACGTGCATCAACGTTGCCCCTGATGGTATCACCTTTCAAGTTTAAAATATAGCCTGGTTTAAAGTTGGTTTGGGCGTAGGTAAAAGAAGATACTGAAAGAAGAAATAGCGCAAGGGAGTAAAAAAACTTCATATTTGTGATTTAGGTTTACAGACCGTAAAGGTACTCAATCAACTCAACACACACCCTAACTTTCATATTTTTTAAACCCTTATGGCACAATTAATAAACGATTTTGATGCCTATCGCACCAAAATGAACGATAGAATAATGGACACCGCCAACACCAATATTAAGCGGTTTTTCGCCCTGGATACCACCACCTATGCTGATGGCGCATTGGATGTAAAAACAAAAGAAATGCTGGGCCTGGTAGCCAGCATGGTGCTACGCTGCGACGATTGCATTAAATACCACCTGGGCAAATGCCACGAAGCCGGCGTAAAGCACGATGAAATGAACGAGGTATTTATGATAGCCAACCTGGTTGGCGGCTCGATAGTGATACCTCATTATCGCAGGGCTGTGGAGTATTGGGATGAGTTGAATGGGTTGTAAAAGTCCGATTGCTTTATGTAAATTTATAGCATAAACCTAATCCACATGCGCACCCGGCGAATATACCCTTACGTGCCTATAGAACTTGCCGCCGTTTGTTCGGCAGCATTTATATTGTTGCTGCTGTACTTATCAGAAGCAAGGGCCAAATTCCCCGAACCTCTAAATATTCAAATGCCCGGTTCGTCGGGTTTTTATTGTGGGATAAGCGGCTTTGGCGAAGGGATGATATTGGTAGGACGTGGCAAAGTAATGCTGGACTTCGATGAGGATATCCGCAGGCAAACGTTGATAAACATGGGCAAGAGGTACAACATGCAGTTTACTCCTGCCGAGCTGGAAACTTTTGAAACGATGAATATTGTCGGTGTGCCGTTAACACAGCTCAAATCATACCTGGCTACTTATAAAGCCGAAAGCCCGGCATACTACGCGCAACAGGGAATTAGTATTGAAATAGGCAAAAACGAGTTGGGCGACTGGATATCTTCGGCGAAGCAAGCGCAGAGAGCGTTGAAAAATTCGGGCATACGGATGGCTCTAATGGCCGATAGTAGCACAAAATCGCCGTTGATAAAAAGAGTAATGGATATTTTGGTTGAACGAAAAATTCATAGTGTTAACCTTGTGACTGACACAAAAAGATGGGAAAGACAATAGAATGCACGGCTGCAAAATCTAAAAATATTAGCAATTTCTGCTTTTAGTTACTAACTTGTCCCGCGTAATTTAAAGCCGAAACATCATGCCATCTACCCAAGAAATAACCCGCTGCAGCTGGTGCGGAACCGACCCGCTTTACATGGAATACCATGATAAAGAATGGGGTAAGACCATCCACGATGATGAAACATTTTTCGAATTCCTCACCCTGGAGGCAGCCCAGGCCGGCCTTAGCTGGATAACTATTTTGCGCAGGCGCGAGAATTACCGTAAGGCATTCGCCGATTTTGATGTGCACAAAGTAGCGGCTTTTACCGATGCTGATAAAGAACGCCTGATGAACGATGCCGGCATCATCCGCAATAAGCTCAAAGTAAGCGCCGCTATCCGCAATGCGCAGCTTTTTATTGATGTACAAAAGGAGTTCGGATCGTTTAATAATTACCTGTACAGTTTTATGCCGGATGGAAAGCCTATCGACAACCACCTTAAAAACGGCCCGCAAGCCACCTCGCCAGAATCTGACACAATAAGCAAGGACATGAAAAAACGTGGCTTTAAATTCTTTGGCAGCACAATTTGCTACGCGCACATGCAGGCCACCGGCATGGTAAACGACCATACGATGGAATGTAGTTTTAGATGATTACACCGATTATGAAAAATGATTTCACTGATTTAAAGTTGATGAAAACATAATCGTACTTTTGAAAACATGCACCAATCTGTCAAATCAAAATCAATCGGTGTAATCGGTATTAAAAATCGGTGTAATCAAATATTATGAAGAAGCTTTTTCTATTGGATGGCATGGCCCTTATTTATCGGGCGCATTTTGCATTAAGTAAAACCCCGCGCTTTACTTCGGGCGGTTTAAATACCTCTGCCGTAATGGGCTTTACCAATACGCTGCTGGATGTATTGAAAAAAGAAAAACCCACCCACATGGCCGTGGTTTTTGATACCGATGCACCAACCGAACGCCACGTAGAATACGAAAAATACAAGGCCCACCGCGAAAGCATGCCCGAGGACCTGAGCAAGGCCCTCCCCTATATATTTAAGGTAGTACTGGGTTTCAACATCCCGCTGATCACATCTGACGGTTACGAAGCCGATGACATCATAGGCACCCTCGCCAAAAAAGCCGAGCAGAAAGGCTACCAGGTTTACTGTATGACACCCGATAAGGATTTCGCGCAGCTGGTATCCGAAAATATCCGCATTTACAAACCTGCCCGCATGGGTAACGAAATGGAGATACTTGGAGTTAAGGAAGTATTGGCCAAATGGGAGATAGAACGCCCCGAGCAGGTGATAGATATCCTTGGCCTTTGGGGCGATGCGGTAGACGGTATACCCGGCATCCCCGGCGTTGGCGAAAAAACCGCGAAAACACTTATTAAACAATACGATTCGGTAGAAGGCATTATCGCCCACAGTCACGAGTTGAAAGGTAAGCTGCGCGAGAACGTGGAGGCATTTGCCGAGCAAGGCTTAATGTCGAAAAGGCTGGCTACCATCAACCTTAATTCTCCTGTTGAACTGGATGAAGCCGGTTTGGAAATGTGCGCGCCAAGTAAAGACTTGCTGGAGCCGCTTTTTGCCGAATTGGAGTTCCGTACGCTTGGCCGCCGTGTGTTTGGCGATGATTTCAGTATTACTGAAACCCGCGCCGTATCGGTACAAACCGATTTGTTTGGCGAGCCGGTAGCCGGTGCCCGCACCACGCTCACCGTAGAGACGCAAGACATTTACGAAGCGCCGAACCAGCCAGAAGTAAAAAATATCAACACGGTTGAGCACGAATATATTTTAGCCGATACTTTTGAAAAACGTGCCGAACTCATCAAGATCCTCAGCGAACAAAAGACCTTTTGTTTTGATACTGAAACTACCGGCACCGACGCCAACCAATGCGAGCTGGTGGGCTTATCCTTTGCGGTGAAACACAACCAGGCCTGGTATGTACCCGTGCCGGTTGATGAGCAGGAGATCATAAAAATAGTAGCCGAGTTTAAACCGGTATTTGAGAACGAGAGAATTGGCAAAACCGGCCAGAACCTGAAATTCGATATCCTGATGCTAAAATGGTACAACGTGGAAATGAAGGGCGACCTGTTTGATACCATGATGGCCCATTACGTGATAGACCCGGATACCCGCCACGGTATGGATATCTTGTCGGAAAATTACCTCAATTACAAACCCGTTTCCATTACCGAGCTCATCGGCCCCAAAGGCAAAAACCAGGGTAATATGCGGGATGTGGAGATAGAAAAAATAAAAGAATACGCCGCCGAAGATGCCGATATCACCCTGCAGCTGAAAACCATTTTTGAGCCGAAGATAAAAGAGGTAGGTGCCGAAAACCTGCTGCACCAGATAGAAAACCCGCTGATATATGTACTGGCCGATGTGGAGCACGAAGGTGTCCGCATAGACCACGAAACTCTGAAACAGTTTAGCAAGGAACTGGAAGTTGACATAGCCAAACTGGAAAAAGTGGTTTTCGAAAAAGCGGGTGTACGCTTCAATATCGCATCGCCAAAGCAACTGGGCGAAGTACTTTTTGAAAAACTGCTGCTGGACCCTAAAGCCAAAAAAACAAAAACCGGCCAATACCAAACCGGGGAGGATGTGCTTTTATCCCTTGCTGCAAAAAGCGATATTGTTAGGGATATCCTGGATTTCCGCCAACTACAAAAGCTAAAATCTACCTATGTAGACGCTTTGCCAACCATGGTGAACGCCAAAACCGGGCGCATCCATACCAGCTACAATCAGGCGGTGGCCGCAACCGGGCGTTTAAGCTCTAATAACCCCAACCTGCAAAATATCCCTATCCGCACCGAGCGCGGCAGGGAAGTAAGGAAAGCTTTTATTCCGAGGGACGAAAATCACGTCATCGTTTCTGCGGATTATTCGCAGATAGAACTGCGCATTATAGCCGAGATAAGCAAAGACCCAAACATGCGCCAAGCCTTTATAGATAATATTGATATCCACACGGCCACCGCTGCCAAGGTTTATGGTATAGGCATTGAGGAGGTAGACAGCACGCAGCGCCGTAACGCCAAAGCGGTGAACTTTGGGATCATCTATGGGCAATCGGCATTTGGCTTATCGCAAAATTTAGGCATCCCAAGGAAAGAAGCTGCCGATATCATCGAGAACTACTTTGCCCAGTATCCGGGTATAAAACAGTATATGGCCGATACCATGAACTTCGCCCGCGAAAACGGTTATGTAACCACCCTAATGGGCCGCCGCCGTTACCTGCGCGATATCAACTCTGCCAACCAAACAGTACGCGGTTTTGCCGAGCGAAATGCCATCAACGCGCCCATCCAGGGTTCGGCTGCAGATATGATCAAAATAGCCATGATCAACATCCACCGCGAGTTTAAAGCCCTAAAGCTGGATGCGCGGATGACCATGCAGGTGCATGATGAGTTGGTTTTTGATGTGCCACATTACGAAGTGGAGATAGTAAAACCCATCATTCTGGAAAACATGAAGAACGCCATCAAAACCGAAGTACCGATAATGGTGGAGATAGGTACAGGTGTGAATTGGTTGGAGGCGCATTGATAGGATGAACACTAATTAAATTTCAATATGTCGCAAGAGCAGGTTCAGTGCCCGTCGTGCAAATCTTATAAAGTTGAAAGTGTTAAATCTGCTGCAATTACTTTTGGTATTGGATGTATAGTTGCATCGCTATTTTCCTCATATTTTTTCTCTATCAATTATTGGATTGTTGCGTGTTTTATCATTTTGGGAATGATTTGTATTGTTAATGGAGTTAAAAGTGCGGACGATTACACTTGTAAAAGTTGTGCTTACAAATTCAAAAAACAAGTATAGCAAAGCGAGGAACTTGCGTTAGGGATCGTAACGAAAACCCCGGAATGGAGAGCTGCTTCTATCAGCAGCACGAAATGAGAAGTTGTAGTGTAGAGCCCGGGCCGCAGGCAACGCCCAAATAATTTTTTAATAGTTTATTAAATGGAAAGCCAAACAGAAACGAAGGGTAACAAATCGGATTGGTTTGATGAATTATACAGCGAACAGCAAAACGATGTATTAAAAGGGATAGAAGAGGCTGATCGCGGCGAAACGTATTCTCATATTGAAGTGGTGAAGGTGTTTGAGAAATGGGGCCTAACCTAATTTTAGCATCCCTATTTTGATGTATTAAACCACCCATTGCCAACTCCGCAACAAAGGCGTTCGTCTATTTCAGATAAATACCGAAATGGTAACTATCAGCATGTTTTAATTAAAAAATAACACCATTTCAAACACATTTTTCAAATTATATGTTTGTTCATTTGAGGAAATGTTTAGTACCTTAACCAAACATAATCCCGAATGAGAATATTCCACCTGAGTGCCGAATGCTACCCCGTTGCCAAAGTTGGCGGGCTTGCAGATGTTGTTGGTGCCTTGCCTAAATACCAAAACCAGGCGGGCCAAAACGCTGCTGTAGTGATGCCCTTTTACAACCGTAAGTTTGTTCACGAAAACACTTTTGATGTGGTTTTCCAGGGCACCACGTTATTGGGCACCCGCCGGATCTATTTCGAAATATTAAAAGAAACCACTGATAAACTGGGCTTCGAGCTCTTTTTAATAAAGATCCCCGGCCTGCTGGATAGGGAAAATATCTACAGCTACCCGGATGAGCAGGACCAATTTATGGCCTTCCAGATATGCTTTTTGGATTGGATAAACTGGAGCGGCCAAACACCGGACCTGGTGCATTGCCACGACCACCACTCGGGCCTGGTACCATTTATGATGTACCACTCGGCGCTGTACACGCGACTGGCGCACATCCCAACTATATTTACCATCCACAACGGGCAATACCACGGCGCTTTTGGCTGGGAACGGTTAAACCTGCTGCCCGAGATCGACTTTTATAAAACCGGCTTGCTGGACTGGAACGGCGGCATCAACCCACTTGCATCAGCAGTAAAATGCTGCTGGCGGTTTACTACCGTATCGCCCAATTACCTAAAAGAGCTCTCCATCAACTCCAACGGTTTAGAATACCTGTTTTATGTTGAAAGACATAAAGGTTATGGCATTATCAACGGCATAGATACCGAGGTTTGGGATGCCAATGCCGACCCAATGGTGCCAAATAAATTTACCGCTGCAACAGTTAATAAAGGCAAGCAAAAGAATAAAGAATTGCTGTGCACCCGTTTCCACCTTTCGCCAGATAAACCGCTTATCGTATTCATCGGTCGGTTGGTTGTAGAGAAAGGTGCCGATGTACTACCCGCCGCTATACAGCGCAGCATACAGCAACATGGCGATGAGGTTAACTTTTTGATACTTGGCACAGGCGACCCGGAAACCGAAATGGCCCTGCAAAAGCTGAAAGACCTTTATCCGCAAAACTGTAATGTGTTTATTGGATATGACGAATCGCTGGCGCATTTGATTTACGCCGGGGCAGATTTCCTGCTGATGCCATCGCGTGTGGAGCCTTGCGGCTTAAACCAATTATACGCCATCCGTTACGGCACTATACCTGTCGTACGTACCACGGGCGGCCTGGCAGATACGGTAATTGATTTTGGAGACGAAGACGGTTATGGCATCCGCTTTAACAATGTTAGCGTGGATGATATCAGCATTTCGATAACGCGGGCGGTTGAATTATACAGCGACTCTAAAAAAATGCTGTTGTTGCGGACGCGCATGATGGGCCTCGATTTTTCTTGGTACCGGTCGGCAAAAGAATATATTGACCTTTACGAAAGTTTAACTCCTACGATATGACATCAAAAGTAATCAGCATTGTACTTGGCGGCGGCCAGGGTAGCCGTTTAGCACCGCTAACCCAAACACGTTCGAAACCGGCAGTGCCTATTGCTGGTAAATACCGATTGGTTGACATCCCCATCTCCAACTGTTTGCACTCGGGTATCGACAGGATATTCGTGTTAACGCAGTTTAACTCGGCATCGCTTAACAAGCACATCAAAAATACCTACCACTTCAGCACGTTCAGTACTGCTTTTGTGGATATTTTGGCCGCGGAGCAAACCCCTACCAGCGGGGGATGGTTCCAGGGAACTGCCGATGCGGTTAGGCAAAGCCTGCACCACCTGGGCGTGCACGATTTTGAATACGTGCTGATACTATCGGGCGACCAACTGTACCAGATGGATTTTGATGAGATGATTAGGCAGCACATCGAAAAAAAGGCTGATATCTCTATCGCCACTATCCCGGTGCATGTGAATGATGTTCCAGGTTTCGGTATCCTGAAAACGGATGATCAGAACCTGATCACGTCGTTCATCGAAAAACCTAAAACCGGTTTCGAGAACTGGGTATCAGAAGTAAGCCCGGAAATGAAGGAGCAGGGCCGTATTTACCTGGCGTCGATGGGGATCTATATCTTCAACCGTAAATTATTATACGATTTGCTGGAAGGTAATGACCATACCGACTTTGGTAAGGAAATTATCCCGCAATCGATAGAGGGGCATAAAGTTATTAGTTACCAATACGAAGGCTACTGGACCGATATTGGTACCATCCCATCTTTTTTTGATGCTAACCTTGGGCTTACAGATGACATTCCGCAGTTTAACCTGTTCGATAAAAACCAAATTTACACCCGTGCGCGCATGTTGCCGCCAACCAAAATATCGGGCACACATTTGGATAGGTCTATCATTGCAGATGGCTGTATCATCAACGCCAGCCTGATCACCCGCTCTATTGTAGGTATCCGTACACGTATAGGGCTTTATACCACAATAGATAGCTGCTATGTAATGGGTTGCGATAATTATCAAACCCTGGACGAAATAGCAGTTGCCAAAGCCAACGGCGACCCGGTTATGGGTATTGGCGACAGGTGTACCCTGCGCAACGCAATTATTGATAAAAACACCTACATAGGCGACGACGTAAAAATCAACTGCGGCGGTAAGCTGCCGGATGGTGATTTCCCAACCTATACCGTAGTTGATGGTATTGTTATCGTTAAGAAACGTGCTATTATACCAAGTGGAACAGTGATCTAAACAAATAGTACATAAAGAGAACGGCCCCGAAAGTTTCGGGGCCGTTCTTGTTTTTACAGATCTAAGCTTTCGCCGATAGCAGGCAGCTTAAGATTAAGCCCCGCTTTAATGAATTTTTCTTTTACTTCTTCCTTGTCTATCTTGATCACCGGGAACGAATCGTAATGGATGCCGATGATGTTTTTGCAATTGATAAATGCCGCTGCTTTAATGGCATCATCCGCACCCATGGTGTAGTTATCGCCAATTGGTAAAAACGCCCAGTCGAGGTTTTCATCCTCCAGCAATTTCATATCGTAAGTAAGCGCGGTATCGCCGGCGAAGTAGATCTTCTTTCCTTCTGAAGAGATCACAAAACCCGCGGGGTTACCGCCGTTGCTGCCATCGGGCAGGGCGCTGGAGTGTACAGCGTTCACCATTTTCACCCGGCCAAAATCAAAGTTAAAGCCACCGCCAATGTTCATGCCGTGTACATTATCAATATCCTGTTTACCAAGCCAGCCAGCAATTTCGGCTATGCAAATAACTTTTGCACCGCTTTGCTTTTGCACCTGCACCAGGTCGGCAACGTGGTCGCCGTGGCCGTGCGATACCAGGATGTAATCGGGTTTAAGGCTTGCTACATCAACAATGCCTTTGGCCAGATCATTATAAGTAATAAACGGGTCGAACAGTAATTTTTTTCCGGCAGCCTCCATCTCAATGGTCGACTGGCCTAAGTAGGTAACTTTCATAGGGCTATTTTTATGTGTAAATTACCGAATAGATAATGAATGTTGCAACCTGTAATTTGCTTTTGACAGCATTATAACATTTACTTGCCAAACAAGCTGCCCATTCCGCCAAACATAGCGCTGGTCATGGCGGCCATTTCGCTTTGGCTAACGTTGTCAGCCTGTTCCATGGCTTTGTTAATGGCAATTACCAACAGTTCTTCCAGTTCCTCTTTATCGGCTTCCTTCAAAAAAGCCTCATCAATAGTAACGGACTGAACCACCTTATTACCATTGGCCTGCACGGTGATCTTGCCGCCTTCGGCGCTGCCGGTTACGCTGATAGCGTCCAGCCGTTTCTTTACTTCGCCAGCCTTTTGCTGGGCTTCCATTAATTTATCGAACATGATTATTGAATGTGCAGATATACAAATGTGCGGATGTGCAGATGATTTGCACTGGTCCCACAACTGCATACCCAGGTTATCTAATTATTATTTATCAATTCCTCATCTGCACATCTGCATATCCTCGCATTTGCACATCTGCAGCTTAATCCTCCTCCGTATCGCCAGCTCCGTTATAAGCACCTTTGCGCACTACGGGCATACCTGTCATTTTATACAGGTCGTCCAGGTGTAGCAGGCTGCCGTTCACCATATTACCTAACAAAACAATGGTTACATCGTTTTTAAGGTCGCGCAAATAAATATGACGGAAACCATGCCACCAGCCGGTGTGGTAAACCACATCCTGCCCCGGCGATTCAAATATACGCCACCCGTAGCCATAACTAAAATGCCCGCGTACCATTGGGTTGCGCGGCGTGTAAGCCGAATCCTGCGTGGCGGGCTTTATCAAACGCCCGGCCCTAAGCGCCTGGTCGAAAATGTAAAGATCGCCGACGGTGCTGTAAATACCTTTGTCGCCCACGGGGCCATCTAAAAAGTTTTGCGCTACAGAATAGCGCCAGCTGTTACGGTCGTGCCCAACTACATCAACGGGTATTTTATCATACACCGCTTTAGAATAAACAGCGGTATGTTTCATGCCGGCGGGTTTAAACACATTCTCCATCATATAATCGGCGTAACTTTTACCGGTAATTTTCTCAATAATGGCCCCAAGCACCATAAAGTTAGAGTTGTTGTAATGGAATTTTTTATCGGGAGCGATGTAGCGCGGCGGTTTATACTGCGCTATCATGGCCATAGCCCCGGCATTGGTAAGTCCCTTTTTCTGGTCGCGGTGTTCTGCGCGGTAAATGCCGTCTACAAAATACACGTAGTTCATCATACCTGATCGGTGTGTAAGCAGCAGGCGGATGGTAACCCCTTCGTAAGGAAAATCGGGGAAAAATTCTTTAACGTTTTGGTCGAGTTTAAGTTTACCACGCTCCCAAAGTTGCATAATAGCAGTACCCGTCATGGTTTTGGTAACCGATGCCAGCTCGAACTGCGAACCAAGTTTAAGGCTGTCGCGGGTGAGGTGATTTGCCCAGCCCAGCGCGTTCTCGTAAATTATCTTTCCTTTTTTGGCAACCAGTACATTGCCGTTAAAGCCGCTAACCCTATGCAGGTGCTGCATAAAATCATCAATTTTTTTATCGGCGCCTTTGGGGTTATATTTTAATAATCCGGTTGGGTCAAAAGGCTTCAGAGAATCGGCAGCAGCATTTTTTTTGTCGGCCGAACCAGACGAGCACGCCGAAAATAAGAACAAGGAAGCCGCGAACGCAGCTTTAAGCACAAAATTCATAGATAAAAAATATTCGTTAAACGAAAAGCAAAAATGGAAAAATATATAGAAGCAATAAGCGAAAAGTTTAAATAATGTTTCAACATAAATAAAAACAAGTTAAATTATCCTCACAAGCATAAATCTTGCTCTTGTGTTTTGTTCTAAAAAAATTATGGAATCCTTCTCCATCTGGCATCTTATTGTTATAATTAACAATATAAACCTTACACAATGAAACCGCTTTACAAAACCTTACTGCTGCTGGCCTTTGTTGCCATTTCGGTTACCGCTTACAGCCAGGACCGCGACAAAGTAAAAGAACTGATAAAGCAAGGAGTTGCCCTGAACGATGAAGGAAAATACGACGATGCCATAGCCAAATACGCAGAGGCGTTGAAGATAGAACCCGGAAGCTACAACGCTAATTATGAAACGGCTTATACATTACAGGCGAAAGGGAAACCGCTGGATGCCATCCCCTACCTGGAAGCCGCTATAAAAATAAACCCCGAAAGCGGTGATGGCTACAACATGATCGGCAACATTTACGACGATAATAAACAACCCGATAAGGCGCTGGAATACTATAAAAGAGGAATAGCCGCCGCGCCCGATTATCAGCGCCTATATTACAATATAGCCGTCACTTATTATGGCCAAAAGCAATACACCGATGCCGAAGCAAGCGCCATTACCGCTATCAAGTTAGACCCTAAGCACGCCAGCAGCCAGCGGATATTCGCGATGGCCACAAACCGCCAAAACAAGTTGGGTGCATCGCTTTTGGGCTGGTGTAGTTTCTTACTGATAGAGCCGCAAACAAAACGCTCGCCGGAGGCGCTGACCTATGTAAAAGCGATCATCAATAACGGCGTGAAGAAAACCGGCGAAAAAAGTGTAACCATAACCATAAATGAAAAAGACCTTAGTTCATCCAACTTGCTGATGCCATTGACGGTTACCAATGCTACATCCGACAAAAAGAATCTCAGCGCAACCGACTCATTAACTTTACAATTCACCGCGCTTTTTGAGATCGCACACGTTATTACCGGCGATAAAGACAACCCTTTCGTTGCCTCTTATTATTCAGATTTTTTTGAGAAGCTGGCAAAATCGGGCAATATGGCCGCATTTACGCGTTATATAAGCCTTAGTGCTTACAAGGACGAGAACCTCGCCTGGTTTAAAGAGCACGACAAAGACCTCGCTGCTTTTGACGACTGGCTAAAAGCAACCAAACGGGAATTTTAAATATGCGGTTTTACTTTAAGATCATCATTTTTATTTGTGCTTTAGGCAGTGGTGTAGATGCATCGGCACAAAGCGATAGTAGTGTGGCAGGCCTTATTAAACAAGGCGTAGAACTAAATAATCAAAAAAAATACCCCGAAGCAGCGGAGAGCTACAAAGCGGCCTTAGCACTCGAACCTGACAACGTGCAGGCCAATTACCAAATGGCTTTTACGCTTTTCTCTGCAGGTAAAAACAAGGAGGCCCTGCCATTCATAGAAAAAGCCAGCAAAGGCAACAACCCCAAATTCACTGCGGCGGCTTACAGCCTCATGGGGAGCATTTACCAAAGTGTAAATCAGCTACCCAATGCTGTTAACGCTTACAAAAACGCTATTAAGGCCGACGGCAGCAACCAGCGTATCTACTATAATTTGGGAATAGCTTATTTTAAGGGTAAGTTATATGGCGAGGCGGAACAAACCTTTGCCACGGCCATAGAGTTGGATAGCAGCGATGCGGGTAGTACCCGGATGTACGCGTTATCGGCCTTTCACCAAAATAAACGGGCGGAGGCGACATTTGGTTTTTGTCGCTTTTTAATGCTGGAACCTAATACTCCCCGTAGTGCCGAAGTTTATGGCAACTTACAGAATATTTTGCAGGGTGGTGTTTTAAAACCCGAACCTGGTTACCGTGAACCCCGTGATATGAGTTCTGCAGATCCCGGCAATAAAGTATTAACAAAAGCACTTGCAGGCGTGGCAAACCGAAAGTATGCTACATCTGCTGATCTGTTGGCGGCCCAACTTAAAAGCATTTTCAATGCCGTGGGTAATATCCCGGTTGAAAAATACGCGTTTTGGCAATCATTAGCTACCTATTTTGGACAACTTACAGCATCCAATAATCTGCCCACATTCGCCCGCTACATTAGCCAAAGCGCCAAGCCTGAAAGCGCGAAATGGCTGAAAGATAATCCCGATAAACTGAGCGCGCTGAAAAATTGGGTGGCCGTTACCAAGCCCGCATTTAAGGTATTGTGATAAATACTCCTGTACCAAAAAGATTACTTCATCTCTTCCCCATACTCCATTTAAAACCCTAAATTTGCCCCCGCAAAACATATATATCCATATGAGTTTCAGAACCGAATATGATACCATGGGCGCGGTACAAGTACCGGCCGACAAATACTGGGGCGCGCAAACAGAACGCAGCCGCAACAACTTTAAAATTGGCCCCGAGGCTTCTATGCCGAAGGAAATTATTGAAGCATTTGCTTACCTGAAGAAAGCTGCCGCTTATACCAATACCGATTGCGGCGTACTCCCTGCCGAAAAGCGCGACATGATAGCCGCCGTTTGTGATGAAATCTTAGCAGGCAAGCTAAATGGCGAGTTCCCGCTGGTGATCTGGCAAACAGGTTCGGGCACGCAATCAAACATGAACGTGAACGAGGTGGTAGCTAACCGCAGCCACGTACTACAGGGTAATACTTTGGGCGAGGGCAAAACCTTCATCCACCCCAATGATGATGTAAACAAATCGCAATCATCAAACGACACCTACCCTACAGCAATGCACATTGCTGCTTACAAGATCCTGATAGATGTTACTATCCCCGGCATAGAAAAATTGCGCGATACCCTGCAGGCGAAAAGCGAAGCTTTTAAAGCCGTTGTAAAAATTGGCCGCACCCACCTGATGGACGCTACGCCGCTTACTTTGGGCCAGGAATTTTCGGGCTATGTATCGCAACTGAACCACGGTTTAAAAGCGCTGCGTAACACCTTTGAGCACCTAAGCGAACTGGCCCTTGGCGGCACAGCGGTAGGCACCGGCATCAACACCCCAAAAGGATATGATGTAAAAGTTGCCGAATACATTGCCAAGTTCACTAACCTGCCATTCATCACTGCCGAAAATAAATTTGAAGCACTGGCGGCACACGATGCCATTGTAGAAAGCCATGGCGCGTTGAAACAGATCGCGGTATCGTTAATGAAAATAGCAAATGATATCCGGATGCTGGCGTCTGGTCCGCGCTCGGGTATCGGCGAGATCCACATACCGGATAACGAACCCGGTTCGTCTATTATGCCGGGTAAAGTTAACCCAACCCAGAATGAAGCGGTTACCATGGTAGCAGCGCAGGTAATGGGTAACGATGTAGCCATCTCCATAGGCGGCAGCAACGGGCATTACGAACTGAACGTATTTAAACCGCTTATGGCGGCCAACTTTTTACAGTCGGCCCGTTTAATTGGCGACGCTTGCGTATCATTTAATGATCATTGCGCCGTTGGCATTGAGCCAAACTACGAAGGCATCAAAAAACACCTCGAAAACTCGCTGATGCTGGTAACCGCGCTTAACCCCCACATTGGTTATGATGCCGCGGCCAAAATTGCCAAAACAGCACTGAAAGAAAATAAGTCGCTTCGCGAAACCGCGGTTGGCTTAGGATACCTCAGCAATGAGCAATTCGACCAGTGGGTACGCCCCGAAGATATGATAGGCGGGCTGAAATAAGCCCCCCGGCCAAAAGCCTCACCCAACCCCTCTCCAATGGAGGGGGACATTTTAATGTTTTATGCGGAAAAGCCACATCCTTTATCTTTTGTCCTTCGTCTTTATACTGGCGTCAAGCTGCCGCTTCAACCCCGATATGCAGGGACCCGGCGAAGCCGCTTTGCAGGGCGAATGGCAGCAGGACAGTGTCGTTTTGCAAAAAAAACTGCTCAACTACTCGCTATACCATTTCAAATTCAGCTGCGATTCTTTTTTCGTAAGCATCAAATCGTTCAGTAAAGCCAATGGTGGTTACCCGGATAGCTGCGTACAAAACGGGCAATGGAGCGAATACGCCAAGGGCGTTTACGAGCAAAAGCACGATACACTTCGTTTGAAAGGCCTGTTTAGCAATGCCGACCTTACCTATAAAATAGAGGGCGGCTGTTTCCGCTCGGGTAAGTACGAGGAGACCTTTAAACTCGTCAAAAAAGCTGATTCGGTTATTCAATTTTTCCCAACATCAAGCGTTATCCCTTTCGATGCGCATTTAACAAAACGAAGTTCCTGTACTCCAAAACCGTTATAATATGAAAAACTTGTTTAAAAAGCTGCTTGTAGCGGCAGCCGTACTTTACTTCCCGGCGCAAGCTATGGCCTGGGGCACCAACGGGCACCGCATTACCGGGCAAATTGCCTACAGTTACCTTACCCCAAAGGCGCGCGCGGCTATCAAAGCCATCCTGGGCAACGAGTCATTGGCGCTCGCAGGCAACTGGGCCGATTTTGAACGCTCTAACCCCGATTATAAATTCACCGAGACATGGCACTATGTTAATTTGGATAAGGGCTACACCCTGCCCGAAATGAAGGCATATTTAGCTCAGGATACCATCACCGATGCCTACACTAAACTGAATTTTTTAATGGGCGAACTAAAAAAGAAAACCCTGAATAAAGACCAGAAATTTTTTGCGTTGCACATGCTTATCCATTTAATTGAAGATATTCACCAACCTATGCACACCGCGCACAGCTTTGATAAAGGAGGCAACGATGTAAAGGTTACCTGGTTTAATAATCCAACCAACCTGCATACCATCTGGGATTCTCAGCTTATAGATTTTCAACAGATGAGCTTTACCGAATACGCTACCGAAATTAACCATACCACCGCAGCACAACGCGCCGCATGGCAAAAAGCACCGGTAGCGCAATGGCTTTACGAATCTAACGTGATATGCCAGGACATTTATGCTTATTCAAAAGATGGCGATAAAGTAAGTGCATACAACTATAACTTTAAATTCATCAGCGTAGTAAACCAGCGCCTGCTGCAAGGCGGCGTAAGGCTGGCCGGTGTTTTGAACCAAATATTTGGTTAGTAGTTAAGAGACGTTAAAAGGGTTAGAAAGGTTGTAAAAGTTAGGACCAACCTTTCAAACCTTTTTAACTTTTTACAACCCTTTTAACCTTTCTCTAACTTTTTTAACATCTCTCAACTAACATGAAAATACTAATGGTATGCCTGGGCAATATTTGCCGTTCGCCGCTGGCGGAGGGTATTATGCAGCACCTGGCCGATAAGGAAGGGTTGGATTGGGAAGTAGATTCGGCAGGTACGGGCAACTGGCATATTGGTTCCCCGCCCGACAGGCGCTCCATCCGCGCCGCAGCCGATGAGGGTGTCGACATCAGCAGGCAAATATGCAGACTTTTCCGCGCAAGCGATTTTAACGAGTTCGACCTGATACTAGTGATGGACAAAAGTAACCTGAGTGACATTTTAGCCAAGGCACGCAATAATGCCGATAGGAATAAAGTTAAGTTACTATTGGGCAACAAAATAGTGCCCGACCCTTACTACGACGACACGCAATTCGCGCCGGTATTTAAACTGATCGAAGCGGGTTGCAAAGAAATTATCAAGGAATATAAAACCAAGTAATTAATTCAGGATATTATATGAAAACACTTTTTTTAAGCATCGTCCTTGCGTTTAGCATCGTAACCGCAAACGCGCAGCAGATCAACAGCGTTGATAAGCTAACGGCATCATACATTGGTGTAAAGGATGCCTTAGTGGGCAGCAACGCCGAATTAACAAAAAGCCGCTCGAAGGAACTGCTTGGCGTATTAACCGCATTCCCGGTAAAAACATTACAGCCAAAGCAACAAAAAACCTATGCTGCTTACCTTGAAAAGTTAAAGTACGATAGCCGCCACATCAGCGAGACTATCCTTATTGATCATCAGCGCGAGCATTTCCAAAGCCTGTCTAAAAACATGTTCGCCTTGTTATCCGGCTTAAACATGACCAGCGCACCACTTTACCAACAGTATTGCCCCATGAAAAAGGCCTATTGGTTAAGCGAATCCAAAGATATCCGCAACCCGTATTACGGCGAAGACATGCTGGAATGTGGTAAGGTAACTGCTACCTTAAAGGTGGCGGCGAAATAAAATACACCAAGTTGTATTAGGAGGCTGTATCATATTGATTTTGATACAGCCTCTTTGTTGTTTTTTGGCTGCCCGTCAATCGACAAAAAAACTATTGAGTGTTCACGCCACACAAGTGAACACCGTGAACATTTATAAAAATCTTATAATCAACAATTTACAAATTACAAGATGGTGTCAATATTGTGTCACCACCAATGTTGTTGCTGTTAACTATTTTCGCGGGTAAAACACACCAAAGCCAAAAAGGAGATAATAACCCAATAGGTAATCTATGTGTTTTGGGTAAACCGGCTTTGATACTGCCTCCTCTTTTTATTAATTACGCCCCTATATACACCGCGATAATTTTATTCGCTTCTTCCTTATTTTTTGCAGAACTCCATTTTTCTTTTACCGATTGATCGCCCAGATCAAATAATCGTTGATACAGTCTTTTATCGTCTTTTTTATCTGCCAGTTTAATGGTGCCGTTCTTTACAAAAACATTGTCCCACACCGCGCGCACATCCGTCCAATATGCTTGCTGGTTTGCCCACCAGGTTTTGGCATAAGCAAATTTACTTGCATCTACTTTGGTAAATTCCTCGTAGCCTTTCTCCTGGGCAATTAGTTTATCACCTCCGGCCGAGCGGACTATTTTCTTATTGTCCTGCTCAAACATCCAACCCTCAGGTGTTAAGTAGATGCGGTTACCGCGGCGTAGTACGTTATAGTCGTTACGTTTGGTATACTCGCGGCGTGGCAGCGGCGAATCGCTTTCGCCCTGCCACTGGTGGCGGCCATCTACATGCACCCAGGTGCCAATGCTTTCATACCGTGGGCTATCATCAACCTGCAACACTTTTTGTATCCATTTGCCTTTTGTTTCGGCAGGCGAAAGGGGCACTTTTTTCCAGGTGTTCTCTTTATCAAAAGCTAAAATTGAGGGCTGTTCGTAAACCCAGTCTTCGCGCCAGTGTTTTATAACAGTCGTATCGTCAACAGCCAGCAGGTGTTGAATTACAATTTTCTTTGGCGAATCTTCCACTATAACAGCCCATTCGTAACCCCATGAATGGTAACGGGGATGAAATTTATAAGCCGTATCCGGCGCAAAGGTTTCGGCATAATTGAATGTTACTTTGTAGTAGCCCGCCAGCGATTTTATGGCTTGCCTATCTTGCTCGAGCTTGGATTGTGAAAAAGCAGCTAAAGCGACAATGCAAATGCTTAAGGATAGGATTAGTTTCTTCATCATCTATTTAGATTTAATCTAAATACAAAGAAAGAATATAAATTTGAAGATTTCAATACTTATTTATAAATTTTGTGTTTGTAATCAGTTAGTTAAACATTACTTTTGTAACATGATTAAAAAGCAGGGAGCATTGCTATTAGCGTTACTGTACACCGTTACAGTGGCCGGCTTTGCGCTAAACCTGCATTACTGCGGTAGCCATGTTGCAGATGTACAGATAAATGCCCCGGCAAAACCTTGTTCAACCACCATGGCAAAAAGCAAAATGAATTGCTGCAAGGATAGCAAGCTGGATGTGAAGGTAAAGGATGACCATCAAAAAGAATCCACCTCGTTTTTCTCCAGGCTGTTTGCTTTTGATTTGCCAAAGTTCCCATTGGCTGATTTCCTGCTATCGGCACAGCAATCTGTATTAGAAAAACTTTTCGACCGCGGCCCGCCCGATATTCCATCTGAGGGGATCGCCGTTTTCCTTAAAAATTGCATTTTCCGAATTTGATAACCGTAGGTAATTTCAAAATTAATTACACTATCAATTCAAATTCAATTTTTAAAAACAATGAAAACGTTAAAAATATACATCATCCTTTTTATAGCAACCGTAACTGTTGCAAAAGCACAATTCACCAAAGCCGAACTGCAAGTTAGCGGCCTTACCTGCTCGCTTTGCGCAAAATCTACCGAGAAGGCGATCAAAGCCTTGCCGTTCGTAAGCGAAATAAAACCCGACCTGATCCGCAATATCTACAACATTACCTTTAAGGAAGGTGTACCGGTAGATTTTGAGCAGATCAGCAAGAAGATAAAAAGCGCAGGCTTTTTTGTGAACTACTTTAAAACCACCTACAACTTCGCTAACACCACTGTTGCGGAAAATGCCTTCACTTATGGCGGCGATACCTACAAACTGTTAAATGCTGATAAACCGCTGAGCGGCGAGGTATTGTTAACCATCGTAGATAAGGGCTTCGCGCCAAATTCAGTATCTAAAAAGTATCTGGGCAAAAACCCGGAAACACCGGCTGCATCGGGCAAAACTTACCACGTAGCAATTTAAGCGCTTTCTAAAACTCATTATTTATGAAAGCAACTTTATTGGCATTTTGCCTTATGGCATCTGCATATGCCACATTTGGGCAGGAATTATACGTAAATACCGAGCCGGCCAGCAATATGGCGGCCCATTCTTTAGGCATCCGCCTGGAGAACCAGGGCTTCACTTCGCCGGAGTTTAAAAACCGCAGCACGCTGGAGATAATGTACGGTGCTACCGGTAAACTGATGGTGCATGGATCTGCCTACGTATCAAATTTTTATCAGCAAAGCCAGCACCTCGAAGGCGGGAGCGCCTACGCCAAGTACCGCTTTTTATCCATCGATAGCGTGCAATCGCATTTTCGCGGGGCGGTGTTTGGGAAGGCATCTATCAGCAGCAACCCGTTCAATACACAGGAAATTGCTTTAGAGGGCGATAACAGCGGCTTGCAAGGCGGCGTTATCTTCACCAAATTGATGCATAAGCTGGCCTTATCCGGCTCGGCAAGTTATTTGCGGGCATTTGATAATAATGGTAACGCCCCGCCAATTACGGGCGCAAAAAACGCGGTAGCCTATAGTATATCTGCCGGTTACCTGCTGCTGCCCAAACGCTACAGCAGCTACAACCAGGTGAACGTAAATGTATATGCCGAACTGCTTGGTAAAAGCAACCCCGGTTACGCGCAAAGCTACCTGGATGTGGCCCCCGCTGTGCAATTCATTTTCAACAGCGTTTGCCGGTTAGATCTTTCGTACCGCGCTCCTCTTTTTAATTCTATGGAACGTTTCAGCAAGAACATGTACCTCATCCGCTTCGAGTACAATTTCTTTAATTTATAAGATCAGAGGGCACGAGATGTCGCGTCTCTTTAAAAGAACCTACCATGAAAAAACATATTTTAATAATAGCCATGCTTTTTATAGCGCTGGCAACTCACGCCCAGGATATGGGCAATATGCAGCACATGCAAAAGGATACCGGCCAAAAAAAACCCATGAAACACGACCATGCCGCCATGATGAAAAAGATGCAGCATGATACCACACACAAAATGGGCATGATGACCAGCCAGTTCTCGCTGGACCTGCCCATGAACCGCGATGGCTCGGGCACCTCTTGGGTGCCGGATGAAACACCGATGTATATGTACATGATCCATGGCAAAAAATGGATGCAGATGGTACACGGCAGCGTGTTTTTACGCTACAATAAGCAAGACGTGTTTAACAAAGGCAGCCGCGGTGGCAGCCAGCTTGATGCACCAAACTGGCTGATGTATATGGCGCAGCGCAAGGTTGGCAAAAACGGCCTGTTCGCCATTAACACCATGTTTTCTTTCGACCCGTTTACGGTTGGTGCCGGGGGCTATCCGCTGCTTTACCAAACAGGCGAATCGTACAAGGGGAATAAACTGGTAGACCGCCAGCACCCGCATGATCTTTTTGCGGAACTGAGCATCGCCTACACCCAACGCGTTGCAAAAAACACCGATGTATCGCTTTCGGTTGGTTATCCCGGCGAGCCTGCTTTGGGGCCGCCCGTGTTTATGCATCGCCTTTCGGCCATGAATAACCCGGATGCGCCGCTGAGTCACCATTATGCCGATGCCACGCATATTACCTTTGGTACGGCTACCTTGGGGTTCCGTTATAAAAACGTAAAGTTGGAGGGGTCGGTATTTACGGGGCGCGAGCCGGATGAACACCGCTATGATTTCGACAAAGCTAAATTCGATTCGTACTCCGTTCGCCTGTCGGTAAACCCATCGAAAGAATGGGCGCTGCAGGTTTCTAACGGCTGGCTGAAAAGCCCGGAGGAAGCCGAACCGCTGGAAAATATCAGGCGTTTTACCGCATCGGCCATTCACACTAAAATGCTGGGCGATGCCAGCTATGTGGCAACTACACTGGTATTTGGGCAGAATCACCATAACAGCAGCGGCGCAAACGAACCTGCTATATTGCTGGAACATGCTTACCAGTTCAACAAAAACGCCATCTATGGCAGGTACGAGTATGTACAAAAAGATGCCGGTGAGCTGGATTTGGAAGCTCAATACCCTACCGATCCTCGTTTCAACATCAACGCTGTTACCCTCGGATATAACCGCATCCTCACTACGTTTAAGCAAACCAACCTTACCGTGGGTACGCAAGCGACGCTAAACCTGTCGCCAACGCAATTGAAAACGCTGTACGGCAATGCGCCCTTAGGTTTCCAGGTTTACCTGCGGGTTACGCCCGCTTTGATGAAAATGGGCGGGAAGCATAAGATGGATAAAATGATGGATATGGACATGTAATAAATGCCCTCTAATCACCACGCGTCATTGCGAGGCACGAAGCAATCGCTGAACTATGCATGACCGCTTTGTATTCCGCCTACCTGCCTATCGGGAGATTGATTCGTGCCTCGCAATGACGGGCTGATTATAAAAAATAGCGATGAGTTTAAGACCCATCGCTATTTTTTGTGGAACAATTCCAGCGTTAAGGATTGGCGCGGATACCGGCCCTGAGCCTAAGGCCGTGTGCGCGTATGAGCAGAAAGCCTGGGCCGCAGGCAACGCCCTAAAACTTCTTTATGGTCTCAGTTAAATGCGCCAAATGGTGCCTGCTGTGCCATGCGTACAAGGCAAGTCCTTTTTTTAAACTAACGGTATCGCCGGATGAGGGGTGTACAAAAGTTTTATCCCACTGATCGTCAGTAAAACTTTCGAACAGGGCAACCATGTGGATGTGGATCCCTTCCAGCATCCGCAGGGACGGCTCTACCGGCAGGCGGTAGTCGGGCAGCAGCGCCCAGTCGCCTTCTTCGTAGGGTTTTATGGTTGGGTTATCTTCGGTAAGGGCCAGCTTAAAGCGCACCAGCGAGTTCATGTGGCTATCGGCCAGGTGGTGTACAACCTGCCTTAAGGTCCAGCCGCCGGTGCGGTACTGGGTATTCAGCTGGCGGTCGTTTAAGGGCATAATAGCGTTCCTAACTTTGCCGGGCAGGTTGCGGAGTTCGCTGATCCATTTACGTTTATCTTCGATGATATAGGAAACCGGGGGTACAAATTTCCCGATAGGGTACCGCATCTGCTCGTCTGTCATGTGTCTTAATTTTTCTGGAGAATATATTTTGATGTATCCATAAGGATTTGCCCTAAATTAGCGTTTTGTACTTGTTTTGTAAACTGATGATAAAAAAATTATTAACGCTGCTCTTCGTACTCCTCTCTGCGGCTGCTTATGCCGATACTATTAAAACCGATGTACTGGTAGTTGGTGGTGGTGCAAGCGGCGTGGCGGCAGCCATACAAAGTGCTCGCAGTAACGTAAAAACAATGCTGATAGAGCAGGGGCCATGGCTCGGTGGCGCTATGACGGCTGGCGGCGTTTGCATTTTAGAGGCTAACCGCAACCTGCCCAACGGTTTTTACGGCGAGTTTAGGGAGCGGATCAGAAACTTTTACAAAGTAAGGCTGGGCTACGATACCACCTTTAACGCCGTGCTTAACTTTGAGCCGTCGGTTGGGGCATCTATCCTCAAAAAACTAACAGACACGGTAAAAAATCTTACCGTAAAGCTCAACACCCCTTTTACCACTATTAAAAAAGACGGCACCGGCTGGGAAGTTACCATTACCGTAAACGGTAAAACAGATGTAATAAAAGCCAAGGCTGTTGTTGATGCTACCGAATATGCCGACGTGGCCACCAAGGCAGGCGCTATATTTAATACCGGTTTTGACAGCCGCAAGGAAACGGGAGAAGCGCAGGCACCGACGGATCCTACCAACCAGATCCAGGATATCAGCTGGGTAGCCATATTAAAAGATTATGGCCGAACGGCGGATAAAACCATTGTCCGGCCCGACAATTACGAGCCCAGCCAATACGCCTGCCTTAAACGGATAGACATTAAGAAAATGCTGAAGGCCGGCGCCCTGATTGATAACAAGTACATGATGAACTGGAACGATTGTGCCAACCAGTACTCTGTTACATCAGACGACCTCTCGCCCGAAAACCGCGCCGAAACCTTCCGCAAAGCACGACTTCATACCCTCGGGCTTATCTACTACCTGCAAACCGAACTCGGCTACAAAAACATAGGGCTTGCGGATGAATTCCCCACCAAAGACAAACTACCGCTGATACCTTACGTTCGCGAGAATAAGCGGGCCTATGGCGAAGTGCGGATGGTGCTCGATGATATTTATACACCCTACACCCGCGGCTCGAGGCTGTACCGAACCGCTATAGGCATTGGCGATGCTATACCCGGCCAGCATTACATTATCCCCGGTGCGCCAAAAATAAAGTACCCGCCTTTCCCACCATATTCTGTCCCGCTGGGCAGCATTGTAGTGAAAGACGCTGTGAACCTCTTTGTAACCGAGAAGGCTATGTCGGTAACGCATTTGGTTAATGGCAGTATTACCAACCCTGCCGTGCAGATGGCTTTGGGGCAGGGCGTTGGCGCTTCGGCAGCATGGTGCGCGTTCTTCGGCAAAACCACAAGGGAACTGGATGTACGCAAGATACAGGATGAGGTGCTCATCTATGGCGGCGCGGTGATGCCCTTTAGCGATATCCCAAAATCTGATCCGGCTTATCGCGCGGTACAACAGGTTGGCTCAACCGGCATGCTGCAGGGTTTCCGTACGGTTACCGGCACCACCGCCCAAATGCTTTTTAAACCCGATACCACGGTTTATACAGCAGAAGTGAAACCGTTTTTAAACGAAATTTACACACGCTCGTTCCTGTGGTTCAACAAAACCCAGCCGGGCGATAACTTTACGGTGGGCAACCTGCTATCTTACATTAGCGAAATGTCGCTCACCGATCCGGAGACCCTGGAGCGCATCATGCGCACCAACTGGAAAACCAAATACAATTTTACCGTTGCCTTTGATACCCGCCGCCCGGTTACCCGCCGCGAGTTTGTGGTGCTGGCGAACAAGTATTTGAACCCTTTTTCGCGCAAGGTGGATCTGGCAGGGAAGATGATCAATTAATTGTGGGAGACGGATGTTCGATTTCGGATGTCAGTTCTACTCCGCACGGAGGGTGAAAAACAATCCGGGATAGCCAGCTACGCATCCCTCCACTCCAACAAAATTTATATTCCGCTTCATATTTCCGCCTGCCTTCCTACCTTTACAATATGGAAACCATCAGCTGGAACGATTTTGAAAAGGTAGAGCTACGCGCGGGTACTATCCTGGAAGTATTGGACTTTCCGGAGGCCCGCAAGCCCGCCTATAAACTCAAAGTCGATTTTGGGCCGCTGGGGATTAAACAATCCAGCGCGCAGATCACTAAAAATTACAGCAAAGAGGAATTGCCGGGCAGGCAGATCATGGGGGTGGTTAACTTCCCTAAGAAGCAGATCGCTACCTTTATGTCGGAGTTTTTGGTTACCGGCTTTTCCGATGAGAACGGCGATATTGTATTGGCCACTATTGATAAACCAGTGCCTAACGGCAGTAAATTAGTTTAATGAAATATTTTACTTTTGGCGACGAGCCGGCTATATCGCCGGATGAGTTTTTTATGAACGAAGCCCTGAAAGAGGCGCGTTTGGCACTAAAGGAGGATGAGATCCCGATTGGCGCGGTGGTGGTTTGCAAAGGGCAGATCATTGGCCGCGGGCATAACCTTACCGAGCGGCTGAACGATGTATCTGCCCATGCCGAAATGCAGGCGCTTACTGCGGCGGCCAACTATATGGGCGGCAAGTACCTGCCGGAGTGTACGCTATATGTAACCATGGAACCCTGCGTAATGTGCGCGGGCGCATCCTATTGGTTCCAGGTGGGCAGGATAGTTTTTGGCGCCTATGATGCCCAGCGGGGCTTTGGCCGGCTCAACCAAACCATCACCCACCCCAAAACGGTGGTCACCGGCGGCATCTTCGAAAACGAATGCGCGCAGTTGGTGAAGGATTTTTTTAAGCGGAAGAGATAGTTTTGGTTCATGGATGATGGTTCATAGTTCATAGCCGGAAAATATTAATGATTATTGGGCCATAAATTTAATGACCGCTATTGTGAACCATTGGCCATGAACCATCACCCATGAACCATCACCCATGAACTATCAATAAATGACATTCATTTAGAACAAAAAGCCGATTCCAACCTTATATTTGCTCATCACAACTTGTAAAACTTAAAAACTGAATATTATGGCATTTACACTACCGGCGTTATCTTACGCTACCGATGCACTGGAACCGCATATTGATAAAGCTACTATGGAAATTCACCATGGCAAGCACCACCAGGCTTATGTTACCAACTTAAACAAAGCTTTAGAAGGTAAACCAGAGGCTGATGCTAAAATTGAAGACATCATTAAAAATATCTCTAAGTTCGCTCCTGCTGTTCGTAACAACGGTGGTGGTCACTACAACCACAGCCTGTTCTGGACGTTGTTATCGCCAAGCGGTGGCGGCGAACCAACCGGTGCTTTAGCAGCTGCTATTACCAGCACTTTCGGTTCATTTGCCGATTTTAAAACAAAAGTACAGGAAGCCGGCGCAACCCGTTTCGGTTCGGGCTGGGCATGGTTAATTGTTACTGCCGATAAAAAACTGGCCGTAACTTCAACCCCTAACCAGGATAACCCACTGATGGACATAGCCGAAGTAAAAGGCACACCAGTTTTGGGTATTGATGTTTGGGAGCACGCTTACTACTTAAAATATCAAAACCGTCGCCCTGATTATCTGGCAGCGATCTGGAATGTAATTAACTGGGCACACGTGTCTGAGTTATACACTAAAGCGATAGCTTAAGCCTTACCTTAGGAGAGGATTTAAAAATATATGAGCGGCAGGTTGGAAACAATTCTGCCGCTTTTTTGATTTTATCTATCTTTAACACGCTCGTTAACCACCGCGTCATTGCGAGGTACGAAGCAACCTCTGAAGAGGACAAGCCGTCGTGCAAATCCGCTTAGCTTATCGGGAGATTGCTTCGTACCTCGCAATGACGATTGTTTTTTATCCTATGAAAGCCATCGTCCTCGAATCCGCAGAAAACCCCATCGTATACAAAGATGTTGAAAAGCCAACCGCCGGCCCCGGTGAGGTATTGGTAAAGGTAAAAGCCGCAGCACTAAACCGCCGCGATTATTGGATAACCATTGGCAAATACGCCGGCATTAAGTACCCAACCATATTAGGTGCCGATGGAGCCGGAATTGTAACAGAAACAGGCGAGGGTGCTGAAGAATGGCTGAACAAGGAAGTGATCATCAACCCCGGGCACAACTGGGGAGAACATCCGGAGTTTCAATCCAAAGAATTTAAAATGCTGGGCCTGCCGGATGATGGCGCGTTGGCCGAGTACGTAAAAATAAAGGCCGAATACCTTTACCCTAAACCAGCCCACCTTAATTGGGAGCAGGCGGCAGCACTACCTTTAGCGGGACTTACCGCTTACCGCGCTTTATTTACCAAAGCCCGGATTAAAAAAGGTGATAAGGTGCTCATTATTGGCGTTGGGGCAGGCACGGGTACGTTTCTGTTGCAATGGGCGGTTGCATCTGGTGCACAGGCGTTTGTAACATCGGGTAGTGGCGAGAAGATCCAACGTGCCAAGCAGTTGGGTGCGGCAGCCGGGGTAAACTACAAAGCACAGGACTGGGCCGAAGAGCTGAAGCATTTCTCGGGCGGAGGGTTTGATATTGTGGTGGACAGCGCGCTCGGGCCCGATTTTAATAAGATCCCCGATCTGTGTAACCCGGGAGGACGAATTGTGTTTTTCGGCGGTACCGCAGGCAATATCCCCGAAATGAACGCCCGCCCCATCTTTTGGAAACAACTGCAAATATTGGGTACCACCATGGGTACACAGGAAGAATTTAAAGCGATGGTAGCTTTTGTGAACGAACACAAAATTGTGCCTGTGATTGATGAAGTTTTCCCGCTGGCGGATGCGGCAAAGGCATTCAAAAAAATGGAGCAGTCCTCGCAATTTGGCAAGTTGGTTATCAGCATTGGCTAAACATGACTTACCCCGATATATTGGAACTACGGGTAGACGGCATCAAGTGGGAAACACCCGATACCGCCACCTTTTACCTGGTAGAGAAGATACTGCGCCCTGTGCCTTATAAGGCGGGGCAGTTCCTTACGTTTATATTCGGGCACCACCATGATGAGTTAAGGCGATCATATTCATTAAGTTCCTCACCGGATGATCGTCGGTTAGCTATTACTGTAAAACGCATCAGCAATGGCGAGGTGTCCCGTTTCTTGCTTAGTAAAGTAAAAGTGGGGGATATTTTAGCTGCGGTAAAACCGGCCGGTGTGTTCACCGTCCCAGCTTATGAATCGGTGAAGGATCTTGTTTATTTTGCGGCGGGCAGCGGCATTACTCCGGTGCTATCCCATCTCAAATATATTCTTAACCGGCAGGGCAACAGCAAGCTGCACCTTATCTACAGCAATCAAAACAAAGCCAGCATCCTGTTTCACAACGAGTTGAATGAACTGGCGACGAATTATCCCAACCGCCTCAACATCACTTACCTGCTGAGCAGCGAGAGCAATCGTCTCAACAATATCCTGGTGGAGCGATTGGTGAATGAACAGCTAAACTTCCCCAAAGAGCAGGCAGAATTTTACCTCTGCGGGCCATTTGCTTATATGCGGATGATCCGGCTCACCCTGCTGTATATGGGCATCGCGCACAAGCACATCCACAAGGAAAACTTTGTATTGGAGACCGTGCCTGTGACCGGCACTGCGGTGAATTATCCACCCAGAAATATTCGCATTAACTACAAGGGGGAGCGGCACGATATACAGGTTGGAGAGAATCAATCTATCCTCCAGGCGGCTTTGCAAAACAATATCCAGCTCCCCTACAGTTGTCGCCATGGCATCTGCTCGGCTTGCGTGGCGCATTGCAAAAGTGGAGAGGTAGAGATGGCCAAAAACGAGGTCCTTACCCCTGCCGAATTGGCGCAGGGTCTCGTCCTTACCTGCACCGGCCACCCCATTACCGATGGTGTAGAAATAACTTATACCTGACCTGATTTTTAAAAATCCGCATAATTTAGCATCAAGAAAAGCAGTAAAAAGCGCAAAAAAGGCTTGTTTTTCGCGAAAAAACACGCCTTTTTTGTAAATAAAATCAGTGCTATTGGGGTTATACTTCTGCTACCTGTTGTTTATGCGTTTTACGATGGACCACATTACGCACTTTTTTAGCCTTCGATTTTTTGCGTTTACCCAGCCAGATAATAAAACCGGTTACCGGCAAAGTAGCGCAAATTAAACTTGCTAAAAACGCGATGATCTTGCCCGGAAGGCCCAGGATCTGGCCTACATGGATATCGTAATTCATTTCGTTCAGTTTCAGGCCGGCACTCTTTTTTTCGTAGTCGTAAGTCTTTAGCAGCTTGCCGTTGTACTTATCGAACTCAAAACCATCCGCGTGAGAATAGTGCATCGATTTGGCATAAGCCCCTACACCAATAGCACCAGAAAGCGCAGGGTCGTTGTGAATCAGGAACATCTGGGCATTAGGCACTTGCTTCCGCGCATATGCAAAAGCCATATCTATCACCGGTTGTTTTGCCAACCCGGAACGCTTTAGCGAATCTGACTTGGGCTCTGTTACTTCCTTGTCATAATCAACGCTCCCTAAATTAGCGGTGTTGTATATCGCCCTGCTCACCGGTTGAAAGGCAATGGCCAAACCCGATAGCGCCAAAATAATAGCGATGGATGTAGCGTAAAAACCTAACACATTGTGCAGGTCGTAGTTAACCCGGCGCCAGCGGCCGCCCCATTTGATAGTAAAGCTGCGTTTACGGTCGGTTTTACGTTTGGGCCACCATAGGATGATGCCTGTTATCATGATCGCCACAAATGCGATAGTAGAGCCACCTACTATCCAGCTACCAATTGCCGGCGGCAACAGCAGGTACAGGTGAATGTACTCTACAATAATAAAAAAGTTGGTTTGCGGCTTTTCGTGATAGGTTATTTTGGCGTTGTATGGGTCCAGGTACACATATTCGTAGCCCTCCGTACCCAAATTTGCCAATACACCGGCAGGGCGCTCAACTCCATAATAGTAGATATAATCGGGCGATGCTTTAGGATATGCTTTCTTTACAGTCGCTATCAGTTCAGATGGCTGCACGTAGCCTTTGCTTTGCGGCGTTACTGTGCGGTAGCTGTACATGGCATCCTGGATCTCATCCTGGAAACAAAAGATACAGCCGGTAAGAGCCACTATAAACACCACAAGCCCGGAGATGAATCCGAGCCAGCGGTGGCAAAAAAGTGTGACTTTCTTGAAATTCGTCATTTATCTTATTACAATTTATACGATGCAGTTAATACAAACTGACGTAGCTTTTGCGGGTTTATAGTAGTAAAACCTGTGTAGTAATGTTTGTTGGTTAAGTTGTTTCCGCTTAATGTGAAACGGTACTTAGCTCTGTCTAAAAACACAGAACTATTCAGCAAAGTGTAAGATGGCAATTCAAATGTCCCCTGGCTTGCGCTGTTAATTACTTTATTGGCACTGGCATAGTTGCCGCCAACGCTAACGCCTAACCCTTTAACGGTGCTTTGAGGTAAGCGATAGCTAAAGTACACGTTGGCTAAGTAAGGTGAACCGGCGGTAGTTGGGCGGTAACCTTCTATATCTGGATCAGATTTGGTATATTTTGAATTGTTGTAAGAAAAGCCTGCAATAATATTTACCGACGCTACCGGGCTCGCTGCAATTTCGGCTTCGAAACCTTTACTGTTTTGGGTACCGTCCTGTACGGAGCCAATAGCCGATCCGGGGATAGGGCGAATAACGTTAGTAAGGTTAATACGGTAATAGCTAACCGTCCCGTTTAATTTACCATTAAATAAAGCCATTTTAATACCTCCTTCTATTTGGTTGGCGTTTTGAATCTTAGGATTAATTAACACATTGTCGGCACCCAAAAAAGGATCGGGGTTATTAAAGCCGTTTTGATAATTAGCAAATAATGAAAGCGCCTCTTTAATTGGCTGGTATACTAAACCAAATTTTGGAGAAAATGCTGTTTGGTTGAACGGTTTCGCTGTTTGATCGCCGTTTAGGCTATAGCTGCCTTTATTTTCGTACCTGTCTACACGTACACCTACAGAGGCAATTAATTTTTCAGTAAGATTAACTACGTCTGAAGCGTATACTGCATACGTGTTCTTTTTGTAGATGTATGGATAAGCCGCTGCCGCGTTAAATGGGTTAGCATCAACCTTTTGTTTATTAAACGCCCCGTAGTCAAAAGTTGGATCATTAATAGGAGCAATGCCGTAACTATTGCCAAAGTAAATCTGCCTTGAATCCTGGCGCTGAAAATCTACACCTACTACAAAACGGTGGCGCATGGATGCCAGATCGAAATCGCCGTTGATGTTTTCCTGAACTTCGATTGCATTAAGCTTGCTGTTCGCTGTAGACTGATCGTTACGGAAGATGTAATTGTTGTTACCGGGCAGGTCTGGCAACGTGCTCGCCGGGTTATACATTTTGTCAATAGCTATTGCGGTAGCATCAGTCACCAGGTAATAATAAGGGCTTGCTCCGTTAGAAAAACTATTTGATGATGAGAATAAAGTTTGTGAGGTTAACCTGTCTGATATCTTATAGTTAGCCTGTGCAAAGTAATTTATAGTGCGTGAGTACGAGGTAATATTGTCGTTTGAATAGGCATTTTTATAATCAATGTTTAAGTCGCTAACTTTGGTAATGCCCATTTTTTTTGGCGAATCGTAAAAGAAGAAGAACGGTTTGGCTGAGTTGCGGCCAAAAAACATCTCACTTTCTAAAAGGAAAAATAATTTATCATTTGCTTTGATAGATAAGCTTGGCGCTAAAGCAAAATTGCGGCTCTTGCCATAGGTTTGAAAACTACCCTCGTAATTGTAAGCAGTATTTACGCGGAATGATACGTTTGAACCAAGCGGTGTATTCAGGTCAAGCGTGGTGCGGCTTAAATCGTAGTTACCCACAGTATGGCCAATCTCTGCACCAAAAGTTTCATAAGGCTTTTTAGTAACCCTGTTTATTAAACCCCCGTAAGAAGTTAAAATACTGCCGTATAAAGTACCTGAAGGGCCTTTTATAACTTCTATTTTATCTATGTTAACCGCATCAATGCCACTGGTAACTAAACCAGCTATACCGTTACGTACAGATGTTTGTGTAGTAAAACCACGTAATGTATAGTAGCCACCGCCATCGCCTGCGCGGCCCGTTGCATCCCATAGTTTTTGTATCCCCGGAGAATTCCTAAGCGATTCATCTACGGTAAAAACGTTTTGCTCCTTTATAAGTTCATTGGTAATTGTAGTGTAGCTTTGTGCATTTTCTAAATTGTTTAATGGGATTTTTCCCACATCTACGCTTATTTTGCGGGTAAAACGATTTGCACGGTTGGCGATAACGTTTACCTCACTCAATTGCGATAAGCTTGCGTTGATGGTTATTTGCGGTACTGTGATTGTTTGGCCGGACGTAACCGTAACCGGTATTTCAACACGTTGCACACCTACGTACGAAATGATTAAAGTGTATGTGCCCGTAGCAGCTTTAAAAGAAAACTCACCAATATTATTGGTAGTGCTACCGTAGCCGGTACCTATTAAACCTACCGATACGTTTTCGGCTACTTCGCCTTTTGCGGTAACAACCTTACCTGTAACTGTACCGCGGCGTGCCTGTTGGGCGTTTATATTTAAAGGGTTTAACAGCGCGAATATGACGGCGATCGCAGCGATCCAATGGGAAAAACAAGGTTGTGGTTGCTTCATTTTATTAAGACTAATTATAAATAACTGGTCAAAAATAAACGAAGCCTGCCATAGTTCCAAATTATTTAGAACAATTATAAATAATATCGAAATTTACTTGGAAGCGCCTTTTACCCTTGAAGTATTATCCTTTACAAAAGTCTCCCAGCCAGAATAGGATTTTTTGGTTTTACCGGAAGACGACGTGGGTACCCTTTGGAACGAGTGACAAACCGCAACAGCCAAACCGTCAGTAGCATCTAAAAAATCGGGCGTTTCGCTGAATTTAAGCAGGGTTTGCAACATAGCGGCAACTTGTTCCTTGGTGGCGTTGCCGTTGCCAGTGATAGATTGTTTTATTTTACGGGGAGCGTATTCTGTTATTACAATATTTCGCGACAGCGCGGCAGCGATGGCCATACCCTGCGCGCGACCAAGTTTCAACATCACCTGGATATTCTTGCCATAGAAAGGTGCTTCTATAGCAAGACAATCGGGTTTGTAGTTATCAATCAGGGCAACCGTTTTCTCGAAGATGCGCTGCAGCTTCAGCATGTGATCGTCAATCTTTTCCATCTTCACCACGCCAAGGCTAATAAGTTCTATTTTTGTGCCTTTCTCCAGCACCAGCCCGTAGCCCATTACCGCCGTGCCGGGGTCAATGCCTAAAATTATGCGTTCCTTGTTGTTTACTAAATCCATTTGCTGGTACAAAACTAAGCTTTAAGCGATGGATTTATGCAGAATGCCAATATAATCTTCCCGGCTTATCATCATCGCGCCGAGGCTTTCCAGGTGTTCGGTATATACCTGGCAGTCTATCAAATTGTATGCGCCGGTATTGCACAGCCATATAAGGGCGGTTTTTGAAGCATTACTCGCCAGGCTAAACATGCTCTCGCCGCAAAAAACCTCGCCAACTTTTACCCCGTATAAGCCACCAACCAAGCCACCGTCCTGCCAAACCTCTACCGAATGAGCATATCCCTGCCGATGCAGTTCGGCATAAGCGGCTTTCATATCGGCGGTTATCCAGGTGCCGTCTTGTCCCTCGCGGGTAACAGAAGAGCAAGCGGCCACTACATCGTTAAAACATTGATTGGTTGTTACGGTAAAAGTGCCCGACCGCAGCACTTTCCGCATAGATTTGGAAACATTAAGCCGTTCCGGAAAAAGCACGAACCGCTCATGTGGCGAAAACCACAGAATGGGTTCATCCTCACTATACCAGGGAAAAATGCCATTGGCGTAGGCCTGCAGCAAGCGCGGAACAGACAGATCGCCGCCTATGGCAAGCAAGCCGTCCTCCCCGGCAAGTTCCGGGTTGGGGAATAGTATGCGCTCGTCAAGCCTAAATATCATCCCGGCAAATTTATGCCTTCTTGCGTACCACCAACTTTTTATTTTGCGCCTTGGCAACGGCATCCATATAAACCTGCATCTCGGTGTATTTTGCCGCGGGCACCACCTGGCTGGTCAAGTTAAATTTAGCCGTGCTTACTACCTGGTTCTTTTTGTTATCGTAAACGTAGTTTACCTCGTAGTTGCCGTAGCTAAACTTTAGCACCTGGTTGGTTGGCAGCGTTTCTACTTCAAAGCCTTCGGGCAGATCAATAGTGGTAACGCATACTTTTTGCAGCGGGTGGTCGAAATAATAATCCGCTTTCCGTTTCTCCAATACTGGCAGTGTAAGCCTCCACAGGTCGAAAACACGTGGGCGATAAAAGTTTTTATTCCCTGCGGAGATATCCGAGAATTTCTCGTACTCCAGGTCTATATCCACCTCCTTGATGCCATCTTTATCCGTAGCCGGGTTAAGTTCAATAGTGCTTGGTTGTTTCATATTCAGCAACCGTATCAGGTACTCCTTTTGCTCATCAACCTTCATTGCCGCTATGCCTATATACTGGCTGCGGTATTCGCCGGTATTAAACATTTTTAGCTTGGCTTTTGCGCCACCTTCGGCATTCAATATTATGTGTACTTCGCTTTTAAACTGATTATCCTCACCGGTGCTTTTTGGGGTGTTTACCAGTTTGCCGCCGTCCTCGGTTATCAGCAGGGCGTTGCGGTTTTCGGTAAAGGGACCAAGCTTGCCAAAAGGCTGCGTGCTGCTGGTACACTCCAGCCAGGTGGTATCGCCCTTAAAGGGGATGCAAAGTATCTCGTGGTTAAACTGGTTTATGGGGAAGGATACATCCGCCGGTTGCTCGTTTTCACCCGCGCGGATAATGGCGTAGTACGATGGGATGTTTACCGCTTTAAGCAAAGTGTACATGTAATTGGACAAGGCTTTGCAATCGCCGTATTTTTTTTCGTCCACAAAAGAGGCCGGGAAGGGCCTAAGACCGCCAATCCCCAGCTGGATGCTCACGTAACGCATATTTTGCTGCATGTATTGGTACAAAAACTTAGCCTTTTCTTTATCGGTTTTTAAATCGGCGGTCATCTTTTGTATCTCTGCAATACGTTGCGGGCTAAGGGTGCTTACATCGGCGTTTAGCGTTTGTATCCATTTGCCAAAGTTTTGCCAGCTGCTTATGTTACCGGCCATTCCATAATATTCAAAGGCGCTGGTGGCAAAATAAACATGCGGTAATACCTGCCAGCTTTCCGCGCCGTCCTCCAGCTTTAGAGCTTTCATGTTGGCGACCTTCCACAAGTAGGTATCAGTGGTGCCTGCTGTTGTTTTATCTGGCTTTATGGTAGTATTTTTATTCATGTACCTAAAACCGGCGTTGTTATCAATAACAACCTTGTAATAAGTATTCTGAATAGATTGCTCGTCGCTTTGGATGGTCCAGCGGCCAAGGTCCATTAAGCTTTTAAAATCCTGGTCGTATATAAACTCAATGGTGGTTGGGTAGCTGGCTATGGTGTGCGATATCATCAGCAGTCTGTCGTCGCTCACGATGGTTTCGCCGGATGTGGCAGAACGATCATACATGTCGCTTTTTTTGTACTTTTTGATCATCAACCCGGCGGCATTGTACACTTTCATTTCAAAATCGCCTACGCTACTGAATTTTTTGTTGTACGATAACACCCGCTCAGCCTCGTCGTTCCCTTTATCGTTCAACACGGTAACAATAGAGTGTACCTTCATGGTAGCTTTGCCCGGTGCCTTTACATCCATTTCTTCCATATAATAGCGCACCACGGAGTTGGCATCCTCTTTTAACGAATCGGGGATGCTGGCCGCGAGGTATAATTCTACAGGTAACTTCTTATCCTGGGCAAAAGAGTTGTTAATTAAGCCGTAAACCAACAGCAATAGGGCGAATAAATATTTCAGCGCCTTCATACTATGATTTTTTTAGAACGATCTGCTCGTTCAGCATTTCGTACATGCGTTTATAAAACTCATGAAAATCCGGGTAGTCTTCTTTAAAAAATATCGATTTTTTACTTTCAACAATGTAACGCACCGCTATCGCGCCGTTCTGCTCTGCAATTAGCCGCCTAAAAGTAATGCCGGCATCGGGCAAGGCCATGCTGGCACTTTTCGGCAGCGATTCTACTTTATATCCGGCCGGTATTTTATAGTTACCAACCAGTGTAAAACTGTTGCGAGAACCAAAATCAATATCGGTAAGACGGTTCACACTTAAAAAAGGACTGGTTTTGGCGGCGCCCAATACATTGGGGTTAAAGTAAATGTAGTTATCGTCAGATCCGGTAAGATCCAGGGCAAAATCCAAAGATTGTTTCAACGGCAACGTATCAATATCCATGTCTTCCATTTTAATATTTGATATTTTCAGGCTGTTGTTGTCATCCCTCAAATAGTCTATGTATTTCTTCTCCCCCACTGTTTTGTACTTGTCAACGGCGTTCACTTTTTTATAGCCATAGTATACAAGGCTGGCTGTGCCCGCTACTTTGCTATCTGCTTTTATCTCTGCATTAACTAAAACAAAATGCCTTACCGGGTTTTCGTTTTGCAGAAATGTCATCTCGTAACTGTTGGCATCTTTATTCATTGCCAGGCCGAAAGTATTAAGCAGGTTCGATGGAATCTGGTTATACAGGTTGTACTTGTTAGTGGCATCGAGCACGTACGATTTTACGCTGTCTACAGGGATATACGCCACCAGGCTATTGAATTTATAGGAGTTAGGGTAGCCCGGGTTCACCTTGCCATTACCACGGGTACTTACTATCATGGGGTACACCTTCACGCCCGATTTTTTCAGCAAATGGCAAACCATCATGTTGATCTCGCCGGAACCGCCGGTTTTTTTGTCCCAGGCCTTATTGATTCCATCATCCGAGAACTTGTAATAATGCTCATCCCATTTCATGGTGTTTTTAACCTCTGCAAATATGTAGGCTATTTTGTCATCATCTGTTTTCAGCGTTTTTGCTTTCGCGATGATAGCTTCCTCACCGGTTAGTTTTTTACCGAGCTGGCCGCCCAAATAATCGTTTTCCATCAAGTTTGTGCCCACCTTGGTCCAGGTGTCAGAAAAGTTTTGTGAAGCGGCTCCCACATTCCTGATGCTTAACAATTGGAAAAGCAGGCGTTCGCAGTTATCCTCACGGGAAGTCATAAAAGGCTCATCGGGAATTGACGGCACGTTGGCAATGGCCCTTATCTGGGTGCCGCCTACATCTCCTTTATTGATCGCGTACGGCTGGTACCGGCTCTCCAGGTTCTTGTAATACAAAATATCCGGCACAGTGGTTTGTAGTTCGCTATAACGGTTTGGCAGGTGACTTTGAAAATACCAATCGGGGAAATCGCCCACACTGGCAGCGGTAAGGTTATATTTAAATTCTAATACCGAGCCCGCTTGTACATTAGGGAAAGAAAACACCATTGCCGAGCGGTATTTATCTATCGCCTCGGTAAATATCTGCTTCTTATCAACTTTAATTATCTCAACATTACCATTGTTGAGGTTAATGGTTTGCGCCTGCAACCCGCTGATATATTCCTCACGGTTTGCACTGTAATACTCTATGCGGATATTGGCTTCATCTTTCGCGTTAGTGTTGAAGATCTTTATCCGCTTGTGCCTGTTATACACAATATTGTATTGCTGATCGAAAAAGACATCGCCTTTATCAAATAATATCATGGCGTTTGCATCCTTCTCAAAATCACAGGATTTCAGCTCGAGGTCGGCTTTATCAATTTTGCCGAAAGCTTGGGTTGTTGGGGCTTGCTGCGCTTTAACAGTGAAGTTAATTGCAAAAGCCAGAATGAGGGTAAAGGTTTTGGTCATATAGCTAATTAGGTTAGGCCACACGAATATAACACGTGGTTTTGATATTATATAGTATCCGAAGGTTTTTTAATTAAAAATAAAAAAAAATTAAACCCTCTCTGTCTCTATCTGTCATAAGTATATGATCAGCAGTATAAAGTACATCCGGCATTTATATGCGCGGGCTGGCTTCGGCATCCGTTTTGAGGAGTTGAAGCAAGCAGAGAACTTGTCTGTTAAGCAGGCCGTAGCCGGATTGTTTAAAGCATCAGAGACCATCATCCCTGCCGATATCATAGCAGGGAACATCAGTTACAAGGATTTTTTGCAGGCAAACGAAGGCACTAAAAAGATGTTCCTGCAGGAGCAGCGCCAGCAGGAGAAAGCCCTTAATATCGACTGGATAAATAAAATGAGCACCAGCGATGCCCAGCTCCGGGAGAAAATGACGCTGTTTTGGCATAATCATTTCGCTTGCCGCACTCAAAATGCCTGGTATGCACAGCAACTAAACAACATACAACGGAACAACGCGGTGGGCAATTTTAAAACGCTGCTGCTGGAGGTATCGAAAGCTCCCGCTATGCTCCAGTTTTTAAATAACCAGCAAAATCAAAAAAATCACCCAAACGAAAATTTCGCGCGCGAACTGATGGAGCTTTTTACCATTGGCCGTGGCAATTACACCGAACAGGATGTAAAAGAATCGGCAAGGGCCTTTACCGGTTGGGGTTTTAATAAGCAAGGAAGCTTTGTTGCACGGCCAGCCTTGCATGATACCGGTCAGAAAACCTTTTTAGGCAATACCGGCAACTTCGGTGGCGAGGATATCATCAACATTTTGCTTGCCAAAAAAGAAACGGCACGTTTCATCTGCACTAAATTATACAAATACTTTGTGAACGAAACCCCGGATGCCTTGCATATAAACGCAATGGCAGAGGTGTTTTACAGCAACAATTACGAGCTAAAACCATTGTTGGAATTTGTTTTTACTGCCGACTGGTTTTATGCTGAAAAAAATACGGGCAACCTGATAAAAGCCCCTGTTGAATTTATTGTGGGGCTTAATCGCCAGTTTTATATCACCTATCAAAACCCCGATGTAGTTTTACAATTTGAGCGCGCTTTGGGGCAGGTACTGTTTTATCCGCCAAACGTGGCCGGCTGGCCTGGCGGCAGAAATTGGATAGACAGTTCATCGCTAATGTATCGCATCAAGATACCATCAACCGTGTTAAACGGCGGTGTAATTGATTTTAGCGGCAAGGTTGACCCTGAGGACGAGGCATTTATAGCTACCACCCGCAAACAAAAAGAAGCGGTAACCACCAAAGTGCAGGCCCAGGCCGATTGGGATAAGTTTTTAAACAGCATCCCCGGGGGCACAGGCAAAACTACTATTGCACAAACCATACTGGCTACCAGTATTAGCAGCAACATTACCGAGATCATAAATAAAACTACTGATACAAAAACGTTGGTGATAGAACTGGTATCAACACCAGAGTATCAATTGTGCTGAAAAATGAGCGAAGGAGTGATTGAGTGATTGTTAAATGCGATAATCTCTATTCGCTCATTCAAAATTAAAACATTATGAAAAGGAGAGATTTTTTAAGAAATTCGGCATTAGCATCTGGGGCACTTCTGATTCCGTCGTTTTTAAAGCCATTGGAAGCAATGGCCATGGGCGATATGTCGGGCTATAAAAACCTGGTTATTATACAGCTATCTGGCGGAAACGATGGACTGAACACCATTGTGCCTTATGGAAATGATATATACTATCAAAAACGCAAAACCATTGCCATACAACAACCGGATATTATTAAGCTCACCGATGTGCAGGGGCTTAATCCCAACCTATCAGCACTAAAGGAAATTTACGACCAGGGCTGGATGAGTATTATCAATTCGGTAGGGTACCCTAACCCGGATAGATCGCACTTCCGCTCGATGGATATATGGCAAACCGGCAGCGACGCCAACCAGTTCTTAACCACCGGCTGGATAGGGCGTTACCTCGATTCGAACTGTAACACCTGTACAGACCCATATGCCGCTATTGAAGTGGACGATACCCTGTCATTAGCCATGAAGGGCGTTAAAATGAAAGGCATTGCTGTAGAAAACCCGGCTAAATTATACCAGGCCACGCGCGACCCTTTCTTTAAACAGTTGGTACATCAGCATGATAGCACCCACCTTAGCGAGGATAATTTAGGCTATCTGTATAAAACCATGATAGAAACCTACTCCTCAGCAGATTATATCCAGCAAACATCAAAAACTTATAGCACCACAGCCTTATACCCGCAAACAGCATTCGCCAACCAGCTAAAAAGCGTTGCCAAATTCATTAACTCCGGTTTAAAAACAAGGGTGTATTATGTATCGCTCAGCGGATTTGATACCCATACCGGCCAGCAAAACCAGCAAGGACGGCAGCTAAAAATTTATGGTGATGCTGTCGCGGCCTTTATAAAAGACCTGAAGCAGGCCAATAAACTGGACGACACACTGGTGATGGCCTTCTCGGAATTTGGCCGTCGCGTAGAGCAAAATGCCAGCAACGGCACAGATCATGGCACCGCCAACAACGTAATGATTTTTGGCGGCAAGCTAAAAAAACAAGGTGTTTACAATAATGCACCCAACCTTTCCCAGTTAGACAACGGCGACATGAAATACGAGGTAGATTTTAGAGACGTTTATGCTACCCTGCTTGATAAATGGCTTAATGTGAACAACAGTCAGATATTGAACAAGAGCTTTTCCGGACTAAATTTTGTATAACCTACCTCTGGCCCCCATAGGCATACCTCTTCGCATTTAAATCTCTTGCCGGAATGGATTTTTATTAAATTACCATTCCTGTAAGTACTTTTCATTAATTAGCGCTATTGTTGTATTTTACATAGAAATATACCGCCGCTATAAGCCCTGCCATTAATGGAGAATATTTACAAAATTATCCTTGAAGAAACCCTCGCCGGGTACTGGGACTACCACGTTAGGGAAAACACGGTAGTGCTAAGCCCGGCATTTAAAGCCATGTTTGGCTACCAGGACCACGAGTTAGCCAATTCTACCGATACCTGGGCTAAGCTCATTGTAGAAGAGGATCGCTCCCGTATGGACGAATGTGTAGCCGGGCATTATTTAAGCCATGGCCTAAAACCTTATAATATAGATGTAAGGTACAAGCACAAGAACGGCTCGATAGTATGGATAAACACCACGGGCAGGGTAATAGAATGGGACGGCGACGAACCTGTACGCATGGTGGGTTGCCATTTAGATATCACCCAAAAGAAAAAAGCTGAACTAAGCCGCGAGATAAGCGAAGAAACGTTCCGGAACGCCTTTGAACACTCGTCGATAGGTATGGTGCTGGTATCTACCGAAGGGAAGTTTATGAAAGTAAACAAAAGCCTTTGCGCGATGCTGGGCTATACGGCCGAAGAACTGATCACCAAAACATTCCAGGAAATAACCCACCCCGAAGACCTGGAGGCCGATCTTAGTTTGCTGCAAAAAACGCTCAATAAGGAGATTAAGAACTACCAAATGGAAAAACGCTATTTTACCAATAGCGGAAAAATTATCTGGGTAGTGTTAAATGTATCGTTGGTGCTGGGTGAGGATGATGAGCCGCTTTACTTTGTATCGCAGATAAAGGATATCACCGAGCGTAAAAAAGCGGAGGAAGCGCTGCGCGAAAGCGAACGCCGCTGGGCATTCGCGTCGGAGGGCTCTGGCGGGGGGCTCTGGGACTGGGATATAAAAAATAAAATCATTTTCCACTCAGAACAGTGCATGCGGATGATCGGCATGGAAAACGATAATTTTGGTGCAGTACTGGGCGATTGGACAAGCAGGGTTCATCCCGACGATAAGGAAAAATACACGGCGGACCTTGCTAAACATCTAAACGGCGAAACCGAGATTTACACCAACCAGCATCGGGTTTTATGTAAGGACAATACCTACAAATGGATATTGGACCGGGGCAAGATAATGGAGTATGACGAGAATGATAACCCCTTACGCGTGATAGGCACCCATACCGATATCACCGAGCAAAAGAATAAAGAAGAACAGCTACGCGAAACACTTGATATGGTAAGCGGGCAAAATAACCGGCTGCTTAATTTCGCCTACATTGTATCGCACAACCTGCGTACGCACGCCAGCAATTTTAAAATGATAATGGATGTGTTGAACGACCCGCAAACTGAAGACGAAGAGAAAACAGAATTATCCGGCCACTTAATAAAAGTGTCCGAACAGCTGAACGATACCATCACCAATTTAAACGAAGTGGTGTCTATCCAAACCAATATCGATATCCATACGGCAGAAGTGAATTTGCACAGTTACGTGGAAAAAGCGATAGAATTACTGAGCAATGATATTGCGATGTGGAAGGTAGAAATAGACAACCGCATCCCCCATGACTGGACCTTGGTTTATAGCCCGGCTTATCTGGAAAGCATTATGCTTAACTTACTCAGCAATGGCATTAAGTACCGGTCGTTAACCAACCCACCTAAAATAACCATCGAGTATTTCCATGAACAAACCGGCGGGCATGGTTTTATTGTTGCTGATAATGGCATCGGCATCGATCTGAAGAAAAACGGCGAAGATTTATTTGGCATGTACAAGACCTTTCATGGCAACCGCGATGCCCGAGGCATGGGGCTCTTTATCACCAAAAACCAGGTAGAATCTTTCGGCGGCAAAATAGAAGTGAGCAGCGAATTGGGTAAAGGGACAACATTTAAAGTTTATCTTAATTAATCAGCCAAACGCGCTAAAATATCTTCAGCAGATAATTTCTCCTGCACACCGCTTTCCATATTCTTAAAGGCAAGTAGGTCGCTTTGCATTTCGTCGCTGCCTATCAATACGGTATAGGGGATCTGTTTACTATTGGCGTAATCCATCTGCTTCTTGATCTTGGCACCTGCGGGATACAACTCAGCACTTACGTTGCTATCGCGAAGTTTTTGCAGCAATGGCAAAGCATAGATTTCGGCCTGTGCGTCAAACGCTATGATGAGCACTTGCGTACTTGTTTCAGCAGATGCCGGGAACAGGTTCAGCTCTTCCAGCACGTCGTAAATACGATCGGCACCAAAAGAGATACCCGCGCCCGTTAGGCCTTTTAAACCAAACATACCGGTGAGGTCGTCGTACCGGCCGCCACCACCAATACTGCCCATGGCAACTTCGTTAGTCTTCACCTCAAAGATAGCACCGGTGTAGTAGTTTAGTCCACGGGCCAGGGTGATATCTAATTCCAATACCGCCTTTTTAAGGGGCGTATATTTTAAATAGTTAAATACAGTTTCCAATTCTTCGCAACCTTGCAAACCTATTTCCGAAGTTTTTAAGGCTGCGCGAAGTTTTTGTAATTTCTCTTCGTTGCTGCCTTCCAGCAGGATAACGGGCTTCAGTTTATCAATGTCCGCCTCTGTAAAGCCGCGCTCTAAAAGCTCCTTTACAACGCCGTCAAGCCCTATTTTGTCCAGCTTATCAATAGCTACGGTGAGGTCAATTATACTATCGTATTTATCTATAACTTGCGCTATTCCCGATAGTATTTTTCTATTATTTATTTTTATAGTGAAATCTTTCAAGCCTAACAGGCTTAAAGCTTCGTCATAGATCATCACAAACTCTGCCTCGTTTAACAAAGAAGCGGATCCAACCACGTCCGCATCGCACTGATAGAATTCGCGGTAACGGCCTTTCTGCGGCCTGTCTGCACGCCATACCGGCTGCACCTGGAAACGCTTAAAAGGGAAGGTAATTTCGTTTTGGTGCTGTACTACGTAACGGGCAAAAGGCACGGTTAGATCGTAGCGGAGGGCTTTTTCGGAGATTTCCTCAATTAAGTTTTTAGTTGAAAAAATATGATTGTACGCGTTCAGCAAATCGTTCGATATCTGGCTGGCAAACGGAACTGAGTTTCCTGCGGTTGGCTGAGAAAAACCTGTTTTAATTCCATTCTCTAATGTAGAAGCGAAGCGTTTAACGCTTACAGATTTCTCTATTGACTCACCACTATTTAGCACCTTAAATATCAACTTATCCCCTTCATCACCATACTTACCAGTAAGGGTGGAGAGGTTCTCCATAGTTGGCGTTTCTATTTGCTGATAGCCATATTTGCGGAACACGCCTTTAATGGTATCGAAAATAAAATTACGCTTTGCCATTTCGGCCGGAGAAAAATCGCGGGTGCCCTTGGGTACAGATGGTTTGATGGATGCCATGCCGCAAAGGTACAAAAAACCAACCCTATCAAAAAACAAAGCCCCTTGCTTTGGGCAAGGGGCTTGTGGGAACTATTAACTGATCCCTATTATTTTATAAATTATTGTGCGCTGCGAGCCTGATTTTTCATTTGCTCGTTGGCAACAATTACAATTTCTACACGACGGTTTTGTGAACGGCCATCAACGGTAGTATTATCTGAAATCGGCTCAGTTTCGCCTTTACCAGATGTTGATAACCTTGAGTTGGCAACATTACCGGCTGCTATGAATGATTTCACTGCTTCTGCCCTGCGGATAGAAAGATCCATATTGTGTGCATCAGAACCGGTGTTGTCGGTATGGCCAACTATTAAAATATTTGTTTGCGGGTTGTTCACCAACGACGCAGAAAGATTTTGTAAGTTGGTACGTGCAGCAGCCTTAAGTGAAGATTGATCAGTATCAAATAAAATACCTGAATCAAATTTCACCAAAATACCTTCGCCTTCGCGAATAACGGTAGCACCCGGTACGGTTTGTTTAATTTCAGCTGCCTGCCTATCCATATTACGGCCAATAAAAGCACCTGCTGTACCACCAACGGCACCGCCTATAATAGCACCTAATGCCGTATTACCTGCTGCTTTACCAATTATTGCTCCTATGGTACCACCTGCACCTGCGCCAATGGCCGCGCCTTTTTGTGTTTTTGTAAGTGAATTACAACCGGCACTTAAAACGCCTAATGTAGCTAAGGCAATACCGAACGTAGCTATCTTTAATTTTAAAGTCTTCATGTTATTTAATTGATGTGTTTTATAACAGAGTAATTGCAAAGTAAATGCCAAATTATACAGATGTTATTTAATAATAAATATCCTGCAGCAGTCGTAATAAATAATAGTGTAACAACATTTTTTTAATGTTTAGGAAAACAAACGTGAAAGAATGGCAGAAGTAGTGACTGCCGTATTTTACGACTGACTGTATTTTAGTACAGCTATTGGCGCAACACCTATTGCTTTACCAACTTTGAGGGGATAATGAGGGTAAAGGTGCTCCCTACATTCTTCTCTGAGCGCACCTGCAGTTCGATATTATGAAAAGCCGCAATCGATTTTACGATAGGCAGCCCCAGGCCAAAGCTATCCTGTTTAAGCGATTGCTTGATCTTTTTAAACCGGTTAAAAATGTAGGGCAGCTCGTCGGCATCAATGCCAATGCCGGTATCGTTTATGTTGATGGTATAATAATTTTTCACCCGCTCACCGGTAACGATGATGCTACCATCGGGCTTATTGTATTTGATGGCATTATTCACCAGGTTAAACATCAGGTTAAACAGCAAAAACTTGTTTACGTTGATCAATACCACATCCTGTGACAGCGCCAACGCATACCCAATGTTTTTGTCCTGCAGGCGAATGGAGATCTCCTCGTACAGGTCCTGCAGCATATCGGTAAGCGAGATCTCGTCTTCTTTTAAAAACTGCTCGTTCTCTATCTGAGATATCAGCAACAAAGTTTTGGTGATGCTTTTTAGCCGGTTGAGGATCTTCTGCATCTCCAGCATCCGCACTTTCATTTCATCGGCAATATCCTCCTGCTCAAACATGTTCTCTATCTTTGATTGCAGGATAGAAATAGGCGTCATCAACTCATGTGAGGCGTTGGATATAAACTCTCGCTCCTTTTGAAAAGCATGTTCGATGGTTTCTATCATTTTATGAATGCTGAGATCAAGGTGCTGAAAATCCGACGTACTGGTTTTAACCTCGCTGTATGATGTAAAACTCGGGAATTTGGTGCCTACCAGCTTAGTGCGGATGATACGGCTTAGCGGAGCCAGAATATAGTTAGAATACACCTGATCGGCAATGATGGTAAGCAATATCATCCCCAACAATATCAAGAAGGCGATATTCTGCAAAGGCCCGGTAGTGTCGTCAATGGTTTCGGTGCTTTTCCCTATCTCCAGCAGGTAATTCTTATTATCGGCCCTAAAGGTGTGGCTAAGAATTCGGTAGCCAATGGTATCGCGCTCCACACTGCGGCGCTCGTTCTGGATAGTGTCGGCGTAATAATCGGCTTCAACCTCGTCCAAACTAATGTATTCCTCTTTTAAAGGTAGGTAACTGCCATAGCTCTGGCCATCTTCAATATAGGTTTTTATCCCCCTATCCTTAACAATCTGCAAAAGCTTATCCTTTTGCTTTATCAGGCGGCTATCGGTATAGTTACGGTTTATGTTTTCGATAATGGAGGGCAGCAACAGCACAAAAAGGGTTACAATAACCAATTTTGATATGGCATTAAACAGCGTAAGTTTGGTTTTAAGTTTCAATACTTAAACGTTTGTTTTTATCCGGTAGCCCAGTCCCCGCACGGTTTCCAACCACTCGGTAGCGGCGAAAACGCTTAACTTTTTGCGTATGTTTTTAATATGGGCATCAATAAAGTTCGAGTCGTAATCGTCGTTCACCACACTCCCCCAAATATGCTCGCTCAACTGTGCCCGGGTTAGGGTGCGGTTTTTATGCAAAATGAGGTATGCTATCAGGTCGAACTCCTTTTTGGTTATAGTGCTCACCGTGTTACTCAAATGCGTTATGGTGCGGTCGGTAAGATTCACCAGGAACCCGTCCAGATCCACCGTTTGGTTTACCAGCCCGAATTTGCGGCGGGTAATGGCTTGCATGCGGCTTTGCAACTCCAGCAATGAGAATGGTTTTGCCAGGTAATCATCGGCGCCAAGGTCCAGCCCCTTTATACGGTCGTTAACCTCCGCGCGGGCGGTAAGAATGATACAGGCCGCTTCGGGGCGGCTTTTTTTTGCCTCCTTTAACAGGTCGAGCCCCTCGTAATCGGGCAGGCCGAGGTCTATCAGGATAAAATCATAAAGGTTTACCGCAATTTTTTCCGATGCAGACGTACCGTTGAAGCATACCTCACAGATATAGTTGTTTTTTGACAAAAACAACTCCACTTCGTAGGCAAGCGCCTTTTCATCTTCTATAATTAAAACATTCATCAGGCATCAATAAAAAACGTAGTAAAATGTTAAGTTATAAAAAGATTCGCGCCGGTTAAGCAGCGCGCCTTCCACGTTCACCGGGATAGAGTATCTGTACGAAAACTCCAAAGTATAATGCGGCCTATTGTAGGATACGGGCACTTTAAAGCTGTAGTTAAGCATGGTAAACTTAGCGTTCGCCCTTGCCCCTATTCCATTTTCGTTCCTGATATAAATATTATTTGCTTCCAGCCGGTATTTATGGTCTATTGAGTAACGCTGCACAAAATTTTGCGTGCCCAAAATAAAATTAAAAGATGGGTTTATAGACAGGTAATCCTGATCGTCGAAAATACTCCAGCTGCTTTCCCAGTACTTTGAGTTGCTGATGGTGGCAAATACATCGTACGATTTACCAAAAAGGTAGTCGCCTATGACGCTGGTTTTAAACGGACCCCAATCATACGAGTTTTTAAAGTTGATATCATTAGATGATGCCGATTTGATGATCTCTGATTCCTTATTAAAAATAAACCGGGTGTAACTGATGGTACCGGTAAACTTTTTGGAGAGCCGGTAGAAATACCCGCCACCCACGTCAATTTCGTCTACCACGGGTTTGTAGCCCAACACTTTTAATGCAGAACCATATATAAAAAAGCCCGATTGATAGTTTATCACGAGGTCGGCCGCCATAAAGGGGTATTTGGTTGGGCCGGTACGCCCAAAAAACAGGGCGTCGCTGCCATAGTTTATACCGGCCGAAAGGGAATTCTTTTTTACAACTGCGGCGGTAGTATCAGCAGGTGTTTTGGTAATTGTATCTGTATCAGCAGCCAAACGGGTTTGCAGGGCTGCAATAAGCAAAGGTTTTGCCACTGCAGCGCTCAACGCGTTACAACTTACTAAAAGAACCAATATGCCGAAGTATCTCATTAATAATATGCCGTAAACTTAATACTAATTATTATTTCTTCTTGGTATCTCGGGCGGCCGCTCCATACCATCGGGCCGGCGCTGCCGTTTAGGTTTAGCTTTGGGCTTACCCGTTGCCGGGTCAATTTCCTCCACCTTTTCGGGCTTGGGCTGTTTTTTTGCTTTAGCTATTTCTTTAATTTTCTTTTTGTCCTCCTCCTGCTGGCGCTGCCTGGCCTTGGTGGTAGTATCCTTTTGTAACGCAGGCGAAGCATCCGTGCGTATAGTGTAACCGGTAAAAGTTTTATGATTAACAGTGTTGGTAGTTGCAGATAAAAGGCGTGGTGCGGATATCATCAAGAGTACAATATACAAAAACCACTTTATCATTTCAGGAGGCAAACAAAAGCTTTATTACCGGTGCACCAAAAGCAATGAGCCAATTGTAAGCGCCGGTAAGCATGAGGGTAAAAATTTTACTTATAAAGGCTTGGTTGTAATATTGGTAAATATATAAATAGCAGCATAAGCAGCAAAGCGCCTATACCGTTAATTTGATATCTTTTGATGTGTAAATGCGTGCGTGGTCGTCAATAATAATGCAGGCCATCTGGTTCAGCTTATTTATTAAATACAAGCCGGCATTTATGCCCATTGCAATGATTGGTGTGGCCATAGCATCGGCCAATTCTGCGCCGGGGGTTATAATGCTTACGCTCTTAATTTTACTAACCGGGAAACCGCTCCCGGGGTCGATGCTGCCAGCTGGTTTAGCATCGGCAATCGCAGGCATTTTTTCCGAATTGAAAGAAGTAGCTATTGCCATATTGCTGATATTAACCCCGGCAAAAGGCTGCGTTGCTTGTGATGGGTCGGCAGTGCCGATGGTCCATGGGGTATTATCAGGTTGCAAGCCCCAGCTTAGCAGGTCGCCGCCGGCGTTAATAACACCGCTGCTTACACCCTGCATTTGTAAAATATATTTTGCCCTGTCGGCAGCGTAGCCACGGCTAATAGCGCCCAGGCCAATGCGCATACCTTTGTTCTTTAAAAACACTGTTTGCTTTGCAGCATCCAGTACAACATTTTTATAATTGGTGAGGCTCAGCCTGCGTTTAGCGGCTTTGGTATCGGCACTAACAATTTGATTTGCAGGATAGGTGATATCAAAAGTACCATGAGTAAGATCAGAGATCTGCAAGGCTCTGTCAACAAGCTTAAAAATTTCGGCGTCGACACGTACGGGCCTGATACCGGCGTTGCGGTTTATCTCGTTCAGCTTGCTGTCATCAGTAAAAGTACTCAACAGTTTTTCAACACGATTGATCTCATTAACGGCTTCGTTTATACGTTCGTCTGCCCAGGCGGCATCATTGGCCACTAAACTTATCCCGAACCTATTACCCATTAAGCGCGCTTCGCGTGCGAAAACCGAATTATTACCTGTTAAACTTTTTACTGCCAGCATATGCATCCAAGATTACGTACAGTTAAAATAAGTTACAGCCGATGCAAAAATTATTGCAAGCACATAACTTAACACTGCTAAAATAACCCGGCATTATGAAATTGAGATGAAAAGGCTATAAAGTGATATTAAATTATTATTTTGCGGGTTACATATATATAAATATTTCAATATATGTAATACAACCCTAATTACATAAACAATTAGCGCAGCCGGCTATTGCGCACCATCAATACATGAAAAAACTCGCGCTGATAGTTCTCTTATTATTTTCATTTGCACGTTTGCTGGCCCAAAGCAATAATAAAATTGAGCTTAACGGCTTGTATGGTTTAAGCACCTTCACCGCGGAATTTTATAAAACCCCCGGGCACATAGGCGGCGCAGAAGCAGCCTACCATTTTGATATGGGGAATAATAAAGCCCCATACATCCGCTTATTAAACGTGCAGGCTATTGACGTAGTTGCCGGCTACCGCAGTTTTAACGATGTAAGTGTAATTGATAGCAATGATGTAGTAACCCATCCTATAGGGCAAGTTTACTCGCTAATGGGTAGGTTAGAGTTCCCGATAGTTAAAGCAGGTGGCACACGGCTGGTTTTTGCGCCCGCGCTGGGCTTTGCATATGCCACCGGCACCTATTTTACCAATGGAAACCCGCTTATAGGCAGCCATATTAATTTATGTACCCAAGCAGGCTTGTTTATAACCACCCCATTAAGCAACACCATAACGCTAAAAGGCGGGATAGATATTTTTCATTACTCCAACGGTGCCGTGCGGGTACCCAATAACGGGGTTAACACGGTGGAAACATCATTAGGTTTTATTAAAACCTTAAACACACCCGGGCCGCAAACAAGCAGTAAGGCCTTCAGCACTTTTTATAAACATTCTTTTGAGATTGGTTTTGATGTAGGCCGCAGGGGCATACAAAAAGCTGAGGGGGGGTTGTACAAAACGGGGTTTTCGGCAGCTTATAATTACCGGCTAAGCCCTGTATTGAGTTTAAAGGCAGGCGGCGATGCCGTGTATTATTTTACGCTCTATCATCCCGATAACGACCCCAAAACAAATTTAGAGCCTACTTACCAATATCACGGCACATCGTTCGACAGGTGGCGTTATGGGCTCAGCGTAGGTGCCGACCTTTGGCTGGGCCGGCTGGCTATCATGGCAAACTATGGGTATTACCTGCACTACAAAAGCACCACCAAAATTAACACCTACTGGACCCCCGGCGTAAAATATTACATGCTGCCGTGGATGGCCCTGCAAGTGAAGGCTTACATCCACAACAGCGATTGTGATTACCTGGGTGGTGGCTTAATCTTCCGGGTGCATTAAGCTGCGGTACCTTCTTTCAACCTTTCGGCGTTCTCAGCAAACTGCAAAGCTTCCATAATTTCCTGCAGGTCGCCGTTCATTACACCGGTAAGGTTGTATATGGTTAAGCCAATGCGGTGCTCGGTTAAACGCCCTTGCGGGTAGTTATAGGTACGTACTTTGGCCGAACGGTCGCCGGTAGCCACCATGGTTTTACGCTTCTTAGAAGTTTCTTCCAGGTGCTTTTGCAGCTCCATTTCGTATACACGTGAGCGGAGTACGCCCAGCGCTTTATCGTAGTTTTTTAGTTGCGATTTCTGATCCTGGCACTGCGCCACAATACCTGTAGGGATGTGCGTTAAACGCACCGCAGAGTAGGTAGTATTTACCGACTGGCCACCCGGACCAGACGCGCAGAAAAGATCCTTACGGATATCGCTCACCTGCAAATCAATATCAAACTCATCTACCTCCGGCAATACCACTACAGATGCCGCTGAAGTATGCACGCGGCCCTGGGTTTCGGTATCAGGCACACGCTGTACACGGTGCACGCCGCTTTCGTATTTAAAGTTACCGTAAGCGTCCTCGGCATTTACGTTGAAAACTATTTCTTTATAACCACCGGCAGTACCTTCGGTATAATCTATCAGTTCGGTTTTCCAGCCGCGGCGTTCACAATAGCGCATATACATGCGGTACATATCGCCTGCAAACAATGCAGCCTCATCGCCGCCCGTACCGCCACGGATCTCGATAACGGCATTTTTAGAATCTTCCGGATCTTTCGGTATCAGCATCAAACGGATGCTCTCTTCCATCTCGTCCTGTTTGGTCAACAGCTCGTCCAATTCCATTTTAGCCATCTCGCGGAACTCATCGTCCTTCTCGGTAGACAAAATTTCTTTATTGGTGTCAATGTTGCTCATAATGTTTTTGTAAACATTATACTGATCCACAATTTTAGCAAGGTCTTTATATTCCTTATTCAATTGGGCAAAACGCTTCATGTCGCTCATAGCGTCAGGGCTGCTTAGTTCAGCTTCTACAGCTTTCCAGCGTTGGAATATCAATTCTAATTTCTCTAACATCTTATTTCGAAAATCAAGTGCAGTGCTAGTTGGTTATGCCAGCCCCGCTTTTTATTACAAGCCTTTTACCCTTTGCTGCGCGCCGCCAAAAAGGCTTTCCATTCCAATCGGGTTTGGTTTACGCAGTGCAGTGCAAAAAACATGCAAAAATACGGAAATAAAGGGATATAATTTATTCAGCGGATTGTAAATAGATATGCCCGACCCTAACCCTCTTCAAAGAGGTATAATCCAGAAAAAAGACAGCGTATTCGATTTTATCTATCCTTCTATTAATCGCTTCAATTTGGGCATCTTCTTACTACTCATTAAATATTTTTTGTATGGGTCGAGGGTTAACATAACTTAACACAATTTCAATATTGAATTTTCAACACTCTGACAATCAACGCATTAAAAATATATTGGGTTAACATTATTTTACATATATAGTGTCACCATAAATGCTAATTCTTTTGTTATGAAACCATACAGAAATTTAACAAACTATCTCTACCGGACCATTACGCACCAAAAGAAGATTCACTTTTTAACTTATCCAAAGAGGAGGATTACTACATAAAGGCCTCGCCGTTTAGGTGAGGTTCTCCTTAAAATATTTCAACTCCAGTGTATACCCGTCGAAAACGGCATAGGTAAAATAGTTTATCCAGTCGCCAATGTTGATGTACCTGCTTGTACCGGTAAGCGGTATATCCATTGGCTTATGCCGGTGCCCATATACCATGTAATCGTAGTATTGGGTTTGTAAAACTTCGTTAGAGTAGATCTCTATCCACTCTTTGGGGTGCAGTTTTTCGTCGCCTATCTTCGCGTTAACCTGCTTACTGTTATGCGACCAGGCATTGGCAATACCTATCCCCAAATTTGGATGCAGCCGGGCAAAAAGCCACTGACATAGCCTGCTGCGAAAAATCTTCTTCAGGAATTTGTATTTATTATCGCCGGGGCCTAAACCATCTCCATGGTGCAGGTAAAGCTTTTTACCTGCACGCTCTATCACCAGTTCGTTGGGAATAATAGTAGCATTAAGTTCGGTTACAAAGTAGTCGAACATCCACATATCGTGGTTGCCTTTAAACAGGTAAAGTTTTACGCCCGCATCGGTTAGTTGTGCCAGTTTGCCCAAAAAACGCACATACCCTTTTGGCACCACCGTTTTGTACTCGAACCAAAAATCGAAAACATCACCCATCAGGAATAATTCGGCAACATCATCTTTTATCATATCCAACCAGCGGATTATGCGATCCTCCCGCTCGCGGGAAGAAGCGTGCCCGCCCGCACCTAAATGAAAGTCGGAAGCGAAATAAAGATTTTTACCAATTGGCATATAGCACCAAAAATACGGCAATATTCCAAAGCAACAAATCTCATTTAGTAGGCGCTGGCACTCAGCGGCGGCATGTTTGCTATCCGTTTAGCAAAATGAACGTCCCAGCTGTGCTGCTGTTGCTTATTGGTGCTATGTTCGGTATCGTCGTCATAATCAATATTCAGCTGTTTGTATTTGGCATCTATGCGGTTAAAAATAGCCATAGCCTCGTTTTGGTAATTAGCCGAAAAGCGCGTACGGTTCACTTCGCGCAGCACTTCCTGCTGCTCCAGGTAAGCTATGTTGTAATGCCCCTGTTCGTGCTTTAATATTTCTGCAAGCGATTGCTGCGAAATAATGCGGGAGCGGTCTATCCACGACCGGTCGCTGTTCATATTCAGCCGGACAGTAAAATGGAGGCGATATTCATCATCGCCGCGCGAAGCCTGGAAACGAAAATCGATGGTACAATTGGTGTAAGCTACCACACCACGGTTGTTGGCGCGAGGATAGCCCTGAAAATCACCCGCCGTTAATTGCCTGAAGGGTTGAGCAAAAAGCGTAGCGGAAGCAAGCAGCAACAACACAGATACCGTGCCTGCACATAATAGTTTAAATCTCATTCAGAAGCCGTTAAGTAAATTTTACTTTTTGACTTTGTCTGGCTGTAAAAGGTTTAATGCCATCATTTCTTTCATGGTGTGTTCCATTCCTGCGGTAGAACCGTCTAAGAAAATAACATTGCCTTTGGAGTTTTCGGCGAAGTGTTTGATAGATTCCGTCCACATGGTGAAGAGGATAACCGAGGTATCCATATTAGCGCCCTGCATTTCCTTGGCTGCCATGGTCATACCCTTGGCCACTTCCTCGCGGAACAACGCGATACCCTGCCCCCGCAACTGTGCCGCCTGGCGCTCGGCCTCGGCAGAAATTTTTATAGCGTTACCGTCTGCTTCAGCAGCTTTTGTTTTGGTGATGAGTAATGCCTGGCCCTCGTTTTCCGCAGCCGCTTTCAGGTTGTTTGATGCAACCACCTGGCTCATGGATTTCATGATCACCTCGTCAAAGGTGATATCATTCAGCTGCAGATCCTGCAGGTGGTAGCCCCAGCCTTCCAGTACGGTATCCAGTTGTTCTTTTACGTGTTCAACAATATCGCGGCGCAGTATAAGCACTTCGCTTTGGCGTTTGGTGGCCACAAAGGCGCGGATAGAGCCCTCTACTGTACGGATCAATGCCTGCATCAGGTTACGCTCGTCTACAAATTTAAAGGCTACGTTTTTGATAGCTTCTTCTGATTGATCGAGCACCGAGTAAAGCAGCATGGCTTTGAAATAAACGTTCGCCTGGTCGAAGGTAACCGCCTGGAACTCCAACTCCACCGAACGGTTCTGGATGGATATTTTAGAGTATATATTTTCGATGAAAGGGATCTTAAAATTTAAGCCCGGCGTTAATATGCGGCGGTATTTGCCGAAAATGGTTATCACTGCGATGGTTCCCTGCTTTACGGTAACGAAGGAGGATACCACCACGATAAAGATGAAGAAAATGATTACATAAAAGACAATTGACGATGCTTCCATTTGGCGCTTATAATTTGAATAAATATAGACTTATTTATTTGAGGCGCAAGATGAAAATTATTCCGTTATCTTGGAATCGCGATTAACGCCAAATAATATGGAATGCAAGCATGATCATCATACAGATGAAGCCCGGAAAAATGTAGAGGCAAATATTGAAAAATACGGGTGCCATCTTGTATTGATTGAAAGGGGCGATTACTTACCGGCATTCGTTTATTCGATAGGGTTGCATCAAAACTTTAATCATCCCGAAATCATCTGCTTCGACCTCAAATCCGAGTTGATGTCAGGTATGATCAACCACGCCTGTGACCTGATCAAACAAGGCGAAAAATTAGTTCCCGGAAAATCATACAGCGACTTTTTGGAAGGCCATAACATCCAATTCCTCCCTGTTGATAAAGAGTTTTATCCGGATTACCTGGGTTATGCTAATTGGTATTATGGTAACGATTTCAATTTCCCTGCGCTACAAATGGTTTACCCTGACTTGCAGGGATTTTTTCCATGGGAGAATAGCTTTGACTCCGATTGGAAATTCAGGCAGCCATTGCTTGATCGGAATACTGATTTTAAGTTTAAAGAAGAGCGAAATGTATGCGTATACACTACAAAGCAGGCACTTGAAGGTGACCCGATACTTTACGCTTACCATAATACCGATGGTGCCTGGCAATTTCATACAAGCGACAGCCCCAACCTTGCAGACGCAAAATTGGTTTCGCTTGAGGAAATGACGAAATTGGACCCAACTCTTAATGAAATTTATCATTTAGAATATGGATGGCGCGCCTGGAGAAACAGCCTAACTGATGCCTGGGATTATGAACAAGACGATATGGAGGAAGAACCAATCGAAGAACCGGAAATCATAAACAAACCAGTCTCTGCCATTAAAAAGCTGACAAATTGGTTTAAATCAAGGTAACGCGGGAGACGCAAAATATCGCGTCTCTACGGAAAAAAAGCCCGCTTATTCCGCCACCCAAACCGCATCTACAAACCAACCCTTGCTATCCAGCAATTGGTTCAACGGCTTAAAGCCTGTAGACCTTGCCATATTATCCACCTGCTGCAGGGTGAACTTTTGGGAGATCTCCATATCGATGTACTCATCCTTAGCGAAGGAGATATTCTCCGTTCCGTTTATTTTAACCTGCTGGTTTTGCAGGCTGATGAGATAACTTTTACACGCACCGGTCTCGGGGTTGTAAGTAGCGTAATGGTCGAATTGGTTGACCTTAAAATCAGCGTTCAGTTCGCGGTTAATCCGTTCCAGCAGGTTAAGGTTAAAGCGGCGGGTAATGCCCCCTTTATCGTTATAAGCCGCAAGCACTGTTTTGGGGTTCTTTTTCAGGTCGACACCTATGAGCACCATATCGCCGGGCGAAAGGTGCTGCCGCAGCACGCGGCAAAATCCTTCGGCCTCGGCAACGGCCATGTTCCCAATATTGGAACCAAGAAACATAACCACTTTGCGTTTAGTGGATATAGAAGCAGCTTTTGTCAGCATCTCAAAATACTCCCCCTGCAAACCATTTATTTTTATACCCGGCAAAGTAACCGGCAGGGTAATGTTGAGATAGGATATCACATTGGCCGAAATATCTATCGGCAAATAGGTAAAATCAGCCTTTTCATCAATAAGGTGTTTTAACAGGTAGCTTGATTTTGTGGCATCTCCGGCACCTAATTCTATCAGATCGAACGCGTCGCCATCTGCAATGATGGATCTGGCCAGCTCCGCAGTTTTTTGGGTAAAGATCTCCAGTTCGCAATTGGTTGGATAGTATTCCTCACAATTCATCAGCTCCTGAAAAAGCTTATCGCCAATGGCATCGTAAAAGTATTTCGAGTCGAGGCGCTTTGGTTCCGAGCGCAGCCCTTTTAAAACATCTTTATAGAATTGCGTGACCGTTACGTCGGTTTGTTTAGCAGATGGTTGTTGGCAGGCGGTGGTGTTTTCCATATTGGTAGATGGTGATGTTATTATTTTGCAAGGCGTATGCCAGTAAATTGCCAGCGTAATTCCGGCTGAAAAAAATTTCGGTAAGTGATACGGCTATGGTTTGGCGAGGTAACTTCTGATGCTCCCCTTAAAACCTTTTGCCCTACCATAAATTTGCCATTGTATTCGCCAATGGCGCCAGGCGCTTTCGCAAAGCCAGGGTATGGCAGGTAGGAGCTTTCGGTCCATTCCCAGCGGCTGCCCCAGTTAAATTGTGTTGCGGCAGCTTCCCATTCAAACTCAGTTGGGAGGCGCATGCTTTTCCAGGAGGCATAAGCATAGGCTTCATAATAGCTAATGTGGCAAAGCGTTTCGTGCAGGTGCAATGGCTCCAAACCGTGGTAGGTGTAGTAATGCCACTCGCCGTCTATCTGGTGCCAGTACATGGGCGCTTCAATCTTATTGGTGTTTACCCAATCCCAACCGGCAGCGTGCCAGTGGCGGAAATCGTGATAACCGCCCGCATCTATAAACTCCAAATATTCGGCGTTGGTAACCAGCACGGGGCTTATCTCGAAAGCGTTTAGGTAAACTTTGTGGCGGTTCAGCTCGTTATCGAAAGCAAATCCCTCGCCCTCGAAACCTATCTCATAAACGCCTTCATCCAGTTTGATGAATGTTTTATCTTCAGCTTCTTCAACCTTTGGCGTTACGTATTCATGCGAATAAGCAGGGAAAAGCGGGTTATTGCCCAGGATAAATTTGATATCCGTCAATAAAAGTTCCTGGTGCTGCTCCTCGTGATTGAAACCCAATACCAGCAGTTCCAGCACCTCATCGCTTAACTCGTTGCAGGCAATATATTTCTGCATGGCATCGTCCACGTATTTGCGGTAAAGCTGGATATCGATAACGGTAGGGCGACTCAGGTTCCCCCTATCCGTACGGATAACACGGTTCCCTACAGTTTCGTAATAGCTGTTGAATACGTAATTGTAGTTTGGGTCGTATTCCTGGTAGCCCATAAAATAGGGTTTCAGGATAAAAGTTTCGAAGAACCAGGTAGTGTGCCCAATATGCCATTTTGGGGGACTAACATCCACCACTGGCTGCACTACATAATCCTCGGTTTGCAGCGGGGCGCATATCTGTTCGGTACGCTGGCGCACCTTTTTGTAACATTCAGCTAAATCCATTGGTATTATTTGCTATCCAAATATCGTTTGAGGTTAGAAATTGTTTTGATATGTAACTCTTTTGCCTGTTTTTCGCGCATCATTAAGGCATAAGCATTATTAAAGCCGATTGGCTTAAGCCACTTGAGCTGGTACCGCTTTTCAAATTCGCGGGCAACGTAATTGTAGGTACTATCCTTGCTTACCTGTAATTGGGTAACCGTTTTTGGTGGTGCCTGCAGTATGGCCAGCAGGCCCGTGCCGGTGTATTCAGGGTAGAAGTCTATCTGGTCGTTCGTTAGCGCGTCGAAAACTATTTTTGTTCCGCCGAGCCCGGTTTTAGTGGCTACATCGTAGTTGGTGTAGCCCTTTATCAGCATGGTGTACATGCTGGCCAAAATGTACTGCTCGCCAAATATTTTAGAACCGATGCGCACTACGCCTTCCTTGCCGCCTTGGTCTGCCCGGTACAACTTCTTCGCCACCAAAAAATCTTTGGCCACCCGCTCGGGCGGCTGGTGCAGGTAATCGGTTTTATAGTTCAGCTCCGTCATGATGGAATCGGTAATGAAACCTGATAACAAATTCAGCGTTTTCTCCAGTTCAGGAAATTTTCGCAGGGCATCCTCTCTTACCACCGGCGCGGCATAATAGGGCGGGAAGATCTTCTTATCATCATCTAATACGATGAGGTCGTATGCCTTCAGTCGCCCATCGGTAGAATAACCGCTGATCACATCCAGTTCTTTTTCCTGCGCGGCCTTATACATCACCGCATCGCTGATTACGATGGTGTGGATCTTTAGTCCGTACTTGCTTTGCAACCCCAGGTTACCATCCTGCCTGCCCATAAATTCGGGTGTAAAACCGGCGGTTAGCTTGCCGCCATAGGCAGACGGGATAAAATACAGGCAGGAAAGTATCAGCAGCGCCACCGGCGCAATCTTTACCGCGCCTTTTATCTTTTTAAAGTTGAGTTTCTGCACCAATGAGAGCAGAAAATCGAATATAATGGCCAGTAATGCCGCCGGGATTGCCCCTGCCAGAATCATGTTGGTATTATTAAGCGAGATGCCACCAAAAATAAACTCGCCTAAGCCACCCGCCGCAATGTAGGACGCCAGCGTAGCCACACCAACATTAATGACTGTAGCCGTACGGATACCGGCCAATATCACCGGCATAGCAAGTGGCAGCTCTACCTTGAACAATACCTGCCACTTGCTCATCCCCATCGCAACCGCCGCTTCTTTTACTGTCCCGTCCACGCCGGTTATACCGGTATATGTATTTCGGATGATAGGCAACAGTGCATAAAGCAGCAGCGCTACAATAGCAGGTTTAGCACCGATGCCCAGCAAAGGGATCATAAAGCCAAGCAGGGCGATACTCGGGATGGTTTGCAATATACCCGCGATGCCCAGCACCACGCCGGAAATGTTTTTTTTGCGCGTGATATAGATCCCCAGCGGCAAACCAATGAGCACGGCGATGAAGAGCGAAATAAATGTTAGCCCGATATGCTGCAGCGTTTGTATGCCCAGCTTATCCGCCTGCTGGCTCATAAACCCCCAAAGCGACTGTGATTCCTCATTCATGCGGCTGCAGGTTTTTATATTGTGAATAGGCCACCATCAACTGCTCGAAAGTGATGGTTTTAACTTCTTTATTTTGCTGGTTGAGGATGTTGAGATTCTCACCCTTAATAAATTGGAATTGTTCCAGCACCGCCCAGAAATCTAATTCGGCCGAGAGCGAAGACGTATTTGTTTTACGGCTGCCCTCTGGTAAGTGCTCCCACAGATCTGTAATTTTAATTGCCTTAAACTCCAGTTGCAGGCGTTGTTCCTGCAAAAAATCGCTTACAAAATCGTTAGCCGGGTGAAACAACAATTCGGCAGGTGTGCCTATTTGTACAATTTTGCCCTTATCCATCAAAGCGATGCGATTGGCCAGTTCACAAGCTTCCTGCACATCGTGCGTTACCAGAATGATGGTTTTGCGCTTCAGTTCGTCCAGCACTTTAAATTCGCTGTGTATTTTGGAGCGGGTAACGTTATCAAGCGCGCCAAAGGGCTCATCCATCAGCAACACCGGCGGATCGGCAACCAATGCCCGGGCCAGGCCTATTCGCTGCTGCTGGCCCCCGCTTAATTCGCTTGGGTAGGCGTTCAGATGGTCTTTGGAGAGATGCAGCTTTTCCAGTAATTCGTTTATGCGTTTATCTGTTTTCGCTTTATCCCATTTCAACAACTGCGGCACAATGGCGATGTTCTCTGCCACCGTATAATGGGGAAACAATCCGTTGTTCTGCAACACATAACCAATACCGCGTCGCAGGGTTTCGGGGTTTTCTTCTAAAATATTTTTACCATTGATAGCAATGCTGCCGCTATCGGGCTCTATCAGCCGGTTAAGCATTTTTAAGGTGGTGGTTTTTCCGCAGCCACTGGTACCCAACAAGGCCAAAGTTTCGCCTTCGGCCACCTCGAAAGAAATGCCATCAACGGCCTTTGTTGTACCGAATGCTTTTAACAGTTGCTCAACTTTTATCATAGCGGGCAATTAGTCCTCCAAAGCCATAAAAAGGTTATTTAATGATTCGGAGTACGTGGGGTGAGCAAACACGCAATAGCGGATCCTATCGTACGTAATGCCGCCCTCCATGGCCATCTGTAGTACAGTCATAATCTCGCCGCCTTCTGTTCCCACTACTGCCACGCCCAATATCTTTTTGGTATCGGCATCCACAACGGCTTTCATCAACCCGCGGGTATCGCCGGTTTCTAAAGCCCTTGCCACATGCGCCATTGGCAGCCTGGCCACTTTTACATTCAGGCCCTGGTCTTTGGCTTCTTTTTCGGTGATACCTATCCGGCCCAGTTCCGGGTCGGTGAACATACAGTATGGCACCGGCCTGTCTTTAATGCTGAGATCTTGCTTTTCTATAAGATTTCGGTAAACAATAGTATAATCGTTATAGGCGATGTGGGTAAACGCCGGGCCACCTTTAATATCGCCAAGTGCATAAATCCCCGGCTCGCTGGTCTCCAGCTTATCGTTCACTTTGATGTAGCCTTTGACGTCAAGCTTAACACCCGTTTTATCCAACGCGAGTCGTTCTGTTTGCGGTGAGCGTCCAACGGCTATAAGCACATGGCTGCACTTTATTTTGCTTTCTTTATCGCCGGTTTTTACCGTAGCGGTAATTTGGTTTTTCCCTTTATTTTTAAACTTAATGGCCTTGCTGTTGGCCAGCACCTTAATACCTTCATCTTCTAATATGCGGGTTATTTCTGTAGATATATCCTCATCCTCGCGTGATATCAACCTGCCCGACCGCTCCAGCACTGTTACCTCGCTGCCAAACCTCCGGAACATCTGCCCAAACTCCAGCCCAATATAGTTACCTCCGATGATCAGTAAATGTTCAGGCACCTTCTCCAGTTCGAGGATAGAGGTAGAGGTTAAATAATCAATATCGTCCAGCCCTTCAATGTCTGTAGGAATAATAGTTTTGCAGCCCGCGTTAATGAAGATCTGCTCGGCTTTAAATTGCCTTGCTTTCCCGGTTTTTGGGTTTACAGAGATGGTTTTGTTATCGATAAAAGTAGCTTCGCCAAAAAACAGATCGAGATTTTTGGTTTTCTCCATCGCCGCCTGGCTGCCGTTACGCGATTTCATTACAATCCCCATTGCCCGTTTTTTTACCTGTTTCAGATCTACCGTGTATCCCCTAATGGTAATCCCCATATCATTGCAACGGCCCGCCAGGTAGGCAAGCCGGGCGCTGGCCACCATGGTTTTGGTGGGTGTGCAACCATCATTTACACAGGTACCGCCAATAAAGCGCTTCTCTACCAGTAAGGTTTTTTTACCTGCATTGGCCAGTTTTTTCGCCAGTGGTGAACCCGCCTGGCCCGAACCGATAATAATTGCGTCGTAATGCTTCATATCAGTCGGTTATTTTTACGCCCTTCCAAAAGGCAACATGGTTGGCAATGTTCATGGCAGCCGGTTTCGGTTCAGGATAATACCAGGCCGCATCCGGGTTTTGTTTGCCATCCACTTCCAATGTATAATAAGATGCCAGGCCTTTCCAGGGGCAGGTAGTTTGCGTAGCGCACTCCTTAAAAAACTCTTGTTTTATGCTTTCCTTAGGGAAATAGTGGTTGTTTTCAACAACAATGGTATTATCGCTTTCGGCAATAACCTGGTTGTTCCAAATGGCTTTCATATAAGGTTGATTTGTTTATAAAGATACCGCAACAGCATCGGATTTATAAATAGTAAAAGCCGATTTTTTGTTTGGCGGTATCAAAAATGATATCTGCTACATAAAAGGTCGTGCCTGCTGTAAAAACCTTACAGAAATTTTTTTTTAAACTTTATTTTTAATTTATCAGGAAAGGTATATCTTTGCATTCCCAAAATAAGGGGAACGAAATTTAAAATATCAAATTTCGCAACCGAAAAATGGCCCGTTCGTCTAGGGGTTAGGACGTTAGATTTTCATTCTAGAAACAGGGGTTCGATTCCCCTACGGGCTACTTAAAACAATGTCAAAAGACACCAAAAGGCTGCAAATCGTTGATTTACAGCCTTTTTTGTTTCTATCAAAATGCCACTTTATTCACTAAAACTCACCAAAATGGTGAGCGAAGTGGGGAGTAAATAAAGCGGTAGGCATTACTCACCAAAAAATCATTAACTGGTTGAAAAACAACATGTTCAGCCGTTAAACATCTTGTTCAAGCGCAATTGCAAGCTTAGATTTGTTAACCCTTTAAAGCTTGTTATGAACACAAATTTCACATTGCTTTTTTATTTAAAGAAGCCAAAGGCCTGGACCAAGGGTCCTATTCCTATCTACCTCCGTATCACTGTAAATTGCAGAAGGTCAGAGCTTTCATGCGGAAGAAACTGCGAAATAAACCGCTGGAATTCTGAAGCAGGACGATGTATTGGAAATAAGGAGGAAGCGAAGATGCTTAACACTTATTTAGACACCTTGCAAACAAAAATGCGGCATTCCCATCAAATTTTGCTCGATAGCGGCCAACCAATCACTGCCGAAAGCCTCAAAAACCAGTTCTCTGGCAGTGCGGAAAAGAGCCGGTACCTAATGCAGATTTTTAACGAGCATAATAAACGCATGGAGTCGTTGATCGGTAATGGGTTTGAGCTTAATACACTGAAAGGATATAATACCTCGGTTAAACACTTATCCGGATTCCTGAAAACTAAATTCAGCAAAATGGACGTTGAAATTAAAAGCCTTGACCATGCATTCATTGTAGATTTCGAATATTACCTAAAATCGGTTTGCAAATGCAGCGGTGTTTCGGCAGCAAAATACATAAAGCATCTTAAGAAAATGGTAAACCATTGCCTTGCCAATAACTGGATATCCGTTAATCCCTTTACTAAATTCAAGTCAACAGCTAAGGCCAAGGAAAGGACTTTTCTTACTCAGGATGAATTAGACAAAATAATTGGAAAAGTTTTCGACGTCGACCGGTTGTACCAGGTTCGGGACATTTTCGTATTCTGCTGCTATACCGGACTGTCTTACGCCGATGTCCAGAAATTGAAACGAAGCGAAATTGGAAAGGGCATTGATGGTGAAAAATGGATATTTACCACCCGTCAAAAAACGGATACCAATTCACGGATACCACTATTACCCGAAGCGCTTAAAATAATGAAACGATATGAGGCCCATCCGCTTTGTGATATTAAAGATCTGTTACTCCCAGTCTTGAGCAATCAAAAAATGAATGCTTACTTGAAGGAGATCGCAGACCTTTGCTACATCCACAAACATTTGACCTTTCATTTGGCCAGGCACACTTTTGCAACTACTGTTACTCTTTCAAACGGTGTACCGATAGAAACGGTGAGCAAGATGCTTGGGCATACCGTTTTAAAGACCACACAGCATTACGCCAAAATTTTGGATGTGAAAGTAAGCCAGGACATGAAGTCATTGAAGAAAAAATTATCGTTAAATAAAAGCAGGAACTTAAAGCAAACCATATGACAGCGCCGCAAATTATCAATGAAGAAAATATTTTTGAGAAAATATATGTCATTAGAAACATAAAAGTAATGCTTGACCGCGACCTTGCAGAGATCTACGGGGTAAAGGCGATAAGGTTACGTGAGCAAGTGAAAAGAAATGCCGCCAGGTTTCCAAAGCATTTTATGTTTCAATTATCAGAAGATGAAGCAGATCTTATGGTATCGCAAAATGCGATACCATCCAGGAAACACCTGGGCGGCGCTATGCCCTACGCTTTTAGCGAGCACGGCATTTTGATGCTCGCTAATATTTTGAAAAGTGACCAAGCTATCTTGATGAGTATAAAAATCATCGAAGTTTTTATCAAAATCAGGGAAATGATTTTAAATAACAAAGATTTACTTCTGAAACTTGAACGGCTTGAAACAATCCTAACAGATCATGATGATCAAATTCAAAAACTTTTTGGGTTACTGAAACACCTGATCACGGAAAAGCAAGAACCCAGGGAACCCATGGGATATAAGCTTTCTGGCGACAAAGACAGAAATCAAACATGAAACCAAGAGATTAAAAAAGCGGTAATAGCATAAAAAATACGTGCAATCAAGTACTGGTTTGCTATTTATATAGGGCGGCGAGGCCTTTTTTACGTGGGGTTATTTGCGGTGTATTTTGAGTTGCCGATTGTGTTTTTTGGGCATTTTGCTGATTAGGATTTGGTTATTGGATAAGCTTTTCTTCAGCAAGCCTGACACTAATGGTCCTGCCGTCAATTTCGCCGCCATCAAGTGCTGCAATTGCGCGTTCGGCACCGGCCTGTCCTTCCATCATTATAAAGCCGTACCCTTTACTTTCGCCGGTACTTTGATCGGTACGATTGTAACGGTATTGACAATTCCATGGATACTGAATATTTCAACCAGTTCAATTTCTTCCATGTCCCTTGGAAAGCCAACAATAAATAGCTTTGCCATACTTACGCAAGTATAATATTAGAATATTGTATATCAGCACACACTACTCCATTGCAATGCGTAAACAACCAGCAGCAGCAAGCAGGAAAATTGTCAAGGCCGGGTATCCGCTGATAAGCGGATGCCCGCTTGTATAGCCTTGACGATTTTGCTGCGATGCTAATTTTGTAGCAGCAGTGCTTGGAGTACCGCCGGCTTTTTTTGGCTGTTGTGAGCGCAGCGAACATCAGCTTCCCCGCATCGAGGCTTGCAGCGGAATGGAACCCGGCGCGGCAGAGCGTGGTGAAATGGAGCTGCGGGCCGCAGATGCTGAACAGGCCATCGTTATCTATTAACTTTCAACAATAACCAGCAAGGCGGTAGCGGGCAACATGACCCAAGGGCAGTTTTATCGATCACACAGCCGCTCACCGCAGTGCAGGTTTTTCCAATAAGGCGTTATTTTGACTTCCGATTAGGATAATCTTTACTTTATTTTGAAAACCAACTCCGCCATCTGTAATAAATTCCGCACTTTTTCCAATGCGGTTCTCACCATCTCGTCGTTCACTAAAAAATTCTCATCGTAACGGGCTTTTGAATAGCCATCTTGCACCAAAGTAAATAACTTATAGCCTTCTTCGTTGCCCATCTCGAAAACGTCCTTAAATTCATCTGTGAATAGCAAAGTCAATTTAATCAGCCGGAACAAATTATGAACTGACTGCCGGTAACCTAAAAGCACCTGTAATACCCCGATAAGGGAAGTCTCCGTTGCCTGGTGTAAAAGGAACAGGGCTAAACGTGCGTTGCCATCCTCCAGGTAACGTTCTGCTCCGCTGAAAAACTCACCACTCATTAGGCCATATTTATTCCAACTTGCCATCCGAACTGCAAGGTCCTGCTCTTTGCTTATAGTCAGTGGTGTAGGCAGTACCAATCCATCTGCACTATATAAATTCAGCCCACGCCCGAAAACCAGGTTCCAAAATTTTCCTTTGCCATTTAAGCCGTTTATTGCGCTTTCAACCTTGTGAACGATAGCATAAACATTGACCAGTGGCCGGCAGTTATCTTCTATCTTATTGACGATTCCATGCTCCGGCAATTTTTCCGTTTCATCAATGAGGATCAGCAAATAAAAAGTAAATGGTGAATGATAAGAGCCTAAAAAAGTTATGGATCGTGCCGATGGAACAGTTCTAAGGATCAAAGAAACAACCTCAGCCAATCCAAGCTTTTCTGCCGCTGTGGCCTGTGGGGCAAACGGTTTAAACATAATTGAACCTTTAGACAATATCGATGAACCGCCTACGCTATCATCTAATCTTTTGGTTGCGTTATCAGCCTTGTTGGCTTTTGTTTGTTGATCTTCCTTTCCGGTATCAGTGATTCCCTCGCCAATTGGCCCTTTGTCGGGTTCTCTGTATTCCTTCTTTAACATCGGGTTATTTGATTCAGTTTGGCGAATCATCCATGCAGCCGAAGCAAGCTTCTTAATATTTTCATACACGGTAATTATTTCTTCAGCTGTCATCGCTTCATCTACCTGGCTATTGTATAAAGCAGCATGCAGCCATTCCTTTAAATAATCCCGGTATTCGGCAAGCTTATATTTTTTAAACACTTTCTTAAGCACCCGGTACGGGTTCCTCAACTCCTTGTCAGAAAGGTCATTGGGGAAATATGGCCATTGTTCTCTGCCTTTTGCCAATGAATCCTCAGATAACAGGTCTTCTTTGCGCAATTCATAATCAGAATATTTCAGCGATAACAAATAACATGCTTCCAGTAAACGCAAATGCTCATCACTGATGAAAAGCAAAGAACCAGGCCCATGCGGGTGGGTATAATGCTCATTTTTCATCACGTACTTTCGCCACTCTTTCCATTCCTTGCGTTGTTCTGCCGGCCAGGTATCATTGAAATAACCAAGCACTACACCAAAAGGATATTGGATCTCGTCAAACCGTAGAAATTTGGGGTATTCATCCCAGGGGAAATATTTACCGTTGTACATAAAACTTAATTTTGCTCCGGATCCCATTAGCCGGCAGTACAAAAGAATGCCGGCAATCCGCCGTACCGAACCATAGCGTTTTGTACTTTACAATACGGCGGTTGTTTTGTACTTTTACGTTTATCATCTACATTTGACCTATGGCAGAGGCACTACACATCGGAAGAAAAATCGGCAAGATACGCGAGTTACGCGGCATGAAACAGGAAACCCTCGCAATGGAACTGGGTATTAGCCAGCAGGCTGTTTCTAAAATTGAGCAAAGCGCTGAGGTGGAAGATTCTGCACTGGAAAAAATTGCACGTGCGTTAGGAGTAACGCCAGAAGGTATTAAAAAATTTAATGACGAAGCTATATTTAATATCATTGGCAATAATTACCATGATAGCTCGAGTTCTGTTCAATATCAATGTACGTTCAACCCCATCGATAAACTTGTGGAAGTTTTCGAGGAAAATAAGAAGCTGTATGAACAACTCCTTGTAAGCGAGCGCGAAAAGATTGAACTTTTAAAAAAATCCAAATAGCAAACGCCCCTTTTTAGGGGCGTTTTTAGTTAAATCCTATATGCGCACTCCCTGGTAATAACCCTGTTTCTTTTTCTTCTTCCTTTTGAAAGGGTTCGGATCGGCGGTAATGTTGACACCTTGGTCAGTTCCTAATAAAACATCAAAAATATCCTTGCCATGGTAACTTTGCTGGTTACCCGATTTAAACACCTGTTCAATCCGCTGCAATTCTTTCACCTCCTTCTTTTGCTCATAACTGCCATTCTTCATCGCATTGGCATATTGGAAGCTTTCCTTGATTTCCCGGTCGTAATTGAATAGGCTGTCAAATATCGATTCCGTTGCCTGCTTAAAAGCAACCCTGTCGAATTGCCCCACCTTATGGCTATGCGCTGCATTAGAGCCTTTAGAATTATTGAGCGGGCTTAACTTGATACTGTTGCTTGCATCCTTCCTGCTGACAATAACCTGAACGTGCATTTGGTCCCCGGGTTTGGTGTCGCCTTTCTTAGCTACGCCTTTCCTTACCTCTAAATCTTTGTAGGTATAATAACGGTTGTTCTCCAGTTTGGCGAAATAAACCAAGGCCTGGTTGGAGGTAATGCCATTCCGTTTAAAGTTTTTGGCATAAGCATCCATCACCTTGTTGGCGTAGTTTTTTAACTGCTCTTTAGCGCCAGCCTTGCCGAATTTTTCTTTTAAAAAAAGCAGTTCCTTTGAACTTGGGCTGATATTGACCAGGAAGAACTTGGCATCATCCTTTGAAAGCTTGGCAATATTATTATCAATGCCTTGCCTCACCTCATAAGGCTGTATGTTTGCCCGCTCCTGGTTAAACCAATATTCGGGTTGCTTTTCTTTATTTATTTTCTCTGCCACCTTGTTCTCTTTTTCAAGATAGGTAACCAGTTGGCTGCTGCTTCCTTTATTGTTCCCTGCCTCGCTTTTGGTGATATTGATATGCATCGTTAGCTCTCCTCTGCTTTAAAGGTATTTCATCTGTTCCAATGTGAATTTTATCAATTCGTCTTTATCTGCCTGCTTGGTTAATACATTCATCTGTTCCCTTGCTTTGACATAATGCTCCAAGATGTCAATGAATCGCTTTTTTAGTAAATTGGCATCAAACCTTGCTGCATCCAGCTTTTTCAGGTAGTCTTTTATCATCCTGGTATCTGTTGCCAGTTCTTTACTTGTTGCCTGTTGCGCCTCGTTGTGCTTCAGGATATGCCTGTCGAAAATGAGTCCCTGTTTCTGCTGGGATAGTATCATCCGTTCCGCGTCTTGTTTGATGGGTATCAGCAGCTCCTGCTCCTGGGTTTTAATAAAGCTGACAATGTTATTTGTCTTCTTATGCAGTTCTGTTTTTAGTAACTCATCATTGAGGTCTCTCGGGTCTTTCTTTGACTTATAGAAGTAATCCACCATATGGATAAAAAAAGCCAGCTTCGTCAGTCCGTTCTTCGCAGCTACCTTTTGAAGTCTATCATCTGTCCCTACCGGGAACCTTATCGTTTTAACATTCTCGTCCTTGCTCATTCATTACCTCCTTTCTTAATGGTTCGGTATACGCTTCAGTATACTGTTTCCTTATCCTGTAGCTTAATACGGGGGGAAAGTATACCGCAGGTATACGGAAATCTGCTTTGCCCCGCAGGGCAAGCGGAAAAAGTCGGGTGTGCCCGACTTCCGCTTGCTCCCCCCGCCTTCGCGGAGCGACGCAGCGAAGCTGCCCTGTTAATAGCCGCTTTGTTATACTGCTAGGTAGATATAGCGCTACAGTGCTGCACGGATACTTAGCTATATGGATACATCTCATACCTCAGCCTCCCATCCGGCAGGCCAGTAAACCTGGCTGCCAAGTTTGGGATGGTAGGACGGCTGGTAACGGATATAGCCGAATGCATCAAGCTCCCTAATGCATTTGTGGTAAGTCGCGATGGATGCTATTTTGCTGTAACCCATCAGTGCCTTCCGCGTTACCGCGAAAGGGCTGGCAAAACCGTTGCGCTGCCAGTGGATGAATAAGCCTGTGAACAGGCTGATATGTGTTGCATTCAGGCGGCTGTCTTTGCTCATCCGCCGGAGCAGCCTGCCGTAGCCGGCAAGCTCTGTTGTTGTATTGTTGCCGGTTTTCATTTTGCGCCTCCTTCCAGCAGTTTGTTGATATCATCCTGTTTGTAAAAAATGATGCTGCCAATGCGAGTAAAACTCAGTGTGCCATTGATGCGCAGGTTTTGCAAGGTTCCCGGCGATATTTTCAGCAGTTTTCTTACTTCGCTACTCTTGAGCCATTTTTTCGTTGCGCCCTGCCCGTCCATCGGTACCAGTTTTTTAATTTCTTTCAATAGCCTGCTTTCAAATTCTTTTAAATCTTCTTTCGTGATCATCTCCACATTCATCTTTTCCTCCTTGTTTTAATTCAAACCTTAAACCGGTTCAGTAGCAGCATGGAATTACACCGCCTGAACCGGATGAAGGCAAAGGTGAAAGCTAAAAAGGCGAAATGAATGACCATTGGAGACGTTTGGTCACGGATGGAGGAAGACTTCTATTTCTTATCTTTGCGGACTATCTGGAATAACTTATCTTCTTCTGGTATGTTGATATACTTCGATGGCTTATCGGTTTTATTGGCCGGAAAGTAGTTTTTTGCGGTGTCAATGGAAATAGGCTTGTCGCCATGCATAAAGTACTTGGCGATCATTTTATACCACGGGCTTTGCCCCTGTGTGTTAACTAACTTCGTGTTTTCCGAGGTTAGGCCTTGCAACTGGTTCATCAAGTCCATGAAGGCAGCTATATAGCTATTAGTTATCACGACCTTTTCGTTAGCATCGAATTCCCTGGCTTGTTTTAATTGCGATTCGAGTTCTGCGATTCGCTGTTTTAATTGGGCAATTAATTTATCCTTTTCGCCGATAACTGATTCCAAGGGCTCAACTTTATGCCATTGGTCAATGGTTTTCAGAAATTCTAAAAATGATTCTAGTTTATGGGTTTGTTCTAAGCCCGCTGCATATTTTGCGGAGAAAGGGTCTTGGTGTTTGAAGTGTCGGATGCGGTTGATAACAATCTCGAAAACATGGTTGAAAAAGGTCTCTTCTTTGCCTGGATTAGCTCTCAAATAAAAACCTAGCTGATAATCGTAAAACAGCCCATACTCTGTCCCGTCTATTTCATAAATCTTGAGCAAAAAGAAATTGTCCTCCAACTTCCTGTTACTAAACAACGGCCGGCCAATGTCGTACTGGTGCGGGGAGAAATCGAATCGGGTTCGGAATTTAAAATAATTGTTTTGTGTCGACATAGCAACGTATTTATTAGAAAACGCTCAAAAAGGTGATATGGTTTACAATTTCTTCACCTTAAATACTTATCAAGGTAAAATTTCAAGGTGAGATGAATACTTAGCCTAAGCCATGCGTTGTTAACGGCACTGCATTATTTTATTGGTTCGAATCAAATGAGGTTCTCTATACATACTGAACCTAATTGAAAGTTTTTCGAACCATTTTTTAAATGAATTGAAAGAAATTAGCCAAATAGCTAAAGTGGTTCGAGCCCAGTTTGGGGATGATTATTCTAAACAAAGCATAGTCTAAGAGGCTAGGCTCGAACGATTTTAATTCGCTAATCGCCTTTGACAATTCCTCAGAACAGGAACTTTCATTATCCTCAAGTAAGGGTCTTGATCAAGCAGCGGGCGGACATGCACTTTTCATGTAATCCGGAAGTGCTTCCTGTTCAACGGTTTCAACGTTAATCATTGTATATTCGTTTCCCTGGTTTTTATTCATTTGTAGCAGATATAGTGATTTGTTGAAGATATATTAATTAAACCACTTTTATATCTTATGAAAAATATTAGGTTTAACTCAATCCGTAATCCTACGTATGTAATTATTATACCAATTTTACCGCAGGCAGTAATCGCGTCATTAATAATTTCCCGAACAACTTACGACTATATTCCGTACAAGAGGGTTACTTAGTTAACAACCATATAATATCCGAACTTTTTTTAACGACATGCCGCCTGATATACGTTATATGCCAAGCAAATTTACCACGTTCGTTGGGCTGCTGTCGTTGTTTACCACGTTAATAGTCCTTGTTGGGTGGATAATTGGTCTTACAAACATGCAAAGAGTGATGCCGGGCGTGGTAACCATGAAGGCCAACTCGGCCATTTGCTTTGTGCTGCTGGGAGGCACACTGTTATTACAGAACGAACGGCAATACCTGCAGCAAATCCCCCGCATACTGCTCATCCTGGTAACGTTCATCGCAGGTACAACGTTATTAGAATATCACTTAAATTTCAACGCCGGCATAGATGAATTGCTTTTTACCGATCCGGAATCCGTGTCATTGCGGTTTCCCTACCCCGGGCGCATGGCCTATAACACCGCCCTAAGCTTAACCTTGCTGGGCTTTGGCTTGCTCGGCCTGCACATCGCCGCAATAAAGGCCGTCTGCCAGTATGCCTTACACGCGGCAACCATACTCGCAGGTGTCGCCATTATGGGTTATGTGTATGGGGTGTCTATGCTGTACAGTTTTGCCTATGTTAGCTCTATGGCCATACATGCGGCCCTGCTCGTCTTCCTCATTTCCATTGCCGCGGCCAGGTTCAATCCCCACCTCGGCGTTGCGCGCCTGTTTATGGCGCAGGGCGTCGGCAATAAAATGGCCAGGCGGCATTTTACAACATTAATGCTGGTACTCTTGGTTTTTGGTTCTCTCCGCATCCAGAGCGAACGTTATCACCTCCTGCCGCCCGAAATTGGCATTTCAATGTTGGCCATCAGTTTGTTACTCACCAGCCTGGTGATGATCTGGATAACAGCCAACTGGCTAAATAAGTTAGACAGTGAGCGGTCCACGGCCGAATTGGAGATCCGCGATCTCAATGCCGCGCTGAAAACTAAAGTAGAAAAGACCGAGGCAGATTACCAGTCGCTTATCGAGCATGCTTCTGATGCCATTTACCTACTGAATTTAGCCGGAGATTTTATGCAGGTTAACAATAGTACCTGCCAGCTAACCGGCTATAGCCGGCAGCAACTGCTGGAACTAAACATATCAGCGCTCTTAAAAATCGACATGCTGGAAGACCACACGCTGCAGCTTGCGGGCATTGAGCCGGGAAGATCTGTAATGGTGGAAAGGCGGTTTAACCCCAAAAATGGCGACGCCGTTGATGTGGAGATGAACTTAAAGCGCATTGTGGATGACAGGATACTGGTTATAGCCCGCGACATTACCGAACGCAAACGGCTGGAGTACGAATTAGAAAACTCCGCGCAAAAATATAAGTTGCTTTTCGAGAGTAACCCGGTGCCCCTGTTAATTGTGGGCAAGGAAGATCTGGTTGTTGTGGCGGCCAATGATGCAGCAGCCAACCTTTATGGTTATGCGCCGCAGGAATTCCAGCAGATGGATATCAAAAAAATGAGCCCCGGTGCATTGGGAGAAAAGATCGTCAACAGTAACAGGGTTTTTGTGGAAGATGCGGCTGATTTTGGCCTGATCGAGCATTTAAAAAAAGACGGCACCCGGATCCTGGTCAACATCATAGCGCAAGATATTACTTTAGAAGGCAAATCTGCCCGGCTCTGTTCCATCAGTGATGTAACCGAAAAATTAAGGGCACAAAGGCAGTTGCTGGCAACAGAAGCCAATTTACAAACCATCCTTAACAATACCGATAGCGCCTATGCGCTGCTGAACGCAGACCTTGATGTGGTGGAATACAACAACAAGGACGTAATCTTTGCTCAAAACGAATTTAATTTCCAACCGGCTAAGGGCAAAATATTTGACTTAATGCCGTCCGAAAAGCGCGTGAAATTTCTTAGCCACACAAATGAAGTTTTCCAGGGAAACGCCATCAGGTATGAGCTGAATTATACCGGGGAAGATGCCCGTGCAACCTGTTATTCCGTCCGGATGTTTCCAATTGCCGGTAAGGACGCCCAGATCTTAGGCCTGGTATTATCTATTACCAACATCACCGATCGTAAAGTTGCAGAGGAGGACCTTAAAGATGCTTACCACAGTATCAGTACACATATTGGCAAGATCCGCGAAATGGCATGGAAACAATCCCATCTAATCCGCAGCCCGCTGGCTAATTTAATGGGGCTTTTCCCTATGATCAAAGAAGATCCGTCGGATCGGTTGCTTTTAGGCTACGCCGAAACCGAATTGGAGCGAATGAACCAAATCCTTTGGGAAATGGCGGAAGGGACAACCTCGAGCCCTTCGGACGAAGCTTATATCGGTGACATCCTGGTCAAGTATTTGTGATCTTAAACTAACAAACAAATCTTTACTTTAATGCAGACGTTGGAATCGGCAAGTAAGATGCGGAGCTCATATTCGCCTTTGTTGTTGTCCAATCAAGCCGCTATGCCGTTATCCTTCCGGTGATTTGTTAAAAGGGCAATCCCGTTATTCAATTGGCCGCACTTTGAAGGTCCAAGGACTCTTATGAGGCTCCGCTGTCGCTTTTGGCCAAACCCTTCCCATGGTTATTGCGGAGCTCCAGTGTTTTTAAGGTTTCCCGTGTATCGGTGCGGTTAGCTAGCTTGGATATTGGCCAAAAGTGGGGGTGCGTTGGGGCAACATGAGATTCATTATTGCATAACGGGGCAGTCACCATCGGTAATATCAAAGAACTTAAGCACCTTGTCATTTTCTAAATTAACCACGTCATGGCCATCCCCATTCAGTAAAAATACTGGAAGCAATCGGTCCCTCTCGCAACGTTGTCACCTGAATATGAAGGGCGTCGTTTTGAATATTACGGTAAAGCTGTTCAATGGTTTCCTCTGGCGCTTCAATCACTAGAATGTAGCTTTCGGGTAAGCAAATAAACATGCCTGTGATGCCATAGCGTTTATAGGACTCTCTTGAAATGTGAAGCAACTCGTACAAAGCTTGATCGCTCATAAGTTTCGCGGAAGTGTTTGTATAAATGAGGCGATGTAGGTGCATGACTGGAATTCGGATGTTTTACGTTGCCAACTTTACTAATGCTTTATCTCGAATCGCTGTGCCGGATTTTTACTGATTAGCCCGTAGGGGAAACTTTTCGAACCCTTTTTTGGCCGATTTAAGATTATTAGCCTCATCGTAGATATTGGTAATAATTAAATTTTTTCCTTACTAAACGAGGCTTTGTCCGTCTGTTTTAATGCTCTGGCGTCGTCATTCTCTCGGTTTCAAATATTTTGCCATCCCGGGTTGTGTCTACAGCAGTCATAATATCGTAATTCATACACCGCCAGGGTATTTTGGCTTTGGGGTTAATTTTGTAATCAAATGGGCCTGGCTCAAGGTTCATTACCAATCCTTTCATCAATAGGTCATGCCTTTCGGGATGACTGTGCTCGCCATCCTCACGCCCTATGTTTAGGCTCCGGCTTAGTAGGGGGGCCAGAACGGTAAGGTTAGAGTTTTTATTCATTCGATGGGACAGGCTCAACGTCCAGTCTTGCTCGCATGGATAATTGTGGTTATCATTCCACCAGCAAGGCTCTACAAGATTTACCCATTGATACCGGTTAATGATCAATCCCCATGGCGAAAACAGCTCGCTTGCTGTAAACTCATTGACCGCTTCAGTGCCCTTGCTGGTTACAAATAAGCTCATAAAAAAAATCCGCACATCAAATAACTTATCCTCCCTTACTAATTGCTTGTACCATAGGGCAAGGTGGCAAATGTCGGGTGAAACTATGATGTCATCTTCCAAATAAATATTGATTTCGCTGCCGTGGTTAAACGTGTATTGTAAAACACCATAGGGGTTGCCCCGCACACCCAAGCTTTGAGAGTTGTATAAAATGGTGCAAGGCATAAACGCAATATCGCGGCACAATTGTGCGCAGGTTTCGTTACCCGGCTCAAGGCCAATGTACAGATGCCAATTCGCTATATCACTTACCTGGCTAAGCATTTGCAAACAACGCCGCAGGTAATGCGGGCGGTTGTTGACTGTTAGCGTTATACTATTGAGCGAGAGCACGTTTTTTTCTGAAGCCTTTTGTTGGAGATGCATAACCAGCGAAGTGTATCTCGATACTGTCAATGTTATCCAGATTGGCTTCCGGATTAAACCTATCCGGCACGTTAACGGTAAAAGTTGCAAACGGGCTTAGCGGAATACGCTTGCTATTATCACCAGTAGTATCGCCACCAAGCGAGCCGCCTGCAACTGTGTGCGTTTTGCCGTCAACTATATCATATTGATAAACCGACGATACCCGGTTATGGCTAAAATCTTTTACTTTACCCGCTGGGTCAACTATTAAAACATGGCCCTGGTGCAGTAGTTGTACATATAATTTATCGTTGCTGGCCATTTTAGCCCCATTGATGTAGATCCTGAAATTGGTGAGCATTACATTGCTCCACCCCAAAAAGTTAACATCATCTGTAGGTATGTTAAAAGTGATAGTTCTATCGGTCTTAAATTTTTGAAATTGCTCTTGCCGGGCATCGGGCAGCAACTTTATCATCACATCTGTAAGTTGTTGTTTTGGGTCGCTATACGTGTTTATCTTAGTAATAATGTCGCCTTTGAGTTTAGAATGCGCTAGTCCTAAACCTGTGAATGAATCGTCGGTTATATTCAACTTGTTATCTTGCTGCGCCCAATAAATAAAGGCGCGGTTTTCCTGGTAAATATACTTTAGCACAAAGCTTTTAAAATCCTGGTACAGGGCGTATATAAAACTTCTGTAAGTAATTAGCCCGGGTACATTTTCACTTGCTATCTGCGCTTTTATACGGTCCAGTTCTTCTTGTTTCTGTTCAATTTTAGCTACTATGGCCAGGTACTGTATTGCCATGTTAGTATACTCAAAAAGTTTTACATTACGCGCCTGCGCTATCCCGATATAATCGTGTAATTGTTTTTGATATTCTTTTGCTTGGGGCAGGGTTAAATAAGGTGTAATGGTCTTGTCAAACTCGTCGCGCATGGCAACCAGTTTGGTCGAGTCCTCAACGTCGCCGCCACCCGGGCTTATTTTTTGCCATGCGTCCTCAATGGATTTCGCATCTCCCTGTATCGCTTCGGGATTCAATACTATTTTACCGGTATCAATACTGTCAATTAACTTTTCCCAGTCGCCTTTTGCAGTTGTTATCGAGTCTATGCTCGGGTTTGTAAATGCATCAAGAGTATCTTTACCAACAGCCACGATGGTTTTAATCAGATTCAGCAACGTATTGAAAGAGCATTTTTGCTGATCTTCAACAGCTTTTTTAAAGGTATCACTAGCTTTTATTAACACCTGGTACTGGTTATCTAATGCGGTACTTAATGTATTAATAACCGGCGGCAAATCGGTTATTTGGGTTTTTAAATTTGCTTGTATGTTTTTATATGTGGTCAAAACTTCGGCTGCACTGTTAGTGGCCTGCGTCATATTAGTGAAATCGTGGGTTTGCCCCGAAATGAAAGCATAGTACTGATTATATACCGATTCGATTGCGTTACCGGTTTGCAACATGCCATCGATCATCAATTGATAATAATCTAATGATACTATGGGTACATAGTTCATGGGGTTGGCATAATAATCAAGTCCTTGCCTTAGTTGATCCATTAAAGCACGGCACTGACGGTAAATACCGTGAAATTCTCTTGCCAGACTTGCAGTATCGGTTGCCTTTGCCGTCAGCCGTGCTATCCATTGATAGTAGTCTAAAGCCGGTGCTAGGTTACCTTGTAAATATTCTGCTTCGGCATACCTCATGCTCAATAATAACAATGCAAGCATGCTGGTATTTTGCACCAATAAATTTGTCTCATCATCACTACGCGCCCCTGCATATGCGCCGGCGTTACCTGCGGTGGCTGCAGTAGTGTTGCCGTCTACCCCGGTATTCCCATCGGCACCGCTGTCAGTACGGTCATCGCTTAATTCCCATATTTCGCGGTGAAAATGATCTTGTGTAGTTGTTTGAATGGCGATACGACCGCCTATGCCCCCTTTGCCGTTCCGGCCCGCCTTCCCTGCCGTTGCCGTGTCCCCGGCACTGCCGCCAACATTATTATGCGTTATTTGGTCATCGCCCAAGGCAACAAAAACATTAACATTAATAGCACCGCCGTTACCGCCATTGCCCGAACGACCACTGTTGCCGCCTTTGCCCGCATTTCCGCCACTCTGGCCGCCAGTAGCCGGCGTAACATCATAGGTATCCGGATTCCTCCTGTCATGTACCACCCGCCGTATTATCGCATCGGTGCCGTTACCACCGTCCCGGCCGTCGCCACCATCTTGCCCAGTCTGCGCCTGCTGCCCCTTTCCCCCATTAGCTTTCAAAATAAGCCGACCGTTGATCGCGCCGGCATTTATAGTAATGTTGCCTGCGTTATTACCAGTTTTAGCAGTAGTTTCCGATGTTATGCCCCCATCCTGGCCATCTGTCCCACTCTGGCCGCTGCTTTCACCACTGTTAGCCTTCGGATTGGAATATGGCATAACCATCGTATTATCATCATCAGCCGTGACGTTAAGTATCGCACCGGCATCGCAGTTGATCACGTGCGCGTAGATAGTGATGTTTTTACCTTTTAATATAAACTCTTTTCCGGGTATTTGAAGCCTGTCCACGTATAGTTCAAGATGCGTGGTTGGGTTAAAGTCAATTTGATCCAATGTATAATTGGCAGCAACTAATGTGGTAATGTCGCCTACGGTTTGCTTTTGAACAGCAAAAAATGGTGGAGTATTCATTGGTTGGGAATCTTTAACGTGATAAATAAGGAGCTTAATATTACAAACAATAATTGAGGTACCAAAGCAGCAAATAAAAAACTTCGCATTATGTGTTACCAAGCACCTTCGTTCCGGCACAGTTATAACGAAATATCCTACATGGTATCTGGTTTTAAACTCGATTAATTATTTGAGAATACTAAAGACAAGTGTGGCGAAATAGGCTTGCTTCTAGCATTTTGCCGAGGAATATTTTTAATGAGATCACTGCACCTGGTTCTGAAGTATATGTTGAAGCTTCAGTTCTTCTATAAAGTGGTTAGAAAGTTTTGAGAGCTTTACAAAGCATTCTTCAGTTCGATTTAGCGTTTATTTGGGCCACATGTAAACTAGGGACTTAGCATTCTTGCAGAATTTAAGGTAGATGGCTAGCAAGTAATTGGTTCGATTCCTGTTCCGGCTAGCTAAAATAATAATCTCGAATCCGTTCAGTAGCGGGAGCAGGACTAATGTCGAAACATTTGCTGCAAGAATTAAAAAATTTGGCTAACTTTATTTGATTGGTCCAACCCAATAGGGGTCATTCTGTGGGACTTTTTTCAAACCAATTTATCATGAATTTGAAATAAATCAGCAATTTTTGACGGTTCGAGCCCAGGCTGTGGACTTCGGCATTACAGCAAATAACCAAAAGGTAACGATTCCTAACTTAAACATTAAGTTATTGCTTTCACTCTTAATGATTATTTTAGCCAGTATAGTTATGCAGTTATCCGTAACCATTTTTGATCTGATTGTTTTAATGGGATTTATTCAAGGAATAAGTATGTCCATGGTGCTGTATTTTATTCCAGCGAAAAATCAAGGAAAATCTTTTTTTTGCTTTATTCTTTTGATAATTTCCTTACTCAGCTTTAAGATACTGCTTCATACACTTGGTCTCCAAAATATACCATATTATTTATTTTAGACTGCTAATCTTTTCTTTTTTGCATACGCGCCCTTCAAAACAAAAGTGCTGAAAAATTTAAAACTCATAATGTTAGTAAATAGTAATCAAACAAGTAATTCGACTCAGGTTTATTTTCAAGATGAAACCTCAATAGCTACGTTTATTTTTCTTAATTGGTGCCTACATTCGGAAGGTAATAATGGTAAAGCACATAGGTATTTGGCTCCGGTAATATAACTTTAATTTCGCCTCTTGAATTTACTGTTATAGCCTGATTGCGCCCCGTTCCCATGGCGGCTTTTAGGAATAACTTTTGGCCGGGAGACAACCAGGTCCTTATAAATGACTGTTTAAGCTTATTCTTTTCCCTGATCACCAATAAATATCCCTCATTCTTTTTTATAGACTGAAAGCCTGTCCATGAAGTTCCGGAAGGTTCATTCCCGATAGGAAAGATCTGGCCTGAATGTATATCTGCTTGTAAACTCCGATACTTATTTATCACCGGAGCAACGGCAAACGCTTTTTCAGGCAGCCCGGTTGCTTCCATCCATGCTAATGGTTGTGCCATCATTGTTAAAGCGAACTCATAATCCAGACTGTTTTTAGAAGGGGCAAGCAAATCATTCGCTGCGTATTTATCTGCGTTCCGGTAATTGTTCAGAAATTCGATTTGGAGATTTTGAGCCGGAATATATTTGGAAAGCATCCATAAATTTCTCAGGGTAGTATAAGGATAATAATTACCCCAGTCGGTATATCGATTTTCCAGAAATATGTTACCATAGGTATTAAAATAATGATAGCCATTTCGTCGCCCTGCGGTTACATCGAGATTGAAAACAGCCCGATTGTTTGTTACGGCCATTACCGTGTCAAACATCTAACGTAGATTCACTTCTCTTTTTTGTCGATGATCTGCACGCCATCAATTTTGAAGGTGCGAATACCATAAGTTTTATACAAACTGATTAGCGCTTCCGCATCATTTTTCCAGTGGACATAGCTACCATCTTTACTTGGGTTAAACCATAAACAGATTTCTATACCCAATTTTTTGCCGAGATCTACAAGCGGCGCCAGTCCATTTGAAAATTTTATTGGATCGGGCTTCCAGTAATTGGGATTATCCCAAATATTGTTTAGCGTACCTCCCTTAAAAGCAGAATTTGATGAGCGGCCCGACTGCCATCCGTCATCAACCTGGAAGTGTGTAATGTGCAGGCGATGTGCCGCATTAAGCTCTTTTATCGTAAATGCTTCGCCGATATGTTTATCCTGGCTGCGGTCTCCCCAGGTATTCATCATGATCATTTCATCCCGCCCGGGTAGATGAACACGAACCTTTTCCTGGTAAGATCGCAGCGCTTGTAAACGCCCCAATGCACCGCCGCTTGTCACACCTGCTACTATTCCATAACAGCGCGTCCATTTATCGGGTGATAAGTCACCGGGGCTAACGCCAAAGCCAACAGCTTCTAAGCTACCCGTGCGGGCCCTGAAATCAAAGCCCGGATAAGCTAACTGTACATCCGATGTTGGAGCTTCTTTTAAAATAAATAGGCCCTGGTCGCTTAATAATTCATCAGCAAAAAGCAAGTTACCTGCCATACGGCTTTCCGCGCGGTAAATTAACTGCTCATGTTCCTGAACTAACGTATTGTTACGATCTGTAATATCAAAAAACTTTACGGTATGTAAATTCCAGTGCGTCCCCGGCAAAGCGAGTGTTTCCATAACCGGTACCTTTTCTCCTCGCGTTGTTTGGTCATCGTTGGTTTCAATGTTATGCAATTCACCATTATTAACCATCTCATTAGACCATTTACCGGTAACATTGCCCCGTAGATAGTAATCACAAGCGATAGCAGGGCAATTTTCATAGATCCTGAATACTCTCTTAACTTCCAGGGTGCCTAATTTTACATAAACCTCTGCTTTTAAAAATGCGGGGGATATGCTGTTTGCCAGTACCTTTTCAACTTTAAAGCTACCGTTAGCCGGATTACCCGCGCCCGGGAAATAACTATCGGCACGGGTACCAGCCAAAAACCACTTGTACCCCGTGCTTTTATCGGTTAATGCAGTACTTTGGATATCACCATTGTTCCAGTTATAACTGCGGCTGAGGCGATTATTCTCCAGAGTAAGGGTTCCATCTTTAAGCGTTGCTTTACAATCGCTCAGCTGCCCTGAAAGCGTTTGGCAAAACGCAGACACCGTCATAAAAATTATATTAAACACCAAAAGGATTTGTTTTTTCATTCGTAAACATCATTGGTGATGGTGACTAAACTAATATTTAATTGATGTCTATCGAAATTAAATCTGGTTTTACTAAGGTTGTTGTTGAGAACTGAAAACGAGCGGATACTAAACCGTTTTCACCTTGTTTTCCCATCCGGTTTCTTTCAAAGCAGGGTCATTTTCTTTTACTAAAAAATCGACAGCGGCGGTTTCAGAAGTTGCCCACTCCAAAATTGCATTATCAGGAACTATTTTTACAGGCGTTTTCCATGATGTAGAGGTTTCGCTATAAGCGAGGTTGGATTGCGAACTGTAGCAGGAAATGATGGACCAGCGTGGATGGTCCGAAAGATTTGCCTCCGAGCGGTGAAGCAGATTACTATGGAATATAAGCGCGTCGCCTGGCTCCAATTCGCAATAAACCAATTCCATGGTTTTTAATGCATTTTCTACCATCACCATATCTGCACCCACCTGTTCACCCGAAAAACCATGGTTAACCCTGCCTAGTTTATGAGAGCCTTTGATTACCTGCAGGCCCCCGTTAGATTTATTAGCCGGAGTTAGCGCTATCATCACGCTTATAAGCTGATCAGGAAACATAAACTGGTTTTTATACCAATAGCCATAATCCTGGTGCCACTCCCAGGCTCCGCCAACTTTAGGTTCTTTTTGCATCAATTTGGAATGAAAGTGACATACCGGGGCTGTGCTATCCAATAGAGACGCAACCGATGTCACCATTTTTTCGCTTCGCGTTAAATATCCAAATACATTATCGCCGGGCGTAAACCATAACGAAAGCTTTGTCTTCTTGCCGGTCTGGTCGTTCAGGTCAAGCGCGTTTTTTTTCATGGCATCATCCTGTAATGCTGTCTGGTACAACTTTTCTGCTTCTGGCCGGCTGCAAAAACCTTTTATTACGATATAGCCATCTTTATTATAGGCCGCTATTTGGTTGGTGGATAATTGGGTATTTGACATAATTGGATTTATTGTTAAACAAATTTACTCGCAATGGCAAAAAACATCCACAACAAGGCATGCTGAAAATGATACTTTCCTAACATTGTATTTTTCCCTATCATTACAAAAAATTTAAAATGAAACCCGTACTTGAATATTTACCAAGGGAGGAAGAAGAATCATTCGTAGTAAAATATTTCGATTATGATTATTATCCTACGCCCTGGCATTATCACCCCGAATATGAGCTTGTACTGGTAACCGAAAGTACCGGCAAGCGTTTTATAGGGGATAATATCAAAAGCTTTAGCCCGGGCGATCTTGCGCTGATCGGCCCGAATGTGCCGCATCTATACCGTAACGACCCGCCCTATTATCAGCCCCAATCCGGCCTAAGGGCAAGCTCTATTGTTATACACTTCCTGGCAAGTTCAATAGGCGACGATTTTTTGGCTTTGCCTGCCTGTAGAAAGATAAGGGAACTTTTAAGTAAATCGGCGATGGGGCTTGACATTAAAGGCAAAGCAAATACTATGGTGGCTGAACAGATGCATCAATTATTGGAACTAAAAGGCGTTCCGCGGCTATTGAAACTGCTTGACATTTTGAACACACTCGCAGAAACAAAGGACAAAAGGCACATCTCTAATCAGCTGGTTAAAGGCGAGAATGATAGGGAATCTGAAAGGTTGAACAAGGTATTTGAATACGTTATGAAAAATTTCCTGTCGGAGATCAGTATTACAGATGTTGCAGGCCTGGTGCATATGGCAGAAAATTCGTTTTCACGGTATTTTAGCCAGCGTACCCGCAAAACGTTCTCAGCCTTCGTGAACGAAATAAGGCTTAGCCACTCCTCCAGGTTGCTGGCTGATACCGACAAAAGCGTTTCGGAAATCTGCTTTGCATCAGGGTTTAATAATCTGTCCAACTTTAACAGGCAATTTAAAAGCTTATATGGATTAAGCCCTTTAGCATACAGAAACCAATACATCGTTAAGGCATAATCTAACACAAAGCAACAAAGGTGCCCTTAATTCAACTTACTTTTCTAATCTGTAAATAAACGATCTATATATGAAAATTCTGTTTTTTTGCCCGAGGTGGGGCTCGGAAAACCTGCCCTGGGATATCTTTTTTAAGAAAGTAAAGGATGCTGGTTACGATGGTGTTGAAATGGGCTTCCCGGCCACGTTGACATCCGAAGAAAGGTCGATCATTATAAAGGGTCTTAAACAATATAACTTGTCATTCATAGGGCAGCACTGGCAAACAGTCGATCAGGATTTCCATACGCATCTCAGGGTTTACGAAGAAAATCTACTTAGCCTTGTTTCCGGCAGTCCGCTTTTTATTAATTCGCAAACAGGTAAAGATCATTTTACAATGGATCAAAATCTGCAATTAATTAAACTCGCTGATGAAATTAGCAGCAAAGCCGGCATCCATATCATACACGAAACGCATCGCGGCAAATGGAGTTTTGCGGCCCATATTACTAAAGCCTACCTCGAGCAAAACCAGGAAATCAGGATCACCCTGGATATTTCACATTGGTGCAATGTGGCGGAAACCTATCTGGAAGACCAGCCGGAAGCCGTCGAACTGGCCATAAACCATACGGATCATCTCCATGCGCGTATCGGGCACACCGAAGGGCCGCAAGTGCCCGACCCGAGTGATCCCCTTTGGTCAGATGCCCTGCAACACCATTTGGGCTGGTGGGATCGCGTGATTGAACTGAAGCGCCAACAAGGATCTCCTGTTTTTACAATTACACCGGAATTCGGCGCACCTCCCTATACTACGCTTTTGCCTGGTTCGCATCACCCTATAGCCAGCCAGTGGGATATTAACGTACATATGATGGAAATGCTGCGAGCACGGTATTTAAAACACAATACGCATCAATGTTAGAAAAGTATCATTTAAGAACAGATGTAAGGTAGTTTACATCAAATAAATGTAGGTATTTTGAGTTGTTAAATCAACTAAATCTCTCTCATTGTTTTCCCGTGTTCAACTTGCCAGGTAAAACTGGCGAGTTGTGGGGAAGCAAAATGATTGACCTGAATTATTCTGAAATTTTATGAAAATAGCAATACTTGGATCGGGATTTATAGCCCGTTTTTATGCGGATACGCTTGCCGGACAGCGTAGAAAAGACACACTGCACGTTGTTTACTCTCGCACTGAAGCAAATGCAGATAAATTTGCGGGTGATTATGATGTGCCCCATTTTTTTACGGATATGGCAGAAGCGGTTAACCACCCCGAAATTGATGTGGTGATCATTGCGCTTGCCAATCACCTCCATCTTGCCGCGATTGAAGCCTGTGCTAAAGCCCGTAAGCATGTTTTATGCACCAAACCATTGGGCCGCACCGGCGAAGAAGCCAAATTAATGGTGGAATTGGTGGAGAAGGCCGGAATTATGGGCGGCTATTTAGAGGACCTCTGTTATACCCCCAAGTTTTTAAAATCGCTGGAAAGCGTAAAGAACAATAGCATTGGCCGCGTGCTGTGGGCAAAATCAAGAGAAGCGCATCCCGGCCCGCACAGCGACTGGTTTTGGGATAAGGAAAAATCGGGCGGTGGCGCTATTATCGACCTGGGCTGCCATTGTATTGAGATCGCCAGGAATTTTATTGGTAAAGGCGTTAAGCCGGTTGAGGTAATGTGCTGGGCAGCTACCCAGGTGCACCCCATAGCCGCCGAAGACCATGCCATCGGGTTAGTGAAATACGCTAATGGTGCAATAGGCCAGTTTGAAGTAAGCTGGTGTTTTCGCGGTGGAATGGATCTGAGAGACGAAGTGATGGGAACGGAAGGCACCATTTGGCTGAACAGCTTTTTACGTACCGGGTTCGAAATGTTCAGCACTGGTAAAGGTACAGGATATGTAGCCGAAAAAGCCGAATCGAATAGCGGCTGGCTTTTTCCGGTAGGCGATGAAGTGCACGAATTAGGCTACAGCCACATGTTTACTGACATGTTTGAAGCTATCGAAAACCACCGCGAACCTTCAGAAACTTTTTATGACGGGTACGTGGTTAATTGCCTTATTGATGCAGCCTACAAATCTGCAGCATCGGGCACCTGGGAGCCTGTTAATTTGCCCGTGTGGCGTGGTACGGAAGCAGAAGCACATTCGATAAGCTACCATAACTATGACGAGCATCATTACCTGATCAAAGAAGAGATATTACCCGACGGAAACATCAGCCGCATCCTCAAGGATAAGGCAACAGGGATTGTCAGCAAAATTAGCATCGTTACTTCAGAAGTTTAACTCCTTTAGCGAATGGCTTTAAGCCTTTCATCAAATTATTAACAAAGTATATGAATCAATCACGTCGCCGCTTTATAAAAAACTCATCCGCCCTGCTTGCTGGTGCGGCATTAACACAAACTGCCTTCGCCGGCAACTTTAAAAGACCTGTGCCTGTTAGCGGCCACCTATGGATTTACGCCAGCAAATATTCGCCTGAGAGCGGCTATGATTGCACACCGGTGCTCGAAACTATTTTCAGCGATTTTAAATATGCAGGTATAGATGGTTTGGAATTGATGGAAGCTATTTTAAGGCATGATGACGCAGTGCAAAAATTGCTCGACCTGAGTGGCAAATACGGCGTGCCGGTAACCGGCAGCAGCTACAACGGAGAAATGTGGAATAAAAACAGGCATACCCAAATACTGGAAGATGTAGACCTTGTAACCCAAAGATTGCATCAGGCCGGCGGCAAAACCTTCGGCATATCAGTGGGTGATGCGCGCCATAAAAAAACCGAAAACGAATTGGATGCCCAGGCCGAAGTTTTAAAAGAAATATGGAAGGTTTGTGATAAAAACAAAATTCAGCCTAACCTGCATAACCATACCTACGAGGTTGAAAATGACATGCATGATTTGAAAGGCACCATAGCACGTATTCCCGGCATAGCGCTGGGGCCCGACCTTAACTGGCTGGTAAGAGCGGGTATTGATCCGGTTAATTTTATTCATACTTACGGCCATCAAATGGTGTATATGCACATTCGCGATCAGAAAGCTGATGGTAAATGGACGGAAACAGTTGGAGACGGCATGATCGACTTCAGGGCTATAGCTGATGCTTTAAAAAAGATAAATTTCAAAGGTAGGGCAGCTATTGAACTTGCCTTCGACGCACCGCCCGTTAACCCCATAAAGGATGACTGGAAGAAAAGCAGGACATATGTAAGAGACACTTTTGGTTGGTAACTGGTATAATCATTAAAAGAAATTGGTCAATAATACTACGCCGAACATTAATAAAAAAGGCACCGAACAACACACCTTTGACGCCATAGTTGTAGGCTCTGGCATGAGTGGAGGCTGGGCTGCAAAGGAACTTTGCGAAAAAGGGCTTAAAACGCTGGTTTTAGAGCGTGGCAGGAATATCGAACACATAAAAGACTATCCTACCGCCACCACGGCACCTTGGGAATTTGAGCATCATAACAATCTTACGCTAAAGGATAAAGAAGAAAACCCCATTGTTTCCAGGTGCTACGCTTATACCGAAGCAACCAGGCATTTTTTTGTAAAAGACAAGGAGCACCCCTACATTCAAATTAAACCTTTCGACTGGATTAAAGCCTACCAGATTGGCGGCAAATCATTGTTGTGGGGCAGATGGACCCAACGCTGGAGCGACCTGGACTTTGAAGCTAATTTGAAAGAAGGCATAGCGATTGACTGGCCCATTAGGTACAAAGATATAGCACCCTGGTACTCTTACGTTGAAAAATTCGTAGGCATTAGCGGCAATCGCGATGGTATACCGCACTTGCCTGATGGAGAATTTCAACCGCCCATGGAAATGAATGTGCTTGAGAAGCATTTTAAGCAAGCTGTGGAAACCAACTATCCTGAAAGGCATGTTATTATCTCAAGAACGGCAAACCTTACAAAAGGGTTGAACGGCAGAGGGCCCTGCCAGTACCGGGATATGTGTTTTAGGGGATGCCCATTTGCGGGTTATTTCAGTAGCGTATCTGCTACTTTGCCGGCTGCAAAAGCCAGCGGTAATTTGATTTTAAGGCCTTTTTCAGTAGTACATTCCATTATTTACGATGAGAAAAAGCAAAAAGCGACAGGGGTAAGAGTAATTGACGCAAATACGCACCAAATGACCGAATATTTTGCGAAGATCATATTCGTAAATGCAGGAACATTGAATACAACCCTGATATTGAAAAACTCAATATCTGCTTCATTTCCAAACGGGTTGGGAAACCATAGCGGTGTATTGGGTCACTTCCTGATGGATCATAATTACCGGGGCAGTGTAACCGCCGAATATGAAGGATTGCAAGATAAATATACTTATGGCAGAAGGCCTACCGGTATATACGTACCGCGCTTTACCAACCTAAACGGTGATAAGCGCGCGGAATATATCCGTGGCTTTGCCTTTGCTGGCAGCGGTTCCAGAGTAACCGGGAATGTGCAGGAACAAAGTATAGGAGCCGGGTACAAAGAAGCGCTCACAGAACCCGGCAACTGGCAGATGCATATGGTGGGCATGGGCGAATGTTTGCCCTATCATGATAATAAAGTAACGCTTAGCGGAGACAAACACGATTCATGGGGTATGCCCTTATTGGAAATTGACTGCTCTTATAAAGAAAACGAGCTTAAAATGCTTCAGGATATCCTAAGCATTGGGCAGGAAATGCTGGCAACAGCAGGTTTCAAAAATATAACTATTAAAGATTCTGAACAGGCACCAGGTTTAGGCATCCACGAAATGGGAACAGCCCGCATGGGCAATGATATAAACACTTCTGTACTGAATGAGCATAACCAGGTTTGGGGTGCCCCCAATGTATTTGTAACGGATGGTGCTTGCATGACTTCCACCGCTTGCCAAAACCCTTCGTTAACCTATATGGCTTTAACTGCGCGGGCGGTTGATTATGCGGTAGCAGAATTAAAAAGAAACAATATTTGATAATGCGCTTACTTGCTTTAGCGGTTTGCATAACTACATAAACCGCAGAAAATGCTTAGAAAAAACATCTTATTCCTTTTAGTTTTTATTGTCTGGTTTTTGCCCGGAAATGCCCTTTTCGCACAGGTTATAGGTTCCTGGTCGTTTACCAAAGCGGGGATGCCGTGCTATGAATTTACAGGCAGATTACCCTTCATAGCTGCTGACAAGAACGGCAAAGATGCCGACCAGCCCGAAGATCCGTTCTTTTTGCTTGGAAATTATCGGATGGCGCTGATCACCCACGCCAGCGGTGTTTATCAGTTTATCACCGCAGAACGTGCCTGGGCCAGGATCAATGGCTCCGGCCAGACAAATTATGGTGCTAACGAGGCTGATGTAACGATCAGTAATTCCGGAGGAGCAAAAAAGATCCGGTTAACCGGCATCAGCTCTATTGCATCGGACAGTGTGCTTACCCATAAATATTTTGGTGTTGGGTTCGCTCGTTACACTTATCAATTGGATGATGGCTTGACCTGCACACGTGTACTATCCGTTAAGCCTTCTCAATATATCAATACCGGCAACCCTTCGTTCGTTATAACCGTTACTTTAAAAAATAATGGTAACGCAGCACAGCGCTTAACCTACCGGGAACGGATGCGGGTAAATTACGTGATGAACGGGTTACAATATACCGATCCGGGAAAATGGCCGATTGTTTACCCAACTGATATGAAGGTTGACCAGGCAGGGCAGATTGGCCTGGCCGTAATAACTGCCAAAAAGAACAGCTTTTTGCCTGTACCCGGCAAAAATGAGCGTTTTATTTATGACGTAGCACCACCGGCAGTTTTCATGTATGCCAGAAATCTCAACAGTTCGTATCATTCTGAAGTAAAAGCCTCGAAAGACACCTTATCTTCGGTGGTAACTACATCCCTCAAACCCGGGGAAAGCAAAATATTCCAGGTAGTAATTGGGTTAGCCGATGGCAAATCCTACGCGGATATAAGTAAACAAGTAAATGAATTGCTGCTTGGCACTGACCAAAAAAATCCGGAAAATGGATTATACGCAAATCAATGGAAAAGCCGGTTGCCTGATTTATCCTTAGAAAAAAACGAAATTTTAAAGCGTGAGATGCTTTGGAATGCCCACATGATGGAAGCTTCGGCTAAATACAACAGCTATTACAAAGAAACGTTTATACCACAGGGGACGGTATATAGTTACTACTTCGGCGATAATATTTCGAACAGGGATCATTTGGCGGCAATATTGCCTCTCTGTTATACCAACCCCGAACTGGCGCGCTCAGCTATACGGTATGTGATGGCGCACACTGAATCGGATGGCGAACTCAAGCGTGGTAATACAGGCTACGGCTATTCACAACCATCTTTTTTTAAAGAAAGCGACGAGCAGCTATACTTTTTTAATACCCTGGCCGAATATCTGCTTATAACCAAAAACTATTCATTTTTAAATGAGCGGGTAACGCTATATCCAGCTGAGACCGGCCATAAAGAAGTAGTGCTTAATGTTGTAAAGAAATACTTCATTTATTTAAGGGACGAGATAGGCCAAGGGCCCAACGGGTTGGTTAGAATGTTGAATTCAGATTGGAGCGATAGCTTTTTTCATAAATATTCGCCAAATGTATACGGTGGGTCTGCCGAATCGCACCTTAACAGTGCGATGCTACTCGCGGTTTTTCCAAAACTAATCGACGCATTGAAACTTTCAGGGAACCCGGCAGCGAAGGATTTGATCATAGCCATGGAAAAGTACCGGCTCACAGTAAGCGAAGCCTTCATGAAGGACCTGGGCAACCGGAAATTTACAGCCAGGGCTTACTTGAGCAGAGATCTGAAATTTGGCCTGGACAACGTGTGTATAGAACCGCAAGGTTATTTACTTCAGATACCCGATTTGTCCGCGGAGCGAAAAAAACAGATTTACGAATATGTAAAAAGTAAATTACTAACACCGGAAAAGATTGGTATAAGAACACGGGAGAAACCACTTTGGAGTGGCAATCCCGACGGAGAAGACGGCGGGATATGGTACTCGCTTGAATACCCTGTTCTATTGGGTGTCGCTACTTTTGATAAAGTGGAAGCCCGGTCTTTGTTATTGAAATTTTCCTTCGACAACTTCGCTAAACAATACCCCAACTACTGGGTAGGGCAATGGACCGCACCCGATGAAATGAACTCAACGTTATACAGGGAAGGTCTATATGCCTTCTGGGTACCCTCACCTGACCGTAAAAGGGCCTTTCAGGGATATTGTTCTCATCCGCATACCTGGCCATTGTTCTGTTATTTTAAGTTGAAAAATTAGCAAATCAACATATGTACAACTGAATGAATTTGGAAAACCTTCGCCTTCGTTCTCAATAACATGGTAATAGCTACCGGTAGTTTTATCAGGAAACTTGAAAAAGTCGGTTGATTACGTTAGCAGTTTTTACTAAAGTAACATTTTTGATCTGGTGCCTGCATGAGGTACGGAATCGAATTCCTAACTTAATAGTAAAGCTGCTAAATTAATCTAATCTTCTGTAAATGAGTTGATAAGTACACATTTGGAAGTACTTAAGTGTGCTCAAAAGCAAGGCAAGGTATATCTCGTGCTTTATCAACACTATGTGAAGAAAATCTTATAGTTTTATAGGAGCTAATTAATCCAAGTGTTAAATTTTCAATTCATTAACTTGTTCATAAAGTAACCAGCACTTTCAAGTTTTCAAAAAAACACTTCGATTTTAGTCCAGCTCTAGCCACCTTGCACGGAGCTCTTAGAGGAATCCACCCTCTTCCTAAGCAACTTGTAAATCGTTCAGAATCTTCAATTGTTCCACCCAATGGTTCGAATTATGTCCAGTCTGGGGAGCGAGAATGGGCAAGCACCAAAAAGTGATTTTTGGGGGTACATCGAACCAATTATAGGTGACACGAGCCATAAAAAACGGCTTGATAAAATCCGAAACTACATTACCAACCGCGTTCCGTTAGAAGAGGTAAGCAGCAATTTTGAAAGCTGGTTAAACCCGGCCAACGGTGTGAAAAGCGATGGTAACAATCGCGAGCAATAATAAAGACCTTATAATATCGCCTATCATGAAATCGCGTCATATTTCTTTAAACCAACATTTCTATATTCTTGCGGTGTTAAGCCGGTTTTAATTTTAAAGAGCTTAGAAAAATAAGGTACCGATTCGAAATTTAAAAGATAGGCAACACTTTTTACGGAATTTTCCGGGATCAACAACAACTCCTTAGAATGTTGAATCTTTAACTGTATGAGGTATTGATTCGGAGCAAGCCCCGTGTATTTTTTAAACTGTTTTCTAAACCAGGAATAACCCACCTGTAACTCGTTAGCAATATGCTCAGGGGTTGCGTTTTGGTTCATGTGATCGCGCAGTAAAAACCGGGCTTTCTCTATGATAAGCTGTATGTTGCTTTCGCCCTCAAATGAAGCCTGGGCCAGTTCTGAATAAATGATCCCTAATAAATGAACCGCTGCGCCCGAAATAAGGGGCTGATAACCGGGCCTTTCACTTTTTGTCTTTTCGATAATATCCGAAAACAGGTTAAGTATTGAATCTTTAAGGCCTATATCAAGCACAGGTTTTTGTACACTAAAAAACTTGTTAGCTATAAAATTATCAAAAATAGGCCCGTTCAGCCCTATCCAATGTTCATGCCAGCCGGTGTTTGCATCAGGCTTATACCGGTGGCGCTCGTTAGGAAATAATATAATTATAGAACCCTCTTTAACGCGCCTTAACTTACAATGTTCCGACTCAAACTCACCTTCGCCCTGGGTAATGTATATAATTTGATATTCGTGCAGCACCCTGCCGTTTTTCCAGGTGAAGTAATAACTTTTAGGATGTTCTCTGCTTGGGTAACTGCTGGATTTTAAAATATGCGTATAGCCGGCATTGAGGATGGTTAAACCCCAAGCTTCATCATCCTGGTTTACAGGCAGGTATTTACAATAATCCCTCATGCTTATAATTGGCTCCAAAAGCAGCAACGCTGGCAGCTGATCTCAGTAAAAATAAAGCTTAATTCTAAGTTTATCAAACAAGTCCTCTTTTATGTCATAAAGTATAATTCATATATCAAAATGGATATTCTCTTTGCAGCGCTTTGTATTAGATTTGATATATAAACTAAAAATGCTTTGAATTTCTGTTCATAGCAAACCTAATTTGATCATATTAAAATTGTTGAAGATTTTGGACCGGGCAATCATCCCGATTAAATTCTCGCTAAAAAAGCATGAATTTATAATTAATAAGTCCTGCATAAAACTCGTTAATTAAATGGGAGAAATTACAATAAGGCACCTGGCAGAAACCCTCAACGTTTCCACAGCCACTATATCAAAAGCTTTAAATGATAGCCATGATATAAGTGACGCTACCAAGGGGCGCGTTTTTGAACTGGCCAGATCATTAAACTATCGTCCGAATCCGTTTGCGAGCGGCTTACGCAAACATAAAAGTAAAACCATCGCCGTAATCTTACCGGAAATAGCTGATAATTTTTTTGCACAGGCCGTAAACGGCATCGAAGAAATAGCCCGGGAAAAGGGTTATCATTTGCTGATCTACCTAAGCCACGATTCGTCTGAAACAGAGGCCTTCTTCATCAATGATCTATTGGGCCGTTGTGTAGATGGGCTACTGATCTCGGTATCTTTTGATGGCATAGATTTTACGCACCTTGATGAAATACAAGGGAAACTGCCAACCGTTTTTTTTGACCGCACCTACAGCGGCAGTTTATTACACGTTACCAACAACGATTTTGAAAGTGCTTACCAGGCAACAAAACATCTGTATGAGTGCGGCTGCCGGCAGATATCTTTTTTATCGATATTACAAGGGCTGGAAGTTGGAAATCAACGATTACAGGGACATTTATGCGCGCTGCAGGACTGCGGCCTTCCGTTCAACCCATCGCTGGTTATCAATTGCAGCAATAACAAGGAGGATAACGAGGCCAAATTGTACCATTTGATGAAGACGGTAAAACCCGATGGTATTGTTTCCTCGGTTGAAAAGTTGGCCAAATTGTGTTATCACACCTGCAACGATCTGGGCATCGCCATCCCGGAAGATGTAAAGATAGTGAGCTTTTCAAACCTCGATAGTGCCTCACTCCTCAACCCATCGTTAACAACCATTACACAACCCGCGTACGACATTGGGAAACAGGCCGCGACCATGCTTTTTAAAGTACTTAAGTACAGCAATTACGAGGCGGAGAGCATGGTAATGAACTCAGAGCTGATAAAAAGGCAATCGACAAATGTATCGGTATCTTCAACTTAAAGCCCCCGTTTCCTGTTTATTTACTTAACCGATTAAGTAAATAAACTCAGGTGTTTTTACAAATCGATATATGATATTATTCAAATTAGCAACTATAAATCAGCACGTTTACGTTCAAAAGTTTAACTGTCAATAAGACAATAAAACCATAAAACTACAACCGCTGTAACCAATTAAATAACCAACCAAATAACCAATTATGAGTAAACTTAGACTAATTTTTCTGAGGGGTAAATTGCTTTGCACTTTTCTCTCATTGCTAACCTTCCTTTGCTTTACCGATGTGCAAGCCCAATCCCCGGTAAACGGGGTTGTAAAGGACGTAAACGGCGCCCCAATTCCCGGTGTAACGGTAGTAATTAAGGGTAGCCAAATAGCCGTAGCTACAAATGTCGATGGCAAGTTTACCATTAACGCAGGTGCCACCGCCACCTTAAAAATCAGCATGATCGGCTTCGAAACCAGGGAAATAACCGTTGGCAACCAACAGCAGATCAACGTTATTTTAAAACAAAGCAGCCAGGGCTTGCAGGAAGTAGTTGTGATAGGATACGGTACCAAAAAGAAGATAGACTTAACTGGAACTGTAAACTCGCTGCAGGCAGACGAAATTGTTAAAGCCAGGGCTACCGGTACACAGGAGGCTATGCAGGGCAGGTTGCCAGGTGTAGATATCAAGAGAACATCAGGAAAACCAGGTTCTGATTTTAATATCGAGATCCGGGGTGCCAACTCCATTACGGGGAGCACGCAGCCTTTGTATGTTATTGATGGAATAGCAGTGGCGCAAAACGGCGGGGCAACCAACCCCGTAAACGACCTGAATCCAGCCGATATCGAACGTATCGACGTGCTTAAGGACGCCTCCTCTACCGCCATTTATGGATCGCGCGGTGCAAACGGCGTAATATTGATAACAACCAAGCGCGGCAGCAAAGGCAATGTTAAAATTACGTATGACGGCTATACCGGCATTGTAAATGCTTACAACCTGCCCCCGGATATGAACGGGCCTGCATTTGTAGATTACGCCCGCGACTTTTATAATGAACTGGCACAGGCCACCGCTTTACGCAATGGTACGCCCTTACCAACAACATCTGTTACCGACGATAAAATATTTTCGGCTACGGAATTGGCCAACATTGCCGCAGGGAAGTATACTGATTGGATCGAACTTATCAAGAAGAACGGCGTATCAAGTAATCATAATTTATCCATATCCGGCGGCGATGAAAAAACAACCTATTTTATAGGTGCCGGTTACCAGCAGTATGACGGTACTATAGAGGGCGCAAGCACCAAAAAGTACACATTGAAAGCGGGTTTAGATAAAAACATCAACAACACCTTTAAAGTTGGAGGATCGGTATACTCAACTTTTGCTCACATTCGCCCGGGTAGCGCAGAAATCTTCAGAAGTGCCTACCGTTTAAGGCCCACCGGTAGCGCCTACAACGCCGACGGCAGTAAACGCTTTTTCACCTACGAAGGCGAAACACAGATAACAAACCCGCTATTTGAGCCCGAAAACGAAATTAGGCAACAGCAATATTTGCATTTGCTGCCTAATGTGTATGCCGAAGCCAACATTATCAAAGGCCTCCGGCTGCGTAGTTCGTTCAGCCCGGATCTTACCTTCCAACGCCAGGGGCAGTACAATGATATGCTCTCTAAACAACAGCTGGGTACACGGCCAAACAGTGCATCTACAGCTTCAAATCAATGGGTTAACTACACCTGGGATAATTTGCTCTCGTACGCTAACGAAATTGGCAAGCACAAATTCGATATAACACTTGGTAATACCTTTGAATACCACCAGCAGGATTTCAGCTCCAATTCAGTTCAGGGTTTACCGTTCCGTTCGTTGTGGTATAATTTACAATCGGCAACTACTGTTAATGGCATAGCGCCTATTATTACAGTAGCCAGCGGCTATAGCAAACAAACTATCGCATCTTATTACGGCAGGGTAAATTACACGTTTAATAACCGCTATTTGCTTACCGGTACCTTACGTACCGATGCCAACTCACTGTTTGCGCCGGGCAATCAAAGGGGTTGGTTCCCTTCAGCCGCTGCCGCATGGATCGTAAGCGAAGAAGAATTTTTAAAGGGCATAAGCGCTATAAACCTGCTGAAATTAAGATTTACCTACGGTAAATCGGGTAACGCAGCCATAAGCCAATTTTTGCAGCCTTATGGCACACAGTCTACCCTAAATCAAACGTTTTATGACTTCAATGGAGCCGGTGCCAATGGCTTCTCTCCAAATTTTGGTAACCAAAATCTGACGTGGGAAAAAACCGACGAGTATAACCTGGGCCTTGATCTGCAAATGTTTGGCGGCCGCATTGGTTTACAGTTAGACCTTTATAACAAAAAATCAAAAGGCAGTATATTATCTCAACAAATTCCTGCTGCCAATGGCTATGGAGCTACCACTACCAATTTAGGCTCGGTGGGCAACAAAGGTATTGAGGTAGGTTTAAACACTATTAACCTGCGTGGCCGGGGCTTTAATTGGACCACCAACGTCAATTTTGCCGTAAACAAAAACCAAATTCTGGAGCTTTATGGTGATGGTAAAGACGACATCGGTAATGCCCGTTTTATTGGCCAAAAAACAAGGGTAATTTACCGTTATAAGATCATCGGCGTTTGGCAAAATGATGAGGCCGACCAGGCGAAAACTTTCAACAGGATCCCGGGGCAATATAAGATCCAGGACTTTAGCGGGCCCGCTGGTAAACCTGATGGTAAAATAGACTCTTATGACAGGCAGATACTGGGTAGCGATATCCCTAACTGGTTTGGCGGCCTTACTAATACCGTTACTTTCTCCAACGTGGATTTTAGCTTTACGCTTTACACCCGTCAGGGGGCCTTTCAAAACAGCGTGTTCTTAGAGCAGGTGATGAATGGCGATCAGGGCCGCGCGCGCTTCGGAGCTTTTGACAGAAGCTACTGGACCCCAACAAACCCCAGCAATACCTGGGCCAATACTGCCCGCGAAACCGATGGCGATGCCAGGGCATCAGCGCAGTTCCAAAATGCTTCTTATACCAAAGTGAGCAATATTACATTGGGTTATACAGTGCCCAAACGATTGTTGAGTAAGGTAAAAATACAAGGGCTTAGGGTTTATGCAAACGCCTTTAATCCATTCATATTTACCAAATTCATTGGTTGGGATCCGGAAAACCCTGATGGCAACTCTTTTCTTAACCAGGACTTTCGCACCCGCACATTTACCCTGGGTGTTAACTTAACCTTATAATTAAATCACTTTAGGACATCAACATGAAATTTTTCAATAAAACATATATTATCATCGGCCTTAGCATGCTACTGGCCGGTGTTACAAGCTGTAAAAAGTTTACCGATGAGTACAATCCCGGTAATCGTACGGCAGAGACTTATTATAACCTCAACGCTGGTTTTCAGGATCTGGCGAAATCAAACTATACAACATTACGCGGGCTGGTCAATTTTCCACAATTCTTTAACATCGGTACAGATGTATACAGCACACCGGGCATAAACGATAACAATGCCCTCAATTTATACAATAGCCAGCTTAATTCCTCTTTGGGGGATGCCGATAGCTTTTATAAGCAATTGTATAACGCTATTAATATTGCCAATAACACCATGTACTGGGCTACCCAGGTAACAGATGGCGATGTAACCGTGATAAACACGCGCGTAGCCGAAGCAAAAGCGCTGCGCGCATGGTATTATTTTTTACTTACCGAAACATTTGGTGATGTGCCGCTGGTAACAACGCGCACTACAAGCGTAACATTAGCTTATACACGTACGCCCGAAAAGGACATTTACGCGCAGGTAATACAGGACTTAAATGATGCTATTAGCGCCTTACCGGCAACTACGCCAGATTTTGGCCGTATTACTAAAGGTTTTGCCCAGCATTTGCTTGCTAAAGTTTATTTAACCCGCGGGTATAAAAGCTATGCCGCTCCAAACGACTTTCAGCAGGCTGCAACCGTGGCAGATGCCGTTATCAGCTCCGGCATGTATGCGCTTAAAGCAAAATATTCCGACTTGTTCGACCCTGCTATAAGCGGCTTTCAGGCCAATAGCGAGGTTATATTTTCTGTACAATATAGCACAAATGCTTTAACTAACGGCTTGGGGAATAGTTTGCACCAGTGGTTTTTATGGGATACGCAAAATACGCCTCTGGTTGGCCGCAGCACCTTCTATGGTAAAACATTGAACGCCATATCGCCCAATCCTTATTTTTTCAGCCTGTTTAACCGCACAAGCGACAGCAGGTTTTCCGCTACTGTGTTTGATGGCGTAATTACACAGGTTGCCGGTTCATTTGCCGGTAAAAACTATGCTGTTGGCGATACACTTATCTATTACCCGGCGGTGGCATTTACAGCCGAGCAAAAAGCAGCGCGTAAATACATCGTTATCAACCCGGATGAGTATCGCAACTCACCATTCCTTGCCGGGGCGCGTAACTATCCCCAATTTAAAAAATTCAGGGATCCGTTTGTAACTACCTATGCAGAGAATGCCGGCGCGAGAGACACCTACGTTTTCCGCCTTGCAGAAACCTATCTTATAGCTGCGGAAGCATACGTTAAGTTAGGCAACCAGGGCTTGGCGCTCACCAGGTTCAATACCATACGTACACGTGCCGCCAAAGCAGGCACCAACCCCGCTACAGGTTTGGCATACAGTGCAGACCTGCTATACGCGGGAACCTTAACGCTTGATGCCATACTGGACGAACGCGCCCGCGAACTGGCAGGTGAGGAGTTTAGATGGTATGAACTTAAACGCGTTTACGAAACAGCTGGCAACGTTGCCAGCAATAAATTACTTACGCGGCCATTGATCTACAATGACGAATTGAAAGCAGCCTCTGCTGGCAAAACTGCTTTAGATGCTAAGTTCCTGTTAAGGCCTATACCACAATCGCAAGTTGATTTAAACAGAGGGCCTTTTGCCCAAAACCCAGGCTATTAAATTGTATTTACCTTCCGGAGACGTTTCTCCGGAAGGTATTATCATTTTACCGAGGTCATCGGCAGCGGCTCAATTATAACTATGAAAAAACACTTCGTGATCATAGCCCTCGGGTTATTAACAGCAACAGTATCGGCGCAGCAAAAAACATATACTATTACTGCTTTTGGTGCTAAAGCGAATAAGAACTTTAAAAACACAATTGCTATACAAGCGGCAATTGATGCCGCGCATAAGGCCGGTGGTGGGCTTGTTTTAATCCCTGATGGTAATTACATAAGCGGCCCGGTTGTTTTGAGATCAAATGTAGAACTCCATCTTACCGACAACGCCATACTCTTGGGTTCATCAAACCGGCTGGACTACCCCACCAAAGGCACCCTTGCCTTAATTTCTGCAACCGGTCAGCAGAATATTGCCATCACTGGTAGTGGCGTTATTGACGGCCAGGGACGGGAACTGGTAGAAAACGTACTTTACCTTTTAAATAAAGGGCTCATTACCGATCCGCAGTGGAAGGTTAAACGGCCAACAGAAAAAAACAGGCCATTGATCCTCTCCTTTGACAATTGCACATCAATCAAAATAACAGGTATTACACTGAAGGACGCCGCAGGATGGGTGCAAAATTATAACAAGTGCAGCAACATATTAATTGATAGTATGCGGGTAGAAAGCACCGCTTACTGGAACAACGACGGCATAGACCTTACCGATTCTAAAGACGTTAGGATAACCAACAGCACATTTAATGTAACCGATGATGCCATCTGCCTAAAATCGGAGGATGAGCATTCGGCATGTGAAAATGTAACGGTAGAAAATTGCGTGCTTCGTTCAAGCGCCAGCGGCTTTAAGTTGGGGACCGGCTCCGTAGGCGGGTTTAAACATATCCGCGTAAATAACCTTACCGTTTACAACACCTACCGCTCTGCAATAGCGCTGGAAAGTGTGGATGGAGCCATACTTGAGGATATTGATATCCGCAATGTAGTAGCAACAAATGTGGGCAACGCCATCTTTTTGCGCTTAGGCCATCGCAACACCAACAATAGATACGGTACACTTAAACATGTTTACATTGGTAACGTTAAGGCCAGTATCCCTTCAGGAAAACCAGATATAGGATATCCCGTGGAAGGCCCTCCCCCAAAGGTTCCGCCGCATAACGTAGTCCCGTCATCAATAACCGGTGTTCCCGGCCACCCTGTTGAGGATGTGATTTTGGAAAATATAGAAATTACCTACGCCGGCGGGGCAAGCAAAGATATTGCCGAGGTAAAAACAGACAATCTCGCTTCTGTTACAGAAAATGCCGCCGGATACCCCGAATTTACCATGTTTGGCGAACTCCCTGCATGGGGTTTTTATGTACGTCATGCTAAAGGCATTATCATTAAAAATCTAAAGCTTACCGTGGCGCAGGATGATTTTAGGCCCGCTATGGTATTTGATAATGTTGCCGGTTTAAAAATGGTGGAGACAGCTATTCCTTCGGTAAATAGAACACCGGCTATCATATTAAACAAGGTTACCAATCATTCAATAGAAAAACTGCTTATACCCGGAGATGTGCCGACGATGGTAAAACAGCAATGATCTATGTAAACGTTTACGTAAAAAAACTGCAGCTATAATTATTATATACGCAGCTTTTTTTTAATTCTAATAAAAATTCTTCGCCCCCAAAAACACGACTCTTATAGTGATTTAACCAATTAACACTACATAAAACATCTGTTATGAAAAACGTAAAACAGGAAGAAATGTCTCCTTTATCAAGCATTGAGGAATGGGAAGATGATGTATCGAAACAAGCTTTGTATATGATCCGTTACCATTGGTTTTATTCGCAACACCGCGAAAACGCATACGATTATTTGCTGAATGCACACGACCATGAGATGTTTAAGTGGGTGGATAAATTTAACCGGTATGATTTGTACTCAAAAAGCCCGAAACCTCCGGTGGTATCCGAGTTAAAGCCTTATTATGAGGATCTGATAGCCAAACAACTACCTCCAACAGTTAAATTATAGATAAATTAATGCTATTAAGACGCCTAATTCTCCTTTTTGCTTTGCTATGCGCAAGCTTTAACACATACGCACAGCAAAGCGATTTGGTAAAATACGTTAACACGCTTGCCGGTACAGCAACAAGCACTACAAATTCGGCATTAAAGCACGGCTCGGTAGAAGCTAACTTCGCTAACACCATACCATCTGTATCTACCCCATTTGCCATGACACAGTGGACGGCGCAAACACAGGCTACCGAGCGTAAATGCATCCCTCCCTATTATTATAAAGATGATCAATTTTCCGGCTTCCGCGGCTCGCATTGGATCAGCGGTTCCTGTATGCAGGATTACGGCAGTTTAACCGTAATGCCCCTTACCGGAAAGCTTGATATAACCACTAAAACAACAACCTTTAGCCATAAAAACGAACTGGCCACTCCCTATTTATACCGTTTAGATTTACCGAAATCAAAATTACAGTCGGCGGTAACTGCTACCCCCCGGTGCAGTATAATGGAATTTACCGTCAATACAGCCGATAGCCTTTATTTGCTGATAACACCCAACAGCGACTTTGGGCAGGGCTACATCAAAGTAGATGAAAAACGCGGCGAGATTTATGGTTACAATCCCGTACACCGCATATACCAGGGCTGGGGCGACCCCGCGGGTTTTGGCGGCTACTTTGTGATAAAAATAAATAGGGCCATCAACAGTTTCGGCACATTCACCGGCAATAAGATCAACACCGGCAATACCGTTTCATCGCAAAAAAACATCGGTGTATATCTTGGCTTTAAAATGCGCAGAAACGAAAAGCTGAACGTGCGCACAGGTACATCTTTTAGCAGTATTGATGGCGCACGAAAAAACCTGGAGGCAGAGATCCCGGGCTTCGACTTTAGCAAAACGGTTTCACAGTGCAAAACTGCATGGCAACAAACCCTAAAACAGGTGGTAGTTAATACCGCCAATGAAAAGGATAAGCGCATTTTTTACACATCTTTTTACCATGTATTACAACATCCGCGCTTGTATAACGATATTGATGGCACCTACCCTTTGTTTGCGTCCAGCAACAGGCTGGGCAAATTAAGCACAGGGAATTATTACGACGATTTTTCGCTGTGGGATATTTACCGGGCGCAAATCCCTTTGTTGGAAATATTGAATCCCAAACTGGTTGATGATTTCGTACAATCATTAATGTTGAAAGGCACACAAGGCGGTTGGTTACCTATTTTCCCTTGCTGGAACAGTTATACCTCCGAAATGATTGGCGATCACACCACTTCCATCATCACATCAGCATACTTAAAGGGCATCAGCACATCTAATCAAACTTTAGCTTACAAGCTGATGCGACAAAATGCCTTTGAGCTGCCTGCGAAAAGGGAAGATTATATAGAAGGAAAAGGCCGCCGCGCGCTGGATAGCTATCTAAAGTACGGTTACGTTCCCCAGGAAGACAGCGTTAAGGATGCCTTCCACAAAGCGGAGCAGGTAAGCCGCACGCTGGAATACGCTTACGATGATTACGCCTTATCCCTGATGGCAAAAAAAATGCAGCACAACTCAGACTACCTGGTGTTGCAAAAACGGGCGAAGAATTATACTAATGTATTTGATTCGTCGGTAAACTCGGTTAGGGCACGCATGAAAAACGGCGACTGGATAAAACCTTTCAATGCCGACCTGAAGCAAAGCTACATTACCGAGGGAACACCCAGGCAATATACCTTTTATGTACCACAGGATATACCGGGCCTTGCCGGGTTAATGGGCGGGCGGGATAAACTGGAACAAGCTTTAGACAGCATATTTCTTAAAAACGAGTACTGGCATGGTAACGAACCTGGGCATCAGATCCCATTTATGTATAACTATACCGGAAACAGCTGGAAAACAACAAAGGAAGTAAGAACTATATTGGCCAACGAATATAGCGATGGCCCCGGCGGATTGGGCGGTAACGACGATGCCGGGCAAATGTCGGCCTGGTATATGTTTGCCACAATGGGGTTCTACCCGCTAAACCCCGTTTCGGGCGAATATTTGCTATCCGCCCCGCTTTTTGATAAGGTTACTATCAACTTACCGGGTGCCAAACAACTGGAAACAACCTGTCATAAACAGTCCTCCAAATCCATATACATTTATAAAGTTACATGGAATGGCAGGCTTTACACCCAAAATTACCTACAGTACAATAACATTGTGCGCGGTGGTAAATTAGATATTTTCCTGCAGGACAAACCTGATAAATTATGGGGAAATTTCCCTTCGGATCAACCCCAGGGCCTCTCTATTGATTTGCCTCCGGGGGAAAAGGCAGGCAAAGTGGGCGAGGTGAAAAACATCTATTTCAGCAATATTAAATGCCAGAGCGAGAATGGGGTATACATCAGCGGCGAATCTTCAGACAAGATCAACGGTATTTATTTTGATAATGTAGACGTACGCATCAATAAAACAACCAACATACCCGGCGGCATTTATGACCAGCGGCCGGCAAATGCCGGCTTTTACCTGGACAACGCCACCAACATTGTAATCAGCAACAGCTCGGTAACGTGGGGAATAAATCGTCCTCCATTTTTTGCGCATGTGTTACAAAGCCACAACGTTATCAATTTAAAAACAGAAAAACTTGAAGGCGAACCCGCGTCCCCTGGCGTATTAAAAATAGCACAATGATAGGCATCTATTTAAATAAGTATCCTATTGAATTTTAACTACAGTAACTATGAGTAAATTTTACACCACACCAATTACCGCTTGTTTTTTTAGGCTGATGACGTTTTGTTTTATTACATCGGCGCTATTTAACACCACATACCTGCATGCGCAGGGAAGTAAAACCACCCTGGTATCAAGCCCGGACGGGCAAATAAAAATAAAGATTTCCGTAGCCAATAAAATGCTCACCTACGCGGTTACTTATAAAAATACGCCGGTCATCCTCCCCTCCGTTATGGGATTGATGGTGAACGGAAAAACTTTTGGCCGCGCCGAACGATTGGGAACAGCAAAAAGCTATGTAATCAACCAAACCTATACCATTAATGGCGTGCATAACACTGCTATTGACCATTGCAATGGCAAAAAAATTCAAATCGTTTCAAGTGAAAAGCCGTTAACACTGGATGTACGGGCCTATAATAACGGCGTGGCTTTTAAATATGCTATTGCTAACAAGGGCGATGCCGTTATCAGTAAAGATATTACGCAATTTAATATCCCTGCCGGTACCGATGTTTGGTCGCAATCAAACATCCAATATTACGAAGGCCTTTACAAGAAGAAAGGAATTGCAGCCTTTAAAGCAGGAGAATTGGCCGGCCCGCCAGCAACGCTGGAACTTGCCGACAGCAAAGGCTATGCAGCGATAACAGAAGGCGGCCTGATCGATTTCGCTGGCATGTCGCTCACAGCCTCGGGCAATAATGGCTTTACGGCCAACCTAACAGGCGACACTAAAAAAACCGGTGCTTTTGATTCGCCATGGAGGATCATCGAAATTGGTGCCGATCTAAACACACTGGTTAACTGCGATATCGTAACCAATGTTTCCAATGCTCCAGATCCAATCTTATTTCCACAGGGTAATCTTACTCCCTGGGTAAAACCAGGCAGAAGCGTTTGGTCATGGCTGGCAGAAAAACAAGCTATCACCCTGGATAATATGAAGCACTTTAGCGACCTGGCCGCTGAATTAGGTTTTGAATATAATTTGGTTGACGAAGGCTGGGGCAATTGGAAAGACGGGGAACGCGATAAGTGGGCCATGATGAAAGATCTGGTAGATTATTCTGCCAAAAAAGGGGTTAAGGTATGGGTTTGGAAAGCCTATCCCGACAGGAATGGCATACCGGGTATTAACACGCCCGAAAAACGCCGCGATTTTTTCAAGAAATGCAAAGAACTGGGCATAGCAGGTTTAAAAGTTGATTTTTTTGATTCCGAAGCGCAGGAGATCATCGCGTTTTACCGGGACGCTCTGCGGGATGCGGCCAAATATGAATTGATGATGGATTTTCACGGCGCCAACAAGCCTACCGGTGAAAACCGTACCTGGCCAAACGAATTAACTCGCGAAGCTATCCGTGGCCTGGAGAACGGAGCACCCTGGGCACCCGGTAACGTAACCCTGCCCTTTACACGTTTGCTAACCGGCCCGGCAGATTTTACTCCTATCCACTTTGGTAACCGCCTGGGCGAGGTTACCTGGGCACACCACGTAGCAACTATGGTGGTATTTACGTCGCCATTAATGTGCCTTGGAGCTGATCCGCAAAGCATTTTAGATAACCCCTGCAAATCAATCATCCAACAGATTCCCCCAACCTGGGACGAAACCATTGTTTTAACGCAAAGTAAAATTGGCGAGCTGGCTTTATTTGCCCGGCGTAAAGGGACAACTTGGTTTGTAGCCGGCTTAAATGGAACAAGTGATGCTAAAAGCTTAAATATCCCCTTATCATTTTTAAAGAAGGGTCGATACACACTTACGATATTGAAAGATGTGCCGGATATACAGGCGAACGTAACAATAGAAAACTCGAAAATAACAGCGGCCCAATCTGTAAGTATTAATATGAATAAAGCAGGCGGTTTTGTAATGAAATTAGAACAGGCCGGCAAATAGTACGGCTGGTTTACACAAGTATTTAAAGATTAATAACCTTATAATTATGAACAATTTTCGTTGGGCATTGACTGCCCTTTGCCTGCTGCTGTTGAACAACGCCGGGGCGCAAACTAAAACAAAGGCCGGGCAAAACCCTACTGCCAACCCTGAAAAAAGCTTCCTTAATCCTCCGCCTGCCGCAAAACCCGGCGTTTTGTGGATGTGGATGGGCGCAAATGTGAGCAAGGCGGGGATCCGGAAGGACCTTGAAGCCCTGAAGAAGGAAGGCTTTAACCGTACCACTATGTTTAGCCTGGCTGATGTAACCACCCCATGGGCCGGGTCGATAGGAAACAGCCCCACCCCGGAGATCATCTCCTGGACAGAGCCGTGGTGGAAAATGGTGCGTTACGCCGCAGAGGAATCAAAACGCCTGGGAATGGATTTTGGCATGTACAACGGCCCGGGTTATGAATCGAGCGGAGGCCCCTGGGTAACGCCTGAGCAATCTATGCAGGAAGTGTGCTGGTCGGCAACACCGGTAAGCGGCAATACACATGTCGCTATTAAGTTGAGCCGCGCCAATGTAAAATTGCGGGGCCACACCCCTTGGCCAATACACAACCCTAAAACAGGCATAGCAGAGATACCCGATGTACCCGCCAGGCAAACCTATTATAAAGATATTACGGTACTGGCTATGCCCGAAAAAGGCACAGTATTAACCAGCCAGGTGATAGATCTATCTAAAAATATGCAGCCCGATGGCAGTTTAAGCTGGGACGCACCGGCAGGTAATTGGATCATCTACCGTTTTGGGCACACCACATCAGGTACAATGATACAGCCCGCGCAATGGCAGGCAACAGGTTTGGAGTGCGATAAAATAAGCCAGCAGGCCATCGATTTTCACCTTGATCATGTAATTGGCGAAATACAAAAACACATCGGCGATCTTATCGGCACCGGTTTTAACCATCTGCACTTCGACAGCTATGAAGCCGGTACACCTACCTGGACACCGCTTATGCCCCAAGAATTTTTAAAACGCCGGGGGTATAGTGTAATGCCCTACCTGGCCACTTTTGCGGGTAGGGTAGTTTGCGATGATAAGTCGGATTCTTTAAAGTTCGTTCGTGATTTTGATGCGACCGTTAAAGACCTATACCGCGATATCTACTTCAAAACCATAGCAAAAAAGGTACACGCAGCAAAATTACAGTTTTTGTGCGAGCCTTATGGCGGCCCATGGCGACAGGACGAAATAATGCCGCTGGTGGATAAAGTAATGACGGAATTTTGGACACATGGCGGCAAGTATTCGCCATACGAGTTGGAGACAACGGTGCAGGCGTTAAGAAAATCAGGCCAGAATATTGTTGAAGCCGAAGCTTTTACAGGTGACCCGAGAGACAGTAAATGGGACGAAACGCCGGCATGGATAAAACCGATGGGAGATGCAGCTTTCTGCGAAGGAGTTAACCGCCTTATACTACACCGCTTTGTACAGCAGCCCTGGGATGCCAAATACTTGCCGGGCTTAACCATGGGGCAATGGGGCACGCACTTCGATCGTACCCAAACCTGGTGGGAACCCGGCAAAGCCCTTGTTGATTACTGGCAGCGCTGCCAGGCATTATTGCAATGGGGACGGATAGCTAAGGCAGATAAAGATGATGTTACAATAACAGGCGCTCAGGCGGGCAGTGTGTTAAAAAATATCCACCGCACGGATGGGAAAACTGATATATATTTTGTGGCGAACACAGCGCATCAGCCAATAACCGCAAGTTGCACTTTTAAAATAGCCGGCATGCAACCCGAACTATGGGACCCGGTAACTAAAACAATGCGCAACCTGCCAAATTTTAACAGCGATATGGGGCGTACCAGCATCACCATAAATTTTGACGACGCCCAAAGCTTTTTTATCGTTTTCCGTAAAAAATCCGTTACGCCGGTTGCTTCCGCGGCAAATTTCCCAACTAAAAAAACATTACAAACCCTCGGTGGCTCCTGGTCTGTCGGTTTCGATGATAAATGGGGTGGTCCGGCACAGCCGGTAACTTTTACTGCGCTCGAGGATTGGACGAAACGCTCCGAACCCGGCATCAAATATTATAGCGGCACGGCAGCGTACACAAAAACGTTCGACCTGGCCGATGTTGCTGCTAAAGAAAAAGCAAATACATACTACCTTGATTTAGGCGAGGTAAAACACCTGGCCCGCGTAAAGGTGAACAATACCGACCTTGGCGTAGTGTGGACAGCGCCATGGGGCGTAAGCATTCCGGCAGGTATCCTCAAATCAAAAAATAACAAATTAACCATTGAGGTGACCAATGTATGGGCTAATCGCTTAATTGGAGACGAACAAGAGCCTGCCGATTGCGAATGGTTGCACGGGCAATGGGGAGGCGATTATTTAAAGGAGTTCCCGGATTGGTTTTTGAAGAATGAACAACGGCCATCCAAGGGCCGGTACTGTTTCACTACCTGGAATTATTTCACAAAAGATTCGCCTTTGATATCTTCCGGTTTAATTGGCCCTGTTAGCCTTAAAAAAGAATAAATTTAATTATAAGAAATGAGAAAAAATTTAACGTTGCTGCTGCTGATCAGTCTATACTGCTTTAACAGCTTATCGGCACAAACGCCAAAATTGCCCACGAACGACCCTAAAATGAAATGGTGGAAAGACGACAAGTTCGGGATGTTTATACATTGGGGTTTGTATTCTGTACCAGCGGGGATGTATCACGATAAACCAGTTAAAGGTATTGGCGAGTGGATAATGAACACCGCTAAAATCCCTGTAGCAGAGTATAAACAATATGCCAAACAGTTTAATCCGGATAAATACGACCCGGAAGCTTGGGTGAAGATTGCTAAAGATGCCGGGATGAAATACATCGTCATCACCTCTAAACATCACGAAGGCTTTGCCATGTTCGATTCTAAAGTAACCGATTGGGACGTAGTAGATTCATCGCCATACGGAAAGGATATTATAGGCCCGCTGATTGCTGCCTGCCACAAAGCAGGGATAAAGGTAGGCCTGTATTATTCGCAGGCGCAGGATTGGAATAACGCAGGTGGTGCAGCAAGCGGCGGCCATTGGGATAAAGCACAGGATGGTAGTTTTGAAGATTATATCGATAAAATTGCTGTTCCGCAGGTAAAAGAGATCCTGAAAAATTATGGCGGGATAGATGTATTGTGGTGGGATACCCCGCAGGATATGACGCGCCAGCGTGCGGAAAAATTTGAAGCCGTCATAAAAAATTACCCGGCGCTGATCACCAATAACCGTTTGGGCGGAGGCTTTGATGGCGATACAGAAACACCCGAGCAATTTGTACCGGCAACTGGCTTCCCCGGCCGCAACTGGGAATCGTGTATGACGATGAACGACACCTGGGGCTATAAATCGTACGATGAGAACTGGAAAAGCACGAAAACACTTATCCGCGACCTGGCCGATGTGGTAAGCAAAGGTGGCAACATGTTACTTAATGTTGGCCCTAATGCGCATGGCGAAATACCGCAACCCAGTATAGAAAGGCTGGCAACAGTGGGCAAATGGATAAAAGTAAACAAGGAATCCATTTACGGTACAAGGGCCAGCCCCTTCCCTTACCTATCGTGGGGACGCGTTACGCGCAAAGGGCAAAAACTGTATCTGCATGTATTTGATTACCCTACAAACGGGCAACTGGTTGTACCCATGAACAACAAAGTAAGTAAGGCCTACCTGTTGGCAGACCCGAATAAAAAGCCTTTAAAGGCATCGGTAAAAAACGGTCGCAATGTTATAAAACTCCCCGCAATAGCAACCGATTCCATCGACATGGTTGTAGTTTTACAATTTGCCGGAGAGCCAAAAGTTGCGCCTTCCCCGGTTTTTGGTAAAAAGGTAACGGCCTCTTCTCAAAAAGACAGCACTACAGCCGCATGCAACCTATTAGATGGCAACCGCTTTACCCGCTGGCAAGCAGCTAAAGGCGAAAAGAAGGCTACGCTGGAAATAGATATGCAAAAGCCCGTGCAAATTTCCACCTTAATATTAGATGAGCCATGGCACCCCTGGGAAAACAAAAAACAAAACGTAGAACTGCAGTATAAACAAGGAGAAAACTGGGTAAGTATCCTTAAAAACACCACGGGAGGCAGCGGCTACATTACCAATTTTAAACCTGTTACAGCCCAATACTTCCGTTTACTGATAGAGAATAAAAATGAGGACCCGTTGCTTTTAGAATGGCAATTATACGGCCCCGAATAACATCCGATATCACCCCGGTTTAGATAAATAACAATGCAAAACGGCCGCCCTTAAAAAGGCAGCCGTTTTTGTTTTAAATGATCCTGGTAATAATTAAGAATTATTACTTACGAGAGATTGCGGAAAGTATTCCATCAGACGGATTAAGGCGTTACTGTGAACTTATAATTGCCAGAACCTGTTTGCACCATTGCTTTACCGTTCTCATAACCCAATAATTTAATATCCTTATTCACTGAAATATCTTTCCCGCTTTCGGCTATTTTACTGTCTTTATTTGCAGGCAAATAAACCACCGCAGTTGCATTTACCGGGATATTTACCATCATTACAAAAAGTCCGTCTCTTTTGTTCCACTCGTTACTAACGGTGCCATAAGGAGATTCGAAACTTGCCTTTGTTTGAGTTACATCACCAACAACCTCGGGCCTGATAATGATCTTTTGGAATGCATTGGCGCTGCTATTTGCGCGTATGCCGCCCAACCCGCTGTAAAACCATTCCATCAGGTGCCCCAGCATAAAATGATTGTTAGACGAAATACGGTTGCCCGCCCACGATTCGGTAAGCGCAGTGGCACCCTGTGCTAACTGATAGCCATAACCCGGCACATCCGAGCGGCTATTCATATCAAAAATAACATCAGAACGGCCTGCATCATCCAATACCCGCAACAGGTACCGATAACCAATATCGCCAGCCGTTATACCATTATTGTGAGCACGGATATCCTTCACCAGCATATCTATCACTTTACTTTTATTCGCGTCCTCAACCAGGCCCATGTAAACAGCCATGGCGTTTGCAGCTTGGCTCCCGGTTCCATACTGGCCCTTCTCTGCATTGTAAAACGTTTTGTTGAAGGATTCCCTAACTTTAATGCCTAAAGCCTCGTATGCTTTTTCATCTTCGGTTTTACCGAGTATGCGGGCAATTTTAGTTAACAGGGTAAGGTCGTAATAATAAATGGCCGTACTGGTAATGCCGACAGGGGTTTGCTGAGAGGGCCCCAGGTCCCGTGGCCCTATATCATACCAATCGCCAAGGCCGAAATACAAAATATGGTTTTTCGATTTTTTTTCGAGATAGGCAGCATAACGCGCCATCATGCTATAGCTCTCTTCCAGCACCTGCTTATCGCCATACCATTGGTAAACATAATAAGGCATAATGATGCTGTTACTGCCCCACTCCGGCGAGTCCCGAAAAGGCCCCCCAAACTGTGTATACTCCGGCGCGATATCTGGGATGAGCCCCTCAGATGTTTGCGAATTCATCATATCCCTGATGATCTTGCGGCACAAACTGGCAATATCATAATTATACCGGATAGAGCTGCCCACTAAATGCGCTTCTTCCAGCCAGCCCAATTTCTCGCGGTGCGGGCAATCGGTAAAAATACTGGAGGTATTGCTCCTGATAGCCCAATCGATCAGCTTAAAGGTTTTGTTAAACAAATCGTTAGAACAACTGAATGAGCCTATAGTGGCAGCACTGTTACGGGTATGCAGGCTCTTGATCTCGGTTATAACAGGTTGCCCATCCTTAACTTCATCAGCAGGGCTCGCTCCTTCTACCTGTATATACCTAAAACCGTAGTACATAAACTGCGGGTGCCACTTCTCTACCCCCTCGCCTTTTAGCGTATAATTAAAATAAACCGGCGCTCCTACAGGTGCCTGTAAAACAAATCCTTTGTCATCTATCAATTCCGCAGGGGTAAGTTTTACTACCGCGCCTCGTTTGCCCTTAACGGCTATCATGGGGATACCCGAAGCATTTTGACCCATATCATACACCCACACACCCGGTTTAGGCTGTGTAACGCTTTTTACGCCAAACCGATCGAAGATTTTCAACGGTTCTTCCTGCTGCGATTCTAAGGAAGGCGGGCCATCAACAATTACCACATTTTTAAACTTGCTATCATCAAAACCGGGTTTATCCCAGCCGGTTTGCGTTAAGTTGGCATCGTAATCTTCGCCGCCGTAAACGCTGGAGAAGGTAACCGGGCCGGGGGCCGTTTTCCAGGTATTATCGCTTACGATGTTTTGCTCGGTGCCATCGGCATATTGTATCAGAGTGCGGCAGATCATTTTAGGAAAGCCATAGGCTCCTTTAAGCTTACGATAGCGCTCGCCGGGTACAAAATAAAACCCATTGCCCAGCATTACGCCTAACACATTACTGCCTTTTTTTAAGTTATTGGTGATATCAAAAGTTACGTATAAGGCATGTTTGCTGTACTGTGTCCATCCCGGGTCTAAAAAATGATCCCCCACTTTTTTGCCGTTGATATTAAGTTCGAACTGGCCAAGCCCGGTTACAAAAATGGTTGCCTTTTTAACATTTTTACCGAGTTTGAATTCTTTGCGCATCAAAGGCAGTATATCCTTTCCGGTATTCCACCTTTTATCGCCGGGGTTATCAGTCGCCGGCACAATGTGCAGCGAATCGGGCATTTTGTCATAGCCTATCCATTGCGCACCTTTCCAGTCAGTTGGTTTCAACAGGCCCATTTGCCATTTCGCTGCTCTACTCCAGGCAGACATCTTGCCGTAATTATCCCATACCATTACCTTCCAATAATAGGTTTTTGCGGCTGCAAGCTTTTTACCGGCATAGCTAATTTGGATGGATTGGGCAGAGTTTACCTTCCTTGTATCCCAAACGTTACCCATGTTTTTAGCGATCAGGGCAGAATCGTCTGCAACAATTACCCTGTAAGCTTTTTGCACACAATTACGCTGAGTTGATTGCAGTATCCACTGCAGTTTAGGCTGCGGATTATCAGTACCTAGTGGTTGCTTGCGATAATCGCACCTTACTTCTTTTACCAGCGTTTGCGCGGAAGAACTGATAGCCGCGAAAACAAGAAAAATAAACATTGTAGCTTTCTGCATTCTTTAAAATTTAATTAACACACAACCCGTTAAACGCAATTGTTTAACGGGTTGCCAGTTAAGGGATTGTTATTTAGTTATTAGTAGCCTGGGTTTTGCTGTAATTGTTTGTTAATATCCAACTCTGACTGCGGGATCGGAAATAGTAGCCTGTTCTGCGTGATATTGGTGTAAGCATTTGTTGGCAAATATGGTTGCTGTGTTTTAATTGTTGCACCAAAAGCAGTCATCACATTGATGGCCTGGCCTGTACGTACCAGATCGAGCCAGCGGTGATTTTCAAACGCCAGTTCAACCCTGCGTTCTTTTGCTATCGCAACGCGCATATCGGTTTGGCTTATGGCTGCAGTTGCCGCCAGCCCGGCGCGTGTTCTCACCTGGTTAATGTACGGAATTGCCTGCCCGGCTTTGCCCTGTTCATTTAAAGCTTCGGCCAGTAAAAGCAACACATCTGCATACCGGTAAATTATCCAATCGTCGCCTGTATTATTAAAATTTGCATACGGCCCGTGCGTGTATTTTTTGCAATAGGTATCATTTACCGTGTTACCGTCGCCATCTACAAAGCTAAAGGCGATAGAAGCATTCTTACGGGTGTCTCCCGCTTCGTAGGCTGCAATCAAATCCGGGGTTGGCTTGTTCCAGCCGCCGGTAGTTTTATTATCGCCGGATGGGCCTAAAATATTTTTGATGTTGGTAATATTAGGCGCAAACTGGAATGCAAAATTACTTTGCTGCCCTTGCGGCCCTTCTAAATACTGCACCTCAAATATAGATTCTGCCGTGTTGCGGCCTACAAATACATTGGCATAATTTGTAACTAAGCTATAGCCAAGTTTAGTTACATCTGTTAATACCGTTTCGGCTTCGGGGTAGCGTTTAAGTGTCATGTAAACATAACCCAGCAATGTTTTTGCCGAACCTTGCGTTACCATACCCAAAGTCGTTTGCTTTGCCGGCAATAAAGTAGCCGCGCTGGTTGCATCCGCTATAATCTGTTTGTACACATCATCGGCAGGTGAGCGTGGCAAAGCTGTTTCGGCTACCGAACTAACCTCTTTTAAATGCAGTGGTACGCCGCCAAAATACTGAACCAGCTCGAAATAATAAAAAGCTCTTAAAAACTGCGCCTGCCCTTTTAAATTGGCTTTTACACCGGCATCAATGGTCGAAGCGTCAATACGATCTAAAATAGCATTGGTACGAGCTATGCCAACGTAGCAACTTGCGTATTTGTTGGTGCCATACATGTTGATCGGTATATCCAAAAAACCCGAGATGTTCCATTTATCACTAAACTGGCCTCCCTGTAAACCGGGGCTGGCAAAATAAGTGGCATTGTCTGACCGCATTTCGCCCATAACGTAAGCGTCGCCGTATATATTTCGCAGCGGTACGTACGATCCTACAACGGCCTGGGTATAATCATTTGCTGTTTTAAAGTAAGTTGCTTCGGTTACTGCCGTTTGGGGCACCAGTTCAATAAAGCTTTTTTTGCAGGCAGATAAGCTTAATGCCAATGCCGCTGCTAATAATATCCTGATTCTCATAATGATATGATTATATGTTTTATTTTAAATTAACATTTACACCAAAACTGATGGTGCGCGGCACTGGATACGAGGTATTGTCGATACCGATGTTTACAACGCTGCTGCCCTCAACTCCGCTTACTTCGGGGTTAGCACCCTTGTATTTGGTAAAAACAATCAACTGCTGCGCGCTGGTGTAAACCCTAACACTTTTAATATAATTATTGCGTCTAAGCGGAATGGCGTAACCTAAGGTTACATTTTTAACTGTAAGAAAGCTACCATCGCTTACCCACCTTGAATTGGTATTTCGGGCCAGGGCAGTACCTACAACAATTCTTGGATGAACCCCATCGCCCTGATCTGTAGGCGACTTCCAGCGGTTGGCAACATCTTTAGTTACGTTAAACACACCATCCAAATTTTGGGTGTACTCTAACGTACGGTTTTGCAAATCGCCGCCATAAGCGCCTGATATGGTAATACCAAAATCGAATTTTTTGTAATACAGGTTATTGGTCATACCGTAAGTAAAATCGGGGTTGGGGTTACCAATAATGGTTTTATCCTTTGCGTCGATTATACCATCGCCATTGATATCAGCATACTTAACTGTACCTATTTGTGAGGGCGAATCGCTGCCGGTATACTTCGGCGAACTGTCAAAATCCTGCTGATCACGGTAAACGCCTATAAATTTATAGCCATAGAACATTCCTAACGGCTGGCCAATCAATTCTATATTAGCTCCATTCGGGTCCCTTGGCAAGTTTGTGCCGTATGGGCCTAAATTCAGGATCTTGCTGCGCACAAAGCTGATGTTGAAATTAGTTGACCATTTCAGGTTGGGGCCAACCAAATTTTGGCTGGTGATGGAAAACTCATGGCCGTGAAACTTCAACTTGGCTACATTATCGGCTATACTGGAGAAACCTGATTCGCGGGGTACGTTGATCTGGTACAACAGCGAAGAAGTGATCTTGTTAAAGTAGTCGTAACTAACGCTTATACGCCCTTTGAGCAAGCTAAAGTCGACTCCGATATCCAATTGCCTGGATTTTTCCCAGCTTAAATTGTTGTTACCAATGTTGGCGATAGATGTACCAGGGGTTAAAGTTCCATTAAAGGTGTAGTTGGTTGTTTGGGTATTAGGTATAAACCCATAATTCTGGATGTTAAAGTTACCGTTAACACCGTAACCAGCCCTCAATTTAAGATCGGATATGATCGGGAATTTCTGCATAAACGATTCCTCAGAAACGTTCCAGCCAACTGATACCGCCGGGAAATTACCGTATTTGGTATTAGGGGCAAAACGTGATGAACCATCCCTCCTGAAAGATGCAGAAACCAGGTATTTGTTTTTATAGTTATAGTTTAAACGCGAAACAAACGATACCAGCGACCATTCCTGAATATTAGTTTGGGGCGTATTAAACTGCGTGGCAGCAGCTAATGATGATATGTTATCATTCGGGAAACCATAACCGGATAGGTAGCTATAATTTTGGTGGTATTTTTGGGCGGTATAACCTACCAGTACATCAAAATTATGATCCCCAAAGCTATGTTTGTAATTCAGGGTGTTTTCTGCAAGCCAGGAATAGTAAATATTGCTGGTTGAACTTGCATTAGCCTGATTTGGCGGTGGCGCAAACAAGCCGCCTGATGTAGAAGGGCTCCAGGTTTGGTTTTGCTGATTTACGTAATCGATGTTTAAGGACGACCTGAAATTCAGATCTTTTATGATCTCAATGTTAGCATAAGCATTGGACAGTAAACGCCCTTTTTGCGTATTGTTCTTATTTTCTGTTGCCACACGGTACCAGTTTGGGTTGCCAAAAAGGCCCGGAGATTGAGAGGTTAAAGGCAAAGAACCATCGGCGTTTTTATAGGGAGATATCGGAGAGCTGGTTATTGCGTTTTGAATAATACCGCCACCAAAAATATTGCCATCGGTATTTCCGTTAGCTTGTTTTTCATAAGTTGGTGCTACGTTTAGCCCCACGGTAATTTTGCTGTTAAACTTATACTCGCTGTTTACGCGTAAAGAATATCTTTTATAGTTTGATGCTATCAGCACACCATCCTGGTTCAATACACCAAGTGTAGCCGTAGTTGTTGATTTTTCGGTGCCGCTGTTTAACGACAGGTTATAGCTTTGAATAGGTGCATTACGTAATAATACATTATACCAATCAGTACCTTTACCTGCGTATTGCGATGGGTTTTGATACTCAACAGGCATAGCTACACCCGTACCGCCGTTTGCACGGTTTATCCTGTCCTGCTCTTTAAACACATCTTGTTCATACTGTGCAAATTCCACTGCGTTCATCACATCGGGCCGGCCTTTTTGTGGTACGGTTTGCACACCATAAAATGCATTAAAGCTTAAGGAGTTTTGCCCTGGTTTAGCATGCTTGGTGGTGATAATAATTACACCATTGGCAGCTCTCGAACCGTACAACGCGGTAGACGATGCATCCTTCAGTACGGTAAAGGTTTCTATTTCGTCCGGGTTAAGGTTGTTGATATCGCTTACCAGTGGCACGCCATCAACCACATATAGCGGCTGGGAACTGCCACTGCCAGAAAATGTTACCGCGCCACGGATACGGATAGACATCCCCTGGCCTGGTATACCCGTTGTTTGATTTACCTGTACACCCGGTGTTCTTCCCTGGATGCTTTGTGTAAACTGGGTCACCGGCTGGTCTCTTACATCATCCGCCTTTATCGTAGTAACGGCTCCTGTTATGTCACCTTTTCTTTGCGTGCCATAGGCCACAACAACAACCTCGTTAAGCGTTCTTTGATCAGCTGCGAGTTTGATATTTAAAGTGCCCATGTTGTTAACAGGTACTTCTTTGGTTTGAAAGCCGATATAACGTACCAATAGTGTTGCGTTACCATCACTCACGACTAATTTAAATTTGCCATTTACATCGGTAGAAACGCCGTTGGTAGTTCCTTTTTCGCTAACGGTTACACCAGCCAGCGCCTCGCCGGTTTCGGAGGTTACCGTTCCGGAAACTTCAAATGCATTGGCCTTTGGCTTATCAGCTGCAATTGCCTGGTGCGACCCGTTGACTATCAGAAGCAGGGAGAGTGAAAAAATATAAAAAATATTCCACCAGGCCCCTTTAACCGGGGCTTTTTTTGTAAAAAAAATCATAATTTTGAATTAGGTTAATTAACAGATTAGCTAATGATTGCATTATCTATTCCAGCAGGCAATACAACTCATTTAATTAAGCAGGTATTAGCTAATACCTGCTTATATTTTTTGATTATTCCTTCCCCATACGTTAAATTATAATTAATAACATGTTGAATGATCAATTAAAATGGTGGCAATAAATTTATTATAACTGGCTTATTATAAAAGTGGCGCTATTGGCAGGGCTAATTCCTTTCTTCAAATTTAGTTGAGTGCACGGGCAAAAGGATATATAAAATGACAATTCTATTGTATAAAATGATATAACTTTTATACTTTTTTAACAATACGGTAATATCCCCTTTGCCTTTCTTCCCCGTTTAAATTGGGCAACCAAGCCGGTTTAACACACTTGCATTACATCAATATTAAGTAGCTGACCAAGTTTGTGCAATTTGCTGCTGATATGCCCAACACCTACGGCACAATGATGGGCAGGCCCGTAACTGTTCCAGGTGTTCACAAATTTGCGGGCTCCGATAGAGAATTTGTAACGGCTGTTGGTGTTACCTATTTCTAATATTGGCCCGGGTACCGATTCACCTTCGGCCACAAGCAGCATGAGTTTGCCACCGGCCTGTTCTACTACAGACAGAAATGTCACCGGCCCGTTTTTTACAGACATTTCCACCGAAAGGCCCTTACCTACTTTACCGTGATAAACCGCTAAGGGCCTTACCTTTGTTTTACCCTCTGCAATGGCAATATGGCCCGGCCCGTCGTGCCCCATTAATACTACATCAGCGGCAAAATCCATAGCATAATACTCTGTGAAAGAGCCACCTGCGCCAAAGCTATCCAGTATCTTCATCGCCTGTGCGTTCTTTATTTCATATTCGCCTGCTACGGGTATTCCCCTGGCGGTAAGTAACGAATTACCCAAAATAATAGAGCTGATCGTATCCTCATTATCCGTATTACCGGTTCCTTTATAGTAATAAGCCAAAGATCCCAGCTGATGAATTTCAACCAGGCGATCAAGCGCCAGAGAAGTGCGGGCTGCGCGCTCAAGCTCTTCCCGGCTGCAACCCTTCGTTATTTCAAACTGATCGCTAAATACTTGCACCCGCTGGCTAATAGCATCATCGCTGATATTTCTGCGCAAAGCGGCAAGTTCATCTACTTCCAGTAACTCAATATGACCTCCAAAGGCTGCATACTGCTGCGTGAGATCGGTATAAATATCCAGCATACCGCTGTAATAATGCCCCATGCAACCCAGACGATTAAAAGCCATTGTATTGGCCACCCGCGCCGCTTCTATGTATTCGGTAACTTCATTCCAGCATTCGGCATCTTCATACAACATACCGGTAACCTGGTAAAATTTTATGCCCGTGCGTTTAAAAACATTCGCCAGTTCCGGAACCGGGCAGGCCGAGCAATATGCCAGCCACTCTCCGGTCATCTGCCGCCGGTCATTCATGCTATTAAAAGCCTCATAATCAATTGCAGCCCCAGGCGAAAGATTTAAGATAATAACAGGCACTTTTGCACGCTGAACTACTGGTAATACCGTAGATGATAGTGCATAAGTGGTTACATACAAAAATATGATATCAACATCTTCCTTTTTAAACGTACGGCCGGCAGCAAAGGCCTTGTCGGGCGTATCTATCAGCCCCAGGTTTATCACAGCGGGATGAACCCGGCTGATTTTTTCTTCCACAACCGCCAAATACCCCTCCAATCGTTTTTTTAACCCATTAAACTGCTCCCAGTAGGCCTCCAGGCCTATTCCAAACAATCCAATTTTTAAAGTGCTCTGCTGCATATATATTATAACTTATTTATCATTTCAAACAATCCCATATCCCGAATCAGCCGGTATCCCCTATTTTTTATAAGTAATAACACCAATCCATTTTCCGCCGTTCAAATCGGTGCTGTACTGGCCAATTACTTTTTTCAGTGTTTTGGCAACACCATTCAGTTTAAAATCAGATACCGGTAATTCACCATTGAGCTTCAGTGCAGCAATCACCCCTTTTGGCACATCAATGGAAAACTTCATCCCATTTTTTGTTTTCTTCCAGGATACTGCGACTTTTCCAAACTCGGTAACCACGTTACCTTCGGCAAAATTCAGCCTACCCAACCTTGGATCAATTACCAGCCTTTTGTTCCATACCGGGCCATCTACTCTTACGCCTAATACACTCGAACTTAAAAAATACGCTGGGAAGATGCCGTAAATGTGAACTTTACTCCCCTCCTCAAAATAATGCTCCCACGAAGTTTGCCATTCGTTATCCAACATCGGTTTCCAACGCTCTTTGATCATGTCTAATATTTTTCCATCTGTGTCAATATTATTTTGGGCGTACATTTGCTTAAAACTGTAGTAATAAGTCATAAAGCAATACGGCTTGTCAAATTTGTCCTTCAAAAACTGATTTACGCTATCCACACGGGCAGCGGGCACTACTTCCTGGTCAACAGCAAAAATTGCGGCCTCAAATGTAGGTTCGGCATATCCGTTTTTAATTTTGATATTGCTGTGCTGCTTCTCAAACATTTTTTTTGCAGCCTCCTCATTGTCCATGTAACCACTATAATAAGTTCCGCTATTTCTATCCCACAGATACTTGTTAATGGCAATTTTCAGCTTGTCGCCAGCAGCACCAAGCATAGCTGCTTCATATTCTTTATTTATTTTTTTACCCAGGTATTCGGCATCTTTAAGCGCTTTATACACAAAGGCATTCAAGCCGGTACCTTCACATACCTGGTAACGTAAGGGGTTGGTAGACACCTCCCATTCCCTGGCTTTAACAAGCCCGCGTTGGGTACGGCGCTCCAAAAACCAGTTTAGTTGTTTAGTTATCGGCAGCCATATCTCTTTTATGAATTTCTTATCGCCGGTGCTTTCATAATATCTCCTGGCACCTTCCACCCAATCGCAGGCTCTATCCTCCATATAACCGTGAATGTCCCACCTGTCTGAGCAGGTGTGTGCTTTTACCCGGCCATCCGGCGTTTGTGTTAAAGCTGTGCGACGTAACATCTCTTTCAACAAGCGGGCATCTGCATACATTTTCTTTCCGTCAACATCCGGGCCTTCCATGCTTGCACGGGTTACGTCAAATCCCGGCGGATCGCAGTCCATCCATTCTACTCTTTCCCGGTCGGCACAGTCATCGTAAGCGTCTTCGCTCAAAATTTGTAACGATCTGGTAAGCCTGTCCCATAACGTATTAAGTACGGGGTCGCTACAATTAAAGCTTCCTGTTCGTTTAAAAGGATACCGCCGTTCAATTATCTTTAATCGGTTTAATTTTATTACGCCATCGGCAGCATAAACAACAAAATGTTTTATTCCATAGGTATCAAAGGTGGTATAGTTTTGTAAACCATTGCGGGTAATATAAGTATTGTTAAGTTCGCCGTCTTTATCAAATAAACGTAGTCGGGCTCCGGCTTCGGCACTGATATCCAAACTTAAATAGGCTTGGTAATAGTCGGGCAGGCTTACCTTTAGCGTATCACCTTTATTTAGTGTTATTGGCAAGTTGCTAATGGATAGTTTGCCGTTAATGGTCAGGTTATTCACCACGGTTTCCTGCTGAAAAGGAAGTTCCTGTTTATGCAGCGGGGCAAAGTTATTTAGATCGGAAATAGGAACAGCATTACCCCATGCTTCATCGTTAAATGTACCGGAAGTATAATCAGCCGGCATTTTACGGGCATCAATATTTTCGCGAATAGATGACCACGCAAACGGGCGTCCCAAATAAGCCAGTTCCGCAGATGCCTTCCAGCTTCGGTCTGTTCTAATTTGCCCGCCTTTTAAATTCTTTAATTCTATCAGCGCAGTAAAGCCGGCCTCGTGAGCCATAATTTGTCCCGTATGATCAAAACGGTGCACCACAACTACAATAGTGTTATTTCCTTTTTTAAGGTAAGCAGATATATTTACACTTGCGTACTCCGGCCCTCTGTTTTCGAAGCGTACTGGGCCCCGCATTAAATATTTCCCATTGATAAAAACAGCGAAACGATTGTAGGCAAAAAGATTAAGCGTTGCCTGAGCGCTACCATCCTTAATCGTAAAGCTTTTTCGGAAAACTACATGCAGATCTCCGCGTTTACTAGTGTCTTTAACATTCCAGATATAACTTTTATCTAAGATCTTTGATATCGGGCCCTGGGCATTTGTAACAAAAGGAAAGATAAGCAGTATTACTAAAATGCTAAAGCATATTGCTTTGGGGTAAGAAGTGTACATCGTTCAATTTTAGGTTAAAACAAATTACCGCCCTTTTTGACTGGGTGATTTATCAAATCTCATGTGAGCCGGTTATAGCGCACCAGGTCCAACGCACATTTATCAATGCGCTTTATATTTAGACAAACCCCTGCTACAGTATGCGTGTATATTAATTGTAAAGCCGGTTGTGCGAAAACCAGATGGCAATTGGTTACGTTACAAAATCAATAAACCAATAGATACAGTAAAAACACATTGTAGCTGCTAAATTAATTTGATTATAGCATCATAGGTTTATAAGAAGTGATGGCAAAACTTTATCAATATGCACAGATATCGGCCATGTCTTAATTTAGTTAACATTATGATCCGGTACTTTTTAAGCTTATAAATACATTGGTTTTTATACTCAAATGTATTTAAATAGCCTGCCAGTGAAATACATATTTTGATAAAACGTTTATACAAAATGACAAAAAATGACGCTTAATACCTGCCGATAAGCACCGATTGCCAAGCAATAACGATTGCATGCGTATTTTCATAATATCAGTAATTAAGAGTAAACAAGTATTTGCCTGATTTTAGCTTGTAAGCAAATTCGCCGGCCGAATTTTCCACCTTGCTTATCCCTTCTGCATCAGCAATTGCCTTTCCTCCCTCAGCTATTTTCCGTTCATCTTTTGCAGGCAGGTAAATGGTTGCCACAGTATTGGGTGGCACGGTAACGGCTATGCTGATATTTGTACCCGACCTTCTCCATTCGCAATTGATATCGCCGCTGATAGACGTATATGCCCCCTTCACCCATTGCAGGTCATTTAACAAAGCAGGTTTTATCACAAACCGTTTAAACCCCGGGCCGGATTCATCCGGGCGGATACCAATTAGATCGTTAAAAACCATTCGTTGATCTGGCCCGACATAAAGTGATTTTGCGAACCAAAATTGCCCACGCCTGCATCCCACTTTTCGGTAAGGCTGGTAGCGCCCACCTTTAACTGCTACCCATAACCCGGCCGGTCTGCTTGGTTATTCATATCATTCACCACGTCCGATCTTCCCTCATCTGCCAGTGCCCTTAATAAAAACCTATAGCCTACTTCGCCTGTAGTAAAACTGTTATTGTGGCTGCGGATATCCTTCACCAGTGAGTTTAATAGTTGTGACCTGTTCTGAGGTTCTACTATGTTAAAAAATAAAGGCATTGCCATGCAGGTTTGTGAGCCGGTTGCATAAACACCTGTTTGTGCATTGTAAAACTTTTATTATAAGCAGCCTTTATTTTTTCTGATGCGGCTTTAAAAGCAAGAGCATCCTCTTTTTTGTTTAATCGCTCTGCAATGCGATACATTATCCAGTTATCGTAATAAAAAACAGCTGTACCTGTAAAAGAAACGGGAGTAAGCTGCGAACCCCAGGGCTCTTTAGGCCCGATATCATACCAATCGCCAAGGCCGGTGGTAATAATATTGTCTTTTGCTTCTGTTGATAAAAAGGCTACGTATGTTTTCATCTTGTCGTAATACCTCTGTAAAAGCAAGATATCCCCCGAAAAAAGGTATTGCTGCCAGGGAACGATAATAAAGGAGCTGCCCCATTCCACAGAATTGCGAAAGCCATTGGTAAGCTCGGGCGAACCGGCAATAAAATACTCGGGTGCAATATTGGGTATCAAGCCATTGCTCAGCTGGGCATCGGCCATGTCATTCATTGTTTTACGAAAAAGCGGTGCCATATCAAAATTATACCGCAACGACGGGCCATTTAAATGGTTCTCTTCCAGCCAGCCCATTTTTTCGCGTTGCGGACAATCGGTCATAAAACTCATCATATTGCTGCGCTGTGCCCAGCGTACTAAGTTGTATGTTTTGTTAAACAGCTCGTTGGAGCTTTCAAAACTACCGACGGCAGTTGACGAGGAATGCACAATAACATCATTTAACCGCTCTATTTTCGGCAGAACGCCATCCGACGATGGGTAAAGCTCTACCTGCAGATACCGGGCACCCTGGTAAAAGAATTTAAGGAACCAGTTTTCGGCACCGTAGCCTGATAAGGTATATTGCCACCAGGCCGGGCGTACCCCATCCTGTGTTGCCGACCGGCGATCGGCCAGGCCATCTTTGCCCAACAACTCCGTCGGTATCATACGCACGTACGAGCCTTTTGGCCCGTTAACTTTAAGTGCGGGCATCATGGATGCATTCTGGCCAAAATCATATATCAAAAGATTGGCCAGTACCTTAGTTATTTTAGCAGATTTTAAAGTATCTATAGCCGTTATAGGTGGCGCAGAGCACGACAGACCCTTTAGTACACCGCCGGGTCCTTTTGTTTCTATCGCTTTACTCCAGGTAGCTGTTGCCTTAAAACCAGGCAGGTTCCATCCTTTAGGTTCTAAATTGGCATTATAATCTTCTCCGCCGTACAAATTGCTATAGGTAACCGGGCCGGGTGTTACCTGCCAGGTTTTGTCGGTATTGATAATCTGAACCGTTTTATCTGCGTACTCCAATCGTAATTGTACGATTGCTTTTGCGGGCCCAAAAGTGTTTATAAACTTTACATACCGTAAAGTATCCGGCTGGATATTGTACATACCATTTCCTAATATAACTCCCAGTGCGTTTAACCCGTTTTTTAAAAGGTCGGTAAGGTCATAGGTATCGTACAATACCGTTTTTTTATAATCCGTCCAGCCGGGGCTGAACAAATTTTTACTTGCTTTTTTACCGTTAACAGTTAATTCAAAAGCAGACAATCCGCTAATGAATGCAACAGCGCTTATTAAACGAGGCTTTACTTTAAAATCTTTACGTAACAGCATGGAGGAATAGTTGGGAAAAGACCTTTCATCCCGAACTCTATCTGTAAGACTGCTTTTCTTAAACCCTTTACTTTCATCGCTATCTGTTGCTTCAACGGGTCTGCCGGATGCGATGTTCTTGCCGTTCGACATCACCATTAGCTGCCTTAATGCATAGCCAAAGCCCTGGCCAATATGGGCCAGCCTGGTTACGGTTAGCCTTATATATCTTGCCTTAACGTTACCTTTGTAAATATGTGCCGGTGCATACCTTGGTGCTTCAAAATCGGCTCCTGTAAAATCTGCAATGTTAGTTGCTTTTTTAAAAGCAGGGTCATCTGCAACAGATACTTTAAACTGCCTTGGGAAGCCGTATCCACCCCTATCGGCATAAAAAAGTGGGTATAATAAAATTTCGGAAATGGGCTGTGTACTCCCCAGGTCTACCTGTACCCGTGTTTTCAGTTGTGGCATCAGCCGATTTATAACCTACCGAAGTCAATGAATATTTATCGGCGCCCCTGGCACTTATCCACTGCGCTTTCCAGTCGGCGGCCTTCAGTATTCCCATCGTAAAGTTGGCTGACCTGCTCAAGGCGGATACCCGGTTATGCTGATCCCAAACACGCACCTTCCACCAATATTTGCGCCCCGATAGTAAACGTTTGCCTGCGTAATTGATGTAAGCCATTTTATCATTGCTCATCTTTTTAGAATCCCACAGGTTGCTGCTGTTTTTAAAATCGGGGGTGCGTGAAACCAGCAACTGGCAGGCCGTTTGCTTAATTCCGCGCAGGTTGTCGTCTGCTTTAATAATGTAGCTGAAACCCGGATTTTCCACATCTATCCCCAAAGGATCGTTACGCAGTTCGCAAGCCAGCTTCACCGGAATTATTTGACTATTGGCTATGGAACAAAACCCACAAAGCAACAGACAGATTAAAAACACTTTTTTAGCTGATAGGACATTTAAATATTGCATAATAGGTTGTACGAGAGGAGGCAAAATTTCATTGATATGAACTGATGTCGGTTCTTTTTACTTTTATAAATATTCTACCGGCAATCTTTTCAGCAGGATAAGTTTATAATGGCTACAGCTTTAATTTTTGTAGCTCGGCCTGTGTTATTTTAATAATTGTACCGTGCCTGATCCCTTTTGGGAGATCGATCTGATCAGAAATGTCCGTCCATTTTTTTAGATCAGTTGAGGTGATGGCACCATATTTATGTTCGGTATATTTATCAAAATAAACGATCCACCTATTGCCAATTCGTAGGGTAGTTGGCCCTTCGGCCCAATATTTACCAGTAATAGGGCCCTGTGGGTTTGAGTAAGACCCGGTTAAATTGTTGGCATAAGCTATTTTAATGTTTTTTTGAACAGGGTGTAACGTTTCGTCTTTAAATACCATTACAAATCTCTTTCCATCGGGCACAATGGTTGCATCAATGCTGCTAAAACCCGGATCGAAGAGCATTTTTGCCGAAGTGTAAATTTTAAAATCCTTAGTGGTGATGTAATATATACGATGGTTATACTTAACTCCGGCGAGGCTATCCGTTACGGGGAACAAGCCATCAACAGAGGTAGCCCAATAGATCATATATAGCTTGGTGGCTGCATCATAGGTAATCTCGGGTGCCCAGCAGTTACGTGCCGCTGGCGTTTGCTCCATAACCGGTAATTGTTGCTGTACCGACCAGTGTTTCAGGTCTGGTGAACTGGCATAGCCAATGCCTTTATCATTCCAGCTATCCGTCCAAACCATGTGGAACAGGCCATCGGCACCGCGGATAATGCAGGGGTCCCGCATCAACTTATCGTTAGATACCATGGGTGTTAAAAACGAATTGTCATTTTTTAAAGCAGACCATTTAAAGCCGTCATCGCTATAAGCCAGGTGCAATCCATCCTCGCCGTTATCTTTAAAATAAGCAAACAAATAAGCCTCTTTTTTTTGCTGAACCTGTGCATGAACAAATGTGGTTAACATTATTAAAAGAATAAAAATACTTTTTTTTGACATCATGGTTAATAAATTAGTTTCGTAATAGTAGGTTTTTATGGTGATAGAACTTCAATGTAAGTAACGGTTTTTATTAATAAAAGGACATACCCATATTCCGGGCATGTCCTTTAGTCGTATATAAATTAGGTTGAGAAATGCTAATTATCCTTATAAAGCCTGAATTGTTTTATCCGCAAGCTGCTTTCGTTTACAAACTGCATGGTACTTACAACCCCTAAGGATACCATCCCCTGTTCTGACATGCTGAAAGACAAGGTTATATCCTTATTATTCATCGAACCATTAGTAAGTTTTACGTTTACTAATGAAGTATTGATATCCGCAACATCCGGTAGGGTACTACCCTTAGCTATACTTAAATATGAATTTTCCAGGTTGTTATTTATGTTAGATATGGTAACTACCAACCTGTACGATCCCGGTAATAAGCTGCCTGTTTGGTAAACCTTGCCATTAATGATCTGTGGCGTTCCCCAAAATTCAAAGGACATGTAATTTTCGGTGCTTGTGTTCAGGTTATCCAGTCCGCCTACGCCACCATGATTCTTCACAGCATCATTGGCTGTCCAGGTAGCCAGATCGCTCCATCGCCCGATAACTTTACCCGGTTTAAAAGGATAGCCCGAGTTTTTAATGTTGATCTCGTTAGGATTCGTCACCGTTTTTAGAGCAGCAACAGCATAAAAAGTATCAATTGCTGCAGAATCTGGCAAAAACATCGTTCTGTAACTTATCGGTACGTTTATATCATAATCAGCCAAGATGGTTGTGGCAACATTTGGGGCAACAATTATTTTATGCGCATTGTGTGCATTATCGCTGTAGGTTAATTCAAGCCCTAAAGATTGTGCATCAGAATTATACCAGGTTATTGCTGTGCTGCCATCAGCATCAAATTGTTTTCCGAAACCTGAGATGGCCCTGTTTAACAACGATTTCTCGAAGTTTTCTCCATAAACTGAACCGGATGTCCTGCTTACAACAGAACGGTTACCATCCTTATCATAATTGAATAATTCGAAATTGTAATTCCCCTCTGCTAAATTACTAATCAATATACTATGCCTCCCGTTGGCAAGCGTAGCGTTATTTAATAACACGTCTGTTGAATCTGTTCGGTTATTCCAAAAGATCCGTGTTTTAACCACCTTGGGGTCTGATGCGTGTAACCAGGATAATTTGATCCGTTTTTTGCCTGAATAGGTTTTTACAGAATCGGCTTTACCTGTATAAAGCACTTCTTTCCCGGCGCTGAATTTTTTATACTCATCCATTTTTGTGCATGCTGCCAATAGGGTGCAGCACGCTGTTAAAATGAACAATAGTTTGTATTTCGTTTCTGATTTCATGTTGTTTGTGTTTGCCGGACAGGTCCGGTTTTTACCTGATCTAATTGTCGCTACCATAAAAAGCCATTTCTGCGATATGCGCCTGCGGGCCGCCAATCCAATTTTCCAATATCACTACCCTTATATACCTTACTTTAGGTGCATCGAGCGGGATATTCCATTCCTCGCCCCTGGCTGCCGCGTCTACATCGGCCTGGCTATTTACGCCCGGTGCCTGCGCGGAAGGTTTTACAGATACGCATGATTTAAGCAGTGTCCAGTTATTAAAACTTCCGTCAAGCGGCGGGTTGGTAGAACCCCATATTTCATAACGTTTAGGATTACCATGATTAAATATGTAGGCGCCGGGCCGTTGCCATAATACAAAACGACTCAATTTTGCTGTAACGCCAAGTTCAAAAGTGATATGCATAGGTGTACCTGCATCTCCCCTGGAGTGCCACATATTTGAATTTGCATTTATCACATTATCCCAAAGGTTAGAAATCACCAACCCACTACCATAATCGCCTATGTCCGTTGGCAGAATCACGGTTCTAAACTTCGATTTATCGAGTTGCTTCTCAAAAAACGGGGTAAGCGTTTTAAACACCGTATCGGTGCGGTTATTCCAACGATCTCTTACGTATACGCCAAACACGGTGGATTTAGAAGAAAACCCGCGGGAAGTAAAAGAACCTTGTTTAGATTTAGTGTAGATGGTTTCATTATTCACAAAATATCCTAAAGAATCCTTATAGGAAACTACGATAGCTATATCAGCCTCATTAGGGTTTGAATAGCTCACATTAACGCCACCAAAGTCTTCCGCCAGCACCAGGCTCGATTTTATGCCGAACACAGGGGGAGCTAATGCCTTAACATCCAGTACAACCGGTGCCGATTTGTTTTCGCTCCTGTCTACCGCATACACCGACATTTTATGCACTGCCGAATCGGCAAAGCCTTGTATAACCAAAGAATCGGTATAATACGATGCCTTTGCTTGTATTACCTTCCCGTATTTATCGGTATACTCGGCTAATACGTAAAGCAAATCCTGATCGGACGGCAAAGTATATGTAAGCTTTACTGTACCCGGCCTGCTTAGGGTTTTGATGTTAGACACCGTACCCGGGGCAGACTTATCTGTTTCAACAGGTTTAAGCTGATCTGGTTTACAACTGCACAACACGGCTGTGACCAGGCTTATAAAAAATAGTGTTTTAAATATTTTCATGATCTTTATTTATAGGTTACCAACCAATGTTTTGAACAAGATTTCTGTTTACTACAATATCACCCTCGCTAATAGGCCAGAAGTTATCTCGCGGAGACACAAATTTTTGATTGAAAAGGAGTTTTCTTCTGTAGTAAGTTGCAGCATCCGCCTGTTCGATATCCCAGCCATACACCCCGGAGTTTAACACCTGCGCTCCTTTTTTCCACCTGCGGATATCCCAGAAATTATGCCCTTCAAAAGCCAGTTCAATTGATCTTTCCTGTTGAATTATATCTCTGAAACCATCCTGTGTAGTAAACTTGGCGGGGTTAATAGCGTAAGTACCCCACGATTCCTGCACCGTAGGAAGCCCTGCACGGCTTCTAACCAAATTTATATAGTTATATGTCTCTGCAGACGGGCCATTTTGTTCGTTAAGTGCTTCGGCATACAACAGGTAAAGATCTGCAAGCCTCATCATTGGCCACGCGTACACCTCCTGGGTAAAACCAAACCCTGGCAGAATTACAAAATTCCAGTTTACCAGCTTTTTAGTGAAATACCCCGTTGTAGAATAGCCGTTTGCGCCCTTTCTGGATTGCGTTTGCCCAAGTTTGGCTTGTATTTTCCAGGTTCCGTTTTGCATATACCATACAGAGCCATCAAATGCCATATCCGCGTAAAAACGGGGTTCGCGATTAAAATGAAGCCCAACCGTGGTGTAACCGTTCTGTATATAATCCTGGTCGGATGCGTTTGCGGTACGGAGGTTGTTTCTATTAGCAAAATCCCAGGTTTTGTCTTCCGAGATAGGAACACCTTTATCAGTGTAAAATGTTTCCGCCATGGCAATTGTTGGGGAAAGCTCTCCTTTTATAGCATCATTTTCCAATTTAGCAGGATCGAGTCTTGGCACAGCCCATCCCTGTATAAATGAAGCCCCACCATTGGAAAAACCCCAGATCAGTTCACTGCTCCATTTCTCGGCCATACTGTTGCGAATGGTCATTTCCTGTCTCAAACGCGGCGAAATACTGACAAGCCCGTTAAACTGGTAAAGCGCAATCCCTACGGCCTCGCAACTTTGTATTGCCTCTTTACAAGCTTTTGCAGCACGATCCCATTTTGCAGGATCTTTTGTAGTGTTGAAAAGCGCTGTACCATCATGATTTTTTAACTGCGCGTAGTCGGTATTTCCGTTAAACAGCGGACTGGCCGCAGTTACCAGGACCCGTGCTTTGATGCTAAGCGCAACCGGCTTTGTTATGCGGCCCAATTCTGATGAGCGGTTTTGGATGGTAAGCGGCAGATTAACCGCTGCGGAATCCAGCGTTTTTACAATAAAATCAACAACTTTATCAACTGGCTCACGCGTTACCCTAACCTCTTCCGTTGAAGCGGAAATTGGCAAATTTTTATCAACAATTGGAATGGGACCGTACATCCTGAGCAAATAAAAATGATAATACGCTTTTAGGAACATTGCTTCTCCAGTCCACCTGTCGCGCAGTGAAGGATCAAGATCCGGCACCTTCCTAACGTTATCTAAAAAGATGTTACAATCTCTAATCGCCTTCCACAATGGCTTTCCATTATTGGTGCCATTCCAAAAATTCAAGTAAGGGTTACTAACGTTTTGGTTGCCCCTGGCAATTTGCTGAGGAATTGAAGGCAGGGGATTACCGCCCACAATTGGCCAGTATGTCCAAAACTCATCTCCTGCCAAAAATGCCGGGTTACTGTTAATATCACTCTCCTGCGGGAGGTAGGAGTAACAGGTAAACAAATATTTTTCGGCCTCATTACGGCTGGTAAATGAATTATCAATTGTTGCCACATTATCCGGCACCACATCCAAAAAATCTTTCTTACAGCCTATGGTAAGGACACATAAAAACAGGACATAATATTTTTGTATATTTCTCATCATCGTAAATTAAAATCCTAATTGAATACCTACGTTAAACACTTTTTGAATAGGATAGCCCAATCCGTTACCCCCCATTTCAATATCCCATAGCTTGAAGCCGCTTACGGTAAGCAAATTTGTTCCGCTTATATAAAACCTTGCCCTATCCAGGTGCAGGCGGCTGATCGTCCTTTTGGGCAGAGCGTAACCAAGCTCAACCGACTTTAATCTTAAAAAAGCTCCGCTGCGCATAAACCAACTGCTGGTTTGCATGTTGTTGGCGCTGGCTACGCTGTTTAACCTTGGCCACAACGCATAGGAGTCCCGGTTGTCTTCAGACCAATGATTTTCTGCATACGCCTGTAACAATGCATTTTGATTTACAAACGGGGCGGTAGCGCCTGCATCTATCCAGAAGGAAGAACGTGCCGAGCCCTGGAAGAAACTGGAGAAGTCGAAATTTTTGTATCCGGCAGAAAAGCCGAAGCCGTATATAATTTCAGGCACCTCGGGGTAACCGAGGGGAACCTGGTCCAGGTCCGTAATCTGCCCATCTCCATTCACGTCGCGATATTTGATATCGCCTGCCATATATTCGCCATAGGTCTGTTTCGGCGAATTTGCCACCTCCGCTTCGTCTACAAAAAGCCGTTCGGCAATCAGGCCAAATCGTTGGTTGAGCGATTGGCCAACATGGGTTTTATAATATTCGGCATATTGTGGTTCTTCATAGGCTGTAAATTCGCTGTGCGCATAAGTGAAATTTCCGTGTAATTGAAGCCATAGCGAGTTGCTAAAGTTTTTATTATAATCGGCAGAGATATCTATGCCGTGCGCTTTTGCTTTACCAACGTTTGCCCTAATGCCGGCAGATAAGCCCATGGTTGCCGGGATAGAAGCCCTATCCATTAAAATATTATCTCTTTTTTCGGTAAAGTAATCAGCCTGTACTTCCAGGTCTCCAAAAAGCCCAAGCTCAAAACCTACGTTTAACTTACGTGCTGTTTCCCAGGTAATATCGCGGTTATCATAACGGTTAACCGTTACGCCCGGCCTGTAGTAATTAGCATTTTCGCCAAAAACAAAGCCCTTATTAGGATCGTTAATATTTACTTCCGAAAGGTAGAAGAAGCGATCGTCGGCGCTGCCTATTGCATCGTTTCCAACAAGGCCGTAAGTGCCTTTCAGCTTAAATTTGGTAACTGTGTTTTTAATGGGCTCCCAAAACTTTTCATTGGATATAAGCCACCCCAAACCGGCGGCCGGGAAAAATCCATATCGCTGCGTCCGGTAAAAACGCTCCGAGCCGTTATACCCGAAATTCGCTTCGGCCAGGAACCTGTTATCGAAAGCATAGGTTAGCCTTCCGGATACCCCCTGGTTACGATAAGGTAACGATTTTTGCAGCGTTCCCTGGTTGGCGAAGATCTGATTCCTTCGTTGGTACACCACTAAGGCCGTAATATCATTTTTTTTGGCGAGCGTAACATGGTAGTTTACGGCAGCTTCTACATAGGTTGATGAATTGATATCCTTAGCGCCCTCATTATAATTCAAATACTCTGTGGCAGTAGTTTCATTGAGGGCACTTATCGAATAACTATCGTTTTGCCTGTTATATCCTGATGCGCTATAGAAAAAAGGGTTGTAGTTACGCACAATATCGAAATACGAATACCGCTGCGTATTAAACATGCCGCGGGCAGAAAGGCCAGGTACCAGGAAGGCCAGATCTTGCTTGAGCTCGAACTGAGCATTCAGCGTAGACCTTGAATAATCCTTGTAGCCCTTAATCATATCTGCGTAAGGGTTGATCAGGAAACTGCCGGTAGAATTATCATTACCAAATAAAATATGATTGGTATTAGGTTTCAGGTCGGCAGGATAAAATGCCGGGAATAATACCGGGTTAGATCGCATAATTTTCGAATACACACCGCTTCCGCCGTCAATAGGGCCCGTGTAATCATCAAAACTGCCTGATAATCTTACGATAACTTCTGTTGTTTTGGTCATATTGATGTTGATATTCGAGCGAAGCTGGTAAGATTTAAGATTAACATTGCTGTTAAAATTATTCCGTTTATCAACATTTAAGATCCCGTTATCCTGATTTATACTTCCCGCTATGTAATATCTCGCTACCGTACCTCCTCCATTTGCATTGAAGTTGAGGCGTTGGTTATTTGTATTTCTCTTTATCAATTGATCTAACCAGTTATTGGCCGGGTATACGTATGGGTTAAGCCCGGCAACGGTGTTGTCTATCTTGTTTTGCGAATACGGCAGTATCCCTAAAGGATTTCTGGTTAATACGGCTTCATTACCTAAGGTCATGTAAGTAATAGGGTCTGCCAGTTGTATCTGCCGGGTATTTGACGAGTTTGAATTTTCAAACCGGACGGATATTTTAGCAGGACCCTCCTTTCCAGATTTGGTAGTGATCAAAATTACCCCGTTTGCTCCCCGTGCGCCATATAATGAAGTTGCGGGTGCATCCTTCATGATAGAAAAACTGGCAATATCATCCGGTTGAAGCCTGGCCAGATCAGTAGGCGTTACCTCAATTCCGTCAATCATCAGCAATGGGTCTTTTTTGTAGCCAAAAGTGGTTACCCCACGAATAAAAAAAGCAGCATTGTCCTGGCCCGGCTCGCCACTGCGCTGATAGGCTATTACACCTGCAAGCCTGCCCGCCAAAGCGGTTGTAAGGTTGCTGGAGGGTACTTTCAGATCTTTAGGGCTTATTGTGGTTATCGAACTCACCATGCTCGATTTTTTCTGGGTTCCGAATGCCACCACAGCAACCTCATTTAATTTATTATCCATTGGTACAAGGTCTATGTTGATAACACCTTCCCCGTTTATCTGGATCTCCCTCGGCTCATAGCCTACCATGCTAAAAACCAGTACCCCGTTAGCCGGTACTTTAATGGTGTATTTGCCCGTAACCGATGTTTGAACACCCCGTCGGGGGTCGCTTTTGAGGCTTACGTTAACACCCGGCAATACGCTGATCTGATCTTTTACCACACCTGTTACAGTTATATCCTCTGAAGCGGTCTTCGGGGATGGGGCGCGGTCTTTTTTTGGTGAAATAACGATGTACTTGTCGTCAACCGAATAACTAAGGTTGGTTTTTGCAAGTAGCATATCAATTAATGATGCAACCGTACGGGACCCGCCGGGTACATTTATATTGGTGTACTGACTTATTTCTGCCGCTTTATATGCAAAGCGGAACGGCGACTGACTTTCTATTTTTTTCAGCGCGGCTTCCAGGCTTCCGCTTGCAGGGCCTATCTCCACTTTTACCTCTTTAATATCCTGAGCTTTTAGCGGGCTGGTTATTAAAAGATTAGTGCATGCAAAAATAAATAAGGCGATAAAACAGGTACGGATATTAAGTAGTGATTTAGGTTTTATCGGTATGAAGTTCCCTGGTTCTGTATTTGAGCTTTTATAAGTAAAAAAATCCATAAATTTGCGTTAATTTTAAGTAATAAAGTGTTTAGAATTTATGTGATCAAACGGCAACTAACTGCTGATCATCATTTAAAAGCTATCATGATGGCGATCATGATGGCTTTTTTTATTCAACTCATACCGGTGGTGGTGTAAATGGTATCATAATTTTTCTTTAATTCTTTATCGGTTATTTAGCATCACTCACACCCATTTCCTGATATTATTACCTGCTGTTTATTTATCTGGTATTGGAAATTGTTTAGCTTACTTAATACTTTCAAAACCTGGTTTAACCGCACGTTTGCAGGGAAAGAGGCCACAAAACGACACTTTTTCAACTTTGGGTTGGCCAGATTAATGTTGACATTAAACCGCCTGGAAATAATGACGGATGCCTCTTCCAAGCTGGTGTTGTTTAACAACAATTCGTCCTTCGTCCATGAAACATAATTTTCGGCATCTACTACATGTTCAACTGTAGTTTTACTGTTGGTATGATATTCCAGCTGTTGATTTGGTTTGAGTAACCCCAATTGCTTCTGCTTTGTATGCACACTTACCAGCCCCCGTAAAACCGTTATTTCGATTGTTTCTTTTCGGTAAGATGATATATCAAAAGCTGTCCCCAGCACTTGGGTACATACATAGCCGGTATAAACTTTAAAAGGTCTATTTACATCATGAACAACATCAAAAAAGGCTTCGCCCACCAGTTGAATATCCCTGCTTTTACCATCAAATTTTGTTGGGAAACGAATATTGCTTTCGGCATTAAGCCAAACTTTAGAGCCATCGGGAAGGCGGATATACAAGTGCTTGCCTGCCGGCGTTTTATACTCTGTATAAGCAATTAAATCGGCTTTATTAAAAAATGCAAACTTGCCTGCAATGGCCAGCATACAAACCAGTAATACAGATGCAGCTACTTTAGCCCAATAAAAACTCCGTTTGCCTAAAACGTTATCGTTCTTCGATGCTGTTTGAATTCGCTGATCGTCGATGATCTTTTTATAAAGCTCACCGGCATGTAATCTGGTAAATCTCACATCGCCAGCGGGGAATTCCCATAGGCTATCCATAAATTTTTCAATTATAGGCCCAGCTTCCGGATCAAGAAACACCTGCTGTATTTGCAGGTACTCCTCGTCAGAACAGTTATTGTCTGCAAACCTTTTTAAAAGGCCGGTTACATAGCGTTCGTCCACTAATGCGTTTATTAATTGGTAAAAAATAGTAAAGTTTAATTCGCCAGAAAGCAAATAATTGGTTATTATAATGGTAATACACGCCAAAAACGGTTAGCCACTAATGCTTTATAAAATTTACTTATTATTACCAGTAAGTGCCCTAACAGAAATAGATGAGCAGTAGGAAAAATATATCAGATCTTTTAAATTGGAGGCGCAGGCTTTTTAACGCGGCACCTATGTGGTTCTGAATGGTGTTTTCAGAGAGTTTCATCCGTTCGGCAATTTCTTTGTGCGATAGCCCCTGGTAGCGGCTTAACCGGAATACTTCCTGCTGTTTGTTAGGCAGCTTTGTTACCATGGTTTCTGCTACGCAAGAAAGATCATTAAAAATAACGCCGTCTTCCGTTTCGTTGTGGCAAAACAATGCAGATTGTATCACCTTATTAAAAGCAACTTGAGAGGTTGCCTGTTTACGAAGTATATTAAGCGAAAGCCTTCGCGTTATCATATATAAGTAAGACCCTAACGGATATTTTTCATCAAGGCGATCTTTGTTCAACCATAACGAGATCATTGTTTCCTGGATAACTTCTTCGCATAATTCATCGCTTTTAAGAAAACGGTAGGCAAAGTGGTACAAACGGGAATTGTAGGTATTATAAACTTTTCGGAAAGCACTTTCGCTTCCATTACGCAAGGCAATAATCACAGACGCATCAACTTCTTTAACTATTTTCATATCCCCGTCAAAATTTATTGTACTTTCTTACTGAAACAGATGGTGTTGCCCATTTGCCGCCCGGAGGATAAACTCCCGGGTTCAGATACACAGCGCACATGATCAGGAAAAAATCCATATGTAAAGGAAATCTGTAAGAATGTTTAGCTGTCATGTTCGTAATGATTAAAAGGGGAGATTACTCAACAGAGAATGATCGGTTATTACCCGGCCCGGGCTGCTAATGATAAACAAGGAGTACAGCTCTAAAGCTATACTCCAACCAACTATTGACCATTATTAACCAATTATCAGTTACCGGACAACCTTTTACAACACTGGCTTTTAGCCGGTGTAAAGGAGCCTGTTATATCAGCTTTTAGTTACTTTCTGTAACCAAAACCACATTTCTTGAAAGGATTGGGAATCGCTTGCTGATCGGCTATTTAACACAGATGTGTTGTTAACGACAATCTCGCTTCTCACACATCCAGCGTATCGCGCAACTAAAACAACACTTGTACTGCTCACTACACTAAGTTGAAAGTAAATCGGCAGCAACACCCGGCAGATACTTTGCGGTCATAGCTATGCCAACTAAGGTTTGTCGGTAACCTCACAGATATTAAAAAGTGTTTAATTATTTGCAGCAAAAGCTGTATTGAATCCGCTACCTGCATGAGAATTAAATCAGCATCAAAAAACAGAAAAGCGATGCCCGTCTCCTTAAAAAGGAGGATAGATTTGTAAAAAAGTCATAGTTTTGAGTTAGTTAATTAATTGATTGACTAAATGATTGCATTATCTATTCCACCAGGCAATAAAATCATTTAACTAAGCGGGGTATTTCTAAAATATCCTGCTTATGTTTTTTCTTTTTTTAGTATCTAACGACAAACAACGTAGCGCAATAAACTATTATTGATTATTCGCGTAGCTAAATACGGCTAATAGGTTAAAAAATAAATTTATTCTAATTGGTTTATAAGACGATTGTGAGAAAGAAGCTCTAAAATCATCTTCATCAAATTTATAGCAGAATATATCTTGAAGGGTATATAAAATGACATTTCGCTTATCTAATTTGATATAAAAAAAATAAGGATAAAAATATTCCCGTACGAGCTCTTGCCTTCGGCTTAAACAAAATATTTCGTATCATTTTTTTCGGTAGTACAATGTAATATGCTGACCATAACTTTTCCTTTTTAGAGACCTATCATAGACCTAAAAAGAATGAATTCGGTTTAGGTATTTGAAATCAAACCATTCGCGTCGATCCGGGTTATTTCTGACCTGATCGAAAGTTTGGTAGTTATAAAGTTCTTCTGACCTGCCGATATAACAGTTGTTGCCTTTCCGACGGGCAACACTAAGCGATTCCCCGATCTCGCCCTGTAGACAAGGACTTTTATCCCATGCCGTAGGCACATTTAAAGAATTCGATCTCCGGGCTATCTAACTGGTAACCCTGGGACTTGCCATACCAGAATATAGCCTGCAACGAGTCAAAATAAACAACGGTTAAAGCCAGTTGCTGCCCCAGCTTACCTTTAGGTTTTTACTGAATGTATTAAGCGGATTAGGATAGCAAAAAAGTGAAGTCTACCGGCCAGGTAGCAGTCAAGCTAAGGAAAAAGGATTGCCGTGTAGTAAAAACAACTTTTGGCATGCTTTACGTAACCCCGTGTATATAGGTAAGATCGTTATCCCTAAATTAAAGGATGAAGAAAGCTATACTGTGGAAGGATTGCATGATCCGCTTATCCGGCCAAGTGTCTTTTACGACGTTCAGGACGTATTAGAAGGGCGTAAAAGAAAATTGGGTACAAAGATCGTAACTCAGGATATGCTAGCCTTAAACGGTTTTGTTATTTGCCCTAAATGCGGAAAGGTGTTAACAGGCAGCGCATCGAAAGGGCGTACCGCCCATTATCATTATTACCATTGCAACGCCACCTGCGGTTACAGGACACGCGCAGAAGAGGCCAACACCATCTTTGAAGAGCATTTAAAAGACTTTGTTTTAAATGCGGATGCCGCAATGCTCTTTAAATCGGTTATAATGGACGTGTTCAAAGATCAGCACTCAGTGACCAGCGGCAGCCGGAAACAGTACATAGACCGTATAACTGTACTTAACAACAAGGTTAATAAAGCCAGGGAATTGTTACTGAATGATGATATTGAAGCTGCCGATTTTCGTGCGGTAAAAATGGAGGCAGAACGGGAAATTACGGTGCTTGAAAGCAAGGTCAGCGATCTGCGAAGTAGCGGGATGAGTGCATCCGAGGTAGAGAAAACGCTGGATGCTGCCTTGTTAAAGCTTACAGCTATCGATGTAATCTCATAATCATCCAAATAAACCTGGTAAAAGCCGGGGGCGGAACTTTCCTTTTTGTGCGTAAAATGAGAGCCGAACTTGTAGTGTGTACCAGATACCGGCAGGATAGGAATATTGCATAAGTTCCAATGGCCTTTATTGGTGTGCGTAAACCCGAATATCACCGAATCTTCGTACTGGTAACCCGCGCCCGATCCATATGCTGTAACCGGGCTCAACTGCACCATTGCATTAGGCAAAGAACTGCCAGGAAAGGTTAACCCGGCCCATGACCGCCATCCCTTAGGCAGTTCGTAGCCGAGTATTTTGGGGTCGTTTAGCGGCGCGGTGCCAATAAAAGTATTTACATACTTTGTGTAAGCCGTTTTTGTTTGGCCCTTTACTGCTGCCGACGCGAGTATAATTAACACCACGAAACCTAAACATTTTTTAACCAGGCTATTCATACTTATGGAACAATTACAATGGGATATTAGTTTTTTGACAGCTTATAAATGCTTCCCTTGGGGTTGGCGGGCCCTATATCAGCATTGGTGAGTATATAAATCTCACCGGCAAGGTCTTCACCGAACGCAAGCACTTTTAAGTTCGGCGGCATATTTTGCAGGGTGACGTTCCCGCGTTGCCAAGTGTTACCTGTTTTTTTCAAATAATATACCTGCCCTATCCACTCGGCAAACAGGTACTTACTTTTCAATTCGGGCAGTTGGGTACCATTGTAAACATAGCCGCCTATTACACTTACTCCCTCTTTGTGGCTATACTCGGTTATTGGCGGAGTGATGCCTTTAATATCGCAGCCTGTTGCCGGACTGTAGCAATGCGTACCCTCAACTACTTTCCAGCCGTAGTTGGCGCCTTTTTTAATAATATTAACCTCTTCCCAAAGGTCCTGCCCAACATCGCCGGCAAACAATTGCCCGGTTAGTTTATCGAAAGAGAACCTATACGGGTTGCGAAAACCATACGCCCATATCTCTGGCTTCTTGCCGATTTCTCCAACGAAGGGGTTATTTTTTGGAACCAAATAGCCCATTTTGGTATTAATATCTACCCGAAGTATTTTACCCAGCCAGGTATCCATATTTTGACCGTTTCCAAATTCGCCATGCTTATCGCCCTGGCCGCCGCCATCGCCTGATGAAATGTACAGATAGCCATCGTGCCCAAATTGGATGCAGCCACCATTGTGGTTGCCCTCGGGTTCGTCAATGCTCAGGATAACCCGCCCGCTGTTGGGATCAACCGCGCCTTTAGCGGTTAATTTATATTCGGCCACAACACCTTTATGGTCTAACCCCGGGGCGGCTGGCGCACTGTAAAAAACGTAGAACTTTTTGTTGGATTTAAACTTGGGGTGCAGCGCTATGCTCAGCAAACCCCGTTCCTCATAACCACCATTCACCTTAATCATTTTACTCCTAAGATCCAGCAAGGGTTCGGTGAGTAGTTTGCCGTTTTTTATTACCCTTATGAACCCGGTTTGCTCGGTTACCCAAACATTGCCGTTACCCGGGAAGGTAATCGCTGTTGGCGAATGCAAGCCATCGGCGATGAGTTGCACTTTTACCGGTATGGGCGATAAGCCTGTCGCTTGCACGGTTTTATCATTTACATAAGAGGGCAGCAGCAACATTGCAGCCACCAGGCAAAATAAAATAAGTACACAGCCAAAAACGGATAGCAATTTGGCGGGAACGGTACGCCGAAGGGACTTTTTCATTTTTATAAATTGGTATTGTTTATGTTTATAATTCAATTGGCAGGGCAAAAATACGCTGCACTGGATTTTTGTGCACGCAACAAGGTAACCACTCTTATCAATTAATAAAGCATTCGTTAATTTAATTCGTGAACAAAGCCGTGAAAAGGGGCAACAGGCCTAAAAACCTGCTTACGCCCCCTATCCGGCTTCTTTTGAACCAATTTATTACCAACTAAATTATTTTCTATTGCCTTTCACAAGCTGAACCTGGTAGCAAAAGGTTGTGTTTTTTGCATGCACCATGTACGGTTCCAGGGGCCTTGGCCCGCAACCGTTAGATCCAACGCCCAGCGTTTTACTACTAATGCACAACACCGTACCCTTGCTTTTTGGCAGGTCTATTTTGTATTCCACCGGGGTCATCTCTTCATCGCTGTATGGCAAGGCTCCTACCTGGATCAATGAATCAACCTTTTTAACACAGATACCTAAACCGGTAGCTGAGGTTACATTTGCCCATCGTACATCTTCATGATTGCCGCATTCCATTGGTTTCTCGTACGGGGTTAACTGCTGTGCTATGGTGCTGGCATAATGCCCCACATCAAAACCGCTTTTACGGTCGGCATAGTTTTCCATTGGGCCCCGGCCCAGGTAGTCAAACTGATCCAGGTCCTTGTTAAGGAACATGCGTACACCAATACGGGCCAGTACCAGTTTCGGGTCGGCATCGCTAAAGGTGATATCGTTAACGGCGGTTATTAAGCCATTACTATTGATGGTATAAACTGCTTTGTGTTGCACTTTAAAGTTTTGTTTGCCCGTGCCTGTTAAGTTTACACTGATCTCTACCACATTAGTGGCAACTTGCGTGCTTTTTACATCAGTAGCAACCCAGTTAATGTTTTGCAAGCCATATTTGTCCCAATTTTCGGAGGCCCACATATCATCTTTTTGATGTGGTGCACGCCATAAATGCAGCTTTGGACCACCATCGCCACGCAGAATATTATTACCGCTCTCTTCTATTTTTGAGAAGGTGCCTTTTTCCTTGTCAAATTCAAGGCTGAAATCTACTCCTTTTACCTTGATAACATCTTTTGAATCGCTCAGCGCCAAGTTGCCGCCCTGCGAGGAGTTAACCACAGCAGGCACAGGTATTTTTAACTCAAACTGTTGCGAAGCCACCTCGAAACCTTTTGCGGCCCATAATTTATCCGTGCTTAATTGGAATGACACGCGCACAAAATATTCGGCACCAGCCTTAGGTATTATTTTATACGGAACCTTTACATCCTTTTCAGTACCCGGAGCAACGGCGCCCACAACCAGGCTGCCCGATGAGATGGTTGTTCCGTTTTCGCTTAATTCCCACTTGGCGGTAAAACCGCTTAGGTTGATGAATTGGTAGCGATTTTTGATGCTGAATGTTTGGCTCTTCAGATCCTTTGCTTTGATGCTGATCCATTGGTAAGCATGTTTTAGCTCGGGAAAATGTGGTTTGGGCGATCTATCCGAAAAAACTACGCCTTTGTGGATAAAGAAACGGTCGTTAGGGTACTCACCAAAACCACCACCAAATGCGGTAATAGGGTGTTTAGGATCGCGATTGTTGTAGATACCCTGATCTTGCCACTCCCATATCGCACCGCCCAATAAGGCCGGGTATTTATCAAACAATTCGTTATAAATATCTACCGAACCCATGGAATTGAACATGGCGTGCGCGTACTCGCATAGGTAAAACGGCTTGGTTAGTTTAGGGTCGTTAGCAGCATTTTCCAGGCTTACCACGTTGGTATACATCTGGCTGTCCATATCGGCCGGGTTGCGGTTATCACCGGTGCCAAAGCCCTCGTAATGGGTAGGCCGGGTAGGATCTATTTCTTTTATGGTTTTCAGCGCGGCCCTGAAGTTGCCGCCGCCGCTGCCATTCTCGTTACCTAATGACCATATCACCACCGATGGATGGTTTTTAAAGTTTTCGGTATTGGCGACATTTCGGTCTATGATAGCCGCTTTAATGCGTGGCTCATCGTTAAACTCGTTCATAGCGCCGTGGCATTCTACGTTTGCTTCGGCAACAAGGTAAATGCCGTACAGGTCGCATAAGTCATACCAGCGCGGATCATCAGAGTAGTGGCAGGTACGTATGTGGTTGCTATTGGTTTGTTTGATCAATATCAGATCGCGGATCATCTGCGCCTCGGTAACGGCATGGCCATCATCCGGCCAGTTCTCGTGGCGGTTTACGCCTTTAAGTTTTATGGGCACACCGTTAACCAAAAACAATCTTCCTTTAATCTCTATCTCGCGGAAACCGGTACGGGACGAAAGGGTTTCCAATGTGGTTGTACCATCTTTAATATTGATAACCGTAGTATAAAGCTTCGGTGTTTCGGCCGTCCATTTTTGCGGGTTGTTTACGTGGAAGGTGGCATTTACCACAACTTCTTCGCCGGGCTGCAAAGCCGGGATAGCTTTTTTGGCAACCGCGCCGGGCACTAAAACCGCGCCGTTAAATAAGCAAACTTCCAGTTCACGCGCCTTTATAGTAGTGGTACCGTAATTTTTAATTTTGGCGCTAACGGTAAGGTCGGCATTTTTATACTGATCGTCCAGGTCCGTTTTTATAAAATAGTCCCTGATGTGCTGCTGTGGGCTGCTCCATAAGGTAACATTGCGGAAGATACCGCTCAGGCGCCACATATCCTGATCCTCGAGATAGCTTCCCGATGTAAAGCGGTAAACCTCTACCGCGAGTGTATTTTTACCGGGCTGCACATATTTGGCAAGGTCAAACTCGGCAACATTGCGGCTATTTACACTGTAGCCCACCTTTTTGCCGTTCACCCATATAAAAAATCCGGCATCAACCCCGTCAAACGAGATGAAGATCCGGCGGCCCGTCCAGGCTGCAGGCACTGTAAAATCGCGGCGGTAGCTGCCAACGGGGTTACGCTCTTTATAGGCCGTAAACTTCTCGGGCGGGGTGCTCATTATCCGCGGAAAATCCTTCTGGAAAATGAAATTAAAGTTGCTGTAGTAGGGTGTTCCGTAACCTTCTACCTGGAAATTAGACGGTACTTTGATATCCTTCCATTTAGAAACATCGTAATCGGTTTTATAAAAATTAACCGGCCTTTTTTGAGGCCAGTCTACCCAATTAAATTTCCACAAGCCGTTTAAGCTGCGGCTGAATGATGAGGCAGCGCGGTTTGCTGCCAGCGCTTCTTTTAACGAGCCGTATGGCATCAGCGTGGCGTGGCTGGCTTCTTTGTTTATGCCGATGTTCTTGGGGTCTTCAATTTCTTTGGGTACAAACGCTGTATCAGACTTCGACAGAAAGTTTGTCGTTTGTAGCTGCGCGACACTTGTTTTGTAGCTAAAAGCAAGAAACAAGCCTAATAAAACACAGGTTGTTTTTTTACCAAATAAGATTTTATTCATATATTGTTATACTAATTTTTTTTAAATACGGCCATGATTGTACGGTGTGGCAAAGAACTATAAATTTCGGCCCGGCAAATTGCCATATCATGCATATTTATTACCCTGATGTACCATAAATTAAGCGAACAACAGCGATAGAGCGCGGAAATCCGTTGCCGTGCATTTGGCGTACTGTCTATTTTGATCCTTTACCTCTGCTTACTTTGTTAACCACCCAATTCCCTACCCTGTAACCTTGCAAAATGCCGTTATCTATAGCATCCATAAAGTGGATGCCGCCCCAAAAGCGCGAGATGGCCGCTTCGGTTGCGGCCTGGGTAAATGAATTGAATTGCCTGGGCGGCACGCCGAACTGCTGCTCCACATCATCAATATATTTAAAGCTATTACCAAAATAATGCGTGAGGATAACTGCCGATGTGGTAGAGATTACTGAATGGCCGCTGATGTATTCGGGGAAGGGCGGCGTTTGCAACAAGGGTTTCCAATGCGGATCGATATACCTGCGAATGGCGGTTTCGGGCCGAATGCGGTCGGTGCGGTATTTATCTTCCCAGCAGCAAATAAAGGCATCCATTAAGCCTATGGCCACCATGGTGTTCACCTCTATGGTTTTGGCGAAGCCGGCTTGCGATTGGCTGCACGCGATAGCGGTTACTCCCATCCAATGCGCCCCGGGCGAGATCTTTTTTAGCCCGATAAGCATGTGCCCGTCGTTTTGCACGGCAAAGGGGTTGCAATCCCAAAAATTGGCTATGTTTTTTTCCTCCTGTGTCAGTTTGTCGCCACTTTTACTGTAACTCAGTTCAAGAAATTTGTAGAACGCCGAGTTTTTATCTGTAGAGAAAGGCACCGGCGCATCGGGCACAAACTGCGAAGCAGAATCGATAACCAGTGTGCGGACGGTGTTAAAGTAAGGCTCCACGGGAACCATGTAGGCCGGCGGGGTTAAATCCCAGCTGCCGGGTGTGCGTTTTAATTTGTAACGGGGATAGTTGCTTATTTTGCGATAACCATCGGCTTTGGCGTAAGCCAGTATTTTTTTGCTAATGAATTTGGCATAGCTTTTTGAGCTATCGATCACCTCATCCGTAAAACCTATTGTGCGGCAGGAGTCTAAAAAACCCTCCTCGTACTTACCCATCAAACTCCCCGATGGCTGCAGTTTGGCGGCGGTTTCGAACATGGCCATCACAGCACTCAACTGTGGGTTATACAACTCGTTTTGTTTCGACGCACTGATGGCCGGGTATTGGTTTAAAATACCCTGCATACTTTTTAGCTGCTTATCACGGGCCATCACCTCGTAGCCGGCCAGGCAGGTGTAAGCAAAAAACCGGGATGCCAGCGGCGGGTTAGTCACATCGTGCACCATTACATCCGTCATGCGGGCAATTACTTTGCTTACATCTTTATTGGTTAATACCGGCTGCTGCCTCTTTTCGGCACAGCGAACAACAAGCAGTAGGCATATAGCTGATAGTATGGTTATTAAATTCCTTTTCATGTTGCTTATTGTTGTTTGTAAGCTTTTAGTCTGCCTTTATCCAGGCTAAAAAGCAAAACATCATTTAGTTGAACTACGCCGCGAACATCACCGCTGAGCTTAAAGCCCGATCCCTGCTGTGTAACGTATTGATAACCACCCTTGCCATCCCCAATAAGCAATACGCCATAATTGGCATCGTACTTACCAAAGCGAATGCGGCTGTGGTTAATATTGCCGCACAGCAGCAGGTCATCCTTGCCATCCTTGTTGTAATCCAGCGTGGTGATGGTATAAACAGGCGCGTATTGCGCTTGCACGGGTAAGGCCACTTCATGCAATTTTCCGCCTGCGTTGCTGATAAAAATACTTGTTGCTAAATGATTTGCGCTAAGCTGTTTCGCATCCTTCATTTCTTCGGAGGTAAACACCTTATCCATGGTGGCTTCAGCGTAACTTTTATAATCGGGGAAGCGAGTGCGCATCATGCTCATTTGGTCGAGCAGTTCATCGCGGGTTACGTAGGGGTATGTTTTATGCTGAATGTACATGCAGAGCATCGGGTCTACCGAGCCGTTGTCGTCGAAATCTTTATAGATCATCTCAGCAGGTTCGGCATCGCTTGCCAGGCACTGGCTGTTTAAACCCAGGTTACCCGCGATTATATCCGGATGCCCATCGTGGTTAATATCGCTTACCTGCAGGCAGTTCCACCAGCCGTTATACTTTTCATCAAAGTATTTTAAGGTTGCATCTATCAACTTACCGTTGGTATTCTCCAAAACAGTTATGGGCATCCACTCGCCGACGAGGATCAAGTCGGGTTTTTTATCGCCATTCATGTCTGCCCATCCTGCATCGGTTACCATGCCAATGTTTTTTAAGGCCGGGTTGTATTTTGCCGTGGCATCTGTAAAATGCCCTTTGCCATCGTTCATCAAAATATAGCTTTCCGGTGTTTCGGGATAACGGCCCGGCACTACCCTACCGCCTACAAACAGGTCAATAAAGCCGTCACCATTAATATCGGCTGTCTTTACGCAGCCTTTACTGCTCAGCATTTTTGGTAACGCGTTATTTACTTTGGTGAAATTGCCTTTACCATCATTGAGGTACAGCCTGTCCTGCAATTTTGGGTCGTCCTGCAAATAATCCGCGTAACCGCCGGAGGCTACATACAAGTCTGACTTGCCATCGCCATTGGCATCAAAAAAAACAGCGGCAGCATCGGTACTTGCTTTATCTGCGTCAAATGCAGTGTTTAGCTTTTTTGTAAAACCACCACTTTTTTGTTGCAGGTATAAAGCAGCGGCTTGACCATCATGCCCGCCAACGTAAACATCTTCGAGCCCGTCGCCGTTTACGTCTCCTTTAATAAGGCTCGATCCTGAAAAAGAGAGCGGGTTAACCATCAATGGCTGGCGCTTAAAATCGTTGGTGGTGTTTTCAATTTCGCGCCATGCAATGGGCGAAGTTACCTCTGTAAATAAGGGCTTACTTTGCATTTTGGGGATACCTACTAATCCGGCATCCTTTTCATTTAAGGTTATCTGTTGATTTGCCTTTATATGTTTAAGCAGCTCTGATTTACCGCGCTGCCAGGTTATTCTTAACGAGTCGATCTCGCTATCTTTCCCCAGCCCAAAATGCAGTGTAGGCGATACCCCCGATTGAAAACCGCGGGTGGGCATTTGCTCGAGGCATTGGGTTTTATTGCCTTTATAGAGAGTGATCTTAGCGCCTATCCCTTGTGTATTGGCATCGCCGCCTTTTAATTTTACAGCTAAATAATGGTTGCTATTTTGTTTTACGGCCTGGTTTTCATAAACAAAAGCTGCCTGGTTCACATTGTTGGTTACCAGGTCCAGGTCGCCGTCGTTATCCAGATCGGCATAGGCGGCTCCGTTACTGTTTGATGTTTGGGTGATCCCCCAATCGGCGCTGGTGTTGGTAAAATTCGCGTCGCCGTTGTTCTTAAAAAAGTAGCTCTTCATCTGCGATGAAGGCATCTGGCTTACAATGTTCAGCAGGTCCTGCCGCATTACATTCCTGTCGCGCAGGTTATCGCCCATGTATTTTAAAAAATCCATGTTGGTGTAATCGCGGGTGTAACCGTTGCTCACAAAAAGATCTTTCCAGCCGTCGTTATCGTAATCGGCAAATAAGGGGGCCCAGCTCCAGTCGGTATTAGATACACCGGCCAGCTGCCCTACTTCGCTAAAAGTATTATTGCCATTGTTGATATGCAGCATATTGCGCATATACTGGTAGTAAAAACCCACTCGTAGGTTCAAGTCGAAGGCGTCGTAATTATCCGCGCCGAATAATAATTTCTGGCGCTTGTTATCTTCCGGCAGCATATCCAGCGTGTAGATATCCGGCTTGCTATCGTTGTTGATATCAGCAATATCGTTCCCCATTGAGTAAAAAGAGGTATGGCCAATTTGCTTTTGAAGCTGATCAGCATAGCCCCCTGTGCCATTATTAATATACAATCTATCGGGTACGCTATAATCGTTGGATACATAAATATCTGGCCAGCCATCGCCATTTACATCAGCAATACCTGCCGCTAAGCCGTAAGAAAATGAGGTATTGACGATACCTGCCCTTGCGGTTACATCATTAAAGTGTCCCTGCTCATTTTTTAACAACCGTATGCCCGATTCGGCATCCGGCTTACTCATCATATCTTTTACAGATATATCATCTACGGTATTGATGCGGGCGGGGTTGTGGTTTATCAACAATAAGTCGAGATCGCCATCGCGGTCGTAATCAAAAAAATAGGCCTGTGTGCTGTAGGATGGAAAATCCAAGCCATAATAAGCAGCCATATCCTTAAATATCGGCACGCCCTTGCTGTCATTGCCCTGGTTTATCAGCAGTTGGTTAATGCGTTTCTCGCCCTTTACTTTGCCCGAATAGCAGACATACAGATCCAGCTTGCCATCGCCATTTACATCGGCCATGGTTACGCCCGTTTTCCAGGGACCGGGGCGGCCTGCCACGCCCGCTTCGGCAGTAACATCGGTAAATTGCATTTGGCCACGGTTCAAATACAGTTTATTATAAACCATATTACCGGTAAAATAAACGTCCTGCAGCCCATCACCGTTCAGGTCGCCAATGGCTACACCGCCGCCGTTATAAAAATACTCGTACATCAGTACGTTGGTGTTCAAACCCTCGGTTAATGAGTTGTTAAAATCAATATGCGTTTGCGCGGTTGGCAGCAGCTTAAAAAGCGCATCCTTTGCTTCACCGGGTTCATTGCCAGTGTTGGAAGGGCGGCAGCCACAGGCCAATACTACCATAAGCAGAACGGGGAAAATCCTTAGGCTTATGCTATCATTTATGTTCATTTATTGCTGATTAATTGCATTACAGGGCGCTTTTGCGCAAAAAAATATTTTAAAACAAAAAAATCACAGCCCCGGAAAAACCGGGAACTGTGATAACCATAACCAATTTAATTTTTACATTAATACCCGGGGTTTTGAACAAGTTTTGAATTCTTATTCAAAACATCTGTAGGTATTGGCAGCCAATTCATATAATCGGAATATTTGTTTTGGAACCCGGCTACCGGCGTGTAAACAAGACTACCATCGGTACCGGTAATTTTCATACCAACCATCGGTTTGGTTAAAACGGCATCGCCTTTGGTAGTAATTTCCCATCTCCTGATATCATACCACCGCCTGTCTTCAAAAGCAAATTCTACATGGCGTTCCCTCCGGATAGTTGCCCGCATAGCAGCCTGAGACATGCCGGGAGTAAGCGCGGGCAGTAAAACACGTGCCCTAACTAACCTCATTGCTTCATAAACACTTGCATCGGGGCCAACGGCCTCATTTTGCGCCTCTGCATAACTTAATAATGTCTCTGCATAACGATAAAAAATGTAATTAGAAGTGTTGATAGCCCCAAAACTGGCCTGGCCTTTAATAGATTCATCCAGTGTTTTACGGGCATAATATCCAGTATTTGAAATGTCACCGGCCGAACCCTGATCGATGGCATTATTACCCCCTACCCTGGTTGTAATCAAATATCCTTGCCAATAAGATCCATCATATATAATGGATTGTTCGAATCTGGAGCTTCTGTGCAGGTAAGGGTGTTGCGGGTCATACCCCGATGCCGGATCTGTGATTGGCAAGCCGTTATCCATATCGTAATCATCCACCAAACCCTGGGTGGGCGAAAACCCTCCCCATGCCTGCGTGCCGCCGTTAACCACAACGGGGCCCATAAAGCCTTCGCGTCTGTGGCCCTTGCTGGGCAATGCGTAGCTGCGTGCCAGAATGGTTTCTGAATTCCAGTTATTTATAGCCAAAAACTGATCTCTATAAGCGGACGAAGTAGTGCCGGAACCAGTAGTTGAATTGATAGCTAAAGGCCCTGGTCCTGTAGCCGGACCATTTGAAGTTTTGAACAGGCTATACACGTTTAGATCCATTACGGATTTAAGGGTGGCAGCTGCTTTTGACCATTTAGCCGCGTCGTTAGCTTTATTAACCAAAGGACTGGCGGCAAAAAGTTGTACATCTCCTTTTATCATTAACGCCGCACCCTTTGTCATCCTGCCAACATTTGCGCCTGTTTGTGTAGCAGGTAAAACCCCAACAACGGCATCGCACTCTGTTTCAATAAATGCTACCGTTTCGTCAATTGTAGATCTGGCGTATAATATATCGCTTCCATCTAAATTACTTAAAGGCACCTTAATTATAGGCACACCACCATAATTCCTGAATAAAATTGAATAGAAAAACGCTCTCAAGGCTCTAACTTCTGCAACCCGCTGTTCATACCAGGCAGCATCGTATGCACTTTTGTTGGCTTCTGCTTCTTTCAAAAATACGTTACATCTTCTGATCTGCTCAAAATTACGAACCCATCCTAACTGCCCGGAAGGGCCGTCGGTAGAATTCCCTGCGCTAAGGCCGTTATTGCGTATAACTGCCTGCCCTGTGTGGCCTGTTGCTGTACAATTATTATTGTCGGTCCAGCCTTCAAGGGTTTGGTCGGTTGCATTATTGCCATCCGGCAGGCGGTCATAAATATCGTTTACAAAAAGATTGGCGTTGGCCTGAGTTTCAAAGGTAGATTTGCTGGTTAAAGTACCGGCTGAAGGTACATCCAGAAAGCCATCTTTTTTACAGGAGCCGATACTTATAATGAGCATACAAGCCAAAAAAATCTTTCCTATATTTTTATATTTAAATTTCATGTTCTTAAAGTTAAAATGTTGCATTAAGTCCAAACGTTATTACTTTTTGCTGAAAGTAATTTTGAAAATTCCCGGCGTTTTCAGGATCTATTTTCTCTTTCATCCAGGGAGTCCATAAAAATAGATTTTGGCCTGCGCTGTATATTCTCAGAGAACTAAAGGCCTTGCCTAATAATTTTTTCGAGAATGTGTACCCAAGCTCTGCGCTCTTTAAGCGGATGTAAGCATTATTTCTCATCCAATGAGTTGAAAACTGCGTGTTGTTAGAGCTGGGCGTAGCTTGTACGCGGGGATATGTCGCATTCGGGTTAGTAGGCGTCCAGTGATCGAGGTACACTGCCTCTGTGGCCGAACCAGACTCATTGAATGGGAACGCATAAAAGCCGCTAAGTTGAAGACTGCTTCTGCCGGTACCTTGAAAAAGCAGATCCAAATCAAAATTCTTATAGGTTAGGTGCGGCCCAAGCGAATAAATTATTTGAGGGATTTCCGGGTTACCGATATCTGTTCGATCATTAGCATCAACCTTACCATCTGGTTTACCATCAAAAGATGCACTGTTTATGTCGGCATATTTAATATCACCAGGCTTAACAGCTCCGTAGTTCGGCACGGGTACTCCCGGTTTTAAGGCGAGGCTTTTTAGTGTAGGGTCCACAAAATCATCTAAGGTATAATAGCCTGTGGAAACCAGTCCAAACTGCTCACCCAAAGGGCGTCCTGTTTCTCTCCTGTTAGGGTTATTGTATGTGGCAGCGTTTTCAAACTTCTGTATCACCTTGCTTTTTGCGAAGGTTAAAGTACCTCTTACATCTAAGCGCAAGCCATTTTCAAATTGCTTATAACTCGAAAGCGTTAAATCAATACCGCTGTTTGATAAGATCCCGCCGTTAACCTGCCCTATCGTAACACCGTACTCTGATGGTATAACACCCGACTGATTAACTAAGAAATTAGAACGTTTTTCGTAAAAGTAATCTACCTCAATGCCTAAAGCGCCATTCCAGAAACTTCCTTCAACAGCAACATCTGTTTTCTTAGCTCTTTCCCAAGTAATGGCAGGGTTTCCCTGTAAATTTTCTGCAACCCCCTGGGTTGTACTACCGCCAATCACAGAAGAGTTTGCATTAACACCAAACTGGCTTAAATATTGGTATTGGCCACCGCTTGGATAGTTACCTACCTGGCCGTATGATGCGCGAAGTTTTAAGTTATCTATCCAGCTAAAGTTGTTTTTGATGAAGCTCTCCTCAGAAAGGCGCCATGCAACTGAAAACGACGGGAAAAATCCGAAACGGTGCCCCGGTGCAAACACGTAACTTCCATCATACCGGCCCGCTGCTTCTGCAAAATATTTACCTGCATAGCCATAGTTCAACCTGTAAACATACCCCAGTTGCTTTTGACCACCCGAAGAGCCGCCAACCCTTGAATCTGCCGGTGCTGTTCCTCCAAAATCCAACTCGTCAAAACTCAGGTCATAATTTACGCGTTCCGCATAAAAACTTTGCCATCTTACCTTACGATATTCTGTAACCAAAAGCCCTGTAAATTCACTTTTACCTACACTGCCGGTGTAATTTAATATACCCTGGTAAGTAGTCATAAAGTTTTCGTTAGACGTTTCTCTAAACAGTGGCTTGGCCTGCCCCTGAAAGCTTATGGGATAAAGATAATTTACGCCGGGGCCGTATTGCGTAACGCCGGCAGGGAGTTGCACCGTGGCAAAAGCTATAGGTTTATCATATTTACGGCTGAACGTATTTTGAACAGGGCTAAATCCCAACGGGTCTGGCCCTGTTCATAACTTACCACACCTTTTATGCTTAAACCTTTAATTGGCAGGGCCTGATCGATGGATAATTGGGTTAACAACGAATTATTTTTGTTGGTTTGATAGCCACTATCATAAATCTCACCATATAACGATTGGCCTATGTAAGCTGCAGGTAAGCCATTGCTGTACCGCACGGGGCTAATAGGAGGTTGCCTGTATGCCTGCCTGTATATGGTACCGGCTCCCTGGGCAGGATAGTGCTGGTCTTCCTGGTACCCATACGCTTTTAAATCTACCGTGGTTGTTTTTGTAGCCTTTGCGGTTAAACCAAGCGACCCATTAAATTTATTAATATAGGTGGTGCTCCACATACCGTCCTGGCGGTTATAGCCAAGAGAAGCAAAGTACTTAACATCTTCGGAACCTCCCGATAGCGTAAAGTTATGATATTGTATTGGAGCGTTTTTCCGGATGATGTCTTTTATCGGCTGCCCATTGGGATGCCCGTCAGGGTCCTGTCCGTTTCCGAATAATTCGATATCCCTGTCCGTATACGGAAGATTGACAGTTGCACCAATTGCAGCATCGTTAACTGCTGCTTCATTTTTCAACTTGGCATATTGAACGGAATTAACAAATTTGGGGATCACTGTGGGGTTCTGAAAACCATAATACCCATTATAAGTTAATTGAGGCTTACCAGCTTTTCCTTGCTTTGTTGTGATCAATATTACCCCGTTTGCACCGGCTACGCCATAAGGCGCTACCGCAGCAGCATCTTTTAATACCGTTAAAGTGGCTATAGTGTTGGGGTCTAAACGGCTAAAATCACGTGGTACACCATCAACAACTGTTAAGGCTCCTGTACGGCCGGTTGTAGCTGCTCCCCTTATGGTGATCTGTGAACCATCTTGTCCCGGCTCGCCGTTTCCCTGGCGTGCTATAACGCCCGATACGCGACCAACCAGCGAGTTAGTTAAGTTAACTACCGGTTTTTGTGCAATATCCTTTACAGCCAAAGTAGATACCGCTGCCGTTGTAGAAGTTTTCTTTTGCGTGCCGTAACCTACAACAACTACTTCGTTTAAGTTATTGGATGATATTTGCAGGCTTACGCTGATCTCCGATTTGCCGTTAACAGGCACTTCAACGGCATCGTACCCAATGTAACTGAATACTAATACGGCTTTATCGTCTGCCTGCAGCGAGTAATTTCCGTTTACATCTGTAACGGTGGCGATTGCTGTACCTTTTACTTTTACGGTAACACCGGGCAGGCTTTGGCCGTCTCGCTTGTCGGTAACCTTACCTTTTACAGTTACAGTGTTTTCATTCGTACCCTGAACCACGGTGTATGGATGGTTATTAATACCGCCGGTTAAATTGTGAGCAGAACTGAGACCTGAGAAAAGTAAAAGAGCAATACTACCCAGGTAGAACTGGGGTTTTGTAACAATAGAATTTTTTTTGAGTAAAGTCTTTTTCATAATTGAACTTTTAATTGCACATAATGAGAGGTTGATTTAATTGAGGTTAATGGTTTTGTTCTCTGGTTTTTAAGCATTGGTTTTATAGGTTATTAATTGGGTTACTATTGGCTTTTTCTCCGAACTATAAGCCCCTGTTTTACACTTTGCAAAGCATTTCACCATCGGTTTACCTGGCAGATATTGTGTTGCAGAAGGTTTGTAAAAAAGGGCAGTATTTACCCGGTATTTGTTTATTACTGTAATTGGCTGGGACAAATAACCCGCTTAATTGAAGCGGGAGGTTGCCATGACATACATTTTTCTTGACATGAAATGCATTTAATGCACACGAATGGGATAATTGGGGTTATTAGTTTACTTCGCCCATAAAAAAAACCCTGCAGAGGCAGAATTTCAATTTTATTTGAGTTAAATACCCGGGTTAATACTGTTTAGACTGATAAACAAATTCGACGTATTCCCAACATGAGCCGTATACTTTTATTTGTGGATGAGCGATGTAAGCTTGCTACAGGTACAACAAAAAAGCGCCCCGGATCTCATCCCGGGGCGCGATAGGGCTAATCAACTAAACAAGCCAGTCCCTCGCTGGCCAAAAATTAAACCTGTTGCTGATGGAGCAAGAGGATTAAGTGTACTTTTTCTAAGCCAGCAGATGGGGCTTGGTAGTGTAGGTTTCCCAAAGCAACTCACCAAACAGCGTGTTGGCCCAGGCAAACCATTTGCGTGTGAAATTCTTTGCATCGTTCTTGTTGAACGATTCGTGCATAAAGCCGGTACCTCCGTGTGTTTTTCGCAATTGCTCAATGCAAGCCTTTATCTCTGCATCATCTTTACTGGTTAAGGCCAGCACGGTGATGCTTATCGGCCAAATCATATCCTTGCCGGCATGCGGGCCGCCTATACCTTCGCCCGCTGTCCCTTTAAAAAAGAAGGGGTTATTAAGCGACCAGAGCATTTTGCGGGTATTGATATAAACCGGATCGGTGTTCTCTATCGCGTTTAAATAAGGCATGGCTAACAAGCTGGGCACGTTGGCATCGTCCATCAAATTAAAGCTACCAAAACCGTTTACCTCGTAAGCATATACCTTGCCGTATTGCGGGGTATCTATTACGGCGTGTTGTTTCAGCGCGGCATCCACCTCGTTGGCCAACGTCAGTAATTTAGCAGAAAGCGCTTCGTCCTTCAATATCGCCTTTACCATTTCTGATGATTGCTTTAAACTTACCACTGCGAAAAAATTTGAAGGGATAAGGTAGGAATACACCGTGGCATCATCGCTTGGGCGGAAGGACGAGCAGATGAGCCCTACGGGTTTTACCGGGTAGCCATAACCATTCATCGGTACGCCGTCGGTAGCCCAGGCGGTTTTACGCTGGAAGGAATACGGACCGTCGTTGTCCTTGCGCTGCTGCTCCTTAAAGGTTTTCAGCACGTTTTGGATAGCGGCTTTCCAGTTAGCATCAAAGGGGGATGTGTCACCGGTAAGTTTCCAGTATTTATAGGCCAAACGGATGGGATAACAAAGCGAATCGATCTCCCATTTACGCTCGTGCAACCCCGGTTTCATCTTGGTCAGGTCGTCCTTCCACTCGCTTTCCTTGGTGGTATCATCATAAAAAGCATTGGCGTACGGGTCGAAGTTGATGCATTTGGTTTGGCGGTTTATAACGCCTGCTACCAGGCTTTTCAGCTCGGCATCTTTATTAATGAAGGCAATATAGGGCCAAACCTGCGCACTGCTGTCGCGCAGCCACATGGCATCTATATCGCCAGTAATCACGTAGGTATCCGGCTTGCCAATTACATTTTTATAGGTCACCGTAGTATCCAGCGTGTTGGGGAAGCAGTTCTCGAAAAGCCAGCCCAGTTCGGGGTTCTTTACTTTCGCTTTAAATTCCTTTATCGCTGCTTCTACCGCTTTACTGGTAAATTTACGCTGCGCTGCAGGCACCCGCACTATTGGGTAAGTATCTGCTGCTAACGATAGTTTGCTCATCAATACGCCTGCACTTAGCATGGCGGTGCTGCCAATAAATTGTCTTCTTTTCATAGATCTTTGATAACTATTTCTGGTTTGATAATGAGTACGGCGCATTTGCAGGCGCAATTCCCCGTCGTTTATTAGGCGTGGCCGACATATTGAAGTTGATAACGCCACCTTTTAATAGGTCCGAATGATCTAAAAAGTTGTTTTTATAAACTTTGCCATTGTAGTTAACCACATTTATATACTTATTTTCTTCGCTGTTGTTAGGTGCATTTAAAACAAGGGTTTTACCATTCTCCAAATTGATAGTCATCTTTTTAAATAGCGGGGTACCCAGCACATACTGGTTGCTGGTTGGGCATACCGGGTAAAAACCCATCGCCGAAAATACGTACCATGCCGATGTTTGGCCGTTATCCTCGTCGCCGCAATAACCGTCCGGCGCAGCGTTGTATAATCTTTTCATCGCCTCGCGTACCCAATACTGGCTTTTCCATGGTTCGCCGGCAAAATTGTACAGGTATATCATATGCTGTATAGGCTGGTTACCGTGGGCATACTGGCCCATGTGCGCAATTTGCATTTCGCGCATTTCGTGTATCACGCCGCCATTGTACTCATTATCTCCAAATATGGGCGGCGCTGTAAATACCGAATCGAGCTTACTCACAAACCTTTTGTTACCACCTATTAGATTTACCAAGCCCTGCACATCATGAAAAACCGACCAGGTATAATGCCAGCTATTCCCCTCGATGAACGCCCCACCCCACTTGTAAGGGCTAAACGGCTTTTCAAAACTACCATCAAGGTTTCGGCCACGCATAAACCCTGTTGATGGGTCGAAAACGTTTTTATAGTTGCGGCTGCGTTTTTTGTAAATATCGGTTTCGGCTGCCGGCCTGTTCAATGCTTTGCCTAATTGATAGATGGAAAAATCATCATAAGCATATTCCAGCGTGCGGGCGGCGCTCTCACCCATTTTATCCCGCGGGATGTATCCTATTGTATTATAATAATCTACGCCCTTGCGGCCCGTTGCATTTGGCCCGGCATTATTGGCTCCGTGTAGAAGCGCCTCATATAACTTATTAATATCATAGCCGCGTACGCCTTTCAGGTAAGCATCAGCCACAACCGATGCCGAGTTGTTGCCCAACATAATGTCAGCATAGGCCGGGCTGCTCCACTCGGGCAGCCATCCGCCTTCTTTATACGCATTTATCAAACCCTCCTGCATCTCTTTATCTACTGAGGGGTAAACCAAGTTCAGGAATGGATAAAGTGCCCGGAAGGTATCCCAAAAGCCGGTACCCGCAAACATATAGCCCGGAGTGGTATTGCCCGTGTACGGACTCCAGTGAACAATTTTATTCTCTGCATTTATCTCGTACATTTTATTCGGAAAAAACAACATTCGGTAAAGGCATGAATAAAAAGTACGTGTTTGGTCTACGGTGCCGCCGGAAACTGTAATATGGTTTAGCGTTTTGTTCCAGGTATCTTTCGCTTTGCGTTTAGTAACATCGAAGCTATCGTTGCCTTGTTCGCGTTTCAAATTCAGTTCGGCCTGCTCAAAACTGATAAAAGAAGAGGCTACCCGCAAATGCACCTGTTCCCCACCTGTAGTTTTAAAGCCAATAACCGCCAGTGAGCGTTTTGAATGCAGCTCCAGCGAATCTGTTAAAACTGTATCTTTGTAAGTGCGCGATACGGTAAAATCTTTATCTACATATATAATAAAGTAGTTTTTAAAGTTTGGCAGTGGCCCGCGTGAGTATTTAGTAGAGTAGCCTATTATTTTTCTCTCTCCCGGTATTATCTGTACGTAAGAAGCTTTATCTAATGCATCCACCACAATAAAAGAACTATCGCTTTTGGGGAAAGTAAACCTAAATTGCGCCGAGCGCTCGGTGGGGGTTATCTCGGTAGTTACATCATGGTCGGCCAGGTAAACGCTATAGTAGTAAGGTTTTGCAACCTCCGCCTTGTGTGAGAACCAACTTGCACGCTTATCTTCGGTATTTTTAAAATGTTTGGTTAGCGGCATAATAGAAAACTGCCCGTAATCATTCATCCATGGCGACGGCTGGTGGGTTTGCTTAAACCCGCGTATTTTATGCGCATCGTAAGTGTAAATCCATCCATCGCTCATGCCGCCGGTTTGCGGCACCCAAGTGTTCATGCCCCAGGGCAATGCAATTGCCGGGTAAGTGTTTCCGTTAGAAAGATCGAATTTTGAATCGGTACCCATAAGCGGGTTTATCCACTCAACAGGGTCGGTTACGGTGTTTACCTGTTGCGCAAAGGTATTGCCGGCCACAAGCATGGCCGCAAAAAGTAATAGTTTTTTCATAAATAAGTTTATAGCGGCGGCTTGCGCTTTATAAGGAAACCAGTTGGATATCAATGATACAAAGAACCCTATTTAATCATTTTGCCAGCTTGTCAAATCGTACATATTAGTTTACGTGGCGTACATTTAATTATTGCCGAATGCTATTATTCCACATATAAAGCCATTTTTGCTCTTGTTAAATATAACAGGCCAAAAACAGGTGCGGGCGGTTTACCAATTATTAACACCAACCTTTTATTAATTTTAACCTATAAAAAACTGCCTGCTTCGGCGCTTTTTTTCTATTATTACTTGAATTTTAGCTTAAATGAAAATTAAAGACCCGATCTGGTTTTTTAGCTGTTGCAGTGCAAGGGCACTTCTTTTTTTACTTATTGCGATCGTTATCGCTCCGCGGTTTGGGAACTGCCAACCGTATCCTTATAAATTTAGCTACCTCACGGTTGACGAAGGGCTTTCGCATACCGATGCCAACGATATTGCGCAGGATAAACAAGGCTACATTTGGGTAGGCACCTACTTTGGGCTCGACAGGTTCGACGGTTATTCGGTAAAAAAATACTATAATAATAACGTACCGATAAATAACGCCTTTAAAAACCGCATAAGTTGTATTTACCCGGACGGCGATGGAAATATATGGATAGGCACCGAGGGTGGGCTACAATGCTTTAATTCCAGAACAGAGAAGTATACCGATTATGCCGAGCTCAAAAAAATCGGGCCTACCACCTTTGGTAAACTATATAAGCCGGCAGGCAACCTCATATATGGTTATACCAATAACCAATTTAAAGTATACAAGATTAGCGGGAACAGCATGGAGGAACAACCGCTTACGTTTCCGCCGGGCGTTCATTTCTCAGCGATGGAACCTGATAGAAATGGTGTGCTCCATTTATCAAGCAACCAAGGGGTTTGGGTGATTGATAAAACCGGCAAGTTTAAAAGGATTGCCATAACAGGACTTAACGGCCAAAACCTCAGGCGTGTGTATTTTGACAACCGCAACAATATGCTGCTATCCATAGGCAATAAAGTATTACAGATAGAAAAAAAACAGGGGATTGACGGTACAGTATTAACGGTGGGCAAACAATTTATATGCACAGGCTACCGGGATGTACGCAATATAGTAAGAGACAGTAAACTCGATTATTGGATAAGCACCGGGGAAGTACTCTTTAGGCTGGATAGCAATTTAAACTTTATCCAACTGGTAAACGCGCAAAGTTCGTCTCATAGTTTAAATTCAAACTCGTTGAGCAAAGTTTTTATTGACCGTACCGACTGTTTATGGGTATGTACTTTTGGCGGCGGGCTAAACTATTGTGATTTGAACGAAAAGTTATTTTACACGCTCCAGCACAACCCGGCAAATATCAATTCATTAAGCGGCAACCACATCCGCTCGGTATTTGCTGATGGCGATAACCTTTGGGTAGGTACCACGGCCAACGGGCTCAACAACTATAATTTAAAAACACAAAAGTTTACTTACTACAACACTTATAGCTCGCCATTAAGATTAAAAAACGATGTAGTTACAGCGCTCACACTTGATAACGATCGTAATTTATGGATAGGTAGTTCGTCTGGTATTGAAATTTTAAGGCCTGGCGGGAGAGAATTGTGGCGCCCTCCGGGTTATGAAAACTTCCCAACATACATCATCGATACTTTCGTGAAAGACTTTTATGGCAACATCTGGTTTGGAAACCACTCTGATAAGTTTGGCGTAATATGGAAGGACGAAAAGAACTACTACCACGTAAAGTACTACGGCGAAGGCTTTTTTATATTTGCAGACAAAAGCCGGCCGCAGTTACTTATCTCAAGCACCAATGGATTAAAGCGGGTAATATTCAATAAATACGGGGATATTACCCAAACTTTTCAATACAATGCATCGGCAAACCCTAATTCGCTAAGCTCTAACTACACCTACCCAATAAGCAAACAAAACGACAGTACTTATTGGATAGGCACTATCGGCGGCGGGTTAAACCGCCTGGTTTTAAACACAAATGCCTATACCATCAAAACATACGGAGATAGCTATGGTGTTTTTAAGGATGTGGAAAGCATGGAGATTGATGATGCCGGTAACATTTGGATGGGTGGCAACGGGTTGGAATGCCTTAACCCATTTACCGGGAAACTCATAAGATATGATAAGAACGACGGGTTACAAAGCAACAGTTTTAAGGTAGGTGCATCCGCTAAAGGCGAAGACGGGAGGCTATATTTTGGTGGCATAAACGGGCTAAACTACTTTAACCCCAGGCAGATAAGGGCCAATAGCATTGAGGCAAGGCCAGTGCTTACCGATATCCTGATCAACAACCAAAAGCCAAAGTACGGAGACCCGGGAACATCAGAAAACACTATAAAAGAAGCTATTGGCTATTGCAAAAATATTACGCTTAGTTACCTGCAAAATAATTTTATCATATTTTTCTCTTCTATGCACTTCGCCAACCCGTTAAAGTGCAAATACCGTTACAAACTGATAGGTTTTGATAAAGACTGGAAATTTACCGACGGGGAGAACCCCAGTGCAGCTTACAGCAACCTGGATTACAATAGCTACAAATTTGTGGTGGAAGCCACCAATAACGATGGGGTCTGGAGTAAGACGCAAACAGAAACTTCAATTACTATCACGCCCCCCTGGTGGAAATCTACAGTGGCAAAATTTCTCTACGTGTTGCTGGCACTCTCGGCACTGGCGGGCATTTATATTTACCAGGCGAGGTGGTACCGGTTAAAAAGAGAAATTGCCGTTGGTGCCGTAAATGAGAAAAAACGCGAGGAGATGCATATGCAGCGGGAAGAGCTTTACCAGCAGCAATTAATGTTTTTCACCAATGTTTCGCACGAGTTTCGCACGCCTCTAACCCTAATATTGGGGCCGCTGGAGAGTTTGATCAGCCAAAATAAAAATACTGCGCTCGATTATTCGTACCAATTAATGTATCGTAACGCCAAGCGGCTCATCAACCTTATCAGCGAGCTGATGAATTTTAAAAAGGTGGCCGACAGCATCATTAGGCTACAGGTACAGCCACTTGGCATTAACCAGTTTTGTAAAGATTTGGCTTGGGAGTTTCAAAATATGGCCGTAAGCAAGCGCATTAGTTTTGAATTTAAGGATCACACCGAAAACCCGTCCGCCCAGCCAATAACCGGTTATTTTGATGTGCAGATATTGGAGAAAATACTGTTTAACCTTTTAAACAACTCCTTTAAATACACCAATATGGGAGGCACGATCTCGTTTGAATTGTTTTATGATATGGCACAGTTCAAGCCATCATTCAACACCGGGTTTGAGCTTTTAAACAAAGAGCACAGGGCTAAAAAGTATATTTATTTCAGGGTTGCCGATAGCGGCATAGGTATTTCCAGCGATTCGATCACCCGGATATTCGATCGTTACTACCGCATTAGTAAAAACCACTTAGGCTCGGGCGTGGGGCTCTCCATCGTTAAAAGCCTCACCCAACTGCATAAAGGAGATATATATGTTTATAGTGACCGGTATAAGGGTACCGAGATTATTATCGGCATCCCCTGGGGCGAGGAAAATTACACTGATTCGGAAAAAAACGCTTCTGGTGTTGCCGTGGAAGCTCAACTGGAGGTGATTGACAATACAACATTACTGCCGTTGCCCGAGCAGGATAACCACGCTACTCCCCCCGCTTCAAAAACGCGCAAACATATTTTACTGGTAGAAGATAACCAGGAACTACGTACGTTTTTAAAACATGCGTTTGAAAATTATTATACCATTTACGAGGCCGAGGATGGCAATGAGGGCATTGAGATAGCTACCAAGAAGGTGCCCGATCTGATCATCAGCGATGTTATGATGCCGGGAATGAACGGGATAGAATTTTGCAAACTGATAAAAGAACAATTCGAAACCAGCCATATCCCGTTTGTCATCCTCTCGGCAAAGGATGCACTGGATACAAAAATCGAGGGGATGGAATCGGGTGCCGACTACTATTTCGCAAAACCATTGAGTGTTGACCTATTGCTGCTGACCGTTCATAATATATTTGAACAAGGCGAAAAATTGAAACAACGGTACACTAAAGATTACCTTTCCGACGCTACAGAACTGGTCCATTCCGAAAAAGATAAAGAGTTCCTGAATAATTTATTAAAGGTAATTGAGGATAACATGCAGGATCAAAATCTCGATGTAGATTTTCTGTGCGACCACCTCTACATCAGCCGTACCAAGCTTTATCAGAAGATAAAAAGCATATCCGGCCAATCTGTAGGGGAATTCATCAGAACCGTCCGCCTCAAAAAAGCTATCCAGATTATGACGCACGAAGATGTTGCCATGAACGAAGTTGCCGATCGGATAGGCCTGCAAAGCAACTCCAATTTTTCGCGGGCCTTTAAAAAGGAATATGGTAAATCGCCTTTGCAGTTTATGCAATCGTTAAAGAAGGTTAAAGCATAATTTAGCAAGGTTATTATTACTTTATATCACCAAAATGCACGTTTTCGGTTATACCATCAGGATTATTAAGTAATTGAATAGTAGTTGATGGCCCAAGGTTTAAAGGATAGGCCCATGAACGGAGCGCCCATACAATTTTCTTGCCGGGCGTAACCTCTATGGCCTGTACCGGAGGATTAGCGGCATCTACCCCGCCGTTCCATTGGTTAAACCAGTTATTGATGATAGTATTGCCATTAGGCAGGCGTAGCGCCAATTGCGGGTTGGTAAGTTTATAACCGGGTACGCCGGCTAAAGGATAATCCCATACGATAGTGCCGTTGCGGGCAATTTCCCGAACAAAGGCCTGGTTGCTGGCCACCAATATATTCCCGTTTTTTAAAGGTACGGCCGACCACACGCTGGGCACATCTATTGACAAAAGCTCCTTTCCGTTGCTATCGTACTCGCAAACCTTCCCCAGGTCCATGTGTGCCACTAACAGCGTGCCTGCCGCAGTTAACCTTGCGTGCCTTATTTGCCCGTGCGTGCCGCCTTTAAAGGGCAGCAAAAATTCTTTTTCAATTTTGTTGGTTAGTATGTTCATTACAAATACTTTGGCAGGGTTACCGTTTTGAACAAACACTACCCGATCTGCGCCTATCGGCTGGGCCGTGTGCGTTTCAAAACCTTCGGGGGCATCATAGTTCCAAAGCACTTTTTTATTTTTATCGATAAGTGTGATGCCAAACTGGTGGGCAAACAAAACATTCCCGTTAGCCATTAATATTGCATCGCTTATTTCGCCCTTCCCTGTTGTATCAATGTACGACCAGGCGATCTTGCCTTTACGCACAATGTACATATTACGCGCCTTCCCCTCTCCCGCATAAAAAAAATCAAATTGCGCGGCACCTCTCCCGGGCAGCACCTTTGGCGCAACAACTTTTTCCGCATCGGGCGGGTTCGTTTGCTGGGCAAATGCCCGGTTAAGGCCTATCGCCATTAATATAATGAAGAACGGTTTTAAGCCTAAGCTTTTTGAGCTGCCATAATTTGAGGTTTGTATACTTTTCATGTGCATCAATTAGGTATTATTCTGATGTAAAGGTTGCTGCCGGCAAGCCTTCTTTATTAAATAAACTTGCGCTGCTGCCATCGCTCCAGGCGTACCTTACGTAAACCGGGGCAGTAATTATAGAACTGCTCACCACTACTTTATTACCAACTATAGTAGCATCCGCCTTTACAAACACCTTATCGGCACCCGCTATTTCAAAATTATTGAGCCCCGAAGGTGAAGCAAGTAAACCGGTACCAACCGACTCAAATTTGATGATAAGTTTGCCATCTTCTGCCTCAACGCTTTTATACAACGGCCCTGACGCTACCAAACTTTTTTCTCCGTATTCATATTTCAAGGCAAAGTTTGCGAGCCTGTCGCCTACCTGCTGCTTAAAGGGCGGGTGTGCTGTTTTTAGGTAGCCAATATCCAAAGTAGTTACCATGCCGGTTTGGGGCAAGGCTAATGCATACCGCTGGGCATCTCTTAGTTTTTGAGATTGTTCTTTTTGGTCAGTCGCACTGTAAAGGTAGGGTGCAAGCTGCACAAAGTAGAAGGGCAACCGATGGCCCCATTTACCCCGCCAATCCGCTATCATAGCTGGGAAAAGCCGCTTATACTGCTCCGCCCTGCCTACGTTCGATTCGCCTTGGTACCATATTACCCCCTTTACCGTAAAAGGTAAAAGGGGGCTTATCATGGCATTAAAAAGCACTGTAGGGTTATTACTATTTATCTTATCCAATTGCGGCCTTTCGGAAACCTTTGCTTGCAGCCCGTAAGTGTAAAACTTGTTATTAAGCAACTCGGCCACCAGCCGGAATTTCCAATTGCCTTGTACAGAGATGCTATCGCCCCTGTTGTTCACAAAATACATAGCACCCGTAACCGATCCGGGCCCGCCTGTATCAATTACCCTGATGGCAACGATATTACTCCCTTTTTTGAGTAATTGCGCCGGGATGGTAATTACTCTTGCAGCATTGGCAGCGCCATTGCCTACCAGGCCGCCGACATAACTACCATTAATAAATACCCAGTCCATATCGTCAACCGCGTCTATTTTTAATGTGTAGGTGGTAGTGATATCGTCAACAAAAAATTCTTTCCTTAACCAGACTGCACCGTCAAATTCAACTGACTTTACGCGGTCCACCCGTCCTGGAAGTTTAATGGCCGTCCAACCCGTATCGTCGAAGCCGACCGTTGCGGCGCTTTCATCACCAAAACTGATACTCTTCCACTGGTCATTGGTTTTGGGCACGCCCTGCACCGGCCATTTTTTAAACCAGCTTTCGGTTGCGGATTGAGCGCCTGCCAACCCATCTATGGTACGGTCAAAATCGCCTAGCTTTTTTAGTGACTCTTTGCTGGTCCAGGCCTCAGCAGGCGTTCCACCTATCGACGATTGAATAATGCCTATAGGCACCTTAAGTTTATGCTGCAGTTTACGGGCATAAAAATAGGCTGTCGCGCTAAAATCGCCTGCAGTTTGGGGCGATGTGCCGAGCCATTTGCCGCCGATAGAGTCCGAAGGGCTTACCGCGATACCAAAGGGGACTTTAAAAAACCTGATATCGGGGTATTTAGCATTATTGATCTCCTGTTTTGAGTTAAAGATGGTATCGCCCGGTGGCCAGCCCTTTAACGGGATATCCATGTTACTTTGTCCCGAGGCCAGCCAAACCTCGCCAATAAGTACGTCGTTGAGGCTGATTTTGCTATTAGCTGTTTTTATCTGGATGGTGTAAGGGCCGCCGGCCTGCGGAGTGGCCAGTTTTGCCTTCCAATTTCCGTTAGCATCCGTGGTGGTTGAAACGTTCCTGCCCCAACCGGCAACGATATTTACCATTTGGCCGGCAGATGCCTTGCCCCATATATTAACCCGCTGCTTCTGTTGAAGCACCATTTGATCTGAAAACAATGGCGATAAGCTCAATTGCGGCGTTGGATTTGATTGCGGGAAAGCACTCAACCCGAGCAGCGATGCGGCTAAAAAAATCAAGTATCTCATGGTATGTGATGGCTACCGCTGCTTTTTTTTCAATGCTGCATTAATAGCCTGTTCTGCCAAAGGCTCCATGGCTTTGTAACCATTAAGGTTGGGATGCACATCATCCTTAGCCAGGTTGGCAAGCATGCCACCATTCGAAACAGACATGGCGGTGAAATAATCGAGATAAATAAAGCCATTTTCTTCGGCGTAGGCTTTGATCATTTGGTTTATGGCTTTCACCTGCGGTTGCGGATCTATAGCGTGCCGCCACGGCAGCGTGCGGGCAGGCAATAAAGATGATAGTACCACCTTAATATGGCTCGCCCTGGCCAGTTGCGACATGGATACGATGTTGCCAAAAATATCCTCTAATTTTGATGGGCCGTTGTTTTGGGCGATATCATTTATACCGGCTAAAATAAAAACCACCACCGGTTTTAAGTTAATCACATCTTCGCGGAAACGCAGCAGCATCTGGCCGGTTGTTTGCCCGCTTATCCCGCGATCGAAATACGGTTTGCCTGCAAAAAAGGTGGAGTCGTTATCGATCCAAAAATCGGTTATAGAATCGCCCATGTATATTACTCTTTTTTCACCGGTTGCAGGTGGCGGCACTTTGCTGTTGGCATCGGCATAGTGCTTAATATTGGCCCAGTCCTGCGCCTTTAGGGATCCGTTGGTGAAAATTAACAACAGGGCAATTAAAATCTTTTTTATCATATAATGGTTTAGCAAGTTTCTAAAGGAACTTATAGTTGATACCGGTTTATTGGAAAGCCCGTGCACGGCTAATACAAATAACTATAAATATTTATTTGGGGCTATTTAAAATCGTTCATTTTTTTTTACCGTTCGTACTTATTATTACCGTAATAATTCAGTAAAATAAAAACTGGTTTGCCATATCCAATTAAAGAGCAGGCCTAAATATTTTCAATTGTAACGTTTCATGATACCTCGCCTTTTTAGTTTAGGTTTCACATTAATATTTTCAAAAAGAGAGCCTGACCGAACGGATACGGCCAAGCTCTAAGCCTCAACTGTATTCAATCAATTTAGGCCCAGGTATTTGAAATCCCTAAATTTGACTTCCCCGTCACCGGTTGCAAACAGTGCCGGTTTTAAATACCCCCAGCCACCTAATATATTATGATGATATCCGGAGATCTCGGTGACAAAATCCATTCTTGTCCAATCTTTCCCATCTAAACTGTAATAACACAACAGATCATGGTGATCATTCACTAAACGAAGGTATACACTATCCTGCTTGATATCGGACACCATTCTTCCCCGATCGCCGTTATAAAGGCGGTAAATAGCATTATCTTTGAACTCCAGGCCGACATAATACTTTGAATTATAGTATAAAACCAAACCGCCTTTAGATTCACCTGTTCCTTTGGAAACATTTATCGTTACCTGGTATGAATTATTGGCCGGCATGATTGTAAGCGGCTGTGTATTCTGAATAGCGCTGCCTATGCCTTTTATGGAAAGCGTGTTATTACTGACCTTGAAATTCGAGCTGTTTTCGTTTTTCAGAATATTCCACTGGCTACCTAACCCGGTGCCCGCAAAATTATCTGAAAGGTGAAGGTCACTTGAAACAGCTTTACCAATCGGTTTTTTTAGGGGCTTAGCCGGGTCTGCATCTTTGGGTACCCGAAACCATCCGTCTTTAGTCCATTCGATAGGCAACAGAAGCACCTGTCTACCAAGCGCGCGGTTGGCAGCTTCAAAGCCATGAAAAATGATCCACCATTTTCCGTCAGGTGAATCAACCAGCGTGCCGTGCCCAATCGAGGCCCATTTATTGTTTCGGTCCCTATTTCTAACAATGGGGTTATTCGGGCTGTTTTCCCAGGGGCCGAACGGTGTTTTTGAGCGAGCGGACACCACCATATGACTGGTAGGAGGTCCTGCCGTACCACCCTCGGCAACCGTCATGTAATAGTACCCGTCTTTATAGGTAAGCTTCGGCGACTCCAGGCAAAAGCACTCCGTGATCCAATCTTTTGGGAACTGCCAGCCTTCGTATATTTTTTTAGCCGGTCCGGTTATACTTAGTCCGTCGGCGGCGAGCTGGGCCATTCGCCCATCGTTAAGGTTTAGATAACGTTTACCTTCTGGTGTCGCCACATGACCCGGGTCAATTCCGCCGATTTTCAGATCAACCTGTTTACTCCATGGCCCGGCCGGATCAGTAGCCGTAACCACCCAATTTGTTCCACCTGCCGGAAAATAGATATAAAACTTACCTTTAAACTTGATAATATCTGGTGCCCAGACACCGCCCACAAATTCCGCCAAAGCATTACCGATAGGCCGCCAGTTCACGAGGTCTTTGGAATGCCAGATCAGCAGGCCCGGTATGTTATCAAAGGATGAATGCGTCATATAATAATTATCACCATCACGCACTACAGAAGGATCGGCATAGTTACCTTTAAGTACCGGATTAAGAAAATATCCGTTTTGAAGGTCGGCTGAATAGGGATGATCAGCAGAGCCTGTATGCTTTTGGGGATTCTGAGCAAAAGCTATAAACGAGGTCAATAAAAAAATGCTGGCAAGTAAAAAATGTTTAAAGTTCATATCTGTTTTTTTGTGTAAAGGTTCCACAATGTGCCAATTATTATAAGTGAAAGAATCGCTGATCATCATTACTCAGACAAACGCAAAAATGACAAGCAATATTCGTCTGCCATTTGATAATTTTGGTAATAAGCGTCTTTTAAAATATTAATATCATGGCGCTACGAACTGCCACTGCTGATTAGTATCTCCCGAGGGTTTCCATTGGATTATTTTAGAGCCCTGAGCTGTGCCGGCGACATCTGCCGCTTTACCCGAATTGACAAAGATCATGCTGTAATAACCTGATGCGGGTGAAGAAAAGTAGAATTTGGAATTTCCGCCTCCATTGTAATCAAATAATACGACAGATGCATTATTGTCACCACTGTTGCCTGCCACGTTGATAGATCGACCGCTGCCCACGCCCTGTAACCGGTATAAACCTCCGCCGAGGCTGACAAGTGACCAGCGCTGGTGATTGCCGCCGCTATATCCCCAAACATCGAGTGCGGTGTTGTTAGCAGTTCCACCGCCTACGGCATCCAGGCTTAAACCGTTGTGTCGAGCGTTCAGCCTATAAGTACCCGTAGGAACCGATACGATCTCCTGTTCAGGCGTTACATTAAGCACCGTTACCAAACTGATGCAGTTCATGGCAAATTGTTCACCGGAAGGTGTCGGGTTACGCCAGTCATTATTGGCTATATTATAATCAGTACGCCTGTTGTTCCAGGCAGCAATACACTGACGAACAAGCCAAGGATAGTATTTGCTGCCTAAATTGTTTTCGCGGGCCAGTTTTGCAATGCCACGTGCACAAGCATCTGGTTCCTGGTTCATGACACCCCATTTGTTTACAACGAAATCAGCAGTCCGTATCACGTCATTCAGATATTGGGCATCGCTTGTTTGTTTGTATAGTGAAGCAGCTGCATTGACAAAAGATCCTTGATTATAAGAATTTTCTGAATATTGGATCGTTCCGTCGTTCACTTTTGCTTCATTTACCACACCTGTCGTAGTATTATAAATTCCGCTGCCTCGGAACCAGGAATAGATTTGTTTACTTTTATTAAGATAGTTGGCGTCCCCGGTGGCTTCATAAAGGAAAACACCGCTGATAATCATCGGGTTATTGGCAAGCGAGGCTTTGGTGTGCTTGTCCATGTTTTCCCAAAGGCCGCCACCTAAAACATTGTCCCAACCGCGGTTGAACGCAAAGTTCCAGTTATTTGCGGCGACTGTACTGTAGGTCAGATCTCCTGGCACTTTGTAAGCCCGTATCACTGCGATACATGCCCACGCGATATCATCCGTCCAGGAGTTCCATGACCAGTCATAGGTTTCCTTGTTTAAAAACGAGTTGGTCAGATCAATGATTGTTTGTTTGCGCGTTGGCGTAGGATTCCGCTCATACGCATCGATAAGACCAGTGATCATAAACGCCTGACCCCAAAAATAAGCTCTGTCCCGCTTAACAAGCCCATCGACAATGTAAGACTGGCCGCCTGTTTTGACAAGAAACGCGTTCAGGAAGCCGTCATATGCGGCATTTGCGTTCGCTAAAGGATTAATAGCATTGACAGCGTTGATGGTCAGTTTTCCGGCCGGAGCAGCCGGTTCATTTTTAATTGGTTCGGCCGTCTTTTTACAGGCAGTCAGCATCACTAAGACATTCAGAAGCCATACGATTTTCATCGTTGCTTTTCTGTTTGATTTTCTCATGATTTGGAGCATTGGTTATAAATGAATAATTGGTTGAAAAAAAGCGACACTTTGGAGCGTCAGCTAAGGCAACTTGGGCGATATAGTTCAAATAAATTGGGCGATACAAAGCAAGCACACAAAGGTCGCTATTAGATTGTCCGTTTGTACATATTTCAATACCAACCGTACATTTAAAATCGTTTTATATTATCGACATCCGCTTTTTAACAAATTTTAACAACCCGTTATCCACCCTATAAATCTGAGTATTACGAAAGTGATAAATATTAAGAAATGAGTCACCTTTTTGATTCCATACTTTGCGGAGCGAGACGTAACCTTTTCGAGACCTTCAATCTATCCGGGTAATTTCGGCGGCTACGCAATAGGAGATATGGCCTAAAATGTACCCTGCCACGTTGATCGTATAGTTCAATTTATTAACAGCAAATTTTTGACAAATAATACAACATGCTTATCTTTATATCACATTTGCAATGCGTTTGAACGCTGGTGAGGAATGCGGTGAGTGCGAAACAGAGCCGTTATAAGATATTGATTTTAAGACCGTTACAAGTATATAGATATTCCCCTACGGGCTACGGAAAGCGCAAGAGAGGCATAATTCAGTTCTAAAGCTGGTATGCCTCTTTTCGTTTTAAGCGTAACTTGTTTTAAATAAGCCAAATACAAAAACATGCTATTTATTCTCGGAGTTCGACACTGGTCGGTTTCCCGGTTGTATGAAATACCCTCCGGAAATATCAGGTTTTGCAATCTTTGCTTGGTACAGTAGTCTCCCGCAAGCCACTTTTTTGGCAGATTTATAGCTAAATCCATGGCCGTATTGATGCAACTATCAAGGTTCGACATTTCTAAACCTGGCTTTGAGAACTCTGTTTCCACTTCCTCTTTTTCCTCGTTGTATTTGGCTACATACTTGTAATACAACTCGCTCGGTATGTCTTCCGCCATCAGGCGTTCTTCCAGGCGTTCTATTTTCTTCTGTAATTCCGCAAGCTTTTGTTGCAGAACGACGCGCTGGTCCATGTATCCTAGGCAGCATTGGTTAAAGGTGGCGATGGCTTGCTGCTTGATGAGGTGCAGCGCGTCATTTGGAAAGTCCAGGGCAAACCAATCCAATATCTCCGCAAAGCGCTGATGTAACGCGTTGGCATTGCGATTGGTACAGCAGCCAACGGTAGAGCACTTGTAGTAATGGATGTTCTTCTTTTTCACAATGTAGCCCCGCAGCAATTGACCGCATTTCCCGCAGCGCAAGAATCGTTTCAGCGGGATATGGTCATTTTCCTCTTTGATGGTATAACCGTGCGTAGTTTCCGCCATGATGCCGTTTACTCGCAAAAACAGCTCCTGTGGCACCAATGCCTCGTGATTTCCGGCAATTACAGCGCCGTCGAGCATGTTGTGACTGATGACGCCGCAATAAAAAGGATTGCGGAATATCTTGCCGACGCGCTGATGGCATAGGGCAATGCCGTTCGATGCAAGCCGCTGACGGATTGCCTCACACGACAGATTCTCCTGTGACTTCCAGAGAAAGGCCTGGCGCAGTATTTTGCCCTTTGCGTTTATCACGATCGTTCGTTTGCCGTTTATGTTTACGCTGTCATGTTGTATATTATGGAGATAGTGACCACCCTGTTTCGGGCCAAATTGACCCAGGGGTTAGCTGACTTTTGGGTTGCAGCAAATGCTATAAAAGCACGTACAAAAATAGTTATTTAAAAGGTAATTTCATTGGTGGCTGTTTTCCGGTTCAACGCTACGCTTTCTTCTCATAGATTCTCCCTTTAGTTCGATACGGTGTGCATCATGAACGATCCTGTCCAGGATAGCATCAGCAACTGTTTTTTCACCGATCACTTCAAACCATTTACTGACTGGTAGCTGTGAAGTAATGATCAGCGAGGTCTTACCATGCCTGTCCTCAATGATCTCCATTAATGCCGCCCTGCTTTGAGCATCAAAAGGCTGGATGCCAAAGTCGTCGAGTATGAGCAATTGCTGTCTTTCGATCTTAGCCAGCTCTTTCATGTAGGAGCCATCCGCCTTAGCCATCTTCAGTTTAGCAAATAGTTTGGGCGTACTGGTGTACAATACCCGGTAGCCCAATACACAGGCCTGGTAACCCACAGCAGAAGCAATATAGCTTTTACCGATACCTGTACTCCCGGTGATCAGCAGGTTTTCGAAGCGGTCAACAAACGTACAATCCGCCAGGCGCATGATCTGGTTGCGGTCAATACTTCGGTCGGCATGATAATGAACATCTTCAATTGAAGCTTTATAGCGGAACCGGGCATATAGGATTGTGCGTTCAATACGCCTGTTCTGCCGGTCGTCCCATTCTGCATCTACCAGGTGGGCCAGCAGTTCATCTGCCGTGTAATCGTTTGTTTTACCGGTTTCCATGCTGCTTTTAAAGGCATGAAACATGCCGAAGAACTTCATCTTCCGCAGTTTGTCTAAGGTGCTTGTGTTCATGTTATTGTTGTTTTAAATGGTTATTTGTAATAGTCTTTTCCCCGGATATTATCATGGGTAGGCATGGGTAGCTCATCGGCAAATATGCTTTCCTCATAGTTGTCCATCTTGTTTTCCAATATGGTTTGTATCGTTTTATAGCTATAAAGGCCATAACTGAGCCCTCGCTGACAGGCCATTATTAACCGGTCGTTCCCTGCCTTTTTTGCAAAGCCAAGTACCCCCAGGCAGGATTTGTAAGCCTGTTCGGGGTGTTGTTTACGCTCCAGTATTTGAAGGATATATAGCCTGACATCTTCATGGATGGAGGCGGCCCAATTGAGGAACATATCTGGCGTCCAGTCACTTTTGAAGCGGTGAGCGCTGGCCATATGTTCTTTGTCGGTAGTATACCCGTAGGGGTTCTTTTCGCGCGGGTGCAAAGCGATACGCTCATAATTGGAGTAGATCTCTACAATAGTGCGGGAGTATAATAGCTTAACCCGCTTGCCGATGAAGCGGTAAGGCACACTGTAATAGTGTTTATCAGGGCCGAGATTGACATGGCCATTCTTGATCACCCTGGCATAGAAGTGCTTTTTGAACTGGTAACGCAATACAGGCAGCGGTGCCAGGGTCTGGCGCTCGATCTCTTCAAACTGTAGTTTCCTGCTGTAATTGCGCCCCTTGAGCAACTGGCTGTTATGGACTTCCAGGGCCTGCCAGATCGCCGTATTGAGTTCTGTTAAAGAATGGTAGATATGCTTGTTTAAAGGGGCGTATACCTTGGTATAAATGATCTTAACGGCGCCTTCTACTAATGCCTTGTCACGCGGGCGGTACGCCCGCGCTGGTAATATGGTAGTCCCATAATGGTCGGCGAAGTCTTCAAATGTTTCGTTAAGGGTTGGTTCATAGCGGCTGCTTTTGGTTACGGCCGCCTTCAGGTTATCCGGCACAATGGCGGCAGGAACGCCGCCGATAAAGTGCAGGGTATTCTCGCAGGCTGCGATAAAGTCTTCCTTTTGCTGGCTCATAACAGCCTCTACATAGGTGAGCTGGCTGGCCCCAAGGATTGCTACAAAGACTTCTACTTCAATGACTTCGCCGGTTTCCTTGTCCGTATAGCTCATCTTTTCACCCGCAAAATCAACGTATAGCTTGTCTCCGGCCTTGTGATCCATGTGCATGGTCGGGTTGACCCTGGTCTTCCATTGGTTGTAATACGTGCAAAACTGGGTGTACTTATAGCCGTCGGGAAACTCTTTGATATAGGCTTCCCACAGGAGCTGCCGGTTCATACCGGTCTTTTTGAGCTCTTTATCGACATGTGGAAAGCAGCGTAGCATGGATTGCATACGGCTGCTTGGCTGGTTGTTTTCCCTGGTCTTGCCGAAAATGTCTTCCAGTTCCTTATCATTCAGGCTATTAACTTCTTCAAAGGTAAAGCCGCTCTTCTTAAGGAGCGCCAGGTACTTTCTTACGGTATTCCGGGATGAATCAATCTGGGCAGCTATAAATCGCGTGCTGCGCCCCTGGCTGTTCATCCTTAAAATCTTTCTAATCTTACTCATGCTGATTGTCAAATTGGCCATCTTAGAACGGGTCTTTTGCCCTCAAAAGATGGTTGCTTCTACAGCATTTGCTACGCGTTTTGGTGGGTCAGTTTGCCCCGAAATGCCCTGGTCAGTTTGCCCCGAAACAGTGGGTCAGCTTGCGCCGAAATGGTGTGGTCTCATTCATCATAATCTCCAAAT
>NZ_JBDSZG010000009.1:0-172886 GCF_039925265.1 Mucilaginibacter sp.
GTTACAGTACCTATGGCTAAAGTGAAGATGGTTGCTATGGTTAAAAATGTTGTTTTCATGATTCCTAATATTTTGATTGTGAGTGCTATTTGTGTTTTTCGTTTTATTAAATACACCCATATGACGCACCCATTTAGGAAACGTTACAGCGAAATACGGCCAATTAGACGTACGGCGGGATTACATCGGTGAACGGGTGAAATAGGTCGGCGAAAAGTGTTTGGAAAATGTGCGGATGTGCAGATTACAGATGTGCAGATGAAATTCAGCCATTGGAGATCAGCGTTTGAGCCGGAGTACCTGGTGCAGGTTGGCTTTTCTAAAATAAATTCAGTCCCACATTCCAGCCATAAAACCAATTGGCTCTTTTATTCGGGTTGAAATTGGGATGCAGGTCTTGCAGTAAGGCGTAACCCTTTACCGCATTATATTGCCCGGTATAGTACAGGTTTACCGATGGACCGCCAGTAAGCGCCAGGCTCTTGCTTAGCCTGATGTTAATATTCGCGTCGAAGCGGTTAAGCAGGTTGGTATAGTGCCAGGTACCCTGGTACAGGTAACGGCTGCTTAGCTCAGGATTAAAGTTGAGCCATTTATTCAGCCCCAGCACGGTACCAAAACCCATCCCCATCCCGTAAATTTTGGCGTTCTCATTCAGCCTCGCGCCTCCGCTATAAATGGTATAAAAATTATCACTGCCCGATTTTAGGGAAAGGTTGGCGTTCAGCGTTTCGTTAGCACCGAGGGTTACTTTATGATAACCGTTCCGCACAATATTAATGAGCCCTACGCTAAACCCTTTGGAGGTATCTGCAATATTGATCAGCCCCACCTGCAAGCCGCGCAGGTGCCTGGCATAGTTAAAAAGTCCGCCCAATTGAATGCCCTCAAACCTGCTGCCTGCTACGTTACCCAATCCGGCTAATTGGATCCCGCTTACATTGTTATTAGCAATATTCCCAAATGGCGCTAATTGTACGCCCCATACTTTGCCGCGCACATGGTTATAAAAGCTTAGCTGAAAACCGTGCAGGTTACGTTTTACGCTATTGTGCAGCAGAGCAAGCTGCACCGCGTTCACATTGCCCAGCACATTATTGTAAAGCCCGGCTATCTGTACCCCGCCAACATTGCCGCCCACAACGTTAAATACCCCCGCAAATTGAAAGCTACGCACATTGCCCTTATCCAGGTTAAATATTATGCCCAGCTCTGCGCCATCCACGCCGGCGTTGTAACCACCTACCGCGTTAAGGGAAACAGTGTTCATTATCTGCCCATTCATAGCACCATGGGTGCTTACATTGGGTATAGCCGATGCCTGGAATGGCGCGTTGGCTATCAACCCCTTCAGGTTTGCTGCCTGGACCTTTTGTTTGGTGGAAAGGAAGAGTTTACCAAAAGAGGTTGTTTCTATCCCTTCAGGGTCATCATTTAAAGCGTAGTACAAAACGCTTTTACCCGTCACTTTGGTAATATTAACATCCCGCAAAAAGGTAATTGTGGTGTCTTTATAAAATTCCTTGCTAATGGTGACCTGCAGTTGCATCCCCCCGTTTTTTAGCTTCAGTTCAAAAAAACCGTCGGCATCGGTCAAAGTGCTTTGCAGCAGGTTGCGTTCGTAAACGCTGGCGTTGGGCAGTTTTTTTCCGCTGGCCTCGTCTACAATAAAGCCGTTTATTACAAATTCTTCGCCTTCGGTTGCGGTTTTATGGCTGAGTAAATTCAGTTGCAAAGGCGCGTACCGCAGAATGATAAACTCTGCAGCCTCTTTATACTCAAAGCGGCGCGCAAGCAGGTGGTCAAGGACTTCTTTTATTGTCCAGTTGTCGGCATCCAGGCTTACCAGGCTATCCGCTTTCAGCAGGTTGCTGTTGTACGAGAAGTAAAACTTGCCCTTTTCCTCCATCGTTTTCAGCATAACACCCAGCGGCTTGCCTTTGATGTGGATGGAAATATTCCGGCTCAGCAACGATTGCGCAAATAGCCGCGGACTGATAGCCGAAAGCAAAACACAGGCAGTAACAATAAACAGCGAACGCTTAAATTGATGCATGGATAGGATTAAGAAATATATTATTTAAGGATGATCTGCCCGTTTTTCCGTTCTGCCGAGATCTTAAATGTTTCGCGAATAACCATCAGCACCTGCTCCAGCGACTGGTCTTTAAACACCGTAGTAATGGGCATTTTTTCTATTGCCTTATTACCTATTACAATGTTTGCACCATAAATGGCGTTCAGTGCCGGCACCAATTCGCTCAGCGGGGTTTGATCGCATACCAGCTCTTTATTTACATAATAGCTGTAGAGCTTTCCTTTTACGCTTTGTTTGGAGAAACCGGTTTTGCTGTTATCTATCTCGGTTTTCTCGCCGGGGTTAAGGTTGATGTTATTCTGTTTTTTTGCAACATTTACAATACCGGTAGCTACAATTACTTCGGTTTTACCATCCCTGCTTTTTATATTGAAAGACGTACCAACCACCCGAATGGTTACATCGTTCACCTTAATTATAAAAGGTTTTGTTTTATCGGGTGTAACGCTGAAAAACGCCTCGCCCTGCAAGCTAACGGCACGGGTATCCCCTTTAAATTTTTCAGGGTACGATAGCTGCGATCGCTTATTCATCGTTACAACGGAGCCATCGGCCAAAGTATCTGTCAATACCTTATCATTACTCGCCACCGTCACCAGGGCCGCTGGTTGGTTAAAATAATTCACCGCTAAATATCCAACGGTACAAATCACCATAATAGCTGCCGCAATGGTCAGCCAGTTTGTTTTTTTAGGTTGAAGTGCCACCACTTTTGCCTCGCCGTTATCGGGCGTCCGTTTAATGCGGTTTTGCAGGCGGTTGTAGGCGGCATCTTCATCAACGGTGCTGGTATTTGCCAGTTGCAGGCTTTCGTCCCAGATCCTTTTTAACTGATTAAAATGAGCCAGGTTTACCTCATCGGCAGCCAACCATTCTTCCACCTCAGCGGTTTCGGCAGGCGTAGCTTCGCCAAGCAAGTGTTTCACCAGCAGATCATCGCTTATATGATTATTGCTCTTACTCATCTGTTAGCGGTTTATCCATATCAAAAATAGCAGCGTTAAAAATTCGGCCAGTTTTAGGCGCATCAGCTTCAGGGCCTTACCCATTTGGTTCTCAATGGTTTTTACCGAGAGCCCCATCTGGTCGGCAATTTGCTGATACCTTAATTGTTCAAACCGGCTCAGCTGAAAAATGATGCGGCATTGTTGCGGCAATTCGTTCATCGCCTGCCGGATGTGCCGTTCCAACTCATTGGCCATTATTTTTTTTGCTGAGTGGTCTTCCTGCTGTTCCATTTGCCCGGTATAATACACCTCAAAGTTGGCCTTCACTTTTTGGTGCTTTAAGTAGTTTAAACTCTCGTTATGCACCGACCGGTACAGGTAAGCTTTTAAAGAACCATCTGTTTTCAGCTGTTCTCGCTTTTCCCAAATGCGGCAAAAAACGTTCTGCACCACCTCCTCGGCCAGCTCATCATCTTTCATAAAAGTGTAGGCGTAGGCGTGCAGGCTTTTAAAATGGTCTTTAAATACCCTTTCAAATACCTTCTCGCTGCCCTGTTTTAGTAAAGTTATAACCGTGCTGTCGCTGTATTCCACCCTTAGCGGCTTATTATATGCGCTAAATATAGTGGGTTTTGTCTGAATCAGAATTTACAGAATCAAAGAATGAACAGAATTTATTGTCAAAGTGTTATCGCGTTCGCAAAAGGCTATTCTGAAAATCCTCTAATTCTGTAAATTCTGATTCAGACACTCTTCCTACGCCAACTGGATCTGAATCGTATAAAGCGAATGATGAATATCCACCTTGCTGCAAATGCCGTTGGCGTAGGTGTAATAATTATAGCTGCCATCCGGCAGATCGATCCGGTAAACGTGACTGCCGGTTTGCTTCACCTTTAAAAACTGCTGAAAATTATCCGAGTATACCTGCGCGTTATCGGCGGGTTCATGAGTATATAGCAGCATCAGGTTGGCGCTTATATCTTTTTGCTTAACGCTACCACTCTTACCTTCAGCTAAGGTTTGATAGGCATTGCCTATGGCAGTGGTTTGGCGGTTGGCTTTTTCTTTGCCATTCACGTTACGTAATACATGCGAGCTAACCAGCCTGCCGTTTTGGAAAGACGACTCCTCGTTGCAATTCACCCTGATGCTAAAAATGAAGCGCATTTTTACTTCAGATATCATTCTTAAATAAAGGTTCTCGCCGCTGCGTTTCTGGTACAGATCAAGGTGACCAACAACTTTACCGCTGTGCAACACATTGTATTTTGTAGTTTGCTCCTGCGCAAAGGTTGGCGCGGATAATGCCAGCAGCAGCATTAAAACTGCGGCGGTTTTTATGGTGCCCGTATTCCTGTTGGCCCGGTAACGGCTTAGTGCCGGTATGGCGTATTTCTTAACCAGCCATGTAATTAATGCTATCATCATTATGTGTATGTTTTGCTTTTATACACGTAGTACAATGATGGAAGGGTTTACCCCTATTGCCCTCTCAAATTTAACAGGATTTAGGGATTAAGAGATTGGACAGGATAAATTTCCTTACAGTCAACGAGCAAGATTTAAAAAAATAAAATTATTTTACCTTAACTATTGCAACGTACGTTTTCAATGCATACCTTTGGTTTATGATGTTGTTTAAGAAAGATAAACCCGCTGATAGCTTACCAACAAAAACCGAAATGGATGTGCTGCAAATACTTTGGCAGGATGGCCCTTCAACGGTGCGTTTTGTGCACGATAAGCTGAACGAGCAAAAAGAAGCGGTGATATATACCTCTACCCTGAAGCTGATGCAGGTGATGAAGGAAAAAGGTATGTTGGAGCGCGACGAAACCAACATGAAACACATTTACAGCGCCGCGCTGGAAGAAGACAAAGTGAAAGGCAACATGCTGGGCCGCTTTGTAGATTCGATGTACAATGGCTCGGCAAGCAGCCTGATGGTTGCACTATTGGGTAACGATAAAACATCAGAAGAAGAATTGCAGAAAATAAAAGAGTTGCTTAACAAAATGGACAAAGCCAAATAATACCCATCACCATGCACCTGCTTACACTCATCACCACCAACCGCGTTATCCAGGCATTTAGCTGGATGCTTATCCACTCGCTATGGCAGGGCTTGCTGCTGGCGATGGTTACCGCGCTGGTTTTGATGGCCACCCGCAAGGCAAGCGCGGCTGTAAGGTACAACCTGGTGCTTGCACAGTTCGCGCTTTTTATAGGGACGTGTGTTTACACCTTTATATGTGTTTGGAACCAGGAGACAGCAGAGGGACTTACGCAGGAGCTTACAGGCAAATTAGCGGCGGATGCTACCCTTATTGTTTAATATCGATACCCAAGGCATCAGGCGGTTTGGCTATGCCTGTATCAGCTACTTTACCGTGAACGCGCCTATGGTGGTGCTGGTTTGGTTTATCCTGTTCCTGTTCCGGTCGGTAAAGTTTATGGGTGGGCTGGTTTTTATTCAAAGGGCCAGGCACCGCGATATTGCTGTACCTAATGCCTACTGGCAGCAGCGCATGGCGATACTTTGCGAAAAACTGCAGTTAAAACGAGCAGTACAATTGCTGGAATCGGGCTATGTAAAAGTGCCTTTTGTAATAGGCCATTTAAAGCCGGTGATACTGATGCCAATGGGCTTGTTGGCAGGGTTTCCACCCGAACAGATAGAGGCTGTACTACTGCACGAACTGGCACACATCCGCCGGAACGATTACGTGGTGAACTTTTTGCAAGCCATCGCCGAAACGGTGTTCTTTTTTAACCCGGGGCTGATGTGGATCTCGTCTCTCCTGCGGGATGAGCGCGAAAACTGCTGCGACGACATTGCCCTGGCGCAAACCAAAAACAAGCGGGAATTTGTACAGGCGCTCATCAGCTTTAAAGAATACTCGCTGTATGGCGCGGGTTACCAGGTGGCATTCCCCGGTAAAAAGAACCATTTATTACAACGGGTGAGCCGAATTTTGCAAAACCAAAACAAGGCCCTGGGCACTGCCGAAAAGGTTTTCTTTATGGCGGGTGTGTTGATCCTGTCGGCAATGGTGGCAACAGCGGCTATTACACAAATCGGGGGGATCGCTCATCGCGAAGCAAAACCAAAAATGGAAGTTACACAGCAGGCTGTTCAACCGAAAAATGCAGTATCGGAGCCAGTAAGCATCGTTAAGAAAGAAGATAAGAACAAAGCAAAAGAGCCGCTTCCTCTCATTCAAAAAACTGAACCTGCGGCTTTTGATAATGCAATGGTATCGGCCAAAGAAAAAGCAGATATGGAAATCGTTTTAAAGCAAAAGTATGCTTCTGAACTGGCTAAGATGGAAGCAGACCGCGCTAAGGAAGTTTACGATAGAGCCTTATATGAGAGCCAATCAAACACCAGCACACCCACAAAACAAAAGGACCAGGCCGAACTTGACCAACTGCAAGCCAAACGCGATAAAGAACAAGCCGAACGCGATATGAAGCAGGCCGCTATTGACCAGGCACAGGCAGCCAAAGACCAGATACAGGCCAAACGCGACCAGGAGCAAGCCATCCGGGATCAGCAACAGGCCGGTAAAGACCAGCAACAAGCCAAAAAAGACCAGCAACGAGTACAGCAAAATCAAAAAAACAACGTTAGCGTTCAACTGTAAACACAACACCGCTAAAACTTTAGCGTGGGGAAAGCGCGCCCTGCCCTGTAGAAATAGCACTTAATAAATCCAACCGGCACCGCATTTTTTAAAACTTACCAATGGTGAGGCGGAATTGTATTGCCCAATTTTCAACCTTTAGATCAAATAAAATGAAAACCAAATTTTTAAAACATGGCCTGTTATTGGCCGCAATGGCCGCAACTACCCTAAGCTATGGGCAGGCGAAGAAAAAAACCGTTCGCGATAATTCGCCTAACAGCAATTACATGACCCCCCCCCCGCACCAACGGGCAAGAGGTAGAGGAGTTTCGCACCAACTGGAATGGTGTGGTTTACAAAGCAAAATTTGTGAACGATAAAATGACGGAGCTTTATATAGATGGCGAACAGATCCCCGCCGCCAAATGGGGCGATTACAGCGCCGTGCTCACCAAAATAAAGGAGCAGATAAAGCGGGATAAAATCCAGGCTAAGAAAGACCAGGAACAGGCCGCCCGTGACATGGTGCAAGCCAAACGCGACCAGGAGCAAGCCGGTCGTGACCAGCTGCAGGCTAAGCGCGATGCGGAACAAGCGCAAAAAGACGCCTTACAAGCCAAACGTGATGCCGAGCAGGCACAAAGAGACCAGGCCGGTGCAGGCGATGCACAAGTACAAGCCAAACGCGATCAGGAACGTGCACAGCTTGACCAATTACAGGCGAAAAAAGACCAGGAGCAGGCAGCAAAAGATATGGTGCAGGCAAAACGCGACCAGGAGCAAGCCGCCAAAGACCAGATCCAGGCTAAAAAGGATCAGGAACAAGCGCGTCAGGATCAACTGCTGATGAAAGCTTTAATTGGCGACCTGGTGAAGGATAAAGTGATAGGTAGTGAAAAGAGCCTGCACGACCTCACCCTCAACACGGAGGAGATGACCGTGAACGGCAAAAAACAGCCTGAAGCTGTTTTTACGAAGTATAAAGAGAAGTACAAACGCTTCACACATCTTAACTTCAGCTATGGTAATGCTGATGGAGTGCGTACTTACCAGGGTTTGCATATTAGCAATTGAGATTAAACTAATTCACCACAGCGTCATTGCTATGACGGGCTGATTATTTTTTACTTGCCAAACTTTGTTAAAACGTTAACTGCGGCTGCGGGCATTTTTACTTTGTAGCGGTACATGCCGGCGAAGTTGTCCTCCTCTTTTAAAAACTCGTGGTTCTTTTTGCTTATCCAGAAGGTTTCGGTAGCGTGGCGGCCAGCGTTATCGCTTTCATTGAACAAGATCCAGCAATCAACCTTTTGGTTATCGTAGGTGGTTATTATTTCGCTGCCGGTCACTTTGTAGATGATGTACTCAGGTTTGCTGTAGCCTGCATCGTAAAAGTTGATGGCGAACGTTTTACCGGCAGCCAAAGGCAGCATCTCAAAGGTTTCCATATCCAGGTTCCAGTTGTAGCAGGGAGCAGTAAAATCCAGCGAGAAGGTTTTGGCGGTGTTTACCGCCACGGTATCGGCCCCCACAATTTTTTGATTGCTCCAGTTGAAAGATTTGTTTTTACCGTTTACGGTTTCCGAATGGTAGATGGGCGAAAAGTCGCTTGCCTTGTTTATCGAGTATACGGTACGGTAACTGGCGGTATCTCCACCATACCAATGTTGGTTGGTAACAAATATCTTTTGCCCGTTTTGGGTTTCTACTTTAGTATCGCGCAGCCAAAGCCAAAACCGCATTACTTTAGGGCTTTTTGGGTTTTGGAAATAAACCATGTACTGGCGCAAGCCCGGTTTCAGGCTGGCGGTGTTCAGGCGGTTATCTTTCAGACGAATAGTATCTACCTGTTGTGCCAGCGTATATTTCGGCTGTGCCGATAAAAATAAAGTAAGCAGGCTAATTAAAATTGCAGGTATGGTGCAGTTGGTTTTCATGTTATTGAATTGTTAATGGTTTTAAGTTTTTCATTTATCAAGGGCGAATTTGTGCCTCTGCAAAAGCATTCCGAAAACGTTTCAACCCTATGCCCACTATATTTAGCGTTTGGCTTGCTCAATTCAACAGGTGGTAAAACAGCGGCCTAAACCGCCAATTGATGTAAGCGTTGATAAAACAACCCTTTCTATTGAATAAATAAGGCCCGGCGTTTAAAACTATCGCGGGGCACCAAAAAGCTTTGTATTTTTAAACATGAAATTATTCTCTGGTAAGCTTACCGCCATCCAGTTGCAGCAGGCCGTTTGGGTATCTGTTTTTGTGGTGATCATGCTCTCCCTGCTGCCGATGGACCCATTTGGGCAGGCGTTTGCTTATGCTGTTATATACACCGCTTTTTACGCGGCTATTATTTATGGTAACATCCTTTGGCTTTTCCCACGACTTTACCAAAAAGGGCGCTTTGTATGGTATGTGCTGGCGGTTATTGTATTCCTTTTTGCGGTGGGCATCATCCGGGGCTTTATTACGCTTACGGTTTACAATACCTTCTTTGCCCCCAAGCCCACGGCGATGACATTTAAAGTATTGGCGAGTTTTATTGTAGGCGGCATACTCATCTTCCTGCTCAGCTTTATCTTCCGCATTGCGATAGCTTATTTCGATCTGAAGCGGCAATCGGAAGAGATGCTCGCCCAAAAAACACAGGCCGAGCTTAACCTGCTGAAATCGCAGGTGCAGCCGCATTTCCTCTTCAACACGTTGAATAATATTTATTACGAAGCTTATTTGGAGGCGCCACGCACGGCGGGGCTGATAGAGCAGCTATCCAACATCATGCGCTATTTTGTGGATGAAAGCCCAAAACAGGTGGTATCCATCGGTACCGAGGTCCAGTTTATCGAGAACTACATCGAGCTGGAAAAGATCCGTATCCGGTACGATATCAGCATTAATTTTACAAAAGAATGCGATGCCGCCAAGAGCATCCCACCTATGCTGCTGATGGCTTTTGTAGAAAATGTTTTTAAGCACGGCATTGATAAATCAAGCGTGGATAACAGGATAAACCTCGCGCTGATACAAGAAAACGGCAGGCTGCTGTTTACGGTGGAAAACACCATACCCGATGTACCTTTAAACCCAAACTCTACCGGCTCGGGTATCGGGAATTTACGTAAGCGGCTCATCCTGCTGTACCGGGATGATTTTGAGCTATCCACACAAAATAATGGCGATATTTACCATGCCCACTTAAACATCCCGCTGAAATGAACCTGAGGTGCATCATTATAGACGACGAGCCAAATGCCGTGAACCTGCTGGAGGTGCTCATTGGGCAAACTACCCAGTGGCAGCTTTTAGGTAAATGCTACAATGCTTTAGAGGCGATAGAATTTTTAAAAAAGCACACTGTAGATTTCATTTTCCTGGACATCAATATGCCACACCTTACGGGGATGGAACTGGCGGGACTGTTGCCAAAGGACACCAAAATTGTGTTCACCACTGCCTATGCCGAGCACGCCGCCGAAAGCTACGCCTACCAAACCATTGATTACCTGCTTAAACCCATCACCCTTAAACGCTTTGTAGCCGCCACTCAAAAAATTGAAGCCAGTTTCGACAAACAGCCGCCTTCTACGGAGACAACCACCGCCAAACCGGAGGCCGACTACTTCTTTTTTAAATCCGGCAAAACACTGCGTAAGATCTTACTGGACGAAGTGCTCTACTTCGAGAGCGAAAAAGAATACGTTCGCCTGGTAACCGGCATCGAAGAACTGCTGATATACCGCCGCTTAAAGGATATTGAAGAGCAACTGCCGCAGCCTTTTGTACGGGTGCATAACTCTTACATTGTAAATACTCGCTTGCTTAACAAGATCCAGGATAACCACATTTACATCGGCACCAAACAGATCCCCGTAAGCGACAAATTCCGCGAAGGTTTTATGGAGATGATACGGCAGCGGATATTTTAGCCAAGTTACCCTCTTAGCAGGAGACTGTAAGCAGTGCTTAAATCGGTATAATCTAAAATGATTACCTTTGCACTAATGCAATCAGTATCAGAAATACAATCGGTGCCATCAGCTTTAAAATCGGTGGAATCCCCGTGGGAGAAGGGCTATAACAATTATGGCCCATGGCTTAAAGAGAAGTACAAAGGGCATCGTGTGTTTAAGGTTATTGTAGATGGCGGCTTTACCTGTCCCAACCGCGATGGCAGCAAAGGCTACGGCGGCTGCACCTATTGCAATGTAGATTCATTCACGCCATCTGTTAGTCGCAATGCCCCAACCGTGCGCGAGCAGGTGATACAGGGTATGGAACGCGCCCGCAAGGGCAACAAGGCCGATAAATTCATCATCTACTTTCAGCCGAATACCAATACTTATGCCCCGGCACATTATTTAAAAATGATGTATGACGAAGCGTTAAGCTACGGTACCGAGGATATTGTGGGCCTGAGCGTGGGTACCCGCCCGGATTGCATCGATGCCGAAAAAATAGCCTTACTGGAAAGTTATACCGATAGGTTTGATGTAGACCTGGAGATGGGCATGGAAAGCATTTACGATGAAACGCTTAACCAGATCAACCGCGGCTGCAGCCACGATGAATTGCTGAAAGCACTAAAACTTACCGAGAACACCAAACTGGATGTTTGCGTACATACCATCTTCGGTTTCCCATGGGAAAGCCACGAGATGATGCTGAAGTATGCCGACGAGATCAATCGCCACGCGCAGATAAAATTCGTAAAATTCCATCACCTGCATATTGTGGAAGGCAGCGTAATGGGCGTAAAATACAAACGCGAGCCATTTAAGCTTTTTGGGCTGGATGAGTACGCCGAATTTTTATGTGAGCTATTACCACGCGTTCGCCCCGATATCATTATTCAGCGCCTCTTCGGCCTCAGCGACCGCGAACTACTCATAGCCCCTAACTGGGGACTGAAAAAAAGCGAGATCCAATATTACATCGACCAAAAGATATTAAGCAAAGGCATCGTCCAAGGCTCGGCACTTTAAACCCTTTCTTCCAATTTGTCATCATCCAATGCAAACATAGGATGACAAAGTTTATTTTCTGTTAAGCCACAATCTACCGGCGTTTTACTCCTTGGCTCAAATTTTGCACATCCTCCGATATTAAAATTATCTTTAGAGACGAAAAAACTGATCCGTTTTGGCGCAAAAACCTTTACTTAACTATATTCCGGCTCTAACGGGGGTACGCGCACTGGCCGCATACCTCGTTTTTATATCTCATTACGCCTACGCGTTTGATGAGAACTTTCCCCATGCTGTGCAACGTTTTCTTAGCGAATTCCACATTGGGGTAACTATCTTCTTCACGCTTTCGGGTTTTTTAATTGCTTTCCGGTATTTCGATAGCTTCGAATTAAGCAGCGCTTGGTTTAAACAATACCTTAAAAATCGGGTTGCGCGCATCTACCCCATGTATTTTTTGCTTACCCTGGCGGCTTTCGTTTCCTTCTATTTTACGCACGATGAAAAAGTGACCAACGGTTTCGCCAGCCCCATAGGTCTATTCCTGATGCATATCACTTTTGTCCGCGGTTTTTTTGATCAGCTTAAATTCACAGGCATAGCCCAGGGCTGGAGTTTAACGGTAGAAGAATGCTTTTACTTTTCAGCACCGTTTATCTTCTACTTCGCGCAGCGTTACCGTAAGTTTTACATACAGCCCCTTATTATTACAGGCATAGGCGCGTTACTGGTACTTATCTTCCGCGATGTAAACTGCTATGGTTTCTTCGGCAATTTTACGTTTATGATGCTGTACACCTTTTTGGGGCGTTGTTTTGAGTTTTTTGTGGGGATACAACTGGCGCTTATTGTCCGCAAAAAAACGCTGGACGGCAGCAGCAAACAAAAATTCACCTACCTGGGTTTTGCATTGATATTTGCCTGTGTATGGTTGATGAGCATCCTGCCTATACCAAAAGGCAAAATTGCGGGGCTGCATCATCCGATGGGTATTATCACCAATAATTACCTTTTGTCGGTAAGTATCGCGCTATTCTTTTATGGCTTGCTTACCGAGACTAGTATCTTAAAAAAGATTTTATCAAATAAATTTATTGAGTTGCTGGGCAAAAGTTCGTATATATTTTACCTCATTCATTTGGGCTGGATGTATGATGGCCTGCATTTTAGCTTCAACTGGCTTAACGACCGGGTGTTCGAGCTTTACGATAAATGGGGCGTTGACTGGAACTCGCCTTTTCAATACGATAATTTAAATGTGCTGTACGCTTTTATCATCCTCAACGGGGTGTCTATTTTGTTGTTTAAACTCATAGAAGAACCGCTAAACCACTACATTCGCCAGTCCGATTTTTTGATCAGGAACAAAAAGCGCGCAGCATCCGTATAAAACAAGGCTTTAAAAAAAGAGAACAAATAAAAATGCAATTACTACGAAGTTTTAAATTTTATGTTGTTACCGCAAGCATCATCCTCGCCGGCTGCTATAGTACTTTCGCACAGGACGATAAGGAGGAAGAGGGTGAAGTATTTATAGAGGTGAAACCGGGCTCTAAAAACGCCCTTTTTAAAGGCGACGATAACATTGAGTTTAAGCTAAAGGTAAAAAGCACCTACAAAAATAACCAGGACGGCAAACTGACCTATAATGTACTGAGCGACGATTTCAGGCAGCTATCAACCAATAGCATGCCCGTGCACCTCATCAAAAATTCATCAGAAACGTACAGTGTTTTGCTACCTAAGCGCATCCCGGGTTTTTACCGCGTGCACTTTATGCTTAACCTTACCACTTATGACGATACGGTAAAACGCGTGTTCGGCATCGACCCCGAAAAAATAAAAACCGCCCTGCACAAACCTGCCGATTTTGACGCGTTTTGGAAAGGGACCGTCGATACTTTAAAGAGCATTAAGCCGGAGTTTAAGTTCACCGAGGATAAAAAGAAATCGACCAAGGAAAAAGTTGTTTACCTGGCCGAAATGAAATCCTGGGAAGGTATCACCATCCGTGGCTGGCTAACCGTGCCGAAGGGCGGCAAAAACTATCCTGTTTTGTACCGTGTGCCGGGCTATACCATTGAGATGAAGCCCGATTATGATAAAGAGGATTTCGCGGTATTTACCATCAACGTACGCGGGAACGGTAACAGCCGGGATGTGATAGCGCCTGATTATAAGCAATACAATTTAGTGAATATAGAAAGCCGTGATAAGTACATTTACCGCGGCGCTTATATGGATTGCCTGCGCGGAGTAGATTTTATTGCCGCCAATGCGTCTAAGCTGCGCCTCAACGCCGAAAAGATAGTGGTGGAGGGCGGTAGCCAGGGCGGGGGACTTGCCGTGTTTGTGGCCGCTATGGATAAGCGTGTAAAGCTTTGCACCTTCCAGGTACCGCTATACGCAGATATGCACGACTCTTACGCTATTGGCAGCTCGTACCCTACTGATACCTGGCCAACGCTGGTTTTTCACGATTACATAAAAAAACACGCGGGCTTTAGCAAAGAAAAACTGCTTGCCGTTTGGGATTATTACGACCCGCAAAACTTTGCCGACAAAGTAAAATGCAAAGTATTGATGGGCATAGGCCTCCTTGATGAATTTTGCCCCCCGCGATGCAGCTTTGGCATGTTTAACAAGTTTGCCAGTACCAGTAACGAATATTTTGTTGTTGCAGATAAAGCGCACGAGGTTAACTTTACATACTTTACATTTCAATATTACTGGCTGAAGGAAGATTTCAGGATGCCGTAAACAGCACATACCATGAAAAGAATTTACATAGTTTGTTTATTACTGGTTATCATCGGCTCGGCCCGGCAGCAGGCTTTTGCAGGCTGGCCTATTGGCAAATACCGCAATATTGTGGTGCCATCCTTTAACTACTACACCTCTAAAGATGTATATAACTCCAGCGGTAAAAAGGTAAAACCTGCGGGGAATAGTTCGTTCACCAGTTACGCTTACGGATTGTATGTTGGCTACGGTATCACCCGCCGCTTAGATCTGATCGTAAACGTTTTGGCGCCCGATCAAAACAGCCAGTTTACCACCGCCGCCGGTACCACCTATCAGCAAAGTTTTGGCTTTGGCGATATACAGGCAGGCCTAAGTTATGCGCTTGTTAATTTTGATTATAAGGCGTACTTCTCGGTACAGGTATCTGGTATAGCGCCGCTATATAAACATGACGAGGATGTGCTCGACCTGGGTTACGGCGTTTTTGGTTCCGAAGTAAAGTTTATGTACACCGGCAGCTTTAATAAAAACTTTTTGCGCGGCTGCTATTTTAACGTAGAAGCAGGTTACCGCCGTTACTTTGATAAGCAGGGACCAAATGTTATCGTATACTCGGCTTTGTTAGGCATTCCCATCAACAAAAAGAACCAGGTAAGCTTTGAAATTGGCGGTCAGAATTCATCCAGCTCCAACAAATCTTTCAGTCAGAATTTAAGCGTGAACCGCGATTTCGCTTTCACTAAGGGCGCTGTAAATGTGGGGCATACTTTTACACGCCGTATTTCGGTTTTCGCAAGTGGATTCTACACCTTTATGGGCAGGAATGCAGGCGTAGGCTACGGCGGTGCGCTGCAGGCGGTGCTAAAAATATAATTTGTGGATTACACTGATTAGGAATCGATTATACAGATTTTAACAATACCAACGATTTTACCTACCCCGTGTATTTCCCAAATATTTCTTCCACGGTTTTCACCCTGAATTCAAACACTTTTCTAATTTTTTTGCGCACTAAAACAGCGTTGGTTAGCCGGCCAATTACGCCAAAGGGTATGGCGTAATGCAGCAGATCGGTCATTTCTACGCCGCCGGGGATCTCTTTAAAATGGTGCTGGTGATGCCATAAAGCGTAAGGACCAAAGCGCTGCTCGTCCACAAAGTATTTACCGGGTTCTACATGTGTTATTTCGGTCATCCAGTTGAGTTTAATACCCAACAGGGGCGATACCTTGTAGGTGATGATCATCCCCGGATACATTTTGCCATCGCCATTATAATCACTGGTTACCACAAAGTTCATTTCGGGCGGGGTAATTTTTGCGAGGTTATGCGGCGACGAAAAAAAATCCCATGCCTCATCTAAACTGATGGGCAAATTTTGCTTAAGCTTTAAAACGTATGTTTTCACAATGGAGATTAACGCATTTTAGTTTGCCCCGGTTTTACGTTCGGTAATTATTGCTCCGTTGTGGCAATCGGCAGATCCCTGCGGCTCCATTCACTCCACGACCCTACGTAGAGCTTTGGTCCGGTAATGCCCGCATGTTCCATCCCAAGCAGCGTATGACAGGCTGTAACGCCCGATCCACAATGCACAATCACATTCTGCGGCTTTACATCGCCAATGGTGTCTTTATAAAGCGATTCGAGGGCTTTAGAGGTGAGGTATTTCCCCTCCGGCGACATGCTGGTACTGTAAAACAAATTCACTGCGCCGGGTATATGCCCCGCAACAAGGTCAAGCGGCTCGGTGATGCCTTGGTAGCGCACGCCCTCGCGCACATCTATCACCACCCGGTTATCGTCCTTAGCGGCTTTCTTTACTTCTTCTATATCAACCGTGTTGGTGTACTCGGCAGCAATAGGGTAGGTTTCCACCGCAGCGTTCTGGTATTCGCCGGTGGTTAACTGTATCCCGGCATCAGTGGCGGCTTTTAAACCGCCGTTTATCACCTGCACGTTTGTGTGCCCTATCGAACGCAGCATCCACCAGAGGCGCGCTCCGCCCATGGCAGCGGCTTTATCATCGTAAACTATTACATGGCTGTCGGGCGTAACACCCCAGCGGGCCAGTGTTTCGGCAAAATCTTCGAGGGCTGGCAAGGGATGGCGGCCACCGTTGGCGGCATTTTCAGGATGGCTGGCCAGGTCGGCATCCAAGCCGGCGAAAACGGCTTTGGGCAGGTGTCCGGCAAGATAGCGGTCATGTGCATCGGCACCTCCGCGTACATCAATTAATATGGCTGAGCCATCCAGGATATGAGGATCGGTAATTTCAATAAGCGGCGACATAGGCTATGTATTTGTAGCCCAAATATAGAAGTTAGCTTCGAGAATCAAGACGCGAGATCCAAGAATCAATCAAGAGGCAAGAAACAAGAGACAAGAACCAAGACAAGATACACCCGCAGAAACTATTCACTACTCACCACTCACTACTCACCCCCCCTTATTGCACCATCTTATTGGCACAGCAGGAACTGGCGAACGCTTCCGGCTTGGCTTTGAACACGAAACCCATGCTCATGATGTAGCCCATGGCTTCGTGCAGGGCCTGGTTGCTTTTAAACATCGGGTTGGTGTTAATGTCGGCGTGTACTTCCAGCTCTACCTCGTATAGGTCCAGCAGGTCGCAAAGTTGGTAGGCAATGTCTATGGATTTTTGCACCTCGTTAAGCATCCGTTCTTTGATGGTCATCTTTTGGGAGGTACGCTCCTGGTGGATGAACATAAACGCGCCGCGTGCCTCACGAATGAAAACAATAACCGTAGCAAAATCGGTAACGGTACCTTTTACCTGCGAATCGGTACCGATGCATACTTTTAATTTGTTGCCGAGGGCGGTTTCGCGCTCTATGGCAGCCTCTACTTCTTCTAAAATGGGGGTTTGAATGATCTCTCCGCTAAATTTTTTCCAGGCCATAAAAATATTTTTAGATGATTTTTAGTACTGACCTTTTTACGGTCTATAAAAATAAGCGATTAACTATTGCTTAAACGTTACGAACCGGTAATTTATTTGTTAACATTTTACTGAATATTAACACGTTAGGGGATGTGAGGATGTGCAGATTTCAGATGTGCAGATTTCAGATGAGTCATTGAGCCATTGGGTATGTCGCGATTGTTAGGGCTGCTTCTCTACACTACCGAATCCCCAAAAAGTGTTCACGAGCCACACAGTGAACATCGTGAACACTTTTAAGTTCCTTATAATCAATTACTTGAAAAATACCGATTGGTGACAAAATCGTGTCACCACTGCTGTTGGGTGCTATATTTGCACTCGTTGGGGCAAAGCCGCCCGGCATTGTTAAGCACGAGTAGCCCGGTGCTTTGCCCAACGCGGATACTCGCGCCAAGATTGGGGTAGTCTTCCGCTTTGCCTTACGCGCATGCTCGCGCCAGGATGGGGGGGGGTTCATGGTTGATGGTTCGTAGTTCATAGTACGATTGCACAGGAAGAGGAAATGTTGAGTGGAAGTGCGGTTGGAGTGGTGGTGTTCTCCTTTCTTGAATCTTGTTTCTTAAGTCTTGAATCTAAATATGGGCGTTGCCTGCGGCCGGGCTATACGTTGCAACTCCTCATTCCGCCCCGCTGATAGAAGCGGTGCTTCATTCCGGGGTTTCCACTGCTATCCCTAACGCGGGGGGGCACTTGAGAGAATTGAAATTTTAATTTCTGATTCTTTTAATGTAATCAATTAAATTAGATGGAGTAACCGCATAGCTATTTAAAAGTACTGGCAAAGACGAATATTCAAATTCAAATTTATTATGATATTCCTTTGATAATAGTCCATTATTTTTAGTGGCAACGAGAACTTTAAACTGCTTAAAAAAACTGTTAAGAAACTTCATTTGAAACTTCCCTCGAAATACTGCCCTTTTATTACAGGTGCCAAATTCAGTCACTTTCTTTTTAACAACTGCAATATCTACGACACCGATACACGAAAAAAGTTGTTCTATATTTACCAAACTAGATGTATTGGCAATCGGTTTAATTGAAGACAAATCTCCTTTTACTATATTGTCTAAACTAGTATTCATAGTACTATCTATTTTTAAACGCTTATTCACTATACCCCGTTCGCGTAAATCTGCGTAAGAGGACAGCCATGCATTTAGAAGTAGCGTTGTTTGATTAAACTCATTCAAAAGGTTGTTATATATACTCAAACATGTTTTCAAGTCCCATGAGTCTCTTTCTACACCAAAGCAATCAATTAGAACTTCAACAATCGCTATATCTTCCAAATAAAAATTTTCAATACTATAGCAAGGTGTCTCGTAAATTTCGGGGTTATTGATAGGTTGGTCAAAATCCAAATCTATAAAGAAGCCCGTTCTACACAATGAATAAACTTCATTTTTTTTAATAAGATAGTATGTCTCTTTAACATTCCACTTTCCGGAACAATTAAACTCATAGAAATTTGCCGGAATAATAAAGTTATATATTCGTGGTTTAAAATATATCAAATCATCCTGCCCCTCAAAAAAACAAAAAAGTGCTTGAGGGTTCTTTTTGTGAGCCAAGATGAATTTTGTATAAGCCACTACTGGGTTGGCGACAGCAGCAAGCATACTATTAATTAATTGTTCAGGCATTAGGCCGCTTACTTATATAAATATCCAGCCCCTCGGCATACTTCGTTAAGTCATTCGAGAAAATGAATGGAGAATGGGTAATGGCAAATAAAAAACTACAGTTTTGCGACGAAATTATGTCAGGCAGTAATTTACTTTGCCAAGCAATTGATAACGACATTTCGGGTTCGTCAATAAGTAAAATCAAATCGTTCCTTTTTGAAAAGTAGAATTTCGAAAAAATATTAATTATTTGTTTTTCACCTGACGATAAATATTGTAAATCTATTTTTTCATTGTTGTTGGTATTAATTATTTCAAGTCCCGTTTGGTCTGAATTCATAAATCTTGTTTCTTCGAGATAAGCATTACAAATTTCCTTAAAGCTTACTAAGTTATCCGTTCCGATGTTCTCAAGAAACATTTCCTTTAAGCTATTCATATTAAACTCCATTACTGTTTCGCGGAGAATTTCTTTCGTTTCCTTATCAAATAGTTTTCTATTTAAAAAGGAAGAAAGATCATTTCTGTATTTATAACTTAACAATGGAGATAGTTGCTGGTGAATATTTCGAAAAATAGGGAAGTATACGACACGATTTTTAAATAAATTATCAAGAGTCAGTTCGATATTTTCAAATTTTCCGATTATGCATTTATCTGTATAATTTTTCGTTTCTTCAAGATACTCGACATAAATATGTAATTCACTTTGAGAGAATTCTATTAATTCACTTTCAAGTTCTAATTCTATAAAATCGAAAACAATTTCATCCATTGAACCCCATTTTCTGGTGAGTAGATAATAAAACACATCTAGTATTGTGGTTTTACCTAACCCATTTTCTCCAACTAGTATCTTATATGGTTCTTTAAAAATTACGTTAACGTTTCTATAGTTTTTAAGTCCGATTATTTGAAATCGCTTTATTTGAGACATGTCGTTACTCATGATTTAATTCGTTGATAACTTCTAGATATTTTCGACAACCGTTGCATACTCCGCAGGGGTCGTTGCTTGTATGACATGAATGTCCCCAGTATAAGAGCCTTTCTGGAATTTCAGATTTTCTAATTAATTCTATTGTTGTGAGATAAATGGCAGGGACCATAATTTCTATCCCCCCTCTTGCATAGATACCGCGTTATTGAAATTATTAAAAAACTCCATGGTGCCGTCAACAAACCTATTATCTGTTTTAACTGCACCAAAAAGCAAGTGTTTAGTTTTGTAGTGGATTAGCTTCATGCACGCCAAAGTTATGAGCAGCTGATTTCTATAAGGCCACCACTCCGGTATTTCAGAAATAGACTTATTCCCTGTTGGACACATTTCCCCACTTCCTAGTGAGCTACAGTCTATTTCAATTATTTCATGCCTTAAACTAAGTTCCTTACAAATTTTAGCGCTAACTTCAATTTCTTTTTCGGCAGTTTTCTGGCCATAATTTACGGTAATTGCCACAGAAATATCTTTTCGATACCAATATGTTAACGCAAGTGAATCAAGCCCACCCGATAAAAGAATTGCTTTTTTCATTCCTTGAAAGCTTCCCAAACTGTTTTATAAATTAGAGTTGAAAAGTCGCTTTCGATAATACAGTTAGTGCCTTTTAGCATAGTTAAAGACTCCTCTTGTTCGTTCTCTGAAAAAACAATAATTGATTTCTTTAAAGCTACGGCGTATCCAATTTCAAACATGGTTCCTGAATCTAAACCATCTGCTATTGCCACTAGGAGGTCGCATCTTTCTATTGCGTTTATATCTTGAGGAACAACTTTCTGCGCGTCACCTAACCCAACATCATGATACGGTGAAAACACTTCAAAGCCGAAATTAATTAACTGAAGACGAAATTGCTCTACCAGCCACCGTTGAGCCATGTTAAAAAATGGACCGGCTAAGTAAATTTTCTTTTTAACTGTGGAGTTATTATAAAACTCTTTAAACCTCGATTTATCTATAAAGTCTGGTATAGGTAACGCTAACGTCTCTGTGTAATAAGCGGTGGCTAAAGACGCCTTTAATGCGCACTCTTCAATTGGAAGTTTGTTAATCAAATAATTAAACCCAAATGTCGCTGTATAAATATCACCTGTCCCAATTGGCCAGACTCGCTTCGTTTTGTATAGAGGAATAAATACATCATCCTTGTCCTTTTGAATTAGTAACGCGCCATTCGTCCCCATTTTTATAATTGCGGCATTCACCTTTTCTATATTAAAAAGATGAGTCTTAATTTTTGACAGGTCAGAAAAGCCAGTAAAAGTTTTAACTTCTGTGAAGTTCGCAACCCAAATTAACTCATCTGTTTCAGAGCCGTTCTGCCAAAACGACTGTGGATTAATTGGTGATTGTGGATCGTATACTACTTTTTTTGCCAACACCTTCTTATTGCCCTCAACCATTCCAAATTGAATAATTAATTCCCCTTCTATTGTCGGGGGAATTTCGTCTTTTATTTCAGTTTGGGAATAACTTGGGTTAGCTAAGGGATAATCATAATTGAATAATGTTGTGAACGGAACAATTGTGGCTTCAACTTCAGCTTTTAATGCATTTGTTATACTTAATAAAAGCTCGTAGTCATCTTTACCGACATCAGTATTAAACACAATTTCAGCCGCCCCCTCACATAACGTGTGAACCGCTCTTAAACCAGAACCATATAATTCGTTCCATGCTGGATCTCTACAGATCTCGTAATATGTGCCACCAACTATATTTAAAGTCATAGTTCATTTTCGTGTAATACCGTTATCGCGCATTTGGCCCCATCGACGCTCCTTACCTTTGCGTAAAACACATTCCCCTTCACGATGCAATTAATTAACTTATTTAAATTAGAATGTATAATTGTACCGGCAATTTGCCCATCAATTATAACTACACAAGTAGTTCTAGTGGGAGACAAAATTACTTCCAGTAACATCCCGGGTCGAATATTCACTATTACATCCTCCTTTGGAGACGATAATTGAGTATTAAACTTCAACTCTTCACAAGGAATTTCCTTATTGTGCGAAGACCTTCCGCCTCCACCATTTCCACTACCGCCCATGCTATGTTAAATTTAGGTTTAATTCTGGTTTTTAAAGCTATCATTAAAAAGTCTATTCTACAACCCGTAAAAACACCTGGTTTTTTTTTTCGTGTCTCCCAACAAAAAAAGCCGCTACTTTTCAGTAACGGCTCATATCATTCAAAAAGCTGGTTCTTGTTATCTCGCCTTGTAGGGCTTTGCCTTTTTAACTGGCAGGTGTGGCTTGCCTTCGGGGTGGATCTCCGGGGCGCCTACCATGGTCATGGCGCAACGGAAACCAACTTCGGCGCTGCTTTCGTCCTCGTCCATAAAGCGGCGGGTTGCAGGGTTCATCCAGTAGGCCAGGTCGTTCCACGAGCCACCTTTAAAGATCTTAGAGTGGTCGTTAACCAAGGTGGTTGTACCGTATAATACGGTGTTCACCGAGTCGCTTGCACCACGGAAATCGGGGTTGTAAGCTTTACCACTGTATTTAATAGAGTTTGGCGTAGTTGGCGGTACGGTAGCACCTGTGGCTGGTACAGTACCAGCGGCAGTACCGTTATTAAGGCCTTGCTGCTGCGCTATCATTTCGCTGTATTTTAATTTTTTGTTCGATTTGGCAGGGTCCTTAATAGGGCGGCCGTATTTATCCTTAGCGTAAAGCCCTTTAACCGGGTCGGCCAGGCGTTTATTGGTAAATTCGTTACCACGGAAAGGGTTAAAATCTTCCACCTCTTCAAACGAAGTTTGGCGGTAGGTATCGGCAACCCATTCGTTTACGTTACCTGCCATGTTGTACAAGCCAAAATCATTCGGCTCGTAAGAACGCACGGGTGCTGTAATATCCGCCTTATCATTCAGGCCACCGCCAACACCCGCGTTATCGCCGGCGCCGCGTTTAAAGTTGGCCAGGATCAACCCACGGGTTTTACGGTTTGGTGAGCGTACACCCAGGCCGTTCCATGGGTAAATTTTACCATCATTAATATTCTCAAATTCGGTGTTACCGGCAAGCGATAAAGCCGCGTACTCCCACTCTGCCTCCGAAGGCAGGCGGTAGCCTTGTTTCAAAATACCGTCCTCTATACGTACCGGCCTGCGCGGGCCACCTTTGGCAGTACCCGGGGCAGCGTTAGGGTTTATATCTTTCGGCATGTTCTTGCCGTCAACTCCCGCACCTTTTATTTGTCCGTTCAGGTAAATATCTGTGTTAAAGGGCTCCTTTAAGCCACCTTGCGCACCTGCGGCAGGCGCTGCGCCTTTTTTACCGCCACCTGCTGCTTGTTTCCAGCTTGTCATGTAATCATTTTCGCGCAGGATGTTTTCGTTGGTACGGTCTGTACGCCAGATGCAATAATCTTGTGCCTGGTCCCAGGTAACACCCACAACCGGGTAATCCTGAAACGCCGGGTGGCGAAGGTAATTTTCTACGTAAGGCTCGTTGTAAGACAGCGGTTTACGCCATACCAGGGTATCTGGCAGGGCATTGTAATATAATTCGCCATCGTTAGGGAAGGTAATATTTATCCAGTGCAGGTAATCCAGCCAATCCTGGTTGCTTACCTCAGTTTCGTCCATATAAAAAGATGGAACGGTAACCCTGCGGCGCACGTTATTATAATCGTAGGTAACGTCCTGGTCGGCGCTTCCGCCTAATACAAAAGTACCGCCTTCAATTGGCACCAAACCCGGGCCAGGTGTAGGGTGAGTTTGCTTAAACCGCAGATAACCACCGTTATTCCTGTTGTTGTAAGTCATCCCCGTCTTTTGTGATTGTGGAGGTTTACTGCAGCTGCTTAGCAATGTGCCAAAACCCAACAACACTAAAGCAGTATTAGTAAAAAGTGCTTTCATACTTTGCAAAATATCTATTTGGAGGTAAATTTAATAAAAATGAATAATAAAATAGCCTATTGGGTACCAATTTAAAAAAACTGCTACACCCGTAACCCTGTTAAACGGATTATTTATTATTGAGTTACAATAATTTGATGTATTATTGGTTCTAACCTCAAAATTAAACGATAGTCCGGTTTTATTATTTTAAATATTAGAACTAAATTGCACACAATGAAGTATAGCTATACTAAAATTGCTCTATATATCTTGTTGACAATTCCCGCTGCCGCATCAGCGCAGACCAGTACAAACGGAAGCGTTAATGCTATATCCACAGCGGTACCATTTCTTAATATTACACCCGATTCGCGCTCAGGTGCCATGGGCGATGCCGGCGTTGCACTTTCGCCGGATGTAAACGCGAATTACTGGAACCCCGCAAAGCTGGCCTTCATGGAAAACAACGACGATATCTCTTTATCGTACAGCCCATGGTTGCGCCATTTGGTGCCCGATGTTAGTTTGGCTTACTTAGCCTACGCGCATAAGCTGGATGACCGCAACACCTTCGGTGCATCGTTAAGGTATTTTAATTTGGGCAGCATCCAACTGATAGACGATAATCAGAACGAACAGGGCACTTATAAACCCAGCGAACTCTCTATCGACGGTTCTTTTGCGCGAAAATTCGGCAACAACCTTTCATTGGGGCTAACACTGCGTTATATTTACTCCAACTTTTCTAACGGTGCCTTCGTTTCGGGCGGAAGTACCGCGCAGAACAAAGCCGGTAACGCCATATCCGCAGGGGTGTCGGTATACTACAAAAAAGATTACGGTGATAGCTCTGTATTTGCCTTTGGCGGGCACATCTCCAACATAGGCTCAAAAATTGCTTACAGCGATGGTGGCACAAAATACTTTTTACCGACCAATTTAAAGCTGGGCGTTGCCAACACCTGGCGACTGGACGGCGCAAGCAAATTCACGGTTACGTTTGATATCAACAAGCTTTTAGTGCCCACACCACCCATCCGCGATGCCAACGGCAATATTACCTCCGGCAAGGATGACAATGTTTCGGTACCGGCAGGGTTCTTTCAATCCTTTGGTGATGCACCGGGCGGTTTTAGCGAGGAGCTGAAAGAAATTTCTTTTTCGCCCGGCGTAGAGTACTGGTATAACGATCTGGTAGCGCTGCGTGCCGGATATTTTTACGAAAACCCAAACAAAGGTAACAGGCACTACGCCACCTTCGGTGTTGGCTTAAAGTACCAGATATTTAATTTCGATTTTTCTTACCTGGCAGCCAGCCAGCAAAACAGCCCTTTGGCCAATACCCTCCGCTTCACTTTATCGGCAAGCTTTGGCGGCACAGGCAACAGCAGCATCAAATAATAATGGCTAAAATAAAAGTTGGTTTTGGATTCGACGTCCATCAATTAAAACAACAGCACCCCTTTATTTTGGGCGGTGTAAACCTGGAACATACCAGTGGTGCCTTTGGCCACTCAGACGCGGATGTACTGCTCCACGCTATTTGCGACGCGCTTTTAGGCGCTGCCAACCTGCGCGATATCGGTTTCCATTTTTCTAATAAAGACGACCGCTGGAAAGGTATCAGCAGCTTAATTTTACTGCAACACGTGGTAGCTCTGCTGGCCGAAAAAAACTGGCAGATAGGCAACATCGACGCCATGGTATGCCTGGAAGCACCGAAGATAAACCCTCACATCCCCACTATGCAGGCCAATATTGCCAAAGCAGCGGGGATTGATGTGGATGATATTTCCATTAAAGCAACCACCAACGAAACGCTGGGTTTTATTGGTAGAGAAGAGGGCGTTGTAGCTTATGCGGTTTGTTTGATTGAGAAGATTTGATGTGCAGATTCCAAATGTGCAGATATGCAGATGAGAAAAACCATGCAGATGTGCAAATGAGAACTGCTAACTACTTAATCGCGATAGCGGGCTTCATCTGCACATCTGAAATTTGCACATCTGCACATCTCCTATTCCTCTCCTATCAGGTCTTCTTTTTTGATGGTTACCGTACCGGTGCGCTTTAGCACCCCCCAACCACTCAGTTCGCCTTTTAAGGCCTTGCGGATTGCCTTAAACAGGATATAATACATCAGCTGGCGCCAGATGAAGCGCTGCGGAATAATGTAAATAAGCTTTTTGTAGCTTTCTTTCTCCATCTTGAAAGCGATAATAGCCACCAGGAAATCTATTAAAACAAACAGCACGTAGTAAATTATTATCTTCTCCGGCTTGTCGCCCAGTAGGCCGAAGATCATCATCAGATCGGCCAGGGGCGAGAACAAGGGCAGCACTATCTGGAAGATGAGGATATTTGGCATCCCTACCATCCCGAAGAATTTATATTTTTTGTTGAACAGCGCGTCGCGATTTTTCCAGAAGCTTTGGATCACCCCAAAACTCCAGCGGAAGCGTTGCTTAAGCAGCATATTCAGCGTTTCGGGTGCTTCAGTGTAGGCAACGGCCTCGGCGCTGTTCCTAACGATATAGCCCAATTTGAGGATGCGCATGGTGAGGTCACAATCTTCGGCCAGGGTATCGTAAGTAAAGCCGCCTGCCTCAAATATCGCCTTTTTGCTAAACGCGCCAATGGCACCCGGAACAACCGTGATGCTGTTGATAAGATCGAACGCGCGCCGGTCCATATTTTGGGCGGTAATATATTCTATCGACTGCCAGCGGGTGATGATATTGGTTTCGTTAGCCACCTTAACGGTACCGGCAACCGCGCCGATCTCTTCATCGGTAAAATACGCCATCAGCTGGTAAATAGCATCGCTACGCAGTTGGGTATCGGCATCTATGCAAACCACGTAATCGTAATTAGCGTGCGATATACCAAAGTTAAGCGCCGATGCCTTGCCACCGTTTGGCTTGGTTAAAACACGAACCAGGGGATGGTTTTCGTAAGCCGCTTTCACTACCTCAAAGGTATTATCCTTAGATCCATCGTCTATAAATATCACCTCAAAGTTGGGATACTCCAATTTTAGCAAACTATCTATAGTGGCGGCAGCGGTAACTTCTTCGTTATAAGCCGGCACTATGATACTTACCGCCGGTAGTTTGGCCGTTGGGTCTACCCTTTCCTTCTTATCTTCAAAAAACTGCCTTACGGCCAGGATGCCTATCAGGATAATGCGCCCGATAGCGAGGAATATCGCCGACAGGAACAGGTAAAAAATAAATTTATTCCCGAGGAAAAACCCTACAATAACCACATCGTAAAACCTGCCCCAAACGGTTTTATCGTCCGAGGTGGGCATAGGCATCAGGTCGTCTTTAGATTTATCCAACACATCGGCAATGGTTGTAAACTGGTAGCCGTGGCTTTTAAAATAATGAATGATGGCAGGCAGGGCCTTTACGGTTTCCTCGCGGGTATCACCACCGGCATCGTGCAGCAGTATCATGGAGCCATTATCTTTTTGCTTGATGGTACGGGCAATGATGCTATCGGCGGTTACACCGGGCTGCCAGTCCCATGGGTCGATAGATTCGCCGATGGTGATATAGCTTTGCCTGCGGCTTTCGGCCACCGGTATAACTTCTGCTAAAGTTTGCGGCTCGGCATCGGCATTAAACGGCGGACGGAATAGGATGGTACTGCGCCCCGTAACCGATTCTATCAGCTTGCGGGTAGCGTTTAGTTCCAGGTTCACCCTTTCGATACTAATGGTAGAAATATCGGGGTGGAAGAAGGTGTGGTTGCCTATCTCATAACCTTCATCATAAATACGTTTCAGGATGGGGATGTTCTTCTCGGCCATCGAGCCTACAATAAAGAACGACGCTGGTACTTTCTCGCGTTTCAGGATATCCAGGATGCGCGGGGTGAAATCCGGGTCGGGGCCATCATCAAATGTTAATACTACTTTCCCAGGTTTAAGCCCGTACCTGCGGATAACATATTTGGTTGGCAGTTTAATGTAGGTTTGGTTGGTGATGGTGAAGTTTTTAGGGTCCATCTTCACATCAATTTTACCAGTATCGGGTGTGGTGATCAGATCCAGTACCTCACCGCCTTCGCCGGCGTAATCAATCTTATCATTTAAGCCTACTGTGTTAAAGTGCCTGATATCGATCCCCGTTTTATTAAGCGAATCGATAGAAAGATTTTTTTGGAAGAACGACCATAGGCGCGGATCCTCGGCACCGAGTCGCCAAAGCGCTACCCCACCCGTAGACCAATCATCGGCCATGCGGATGATGTTGAAGTTGGTAACCGCATCTGTAAAGTACACGATGTGGTTAAAGCCATCGTTACCCAAATAGTTATAATGCAGGTTGGCAGATACCGGGTCGAAGATGATCTTGCTCTTTTTTTGCACAGCGGTACTGATGGCCTGCTGATAACCGGCAGACACACCTATGCTGTTCTCGGGCCAATCGTACCCGCCCGCTGCAATGGTAAAGATCACCTTTTCGCTGGGGATAATGGAGCATACCTCATCCAGGATCTCTTCGGCCCAGTGCTGGTTACTTATTTCGCCAGCATTGCTACCATCGTAATGCTGGTCTATAGCCATCACGAAGATAAAATCGTTTACGTGCTGTAACCGTTTAAGGTCATAAGCTTCGTCTTCGGGTACTACGTTTTGGGTAACCAGTAAGCCGTTGGCGTGCAGGGTAGCGTACAGTTCGTTTTGGAAAGCTATGTAGTTTTTGCCGTTGCGATCCTTCACGTCATCCAGATCTACGTTTACACCCTGGAACTTGTAAAAATTGAGTTTGGCAACAATGCTGTTGATAAATGCGGTACGCAGTTTTTTATTACCGAAGATGTGTTCCACTTCGTCTACATCGTAACCGCCTTTGGTATTATCGTAATTGGATAGTGTTACCAGTATTTGCTTTTTATATTTTTTATTGAGGTTGATGAGGCCGGTATCTAGTACGGTTTTCAGCGTATCTGCTTTTTGGCTGAACCCAAAACCTTCGGTAACCACCATATCCAGCCTGTGCATATGAAGCAACAGCGAATTGTAGGCCTGTGGCTCCCATGGGCGGTAGAACGCAGCGTTTATACGATTGGCATTGTTGGGGTGTTTAGCCTGATGCTGGCGGCGGGCACGGGCAATTTGCTCAATCACCGCTTTCTCTACCTTAAAGTCTTTATAGCGTTTTGATTTTTTTAGCGCCTCCAGGTCCTCCTTGGAGATCTTTTTAGGGGCAGGATCAAGGTTGGGTAAAATAGGATACTCGGTAGAAGTAACTGTTATGGCTGCTGCTACGGCGCCAAATAAAAATACAATTAAAATTATACGGCTAAGCCATTTAAAGCGGTTCCACCTGCCGGGGTTATCAGCCTGAAAGACCTGTTTGTTGGACATGAAGAGTATTTAATACGATTAGGTTATGGTTGGACAAAATTACCTGCCTTGTTTTTGCGGTTCGATGGCAGAAAAATCCACCCCGCACTTACAATTGCCTCCGCAACTTTTTTTGGCGAATAAGCTTTTATACATAATACGCCCCACGTAAAAAACCGCAGCTGCAAATAAAAGAATGATTATGATCGTTTGTACGTTCATGATGCAAAATTAATACAATTCTAATACGTACAGAAAATTAAAAAAGTATAAAGTTTAGTATCAACTGTTAAACGCTAATCAATATCAATACAAGTAAAGGTAAGCCGGTTGCCAAAAGGGTCGCCTACTTGCATGGTGATTGCCTTTGGGTCCCAGGAGGCTTTTTCCAACCCGGGATTATAATACTTATACTTTTTTCCCTTCAATTGTTTGTGGTATTCGCGCAGGCCCTTAAAGTCCTCAATATGTATCCTGCCGCCGGGTGTGCAATCGCCGTAATGTTCGGTTAAATGCAATACGATGCCTTGGAACGACACCTGCAAATAAATGGGCGAGCCATCGGGCTTGTGTTCCCAATCGATGGTAAAACCAAGCCAATCCACATAAAACTCAATGGCTTTATCGTAGTCGAATATCCTAAAAATGGGCCTTGCTATAGCCATAAGTCAACCTGTTAAATTATTTATGCATGAAAGCTACCGTACCGCCCACCCAGTCAAAATCTTTATTATACCGTACCCCTATCATTTTGCCTTTGCTTAACCGGGAAAGGTTTATGGCAAGGGTTGGTTTTTCGTCGCCATCGGGCCAGAGGTATAGCAGCCTTATCTCCACCTTCACGCCCATATCCGGCGACTCCAGCACGGGTTCGTAGTGCACCTTTTCCTGCAGGATCCAGTTCTGTGGGTCGGATATTTTTTCGATATCGCCATCCATAATGTCGATAATAACGCCCTGCCCGGCAAAGCTGAACAGTGGTTTCAGCACGTAGTTTTGCAGGTCTTGGGGTAATTTCTTCACCTCGTGCAAAAACTGTGTTTTGGGGATATAATCGCCCTCCAAAAAAGGCATGGTGAATTTGCTGATGCGGTAAAACCAGTTGGGATGCGCTATCCATTCCACATCCAGCGGCTGGCGGATATCCACCACCTTGTTAAAGATATCCGGGTCACCTTCTATCTCATCAAATATCAGGCGGTTGTAGATGCGTTTGATGCGTTTCTTTTCCTCGCCATGCATGTAGAAAAGCTGGTTGCCCTCCTGTATCAGGTCAGACAGCGAAACTACAGGTGTACCGATGTAGCCTTCGGTAATATAAAAATCAACGGCGGTTTTTTGGGTTGGGGCATTCACGTCCATCAACACTACTTCATCTGGCTGGTGAGGGCCGAGGATGGTTTTTTTGAGCAGATCGAGGTAGCTTGCTTTATCAAGCCCGTTAAAATAAATAGTTTGGTTGCCGGGGATATGGAAAGTATGCCTGTAATTCTCTGCCAGGTGCACCTGGAATCCGTACAGCGAGGGGAAACCCTGCATTTCTATCAGTTTGGGTACGATGTTACCTGCCGCATCTTTACAAACCCCAAAATCCAGCGCGATAAAGTGGGAATGACTGTTCTCGTTTGCTACCCGCCATTGTTCTGGTATCGCGCGCTCTGTTATCGCTTTAAAATCGGGTTTTAAGATAGTGGCTACAATCTCCTCGCCCGCCTGCAAAAGTTTATCCCTAAAATCGTCCGTCAAAAAAACCGGCGTCTCCGCAATGCGAAACTCTATGGGGTTTTTGAGACCGGCATTAAGCGACAGTAAAAACTCCGCGTACTTTTCTTCGGTAAAGTTTTGGTTGTAGGTGCTTCTGATGGATGGGTTCATGATCTGTGAGTTTATACTAACTTTAACCTAATTTGTCATCCTGAGCGACAGCGAAGGATCTGATAACGAACTATGCTAACGGCCACGCATATCGCGGTTTAACAAGCCCTTTTATCTATTTTGTCATCCTGAGCAACAGCGAAGGATCTATTAACGAACTGTGCAAACGGCCATGCAAGTCGGCGAATAGACGCTTCGCTATCGCTCAGCACGACAAGATTTTAACCGGTAAACACCGGCGGCCAATCCATTATGTCACTATTTAAGAGACGCCAACCCGGATTTTCTTGTTCTATTAGCTTATTTTTTTTCGCCCTCGTCCAGCCTTTAATTTCTTTTTCTCGTTCTATCGCGTGGTTTACGTACTGATGTCGTTCGTAATACAGCAGATAAAAACATTTATATTTAGATGTAAAGCTATCCTTTTGGTCCGTGCCGAAGTAATGCTCGTACAATCGTTTTTCTAAGCCATTTGTTACACCTGTATATAATACTGTTTTGTTATAGTTTGTCAGGATATAGGTGTAAAAATTATACTGTCGCATTACATGGTTGTTACTGGGCGGCGATTAGATCCTTCGCTGTCGCTCAGGATGGCAAATTTAACTTACACCTCCACTCCCAATATCGCCTCATCCAAAAAGTTAGGGATGATGGTGCTTTGGGTATGGGCAATTTTATCCGGGTCGTCTAACCGCCGGAGCATTTCCTTGTATTTGGCTTCGCCGTGCTCGTTTATTACCTCTTCTTTTTTCTCCTCGCGCAGCAGCATGGTTTTAATGCCAATCGGGTCTGCCTCGGGGTGAAACTGGGTAGCAATAAAATAATCGTTAAAACGGATGGCCATCATGGCCCGCGGCAGATCAACATGCGGTCGTTCTTTTTCCAGCGCGAGCAGTTTCATGCCCAACTGTTCAAACCGTGCCATATCCGGGTTGATCACCTGCCAGCTGCGCGAATCTACCGTGTAGAAGGGATCGTACAGGTTCTCAAAAACCTGGTCCTGCTTGCCCTCTTCGGTTAAATGCACCGGTAAGATCCCGAAAGACGGTGAACGGCGTAGCCCTATCTCGCCCAACCCGTATTTACGGCACATCAACTGGAACGAGTGGCATACAAAAAACACATGTTTTTTATTGGGGCTATCGCTATTGTTATGAGCTTCCAGTTTATCAATCAGCCTGAAGTATTTTTTCTCCCACTCCGTGCCTTCGCTATCTATCGGACTGCCCGGCCCCCCGCTTGATATGTAGGCATCAAAGTTTGTGCCCGGCATCTGCGCTTTGCGGCGCACATCAAAAATTTCGTAACTCAAATTAAGGCCATGCTTCGCCTTATAGCGCTCCAGTATCTCCCGGAAACCACGCATCCCCTCGTTCGTAATACCATCATACAAGTCCAGTATGGCAATCTTTATTTCCGGTTTATCTGTGTTCATTTTTCTCTTGTAATGAAGCCTCACCCTGCCCTCTCCAAGGGAGAGGGTTCTAAAATTATTTTTCTCAAGTCCTCTCCTTTGGAGAGGATTAGGTGAGGCTTTATATCCCCTTCAACGTTTGCGACGTAATATAATCCACAACGTCTTCAAAGTTATTGTTTTGATTGTAAACAGCCAACTGCCTGTCGGCGCCTGTACCGTTCTCCAGGATCTTGTGCACGTATTGCAGATCGTCGCGGCAACCCAGGTCATCCACCACATCGTCAATAAAATCAAGCAGTTCCAGTATCAGGGCGCGGGTGTTCACCTCCAGCTCTTTACCAAAATCTATCATTTTACCGTCGATACCGTAACGTGCGGCCCGCCATTTATTTTCGTTAATAAGCGCCCGGTTGTAGGTGATGAACTTCATATTGCTCAACCTCAATTTGTACAGCTTGGCGCAAATACACTGGAAAAGTGCCGTAAAGGTCATGGTCTCGTCTATCAGCATGGGGCAATCGCACACGCGGAACTCGATGGTTTGGAAAAATGGGTGAACCCGCAGGTCCCACCAGATCTTTTTGGCGTTATCTATACAGTTGGTTTTCACCAGCAGCTTTACGTAGTTGTCGTAATCCTCAATACTGGCAAAATAATCCGGGATGCCCGTCCTCGGGAACTTATCAAACACCTTGGTACGGAAGGATTTATACCCCGTATTTCTCCCCTCCCAAAACGGCGAGTTGGTGCTTAGCGCATAAACGTGCGGCAGAAAATACCGCGCCTGGTTGGCAATATGGATGGCCATATCTCTCGACTGGATCCCCACATGCACATGCAGCCCGAAAATAAGGTTAGAACGTGCCGCTTCCTGCAACTCATCCACTATCTCAAAATACCGCGGATGGTCGGTTATCAGCTGGTGCTGCCAGTGCGAAAAGGGGTGTGTGCCTGCCGCGCCAATGCGCAGCCCAATATCGCCGGCTAACTGGGCCACCGTTCCACGCAGTTTGGTCACCTCTTTGCGTGCCTCTTCGGTATTGCGGCAAATATGGGTACCCACTTCCACAACCGCCTGGTGCATCTCGGCCTTTACTTGGTCCTCATGGATCTTCTGCGCAGCATCCACAATTTTTTGCTCATGCGATTTTAGCTCCCTGCTCACAGGGTCAATCACCATAAACTCTTCTTCAACACCTAAGGTGAACTCGTTCATAATTGGTTAGGGTTTGGTTTACCTAATTTGGTTTTTTCTTTTGTCTTTCATCCTTAATCAAATAAGGGCGTTGCCTTCGGCCGGGCTTTCCGCTCATACTGCGCAGGCCTTAGCCACAAGGCTGGTATCCGCTGCAATCCCTAACGCGGGCATTTCGGTTAGAGACGCAAAATATTGCGTCTCTACGTCCATCCTAATTTATTTCTTCGCCGCTTTTTTAGGCGCTGCCGCTTTCTTTGCCCTCGGCTCTGCTATAGTTGCTACCGTAACATCTGCCTTGGCTGCTTTTGCCGACGCGATAAGCGGTTTGCCTGCTGCGCCGGTCTTCACATATTCGCCCCAGGTAAGGTTATCGCGGTCGTCTTTTTGGGCTTTGGCACGCTCTATGGCGTAGCTTGCGGCGGTTTCTACCACCCACTCAAAGTTGTCCTGGCCCACGCTGGTTACTTCGGCATCGGGTGCAGGGTTGCAGAAGTCGATAGCGTAAGGTATGCCATCGCGTACCGCAAATTCTACGGTATTAAAATCGTAACCTAAGTATTGGTTTAGTTGTAAAACGTATTTGGTGATGGTATCCAGCATGGCTTTTGCAGCAGGTGCTTTGCCATGCTCATAGCGCAAGTGATGCGGGTTGCGTGGCTCGTACTGCATTATGCGCACGTGCTTGCCGCCAATGCAATAACAGCGGAAGTAATCATCGAAAATAATCTCTTCCTGCAATAGCATTACCAGTTGCTTGGTTTGGGCGAATTTCTCCCAAAGGTCTTCCTTGTCGCTAATTTTGTACACATCACGCCAGCCGCCGCCGTCGAAGGGTTTCATGTATGCCGGGAAACCTACGTAATCAAATATCGCGTCCCAATCCAGCGGGAAGGCCAGGTTACGGAAGGAACGGTCGGTAGTGCTGTCCGGGTGATCTTTGGAGGGTAGCAGTACCGTTTTGGGTACCGGTACGCCAAGTTTTACGGCAAGGGCGTTGTTAAAAAATTTCTCGTCGGCACTCCACCAAAAGGGGTTGTTGATAACCGCCGTGCCGGTGATGGCGGCGTTTTTTAGCGATGCACGGTAAAAAGGCACGTCTTGCGAGATCCGGTCTACAATTACCGAGTAGCCCAGTGGTTCGCCCTGTAATATTTTATCAATGCGTACAAATTCGGCAGAGATGTTTTTCTCTCCCTTCTCGTTGATCTTGTCAACAAATGCCTGCGGAAACGAATTTTCCTGCCCGAATAAGATGCCTATTTTTTTCATGGTGATGTGGTTAAAATCCTAAAGCCTAATTTCTAAATCCAAATGAGAAGAAACGCTAAGCCTATTATCTATATTCTAAAAAGGGGCTCGCTTCCTGTCTCAAATCTCATATCTAACGTCTCAAATCTATTTAATGGTAGATAAATAATGCGGAAACATCTCCCGCCATACCGGCCAGTCGTGGTTGGCGAAGGGTCGGATGTCCAGCCAATGGTTAATGTTCTTGGCCTTCAAAATGTTTGACATTTCGATATTATAATCCTTACACATATCATGTTCCGACGTGCCCAGGATGATGTTCATCTTCCAAAGCCACTCGTTATTGCTGCCCGGCACAAAATCTACCGGATTGTTGTAATACACGTTCTCATCGTGGTGACCATCGGTAAACATCTTAATATCAAAAGCGCCGCCCATGGTAAACAGGTGCGCCACTTTCTCGGGGTGTTTAAACGCGAAGTTTGCCGCATGGTAACCGCCAAAGCTGCAACCGGCCATTGCCACCCGTTGCACGCCGGTTTCGTGCTGTGCCCAGGGGATCAGCTCATCTGTCAGCATTTTATCGTACCACGCGTAGTTGCGGGCACGGTCGGCCGGGTGGATGCCTTTGTCGTACCAGCTGCGGTCGTCAATGGTATCGGGGCAGTAGATCTTCACCAGCCCTTCATCTACAAACCAACGCGCGGCATCTATCAGCCCAAAATCTTTATTCTGATGGAAACGCCCCCGGGTGGTAGGGAAAAGGATAACCGGGTACCCCCTGTCGCCAAAAACCAGCATTTCCAGGTCGGTATTCAGGTTTGGCGAATGCCAGCGGTGATATTGTTCGGTCAAAGCGTTTCGTTTAAGATGGTAAGATAGCAGTATCGCGTGTAAATGTCAACACTACGCCAAATAATTCTGTTTTAGTTAATTAATAAAAGTATTAGCCTATTTTTGTACCCTTTATTATTAATTTAAACATGTACACATATAGTACAGCTATTGAAATGGCCATAAACGCACAGGAACTCACCATCACATCAACCGTACTCGAACGCGAAGTTACCTGTACCCTCCTAATGCCCGATAACGCCGGGATTGAACCCCTGCACCTTTTACTGCTTAACGACGGGCAGGAAATAGAAAATTTAACGCTTACCCATACTTTAGAGAATCTATACGACCGCAATTGCCTTAAACCCGTGCTCATAGTAGCCATACACGCCGGCGACGATCGCATACAGGAATACGGCATTGCCGGCCAGCCCGACTATAAAAAACGTGGCAGCAAGGCCAATCTCTACACCCAGTTCATCGTTACCGAACTACTGCCCGAGATCCACAAAGCAACCGACATTGAGCATTTTGAAAGTACCGCCTTCGCGGGATTTTCGCTTGGGGGCTTAACTGCTATGGATATCGCCTGGAACAACCCCGAACTGTTTGATAAGGTTGGCGCATTCTCCGCATCGTTTTGGTGGAGAAGCAAAGACCTCAGCAAAGGTTACACCGAAGCCGACCGCCTGATGCACGCCCAAATTGCCGCCACCGAAGGCAAACCTGCCCTCAAATTCTGGCTGCAAACCGGCACCAAAGACGAAACCGCCGACCGCAACAAAAACGGCATTATCGACTCGATAGACGATGCCATAGACATCATTAAAGCACTGGAAGCCAAAGGCTACACCCGCCCCGCCGACATCCAATACCTCGAAGTAGTAGGCGGCAGCCACGATACCGAAACCTGGGGAAAAGCCATGCCCAAATTTTTGCAATGGGCGTTTGGGAAGTAAGGAATGAGGAAGATTTGAGATGTGAGACAAAGCTCTCCAAGGCACCCAGTTTTATTTTATGGACGGGTTGGACACCCGCCATTTTCCACTACAAAAATTTGCACTTTTTTTTAAATGTGGCCAAAACGAGGCACTATCAGCATCAAACCCTCAGTTTAGCATCTCTTTTTACCCCTGCTCGGGGCTAAATATCGGTAAAAGTGCTTAAAAGTGCTTTTATTATCCTTTTACAACTTTATTTCCTGAATTTTATTTTTCGGAAAACTTATTTAAAATAGGTAAGTTAGTATGGTACTGTTAACCAATATTTTATCCTGCGGCTTTTTATATTCCCCTAAAAATATAAAGCGCCGGGGATAATTTTTTTGCCGCTAACATTTACGCTAATAACCTGCTCTTATCTTAAATATTTTGTCGATGTATCTACCCTTAAAACTAAAAGCCGTTGCGTATACAGGTTTAATAAGTGTTGTTATTGGCTTTATCGTAATTATTGGGTGGGTGTTTAATATCCTCTCTTTCCAAACTATTATCCCGGCCTACGCCTCCATGAAGTTTAACACGGCGTTGGGTTTTATTTTATTGGGATGCATCTTGCTTCTTACACAGTTTCGTGTCACCAGGTACAATACGGCGCTTTCTGTTTTTTTGTCAATACTCGTAATGGCTATAGGGCTTATATCGATGTTGCAAACCTTGTTTCATTTTACCCTGGGTATCGATCAGTTTTTTATTACCGATCATCCGTCCATAAACCTCCATCGCCCTAATCCAGGCCGCATGTCGGTAAATACCGCTGCTTGCTTTATTTTGTTGGGATTGGCCTTTGTGGGTTTCAGTTTCAAACACCGCTTTATCCATCTGTTTGCCCAGTACCTGCTTACCTTTGTAACGGCCATTTCTGCCGTTGCACTAATAGGTTATTTATATGGGTTTTCGTTATTTTATAATGTAAATTATGCAGGTGCTATGGCCATCCATACGGCCCTTTTATTTTTAGTTATATCTATCACAGCCTCTTTATTACATCCCGAGATTGGCGTAACCGGGCTTTTTACGGGTACACGCGTAGGCAATAAGGCAGCACGGCGGTTATTGTTCCAATTTGTTTTTATTGGCGTGGTGTTTGGCGCGTTTCGGATGGAGTCGCGTCACCTTAAACTGTTCTCGTTTAACGGTGGGCTGGCTGTGCTTATTATTTGTTTTTTGTGTGCGGGGCTGGCCCTGGCATGGTACCTGGTAAACTGGCTAAACGCGCTCGACCATAGTCGTCACCAGGCCGAACAAGAGGTGGCAGTGATTAACAGGGAACTTGAAAAAAGGGTTAGGGAACGCTCGGCAAAGCTTAATAACCTATTGGTTAAATTCAGAGAGAGCGAATCAAAGTTTAAGGCGGCTTTCGAGCATTCGGCTATAGGTATGGCCCTCGTGTCGCTGAAAGGGAGATGGCTGCAGGTAAACAAAACGCTTTGTAACATGGTGGGGTACAAAGAGCAGGAATTGCTTTCCATGTCGTTTTTGGATATTGCGCACCCCGATGACCATAACGAATACACTACCCTTGCCGATGATATACTAAAGGAAGAGAACCGCACCGGCAGGATAGAAAGGCGTTATATATGTAAGGATGGCGCGGTTGTGTGGATATCTGTAAACGTAGCAACGGTGACCGACAAGAGGGGTGGCCCGGTATATTTTGTAAGCCAGTTTGAAGATATAACCGAAAGGAAAAACGCAGAAGTGAGCTTAAAAACGGCTTATTGCGAAATAAAGAAGCACATGCACAATATAGAAAATATTGCCTGGAAACAATCGCACCTTATCCGCAGCCCGCTTGCCAACCTTAAGGGCCTCACCACTATATTATTGGAAAACCCGGCAGACGGTGAAACTTTGCTTTACATAAAAAATGAGCTGGACAGGCTGGATAAAGTGATCATAGAAATGGCGGAGGATGCCGCCGGCCGCGGTGTTAAAAAAATCATTGCCCGCAACCGGTCCTTTAAGCGATAGGCTGCCCCCCTTACCTCCCGCGTAACGAAAGAAAATCATCGGTTTTAAAATATGTTGGCTTTTCGTTCGTCAGCATAAGAGTATGTACAACCTAATTCTTCCGCTCCATTCTGTTGTTCGCTGGCTGGTATTGGTTACCCTGCTGATGGCTGTTTACAGGGGCTATCAGGGCTGGCTGGGCAAAAAAGCATATAGTAAGTTCGATGACAACCTGAGGCAGACCACCGTTTCCATCATCCATATGCAGTTTGTATTGGGCGTGTGGCTCTATGCCATTAGCCCCATCACCACTTGGTTCATTCACCATTTTAGCGAAGGCCTGCGCCTGCGCGAGATCCGTTTCTTTGGCATGGAGCACATCACCATGATGTTCATTGCCGTGACGATCATCACCGTTGGGTCGTCAAAAGCCAAACGGCATATTACGGACCATGATAAATTCCGTACGCAGGCTATCTGGTTTACCATCGGTTTGCTGGTGATATTGAGCTCTATACCATGGGCTTTTTCGCCGTTGGTACATCGGCCTTGGGTGAGGGGGTTTTAGCCTCCCACCAACCGCGGTAGGATTGCAGCGGATACCGGCAACAGTTCCGCTCCTGCGGACGGACGGACAAACCTAAACCCGATAGTACGGAAAGCCCGCTTCTATCAGCGGCTTGGAGGGATAGCGGGGCTACCGTTGCCGAAGTGCTACTGCAACTGCTTTACACTACAGCGTCATTATAAGGCACGAAGCAATCTCCCGATAGGCGGGTAGGCCATGCAAGGTGGAGATGCAAAGTTTGGAGATTGCTTCGTGCCTCGCAATGACGGGTTGGGGATTGGACTCGCGTTGCATGTTCAGCTTAGCATATTTGAACCCCCCATGAGGTTGCCGCGCTATTGCTCGCAACAACTGGGTTTGGTAGTTTATTTCATGTTAAATGTTACTGCATAGTACGTTAACCCTAAGTAATCTCGCTGTAATTTATTCATCTACATTACTATTCACTTGCAAACGCTTTAAAATACCATATATTAAGCGTACCTTTGCGCCAAATTTAGAGGCCGCATTTTATGCAAAAAATAAGAAATATAGCGATCATCGCACACGTTGACCACGGTAAAACCACATTGGTTGACAAAATTTTACACAGTTGCGCTATCTTCCGTGATGGGCAGGAAACTGGTGAATTAATATTGGATAACAACGACCTGGAACGCGAACGTGGGATCACCATCGTATCGAAAAACGTTTCGGTGATGTACAAAGATGTTAAAATCAACATTATTGATACCCCTGGTCACGCCGACTTTGGCGGTGAGGTTGAACGTGTATTGAAAATGGCCGATGGCGTGTTATTACTTTGCGATGCATTTGAAGGCGCTATGCCTCAAACACGCTTTGTAACCCAAAAGGCTTTGGCTCTCGGCTTAAAACCAATTGTGGTTGTAAACAAAGTGGATAAAGAAAACTGCCGCCCGGAAGAGGTTTACGAGCAGATCTTCGAACTTTTCTTCAACCTTGAGGCTACCGAAGACCAGCTGGATTTCCCGGTTATCTACGGTTCATCTAAACAAGGCTGGATGAGCACCGACTGGAAAAAACCTACCGAAGATATTTTCCCGTTGATGGATTGCATCCTGGCGAACATCCCGCCTGCACCTGTTAACGAAGGTACTTTACAAATGCAGATCACTTCGTTAGATTATTCATCTTTCGTTGGTCGTATTGCAGTAGGCCGTGTTGCCCGTGGTACTATTAAAGAAAACATGCCGGTATCGTTGGTAAAACGCGATGGTACTATCCAAAAATCGCGTATTAAAGAATTATACACCTTTGAAGGCTTAGGTAAGGTTAAAGCTACCTCTGTTGCCGCTGGTGATATTTGTGCTGTTGTTGGTATTGAAGGTTTTGACATTGGTGATACCATTGCCGATTTTGACAAACCGGAGCAACTGGCCGTTATTAAAATTGACGAGCCTACCATGAACATGCTGTTCACCATTAACACTTCACCGTTTTTTGGTAAAGAAGGCAAGTTTGTAACATCACGCCACTTGCGCGATCGTTTATACAAAGAGATGGAAAAAAACCTGGCGCTTAAGGTTGTTGAGACCGAATCACCAGATTCTTACTTAGTATACGGCCGTGGTATCCTCCATTTATCGGTATTGATCGAGACCATGCGTCGCGAAGGTTACGAATTGCAGGTTGGCCAGCCACAGGTAATCATCAAAGAAATTGATGGTGTTAAATGCGAGCCGGTTGAAACCCTGATTGTTGATGTACCGGGTGAAGTTGCAGGTAAAGTTATTGAGCTGGTTACACAGCGCAAAGGCGATCTGTTGATAATGGAGCCAAAAGGCGACTTACAGCACTTAGAATTTGATATCCCTGCACGTGGCATCATCGGCTTACGTAACAACGTATTAACGGCAACCGGTGGCGAGGCTATTATGGCTCACCGCTTTAAAGCATACGAGCCTTGGAAAGGCCAGATTCCTGGTCGTTTAAATGGTGTATTGGTATCTATGGATACCGGTAAAACCACTGCTTTCGCTATTGATAAATTACAGGATCGTGGCAGGTTCCACATTGACCCGGGAACTGATGTTTACGAAGGACAGGTTTTAGGTGAGCACATCCGCGATAACGATTTGGTTATTAACTTAACCAAAGGCAAGCAGTTAACCAACATGCGTGCATCTGGTAGCGATACCAACGTGCGTATTGCACCTGCTATTAAATTCTCTCTGGAGGAGTCGATGGAGTACATCCAGGCCGACGAATACATCGAGGTAACCCCTCAAAGTATCCGTATGCGTAAGATCTACCTTAACGAAAACGAAAGAAGGATCAACGCTAAAAAATTCCAGGCTCAGTAATTTAGAGAATGGAGAATAGTGAGTTGTGAGTAGTTCTAACTCGGCTATATATATTAAGGAAAGGCTGTCATTTATTTGACGGCCTTTTTTTGTTTAGCGGGGCTGATTTTGTCCGCTCGCTGTCTATTTTGTCCCGCTCTGGTTTGCGGACGAACGACACTGTTATTGCGTCATTATCAGATAATAGTGTTATATTAGTACCGCTAAACTTTATCCTTTAGATAGATGAAAAAAATATTACTCATAGCAATTACAATAGCATTTTGTGCAAGTGCCTGCGTGAAGGAACTGGTGGTTAACCCCGACCAATCTGTTGAATTAACCCTGGATACCGTGTTTGCAACGGTAGGCCAGTCACAACAAATAGTACCATTAAATTATAGCCCCGAGCAACTCAACTGGCAATCGGCAGATACCGCTATTGTTTCGGTATCGGCAAATGGATTGGCCAAAGCAAAAAAAGTAGGGCAATCTGTAATAACTGTTAGCACTAAAAACAATAAAAGTAAGGCAACCTGTTTGGTAATTGTTAAAGCGGCAGTAGTACTTCCACCTGTAACACCTATTGATACACCTGCTACGCCTGGCAATATAAGGCAAATTCCCGGTTTGGCAAGCGATGTGGGCATTGGTGCTGATAGTTCTATTTATGTAATTGGCACCGATGATGTGTCGCCTACGGGCGGCTTCGGCATTTATAAAGTTGTTGGCGGCGTTATGGTAAAACTACCCGACTGCGCCGGCGTAAGGATAGCGGTAGCGCCCAATGGTACACCGTGGGTAGTAAACAAATCGCACCTGATATACCGCAAAACCGCTACCGACCTTTGGGAATTGATGCCGGGCACTGCGAATGATATAGGCATTGGGGCAGACGGTTCGGTATTTATTATTGGCACTAATGATGTTTCGCCTACGGGTGGCTATAATATTATGAAATGGAACGGCACCAACTGGGATAATCTGCCAAATTGCGCCGGCACCCGCATTACCGTGGCTCCCGATGGTACGCCATGGGTGGTAAATAAATCGCACCTGGTATACCGCAAAACCGCTACCGAATTATGGGAAGTTGTAGGTGGTGTGGAAGCAAATGACATTGCCTGGTGTGCATTTACAAATATCGTTAACGTTACCGGAAAAGATACCGGCACCGCGGCGTCTTCGCCAATTTATCAATATGCACATGATACAACCTGGTACATTCATCCAGATGGTGCTTACGGGGAAAGCATTGCGATGACACCACACGGGCTTCCTGTTTGGGTTGATAAACAGCACCGCCTGTTTATGATGACGTTGTAAGTTAGAGATTAGTTATAATTATCCAATATTGCCAAAGGCATCCTTTAAGGGGGTGCCTTTTTGCTTACACAAAATGGCTGATCGCTAACCAAAACAACTACTCTCTAATCCCCGGCCTCTAATCTCTAATTACTATCTTTGCGCAAACTATGCGTATACCCGCCATTAAAGGATTCGACCAGCAGGCTTTAGAAAAGTATTTTAAAAATACAGGCTGGCTTTTAATTGCCCGCGTAGGCAGCATGGTGGTTAAGTTTGTAATTAACAGTGTACTGCTCTCTCGCTATTTAAGTACCGAGCAATTTGGTATTTTAAATTACCCTATGGCCATTGTCACCTTCACCATGGCAATTGCCGCGCTGGGGCTCGATGGCTTTATCACCCGCGAATTATTGAACCACCCCGAACGTAAGGATACCTTACTGGGTACCGCCTTTTGGATGCGCCTAACAGCCGGGCTATTCACGTTGCCTTTAGTATATGGTGTTTACTTACTGCTAACCCTTGCCAAACCGCTGGAAACACCTTTCAGCTACGTATTTATTGTAGCCTGCTCCTCCGCACTGCAATCGGTAAATATTATCGATAGCTTTTTTCAATCGAAGGTTCAGGGCAAAAACATCATGTATGTGCAGGTGTCGGGCAATATTATCTCCGCGCTCATTAAACTGTTGTTTATCATTCTAAAGCTGCCGCTGATATGGTTTGTGTATTCCTTGTTGTTTGATACCGCCTTGTTAGCTTTGGGCTATATCATCCTCTACAAAAAAAGTGGCAATCACTTAAGCGGCTGGCGGTATGATAAGCGCATAACGGGCTACCTGCTTAAACATTCCTGGCCTTTAGCATTCTCTGCCATATTGGTTACCATTTACATGAAGATAGACCAGGTGATGATACCCATGTTTACCAAGGCCAGCGAACTGGGTATTTATATGACCGCCGCCAGCCTGAGCGAAAACTGGTACTTCATCCCCGTAGCTATTGTTACCTCGGTGTTCCCAGCCCTTATCCATGCCCGCAAAACCGACCCGGAGCGCTATCACAAAAGGCTGCAAAACCTCTACGACCTGATGGTGATCCTGAGCGTGGGCATAGCTGTTGTCATGAGTCTCGGCTCCACTTTAATATATCACCTATTGTTTAAACCGGCTTACTGGCCCGCCGCGCCTGTACTATCCGTACACGTATGGGCTGGCATATTTGTATTTTTGGGCAGCGCGAGCGGCCAATATTTAATTGCCGAAGGCTACTTTAAGCTCTCTATGCTGCGCACGGGTATAGGCGCAATTGTAAACATCGTACTCAATATTTTCTTCATCCCGGCTTATGGCATCATCGGGGCGGCCTATGCTACATTGGTGGCCTATGCTGTAGCTACGTTTTTTATTGTACTGATACCAAAAACAAGGCAACAAGGATTGATGATGTTTAAATCATTATTTTTAATTTCACTGTTTCAAAAAATAACCAGGCGTTGAGCACATTTTCAGCATTAATAAAAGTATTAACAAACCCCAGGCACTTGCGGGCATTGTTGTCGTTCGATAAAAAGGGGTACCTTGATGATATCGGTTGGTTCAAAGCTTTTGATAGCAAATCACCGGTAGACCAGGATGGCAAACCCATTCCCTGGGTAACCTACTCATTTATCGATTTTATAAAAGAGCGCCTTACCAAGCAGCACAGCGTGTTTGAGTTCGGCTCGGGCAACTCTACTTTTTTTTACGCCAAATATGCGGGTAAGGTGGTTTCTGTTGAGCACGATAAAGACTGGCTGAACAAGATCAACCAATCTGATAAAAAAACCAAAAACTCGGAGATGATCTATTGCGAGTTACACCGCGATGGCGATTACTGCCGCATGCCGGTTAAACTGGATAAAAAGTTTGACATCATTATTGTTGACGGCCGCGACAGGGTAAATTGCTGCAAGCAATCTGTTGGCGCGTTAAGCCCAACCGGCATAGTAGTGTTGGATGATTCGGAACGCGAATCGTACAAGGCGGGGGTTGATTTTTTAACCGACCAGGGCTTTAAGCATTTGCCGTTTAGCGGCATATCGCCGGGCTTATTCTACCGCAAATCAACGTCTGTATTTTACAAAACCGATAATTGCCTGGGCATATAATATGGCAGAAGAAAAACTGAGCGGCAACGTAAAAACCGCTTACGACGAATTTTACCAAAAGCACGATGAGGCCTGGCGTATGCTGGGTGCCAAATACAAAGCACAACACATTGTTGATGTTTGCGCGGGCAAAAGCTTCGGCAAAGTGCTGGAAGTTGGGGCAGGTGACGGCAGTATATTGAAATACCTGTCTGACCAAAACTTCGCCCCCGAATACCATGCGGTAGAAATATCTGATAGTGGCGTAGCACATATTAAATCGAGAGATATAAAAGGGTTAAGATCGGTACAGGAATTTGACGGCTATAAGTTGCCGTTTGAGGATAATAGTTTCGACCTCATCATCCTTTCGCATGTGTTGGAGCATGTGGAGCATGAGCGCCTGTTGCTGCGCGAAATGAAGCGTGTTGCCAGTCATTTTGCGATAGAGGTACCGTTGGACTATAAAGCGGGTGTAGATAAGCGCATAAAGCATTTCCTGGCGTATGGGCACATTAATGTGTACACCCCAACCAGCCTGCGCTATTTGTTAATGACGGAAGGTTACGAGGTGGAAAAGGACCTAACATCGATGATTGAGCCGGAGGTGACGAGGTTTAACACCTACATTAACCAAAAGAAACCGAAGAGCCTGGTTACCAACTTAAAAATAGCAGCCGAATACACGGTAAAAAATACCCTAAGCAAAATCGGTGGCGAAAAGGCAACCGAACGCTACGCCAATGCCTACACCGTACTTTGCAAAAAAACAGATAAACAAGCCGATATTTTTTAATAAGTCCGGCTAATCACTAATTCACTCATTCAATAACTCACTAATTGACCCCTCCCGCTCCCATAGCGCTTTTTGCATATAACCGGCCCGGTCATACCCGCCGCACCATAGAAGCTTTGCAAAAGAATTTGCTGGCGGCAGAATCGCGCATGTTTATTTTTTGTGATGGTGCCAAAACAGAGGCAGACAACGCGGCAGTGGAGCAAGTGAAGCAAATAGCGCATGCAACAAGCGGTTTTCTATCTGTAAAAGTCATTGAGCGCAAGCAAAATCTGGGGCTTGCTAATTCCATCATCAGCGGGGTTACACAATTGGTTAAAGAGTATGGTACTGCCATCGTTTTTGAAGATGACCTTATCTCCTCCCCCCACACGCTGCAATATTTTAACGATGCACTGGAGCGCTACGCATCCGAGGAAAAAGTAATGCACATCAGCGCCTACATGCTGCCCATAGCGCTTGATAACCTTACAGAAACGTTCTTTTTCCGCGCGGCATTCAGCTGGGGCTGGGCAACCTGGGCAAGGGCATGGGACAATTTTGAGCCCGATGTAGATAAGCTGATGCAGCAATTTGATAAAGAAAAAACAAGCCAGTTTTCCATAGAGCATACGATGAACTTTTGGAAACAGATGCTGGATTTTAAAGCCGGGAGAAACAACTCCTGGGCAATTCGTTGGTATGCTTCTGTTTTTTTAAAGCAGGGTTTAACACTAAATCCACTGCATTCCCTGGTGCATAACATCGGGCACGATGGCAGCGGAACGCACTCTAACATAGAAAACACCTACCAGGTACAAATAGCGCAAAAACGAGTAAAATATTTCCCCAATGTTATCAAGGAGGATAAAAAAGCCTACGAAGCCATTAAACATTTTCTTAAAAACCGAAAAGGGAGCTTGTTTAACCGGGGATTACAGTTTCTTAAACAGCTGAAAGGCAAATACCTGCGTAAAAACGGCTGATTTTTACAATATGTTAATAGATATCGCGCTTGTTAATAAATATTTTTCAAAAAAATTAGTCTGCTAAATCTATAGACATTATATTTGTGCGTTATTAAACCAATTATAAACCAATCGTTCTTTATGATTTAATAATAAGATCAGTAAAAAGCAAAAAAAGAGAGAGCCCCACAGGTTCTCTCTTTTCGTTTTTAGAAACATGATGAAGCTTTTTGTGTTATACCTACAAACAGCTAAACCATGATTGACGAGAAAGACACCCACCCTGCAGATAAAGACGGTAAATACGAGTTTATTATCCATTACTCGGGCCGCGAGGTTCCATGTACAGTAGTTAAGGAACAAAACAAGCTCACCGTTTGCATAGAAGACAATATCAGCTCCGAACTCACCTTAAGTGACGATGGCACACTGGTACAAACCGGCGGCACCGACCTGGCCGATTCGGCAGTCGAATTTATTAAGAAAAGAATTATAGGATAATCTGCAAATGCTGCACAGAGGTTTGCCAACAGTTTACCGGGCAGATCTTTGTGCAAGTTGTAGAGCTTATTTTGATAGCGGTGGTTAACAGACCGCTGCAATATAGCGCTATCGCGGCATTCGTGCTTATTTAAAGCGCTGGTTAAACTCATCGTCTCACCCATACCAAGCCCGCATGGCCACACCCCACCTCGACCGGACCCTCCGCATATTACTGATCTTCGTGTTGGTTTTTGGCATTCTTTACCTGGGCGCCCCTGTGTTTATTCCACTTACTTTTGGTGCTGTGCTGGCCATGCTGCTGCTCCCGGTTTGCCATTGGCTACAGCGACTTGGGCTGAATAATGGTTTTGCTTCTGTTTTAAGTTTGATTGCTTTATTATTATTGGTAAGCGGCCTTATCCTCTTGTTGGAAATTCAACTGAGCGACATAGCGCAGGATCTTTCTAAAATACAGCAACGGGTAAATGGCCTCATAGCACACACCAAAGATTATGTACAGCAAACCTTCGGCATTTCGCGCAGCGAACAGCAAAAGATGATCAAAGAGCAACAGGGCGACAGCATGGGCAAAGCCGCAGGAATGATCACTACGCTGGTGGGTTCTTTTGCCGGCATTTTAATAGATACCGTTTTGGTGTTGGTTTATACCTTTTTGTTCATTTATTTCAGGGCTCATTTCAAAAGCTTTATTCTGCGGATACTTAGCCGCCAAAACCGCGAAACCGCGAAAGACGTGCTGCAAAACGCAAGCACCGTAACACAGCAATACCTGGGCGGCCTTGGTTTAATGATTGTGATGCTATGGGTGATGTATGGCATAGGATTTAGCATTGCGGGGGTGCAAAACGCCCTGTTTTTTGCTGTGCTCTGCGGTATACTGGAACTGGTACCTTTTGCCGGTAATATTACCGGCACCTCCATCACCGTGCTCATGGCTTTGGCTCAAAGCAGCGATACAAGGATAGTTATCGGCGTTATCATCACTTATGGCTGCGTACAACTGGTGCAAACCTATATCCTCGAACCATTGGTAGTGGGCGACCGGCTCAACATTAACCCGCTGTTCACCATTCTTATTATTGTGGTGGGCGAGGCTCTTTGGGGTATCGCCGGTATGATACTCGCTGTACCGCTCCTTGGCATCTTCAAAATTGTATGCGATAACAGCGAACCCTTAAAAGACATCGGTTACCTTATCGGCCCTCCCAAAGAAAAAAAGGGCGAGGAAGGGAGCTTTATTACGAGGCTGTTTAAAAGCAACAAGTAACCCTGCCAATATTATTCTTACCGCGAAGCTATGCCATTATTATTCCCGGCTACCCCCTTTACATGCAGCGATATTAAACTGGCGTGCTTCATGCCAAGCGTTTCCCCCGGGATATTACGAAGGTATTGCTTTATGTAACTGTTCATGATAGCTGTGGACTTAAGGATATAATTATCCCGGTATGTCCCCTCAGGGAAAGCGGTGAGTGGTTCACCGTAATACATTTTGCCTGCTTTATCTACGTACACCGAAAAGGAATAATCAAAATCTCCGTAAGCTTTATTGATCGTAATACCGTATTCGGGGTTCATATAGTCGGCAGAGGTATTATTATTATTCAGCGCCAGATCGGCTACGGTTTTGAACTTGTGAACGGCCACCCGTGGGCTTTTGCTAATGAGTTGTACAGGTTGCTGGGCAGCAAAGCTGTTTTTCATATCCAGGTTTGCCTTAGCTACCAGTTGCATTACAAATAGTGTATCCTGCGTTTTATAATGCTGCAGCGTGGCGGCGGTAGTATGTAACTTATCGGTAATGTAGTTATCGGCATAAAATTTCATAAAAACTTTGGCGCCGCCTACGTCAAGGCTGTCGTTTTTTGCGAGGAGTAATTCAAACACCAAACTATCCTTACTCATTTGCCGCATCTTCAGAAACGAGTGGTTTGTGTAGATCACCGAATCGAAGCCGAGTGCCAGCGGGAAATTAAGAAAGGCCTTTTTAACCGGGCTAAACAACGCCACCGAATCGGCTGATACAAAACGCAGCCGCCAATCGGGGTTTAAGTGGTAGCCGTATTCGTTAAACGACAAACCGTTTTGCTGGGTGCGCGAGACTTCGGTGTAGGTGATACCCTGTATAGTTTTAAAGGATATTTGCTTTTTATTGGCCCTTAAATTTGGGTTGCTTTTACAGCCGGCAATCGCCAGACTTGCTAAAAAGAGCAGTGCACCAGTTTTTATCGGTATTGTTTTTAAAGGCATATGTGTAATTGTGCCTGTAAGATAATGATAGAAAACGAATTATAGAAACTACTATTGTAATGTACAGTGTTAAAAATCCGAAATCCGAAATCACCTTACCCCAGTACTTCCTCCAGCACTTCGTGCGATTTGATGTACCCGAAGCCCTCTATATGCATGGCATAATACTCCAGCAGTTTACTGATGAGGTAGCGGCGCTCGTCGTTACCCAGTTTAATGTCCTCTATTTTACCAAAACCGCTTTGCAGCAGGGCTTCAAAATTTTTGGTGTGCGGCGGCGAGAGGTAAGATAAGCTATCGGGGCGGTAATTGCTGAACACGCCGTTCTTCATATCAAAATAATTAGCGCCTGATGCACCTTCGCTATGCGGATAGAACCCTAAATAGCGCGTTAGCTGGATAAGAAACACAAGGTGAAAGTTGGCAAGCCCGCGCGTAGCATTATCCAGCCATTCTATGGCATTGAAGATAAAATCGAAGATGTTCTCATCCGGTGTTTGCTGCTTTACGGCTTTGTACAGCACCTCGTTTAAAAACATGGCGAGGCAGCTTTTTATGATATCATACGGGATACTTAGCAGCACGGGCGAATTTTTGAGCTCGGCAATGCGCTGGATATTACCGGCGGCTTTGTGATACACCACCATATCTACCAGGTGCAGCGGCTGCAGCATGTTGCGGCTTATTTTTGCCTTTGGCTTTTTTACCCCGTTGATGAGGTAGGATTGCAGCCCGAATTTTTCGGTAAAGATCTGTGCTACTACGCTGCTTTCGCTGTAATCGGTAGTTTTAAAAACGATGCCGCGGGTTTTATGCAGCATAACCCAAAAGCAATAGAATTTTTGGCAGGAAGATGATAACGCCCGTTATAAGCGCGAAGAACGCTACAACCAATACCGCAGCCGCGCTGATGTCTTTTACATGCCCTGCAAGTTTGTTATAACCCGGTGATACCAGGTCGGTTAGGGTTTCTATACCGGTGTTGAGCAATTCGGTAAGCAGCACCATGGCAATACAAAGCAGGATCCAGTTCCATTCGGCGGTGCTGATGTGCAGATAAAAGCTTAAGCCAATAACCAGCAGGGCAGCAAACACATGCACCCTAAAGTTTATTTGAGTAGCAAAGGCGTATTTTAAACCATTAAAGGCAAAGCCAAACCCGCGGATAAATTTTTTCATTACCTGTTAAGATACGCAAATCTGCACAAATTAATTTACTGGTAGCGTAAAGTAAGCATAGCATCATTTGCCGTTTGCACGGTTAGCGCCATAGAACTATGTATGGCGGTTGCATTATGCGATAATAAACTTCCAGCAGTTCATCACTACTAAAGCCGGGGGCGTTACTCATTTAAGTTGGTAAGGGATATATAACCAAAAGCTATAATTAATGAATGGTAATACCTGCCGAACGAGGCTTTCGTTTGGTTGTATTAGCCGGAAAAAATAGTTCTTATTTAGGGGATAATGCTGTAAATATAGTATACTTTGGGTAACAATAAAAAATGTTGTTATGACACTTTTTTCTTACCTGTCAATTCATCTTTTAGCAGTAAAACGAAGCTGATGCAACCAGCCAGGCCAAAACCACCCGATGCCCCTCTTAATATATCAAACAAAAGCGGATTTTTAGGGGCAGGCACCAAAAGTACAATTGCAAACAACAGTATGGAGACAGCAAGAAGCAAGATGGTACGGGTAACCTGATTTTTCATTGGCGAAAGATATTAATTTTTCGCGACAAGCTTCGACACCACGCTTTCCGAAGGCAGGAGAAAAGTGTTGTTGCATCGGTATCCCCTAATATCTGTTGAAGAGCGGCCCAAACAGGTCCTCTATTTAATATTCGCGTCGAGCCAGGCAATAATTACCACCAAAATAATGATATTTTATTGATAATTAAAGGGATGCGCAGAATGCGTAAAATAACTATCATTGCATACTTATGGATCTGAAGCTGCACAACAAAGTAGCCCTGGTACTTGCGGCAAGCAAGGGGCTGGGCAAAGCAATTGCCACTACCTTATCTGCCGAGGGTGCGATAGTAGTTATAGGCTCGCGCGATAAAACTGAACTGGATAACACCGCTGCCGAAATAACAAAGCTTACCGGCAACCGGGTGCTGGCCTTAACCGTTGATGTATCTGACCCTGGCGAAATAGCCGCCTTTATTAAACAGGCTGCAGAAACTTTTGGCCGGATTGATATTTTGCTGAACAATGCCGGCGGCCCGCCATTTGATAAATTTGAAAACTTTGATGATGAACAATGGCACCAGGCTTTTAACCTCAACCTGATGAGTGTGGCCCGTACCAGCAAACTGGTATTGCCCTATATGAAACAAACCGGGAGCGGGCGCATTATTAATATCATCAGCGGTTCGGTAAAGGCGGTGCTGGCCGGCTCGGTACTATCCACCACCATGCGGATGGGTGTGGTGGGGATGGCCAAACTGATGGCCGATGAGTTTGGGCCTTACAACATAACCGTTAATAACGTTTCGCCGGGTTTAATACTTACCGACCGGATAAAGCACACCCTACCTAAAGATGTTGATACAGAACAGGCCATGAAGGAGAAAGCCAAAAGCATCCCGCTTGGCCGCATAGGAGAGCCGGCGGAACTCGCCGCGCTGGTAGCCTTTTTGGCATCTGAGCAGGCAAGCTACATTAGCGGGCAAACCATACAGGTGGACGGTGGTGCAAGCAGGGCGATATATTAAATGAACACGAATTTCACGAATGGGGCGAATTGCACGAATTTGATTTGCAATATCCTACAAATTATTGCACCGCCTGCCCTCGCTTTTCCTGGCGAAGTTTGGTACCAAAAGTAAGCACGCCCAAAAACGCGCCAAAAGCAATGCCGCCCGAAAATCCCTGAATAAAATCGGTTTGTTTACCCGCCTGGAAATAGCCCAAGAAATTACTTGCAATAAATACAACAGCCGCCACTATGGTGGCAGCTATTGCTAAATAAAATCTTGTCCTTGTAGTCATATCTAATTTACTTAGTAAGTATAATCCCAACCATTACTTTCCCATTGATTTTTCGCGTATCGCTTTAAATTCCGAGCCGGGTTTCCATCCGGGGAAGGTAGTTTCGCCCGCAAGCTTAACGCCAAGCTGATACATCAGGTACGTGGTTTGTGCCATACCGAGGGTGTTCATGCTATCGCTGTAATTGTCCGATGGTTGATGGTAGCGCTGGTCGTTGTACTCTTTGGCTTGCTCCACTCCGTATGCTTCGCCTTTTGCTACGGAGTTTGCGCCATTATGCAGATCTAAAGCGGGTACGCCCACCTTTGCAAAATTAAAATGATCCGATCGGTAGTAACTGCCCGAGCCCGGGGTTTTATCGCCCACAACCTCCCAGCCATTTGGCTTGGTAAGGGCAACTACGTAGTCGTCCAAATCATTTTGTCCTTTACCTGTGATGGCAAAATCGCTGGTTTCGCCAAAATCGGATAGTGCATCGATGTTCAGGTCGGCAACGGTTTTATTTAATGGGTAAACAGGGTGCGTGCCATAATATTCCGATCCTAAAAGGCCCTGCTCCTCGGCCGTAACCGCCAGGAACACAATGGAGCGCTTCGGCTTGTCCTTTGCCTGCGTAAACTTTTTGGCAACGGCTAAAATAGCCGCCACACCGCTGGCGTTATCAACGGCACCGTTGTAAATACTATCGCCTTTTATCGCCGGCATTTTCACCCCAAAATGATCCCAGTGAGCCGTGTATAAGATGTATTCGCCCGGCGTGGTGCTGCCCTTAAGCGTAGCTATCACATTATGCGAGGTAGAATACTTTAGTTTGTTTTTTAAGGTAACAGATACCGAGCTATTCAGCGGTACCCCCTTAAAATCTTTTTTGCGGGCATAAGCGCGCATATCTTCGGTAATACCGGCACCGGCAAGCAGTTTTTTGGCTGTCTCCTCGCTTAACCAACCTTCTACCTTACAACGGTTCATGTGCTTATCGGCCTGGGTTAAGTATAATTTAGACCCAGTGAAGCTGTTTTGGATCACCTGCCAGCCGTAGCTCGCCGGCTCGGTTTGATGGACGATGAGCACACCTGCAGCACCCTGCCGGGCGGCTTCTTCATACTTGTAAGTCCAGCGACCATAATAGGTCATGGTATCGCCTTTAAATAGTTTTTCGGGGGCTTTAAAGCCGGGGTCGTTCACCAGCACCACAACGGTTTTTCCCTTTACATCCAGCCCAGCGTAGTCGTTCCACTTATATTCGGGTGCTACAATGCCATACCCCGCAAAAACAAGCGGGGAGTTTTTTAGTTCCAGCGATGGCAGTTCCTGGCGGGTAGCGGCAACAAAATCGATGGTGTTTTTTACATCAATAGCTGCTTTACCGGTTATCTGCATGGTTGGCGCGGCGGCGGGGCCAATCTCCACCATAGGCACATCCTGGTAATAGCTGCCGTTATTGCCCGGCGCTAAGCCTAATTTTTTAAACTGGGATGATATATACGCGATAGTTTTATCCTCACCAGCCGTAAATGGCTTACGGCCCAGCAACGAATCGTTAGCCAAAACAGCTATGTGTTGTTTAATGTCGGCAGCCAGGGCTGTATCTGTGGCGGTGGCGGTTTCCTTCTTTTTATCGGGTGAACAGCTTGCCAAAACAGCGGTGAAACCGGTAATGGCAATAAGAGCGATGGATTTGATCTTCATGGATTTGTGGCCTGTTTAAAAATCAAATATATAAAAGGGGCAGATTGTTTGCTTGTATTATATTTGATAGAAAAGGCAAGAGCGCAGGTTATTAACACTGTGGGTAAATAACCTTTTTTGCCGATGCCTCCTTCAAGCAAAAATTCGCACATTTGCACTTCAGCAGATTTGCACTCCCATGGACCAATATTTCATTATAGATTTTGATAGCACTTTTACCCAGGTAGAAGCCCTTGACGAACTTGCCCGCATTTCCCTTAAAAACCATCCCGACCGGGAAGCTATTTACAAACAGATAGAGGACCTCACCAACGCTTCGATGGAAGGACGCTTATCCTTCACCGAAAGTTTGCAGGCAAGGGTGAAGCTTTTGTGCGCTAACCGCGACCATTTAAAGCAGCTGATCACACATCTGAAGAAGAAGGTATCCACCTCTTTTTCGCGCAACACCATTTTCTTTAAAAACCACCAGGATGAGGTCCTTATCGTATCCGGCGGCTTTAAAGAGTTTATCATCCCGGTAGTTACCGAGTATCATATCAAAAAAGAAAACATCTACGCCAATACTTTTGAGTTTGACGAAGAAGGCAATATTATAGGTTACGACCGCAGCAACCCTCTCTCGCAGGAAGGTGGTAAAGTAAAATTACTGAAAGAACTTAACCTGCCGGGCGAGATCTTTGGTATAGGTGATGGTTATTCTGATTTCCAGCTGAAGGAATCGGGCATGATCAAAAAATTCTTCGCTTTTACGGAGAATATCGAACGCAAATCGGTAGCCGAAAAAGCCGACCATATTACTCCGAGTTTTGATGAGTTTTTGTACATCAACAAACTGCCGAGGGCCATATCTTACCCAAAAAACCGCATCAAGTGTTTGGTAGTGGGTAATATTGATGATGAAGCATTAGCACAAATGAAACGCGAAGGCTACAACCTGCGCCATAAAGATGTTATTGAAGAGAAGTACCTGGAAGAAGCCGGTGTTTTGTTTTGCGACGAAGAAAACCAGCCAACACCGGAGCAGATCCAAAACGCGGGCCGCTTAAAAGTGATCGGTTGTTTCGGCAGGATAGGCCGCAAATTATCAGAAGCCGCCTGTGATGCAGGCATCATCGTATTCGACGACCCGAAAGATAACCCCCGCAATTCGGATTTTATCCCCAAGAGGGTTATCGCGTTTATGAACGAGGGTCGTACGCACATGAGCTGCAACTTTCCTGATCTGCAGCCGCCGCGTAACAACAACGCGCACCGCTTAATTCACATCCACAAGAACATTCCCGGTATCCTCGCTAAAATAAATGAGGTATTTGCCCGCCACAACATCAACATAGTAGGCGAGTTTTTGGTGACCAACAGCCAAATAGGTTACGTTATAACCGATGTAGCCACGGGCTACGAAGCCGGCGTATTAAACGAGTTGAAAGCTATTGAACACACGATAAAGTTTAGGCTGCTTTATTAAGAGAGTTCATGGATGATAGTTAATGGTTCATAGTGAATAGCAAGACTTCCGCAGCTACTATGAACCATTAACTATCATCTATGAACTAAGTGGAACTACAAGTACCGGTATATGTGAATTGCGTACCACGCTTTCTGCTACGCTGCCCATCAGCAAGCGGTCGATGCCGGTTCTGCTATGTGTCCCTATCACAATCAAATCTGCTTTAAACTCTTTGCTGCAATGCAGTATCCCATCGGCGGTTGAGCCGTATTCATTAAAGTGGGTAACCTGCAGGTCGCCGGCATATTTTTTTATGGTGCGGTTAACGATGTTATCACTTAGATCTTCCTGGATGTTTAGCAACTCCACCTCATTCACACCCGAATCCTGGAAAGGCAGCCCCGTAATGGTATCGTTGCTGGTTACCGGTGTTACCATGGGCTCTACAATATGCACCAGCCCAACATGGGCGTTAAAAGTTTTGGCGAGATCGAAACCATAAGAGGCGGCGTACTCGGCAAATTTGCTATCGTCTATACCGATAAGGATCTTGTTAATATGCATGTTGGAAGGGTTTTGGTATCCCTTAATAAACAATTTACAGGCGATATGTTTTGTAGAAATGCAGGTGTTATAATTTATATTTTGCCAGCATTCTATGCAGGTACTTAGGTTTGGCCGCCTCGCCCGCGGGCAATTTGGCATGAGCCACCCGCTGTGCGGGATAAATGCCGCCCTCGCCGCTAAAAAAGTAGGCTGTAAAACACGCCACCGCGAAAAACAGCGCGTACTCGCCGCCAAAAAGTTCTATCCCCATTATAGTACAAGCCAAAGGAGTATTGGTAGCGCCTGCAAATACCGCAATAAAGCCAAGTGCGGCAAATAGGCCAATAGGTGCATTCATCAGTTCGCCCAGCGTATTACCGAGCGTAGCGCCAATATAAAACAGGGGTGTAACCTCGCCGCCTTTAAAGCCAGTGCCTAAAGTTATGGCTGTATAGATCAACTTCCATAACCAGCTGAACGCCATACTGCCGCCATGCTGAAATGCCGATACTACAGTTACAGAACCGGAGTGCTCCGGGGTTACACCCAATCCCAAATAATCGGGCCTGCCCAATAAAAAGGTCAGGCCAATAATTACTAAACCACCGCAAACCGGGATCAGCCAGTTTACTTTTATCCATTTTAAAGAAAAACTTTTAACCAAATGTACGGCCTTGGCAAAGGCCATACTTACCAAACCGAAAATAGCCGCGGCAGCTATCACCTTTGCCAGCAGTATCAGGCTCACCGGCAAATGTTGCCCGTAGAGTACCTGCCCGGTATCAACAATATCTACGTGGTACAGGGTATGCTTAATACCCCATGCCGACACGGTGATATCCCCTATGAGCCCGGCGATGAGGCATGGTAGAAGCGCGGTATAATTAATGCGACCGATAGCGATAACTTCCAGCGCGAATATGGTACCCGTAAGCGGCGTGCCGAATACCGCGCCAAAACCTGCCGCCACGCCAGCGGTTAGAATGGTTTTTTTATCTGCCTCGTCCAGTTTAAAAATGCCGGCAAACAGGTTGGCCAGGCTGCCACCAATTTGTACGGCCGTACCCTCGCGCCCCGCAGAGCCGCCAAATAAGTGGGTAATAACCGTAGTAACTAAAATGAGTGGCGCCATCCGTTTGGGTACGCCCGCACCGGGCTGGTGAATCTCGTCGATAATGAGGTTATTGCCACGCTCGGCAGATTGCCCGTACCATTTGTAAAGCAGATGAATAACCACACCCGCCAGCGGCAGCAGAAACAGCAACCAGTTATGGCCGAACCTGAAAAGCGTGGCCCGGTTGAGCAACCAAAGAAACAGCGCCACCAAACTGCCTATAGCAATTGCAACAGGGGTTATAATAATAGCCCAGCGGATAAAATATTTTAAGAGATCAAGTTGATTGGAAAGGAATTTTTTAAACATAACCTACATGCAAATAAACAACTTATTTGGGTAGGCGTCATCAGCTTTGCAGCGGTTCAAATAGGCAGAACACCATTGCCTTTGTTTAGCAAATATAATTTTAATTTCGGATTTCGAATGTTCGATTTCGGATTTGTGTAACTTCAGATTCTTTTAAATCCGAAATCTCAAATCCCACATCCGAAATCCTTCTTATCTTTGCACTCATGAGCATCTCTCCCGAAATAGAAAATAAATTAGCCCTGCTGCAGGAAAAGTACGAGGCCATGGGGCAGGATATGTCCAGCTACCTGGATGGCCTGCTGCACGCCGATTTCCTGACGTACTGGGATTATATCCACCTGGATACTCTACTGAGCCTGCAAAGCCCTAAAACGCCTTTCCCGGACGAGGAGATCTTCATCATGTATCACCAGATAACGGAACTGTATTTTAAGTTGAGCCTGCACGAGTGTAAACAAATTGCCGCCGCAGAACCTTTAACTACCGAATTTTTTACCAAACGCGTACAACGCATCAACCGCTATTTTGAGGCGCTTACCAATTCTTTCGAAATTATGGTAGATGGGATGGAGAAAGAACAGTTCCTGCAGTTCCGCATGTCCTTATTGCCGGCCAGCGGTTTCCAAAGCGGGCAGTACCGCATGATAGAGATATACGCTACCGATTTTATTAACCTGGTAGCCAAAGACCAGCGCGAAGAATTGCGCGGCGCATCCATCGAAGAGCAATTTGAATATATCTATTGGAAATTCGGTGCTACCGAGCTTTCTACCGGTAAAAAAACACTCACCTTAAAACAGTTCGAAAAAAAATACGCCAAAACGTTTATAGAGTTGGGCAAAAACGTTAGCACAACCAACTTTTACAGCCTGTACAAACAATTGACAGAAAATGGCGAAAACACTGCCCCCCTGGCCGAACAGTTAAAGCAACTGGATATCAATGTAAATGTAAACTGGCCGCTATCGCACTATAAATCTGCCGTGCGCTACCTGCACCGCGAACCCGAAGAAATTAAAGCCACGGGCGGCACCAACTGGCAAAAATACCTGCCTCCGCGTTTTCAAAAACGCGTGTTCTATCCTTCGTTATGGTCTGCAGAGGAATTAGAGAACTGGGGTAAAGGTTGGGTTGACAAAGTGGTGAGCGGGTTATAGTAGGGGCTGCTTTCACCATAGTACAGTAGCAGAGGGGTGCTGCTCCTGTTTATCAATTTTTAGCGAACGGTTAACATGCTGTATTCCTTCACGCGGTCGGCTACCAGCTTTTGTATCTCGTCGAAACATTCAAACTTATTCATCACAAACAACGATTTTTTTGACGGGAATTTATTAATGAGGTAGATGCCTTGCTTAGCGGGCTTTACCTGGCTAATGTTCTCGAAAGTAATGGCGACATCAGGCTGGCCCGATACATGCAGGGTGATCCTATCATCATCAACGGTAAGTTCGGTGCTATCGGTATTTAAAAAATACTTTTTGCGGCCATAAAAGAAAAAGCCGGTAAGTGCTGCCAAAATCACCGCGAAAATGGTTACGCTAATGGTATCGCCGGTGCGGTACAGTAAATTATAAGCAAAAACACCAATAATAGCGGCATACGCGCCTAAAATGGTAACGGTCCACACCTTTTTAAGTTTGATGCGGCCTTCTGTGGTTAATTCGTACTTAGACATCTTTTGTTTAGGGTTTAAGCCTACTAATATACCTTTAGTAGTTTAAAAAGTGAAAAATCAGGCGAAATTTTTTTAACTTGCCATTTTTCGATTAATATGTACTGCCATGACCGAAACATTGGACATCAAACTTACCAAAACCTCACAATCGCGTTTAGAGCAAACCGATTTTGACGACCTGCCCTTTGGGCGCACTTTTTCTGACCACATGCTTGTGGCAGATTACATCGACGGCGAATGGAAAAATTTCGAGATCGTCCCTTACGGGCCTATTGCCATGAGCCCTGCCATTTCTGCCCTGCATTATGGCCAGGCCTTTTTTGAAGGCATTAAAGCTTATAAACATGCCGATGGTACGGTCACTATTTTCCGTCCCGATAAAAATGCTATCCGTTTTAACAAATCAGCAGAGCGCCTTTGCATGCCAACGCTGCCCGAAGATATATTTGTGCAGAGCATTGCAGCCGTGGTAGATATTGACCGCGACTGGATCCCAACTAAAGAGAACCACGCCCTTTACATCAGGCCGTTTATGTTTGCTACCGACCCATACCTGGGCGTAACGCCATCAGCTACCTATAAATTTGTAGTACTTGTTGGCCCGGTTGGCCCATATTTTTCAAAAGCACTGCGTGTAAAAATAGAAACACATTACACCCGCGCTGCCGAAGGCGGTATGGGTTTTGCAAAAGCCGCCGGTAACTATGGTTCATCTATGCTGCCTGCCCGCAAAGCTGCCGAAGAAGGCTTCGACCAGCTGATATGGACCGACGCAAAAGAACACGCCTTTGTAGAGGAAATGGGTGCCGCTAACGCGATGTTTTTGCTGGATGGCAAACTCATAACCGCCGAGGCGAAAGACACTATATTGGATGGCGTAACCCGCGATACAGTTATTGCATTGGCCAAAGAATGGGGCATCACCGTTGAAGAGCGTAAAGTTTCTGTAGCCGAAATTATAGAAGGTGCTAAAAACGGCAAACTAACCGATGCTTTTGGTGCCGGTACCGCCGCAACAATTGCCCCGGTAGGCTCTATTACCTATAATGGTGAGGAATACTTTTTAAGCGACCCTAAAACAAGAGAATTTTCGAACCGGGTATTCAATACACTGGATGCTATTAAATACGGCACCACGCCTGATACGCACGGCTGGAATTACGTAGTGTAATTTTAGTTTAGATATTTATGAGCCCTGCAAGAAAATTGCGGGGCTTTTTTTTGTACGAAAGCTTCTCCCCCAACGTCATGCCGAACTTGTTTCGGCACCCCACATGCATGGTTACTGCCGTACAATTCGCAGACAATACAAGCTTACCGTTAACGCTGACGACCTGTCCTGTGGGTTCCTGAAACAAGTTAAGGATAACGTGATGTAAACCGGTTATGGAATAAATTAACCCTCCGCCTTCACCACAATATAGGGCGATAGCGCTTTACTTTCTATCGGCACAACCTTAGTAAACACTTTGCCGGCCACCCAAATGGTTTTCATCAGCAACTTGGCTACAGCGGTTTGTTCTGATTTATTCTCCAGCCATACCGAAAAACGGCCATGATAATACGCTTCCACATTTTTTAAGCCCAATGCTTCACAGCTGTTCTTGAGCAGGGTAAGGTCCATGCTGTTGATGTTGTGTTTATCGTAATTCTCTTTATCGAAATTGCGCTGCACCCAGCCGTTCACGCTTTTAAAGTTTGGCAGGGTAATAAACAAGGTGCCGCCCGGCTTTAAAAACTTAAGGTGTTCACCAATGATAAATTTGGTATCGTTAAAATGCTCTATCAAGCCAAAGGAAAGCACCATGTCGTACCTTTCGGCAGGCTGGCAGGTGAAAAGGTCGGTTTCAATGATATTGATGTCGCCCTCTTTCAGGTCATTTATGGTAAGCAGGTCGTTTACCAGTTTTGGATGGATAAAGTAATCCAGCAGGGTGGTGGTAAGCCCTTTATATTTTTTTAGGTAGATGGCATAATAGCCGGGGAAACCGCCCAGTTCAATAGCGGTTTTAGCGTTCTTATCCTTAATGATCTTACCCAGTATATCGCCAAAAACGTAATTGGGTTTTAGTTTAAATATCAGCCCGATCCTCGATTCCCAAAACGATTTCCAAAAGGCCCTGTCGGTTAAATTATTGTCCATTAAATATTTTCAGTTTGGGTTTCGGCCTCAGTTCTTTTATCCAGCACACGTGCCGGGTTACCCACCGCCGTGCTGTTTGCCGGAATGTTTTTTACTACTACTGCACCGGCGCCTATTGTTACATTATCGCCAATAACTACATCACCAATGATGCAAACATTGGGGCCGATATCCACATTATTTCCTATCTGCGGGCAGCGGCTATGGCTGCCATCTGCCTGTTTTTTGTGGCCGATGGTAACGCCATTACGCAGTACACAGTTTTCGCCAATGATAGTGCCGTAATTTACAACAAGCCCCTGCCCATGATAAAAAACCAGGTTTTTACCCACGGTAAGCTTGCGCGGAAGCTCTATCCCTAAACTCCATTCTACAAAAAAACGGTAGAACATGAGGTAAGGGAAAAAGATGATCTTCAGCAGCATGTAGCGGTTAATGGCATTTACCAGCCGGAACATAAACAGCACCAGCCGCGCTTTTATATTGCCCCGGTTGGCCCGCCAATCCTGGAATAAATACGCGAAAAAATTCATGCCTGCCTGTTAATTTTGCTGTGACGCTTCGTGTTGATAAAGATGAAGCATTCAAAAGTAAAATTTTTAATTTTAGTATCATTATACTTGCCCCGATAAATGACATTGCCTATGAAGGTTGCTTTGATAAACACATCTGATTCGGGCGGAGGTGCCGCCGAAGCCTGCATGCGCTTATTAAAGGCCCTGCAATTACAGCAGGTGGGGGTAACCATGGTGGTGCAGCACAAAAATCGCATCGAACCGGCCGTGTATTCGGTAGAGAAAACCAAACTGGATAAGCTCCACTCCCAAATCGATTTTTTTTATGAGCGGCTGCCGTTCATCGCCTTTAAGGCGAAGGACAGGAGCGTGCGCTTCGCTTTTTCTACCGCAAACGCCGGTACCGATATCAGCAAAGACCCTGTAATAAAGGATGCCGATATCCTGCACATCCACTGGACAAACTCCGGTTTCCTTTCCATAGATGATCTGGATAAACTCATCAAGCTAAATAAACCCATCGTGTGGACGCTGCACGATATGTGGGTGTTTACCGGGGGCTGCCACTACGCCGGCACCTGCAACCATTTTGAGCTGGAGTGCGGCAATTGCTATTTTTTGCGGAAGCCAAGCCCCAACGATATCTCGCACACCGGCTGGCAGCGTAAAAGCAAAATACTGAGCGATGCTAAAAACATTTCCTTTGTAACCTGCAGCAACTGGCTGGGGAGCGTGGCCAAACAAAGCTCGTTGCTTAACCATGCCAGCGTGCAGGCCATCCCCAACCCCATAGATACCGAGCTTTTTTCGCCACGAAAAATGGACGAAGCGCGTAAGAAATGGGGTATAGATCCGTCAAAGAAAATTATCCTTTTCGGCGCGGCAAATATTGCCGACAGGCGTAAAGGCCTTGCTTATTTGATAGAGGCGTTAACCTATCTTAAAAATTATCCCGGCACAGAAAACGTGGAGATGGTGATCTTCGGCAAAAACAAACGCTTTGATACCAGCACCCTGCCTTTCCCAGTGCATCAGTTAAATATTATTACGTCGCCGGGCGATCTGGCGGAGATCTACAGTTTGGCAGATGTTTTTCTACTCCCATCAATAGAGGATAACCTCCCCAATACCATTATGGAAGCCATGAGCTGCGGAACGCCTGTAGTTGCTTTTGATACCGGCGGCATCCCGGATATGATAGAACATCAGCAGAATGGATACCTCGCGGCGTTTAAGTCGTCGGCAGATCTGGCGGCGGGCGTCAATTATGTGTTGACTGCCGCAGAGCCTTCGGTGCTTTCTGAAGCAGCGCGCGAAAAAGTGCTATGCGAGTTTAATAACGAAAAAGTTGCCGGGCAATACATCAGCCTGTACCAACAGATTTTGAAAGGAGCGAACGGATGATGCCTAAGCTATCGGTAATTACGGTTGTGTACAATAACGTGGCCGATATTGGCCGCACCCTGCTTTCTGTGCTTAACCAAACTCATCCGGCTATAGAATACATTGTGATAGACGGCGCTTCTACCGATGGCACGCTGGATATCATCAATACTTACAAAAGCCGCATCACTAAACTCGTGAGCGAGCCGGATAAAGGCATTTACGATGCCATGAACAAAGGGCTGGCCATGGCTACCGGCGATTATGTGATCTTCATGAACTCGGGCGATGAGTTTTACGCTGCCGATACCGTTGAAAAAGTTTTTGCTACCGCCGATAATGCTGATATTTATTATGGCGAAACCGAAATGCTGAACATCCGGCGCGAAAGCCTTGGCCAGCGCCGACACAAAGCCCCGGCGAAATTCAACTGGAAAGGGTTTAAATTTGGCATGAGCATAAGCCACCAGGCCATCTACATCCGCAGGACACTCACGGCACCTTATGACCCGACCTACCAGCTCAGCGCCGATATCGACTGGATCATCCGTGCGGCAAAAAAAGCGAAGACGATAGTAAAAGTGAATGGTTATGTAGCCAAATACCTGGTTGGCGGTATGTCAAAAGCAAAACATCGCCAAAGCTTAGAGGAACGCTTCGCCATCATGAAAAAGCATTACGGGTTAATCCCAACCATTTTTAATCACATCATTATTGCCTTTAACCTGAGCATCTACTGGCTTAAAAACCGGCGGACGAATGATTAATATTTGATGCAGTAAAAAACAGTACAGCCTGTCTGTTTCCCAGGGTAATCTTAAAAATCGGCTTCTCTTTCCACATTCGTTAAAATTTATTTTCCCCGCTGTAGCCACACAGGGTTTATTGCTATTTCTTATAATTTTTTTAATTAGAAATTAATTATTGGCATAGTGGTTGTATATACTTCATCAACAAACAATAAACATCACCATGGAAACTACCACAGAAAAATCAGTAGAAGTATTAAATGACCTGATAGAAATTAATAACGACCGTATAGACGGTTTCACCCGTGCAGCTAAAGACCTGGGCGAAGGCGATGCCGACCTGAAAGCCGTTTTTGAAAAATTCGCGAGCGATAGCCGCCAAAATGTTCAGGAGTTAAGTGCAGCCGTTGGCCAAACAGGCGGAGAGTTAGAAACCGGAAACTCGGTATCGGGCACCATCCACCGCACATGGCTGGATGTAAAAGCTACCTTTACCGGGCACGACCGTAAAGCCATTCTATCTGAATGCGAACGCGGTGAGGATGCTATTAAAAAAGCATACCGCGATGCCTTAACCGAAGATAACGGATTAACATCAGAACACAGCTCGTTAATTGCTACGCAACAGCAGGCTATTAACGAAGGGCACGATCGTATCAAAGCCTTAAGAGATGCTCAGGCATAAGCCAATTCATTTCTTTTCATACTGAAAAGCCGCCTCAATAATTGGGGCGGCTTTTTAATTTAACACCGGGGATATGTAATTATAAAACCAAAAGAAAGATTTAATCGTTATATTTGTAATCATTATAAATAATACGCCCACATTAATTTTTTAACACTGTGATCATACTTATTTTCTTCCTGGCTCACTGGTTTTTGTCCCTGTTTTTTCAAACGTTTTTCCTGCACAGATACGCTTCGCATAAAATGTTTACTACAAACATATTTTTCGAACGTACCTTTTACATCATGACGTATGTTTTCCAGGGGTCATCATTTTTAAACCCAAGGGCTTACGCCATTATGCACCGCGAGCATCATGCGTACAGCGACACCGAAAAAGACCCGCATTCACCACACTTTTTTACGGATGTTTTCCAAATGATGTGGCACACTGTATTAAGCTACCGCGACCATATTAAACGCTTAAAAGAACCGGAAGAACGCTTTAAAGGCAATTACCCGGAGTGGAAATTCCTTGATTATATTGGTTCTTCTATCATTTCCCGTTTAGTATTCGGCGGTTTATATATTGCATTCTACGTGCAGTTTGCAACAGCCTGGTGGATGTTTCTGCTGATCCCAATCCACTTTATGATGGGTCCAATTCATGGCGCTATTGTAAACTGGTGTGGCCACAAATACGGTTACGCTAACTTTGATAATAACGACAAATCAAAAAATACAACCCCGTTCGATTTCCTGATGCTGGGCGAATTATTCCAGAACAATCACCACAAGCGCCCAAACAATGCAAATTTTGGCGCTAAATGGTTCGAGATCGACCCCGTATACCCGATAATGAAACTGATGCACTGGGCCAGGATCATCCGGCTCCGAAAGGCATACTTGTAGTAGAAGCAAGACTGCAAGACACAAGAATCAAGAAAAGACGGAATATCAAAAGATGTTTCGTCTTTTTTTTGCCTCACCCGGCGCTCTATAAAGAGCAATAGCCCATGGGAAGACATTGTTTATTAAATTCCTTTACGGTTTCCTAATAAAAGATTTAGGATTTATGGTGACACTATTATGGTGAAAATAATGTTAACCCTACATTTTTTTATGCTGTTGATTATCAGTTATTTGAAAAATTATTTTTGAAATTGTGTTAAGTTATGTTAACCCTAATTCCTAACACCGATGCTTGATGGTTAGTAAAAGAGGGCGAAATTAAAGCGATTCATAGGGGGGCTTACAAAATCGGATATGCTGCCTTTTGATGGGCTATATTCTTTGGAGAGGATTGTTACATGAAGGCTGCGCCGTTTAGGTGAGGCTTTTACAGGCACAACCTTTTACCTTTATCCTTTCACCTTTTACCTCAACTAACCCTATATTTGCACCTCTATAAAATCCACAATGAAAGTATCGGTATTAGCGCAGAATTTAAGCGGCTCTGAGATTATAAAAATAGCAGGCGAAATAAACGAATTAAAAAAACAGGGGCAAAACATTGCCAACCTTACCATCGGCGATTTCGACGCTGATATTTATCCTATCCCTACCGAACTAAAAGACGGCATTATTGATGCTTATAACCATAACCAAACCAACTACCCGCCTGCCGATGGCATGTTGAGCCTGCGCGAAAGCGTATCGGGCTTTTTAAAAAGCCGCATGGGCTTGGAATATGGTGCCAACGAGATTTTAATTTCGGGTGGTTCGCGCCCGCTCATCTATTCTACCTATTTAGCGCTGGTTGACCCCGGCGACTGGGTAGTATTCCCGGCACCATCATGGAACAATAACCATTACTGCGACCTAACCGGTGCCGAGAAGCTTATTGTGCCAACCCGTGCCGAAAATAATTTTATGCCAACGGCGGATGAACTACGCCCGCATTTAAAAGGTGCTACCTTGCTGGCCCTGTGCTCGCCGTTGAACCCAACCGGCACCATGTTCAGTAAAAAGGACCTGGAAGAGATTTGCGACCTGGTTATTGCCGAAAACAAAAGCCGCCCCGCAGATCAAAAACCATTGTACCTGCTGTACGATCAGATCTACTCACAGCTCACCTTTGGCGAATACAAACATTACGACCCGGTTACCTTACGCCCTGAATTGAAAGATTACACGGTGTTTGTAGATGGCGGTTCTAAATGCTTTGCAGCAACCGGCGTACGCGTAGGCTGGGGCTTTGGCCCGGCGGAGATCATTAACAACATGAAAGCCATTGTTGGCCATATGGGTGCCTGGTCGCCCAAGGCAGAGCAGGTTGCCATGGCGGAGTATTTAAAGAACGAACCCGTTGTTGATACCTTCCTCGATACTTTAAAAACAAACATCCAGGCCAGTCTAAATACGCTGCACGAAGGTTTCCAGGCTTTAAAGACCGAAGGCTTCAGCATCGATTCTATCGAGCCGATGGGTGCTATTTACTTAACTGTTAAGGTTGATTACATTGGCAAAACCACGCCGGAAGGAACCGTATTGGCTAACTCCGCCGACGTGAACTTTTACCTGATAAAAAATGCAGGTGTAGCGCTGGTGCCATTCTCAGCATTCGGTACAGGCGATGATAGTGCCTGGTTTCGGGTATCTGTTGGGGCAAGCACCCTGCAGGAGATGAAAGATCTGTTGCCACGGGTGAAGGCCGCATTGGCGAAATTGGTGTAGTAGTTTGAGTTTTGTGTGATGAGTTTTGCGCGCGGTAACTCATTACTTACAACTTAAAACTCATTACTCTATCAAGCCGCACTCGATATATACTTCACCAAACTCCTTTTAGCCACAGGTAATAAAGTTTGCTCCAGCGGGAAGGTGATATCGCTTTGCACATAATATACCGCCGGGTTGGGCAGGTGCTTGTGACGGCGGATCAGGTCGAGCTTAATGTATTCGGGGGTTGTGGTGATGCTTTGCTCGTAAGTATCAATAAACTGTACGTTGATGCCACGGAACTTATCGTCCTTATTTTCAAAAATGGTTACCTGGTATTCGTAGATGTAATTGGTGCGCTCCTTGCCGTTCCGCAAGCTAAAATAGCCGTGGTAAGGCATCAGCGGCACCAAACCTATCGGGTCGATATTCAGTCGGCTTTCCACAAAATCGTAGATCTCTTTACCGGTTTGTATCGCCGGGTTCATTTTGGCAAGCGCGTAATAAATAATGCTCTCTATCTCTGCCATCGATGTATCGTCCTGTACTATTTTCTGGTAGGTGAGTTTCACGGCATCAATATCCGCTTTGGTGAGCCGTTGCGGAAAAGCCTGCTGCAGGGCGCTCTTGTTATTCTTAAAATCCAGCAGGTTGTTGTAATGGAATATCAGGTCGGTAAGGTTGGGATATAGTCGGCTCTTATCAAAGTGACGGTTTATTTCTTGCAGGTAATCCAGCAAAATGTATTTTTTATGCTCAAAATCTATCGAGCCCTCTATGAACCAGTTGATGCCTAATGATTTCATATTTTAAACGGTTTTACAATTAGCTTAAATTAAATAAAAAACGTCAATTTGCATAATGCAACCAGGAACGCTTTTTTTAATACCCGTACCCCTCGCCGATGCCGCCGCGGCAAAATCTTTTACCCCTTACTTGGTAGATACTATCAACGCGGTAAAGGAATACATTGTAGAAAACGAAAAAACCGCCCGCCGCTTTTTAAAAGAGGCCGGACTAAAAACGCCGCAAAGCGAATTGGTGATCCACGATTATGGCAAACACAAGCGCGACGATGGTTTAAAAGAGTTCTTTACAGGTTTGATGGCCGGTAACGATGTTGGTTTAATGAGCGAAGCGGGCTGCCCCGGCATTGCCGACCCGGGCGCGGACATTGTGGCCGAGGCTCACCGCAAAGGAATCAAAGTAGTGCCCCTGGTAGGCCCAAGCTCCATATTGTTAGCGCTGATGGCCTCCGGGTTTAGCGGGCAAAGCTTTACCTTTCATGGCTACATCCCTATTGATAAAGTGGAGCGCGCCAAAAAAATAAAAGAGCTGGAAGCATTGGCCGAGAAGAACCAAACTCAGCTATTTATCGAAACCCCCTTCCGTAATGATAGTATGCTGGATGATGTGCTGAAAACCTGCAAACCGCAAACGAGGCTTTGCATTGCCTGTGATATTACGGCATCAACCGAGTTTATAAAAACCATGAGTATAGGCGACTGGAAAAAGCAAGTGCCCGATCTGCGCAAGCGCCCGGCTATTTTCTTACTCTTCCACGCGTAATGAACCATGATAGCCCTGCCAAAACACACTGAGGTACTCATAGCAGGCGCCGGCCCTTCGGGGTTGATGATGGCCGCGCAATTGCTGCGCTACGGGGTGATCCCTACCATTATTGATACCCGGCAGGGCCCAACCAATCAATCAAAAGCGTTGGCCGTGCAAGCCCGTTCGCTGGAAATCTACCGGCAAATGGGCCTTGTAGAACAGGTATTGAAAGAAGGCAAGCCTGCCGCCGGTGCCATGTTGCACCGCGAAGGAGAAGTTATTGCAACCCTGCCTTTGCAAAATGCTGGCACCGGGCAAACACGCTACCCTTATGTGTTAATGTTTCCGCAAAGCAAAAACGAACGCGTTTTGCTGGATTATCTTACACTAAACTGTTGCCCGGTTTATTGGCAAACCTCTCTTGTTACATTAAAGCAAACGGAGAGTGGTGTTGAGGCGGAACTCCAAACCGGAGACAACACCCAAATGGTTAACTGTGGCTATGTGGTAGGTGCCGATGGCGCGCATAGCGTAGTACGCAAGCAATTGGGTATTCCGTTTAACGGGGACACTTACCAGCATAAATTTTACCTGGCCGATATTAAAATAAACAATTTCTTTACCGACGACTTTGTACACCTGTACCTTTCCGGCAAAGGCTTCGCCGGGTTTTTCCTGATGCCCGAGGAAGGTAACTTTAGGGTGGTTGGCAACCTGCCGACCGCGTTGGATAATGATGCAGAAAAAAGTTTTGATGATGTATTACCGCATTTGCGCGCAATAACCGCCCTGCCGCTGGATGTAGAGCAAGTGAACTGGTTCACCATTTATAAGCTACACCACCGCATGGCTGATAAATTTAGTGAAGGCCGATGTTTTTTGGTGGGCGATGCCGCGCATATCCATTCGCCGGTTGGCGGGCAGGGCATGAATACCGGCCTGCAGGATGCGTATAACCTCGCCTGGAAGTTGGCGGGCGTAGTAAACGGGCAGTTTGGCCCCGGCATACTAAACAGCTATGCAGAAGAGCGGATGCCCGTTGCCCGCGACCTGCTGAACAGCACCGACAAGGTGTTTAACATGGTTACCTCACAAAGTTTGTTTAGTAGTTTTGTTAAACGCTTCATCGTGCCGCCTGCGCTTAAATTCTTTGGAAAAAGCGATAAAATACGAGCGGCCTTTTTTAAAGGCGTATCGCAAACCGGCATCAGCTATCGCCACAGTACCTTGAGCCGCCAGCTCGGCTACCAGGCCATTATACAAGCCGGCGACCGGCTCCCATACTTAGAGATTTTCGACGAGAAGAAACAAACCAAAACTGATATCCACGCCTGGTGCAGCAAGCCGGGTTTCACGCTCATTACTATCGGCATTATCCAGGAAAGTTACCTGTTTACTTTAGCCAAGTGGATAACGCAGAAGTATAATCTCACGCTCAACTTTTTCCATTTGCCACCATCAGATAAAAACCAGCACGTGCTGGATAGATTTGAAGTGCGCCCAGGCCAGCGCAAAGCCCTCATTATTCGGCCCGATATGCACATCGGGTATATGAACGATATCGTGGATATCGAAATGATGGACGCTTATTTGAGGGATGTGGTCGGGTTTGTGGTGTAGCCATAACATCTTTTTTCTGAACCTTGATTTTCCTATTTTAGGATTTATAGATGCAAACTAACTTGCAATCAAGTAATCCTAAATTCCTACTCATCATGGTTCGGGCAGATGCGATAGGGATGGGCGCGGATACAGGCCATGAGCTTAATGCCTTGTGCGCGTATGAGCAGACAGCCTGGGCCGAAGGCATCGCCCTACTCTCTAAACAATGTATCCCAACAAAAAAGCCCCAACTCCTTTGCAGAAGCCGGGGCTGGGCTATAGCTAATATAAATTGCGGGCTAATTAACGGATGGCCTTTGCCGCCACAAACGTGCCCGCGGCATTAAATACTACTACGTATTTGGTGTTGTTCACCGTTATAAATACATCGTAGCTTTGTATAACGCCCGCTTTGCTTATCGAAAAAGCCTTGTTAAACACATAGCCTGCATAGGTAGCAGTTAGGTAGGCAGTTGCCGGTGCAGGTAGCTCTGTAACTGATGCTACTTTACCGCGATGGTTATCTATCTGTACCCGTTTAACCAAACTGCCCGCAGGCGTAATAGTGGTTGCAAACAAGCCATTATTCTTGCTAATGAGCACGTAGGTGCTATCGTGTGTTACAAGGGCGTGCAGCAGCGTATCTGCAGCATAATTGGCGGTAAAATAAGTACTCACGGCCGTCGGGATGGCCGATAGGGCTATGGTATCGCGCGGGTGCCCGTTCCGATCGCCAAAGGGGCCGCCTTCATGGAAACGCCTGCCGTGTTTAAGGTCGTCGCCAATGCGTTGCTCCAATACGCTTACAAAAGTGCCGTCGGCAGCAAATTTTAAACCTACTATATTGCCATTGTATTTTATGGCTACTATGTAATTGGTGATGGTGCTCAGGCTATCCTTTACGGCAAATGCTTTAGTAAATGTGTAACCAGCATAATTTGCCGTTAAATAAGTGCCGACGGCGGCAGGCAATGCGCTAAATGCAACGGTATCTTTCTTACCATGCCTGCTCATGCAGCCAACCAAATACAAGCTATCCGTAGTGCCCGATAAACTGATAGATGCAATAGCAATAGAGCCGGTAGAAGCAACAGCAGTAGCCAAAGCACTGGTAGTAGCTGTGGTTGTAGTATCTGTTGCGGTATTAGCAGCATCTTTTGTACAGGAAGAGAATGCGCCAATACTGCCCAGCAGCATTAAACTGTAGTAGAGAAATTTACTTTTCATGATCTTGGTTTTTTGTTAAAAAATCGGTTTCTATATTCGGGATTGTTTTGGCTGGCTAAGATGCTATCAGGTAATCCATCCGCGATGCGAACAGGCTAATATCTAACGGCTTTACAAACAGCGCCTCGCATTTATAAGCTTCGGCAAGTATTTTTTTGCTTTTGTAGGTGGTAACCACAATAATGGGCACGCCATGCAAATCGGCATCTTCTTTAAAATCCCGGCAAATTTCCTGGCACTCGTTGTTCAGCAGCAGGTAATCTAAAATCACCAGGTCGGGTTTTAAGGACTTGGCCCTGTCATAAACCGCGTTCGGGTCGTAAGTAATGTGTACCTCAAAATTGCCCAGGTGCATCAGGTCATCCACAACAGAAAGTATGCGGTTGTCTTTATCCAGCACCAGTATATGTTTTTTATTCTCTAAGGCTCTCATCCTATTATTTGCTAAGTTTATAAAGCTAAGGTGCGGGTTTGCAGGCAGGTGCGGCAGCGAGTATCGTTTAACGGGGTTAATGTATCGACTAAGCACCACCTCAACACCAACACCCAGCCACTCAAAACATTCCCTTTCTTCAGGTCTATTATCACTTACAGGAGCAATAGCCAGCGCAAGCAAAAAATACGCAAAAACTCTCCCTGCCCGCCATTTACGGGAAATTTTAAAGCAAACTGAAACATGATGTTAAAAAAATGGGGCGTTGCACAGCACATGCAAACGCCCCTATCGAACTATTATGAAAATTGAGAACACTTGTTGGTAACGGAAGCTGGGGGAGCGGCACGCCTACCTAAACACCTAAATTGTCCGCCCTCTTTGCTCCGTTTATTATCGCGGTTCCTTTAAAGTAAACACCTCTACGGCAATATCGCCGCCGCCTTGCCCGCCACCCGGCGGAGGCCCCTGCGGCATTTTACCACCATTCGGTGGCGGCGCTTGTGCACCCGGTGGCGGGCCACCCATACCACCGCCAGCACCGCCGGCTATATAAATTTTATGTTCGTGCACGGTGCCGCCCACGCCATTACGTGCCTCGTTCAGGTCGGCAGCTTTTACCCATTCGCCACCTTTAGCAGGGTCGTAATAAAAAACATCCTTTTGCGGACCATTTGGCTGACTATCGGTAGCGCGTTCGCCGCCCATGTAATATATTTTGCCATCCAGGTTAACCGCTGTTCCTCCGCCGGTACCCATTGGTAATTTTGCGTCGAGCGTACTCCATTTACGTTTCTTAAAATCATAGCAGTCCACATGCAGTTCCACCTTGCTAAAAAAAGCCATAAAGTTATCCTTCTCGTGGTAACTGGTGTTACGGCCACCTATCGCGTAAAGTTTATCGCCCACAACTACTGCCGATGCATGATCGCGGATGTGCGGGGCATCAGGCAAAGTTTTCCATTTTTTTGTGGCCGGGTCGTATTCATCAAACATACCGTTGGTGCCGCTGCTATGGCCGTGCGTAATGCCTGCAACCAGGTAAAGCTTACCCTTATATTCTGCGGAGCCTGCTCCCCCGCGCCGCCTGTCGGCCGGGATATCGCCACCAATTTCCCACATATCATATTGCGTATCGTACACGTATACGTTAGCTATCGGTGTTTGATCGGGGAAACTACCGCTTGTAAACGCGCCCAGCACGTATATCTTATTGTTATAGCCAACCGCCTGCAGGTGATGCAAAGGTACTGGCGCCATTGCCTTTTTAACCCAGGTTAGCGTAACCAGGTCCAGGTCCTCCACAGTCATGGCCGGCCCCTCGCCACCAATTAAAAAAATGCCTTCTTCGGTGCTAACAAAGCTGCATTCGCTGCGGGCACTTAATTTATTTTTTGTTTTAAGCACTTCCCAGGTGCCTTCGCCTTTTACCAACGCGGTAAAGGCAGCAGCCGAAATAAAGGCGATAAGGCAACAAAAAATGATAACTCTTTTCATGATGATGTAAATTATTGTTGATGGTATGTTAACCTTGCCCCGTATTTACAACAGAAAATCTATAGGATATTTCACCGCCAGGTAATTTCTGCTTTACATTTTGTGCCACCTTCACCTAATCATCGATATAAAAGTATGACCGATGCGGGGTGATAGCAGGCGTGTATCGGCAAACAGGGATTTTGTGTCGACAGATACGATTAAGTATGAATGGATCAATCTTTATCGCCCTAAAAAGCCGGCCCTATTTATCCGTGGATGGTTTCGCCTTTGCCGTAGTTTTGGATCACCCGCGCTTCAAAATCCAGGAACTCTTTCCAGCGTTTGTCCACATCAATCTCTACTGCGTGTTTTTTTGCCAGGCGAATAAACATGGCATAGTGCGTAGCCTCGCTTACCATCAGTTCGTAATAAAACTCCGAGAGGGCTGTATCGTTAATATTTTCAGACAGTACCTTAAAGCGCTCGCAGCTGCGGGCCTCTATCATGGCCGAGAACAATAGCCTATCTATGAGTTGGGCTTCGCGGCCACCGCCAATAATGATGAATTTGCGCAGTTCGTTTACGTAATTGTCTTTACGTTCTTTACCCAGCTTAAAGCCGCGCTGCAACAGGATATCGTGTACGCGTTTAAAATGGTCCATTTCTTCCTGCGCCAGGGCGATCATTTCCTGCACTACATCACTCAGGTTTGGGTTCTGTACAATAAGCGTAATGGCATTGGTTGCGGCCTTCTGCTCGCAGTAGGCGTGGTCGGTCAGTAATTCTTCTATATTGCTTTCCACAACATTCTTCACCCAAAGCGGGTCGGTAGGTAATTGCAGTTTAAGGATTGTTTTCTCGCTCACAGGGGCAAAGATAGGTTATAGAGGCTAAAGACTCTATTCTTCAGTTTTAAAAGCGGGGTTATTCGATAATAAGCGTGCGTGATGATGTATTGTAAGAATGTAAATTACATCTTGTGATTTTATTTTGTAAATAACACGGTAATTTCCAAAAACAAGTTCCCGGTAATTTTCGTCTTCCAATTCCCGAACAATCCTACCTATCAAGGGATGTGTGCTGAGGCGATTTATATTACCCTCAATTTTCACCTTTTCTAAATAAGCATATTTAACAGAATCGCGTTTTATATAATCGATAATATCTTTCAGGTCCGATCTCGCGATTTTGGAGAAAACTATTTTAGCCACTGGTTCATTTCCTGTTTTATATCCTCCCAGTCTATCCCCTCTCCATTTTCAATTTCCTGTTCTGCAGCTTCTATTTTCTGCAACAAAATAACGCGTTCCACCAAATCATCCACGGAAAACGTATCAGGCATATGATCTACCAATTCCTTCACTTTTTCTTTCGTTAGCATACTCAATATCTCCTTTTTATAAATGTACGAAATTTACCTATACAAACCCTTGCTCTCTATAAACTCCAAAACTGGGTCGGGCACAAAATATTGCACGTTCTTTTTTTCGGCGATGGATTTGCGGATAAAGGTTGCCGATAGTTCCATCTGAGGTGTCATGGTGATGGTAACGGATGGGTGCGACGCAAATTCAGCATTTTCGTGCCCGGGGCGTGGGTAAACAAAGATCCGGTAATCGCGCAGAATGAGGCGGTAGTTCTTCCATTTATGCAGCGTCCCCAGGTTATCCGATCCCATTATGAGCGCGAACTCATGCTCGGGGTATTTTTCCTTTAAATGAGCGAGGGTATCTATGGTGTATGATGGCTGCGGCAGTTTAAGCTCCACATCGCTCACGGCAATGTTGGTGGCATTATCGGTAGCCAGTTTAGCCATTTCCAGCCGGTCGTAAGTATTAATAAGGTCGCCATACTTTTTTAGCGGATTTTGCGGCGATACCACCAGCCACACTTTATCCAGCGCGGTATGGTTGGCCATGTAGTTGGCAATAATTAAATGCCCGATGTGTATGGGATTGAACGAACCGAATAGTAAGCCTATTTTCATCAGTGTGTGCCCCCTAACCCCCTGAAGGGGGAATAAAATTTAAGTGTTTGAAATCCCCAGTCCCGAACGAGTAAATCAGGAGCTCCCCCTTCAGGGGGCTGGGGGGCTAATAAAATCCGTCACCAGTTTTTCCGCCTCTGCGCAAGCCGTTTCAAGATCGTAATTTTTGAGGATAATATCAAATTGCGGGGCGTAGTTTAGCTCTTTTTCTGCTTTTTCAAAGCGTTCCAGTAGTTTTTCGGCGCTATCTGTGCCACGACCGGTTAAGCGCTCTTTTAAAACCTCTAAAGATGGCGGTTGTACAAATATAGCAAGGGCCTGTCCGTCGTACTTACGTTTCAGGTGAAGGCCGCCTTCAACGTCTATATCAAAAATAACCGTTTTTCCTTTTGCCCAAATGCGCTCAATTTCGGTACGCAGGGTACCGTAGAATGTGCCGGTGTAAACTTCCTCAAATTCTACGAACTGCTTTTTTGCAATACGATGGGTAAATTCGGGCAGGCTGATGAAGTAATAATCTTTACCATCTTCCTCATCGCCACGGGCCGGGCGCGTAGTAGCAGAAATAGAAAATTCCAGGTTGGGGATCTTACCAAGCAAGTGGTGCACTATAGTGGTTTTACCCGCACCTGATGGTGCCGAAAATATGATGAGTTTACCTTCTTTGGTCATTGGTTCATTAGTTCACTCGTTCATTTGTACAATAGTTTATTAGTATAGTCCGCCATGCAAACCAATGAACTAACGAACCATCGAACTAATGAACTATAGCACGTTTAACAGTTGTTCTTTAATTTTTTCAAGTTCTTCTTTCATGCCTACCACCAGCTTTTGCATGTTGGCATCATTAGCCTTGGACCCGAGGGTATTTATTTCGCGGCCTATCTCCTGAGAGATAAAGCCAAGCTTTTTACCATTGGCATCGGCGTTCTTCAGCGTTTCTATAAAGTAATCGCAATGTGCCTTAAGCCTTATTTTTTCTTCGGTGATATCCAGCTTATCTATAAAGTAGATCAGCTCCTGTTCAAAACGGTTCTTATCGATGCTATCCGCACCAATTGCTTCGCTCAAAAATTGGTTAAGGCGTTCGCGGATAACCGGTACGCGTTTTGGCTCCTCAATCTCAACCAATTCCAGGTTTTTAAGGATGATGCCGATACGCATTTTAATATCCTGCTCCAGCACATTGCCTTCATCGCTGCGGAATTTCTGGAAAGCAGCCATGGCTTGGTTAAAGGTTTTGTCTACCAGTTTCCACTCGTCTTCTGATACTGATTCTTCTTCAAACTTAACCACCTCCGGTAAACCCAGGGCTAACTGCAACAGGTTTCCTCCCTGTTCGTTAAGTTCATCGCTAACAGCTTTTAACTGGTTGTAGTAGTGCTTTAGCAAAGCTTTATCAATACCAGCTGCTTTTATTTCCACAGCATTTGCCTGCTCGGCGTTGATGGATAAATTTACCTTACCGCGTTCAATTTGCTTGCTGCAATCGTTACGCAACTGAAATTCTTTCTCCGAGAATATTTTTGGTAAGCGTAACGAGAGTTCTAAAAATTTGCTATTCAGGGATTTAATTTCGACGGTATATTTTGTTCTGCCCGAGTCGAAGCTGGCAATTCCATACCCTGTCATGGATTTTATCATGTGCAAAGATAAAGAAAGATTTGAGAAATGAGATTTGAGATGTGAGACAGGCTCGCCAAAAGCCCATCTTCCTATTCCTCCATCTGCACATTTGAAATCCGCACATCTGCACATCCGCTTTTAACACTTTTTCACATTTCGAATCGTTTTTTAGCTATAAGTTTGTACTATAAATAATTATGCCTTTGAAGCACCTGTTGCCATTTCTATTTTTGCTGATGCTCTGTTGCCCGTTTTACGTTAACGCACAGGAAGCTAAGGGTACCACCTACCGTAAAATATCTAACGACCGGCTATCTGCCGTTAAGGTAACCAACCTAAAAAACAGGATCTCGGCCACCAGCGACGAACTGGGAAATTATACAATTAAGGCAAACCCTGGCGATACGCTTGAATTTACAAAGTTGGATTATACCGTACAAAAGCAGGAGTATGAAGGCTTTAGCATGATAGTTTACATGCAGCCCGAGTTTAAACTGGCCGAAGTACGCATTACCGGCCAAACCAAAAAGCAGGAATTGAAAGAAATAATGGGCGCGTACCGAAGTAAGGGTACTTTTTATAATGGCAAGCCGCCCGCGCTATCGTTCCTTACATCTCCTATAACCGGCTTTTACGAACTTTTTGGTAAAAACCCGGGGCGCGCGCGCCGGTTTGCCACCTTTGCCAAACGGGAAGTGGAGGCAAGCGAGGTGGATCGCCGTTATAATAAACCGCTGGTAATGCGCATAACCGGCTTAACGGACACTACGCAGGTACAAAAGTTTATGGATTACTGGCGCCCTTCCTTCGAGGACCTGAAAATATGGGCCGATTACGACCTCATTAAACACATCAAATCGAATTTTGAATACTTCCGAAAGGAAGGTGATAAAGGCGGCTTGCAGAAATTGTATTGAGGCGAGCCCCCCAGCCCCCTGAAGGGGGAGCTTTTGAAACGCATAAAGGCCCGATTGTAAAACAATCAGGCCTTCTTAATATTTATTCCCAAACTTTTTAAATTCTGTTCCCCCTTCAGGGGGTTAGGGGGCTTGCCGCTTTATATCCCCAACGCGGCACAAGCTTTTTCGGCTGCCAATTTCTCGGCGTTCTTTTTGCTGAATTCTTTGCCGGATCCCATTATTTCGCTGTCAATACTGGCTTGTATGGTAAACAATTTGGGGCTCTCGCCTTCGAGGTTGGTTATCACATCAAAGCTGATATCCTTGCCATGGCGCTGGCACCATTCAATCAGTTTGCTTTTAAAGTTGGTTTCGGTTTGCTCCAGTTTGTGGATATCAATGTGCGATTTGATGATGTGGTTCACCAAAAAGTTGCGCGTAAAATCGTACCCCTTATCCAGGTAAACGGCGCCGATAAGCGCTTCAAAGGCATCGCCGAGGAGTGAACCCTGCCTGCCGGAGTTTAATATTTTGGTATCAAACTCTATCAGTTTATCAAAGCCGAGTTTTTTACCCAGCGCGTTAAGGTTGTTACGGCTTACAATTTTGGAACGGAGCTCGGTTAAAAAGCCCTCGTCTTCATAAGGGTAAAGCTTAAAAAGCACTTCGGCCACCACGCTGCCCAGCACGGCATCGCCTAAAAACTCCAGGCGTTCGTTGCTGTTCTTTACGCCTTTTTTGATGCTTTGGGCTACCGATTTATGCCGAAACGCCAATCGGTATAAAGATAAATTGCCCGGCACGAAGCCGAGCAAATTCTTTAAAACCTTAACGTATTTTCTATTAGGGGAAATATATAGCTTGTAGAAACGGCTAAGTGGCATCCAACGAAATTATTGCTGGTATCTTTTAAATATCACCGATGCATTGTGGCCACCAAAACCAAAGCCATTGCTCTGCACTACATTCACCTCGCGTTTTTGCGCGGTGTTAAATGTAAAGTTGATCCTTGGATCAAATGCAGGGTCATCGGTAAAGTGGTTGATGGTTGGTGGGATGATACCGTTCTGCAGTGCCAAAATAGAGGCAATTGCTTCAACAGCGCCGGCAGCACCAAGTAAATGGCCTGTCATTGATTTTGTTGAACTGATGTTGATATCATAAACCCTATCGCCAAAGGCATCCTGTATAGCTTTTACTTCCTGCGGGTCGCCAATTGGAGTTGACGTACCGTGTACATTCACATAATCAACGTCAAGCGGGGTTAAGCCGGCATCTTCTAAAGCAGCTTTCATCACCAATGATGCACCTAACCCATCAGGGTGTGGGGCGGTCATGTGGTAAGCATCGGCACTCATACCGCCGCCAACCATTTCAGCATAAATTTTGGCACCGCGATTAAGCGCGTGGCCCAATTCTTCTAAAATGATGGTTCCCGCACCTTCGCCGGCAACAAAACCATCGCGGTCCAGATCGAACGGGCGCGAAGCGGTTGCAGGGTCATCGTTACGTGTACTTAGTGCGTGCATGGCGTTAAAACCACCTATACCTGCTTCATTTATAATAGCTTCGGACCCGCCGGTGATAAACATATTTGCTTTACCCAGGCGCAGGTAGTTGAAGGCATCAATAAGCGAGTTATTTGATGAAGCACAAGCAGAAACTGTTGTAAAATTTGGCCCGCGTAAACCATATTTAATAGATATATGGCCGGGGGCTATGTCGGCTATCATTTTAGGGATAAAGAACGGGTTGAATTTTGGTGTACCATCGCCTTTGGCAAAGTTTACAACCTCATCTAAAAACGTCTTTAACCCTCCGATGCCTGATCCCCAAATAACGCCGATGCGGCTGGTATCCAGTTTTTCGAAATCTAATCCGGCGTCTTTAACAGCTTCCTCTGTAGAGAACAAAGCATATTGCACAAACGGATCGAGCTTACGGGCTTCTTTTCGTCCCAAAAAACCTTCCGCGTCAAAATTCTTTACTTCGCAGGCAAATTTAGTTTTGAACTTTGAAACGTCAAAACTTTTGATAAAGGCAGCGCCGCTTACCCCGTTGATCAAACTGTTCCAATATTCAGGAACGGTGTTACCAATCGGAGTAAGCGCTCCAAGCCCGGTTACTACAACTCTTTTAAACTCCATTTAACAGTTTTAAGAGGAGCTTATTTAACGTTTTTCTCAAGGTAAGCAACAGCCTGGCCAACAGTACCGATAGTTTCGGCCTGATCATCAGGAATTGCAACGTTAAATTCTTTTTCAAACTCCATGATTAGTTCCACGGTGTCTAAAGAGTCCGCACCAAGATCGTTGGTGAAGCTTGCTTCTGGTGTAACTTCACTTTCGTCAACACCCAGTTTTTCCACGATAATAGCTTTTACTCTTGAAGCGATATCAGACATAGTCTTAATAGTTTAATGATTAATAAATTTTCAGTGCAAAGAAAAATAAATTATGTTAAATATCAAATCTAAAAACTTCGCATAATTAACAGAACAAAATTTTAATGCAAAGGTTTGGATTAGTAATTTTAACGCCGTAAAAGTAATGATTTTGAACAGGAAAAATTTAAAGTTTGAGATCGATTTTGATTTTATATTAATTGCGCTCACAACATCGCTTAAAGACTACCGCATTTGTTACCTTATTAACAAAAGTTTAAACTTTAATTTTGCGCGGGAAGAGGACCTGAGACTGGATATTGGTCCCGATGGAAGCGAGGTTTTGTTCTCAATTTACCAATATAGCTGGGAAACTACCGAAACTGATTTTATTTTTATTGGTAATAAGGGATCAGACGGTTACCTTGTGCCCGAAATGCGTGAGGCCGATTATTTTATATTAATAAAAAATTATATAGACGAAAACGACCTTGAACACCTAATTTCGGCCCTTAATAAGATCCCCGAAGTGGTTGCCGCTGTAAAGATTGAACCGAAAAAAATAAAATCACGGGAAAATCTTTTATTTTAGCGGAAATTTAGATGTGTCAATACTACACTATTATAGTATTATAAGAATAGCCCGATTTAAACCTGAGAATATGAATTTTTATTATAACCGTACCAAAATTGTTGCTACCATGGGGCCGGCATCAGCCAAAAAGGAAGTTTTACTGGCCATGATACGCGCCGGCTTAAACGTTTGCCGCCTTAACTTTTCGCATGGTAAACCCGAAGACCACAAGAAATTTGTTGACCTTATCCGCGAAATAAACGCGGAATACAAAACCAACGTAGGTATCCTTGCCGATTTACAAGGGCCAAAGATCCGTATCGGATTGGTAAAAGATGGCGGTATACACCTTATTAACGGTACGCGCATTAACATCACTACTAAAGAATGTATTGGTGACGACAACCAGATCTACATCACTTACGAAACTTTTCCGCAGGATGTACAGGCAAATGAGATCATCCTTTTAGATGATGGAAAGCTGCAACTGAAAGTTATTGAAACCAACCGGGTAGACGCTGTTGTTTGCGAGGTGGTTCACGGCGGTATTTTAACATCGCGCAAGGGTGTTAACCTGCCAAACACCAAGGTATCTATCCCGAGCTTAACCGCAGAAGATTTAGTTAACCTGCAGTATGCATTAGAGTGGGATTTGGACTGGATAGGTTTATCTTTTGTACGTACCGGCCAGGATATTATAGACTTGAAGCGTATCATCCGCGAAAGCGGCAAAAGCGCACGCGTAATTGCTAAGGTTGAAAAACCAGAAGCGATAGATAATATAGACGAGATCATAGCTGCTACCGATGGCGTAATGGTTGCCCGTGGCGACCTGGGTGTGGAAATGCCTTTAGAAGAAGTGCCTTTATTACAGAAAATGATAGCCCGCAAATGCCGCGATGCCTCTAAACCGGTTATTGTTGCAACACAGATGCTGGAAAGCATGATAACCACCCCGCGCCCAACCCGCGCTGAGGTGAACGACGTAGCTAACTCTGTATTGGATGGCGCCGATGCGGTGATGCTAAGCGGCGAAACCTCTGTTGGTGAGTTCCCGGTTATTGTTATTGAGACAATGGCTAAGATCGTTCGTAACGTAGAAGATTTAGGTTACCCGTTCAATGCATCTAAACAAGAAAACCTGGATACCGCTCATCCAAATTTCCTGAGCGATAACCTTTGCGGCAGCGCTGTTTACCTTGCCGAGCATACCAAAGCGGCGGGCATCGTATCTATGACCACCTCCGGCTACACAGCCTTCGAAATTTCGAGTTACAGGCCAAAAGCGGGTACATACATCTTTACATCAAACAAACAGCTCCTGAATGCGCTGAGCCTTGTTTGGGGCGTACGTGCTTTCTACTACGATCAGTTAGAAAGTACCGACCAAACTATCACCGATGTAAACGACATCCTGAAAGCACAAAGCCTGATCAAAACCGGCGATGTGGTTATCAACACAGCAGCGGTGCCTATCACCAAGCATGGCAAAACCAATATGCTTAGGGTAAGTGTGGTTGAGTAGTTTTGAGTTAGAAGTCTTGAGTCGGAAGTCTTAAGAGTTTGAAAACAAACAGGGTTATCGCGATGAACGGTAACCCTGTTTGTTTGGGCGCGTTTTGTCGGCCTTACTTTATCTCGAATACGGCAGATACCTGGAAGCTAAGCTTGATGGATTTGAAGTTGATATTGGAGTCGGAAGGAGCGGCAGTGTAGCCTGAAACATTTGCAAAGCTATTATAGCTCTTATATTGGGCGGCAAATGTGCTTATATTATCTGTTTCATTAATATCAAGCGGAGCGCCAAGCTTTTCGCCAACGCTGGCAAGCAAGTATTCTGCCTTATCCTTTGCTGCTAACAGCGCTTTTATTTTGAGCTCTTTTTTAAAAGCTGCCATCCTGGTATGGTCATAACTGCTTATCTCTGTAGATTCTACCCCTTTTTGGTCCAGTTTACTTAGTATCTGGTTATACTTTTTAAGCTCATGAAACCTTATGCCGTATTGTTTACTGGCCAAAAAGGTATTTTTTTTCCTTTCGTCCCAATCCCAGGAAGATACGTCATTTATAGTGAAGTCCTCTTTACTAATACCTGCCTCGTTAACAGCTTTTTGCAGTTTCGCCTCTAAAGTGGATATCGTAATCTTTTTACCACCCTTGATGTATTCCTTAAGCGATACCGTTACGTTAATAATGTCGGGCGTAATTTCCTGCTCCGCCGTACCGCTTACTTCAATTTTACGGCGAAGGTCTACTTGTTGTGCCCACGTGTTAAATGCAAATGCCACCAGGGCCACTATTACCAGTAATTTTTTCATGATGTTGGATTTATAAGGTTAATGGTAGCATAACGGATATTTTGGCAAACCAGTATGGGATTTTATAAAAAGGTATATAACAGAAAATGGTTAGCATTAGCGCTAACCATTTTAAACTTTAACTATGACGTTGGGGATAAATTTAAAGCTAAATTCTTATTTCGTCTTCGTTTCTATATAACTCTTAGGATCCAGCGCGGCAGGCGCCCAGTTTTGGAAAAACTCCAGCACCTTTTCTTTGCTGTAGCCTTTGCCTTGTTCCAGGTAAGCGGAGTTTTGGGTATGTAAGCGATTGCCTTTACCATCTAATATAATAAACACCGGGAAGCCAAAGCGCTGCGGAAAACCCAGTTCGGCAAGCAGCTTCTCGTTCATGTTCTCTTTGCTATAGTTTACGTGCACCACTTCGTAATTACTGTTCATGTACGTATTGAGAGAATCTGTAGACGTAACCAAGCCGTTAAAACGCAAACACCACGAACACCAATTGCCGCCAATTTGCAGCAAAACGTTCTTATGCTCTGCCGCAGCTTTCTTTACCGAAGCAGCTATCTCTGCTTTGGCATCCGCTTCTGGGTGATACAGGGTTGTTGTGGTTTGCGCCCTGGCAACATTTATAGTGGCTATTATGGCGGCAATGAGAAGGATTTTTTTCATGGGGAATATTATTTTTAATTTGCAGATAGGTAAATATAAGCTATTCCTCGCTACCTCCAAGCGCAGTTGCTCTGAGGAACGAAACAACCTCTTCGCTTTGCAGGTCACCCGTCCTATCGGGAGATTGCTTCGTGCCTCGCAATAACGGGGGTTTTAAATAAAACGAGGGTTATTGCGACATGCAATAACCCTCGTTCGCATATTTATATCTTCGGACTTTCCGACTAAAGACTTCGGACTTAAACTAATCCTCTACCATTTCGCTGTTCGGGCTGCTTTCTTCAACTTCTTCATGTTTGAAGTAGCGTTTCTGGTTAAACAATATAAGGATAACACCAACAGATATGGCCGAATCGGCAAGGTTGAAAATCGGGCGGAAGAAAATAAACTCTTCACGGCTCCAGAAAGGCATCCATGCCGGGAAATGTCCTGTTAACAGCGGGAAGTAAAACATATCTACCACGCTCCCGTGAAAGAGCGGCGCATAACCATAAATGACGCCGTAAAAAACCGAATCGACAATATTACCCATCGCTCCGGCCAATATCAGGGCCACCATCATGATCAACCCGCGGTGATACTTGTGCTTAATAAGGTACACCAGCCCGTAACCAATGCCACAAACTGCCACAATGCGGAAGAGCGTTAAGGTAAGTTTACCCATCTCTCCGCCCAGTTCCATCCCAAAGGCCATACCGGGATTTTCCGTATAACGAAGCATGCCCCTATCGCCCAGAAAATGAATTTCTTCGCCCAGGAGCATATGCTTCCTAACCCAAATTTTGATGATCTGGTCGAGCAGGACGATAAAAGCAGCGGTTAAGAAAGGTTTTGTATAAGCTGCCTTCATTTATTGCTTTAATTTGGCTTCCATAGTAAGCGTGGTATGCGGCACCGCGCGCAAACGCTCTTTAGGGATAAGCTTGCCGGTTTCGCGGCAAATACCGTATGTTTTGTTTTCTATACGTACCAAAGCGGCCTCTAACTGCTCGATGAATTTCTTTTGGCGGGCAGCCAACTGGTTTATCTGCTCTTTCTCTAAAGTTGCAGAACCATCTTCCAATGTTTTGTAGGTGCCGGCGGTATCATCTGTACCGTTTGCGTTTGGCGAACTTAATGATGTTGCCAATGCAGCAAGCTCTTCTTTAGAGCTGCGTAATTTTTCTAACAGCAGGTCTTTAAATTCCTTCAGTTCTGTGTCAGAATATCTTGTTTTTACGGTTTCTTGGCTCATGTTAATTTTTACTAATAACTATTAAAATTTCAATTCCATCAATCTCTACTTTGTCGCCTTCATCTAATTGACTATCAAGCACAAGGCTCTCTGCCAAAATTTCGGCGCAAATATAGGACAAATTATTTTTCACTGCTTCTCCAATGTAGGAGTTGTCGCTTACGCGGACGATTATCTTATCGGTAACTTCAAACTCTTTCGACTTACGCAGATTCTGTATACGGTTTACCAACTCTCTCGATATGCCCTCCTGTTTTAATTCGTTGGTTAGCGTAACATCTAAAGCCACGGTTAGTTTTCCCAAATTTGCAACTTGCCAGCCAGGGACGTCTTCGGCGATGATCTCAACGTCGGTGGTGAGTAGTGAGTAGTGAGTGGTGAGTGGCGCAGGAATGATATCTGCTACTTTCCCTCCGGCGATTATTTCAATCTGTAAACTACCTTCACTTTCAAGCTTCGCTATATCTTCCTGCCCAAGTTTGCCTATGGCATCAGCAACCGCTTTCATGTCCTTACCCACTTTAGCACCCAGGGCTTTAAAGTTTGGCTTTATTTTTTTCTTAACGAAGCCCGCGGTATCGGTTATATATTCTATCGCCTTTACGTTGGTTTCTGATAGAATAAGGTCTTTCACCTTTTCCACCTGCTCCATAAAGTCTTTATCCAGTATCGGCAATAAGATCTTACCTAAAGGGCGACGAACCGGTATTTCTACTTTTTTACGAAGGAAATTCACCAGCGAGCAAATATCCTGTGCCAGTTGCATCCGTTTTTCCAATTCCGCATCAACCAATTCCGGCTGATACTCGGGAAAATAAGCCAAATGCACCGATTCGAAATCTTCTTTACCTGTAACCGAATTCAAGTCGGTATATAAACGCTCGGCAAAGAATGGCGCTATTGGCGACATCAGTTTACTGATAGTAATTAAACAAGTATAAAGTGTTTGGTAAGCTGATAGCTTATCCTCCGTGCTATCTGACCTCCAGAAACGGCGGCGGCTTAGGCGGATAAACCAATTGCTAAAGTGCACATCCACAAATTCCTGTACGGCACGGGCAGCTTTGGTAGGCTCAAAATCGGCATAGTAGCCGTCCACTTCTTTGCTTAAAGTATTTAATAACGAGATGATCCAGCGGTCTATCTCCGGGCGGTCGTTAATGTTTATTTCGGCTTCCTCGTACTTAAACTTATCAATATTGGCATATAGCACAAAGAACGAGTAAGTATTATACAGCGTACCAAAGAACTTGCGGCGAACCTCGTCCAGGCCTTCGATATTAAATTTTAGGTTATCCCAGGGCGCTGCGTTGCTGATCATGTACCAGCGGGCAGCATCGGCACCATATTGGTTGATGGTTTCGAAAGGATCGATACCATTGCCCAGGCGCTTGCTCATTTTATTGCCGTTCTTATCCAGCACCAAACCGTTGCTGATCACGTTTTTAAATGAGATACCTTTATTGCCCACTTCGGCATTTACAGCTTTTATCTCGTCGCTGGCTTCGCTTAGCATTACCGCAATGGCATGCAGGGTAAAGAACCAACCACGGGTTTGGTCAACACCTTCGGCTATAAAATCTGCCGGGTAGGCGGCTTTAAACGCATCAGCATTCTCAAACGGGAAGTGCCATTGCGCGTAAGGCATGGCGCCGCTATCAAACCAAACATCTATCAGATCGGGCTCGCGCAGCATTTTATTGCCGGTTGAGGACGTTAATATCACATCATCCACATATGGCCGGTGCATATCTTCCAACTTAAAGCCTTCGGGCATAAAGCCTGCTGCGATAGATTTTTCTATTTCGGCATTTAATTCTGCTATCGAACCGATGCATTTTTCTTCACCACCGTTTTCCTCGCGCCAGATAGGCAGCGGGGTGCCCCAGTAGCGTGAGCGGGAAAGGTTCCAGTCTACCAAATTCTCCAGCCAGTTACCAAAACGACCGGTACCGGTGCTTTCTGGTTTCCAGTTGATGGTTTTATTCAGCTCCACCATTTTATCCTTAACGGCGGTAGTTTTAATGAACCAGCTATCCAACGGATAGTACAATATTGGCTCGTCGCTGCGCCAGGAGTGCGGGTAGCTGTGCTCGTATTTTTTTACGTCGAATGCTTTGTTCTCTGTTTTTAGCTTGATGGAGATCAGCACATCGGTTGGTTTAAAACCTTCCACGGCGCGCTCGGCATCGGTGTAGTATTCTTCTTTTACGTAACGGCCGGCATAGTCGGTAACTTCTTCAACAAAGCGGCCCTGCTTATCAACAAGGGGTACCTCTTTGCCGTTCTCGTCCTGCACCATTACCGATGGCACGTTGTTTTCCTTACATGCTCTAAAGTCATCCGCGCCAAAAACAGATGCGGTGTGCACAATGCCGGTACCATCCTCGGTAGTAACAAAATCTGCCGGGATCACGCGGAATGCATTTTTCTCCAGGTCCTCGTTGGTTACGTACGGCATCAGCTGTTCGTAGTGCAAGCCGAGTAACTGGCTGCCTTTTATTTCCGCTGCAACTTTATAAGGAATAATTTTATCGCCGCCCTTGTAATCTTCAAATGAAGCGTTCTCGCCTTCGGCTTTAAAGTATTTTTTTACCAGATCCTTGGCCAGTATTACACAAACAGGTTTGTAAGTATAAGGGTTAAAGGTGCTTACTTTAACGTAAGTGATGTTTTCGCCAACGGCTAATGCGCAGTTTGATGGCAATGTCCATGGAGTGGTCGTCCAGGCCAGGATGAAAACATCTGTTCCGGTGGGGACACCGGAATATAAGAATTCTGAATCGCCATCGCGCTTTACTTTGAATTGCGCAGTGATGGTGGTATCCTTCACCATTTTGTAGGTACCCGGCTGGTTCAGCTCGTGCGAGCTTAGTCCTGTGCCCGATTTTGGTGAGTATGGCTGTACGGTATAACCTTTGTACAACCAGCCTTTTTTGTAAAGCTGCTGCAATATCCACCAAAGGCTTTCTATGTATTCGTTCTCGTAGGTAACGTAGGGGTTTTCCAGGTCAACCCAGTAGCCCATTTTTTCGGTCAGGTCGTTCCATACGTCGGTATAGCGCATTACCTCCTTGCGGCAGGCATCGTTATATTCTTTTACGGAGATCTTTTTACCGATATCGTCCTTAGTGATGCCAAGCGATTTTTCTACAGCGAGTTCAATAGGCAGGCCGTGGGTATCCCATCCGCCTTTGCGTTTTACCTGGTAGCCCTTCAGCGTTTTGTAACGGCAAAAAATATCTTTAATAGAGCGCCCCATTACGTGGTGAATGCCGGGCATTCCGTTTGCGCTTGGCGGGCCTTCGTAAAAAGTATACGGCTTGGTAGCCGGCCTGCTGCTTATGCTCTTTTCAAATATGCCGTTCTGCTGCCAGAACTCCAGTATATCCTTCCCTGTTTGCGACAGGTTTAACTGCTTATATTCCTTATACATCAATCTGTTCGCCTCGAATTTTAAAGGTTGCAAAAATACGCAATTTTATCTTAAAAAAGGAGAAAAGCAGTGAAATGGCGGGGCAAAATTACAGCACGGTGCCGATTTTTAACCGCAGAGAACGCGGAGGGAAAAATATTGCGTTTTATTGAAACTTATAAAGCTTCTTTATACGATAGCGGCGTGACGATAGCAAATGATGGTTCAGTTTGTATTGATTTTTCTATAATATGAAAGGTTATTGAGGTCATAATAGATCTTACCGTCAAACTTTAAAGAACTTACTCCAAAACTAAAATAGCAAAGGCCTTTATGAAAGTCCCCGGTCGAACCGGGTAATAACTCATTTTTATCGCTCCAGTTACTAAAACTTACATGATGGTTATCTTCCATAAACCATTTGCCATGGTCAAGAAAAACGCTATCATGAAAAGTATATTTCCGGTTATATAAATGATTATCTAATAAAGTAAGTGTATCAGATACTATGCTATTATCTACTGAATAGGTGCCGATTAAGTCGCTTTCCCAATAACATCCGGTGAAAACAATGCCAATAGTTATAAAAATTAAAAAGTGTTTAAATGGCTCAATTTTTATTTTCACTTCATTTTTTTTCACAATATAAATCAATCTCCACCATTCATCAAGTTAAACTTGTTCCTTTCCGCGTTCTATCCGACTTATCATGCCGACAAGTTATATTCATCCTCTGAATTTAAATAAAAACTGTCCGAAGGTTAGTAATTCAATATCGTAAACTCCACCCTCCGGTTTTGCGCCCGGCCTTCGTCGGTATCGTTGGTGGTTACCGGGCGGGTTTTGCCGTAGCCGCTTGCTTTTAAGCGGGCCGCTGCAATGCCTTTTGTGGTTAGGTATTTCACTACCGAGAATGCCCGCGCGGCGGAGAGTTTGTTATTGGCGTCATCGCTGCCTACGTTATCGGTATGGCCGCCAAGTTCAATCTCCAGCTTGGGTTTGCTTTGCAGCAGGGCCACCAGGCGGTTCAGGTCGGGGAAGGATTCCGGTTTCAGATCGGCTTTGCCAAATTCGAAGAAGATATTATTGATGCGCACCACCTGCCCTTTTTCAAACGGCACCATGTACAGATCGCGGGTAATTTCCTGGTATTCGCCAACTTTGGTGAGGTCGAGGTTATCCGAGATGGGGATAAAGTTCTCCTGGCTGGAGTTAAAACCAAAGTTTTTACCATAAGGCAAAACTATCTGGTAGGCACCGGTACCCGGGTCGCTAATGGCGATGCCTTCGTTATTGCCATTGGCCAGGTCCTCGTAAATAATAGCGGCCTCTATAGGTTCTAAGGTTTTCTTGTTCAGTACACGGCCTTTTACCAATACCACGGGTTGCGGTTTTATATTATCGTTCAGCTTAATGCGCACAATGTCGCTTTCACCAAAACCGCCTTCTTTAGAGCTGATCATATAAGCATAATCGCCTTTAGCCGCCAATCTGAAGTACGAATCCCATTTGGCAGAGTTTACGGACGGACCAAGATTCACCGGCTCTGTCCACTTTTGCCAGGTATCATCCAGGCGGGTGGTTTTGTAAATATCATTATCGCCCAATCCACCCGGCTTGTCGCTGCTGAAATAAAGCGTTTTATTGTCCAGCGCAACAAAAGGTGATGCATCGTCGTTGCTGGTATTCAGCATTTTAATAGGCGCGGGCCTGCTAAAGCTACCATCAGTATTTTTGAAAGAGATGTAGAGATCATTATTGGCGCCGTCCTTTTCTTCGCTGAAGTAAAACATCATCGCCTTGCCATCGGGCGTCAGCGTTGCGCCTATATATTTACCTTTAACCAGTTCTGTAAAACCATCTATATCGATCCCTACGGGCGTTTTCCAGCCGCCAGTAGCATTACGGGTAACTACCGAGTAACCCGTGCCGGTAACACGCGTGCCATTTTTAAAATATCCTTTTATAATGATGGTATTATTATCGGTAGATACATTGGAAATGGCAGAGTGCGTAAGGCCATTGTTGAAGGGCGCTGCCATATACCGGGCCAGCATCCACTCGCCTTTATCGTCCTGTTTAGAATACCACAGGCTTTGGATATCCTCATTGGCCGCCTTGCGGAACATCTCGCGCAAAAAATACATCTCGCGGCCATCAGCAGATATCACCGGGGTAAGTTCGGCGTAGCGGCTATTTACCTTATTTCCTAAATTTACCGGCAGGTAGGCATCCTGCGCAAAGCTGCCGAAGGCTATGAACACCATCAGCATACATAAAAACATCTTTTTAATGGCCATAACAATTGTGGGGTAAAACAACAACCGGTTTTGGCCGGCTGTGTATGGTTTGGGTTGAAAGGGGGTTAATAACGTTTAATCTCACAGTACCGAAGCCTCACCTAAATCCTCTCCAAAGGAGAGGACTTTAAAAGTTTATCTGTGAACCCTCTCCTTTGGAGAGGGCAGGGTGAGGCTACGGATAACTACTTCGTCAAGTCTACCCGCGATACCAGTATCTTGTCGCCTTTTTCGGTTTCGCTGAAGAACAGGCTATAATTGCCCAGGCGGGTTTCATTGGTATTGGGGAACAGGTAGAATTTCTTTTTTTCGCTCTCGCCCAGAAATTTAAATTCCGATAGCTGCCCGTCTGCGATGTTAATAGAACCATACTCCATGTTATACAGTGGCGACCAGGTGGTGGTTTCGGTATTAGAGCTGAAGCCGAACGTAGTATGCGATTCTTTATGGATAGATTTTGCCATCCGCATCATCCAGTACAAGCTTTTGCCGTCGCCGCTTTCCTGTATAAAGCTTTTTGAGGGGATCATATCCGAAGTAAGCGGGGATTTATTGAAGAAACCACTGGTTTTGCTTTGATCTAAAAACACACCGTAGTTGCGTTTAAGGTTGCCCGTAGGGTCGAACTGGAACATGTATACGCCTTTGTAGCTGCGGCCTTTTTTTATCTTTTTAAAATCCTGTCCGTTTACAAATACATCGCCACTTTTAGAGAACGATATACCGTTGATCACGAAGCTTTTGCCATCAAACTCGGCAAACTTTTTCTGGTCGGATGGTTTGGCCTGCAGTTTTTCAAAATCCTCGATGGTTGGGCAGCTCAGGAAGTCGAATTTACCGTTGCTGATCTTGCCTATCTGGAAGTTGGTGTACTTCATGGCGTCCATGGTCTCATCTATCTTAGTTTGCGTTATGCCGAAGTCAGCAGAGCCGGACAGCATAGAGAATCCACTTTTCAGTGCCCCCAATCCTCCGCCGCCCGAACTTGCCGCTTCTTTTTCGTCGTCATCTGCCGATGTGGTTGGCACCATCACCGTTTTATATACCTGGTTTACATATTTATCCTGATCCTTGTTATTGGCAGACCCGTATACAAACACCGAACCGTCATGATCATAAGCACCCAATACGCGCCAGCCGTTTGACGGAGATTTAAAGCTGAATTTCTCCAGTACATCGCCCTGGGTATTCAGCCTGATGTAGGTATAGTTGTTTTTATCCGGGTCGATGATATCCTTATCCACACCACCGCCGCCGCTGTTTGGAGCAAATACCATTATCCAATCGCGGGGGTAATCATCGTTATCCAGTTCAGAATTATCGTCCTCCAGCGCAGCCGAGTAAACGGGGATGTTAGGATATTTAAACTCTATGGTGCCCACGGTTTTTATGTTTACCTGGTTATCGCAGCTTAAAATATCATAGTGCATCATCGAGCCTGCCAGGTCGTTCTTTTTCTCCTGCCTGCCCGCCATTACCAGCACGGTACTGTCGGGTTTTACCTCGTAGGCACCACCGCGAAAGAAATATTTTTCGCCGCTGCCTTCGTTGGTTGCTTTTACTTTCTCCAGCTGTTTAACCGATTTATTGTAGCTGCCGGTTAGCCAGAGGTATTTCCAGGTGATCTCTTTTTTGCGGAACACCAGCTTGCCCGTTAAATTAGCCGATGCGCTTAAGCTGTGCGAAACATAGCTATCCCCTTTAAAATTGAACCACTTATACTTCTTTTTCATCTGTTCGATGGGCTGCTCATCTTTTTCGGTGTTGATGAGGTTTAATTCTTTATCGTAAGTATAAATTTCGCGTTTAACCATTTTTTTGGTGCTGCTGCGCAATACAAAAACCATATCGAAGGTTTGTTTTTCGGCATTCACTTCCACGCCACCCAGGTAGCCGTTTTTGGCTTTGCGGGAGATGTCGTAACTTTTTTCGAGTACGGGCAACTGCGCGTGGGCTGCGGTTGAAAGCAGCATCATACCAAGCACGATGCCGGAGAGTACGTGTTTTAAATTCATAATAAGGTGGTGTTTTTTATCAAAAGTAGCCTTGCAGACCATGGCGGACAATACCGTTAAAACGGTATAATAAGTTGCGGTTTTCCGCAAAAGTACCAGCAGGCTAACAAATCCGGATTGTTATATCAAAGCGGGATTCACGGAAAAACAGATCAATAACTCCATCTTATCTCCTCACCCTAAAACCCTTCCCGCTTTTATTGGTTATATCCGATACTAAAACGCTGTATTGATGAGATCTATCTGGAAAGGTTCGCTTGGGTTTGGATTGGTAAGCATCCCGGTTAAACTATATTCTGCCGTGCAGAAAAGCACGCTGGACCTGGATATGCTGGACGGGCGCGACCACTCGCGCATCCGCTTTCAGCGGGTGAACGAAAACACGCACAAGGAAGTGCCTTACGATAAAATTGTAAAAGGCTATAAGCTGAACGATGATTACGTAATAGTAGATGCCAAGGACTTTGAAGATGCCGCGCCCGAAAAAAGCAAGGTGATAGAAATTGAAAGTTTTGTGGAACTGGCCGATGTAAACCCTATGTTTTACGAAACCAGCTACTACACAGAGCCTGATACCAAAAACAATAAAGCCTATGCCCTGCTGCTAAAGGCATTGCAGCAATCAAAAAAAGCGGGACTGGCGCGTTTCGTTCTGCGCAGTACCGAAAGCCTTTGTATTGTACATCCACAAAAAAATGTGCTTGTGGTTACCCGCATCCGCTTTGGGCAGGAGATTCGGGATACCGACGACCTGAGCATTGCCGATGATGTAACCGTAAGTAAAAAAGAACTGGACGTGGGCCTTGCGCTGGTTAACCAATACGCAGAGGATTTTGATGTATCTAAGTACAAAGACGAATACAACGATGAGTTGCTGAAGATCATCCACGCCAAGGCAAAAGGTAAACGCGCTACGGTTAAAAAGCTTAAACCGCATAAAACCAGCAGCGACGACCTGTACGATCAGCTGATGAGCAGCCTGAAGGTGAAGAAGGGGGCATAATGAGCACTATATTCTCATATAAATAAATCGTTCTAATTAATTTATTAAATAATAACTAAAACTTATCTCCATTGGTTGTGTTGATATAAGACAAACAAAAACTATAAAAACATCTATATCATGGCAACTATTAAAACAGCAACACGCACAAAAAAAGCTCCCGAAACAACCGATGTGGTTGAAGATTCGGCATTGAATGAATTATTTTTAGATGAACTGAAGGACATTTACTGGGCAGAAAAACACTTGGTTAAAGCTTTACCGAAAATGGTAAAAGCCGCAACTTCCAATGAATTGAAAGGTGCTATTGAGACCCACATCGCCGAAACTGAAAACCATATTACCCGCCTGGAAAGCGCCTTTGCATCTATTGACGAAAAAGCCGTAGCTGTTAAATGCGAAGCAATGGCCGGCCTGTTAAAAGAGGCTGATGAAATTGTAAGCGAAACCGAAAAAGGCACCTTAACCCGCGATGCCGGCATTATATCTGCCGCGCAAAAGGTTGAGCATTACGAAATTGCATCGTACGGCACGCTGCGTACCCTGGCGCTTACTTTAGGCTATACTGAAGCCGCCGACCTTTTACAAGCTACGCTCGACGAGGAAAAAAATTGCGATAGCCTGCTTACTCAAATAGCAGAAGCCGGTATTAACGATACCGCCAAAACTGAGAAAGAATAATTAAACGATTCAAATTAGCACTATGTAAAAAGGGTGGCCTGTAAAAAGGTTACCCTTTTTTTGTTTGTAGAAAATTTTGCCAATGGTGTAACGAATACACCTGCCTCTTCGTCAATGTAATCAAAATGTTGCAAAGCATAGGTACCATGCAGGCGGCATTTATTTAATAAACATCTATTCACAATTTACAAATGGCCAAAGGCCTTATTATTTTTTACAAACCATGAAAAAGTACATCCTAACCCTGGTAACAATAACCACTATATTATTCAGTGCCTGCAAAAAAGACAATTCAAACAAACCCGGCGATAACACTACCGGCACTTACCAACCCGTAACTACCGGTTCTACCTGGAGCTACCGTAACGAAACATTCGCCATTGGCGACATCGGCGATGCGGAATTAGATACCACGGTAAACACCATGACAGCCGCTACCAAAATTTACAACGGTAAAACCTTTCATAAGCTTACATCGGTAACCGGCGGCGAAACCGAAAGCACCTACTTTGGTTTTACCGACCATGTTTATTACAACCACAGTTTTAACGCCGAAGCGGATGCGGAGCTCGAACTGCCTTATCTTAACGAAGAAACAGCTGTAAATGGCACCTGGATCACTCCTTTAACCGTAACAGAAGGGCCCGAGTCGCAATTAAAAGGGACTATCGTAGAGAAGAACATCAACAAAACCATCCTTGGTAAAAGCTATGCTAACGTCATCCGCTCTAAGCTGGAGTTGCAAAGCAAAATTGGCGGTGCGTTTACAACGGTATTCACCTTTGAGTTTTATGTAGCCAAAAACATTGGCGTGGTGGCCATTTACACCGGTTATAATGGCAACCAGCTAAGCAAATCGGAGTTGATCAGCCACAATATTAAATAATAAACAAAACATTGCAGCTACCGCTATCATGCTGATAGTCAGCATGGCACGTTTCGACATGTCCAAAAAACTATAAATATTAAAATAAATCCGTAGTTTTTTTTGGACTACTTAATGCCCGGCCCGCTTTATAGGGGTTGGGCATTAATTTTGTATTGATATCTTTGCGCGCAAATGCTTCAAATAAAATGGCTTACACCCATATTTGCGGCGGCAAACTAAAACGGGGATTTTCCGTATACTGTAAAACCAAGTATGAATAGAAAGTTACTTATATTTTTTGGGCTTTTAGCTTTATTTACACAAGCCTGTAAGTTAGATCCACCTATTTATGGCCCGCCACCCAAAGAAGACTGGTCGGCCAGTTTTCAACCGCTGGGTACCGGCACTTTTTGGAAATATGTTACCAACAAAGAGGGTAGTGAACCCGATTCGTCGACACTTACCGTAACCGGTGAACAACCAATTATTAAAGACAGTACCTACCATACCATATTTAGCATCAGCCAGAAAAATGCCGGTAACGGCTACGTTTACGTGGATGACAACACCATTAAAATAAGACTTTTTTACGCAGAGTATAACGATAACCTCGAAATAGAATATTATGATAACCGTGTACCCGTTGGCGGCACCTGGATAGCTACGATTACAGATAGCGGCCTGTTAGAGGGCTTCCCGGCAAGGCTTATAGGCACCGTAAAAGAGGTAAATGTTACCAAAGTTGTAAATGGCATTACCTACCCGAGGGTAACCCATACGCAAATGCTTTTACAACAGAATAAGGGCAGCGGTTATCAAACCTTTGCCACATATGATTACTATGTACAAATGGGCGTTGGCGTAATACAAACCAACTCGGTAAAGGCCGATGGCACCGACCTTGGCACAGTAACCCTTTACAGCTACGACATTAAGAACAACGTTATTGTAGTTAAGTAAGATTAGACCCATAAAATTGCTGTTACTACTTTTTTAACTCTTAATTCGTATTACCTATAAAGGCGAAAAAGTCGGCAATACAAATAAGAAGTAGTATATCAAATCTTATACTTAGGCACAATACCACGCCCCAGTAAAGATCACAAAGGCATATAAATTTAATACATCTCGCCATTAAAACGACGGCAGATACAAACAAAAAGGCCGCATCATTTGGATTATGATACGGCCTCTTTTTATCTTGATAATGTTGCCTGTATTACTTCGACTTCTTAGTCTCGGTTTTCACAACAACCGGCTTTGGTTCCAGCTTCTTCTTTTTCAATTCGGCAAACAGCGCGCCGCCCAGTGCAAGCACCAGCAATATAGAACTTGCTAACGAAATGCCTTCGCCGGTATAGTATGATGCCGGGTGGAAGATGAACTCAATTTTATGGTTCCCTGTAGGGATACTTGCCGCGCGAAGCAAATAATCTGCACGGAAGTAAGGCTGTTCTGCGCCGTCTATCAGCATTGTCCAGCCTTTTTTGTAGTAGATCTCCGAGAAGATCGCTACCTGGTTAGTTGCCGAGCTGCTTTGGTAAGTTAAATGATCTGGCGTGTATTTAACCAGGTTTATAGTTGCACTGGTATCTATGGATAAAGGCCTTGCTTCGGCAACCGATTTATATTGCTGATCGACCATAGCCTCTTCTTTTGGTGAAAAGCTACTGATAGCCAGCATTTCTTCATCAGCATTTTTTACGTATTTAACGCTTTTTATAAACCAGGCATGGCCGCAGGCAGTTTGGTTATTTTGCAGGCGGCTACTGTTGGTTTTAGGATCTGTGGTGATGATATACTTGGTGTTCAGCATATCCAATACATCCTGGTTAATGCTTTTGGTGAACTGGTTTAAGTATAACTCCTCAAACCTTTTCAGCCTTGCTGCAGAATAACCGCCTATTGATTTATGGAAGAAAGGGTTAAAAGTATCTGAGACGAGGTTTGCACCGGAATCAAACACACGGAAATCCGGGTCGGTGTCCTTCATAATAAAGGTATCCACTTCCCTTGGGGTTACCACTTGCGCGGCTTCCACCTTATCCTGGAAACTGCTCTCCTTCAGATAGCGCTTATCTACCTGCCATAGGTCTACTAAAACAATAACAAACAGAACGATAGATAGCACCTGCGCTTTTATTTTATTGGTGACGAAGGCCCATAAAAGCCCGAAGGTTACCAGCAGGAATATAAAGGTGCGGATGGCATCTGCACGCTCGAGCGACATCCTGTCGGCAATAACGGCGCGGCCTACTGTATCACCTGTAACGTTAAGGTTAGCGCCTTTAAGTGCTTGGTTAAGGTAGTTAACCATATCGGTATGGTTATCTGTTCTAAAGCTCAGGAACACAGTTGGTACCGCTATCAGGATAAGCGTAAGCCCGCCAACAATACCACCGGCTATGTATAGTTTTTTGGTAATGGCTTTTTTATCGGGGTTCTCAATAATTTCCTGTACAGCCAATAGCGCCAGTATAGGGAAGCAAAGGCTTGCAACCGCCAATATTGATTCTACTGCGCGGAACTTGTTGTACAGCGGGAAGTAGTTAAAGAAAATATCTGACAGGAACGGCAGGTTACGGCCAAACGACAGGAAGAGTGTAAGCAGTACCGTACCCAGCAACCACCACTTTAAGCGGTTGCGAACAACGATAAGGCCCAATACAAACAAAAAGCAAATTACTGCGCCAAAGTAAAACGGCCCCGAAGTACCAGGTTTGGTGCCCCAGTATATTGGAATAACGCGTGATGTTACTTCCTGCGCATATCCCATCGCCTGATTATCCGGCATACCCGAATCCGTAAAGACTTTTACAGTTGCGGAGTTTTCGCTTATAGGCTCGGCACTTGGCAGCGCGCCACCGTAAGCATTGGGTACTAAAAACGTTAACGATTCGCCCACGCCCTGGCTCCACTGGTAAGCGTATTCTTTATCTAACCCGGTGCTTGGCTCCTGCGTGGTAGATTTAAGGTTGGATTTGCCACGAATGGTTTCGGTACCGTAATCGTAAGTGCTCCAAAGGATGGATGCATTTACCGCTATGGCCAATAAAGTAGCCCCGGCCAAAAAGCCAAGCGCCTTTAAAAACGGCTGCATTTTTTTCCCTTTAACGGCATGGAACAATTCGATGCACATTAAAATGATGATAGATAGCAGCAGGTAATAGGTCATTTGGATGTGGTTAGAGCGGATCTCCATCGCCAGGAAAAACGCCGCCAAGGCCGATCCGCCGAGGTAATTATCCCTTAGCGTCATGATGATGCTGGCTATTATTGGTGCGAAGAACGCTATGGCAAAGGCCTGGTTGGAGTGCCCCGCCACCAGCAGTATGATATTATAACTGGAGAAGGTGAACGCCACAGCGCCGGCTGCTGCCAGCCATGGGTTCATTTTTAGTACGATGAACAAAAAGTAGGTGCCCAATAGAAGCAGTAACAGTGTATCTACCGGGTTAGGGAAGGTTGCTTTTATAGCATTTACAACATGCGAAGTGATGTTGTTGGGGTAAGGTGCCCATATCTGGAAGGTGGGCATCCCCCCGAATATCTGGTTGGTCCACAAAATGGTGGTATCCCTGGCGCGATAGTCGTTTATTTCTTTTTGGGTGGATTGCGCGCCGATAACATCGCTTTGCCCTAATGTTTTACCCTGGAATGAAGGGGTAAGATAAAAAAAGCATATAGCTAAAAAAATTCCAATAACAGCGAGGTGGGTGCCATTACGTTTAAACCAGTTATTCATCTAAATTATTTAAAGGGATATTTATCTAATAATCTTCAAAAATAGAAATTTGAATGAGATTAGGACAATTTGAAGATGAGCTTATTTGAAAATCTGAAAATTGACTATAGGAACGTCCAGTCAATAAACATTTTCAAATCTTCTAATTCCCAAATCTTCAAATTAGCAGTTATGCGGTTGCTTATGGATGTAGTAGAACACCAGTACCATCCCAATAATGCTGATAATGTAAACTATTGTGTTTAAGCGGTTATACACATCGCGGTTGCGGCGTATGTTGTAAGCGTTGTATAAGGCAAGCAGCGCTATAGCTGCCCAAAAGAAGTTATTGATCTTATCGCAGGTTAAAAAAAGCGATATGAGCACGGCCAGTACAACACAATTAGTTACTATCAATAGTAATTGCGGCGGGGTGTTATCGTGGCCACGCCTGCGTTTGTACAGGTTTTCGGGAAGCATATAAGGTTTATTTTATTTCTTCGTAATCTACAAATTCCCCTTCACTATCCGGCACTTTGCTTTTTTGCCCTTCGGGAATGTAATCTACTTTCACGCGCTCATCCGGCCGCCTGGTTTGCTGGTAGTTCTGTTGCTGACCAGCATGTTGCTGCTGGGCATTGTTTATTACAGTCCTGAATATCGCCGGCAACAACAGTTTAAAAACATAGCGGACGATGTAAAGGATACAAATAATTATAATTAATACTTTAAGTAACATCTTTTAATATTTTGGCTTACAAATATAAGTAGTATAACGTAATAATTGTTTGGATAGTTTGCGGAGTACAGATGGGCGAAGCGGGATTATTCGTAATGCCCCTTCACAGAAAGTATAAATATTACATCATCTATTACTTCGTAAACGAGCCTGTGTTCACTATTAATTCGCCGCGACCATAAGCCAGCCAGATTATGTTTTAATTGTTCAGGTTTCCCAATAACATAAAAAGGACTTGTTTCTATGTCGGTAAGCAATGATTCTATCTTTTTTAAGATGCCTTTTTGCCCCGACCTGACAAAAAAACGAATATCATTTTTAGCTGGTTCGGTTAATCTAAGTTCCATATATCAGCCGGCTTTATTTTAGTAGTATTACCCGCTTTAATATCAGCCCGCCCCTTTTCAATCTTAGCAACAAATTCAGGATTGTAACTGCCTTTTTCTTCTTTTTCAAACGAAATGTCCAATGCTTTTAATACAGCAACGACAGCATCTAATTGCTTTTTTGTTTTAGGATGTATGCTTAATGTTTCCATAACTCAAATTTAAAAAATAATCTGCACATCCGCACATTTGCAATCTGCACATCTAACTAAACTTCTCTTCCATCAGCTTCTCCAATGCAAACATTTCGTCGCGCAATTTGGCGGCCAGCAGGAAGTCCATATTCTTGGCGGCGGCAACCATATCCTTACGGGTGCTCTCTACGGATTTTTTCATATCTGCCTTGGTCATGTACTGCACAATAGGGTCTGCAGCGAGGGTAATGGCGTCGTTCTCCACATAAGCCTGCTGCACGCCACCTTTAAAGTCGACAACCGAGGTTTGCTCCATAATTTCCTCGCGCGATTTGCCAACTGTTTTCGGCACGATGCCATGCGCTTCGTTGTATTTTACCTGCAACTCGCGGCGGCGGTTAGTTTCCGACATGGTGATCGCCATAGAATCGGTTATCTTATCGGCGTACATGATCACCCGGCCCCTGTCATTACGGGCGGCACGGCCAATAGTTTGGATCAGCGAACGTTCAGACCTCAGGAACCCTTCTTTATCCGCATCCAAAATGGCAACCAATGATACCTCGGGCAAGTCAAGCCCCTCACGCAACAGGTTGATCCCTATCAGCACATCAAATTCCCCTAAGCGTAAGCCACGCAATATTTCCACACGCTGTAAGGTTTTCACTTCCGAGTGGATGTAGCGGCATTTGATGCCGAGCCTGTCCATATACTTGGCCAATTCTTCTGCCATACGTTTGGTGAGCGTGGTTACCAAAATGCGGTCACCCATTTTTATGGTTCTATCTACTTCATCAAGCAGGTCATCCACCTGGTTTATTACCGGGCGCACCTCTATCAACGGGTCAAGCAGCCCTGTTGGGCGTATCACCTGCTCCACCACCACACCGCCCGATTTTTCCAATTCGAAATCGGCAGGGGTCGCGCTTACATAAATAGTTTGCGGTGCCAGTCGTTCAAACTCCTGGAAGTTGAGGGGGCGGTTATCCATCGCCGCCGGTAAACGGAAACCGTAGTCAACCAAAGAGATCTTCCTCGACCTGTCGCCGCCATACATCGCGCGGATCTGCGGCACGGTAACGTGGCTTTCGTCTATTACCATCAGGTAATCATCCGGGAAATAATCCAGCAGGCAGAAGGGGCGCATACCGGGCTCGCGTCCGTCAAAAAAGCGAGAGTAGTTTTCTATACCGCTGCAATAGCCCAGCTCGCGGATCATCTCCAGGTCGTAATTAACCCTTTCCTCCAGGCGCTTGGCTTCAATAAAGCGTCCGTCATCTATAAATTGTTTCTTTCGGGCTTCCAGTTCTGCCTGTATGGCCCAAACCGACTGCTGGAAACGCTCGCGCGGGGCCACGTACAAGTTGGCGGGGTAAACCACCATATGCGTCATCTTCTCAATGGTTTTGCCGGTGGTGATGTCAAAGGTGCTCAGTTCCTCAATATCATCCCCAAAAAAGGATATACGGTAGGCATAATCCATATACGCCGGGAAAATATCTACTGTATCGCCCTTCACCCTGAAGGTGCCGCGTTTAAAATCGGCGGTGGTGCGGGCGTACAGTATCTCTACTAACCGGTGTAAAAAAGCGTTCCTGCTGATGCGTGTACCCACCGCGAACTTGAATACCGAATTGGCAAAGTCTTCAGGGTTACCCATACCATAGATACAGGAAATGGACGAGACTACGATCACATCCCTCCTCCCGCTCATCAATGCCGATGTGGTACGCAGGCGCAATTTTTCTATCTCCTCGTTTATCTGGAGGTCTTTTTCTATATAGGTGTTAGACGAGGGGATAAACGCCTCGGGCTGGTAATAATCGTAGTAGGATACAAAGTAGTTCACCGCGTTATCCGGGAAGAACTGCTTAAACTCGCCGTAAAGCTGCGCCGCCAGGGTTTTGTTGTGGCTTAATATCAGCGTAGGCTTTTGGGTTTGCTCAATTACGTTGGCAATGGTAAACGTTTTGCCCGACCCGGTAACCCCCAGCAGGGTTTGGAAAGGGTCGGCGTTATTTACGCCATCAACCAATTGCTTAATGGCGGTTGGCTGATCACCGGAGGGTACGTACTGAGAAGTTATTTTAAAATCCATTTATACAAAGATATAGATTTGAGATGTTAGATATGAGATTTCAGCTGCCCTACAATGACGTGGTGCCTGTCGTCAACAAATCAAAGCTACACCCGGTTAGTGACAACCCTATGGCAGCAGCTTTTTAGTAAACGAAATTATTTACAGATTGATTGCAAGTTTGCATCAAATTAGCAACCTTTAAGAAGATTTACGAAAACACTATTCCTGTCTCAAATCTCCTATCTAACATCTCAAATCTACAACATGCCCTTCATCCTCAATAAAACCGATAGCATTGCCAACCTTTATCTCGCCGACATGCGCGATGTTATCGCTCAGTGCGACCGTGCCCGTTTCCGCCGCAGCCAGGAAAAACTGGGCGCTATACTGGCCTACGAGATCAGCAAAACGCTGAAATACGAGGCGAAGGAGGTACAAACGCCTTTAGGCATTTGCAACATAAACGTGCCAGTGCAGCAACCGGTATTAGCTACTATTCTGCGTGCCGGCTTACCCTTTCACCAGGGCTTTATGGAGTTTTTTGAGCAATCCGAATCGGCCTTTGTTACCGCTTGTCGTAAGACCAAAAAGAACGGCAGTTTCACCATACAGGTAGACCATATCAGCACGCCCAACCTGGATGGTAAGGTATTAATTATGATAGATACCATGCTGGCCACCGGGCAAAGCGTAGTAAATGTTTGTAAAGAACTACTGGCTCAATACAACATTGCCGAACTGCACGTAGCCGCCGTTATTGCCAGTACCGAAGGCATCACCCATGTACGCGCCAACCTGCCCAAAGCAAAAATTTGGGTTTGCGCCGTGGATGAGGAAATGACGAGCAAGAGTTACATCGTACCAGGATTGGGCGATGCGGGGGATCTGGCGTTTGGGGAGAAAGTGTGAGGGATTTGAGATTTCGGATTTGATTTATTTATCTCATAAAGGCCTTTTAATTTATATCATGAAGAAAAACGAAGTTGATTTAAGGCTCATAATCTGTGATTTCGAGGGCATTAGCCACGATGACATCACCAAATTAGCCGGTGTCCAACCATCTTATCAACGGATAAAAGGAACGCCCCGAAATTCGAAAAGTCCGGCTTCTCCTTTATGGCCCAATAACCTTTGGTCGATGGATAGCGGTTTGGGCAAGCATGCAGACTTTGAAACACAAATGAATGCATTGCTGGACGTTATTGAAGGGAAGAAAGAGGTATTTAAAACTTTCTGTACTAAATACCACTGCGAATTTGCATGTGCTTTACTGGTTTATCGCGACAATGGCGAAAGCAGTACATTTAGATAAACGATATAATAAACTAATAAAGGAACTCAATATCGAATTTGATATTGACCTGTATGTTTTTTAGAGGAACATCTTCTAACTTTGCCCCATGCCCATATCCGAAATCGAACATCCGAAATCCGAAATCAAATATCGCCACCTCTTCTTCGACCTTGACCACACCATCTGGGATTTTGATAAAAACGCCGAAGAAACCCTGCACGAGCTTTATGGCACCTATAATTTAAAAGATATCGGCCTGCACTCTGCCGACCTGTTCATCGAAACTTATACCAGGCACAACCACCGCCTGTGGGCGCAATACCATTTGGGCGAAATAACTAAGGACGAATTGCGCGACGCCCGTTTCAAATCAACCTTTACAGAACTGGGCCTGCACCCCAGCCTGATGCCGGCCGACTTTGAGGACGCTTACGTAACCCTCTGCCCTACCAAAACCAACCTGTTCCCCCATGCGCACGAAACGCTGGAGTATTTGCAGTCGAAGTATACATTGCATTTAATATCCAATGGTTTTAAAGATTCCACCACGCTTAAAGTGAACGGCACCGACTTGGTAAAATACTTTCAAAACATCATCATTTCCGAAGTGGTAGGGGTAAACAAACCAGACCCACTCATCTTCCAGCACGCCATAGATCTGGCCGGCAGCACCAAAGAAGAAAGCCTGATGATAGGCGACAGCATCGAGGCCGATATCCGCGGGGCACTTGGCTTTGGCATGGATGCCATTTATTTCAACCCCCTCGGTTTAGAAAAACCTGCCGACGTGCCCATACAGATAAGCCATTTAAAAGAGTTAACTTTAATGTTGTAAAACGATGGGGACGGAACAATTAGGTTATGAAGTTATAATCACCCCGGAAGACGAGGGTGGCTTTTCGGTGTCGGTACCCGAATTACCAGGATGTTTTACACAGGGCGAAACAGTTAAGGAAGCCATGCTAATGGCTAATGACGCAATCAACCTATATTTAGAAAGCTTGAACGAAATATTATGAACATTGCCAAAGAGCGCCGCGCCATCGAAGCTGCATTAGATAGCTATCGCCAGCAATTAGACGGTTTTACCGAAGAGCAATTCGCTACTACCCCACCCATCGGCGGCTGGAGCTATGCCGAGGTGTATGATCATATCCTGAAAGCCAGCCTTGGCTCATCCATCGCGCTGGAGCGCTGCACACATAATAACTGCCCACCAACAAAAAAAGGCATGAACTTTTGGGGGCATTACCTGATGCTTACCGGTAACTTCTCGCCATTTAAAGTACAGGTACCCGAAGCAGTGGCCGCCAAAATGGCTCCTAAAAAAACAACCTTGGAAGAAGCAAAAAACCTCATCATCAAAGTGCGTAAACGAGTAGAGGATACCGCTAAATTACTACCCGATGCCTCGCTGCGCGCCAAATGGGAACACCCGCGTTTAGGCATGCTAAATGCCGAACAATGGTTTAAGTTTATCCGTATACATCTGGAGCATCATTTGAAACAGCTGGAGCGGATAAAAAAATCCTTTTAATTGCCCTTTAGTTAGTCCACATCACCAAAGGATCACTTGTATGATAACAGGTTTCTATGCATTACAGGAACACAGTAAAATATATTTTCTTAAAAAAGAAACCTTTTACATTTAACATAGTCTTAACAGTATAATCATTTGATAATAGGATATTTGTAAAAACAATACAAGATGAATTTTGAGTTTACTTACTTGTTTGTAGTTGGATTGCTGGTGCTGCTTGGCGCATTCTATCTGAGCCCTTACGAACTAAAAGTTAATGAAGACGAGGACGACGAATAACCGCCTGCCCCAAAGCAACCGCTCTGTTTTATACCGGTATTTTTTACCGGGCTGCACAATTGCCCCCAAATTGAATGGCTAAAAGAGAAGTTGATATCGTTATTATATCTGATGTGCACCTGGGCACATACGGCTGCCACGCCAAAGAACTCTTGAAATACCTGAAAAGCATTAAACCAAAAATGCTTATCCTCAACGGCGATATTATCGATATCTGGCAATTCAGCAAATCGTACTGGCCCGAAACCCACATGAAAGTGGTTCGCCGCATTCTCAAATTTGTTACCGAAGGCATCCCCGTATATTACCTTACCGGCAACCACGATGAAATGCTGCGCAAGTTCACCGATTTCGACCTTGGCACCTTCCAGCTTCTCAATAAAGTAGTTTTAAATATCGACGGCAAAAAAGCCTGGATCTTCCACGGCGATGTGTTTGATGTTACCATGCAGCACTCTAAATGGCTGGCCAAACTGGGCGCCGTTGGGTACGATACGCTTATTATCATCAACAGTATAACCAACTGGTTTTTAACGGCCATGGGGCGCCAAAAAATGAGCTTTTCGCAAAAGGTGAAAGCTAAATTTAAGGATGCCGTAAAATTCATCAACGCGTTTGAACAAACCGCTGCCGACCTGGCCGTGGAGAAACAATACAGCTACGTTATTTGCGGGCATATTCACCACGCCGAGATCCGCGAGATACAATCTACCGAACAAACAGGCAGCGTGCTCTACCTCAACAGCGGCGACTGGGTGGAAAGCCTCACCGCCCTGGAATACCACGATAAAGAATGGAAAGTGTTCACCTATACGCCCGAAGCCTTCCACACCGATAACGACGACGACGACACCACCGACGCAGAAGACCTCGACGCTAAACTGGACGTAAGCAAATTGCTGGAAAGGTTTAAGCAGGAAGCAGGGTAAGTTCTTAGTCAATTAGATTTAGCCCGGTTCTCCCTGTTTTATCAACTGCACATCTGTATCTTAGCAGCATGACAGATCATAAACTGGAAGCGGCCAAAGCCGCGCTAAGCCTCATCGGCCCCAACCAATCTATTGGCCTGGGCGCGGGCAGCACCATAGCGCATTTGGTAAACCTAATTGCCAGTGAGTGCGAATACGCTGCTTCGCTTGTTTTTACATCATCGTCTTTTAAAACAACGCAATTGCTAAGCAGCCACGGGTTAACCATCCAACAGCCCGCCTTACGCAGACAGCTGGATATTTACTTTGATGGCTGTGACCAGTTTGACGCCGAACTCAATGCGCTTAAAAGCGGCGGAGGCATCCACACTACCGAAAAGATCTTGGCCTCTATGGCTGATGATTTCATCCTGCTGGGCGACGAAAGCAAATTTATAAAGCAATTGAATGCCACTTATCCGCTGGTGATCGAGATTCTCCCCCAGGCATTACAAATTGCGCTTAGTAAGCTGGCAACTATGTTCCCCTTAGCTACCATTACCCAACGGATAAGCACCCAAAAAGATGGCGCGCTTATTTCTGATAACGGCAATATGTTAGTGGATGTTTATTTTAACCAAATGCCGGCCGCAAACGAACTCAACATGCATGTTAAAATGATCCCTGGTGTGGTGGAGCATTCCTTGTTTTATCACCTGGCAACCAAAGCTATAATTGCAGGCGAAAACGGCATTCAAACTATTTTGCCAAGGCGGTAGTAGTTATCGATGATGGGGACATCCTATATAAATTACCCTGATATTGCCAGCAAGTAATCCATTTCCAATTCTGCTTCTTCCAAAAACAGCCCTTTATGGTACGGGCTGCCGGCAAGGCGTACCTGCACTTGTTGCGTTATACCCTGCAGCATTACGGTTTGCTGGCCTGCAGCTAATTGTTGCAGCCCCAGTAACTGGTATACATACTCCGAGATCAGCAGGTCGTTATCCAACTCTTTGGTTTTTGCCTGCAGCCTTGCGGCAATGTTAACGGGCAAGCCCATTACGGCTAATTGCGGTGTGCCTTCCAAAGCAAATTCATCAATAAATACCCGGCCGGCATGTAAACCGGCACCCATTTCAAGCGGGGCGTTATCGTCGTTCGCTGTGTAAGAGTTATTGAACAAACCAACCGTTTTAAACATGGCGAGGGTTGCCTGGTAGGCATTGTTCACAGCATCGCGCAGGTTATCCTGCAAACCAAAAACAGCATACAGGCTATCGCCACCTGTTTCTACTATTTTGCCACTAAAGTTTTTGATGATTTGATTGAACGCGGTAAAAAGGCGCCGTACAATTTGGATAACGTGTTGCTCGGGCTGTGATTCCATCAGGCCGGTAAAGTTCCGGATGTCTAAAAATAAAACGGCGAGTTCCTGTTCGCGGTAAGGCGCTGTTGCAACAGCGGGTAGTGATATATTGGAGAGGTAATTATTTTGCATATTAAATGTTTATACCTATCAGACGACCCGCACCCCCAAACATTTCAAAAAAAATGCACATTTTTATTTTCTGAAGCTGCGGTGACATAAGAGGTAGTATGTCGTACCTACTAAAGCTAACCTCCAGCCTAAAACCAACCCTAACTCCCTATCCGTTTCATCCCCAGCACCCGCATTCTGTAACAATTCATAGCGGTTTCGCCTAACTGGGCTATGAGCTGGTAATTGGCAATTGCGCCCACGGCGGCGCCGATAACGGGGATGAGCTGGGCCATTTTGGCCAGGTCAATGTAGTCGCGGTATTCCAGCTGAAAGGTGCGCCAGTCGAACTGGTCGGTATCGGCGGGTAGCTGCATGCTGTAGCTTTCCCAGTTTTCTAACAGGTGGAACACTTCGTTGCGGCGTTGCTGGCTGCAAAAGGTAAGCTGAAAAATGTAGAGGATATACAGCCTTTCCTTATAATCCTTCACATTAAAACCATATAGGGCAGCTATATTAAACAGCAGTTTCATTTTTATACCGATGAGGATAGGGAACTCGGCAAGGCCCAGCAAAATACCGCCCGTGCCGGTAACAGCACCCTCTACAGCAGCGGTTTTCTGATAAATGCTGATCTGCCTTTTAATATAGCTTTCCCTCAGCAGCAGGGACTCGCCGGAAGCCAGCTTTTCGGCAGTGATATATTTAGCGCCGAAGAGTACCGCCTTCACCATTTTTTCGATGGTTACGGTTATTACCTTGTGCGCTTTCTCGGGGATGATATTGTTGATCTTATTTTGCAGGCCTTTAGCTATACGGCTGGCAAGAGATGGCTTCTTTAGCATCTTTTGTTGCCAGTGGTTTAGTTCTAAATAAGCTTGTTCTTCGTAAGCATCCATACAGTTAATGTTGTGGTAACCAATAGACTGTTGTTAGGCCTCATTGTTACCATATGCAACAATAAAGCCCCGCCTATGTTGGGCGATACTCTTACCTTTAGCCCGATAATTTATCTTTAGCAAAAGTTGCAAGTAGCAAATTACCTTCAATTAACCATTTAATAATATGGTATAAACTTTTCTTTGCTAAATTGCCCGCAATTCTACGCCTATGAAAATATTGTTCGGTATACAGGGTACAGGGAATGGCCACATCAGCCGAGCCCGCGAAATTGTTCCCCTGCTGCAGCAATACGGCGAGGTTGACCTGATAGTAAGCGGCACCGAAGCCGAGGTAAGCCTGAGCCAGCCCCTTGCCCACAAGTTCCACGGTTTTAGCTTTGTGTTCGGTAAAAATGGCGGGGTAGATAACTGGGCAACCTTTAAACTCATGAATTTGCGGCAGCTTTGGAAGGATATGCACAGCATGCCGCTAAGCCAGTACGACCTCATCATTAACGATTTTGAACCCGTAACTGCCTGGGCATGCCGCTTGCAAAAGGTACCGTCGGTATCTTTAAGCCATCAATGCTCGTTTGTATCGCCAAAAACACCCCGCCCCAAAAAATGGGACTGGGCAGAGTGGCTTTTTAAATATTATTCGCCCACCACACACCATATTGGCTTTCACTTTGAGCGGTACGATGATTTTATCCATACCCCGGTTATCCGCAGCGATATCCGCAGGATGGAAACATCTAACCTTGGTCACTACAGCGTTTATTTGCCTGCCTACAGCGATAAAACCCTGTTAAAAAACTTAGGCGGCACGGATGCCGAGTGGCATGTGTTCTCTAAACGCACCAAAACCCCCTACCGCGAAGGCAACGTGCATGTATTCCCGGTGAACAATGATGGGTTTAACAATAGCCTGGCCAGCAGCGCAGGCCTGCTAACCGGCGGTGGCTTCGAGGGCCCTGCCGAAGCCCTGTTTATGGGTAAAAAAGTAATGATGATCCCCATGAAGGGCCAGTACGAGCAGCAATGTAACGCCCTTTCGGCATCAAAACTGGGTGTAAAAGTGGTGAGCACCATTAATGATCATTTCCCATCCCATATCAACAGTTGGCTTGCCGACCCAACCCGCATCAACGTAAACTTCCCCGATGAAACCGCCCAGATAGTGGATGATATGGTGAAGAAATACGCCAGGTAATTCCACCTTGTCATTGGCAGGGAAGGGAAGCGGGGAAGACGGTTCAATTACCCGGTGGTGGCGGAAATCTAACGTCGCGGATATCCGGCATTGATCGGTGAATTTCAAACGTATCCCTCGTGCGTTCTGGCTTAACAACCTTGTAGCTCTTTATAATGTAGTAAAACACCTTTGCGACACCATCGGGCAAACTTGTGGATTGTGCTTTGATGTGCTTTACTTTATTATTGTAGTGGATAAGCACATTCAGGCTTTCATCATCTACACTCTTTTCATAAGAAGTATCAAGCTGTTTATAGTTTATCTGCTCAAGTTTGAAATTAAAGGAATCCCAAAGTTCTCGATTTATTTTTGCCGAATAATAACCTACAAGCTTTTCCCTCTGTTCCGGCTTGGGGAATAAGGCAAGCGGTAGTTCGCCGCCATAGTAACGGTATAGCAAAGAACTGTCAATAACTACAGCAGTTAACTGACATGCGCCAAAACAGCCCCCTGTCGCTATCTCAATTTTAGTGATCTCATTAGGTCGTTGGTTGGGCTTGTTACAGGCAACAAGAAATATTAAAAAAAATGAAAATCTTAGTTGCTTCATAGGGGCTATTAGATGCCGGTAATTTATGACATTTATTTTCAAATAAATTGTGCCTTATAATTGCCCGAGCAATAAAAGCATTACGCCTAAATCGCTTTTTCTGCTAATTTTGCGGCAACAAGCAAGCCGCTATGGTCAATTTTTTTAAGGTTTATAATCCGCTTAATGTTTTGTGGCTTGCCATTTTACTTTTCGCGCTGCGTATTGGGTACATTTTGCAGGTGCCCGATAAGTTGGAGTTTACCTTCGTGGAGCCTTTCGCCCGTCTGTTGGTGCCCGTAGCATACGAATACGCCTTTTCGCCGGGCCTAAACATGTCTTTGGCTGGCGTTTTAGTGTTAGGGCAGGCGGTATTGGTAAATTACCTGGTAAACCGTTATAACCTGCTAAGCAAACCCACCTTTTTGCCAGCGTTAATGTATGTTACATTAACGGCCTTGTTCACACCGTTTATGGTGCTGAGCGCACCCCTTATCTGCAATTTTCTGCTGATATGGATGCTGTTTAAACTCCTCAGCTTTTATAAAAGCGATGATGCCAAATCCATCGCCTACGACCTGGGGATGATTGTGGCGGTTGGCTCGCTTATTTATTTCCCGTTTATATTCCTGTTTTTAGCCATTTGGATAGCCCTTGTAATATTCAAGCCCTTTAACTGGCGCGAGTGGGTTTCGGGCATACTGGGTTATGTAACCGTCTTCGTTTTTTTAGCGGTGTTTTACTACCTCAACGGCAGGCTGGGCCGGTTTTACGATATCTGGGCACCCCTCGGTTCTAAGTTCCCCAACAGCATCCATATCGAATACCTGGATTTCCTCGTACTCATCCCGGTAATCATTATCATTGCGCTTTGTTTTGTTAAACTGCAGCAAAACTTCTATAAAAGTTACGTGCAGGTGCGCAAATCGTTCCAGTTATTATTTATCATGTTTTTAATAACCGGGCTATCGTTTTATGTGCGTGCGCCGTTTAATCTTAACCACTTTATATTGTGTGCTGTACCCGCAGCGGTGTTTTTTAGCTATTATTTTGTGAACGCCACCACCAAATGGTTTTACGAAAGTTTGTATTTATTGCTGCTTATCAGCATAATATATTTCCAGTTTAACACTTTTTAACTTTTACATTCGTTCAAATTTCGGCTTATGTATTAGTTTTGTAACATGAAATTTGGCGTAGTAATATTTCCCGGCTCCAATTGTGATGAAGATATCATCCACGTTTTGCAAAATGTAATGGGCCAGCAGGTGGTTAGGTTGTGGCATAAAGACCACGATCTGCAAGATGCAGAGTTCATTGTTTTGCCAGGCGGCTTCTCTTTTGGCGACTACCTCCGCTCTGGCGCAATAGCCCGCTTCTCGCCTATTATGCAGGAGGTTATACAGTTTGCTGCAAAAGGCGGTAAAGTATTGGGCATCTGCAACGGCTTCCAGATCCTGGCCGAAGCAGGTTTGTTACCAGGCGCATTGCTGCACAACAAAAACCGTAAATTCATTTGCCGCAACATTTATTTAAAACCGCAAACCGCAAATTCGCTGGTTACCCGCCAACTGGATCCTGAGCGTGCTTTAAAGATCCCTATCGCCCACGGCGAAGGCAATTACTTTGCCGATGCAGACGTTTTGAAGGCTTTGAATGATAACGACCAGGTGCTGTTTCGCTACTGCGATGAGGCGGGTAACATTACCGACGAAAGCAACCCTAATGGCTCAATAGAGAATATAGCCGGCGTTTGTAATGCAGAACGTAACGTGTTTGGCTTTATGCCTCACCCGGAGCGTGCATCGGAATCATTGGTTGGCAATGAGGATGGGCTGGCGATATTTGAATCGATATTAGCGCTGGCAAAGGCCTAAATGACCAGCCTGGTTATTGACATTGGCAACACCCTCACCAAGATCGCCATTTTTAAGGATAACGACTTGTTACAGGTGCAGCAATACCAGCAACCGGGCGCAGATGAGATAAACACCCTGCTGGCTAAACACCGGGTAGATAAAGTGATATCCTCATCGGTAAAAAAAGAAAAAGAGCCCTGGCAACTCATGCTCGAAGATAAATTTACGGTACTACATTTTAACAGCAGTATTGCCAGCGGCATAAATAACCATTATAAAACACCAAAAACACTGGGGCCCGATAGGCTGGCAGCAGTAATTGGCGCAAACCATTTATACCCGCATAGCAGCAACATGATCATAGGCGGGGGCACCACCATCACTTATGATTATGTTGATGCCGGGGCAAATTATTTTGGCGGCAGCATATCACCGGGTTTAAAAATGCGTTATAAAGCCTTAAATTATTATACCGGCGCGCTACCGTTAATTGAGGTCGATGAGGATTTCAATAGTACATATGGTGACGATACCGCATCGGCCATTACATCGGGGGTGCAAAACGGTATAAAACACGAGCTTACGGGCTTTATAGAAGCGTACACAAATACACAAAAAGCGTACAATATCATACTACACGGGGGCGATAGTATTTTTTTTGATACGCTGTTAAAAAATAGCATCTTTGCCCCCTATATAAAAAATGAGCCTTACCTGGTTCTAAAAGGTTTAAACGCAGCTATACAAAAGCATAATGATTAGATATATAAGGTTCGTACTAATACTTTCTCTGGCCGCTACCGCATTGGGCGCAAACGCGCAATCTACTGCAACTACAAGTTCCCCGTATTCGCGCTATGGCCTTGGTGACCTTAGCCCTACCGTTTTGCCTCAACAAGCGGCAATGGGTGGTATTGGTGCCGCTATCAACAAAATAAACAGTTACAATTACATTAACTTTTTAAACCCGGCAGCTTATTCATCTATCAACTACACGGTTATCGATGCTGGTATTTCAAGCAATATCAATACGCTTAGCAAAAGCGGCGCAAGCAACCAAACCAATGCAAGCTTCAGACTTAGCCACGTGGCTTTCGGTATCCCTTTGTCAAAAAGATCGGCACTGAGCTTTGGCTTATTACCTTATACCGAACTGGGCTACAATTACCGCCAGTCGAAAGCAAACTTTGGCACAGGTATGCCGGCAGATACTAACGCTGTAAATTACTTATACAGTGGTGATGGTGGTTTATCAAAAGCATATATAGGCTATGGTGTACGTATAGGCAACCACTTTTCGGTAGGGGCTAACGCTTCATACATATTTGGCAACTTAAAAGAAACACAATCTACCGAGGTTCCTAACTTATTTGGCACCTTAAACTCAAGGGTTGAAGAGAGCAACAGCATCCACGGCCTTAATTATGATTATGGCGCACAGTACAGTTTTGATTTCTCTGCCAGGAAACACCTTGTATTTGGTTATTCTGCTTCCACAAGCTCGAAACTTACTACGCAAAACAGCTATGTTGTGAGCAGTTATTTTACCGAGAATGGCGATGAAGGCGTTGCTACAGACAGCCTGGTGAACCGTAAGGATGCCAAAGCAAAAATAAACCTGCCTCAAATACACCACTTTGGTGTGAGCTACCAATACGATGGTAAATATTTAATTGGGGCAGACTACAGCATTGGTAACTGGAGCGACCTTTCTGTTGCAGGTGTAAACAAAGGCTTGCAGAACAGCAAAACGTTTAATGTTGGCGGGCAAATAACCCCTAACATGAACTCACTATCGAACTATTTTGCCCGTGTTGATTACCGCTTCGGGGTGATATATGATCAAACCTACCTCTACGTAAACAATACAAATATCAAACGATACGCAGCAACTTTTGGCTTGGGCCTGCCGTTGCCACGTAACAATACCGCGTTTTACAAAATAAACCTTGCTGCCGAGTATGGCAAACGTGGTACCTTAACAAACGGGCTGGTAAAAGAAAGCTATATCAACCTGCACCTATCCTTCACACTGAACGATCTTTGGTTTGTGAAGTATAAATATGATTAATAAGCCCATCATGTTTACCAGGCCACTATCCGGAAAAGTTTGGCTCTCTGCAATGCTCGCAGTGATGCTTTTTAGCGCCTGCGAAAACGACATCAATAAAATTAAAGCAATTGCCGCGGCCGACGCTACCAAGCCTATACAGCGCACTACCGATCTTGATGTGATCTTCAGCGACTCTGCACAGGTAAAGTTTCGGCTAACATCGCCGCTTTACATCGAATACAAAGTAGAAAAACCTTATGGCATATTACCCAACGGCGTAAAGATCATTTTTTTGGATAAGGATGCCAAAGAAGCGGGGAACATTGTCGCCGACTCGGCATCGATGCACGATGACAACAAGTTCATCGAATTTCATAAAAATGTCGTAGCCAAAAATTCAGAAGGTACCGTATACAAATCTGATGAATTGATATGGGACCAGAAGAAAAAAACTTACTCCTCTAACAAGCCGGTAGAGATGACAAAAATTGGCGGTGATGTAATGAGGGGCACAAGTTTTGTCAGTGACGATAAGCTACAGCACCCCATCTTTCAAAATTCTACAGCAATTATTCACGTTAATGGCGATGGTTTAACGCAATAGATACTCAAATTCACAACGCAAAAATTTGTGTTATAGAATTTTAGTAAAAGTTGTATCTTGCGCCTCTTTTTGAGAAATATAAAATAGATATAGAGTTATATGGGTATCATGGGTTATTTGCGGGACCGGATGGGAACAATCCTCGCAATTTTTATTGGTTTTGCATTACTTGCGTTTGTAGCAGGCGAAGTTATTAAGTCTGGCAGTTCTATTTTTAAGGACAATGCCAGCGAAATTGGAGAAATTAACGGCTCGGCCGTTAGCTATAAAGAATTTAACGACAGGTTAGATCTTTCTACAGCACAGTTTAAGCAACAGTCTGGCCAAAGCATTTCACCACAGATCACCAGCTATTTACAGGAGACCACCTGGAACCAGTTCTTAACCGACAGGTTGTTGGGTAAAGAAATTGAAAAAATAGGTATCACTGTAGGTGATGCCGAAACACAAACCATGGTGAGCGGCGCTAACCCCGATCCACAGATAGCACGCCAGTTTACCGATCCGCAAACAGGCCAGTTCGACAGGGCAAAACTTAACCAGTTTTTGCAATACCTGCAAAGCCCTAAAGCCGATACCACCCAGGTATCATCTTGGAGAACGTTCCTTACCGAACTTATTAAGGACAAAAAAAGGCAAAAATACATGGCTCTGGTTGGTACAGGTTTATATGTAAACACGCTTGAGGCCCAGGACGACTACACTGCGAAAAACAAGCTTGCTAACTTTAAGTACACCGTGCTTGATTATGCTTCTATACCAGACAGCAAGGTTACCTTAACTGATGACGATTACAGCGCTTACTATAATGAGCATAAATCGGAGTTTAAAAACAAACAGGAACTGCGCAACTTTGATTACGTAAGCTTTAATGCAGCGCCTTCTAAAGAAGATAGCCTTGCTATAAAAACACAGGTTGATAAGCTTGCGGCAGATTTTAAAGCATCTGCAAACGATTCATTATTCGTACAGATCAACTCTGAAACAAAAACACCAATTACCTATCTTAAAAAAGGCCAGTTAGATCCTAAGTTAGATTCGGTAATGTTTGCTGCCGCACCAGGCTTTGTTTATGGCCCATACTTATCTGGCACCAGCTACAAAGTAGCCAAGCTGATCAGTGCAAGGGTAGAGCCGGATTCGGTTAAAGCACGTCATATTTTATTAAACCCGGCTACTGAAGGCGGTATTGATAAAGCGCTTGCTAAAGCAGATTCAATTAAAAAATTACTAATAGGTGGTAAATCATTTGCAGACCTGGCTAACAGCTTCTCTACAGATAAAGCCGCTAACCAAAAAGGTGGCGACCTGGGTACATTTGCCCGCGGCACCATGATCCCTGCTTTTGACGATGTGATTTTTGCTGCCAAAAAAGGCGACATTAAGATCTTCACCACACAATTTGGTGTTCACCTGGTTGAAATTCAGAACGAGACAGGCTCATCTAAAGTAGTGAAGGTTGCCCAGGTTGATAAACCATTAGAAGCAAGCCAGAAAACACAAAACGACGTTTATAACAAAGCGCAGGGTTTCCTGGGTTCCTTAACAAAAGACAACTTTGAGGCTCAGGCCAAAAAAGCAGGTTTGGTTGTTAAAAAAGCGGATGACGTAACTGGCACAGCAGCCACATTGCCGGGCCTTGATAACGCACGTGCTTTAGTTAAATGGGCATTTAAAGCCGACAAAGGTGATTTCTCTGAGGAGGTTTACCCTATTGGCGACCAATATGTAATTGGCAGCCTTACACAAATAAAGCCTGTTGGTTATTTAAGTGTTGATGATGTTAAGAAACAAATAGAACCTATGGTTAGGGTAGCGGTTAAAGGGAAACAACTTGCTGAAAAGCTGCAGGCAGCTTCAAACGGCGCTTCTTCTATCGATCAGGTAGCTCAGAAAGCGGGCAGCAAAGTAGTACCGGTACAAAACATTGTATTTGCCAACCCGGTTATCCCAGGCTCAGGCCCGGAATACAAGGTTATCGGCTCTATCTTTGGTTCACAGCCAAACAAGTTATCTAAACCTGTTGTGGGTGCGCAAGGTGTGTATGTTTACACGCTTGAAAGCTTTATAAACCCTGCGGCCTTAACAAACGCCGTAAGAGAGAAACAAACTTTAGGCCAGGCGCTTGAACAACGTGCCAATGAAAAGGTACTCGAAGCCCTGAAAGATAAGGCGAATGTAAAAGATAACCGCGCCAAGTTCTTATAAGCTAAATTTAAAGTAATTTTACATCCGGCAAGAGCGTTATAGCTTTTGCCGGATTTTTTTTGTTTTATAACGATTAGGCTACCAATGGAAATACAGGAAAACATTATCAATAAAGTTGCGCAAAGCGGATTGGTTACGCTGGATCCCGCCCAATTTTACCCGGCTGGAGAACGTGTGGTTTACGATATAAAAGATAACTTATTCCACGGCCTGATGCTGCGCGAGAAAGATTTTCGCGAGTTTGTAAAAGGGCACGACTGGGCGCAGTACCAGGATAAGTTTGTTGCAGTAACCTGCAGCGCGGATGCTATTGTGCCAGCCTGGGCTTATATGTTGCTGGCTAACCGCCTTGCACCTTATGCCAAAGAGGTTGTTTTTGGCGATGCAGAGGTTTTAGAGACAGTGTTGTTTGTAAAACAGATAGCCACGATGGATGTAGAGCAATACCGCGACCAGCGCCTGGTTATAAAGGGCTGTGGCGATATACCTGTACCGGTATCAGCCTATGTGGAGCTAACAAAAAAGCTTACGCCTGTTGCAAAAAGCCTGATGTTTGGCGAACCTTGTTCTACCGTGCCCATATATAAACGCCGCGATTAAACCGTTTGGCCCTAATCCGGTCTATGAGGTTCTATATCAATTACATGAAGAAATATTATTTAGTCCTTTTATTATTAGCCTGCCTGGCAAACGCTTACAGTCAGGAAGCCACGAAAACCGATGAGGTGGTTTTTCAGGCTGGTGAGCAGATTACCTATAAATTAAAATACGGTATTTTTACCGCAGCGGAAGCCATTATAAAAACCGAAAACAGCACCCAGAAATTTGATGGTAAACCGGCGTTACGCATCCATGCTGTAGCCAATACAGCCGGTACTTTCAACCTGCTGTTTAAGGTGCGGAACCAGTATCAAACCTTTATCAACCCAAATACCCTGCTGCCTTACTACTACTCGGAAGAACGAAAAGAGGGCGGCTACAAGCATAACGACAAGGTAATATTTGATAGAGATAAGAATATCATCACCGCCAATAGCGGTACTTACCCTTTTACAGGAAACGTATTCGACTTTTTGTCGGCCTATTACTTTGCCCGTAATGTGGATATATCCGGGCTAAAGATCAACGATAAACTCGACCTGAGGTATTTCCTCGAAGATGGAGTACATACCCTTACCATCACTTATTTGGGCAAAGAAAAGGTAAAATGTGGTCTGGGTACATTCAATTGCTTAAAATTTAATCCAACTATTATACCCGGGCGTATTTTCCGCAAAAATAGTAAGCTATATTTGTGGATCACCGATGATAAGAACCGCATCCCCGTAAAAGCGCATGTGGAACTCGTGGTGGGTAGTTTGGTAATGGACCTTACGCAGGCCAGCGGGCTTAAATATGCTTTAAACCCGGTAAAAAAATAATTATGATAGAAGTAGGGAGCGTTTTACTACACGAGGATGTAGTAAAAGAGAATTTTGTATGTAACCTGAACAAGTGCAAAGGCGCATGTTGCTTAGAGGGCGATTCGGGCGCGCCATTGAATTACGATGAACTGGACGTACTTGACGAGATCTACCCGAAAGTAAAGCCTTTTATGACTGCTAAAGGCATCGCGACAGTTGAAGATGTTGGCACCTACGTAACCGATTTTGAAGGCGACTACACCACCCCCTGCGTTGATACCAATAAAGAATGCGCATACGTAACCTGGGACAACGGAATCACCAAATGCGCTATAGAAAAAGCGTATGAGCATGGCGCAATAACCTGGCAAAAACCAATATCCTGCCACCTATACCCTATCCGTATTACAGCCTACCCCGAGTTTGATGTTTTAAATTACGACCGCTGGAGCATTTGCAGCCCGGCATGCAGCTTTGGTAACGAGCTGAAAGTATCGGTACACCAATTTTTAAAGGGCCCGCTGATCCGTAAATACGGCGAAGACTGGTACCGCGAACTGGAAGATACCGTTGCCGGAATTTAAAATATTAGCAGGTTTGTATACAAGCTTATACCGGCATTTTCGATTATTTTGGTAATATTGCAATTAGATAATTGCTTAGCCTAATATTCGTTAATGAAAACAGCTTTAATTACAGGTATAACAGGTCAGGATGGCGCATACTTAGCTGAATTTTTATTAAAAAAGGGATATGAGGTACATGGCGTTAAACGCAGGTCATCTTCTTTTAATACCGACCGGATAGATCACCTATACCACGACCCGCATGAAAAGGGTGTTAAATTGCACCTTCATTACGGCGATTTGACAGATTCTACCAACCTGATCAGGCTAATACAAGAAACACAACCCGACGAAATTTATAACCTTGGCGCGCAAAGCCATGTTAAGGTAAGCTTTGATACCCCGGAGTACACTGCCAACGCCGATGGCATAGGCGTTTTACGCATCCTGGAAGCGATAAGATTATTGGGTCTTACCAAAAAAACACGTATATACCAGGCATCCACATCCGAGCTGTATGGTTTGGTGCAGGCGGTTCCGCAAAGCGAAAGCACGCCATTTTACCCGCGTTCGCCTTATGCAGTAGCCAAATTATACGGCTATTGGATAATTGTTAACTACCGCGAAGCTTATGGCATGTACGCCTGCAACGGCATCTTGTTTAACCACGAGAGCCCTATACGCGGGGAAACTTTTGTTACCCGTAAAATTACGCGTGCGGTTGCAAAAATAGCTTTAGGGCTGCAAACATGCCTGTATGTTGGTAACCTTTCCGCACAGCGCGACTGGGGCCACGCTAAAGATTATATAGTTGCCATGTGGTTGATGCTACAGCAGGACAAAGCCGAGGATTTTGTAATTGCCACCGGTGTAACTACCACCGTAAGGGAATTTATAAAAATGTCGTTCCTGGAGCTGGGTATCGAAATTGAATTTAGCGGTAAAGACGAATACGAAAAAGGCGTTATTATAGATATAGACCAGGCGAGGGTAACCGAATTAGGGCTTAATTTTGAGGCCTTACATTTTGGCCAAACCGTTGTAAAGGTAGACCCCAAATATTTCAGGCCCACCGAGGTGGAACTTTTAATAGGCGACCCTTCCAAGGCAAAAGAGCAATTGGGTTGGGTGCCGAAGTACGACCTGCAGGCATTAGTTACAGACATGGTTCAGGCTGATCTGGACCTGGCTAAACAAGATGAACATTTAAGAAAAGGTGGTTATAAAACATTGAATTATTTTGAATAGCACAAATTGATACCCCGGCATATATGAAGAAGATTTTTATCAGCAGTTTTATATTACTGGTTTCTATTGGGGTTGCGAAAGCGCAATCTGTATATCAACCCTACAATTACCAGTTTTACCAAAAGCTGAATGCCGACGTGTATTCCACCAAAACCCGGGTGCATTCCTCGTTAAAGCCATTCCTGGCGGATGATTCTCTGCTAAGGGCCCGTGTAGATTCGTTGTTAAACTATGGCGTTGTAAAAAATAGCGCTTATGCCAAAATTTTCAACGAGCATTTAATTGATTACAAAAGCACAACCTCTACCTTTTACGCCGACCTGCTGCCCGATTTTAACATCGGCCGCGATTTTTCGGGCAAAAAAACCACCCATTACAATTCGCTTGGGCTGCAAATTGGCGGTACTGCCGGTAAAAAATTCAGCTACAACGTGGCCGGTTATTTAAGCAACGCCAAGTTTCCCAATTATCTCTCCACCTATATTAACCAGGTGGGCATTGTTCCGGGGCAAGCATATGCACGCCGCTTAACAAACGATGCGGATGCTTACAACTGGTCGTACATTACGGCCACGGTATCTTACACGCCATTTAAATTCATCAACATCAGCGCCGGGCGCGATAAAACATTCATTGGCGATGGTTACCGCTCGGTGTTACTGTCTGATAATACATCGCCTGCACCCTTTTTCAGGGTAACTGCTGATGTGGGCAATGTAAAATACATGGCTATGTGGGCGTTGTTCGAGGATCCGGCTTCAACAAGCGATCACTTTATCGACCGCAAAAAATTTGGTGTATTCCATTACCTCGATTGGAACGTAAGCAACAGGCTTTCCTTTGGTTTCTTCGATTCGGTTATCTGGTCTAACACCGATGATTCCGGCCACTCCCGTGGCTTTGATTTTAGCTACATCAATCCCCTTATATTTTTAAGGCCCGTAGAGGCTGCAAATGGCTCGCCTGATAACGCGCTGATTGGCCTTACAAGTAAATTAAAAGTAACAGACGGCCTTACCCTTTACGGCCAGTTTGCACTGGATGAGTTTGAATCGAAAAACTTTTTTCATAACCCGGGTAACTACCGTAATAAATTCGGCTGGCAACTGGGTATCAGAGGAGCAGACTTGTTTGGCGTGAAGGGCTTGAATTACCTTGCCGAAACCAACACCGCAAGGCCCTACACTTATTCCGAGCGTGCATCGGTTATTAACTATACCGCCAACAGCGAACCGCTTGCACACCCATTTGGTGCCAACTTCCGCGAGTATGTGGCTATGCTGAACTATTCGTACAAACGTTTTGATTTCTCCGGCGAGGCCGATTTGGGGCACTACGGCCTGGATATTAACAACCTTAATTACGGTAAGAACCCTTTCTTAAACTACCAGAACCCGGCCCATGTTGATGGCAACTATATAGGCCAGGGCTTAACCACCAATATGGTTTACCTGCAAGGCAAAATAGCGTTCCTGCTTAATCCAAAATACAACCTTAGGTTAGAGCTTGGCGGCATTTACCGCACCGAAAAGAACACCGCCTTTAACGATAAAACCAGTATGCTAACCTTCGGCATCCGCAGTTCGTTCCGCGATCTGCATACCGATCTGGCCAGCTTTAAATCGCATTAAGGGAAAAATATCTCCTTTGCCGTTTCGATGAGCATAAGACAGAAAGGGGTTTGCACATTGCGCAAACCCCTTTCCTGTTACAAATATTTCATTTCAAAATCTAAAGCGCGAGGAGGAATAACGTATACGGTGAGTACATCAAAACCCAAAGCGTTTTCTTATTTATAAATTCGTATCTCTTGATTCCTGATTCTTATCTCTTGATTCTTTTCTGAAGCTACCTCGCCTTCATTTCCTCTTTTATCGCCCTGAGAAACTCGTTGGCATGTTGCGAACCGATAATGTACAGCAGTCCATCGCGATCTGTGAGGTGAATAGCATCATTGCCGGCGGTGTAAAAACGAATGGTGCCTTTGGTATGAAGGTTATAAACCGGGTTATTGAACAGGTAGCGGCTGTAAGTGCCCTTCTCGGCCTTTACAATGCTGTTGAGATCTATTTTTACGCGGCGGGTAGTCCACAGTCCATCCAGCGTAACACTTTTGTTGGCCACAATGGTTTTAAAGTGAAGTACAAAACCCAGTATGATAGATATGGTGATAATAGAGAAGCCAACTACCGCCAGCAGATCGCCGTTGCGTTCGCGTTCGTCGGTAAAAAAGTACGCGGCAAAACAAAACATAGCTAAAATAAGGCGGATGGTGATAGGGATCCACTCCCGGCCCAGGTACTGTTTTTCGGTAAAATCGGCTTTATCGGTCATAATTTAATCAATTCGAATATAGTAACTTTTTTAGTGTTTTTATCCACTTTATACCTTTCATCAAGGCGATAGCCACCAAGCCATATAATATCGCCATTGGCATTTACCAGCACTGGCACTTCGCCTTTTTTATGGAGCGGCACCTTTTGGTGGATGAAAAAATCGCTCAGCTTTTGCCGGGTTTTCATCCCGAGGGGGTAAAAATAATCTCCTTGTTGCCAGGCACGCAATGTTAATGGATAAGCCAGTTTCCCGGCATCAACAGATACCGCCAGTGGATTATCTTTTACAATAAGCGGGCTATCATCATGCAAAACGGTGAGCTTATAATTTTGATAGTTTATAAAATGAGTCCCTTCGTTTATCAAAACAGGGTGGGCCACTTTGGTTTTTTTTAAAGAAATGATCAGCATCCCCCTATCAACCACCAAAATGTGACTGCCACTTTCAAATATCCGCCCGGCATGTTTATCCAGCGCAGTCAGCAGGTCATCAACCACGTTATCTATGAATCCGAAAGGCTGCAAGAGTTTAAAAAACAACAGGCGCTGCGGCGATAATTTTTTAATGGCATCTATGGAAATATGTACTTCGTCCTGGTGCTGCACCAAAATATCGTTCCTCAAGCTTTCTACTTTTTCCTCCAGCAATTGCTCCAGTTCGCGAAAATTGCGCAGGTTGTTTTCAAATGTACTCTCCAGCGAAGGGTTCAGCTCCTTAAGCAAGGGGATAACCTGGTGGCGAAGTTTATTGCGGGCATATTTTGTAGAGGCGTTAGAACTATCCTCCACAAAAGCCAGCCCCCCGGCCCCTACAATTTCACCTATCTCATCACGTGTTAAGAAAAGCAAAGGTCTCACCAGGTTACCATTTTTTGGTAAAATACCATGCAGCCCAGCTATACCTGTACCCCGCGTAAGGTTTAACAATATTGTTTCAATCGTATCGTTCTGATGGTGTGCAAGCGCAATGGCTTCGTAACCTGCTGTTTGGCAAAGCTGATTGAACCAAGCGTACCTAAGATCCCGCGCCGCCATTTGGATGGATACTTTGTTATCCGCCGCATAGGTTTTGGTATCGAAATTGGCTGTATGAAAGCTTACGCCGAGTTGTGCGGCCAGCCCGCGGGTAAATTCCTGGTCGGCATTGGCCTCATCGCCCCGCAGCATAAAGTTGCAATGCGCTATACCAAAATAATAACCTGCAGACTTGAATAAATGAGCCATTAATACCGAATCCATGCCCCCGCTAACCGCCACCAGTACTTTTGTACCGGGCCGGAATAATGTATTTTGCGTAACAAAATCTACAAAGCGTTTAACAGGAAGCATAAGCCAAAATTATTAATTTAATAACCCCAGCAAAAAACTAATTTTGCCATTGTGATAAAATACGCCTTCAGCCTTTTTTTTATACTAACATCTGTTACGGTACTGGCACAGAAAAAATCTGTAGTGAACCTAATCCGCTCTAAAAGCAGCGAGGGGGTTAAGATAAACGGCAAGGATGTAATAAAGGTTTACCAGGGTACCTTTCAGCAGGATTTTTCTATCATGCGGTCAGACAGTGCTTACTTTTACGCGCAGGATAACGCTTTCGATGCTTTCGGCAATGTGAATATTACCCAGGGCGATACGCTGAATATTTTTGCGGACAAGCTGAATTACAATGGCAACACCAAAGTTGCTATCCTTACCGATAATGTAAAAATGGTGGATAAGGACGCCACGCTTACCACCAATTATCTTACCTACAACACCGCAACCCGCATAGGCACCTATACTGGTGGCGGCAAGGTGGTGAATAAAGACAATACGCTCACCAGCAAAAACGGTTACTATTTTGCCTTATCAAGAGATTCATACTTCAGGTATGATGTGGTTTTGGTAACCCCTGATGCCCTAATAAAAACCGATACTCTGCGATACAATACCGGCACACGCATAGCCTTTTTTTATGGTCCCACCAATATTTACGATACCAAGGATAAAAAGGACACACTATACACAGAGAACGGGCTTTATAATACCGTGGTAGAGCAGGCATTTTTTGGTAAAAAGAATATTTACAAATCGGGCACCAAACGATTGAAGGGCGACAGTTTATTCTACGATAAAAAAATTGGTTTTGGCCGCGCGGTGAAGCACGTGGTATTTACCGATAGTGAACAAAAAACAACCCTGATGGGCGATCTGGCAAATTATTACAAAAGCGAGGAACGCACCGTAGTAACCCAGGACCCCTACGTAATAATTGTTACCGAAGAAAAAGATACCACAAAAAGCGATACTGTTGCGCTAAAAACTATTCTTGCGGATAAAAATGGAAAAAAAACAGCGTCGCCTATAAAAGCGCCCGCTTTGGGTACGCCGGCAAAAGCATCGCCCATAAAAGCTCCGCCATTAAATTCGCCGGTAAAGGCCCCGCCGCTGGGTACGCCGGTAACCGCACCGCCTTTAACCATACCAACTAAAACGCCTTTGGGTACGCCGATAGATGCAAAAAATAAATTGAGAGCAGCTACGGATTCTTTAACGAAACTGGCCAAGGCGGTAAAAGCTGATATATCAATAAAAACGGATAGCCTTGTAAAAACTAAGAAGCCGGAGAAGATAAAGCGCGATTCTATCTACATCTCCGCAGATACGCTGGAAACGCAGATGCTTACGTATAAAGATTTGAAGGCTTTATTTGAAAAACAGCGCCTTGCCGGGATTAGGGACACCTCCTTAAAAATTAAGGGTGTTGGATTGGCTACCTCTTCCGCGAAACCGTTATCCAAATTCCTCAGCGCGGTGTCTGTGGGTGTGCCTAAAGACAGTTTGATATGGCACCCTTTACAGTTTGGGTTACCAAGGCCCGAACCTGTGGCCGTTATACCGCCTAAGCTGGATAAAAAGGGCAGGCCTATTAAAGAGAAAAAAGGCGTGCCTCTTCCTGTTGTGATTGTTCCGGATAAGTTGGATAAGGATGGCAAACCCATCTCTAAAAAGCCCCAGCAAAAAGAGCCCGTTGCCGACCCGGAAGATAACGACCCGGCCTTTATTGTAAAAACCCGGCCGGTAAGTGATACCGCAAGGATCAGGATCATAAGAGCATACCACCATGCCAAACTCTTTAAATCAGATCTGCAGGCAAAAGCCGATTCGATGTTTTACAGCTACAGCGATTCCACTCTGCGCTGCTTTGTAAACCCGTTGATATGGACGCAAGGCTCGCAGCTGTCCGGAGATACCATCACCATGCAAATGCGCAACAAAAAGATGGATAACCTGATGCTGTTCCCATCGGCATTTATTGTGAATATTGAGAAAGACGATTCCCTCACGTTTAACCAGATAGCAGGTAAACGGATGCGCGGCTTCTTTAAAAACGACAAACTGGATAAGATGTTCATATCGGGCAATGCTGAAAGCATCTATTTCGCTCGCGACAGCACCAAAAAGGTAACCGAGATGCAGCGCTCGTTAAGCACCCGGATGCGGGTAGTGTTTAAAGACAACGCCGCGTCCGATGTTTTTTTCATCACCAAGCCAGAGCACCGCTATGGCCCGCTCACAAAATTCAAGGACGATGAAAAAATATTGAAAGGTTTTATCTGGAAACCGAAAGAGCGGCCTATCTCCAAGGAATCCATTATTCCTTCGTACACCAAAAAACAACTGGCAAAGCAGCCTGCGGCTGCTCCCGGCAAAAAAGGTGCTAAAACACCTGCGATAAAGTTGATAAACGGCAAACCCGCGCCTGCCGATAGTACCGCTATCAAATTACCTGCAGGAGGCCTTATTAAAGCAGGGAAGGATTCGCTGAACGTAAAACCGGTGATAAAGGGCAAGGCAGATAGCACCATACTTAAACCGGCATCAGCGCCGGCACCAAGTCCAAAGCGCGATACATCGGTAACCAAGCCAGTGGCAAAACCTAAGGCCGATTCGGCTACTGTAAAGAAACCGTAATTAAACGGTCTGGGTGTTTAAGAACGCGATAAGCTTTTCTACTGCGATGGCGCGGTGGCTGATGCTGTTCTTTTGCTCCAGGTCCATTTCAGCGAAAGTAATATCATACCCATCGGGCTGAAAGATAGGATCGTAACCAAAGCCATCGGTGCCGCTTATTTCGCGGCGGATAGAGCCGGTTATCACACCTTCAAAAAAATATTCTTCGCCATTCCACATCAACGAAATAACCGTGCGGAACTGTGCCCCGCGATTACTTAGTCCGGTTAATTTAGAAAGTACTTTATCATTATTGGTTTTGTGGTTCCCGTGTTCGCCGCCATAGCGTGCCGAGTAGATGCCCGGCTCACCGTTAAGGGCAACTATCTCCAGTCCGCTATCATCACCAAAACAATTGAGCTGGTATTTATCCCATATATAATGGCTTTTGATGGACGCATTATCTTTAAAGGTTAGCCCGGTTTCGTCTATCTCATCGGTACAGCCAATATCGTCAAGGGTAAGCAAGGCAAGCTGTCCTTTTATTTTGGCAGATACTTCCATAAGCTTGTGGCGGTTATTGGTTGCAAAAACTAATTGCTGCATATTAAATTGTTTTCATCTGTTCCCAAAAGGCTTTCTTATTATCGTTACTGCTCATCATCTCATCAAAGCTAAAGCTGTACAATACATTGGTTTTTTTACCCTGTACCGGGCTGTTAAGCGGCAAATTGCCTATGCCCTGCGGCAACGCATCCTTCCCCATTATTACCAATCTCGATGGCTTTAATTCACCCGCAAGCCTGGCCATAGCAAGGGGCTGATATTGATGTACGTTTAGTATGGCCACATCATCAAGGGCAAGTTCCTTACGCTTTAGAATATTCTCCAACGCGGCTAAATGTGCAGCGGGCATATGCTCATCGGCGGCGTAGCTTACCAATATCACAAAGCTTTTATTGTTGCTACCCAGATAATTAAATACCGTATCGGGCGTTTTTATGGGCTGGAGAGTCTCTGTAACAGCAATAACTTGTGATGTAATAACGGGTTCAATAGTTGTTGCAACGGGCGCTGTAGTTGTAATGACAGACTCTGCGGCAACAGATATTGGTTTGGCAACCTTATCCTCCGGCAGCAGGTAAAGCTCGTCCGGCATAATAAAACGGAAAGCGTTAGGGTTATCAACCTTCATATTATTTAACATATTTTAACCAAAAGTACCTAAAGCAGTTGAAGCATTATAGGCATATTCGCACAACGGCTTAATTATATATTTTTATTAATAAATTTTACCGAAATTTGCATTTTTAGCGGTATAAGCACCCGCCATATTAGTTTAACGAATTCATGAGAAAAATAGGGATATTCATTGTAAATATTTTTTTAGTTGCTACCGTTGCCCAGGCACAAATAGATACTACAAAACAAGTTAAGGCCGATACCACCACCAGAACCTTTGCAGGCCCGGTACGTACGATAGATAAAATAGCAGGCATTGTTGGTTCCAGTATCATTTTACAATCAGATATCGAATTACAATACGCGCAATACCTGGTGAGCGGCCAGCAGCCAAACCCGGATTTTAAGGCGGTATTACTGCAAAACCAATTAACCCAAAAATTACTTGCCCAGCAGGCTGTTATAGATAGCGTGCAGGTGAAGGAAGAAGATGTTGATGCCGATGTTGATCGCCGGATGCGCAGCTTTATACAACGCGCAGGCGGAGAAGAGAAGCTTCAGCAGTTTTTGGGTAAATCGACTATTCAGTATAAGGATGAGATTCGCCCGGATATCAAAGAATCGATGATAGCGCAGCGCATGAGGCAAAAGATCACCGAAAAAGTAAATACCAGCCCACAGGATGTTAAACGTTTTTTTGAATTGATGCCAAAGGATAGCTTGCCAACCTTTAACAAAGAGGTTGAGGTGGGCGAAATTGTATTTGATCCTAAAATGAGCAAGGAAGAGAAACAATTTTATAAAGATAAGGCCGAAGAACTACGCCAAAGGGTAAAAAAAGGTGAAGATTTTGGTGCCCTGGCGAGGTTATACTCACAGGATCCGGGGTCTGCGCCTGATGGTGGCGATCTGGGCTTTAACGACCGTAACGGTTATGTGAAAGAATATTCGGCTGTTGCCTTTAAACTGAAGGCCGGCGAAATATCATCGGTTTTTGAAAGCGACTTTGGTTTCCACTTTTTACAAGTTATTGAGCGCCGCGGTGAGCAGGTTCACACCCGTCACTTGCTCATCGTTCCGGCTACTACGCCTGCCAGTTTAGACCGGGCTAAAGTAAGTGCCGATAGTTTATACACCGTAATGAAGGCCAACAAGCTGATCGATTTTTCGAGCGCAGCGTCTTTATTCTCGGATAATAAAGAAACCAAATATAACGGTGGTATGATGCTGAATGCTGATAACGTGCAAACCCGCTCCACTTACATCCCAACTGATAAGCTGGACCCGCAAGTGGCACTCGTTATTGATACCATGAAAGTAGGCAGCATATCTAAGCCAACATTATTTACTGATGCCCAAACCGGTAAAAAAAGCTATAAAATATTGTACCTTAAATCGGTTACCGACGCGCATAAGGCAAACCTTGAACAGGATTTTGCCAAGCTGAAAGAAATGGCCATGGACGATAAGCTTAACCGCACCGTAAGCCAGTGGTTTGAAAAACGCCGTAAAGAAACTTTCATTAAGATAGATCCGGAGTACCAAAAGTACCCTATCTTACAAAAATGGATAGCCCCGGTTACCACTGCACAGGTAAAACCTTAATATAAATATGCAACACCGCTCTGATGTAGAGGCCGCTGATGCATTGAAGCTTGCTTATGAGCAAATTCGTGCAGAAATTGGAAAAGTTATTATAGGGCAAGACGAGGTTATTAAATTCGTCCTGATCTCTATTTTCAGCAACGGCCACTGCTTGCTGGTTGGTGTGCCGGGCCTGGCTAAAACCCTGCTGGTGCAAACCGTAGCACAGGTGCTCGACCTCGATTTCAAGCGCATCCAGTTCACTCCCGACCTGATGCCCTCAGACATCATAGGATCTGAAATATTGGGTGAGGACCGCAACTTTAAATTCATCCCCGGCCCGGTGTTCTCTAACATTATCCTGGCCGATGAAATAAACCGTACGCCACCAAAAACCCAGGCAGCCCTTTTAGAGGCCATGCAGGAAAAAGCGGTTACCGCGGCAGGTGTTACGCATAAATTAGCAAAACCCTTTTTTGTACTGGCTACCCAAAACCCCATTGAGCAGGAAGGTACTTACCCCCTGCCGGAGGCTCAGCTGGATAGGTTTATGTTTAACGTTGCCTTAAACTACCCGTCTTTTAAAGAAGAATTGCAGGTAGTAAAGAATACCACCAGTACCCACCAGGTAACGGTAAACAAGCAATTAAACGCCGATCAGATCATCTACTTCCAGCAGCTGGTGCGCAACATCCCGGTTACCGATAATGTGCTGGAATATGCCGTAAAGCTGGTATCAAAAACCCGTCCCGACAGCGAATTTGCCACCCCGCAGGTAAAACGCCTGTTAAACTGGGGCGCAGGCCCACGGGCATCACAGTTTTTGATCTTAGGTGCCAAATGCCACGCTGTGCTCAACGGAAAATACTCGCCGGATATAGAGGACGTAAAAGCGGTTGCCAAGCCCATACTGAGCCACCGCATCGTTCGCAGCTACCACGCCGAAGCAGAAGGTTTATCCGCCAGCGATATCATCGAACAATTATTCTAAAATGCTGTGCTTAACGCTCCGGTAGGAGCATCCTGTTTATAGCAGTAGTTTATTAAAATTAAAGCTCCGTAGGTGCTTCCTGTTTGCCTTTATATTGGCGAGGGAGCACCTACGGAGCTTTAACTCTTTCTTTGTTTCTCTATAAACAGGATACCCCCTGGGGTAACGCAGCTAATTTTATTGAGTACTACTCCACTGTAGAAAATATCTCCAGCAGCACGTTCCATTTGTGGGAAGCATCTATCTCCCAAATACGCACGTAATTGTAGTTATTTACGATGTTGCCTTTACGGATCCGCGCGGTACCATAGCTGTACGCCAGGTCGTTACTGGTGGCGCGGCCGGCATTTACAGTTTGGGCAGATATGCTGATGCCTTCGTTAGCTATAAATTTAGACACTTTGTCCCTGCCTACAATTGGCTCAAACCCCGGGAAATAATACATGCCTTCAGGGCTTAAAAACTCTTTGTACGAAGCCAGGGCGGATAGATCTAACGAGTGATTTAACAGTTTATCAGAATTAATGATGACGGTTTTGCCGCTGAATGGATCTTTGCTTGGGGCTACCTGTTTAGACGTATCCGGCTCTCTGAAATCGGTACCAGTTTCGGCTTCCGGCTCGGGGTGTTGTATACCCAGGTCTATCAGCAGTTTAAGCTTATTATCGGCTGCATCGCGTTTCCAAACGGATACGTACTGGCCATAAACTTTATCATCGTCACTCTTCCCATTTTGGTAAACGTATGGGCCCGCCGTAAAGGCAAGGTCGCCATTGGCAGATATACGCGCTACTTTTGGCTGCCAGGTTAATTTACCAGGCATTTTATCAATAGTACCGTAAAATTCAGATATCTTAACAGCGTTTGGTTTAAAAACTATCCCCTCCGGGTCGGCAACGGCTAAAAAGCCTGCCTTTATCCCTTTGCGTTCAACCTGCTTATTAAAGTCAATTTCGGCATTTACTACTTTACTAACCTCAACAAGCGTTTTTTGGGCAGATACGTTGGCACTAACACCGGCCAATACAAAAGCAGCTAACAATAATTTCTTCATAGGATCTATTTTGCGGGCAATTCTTAATTAATTTAAGCTGCATAAATGTACGTATGCCCGGCGTACATTCACACAAACAGGTAGTTAAAATTGGTTAAAGTTTTACCCAATCGGTTGTACCTTGTTTATTATCATTCAGTTGGAAGCCTATTTGTTTTAGACCTTCCCTAATTTTATCAGACGTGGCATAATCTTTATTAACCTTGGCCTGGTTGCGCAGATCTACAATTAAACCCAGCAGCCCCTCGGTGTCGCCGCTCTGGTTGTCATCCTGCTTTAAGCCTAAAACATCGTAAAAGAAATCGTTGTACGTTTTCTTCATCCGATCAAAGGTCTCTGCAGACACTGCGCCCGAGTTACGGGTGCCATCGGCAAACGAATTTATCGATTTGGATAAATTATTCAGTGCTTCTAACGTTTTTGGCGAATTAAAATTGTCGTTCATACCGTTATAGCAATCCTCGCAGGCCGCTATGATTGCGCTTTCCGCCTCACCATCAACAGCAACTAATGTATTTTGTTGCAACGCGCTTAACTTTTTAGCAGCCTTAGCAAGGTGTTTATAAAATTTCTCGGCCGCCTCAAGGGCGTCGTTAGAAAAATCTACCGTACTGCGGTAGCTTGCCTGCATAAAAAAGAACCTCACCGCCATTGGGCCATAGCCCCTTGTAAGCAACTCGTGCTCCCCTTTAAATAACTGTTCGGGTAAAAAACTATTGCCAAGGGATTTAGACATTTTTTGCCCGTTAACCGTAAGCATATTGGTATGTAGCCAGTAGGTAGCCGGGTTGTTGCCGCAGCTGGCCACATTTTGCGCTATCTCGTTGGTATGATGCGTGGCCATAAGGTCCATCCCACCACCGTGGATATCAAATTTATGCCCCAGGTATTTATTACTCATAGCCGAGCACTCCAAATGCCAACCAGGGAACCCAACGCCCCAGGGCGATGGCCATTTCATCAAATGCTCGGGCTTGGCCTTTATCCAAAGGGCGAAGTCAAGCTTGCCGTGCTTTTCGTTCTGGCCGCCCAAAGTGCGGGTGTTGTTCAGCATGTCTTCCAGCTTGCGGCCGTTTAGTATGCCGTAATCCTGTGTAAGGTTGTACTTCTCTACATCAAAATATACCGAACCATCTACTTCGTAGGCATATCCTGTATCTAAAATGGCTTTCACCAGTTCTATTTGCTCAATAATATGCCCTGTGGCTGTTGGTTCGATGCTTGGCGGCAGGGCGTTAAAGGTTTTCATCACCTCATGAAAATCAACGGTGTACTTTTGTACAATTTCCATCGGCTCCAATTGCGATAACCTCGCTTTTTTTGATACTTTATCCTCTCCCTCATCGGCATCGCCTTCTAAATGGCCGGCATCGGTAATGTTACGCACATAGCGCACCTTATAACCCAAATGCAGCAGGTAACGAAAAATAAGATCGAAGCTTATAAAAGTGCGGCAGTTGCCCAAATGAACATCGCTATATACGGTAGGGCCGCAAACGTACATCCCCACATGGGGTGCATCAAGCGGTATAAATTCTTCTTTTTTACGTGTTAAAGTGTTGTAAACAAATAATTTTTGTTCCATGAGCGCAAACTTACAATTTTTAGGATTGAAGTATAATAAATCCGTATCTATCTAATTCAATATTACTTTAAACTTAACTATTCAATAAATATTCAAAAGTGTACTTAGGCCGGTAGTTAAAATAACGTTTTGCCTTATCGCATACATAAACCCTATCTATACTTTGCGGAAAGGCCCAGCCCCTGGCCTTATAGATCCCTTCTGCTTCCGGGTAATACTTTAATATGGCGCTCAATGGCGAATGCTTCAACTGCACCACATCTTCTTGTTTAAATGGCGACCCGCTGCTGATGTTGAAGATCTCGAAATCGGTAAACTCTGTGCCCAAGGCCAGCCGCAGGGCTTCGGCACCGTCGCGCTCATCCAGTCCGCGGTAAAGGCGGTGGTTTGTTTTGAGGTTATCATCCTCGGGTAAAAAACGGCCAACCCTGTATACTGATGTTTGCAAGCCCTCCTTATAAAAAAAGTCTCGGCAAAGTTGCTCGGTGGTTTGCTTGGTAATGTCGTAGATATCGCGGGGGCGTTCTGTTAAAGTTTCATCCACCCAAACGGCCTTATCTTTATCCACCAATGCTTCGCCATAAATAGATGTGGTACTGGTGTACAGAAATTTTTTAACACCATTGGCTACACAGGCATTCAGCAAATTCAGCGTACCCAGAATATTGGTTTGGATAAAAGCCTCGCGCGGGTAATTCAACTCGAAATGTTTGCCATGCAGGGCGGCGGTATGGATGATAGCATCGAAGCCCTTGGTTATGGTGTCAACGGCTCCCTTGTCTTTTATATCGATGAGTTGATCTGTAGTAGCTGCAGGCATCGTATCTATGCCGGTAACTGCATGCCCGTAAGCTTTAAGGTGGGTTACCGTGGCTGAGCCTAACTGACCGGACGAGCCGGTTACCAAAACTTTCATGATGGGTTTATCGCTCTAATTGTTCAATTATTTTAATGCCACAACAGCCGTAACGGGGTAATGGTCGGAAAGTTTCTTTTTGATAATATCGTAGCCCAGCACTTTAAACTGTGGGCTCACCATAATATAATCTATCTGGTAATTGGGGAAATCGCCATTGTAGGTACGCCCCATACCCGAACCTTTTTCGCGGAAAGTGTTCTTCATCCCCACCTCCATTTGGTTAACGGCAAAGGATGCAGGCGTATCGTTAAAATCGCCCGAGTAAATGTATGGGTACGGGCATTCTTTAGCGTGCGCCTTAACGGTGTACACCTGTTCGGCACGTTTTAAAAACGCTGTTTTGAGTTTGGTGCCCAGCCGTTTGGTGGCCGTCATGTTTGTTTTCCCTTTTTTGGATACCTCGCCCAGGTATTTATAATCTTCCGGCTCAAATTTGATCGATTGCAGGTGCATGCTGTAAAGCCGTATTTTTTTGTCGTTTTTCTGGATATCTACAAAAAGGCATTGGTTCCCCGTCATTTTACCGGATAGCGATACCAGCCCGAAATTAAAAATAGGATACCTGGAAAATATGGCCATGCCGGACGCCTGGTCGTAATTCACATCAAACGGTTCAAAATAATAGAACTCGCTATTCATGATCTTTTTGATAGAATCGATCATATCGTACTGGCCGCGCTTACGGGTGTAAAATTCCTGTATGCCGATGATGTCCGGGTTGTTTTGTTTGATCAATTCGAGGATCTCGTGTTTGGTGGAGATATCGTTATTGGAGCCGTAACGTTTAAAATCGTGCGCGTTATACGTCATTATCCGCAACACGCCCGGGTCGGTTGATGCACCTATTATAGTAGGTAAACGGAAGCCGACATTGTTCAACAATACTTTATAACCAATGAGGATGGTAATTACCGATAATAGAAAATACAGCCTGCGCCTCAACAGCCAGTACACAACGGCAATTACATTAAACAATAATAGCGGCGGATAGGCCAGGCCGAAGAAGGCGATAAGCCAGGCCTTGCGCGGATCGAGGTATGGGGCAAGGTAACTAAGCAATAAAGCCAGGCACAATGCATAATTGATCCATAAGATTATTCTGCCAAAAAAACCTAAGCTTTTTTTATCCTTCATTATTGTTGCTTGCTCGGAGTAGTGTTTCCTTTTCCTGCTTGCTCAGGCTATTTTGTCCCGAAACAGAAATTTTATCTAAAATACGATCAATTTCTTCCTGACTGGGCAAATTAGTAGACTTTTTTTGAGGGGCATTGTAGCTCACCACCTTCATTTTTGGTTTAGGCTGAAACAGTTTATTGATGCTGCCTATCCAATCATTACCTTTTTGCATCTGCTTAATATAAACAAAGCCAAATAAGGCCCCGCCAAGGTGGGCAATTTCGCCACCAGCATTGCTTCCCGCTATGCTTAAAAAATCCAATATCACAATAAACAGGGCTACCCATTTAAGCTTAACCGGGCCGATAAGGATAAGGGAGATGGTATAGTTTGGCAATAAAGTAGCAGTACCCACAATAATAGCCATAACACTTGCCGATGCGCCAACAATAACGCCGCCGGCAGCCGCATTCATACTGGTAAAAGCCGGGAATATATTATAAGCGGCTACGAATAAAATCCCTCCGGTAAGCCCGCCTAACAAATAGAGGCCGATAGTGCGCTTATTGCCCAGGTATTCTTCAAAGATCTGCCCAAACCAATATAGCCAAAGCATATTAAACAGTATATGAAGCGGGCCCGCATGCATAAACATGTAGGTGAAGGGCGTCCAAAAACGGTAAAGCAGGGTGTGCAGATCGGCAGGCAGCAGCAAGTATTTGTTGGTAAACTCAATAATGGCACTATGGCCGAATTCTCTGAACAGTTGTTCCAGAATTGCCGGCACATTGATACCCAAATAAACAATAACGTTTATACCTATAAGCAGGGTAAGTTTATTGCCCGACTTTAATAGTTTGTATTGAATATCTCTCCAGAGGGTGTTCATATAAAACAGCTGTAATTACTATGTAACTAATAAATATTACTGATAATTGTTTGGCCTTTTAACGCCCCAAAGCTTAATCAGCAAAAAGCCGAATAATGCCCCGCCAAGGTGGGCAAAGTGCGCGACCGAATCGCCCGAATACTGCTTAACGCCCAGGAATAACTCCAGCACTATATAAACCGGTATAATGTATTTGGCTTTTACGGGTACCGGTATAAAAAGTATCATCAATTCTAAATTTGGAAACAGCATCCCAAAACCAACCAATACCCCAAAAATAGCACCCGATGCCCCTAAGATTGGTGTTCGATAAATACTGTAAACCGATTGCAGCGCGGCTTCACTAATATTGTTAACATCAGCGCCCCCTAATGTGAAAGAACCGATAAGGTTATGCACTTCCAAACCCTGTACAAACATGTGCAATAACAAAGCACCTATACCTGTAATAAAATAAAAGTTGAAAAACCTCTTCGATCCAAGGGTTGATTCTAATATAGGTCCAAAAGAAAACAAGGCAAACATGTTAAACAGGATATGCGAAATACCGCCGGGATCGTGCATGAACATATACGTTATAATTTGCCATGGTTTAAAATTCGGCGAATTAAAATAAAACGCCGCAAGGTACTTTACTAAATTCACGTAATCCCCAAGCGCAAACATGGCTATGTAAACAATAATGTTGATAATAATAAGGTTTTTAACAACCGGTGTTAAATTGGCAAATGGTGATTGCATGTTCTTTATAAAATATTTTAAAAGCCTAATGGCTATTTTTCAAATCTCTCGGCTAATTCGTTCAGCGTAAAGGTAGTAATTACAGGCTTGCCGTTCAGCGCCAAATTTGGCATCTGGCAGGCAAAAAGCTGGTCAATTAATTGGTTCATTTCCTCCATGGAGAGTTTTACACCGGTTTTAATGGCGGCATTGCGCGCCAGCGACCGCGCCAGGTTATCGCGCTTATCCAACTTTAAAATGGCCAGGTTGTTTTTAAACCCTTCCAGTAATTGCTCCAGCAGTTCGTGCTCATTGGCATTGTTGATATCCGCCGGGATACCTTCTACCACTACCGTGTTTTTGCCAAACTCGCGCACATCAAAACCCAGCGCGCGTATATCTGGCAAAAGCTCTCTCAATAACTCAAAATCGCTGCTGTTTAGTGTAACAGATTGCGGAAATAAGCTTTGCTGGCTCAGCCCGCTATGCGTTTGCAATTGGTGTAAAAAACGCTCGTACAAAATACGCTCGTGCGCCCATTGCTGGTGGATGAGCATAAAGCCCGATTTTATCTGCGACAGGATAAACCGGTTGTGTACCTGGAAGAATTGCTTCTCGCCACTTTTAGTTATTTCCTGCTCGTTGATAGACGTGGCCGGACTGGCGTGCATCTCGTGCTGCAGGCTTTCCTCTTTTTTGGCGATCTCGTAAAGCGTATCCCAGTTTTTTGGGATGGCGGTGCGAGGATTGTTATTGTCGCGGAGAAAAGGCAACTCCCGCTCCGGGCGTTTCTCCGCCGCGAAGGGGTTAAAATCGGGGTTGAAGGCAATGGTTGGCTGCACAATTTCCTCGAAAGGTTTTTGCGTAATAAGGTGCCCGATGCTGTTCTCCTGGTCGAAATCGAGCGTTGGCGTAATGTTGTATTTACCCAACGAACGCTTTACCGCAGAGCGGATAATGGCATAAATGGCCTTCTCGTCTTGGTATTTTATTTCGGTTTTTGTGGGGTGTACATTGATATCTATCTTGGATGGATCGATATCAATAAAAAGCACGTACAGCGGGTAGGTATCATCCGGCAGCAACTCCTCAAAAGCCGTAAGCACAGCATGGTTCAAATAAGCGTCTTTTATAAAACGGTTGTTTACAAAAAAGAATTGCTCGCCACGCGTTCTGCGGGCAAACTCGGGCTTACCAACGTAGCCATTGAGGCGGATGATGGTGGTATCTTCCTCTACCGGCACCAGTCTTTGGTTATAATTATTGCCCAATAAATGAATAATACGCTGCTTTAACGATGCCGAGGGCAGGTGATATACTTCCTGTCCATCGTGGTGCATGGTTAAAAACACCTGTGGGTTGGCCAGCGCTACGCGTTGAAACTCATCGATGATGTGGCGCATCTCCACCGGGTTGCTTTTTAAAAAATTGCGGCGGGCGGGGGTATTATAAAAAAGGTTCTTAATGGAGATGGACGTACCCGTATTGGCCGAGCATGGCTCCTGGCTTAGCACTTCGCTGCCCTCTATAAAAATACAGGTACCCAGTTCGTCCTCGTGGCGGCGGCTTTTCAGTTCCACCTGCGCAATAGCGGCTATAGAAGCCATCGCTTCGCCCCTGAAACCCATGGTACGGATGGCAAAAAGGTCTTCCGCCTTGCGAATTTTCGAGGTAGCGTGGCGTTCAAAACACATACGGGCATCCGTTAAGCTCATGCCGCAGCCGTTATCAATAACTTGTATCAGCGCTTTACCGGCATCCTTTAGTATCAGCTGTATCTTATCGGCACCTGCATCTATGGCGTTCTCTATCAATTCTTTTACGGCCGATGCGGGGCGCTGCACCACTTCGCCTGCGGCTATCTGGTTGGCTACCGAATCGGGTAAAAGCTGTATTATATCTGGCATTTAAAGTATTTCCCTCCTCCCAACTTTCGCCGGGAACTTTTTCGATGCTAAATTAATTATTTGATTGCATAACTTTATTGTTTGGCAATGGATAGTTCCGATAGTACACTATGGCAGATATAAATAACTCACTTAATGACTTTCAAAAAATAATTGAAATTCTGTCGGTCATTCGAAGTAAGATCAACGATCAAACCGATTTTTTATATACTTACTGGGGCTGTGCTACCGACGCTCTAACCGACATAGAAAATTGTATCTCAAAACTCGAGTACGAAAATGCTCAAATATTGCCGGAGATTAATGTGCTTTTTGCCGCTACTGGTCAGTTTCAAGAATTATCTATGTTGAATGGCTGGAGTGACGAATATTTAAAGTTAGCGGCCCGCTTTGATATATGTTACCACAAACTAAAATCAATTAAATCATGAATTAATTATTTGAAGACATAACTTTACCTTTACATACTTGTATATAGTATTTACGTTTATCTATTTACATCCACCTGTTTATTTATGAAGAAATTGTGGCCCCTGCTCTTTGTCCTTGTTGCCGCGTGTAAGCAAAAAGAATACAACGCCGACACGCTTGTTAAAAATGCCCTTGTATATACCGTAGATAGTACCTTCTCCACCGCCGATGCCTTTGTGATAAGTAACGGAAAGATCATAGCCGTTGGCAAAAGCGATACCCTCGAACAAAAATATTTTGCCAAAGAAACCATAGATGCAGGCGGTAAACCTGTTTACCCGGGCTTTATTGATGCACACACTCATTTTTATGAATATGGCTTAGGCTTGCAGGAAGTAAACCTGGTTGGCAGCAAAAGCTGGAACGCCATTGTAGATACCGTAAGTGCCTACTCGCGCCACAATACCGACGGCTGGATCATCGGCAACGGCTGGGATCAGAACATCTGGACTGTTAAGCAATTCCCCAACAAAGCTAAACTGGATTCGCTGTTCCCGGTACGCCCGGTAATTTTAAGCCGGATAGACGGGCACGCCGCTATTGCCAACCAGGCCGCTTTAAACATCGCCGGTATTAAACCCGGACAAACCATTACAGGCGGGCAAATAGAAACCGTTAACGGTAAGCTAACCGGCATATTGGTAGATAACGCCGTAGGGATAGTAACCCGTAAAATACCCGAGCCAAACGAGCAGGTGGTACAATCGGCCCTGCTGGCCGCGCAACGCAATTGCTTTGCTGTTGGTTTAACTACTGTTGACGATTGCGGGTTGCCTTACACCATGGTGAGCACTATAGCCGCCCTGCAGCACAAAGGCGACCTTAAAATGCGCATGTACGTGATGCTTGCCGATAAAGAAGAAAACTACGAGTACCTTTTTAAACGCGGTGCTTATAAAACGCCCGGTCTTAACGTACGGTCGTTTAAAGTTTATGGCGATGGAGCCCTTGGTTCGAGGGGTGCATGTTTGTTAAAACCATATGCCGATAAAGCCGCCTGGAATGGCTTTTTACTAAGTAACAAGGCCCATTTTGAGGAAATAGCCAAAAAGATTGCCGATAAAGGGTTCCAGATGTGTACACATGCCATTGGCGATTCGGCAAACCGGATGATATTAAAAGTATATGCCGCTGCGTTGAAAGGCAAAAACGATAAACGCTGGCGCGTAGAGCATGCGCAAATTGTATCGCCGGAGGATGTTAAATATTTTGGCGAATACAATATTATACCATCAGTACAGCCTACACACGCCACGTCGGATATGGCATGGGCCGTTAACCGCCTGGGGTCTGCCCGCCTTAAAAGCGCTTATGCTTACAAGGACCTGATGAAACAAAATGGCTGGATCCCGCTGGGAACAGATTTCCCGGTAGAAAATATAAACCCTATGTACACGTTTTATGCTGCGGTGGTTCGTAAGGACCTGAAAGGCTTACCCGCCGGCGGTTTCCAGATGGATAACGCGCTAAGCCGCACCGAAGCTTTAAAAGGGATGACCACATGGGCGGCAAAAGCCAATTTTGAGGAGAACGAAAAAGGCAGTATAGCGGTTGGCAAATACGCCGATTTTGTAATACTGGATAAAGATATTATGAAGGTAGCCGGCAGCGAATTGCCTAATGTGAAAGTAATAAAGACATATATAAATGGTGTTAAGGTTTATGAGAAGAAATAAGCAGTTTATCTATCTGCTGCTTTTATCGGGGTTTGTAGTTTTTAATTCGGCATGTGCACAAAACCCACCCTTTACCGGTAAAGCTTACGTACAGGAAGAGAAAGCGGTTGAGCTAAGCACCGTATTGTTAAACAACGAGAAACAGGTTATCCCCCTGCAAAACCTCGACGTTGCCAAAATAGCCAGTATTCATTTTTCGAGTACATACAACGCGGCTTTCGACAGCCTGCTGAATAAATATACTAAAGTGCAGCCCTTCAACGGCAACGATTACCTTGGGGTAAAAACGTTGGATGCGCTTTCGTTGGATACCAAGTTCTACACCACCCTCATTGTTCAGCTAACAGATGCCGACCTGAATAATCCCCAGATCATCGATTTTATCAGCACCAATCAAAAATTGAAGAGTGTGGTAGTATCGCTGTTGGGTAGTGCGGCATCGTTAGTAAAACTGAATGATATTACCGCACCGGTGCTGTGGTCGGCAAGGCTTTCGCCGGTATCAGCCATGTTTAGCGCACAGGCAATTTTTGGCGGAGTGGCCGTTACCCAAAAACTCACAAGAACTTATACACCTAAGTACAAGAACGGGGTCGGTTTCCTCACTTCCAAAACCCGCTTACAATATACCGTACCCGAAGATGCAGGCATCAAAACCGATAATTTATCTGAGATTGATAAAATTGCCAAAGAAGCCATCAGAAGCCAGGCTACCCCCGGTTGCGTGGTAATGGTGATAAAAGACGGCAAGGTGATCTTTAATAAAGCGTACGGTTACCACACCTATGAGAACGAAATCCCCGACAGGATAACCGATATTTTTGATGTGGCCTCGATGACCAAGATCTCGGCTACCACCATGGAAACCATGCAGCTTTACGATCAGGGTAAACTGGCGCTTGATTCTACCACCAGTACCTACCTGGCCCTGGCGCGTAAAAGCAATATCAAAACCCTAACCGTGCGCGAATTGCTGGAGCACCAGGCAGGGTTGATCCCCGATATCCAAACCTTCGGCAAAATAAAACCGACCGATTACAGTGTTGATTCTTCTGCAAACTTCCCTACCAAGGTGAATGAGAATTACTACCTGCGGAAAAATTATTTTGAACAGGTAATGTGGCCCGATATGCTAAACTCGCCTGTAAAGACCCGTGGGCAATACGTGTACAGTGATGTGGGTATGTGCATTATGCAGCAGATTGTTGAAACCATTACATCTACACCGATCAACAACTATGTGCAGCAGCAATTTTATAACCCGCTGGGCATGCAAACCGCGGGATATTTGCCGCTGAACCGTTTCCCGACGAACAGGATACCGCCAACAGAAGACGATAAAAAGGACCGCCACACGTTAATCGACGGCTATGTGCACGACCCAACCGCGGCCCTGATGGGCGGTGTTGCGGGCCATGCGGGCTTGTTTGCCAGTGCAAACGATATAGGCATCCTTTACCAGATGATGCTGAATCGCGGTACATACGGCGGCATACAATACATCAAACCAGAAACGGTTGACCTGTTCAGCTCTAAACAAAGCGCTGTAAGTCGCCGGGGATTAGGCTTTGACCGCTGGGACCCGATACCCGAACATAAATACCCGTCGGAATTAGCCTCCAACCAGGCATACGGGCACACGGGTTTTACCGGCACCTGTGTTTGGGTAGATCCTAAATACGGTTTGGTGTATGTGTTCCTGTCTAACCGCGTGCACCCCAACGTAAGCAGTAAACTCGGCAGCCTCAATATCCGCCCAAGAATACAGGATGCTATTTACCAGGCGATAACGAAGGGGATGTAGACCAATTAATGGTCTTTACGGTTTTATAGTAAAAGATTTGAAATTTATGGTGACAGTATATTATCGAAAAAAATGTTAACCCTGTAATTTTTTAACTTACTTACTGTTAGATACTTACAAAATATAAATTGAAATTGTGTTAAGTTATGTTAACCCTTGAAATTATAGTTATAAAGCGAAAAGAGCGGCAGGTGCCGCTCTTTTCGCTTTATAACTACCCGTCATTGCTGAGGCACGAAGCAATCTCAGAACTATGCATAAACGCTTTGCATGGCGGATTTGTATATCGGGAGATTGCTTCGTTCCTCGTAATGACGTGGCGGAGTGAGTATTGGGAATAACAAATCAATTTAATCTATCCACTCAAACTTAGTATATGGCACCAATACCTCCGGTATTTTAATACCTTTCTCGGTTTGGTTATTCTCCAGCAATGTGGCCACTATACGCGGTAAAGCCAATGCGCTGCCGTTAAGCGTATGCGCTAATTGTGTTTTACCCTCGGCGTTGCGGAACCGTAGTTTTAAGCGGTTGCTTTGGAAAGTTTCGAAGTTTGATACAGAAGATACCTCCAGCCAGCGGCCTTGCGCGGCACTCCAGGTTTCCATATCGTAAGTAAGCGCGGCTGTAAAGCTCATATCGCCACCGCAAAGGCGCAGCACGCGGTATGGCAGTCCAAGCTTTTGCAGCAGGCTTTGTACATGCAGGCTCATCTGCTCCAGCACATCGTAAGAAGTGTCGGGGTGTACCACCTGTACCAATTCTACTTTATCAAACTGGTGCAAACGGTTTAGTCCGCGTACGTGCGCACCGTAAGAACCAGCCTCGCGGCGGAAGCATGGGGTGTAACCTGTATTACGGACAGGCAATTCGTCGCCTTTTAATATCACATCGCGGTACAGATTGGTGATAGGCACTTCAGCAGTTGGTATCAGATACAGGTTGTCCTGTCCTACAAAATACATTTGTCCTTCTTTATCCGGCAATTGCCCGGTACCAAAGCCAGAAGCTTCGTTCACCATCAGCGGCAGCATTACTTCATCGTAACCGGCTTTTTCAGCTTCATCTAAAAAGAAAGCGATTAGCGCGCGTTGCAATTTGGCACCTTTGCCTTTGTATACCGGGAAACCAGCCCCGGTTATTTTAACACCAAGTTCAAAATCTATGAGGTTGTATTTAGTAGCCAATTCCCAGTGCGGCAAGGCGCCGACAGGCAGTTCAGGGATAGAGCCGTTCTCCAGCACAACTTCGTTCTCCTCGGGAGTAATGCCCTTAGGTACGGATGAATGCGGCAGGTTGGGCAGCAAAACTATTTTATCCTGCAACGATTTAGCGATCAAATCGCGTTGTGGGGTTAACTCTTGTATTTCTTTTTTATAAACGGTAAGCGTAATCAAGGATTCAGTATTGGGCTCACGCTTTGCACGTTTCATTTCCCCAATAGCCTTACTGGCTGCATTAACCTCCGATTGTTTATATTGAATTTTTGAGTCAATTTCTTTCAATTGCAAATCAAGTGCTATCACCTCATCTATCAATTCGGGCTGTTTAAAATTTTTTACAGCCAAACGTTCTAAAACCTGTTCCCTGTTATCACGGATATAACTAACTTGCAGCATTATTATAATTTTTAGGCAAAGATATAAATTAGTTGATGGTTTGTGGTTGATGGTTCATAGCCGAATCGCAATTAGCTAAGTGCAGCTACCATGAACGATGAACCATCATCCATGAACTCAACACCAACCGGTAAACTCTACTTAGTACCCACACCCATCGGCAACCTGGAGGATATGACCTTTAGGGCCATCCGTATTTTAAAGGAAGCCGATTTGATACTGGCCGAGGACACACGCACCTCCGCCCCCTTGCTGAAACATTTCGAGATCCAGAACAAAGTGTTTGCCCACCATCAGCATAACGAGCATCAAAGCAGTAACGAGATCATCAAATTCCTGCTGATGGGGCAAAACGTGGCGCTGATATCTGATGCAGGTACGCCCGCAATATCTGATCCCGGCTTTTTCCTGGTGCGCGAGGCCTTGAAATTCAACATCGCTGTGGAATGCCTGCCCGGTGCTACCGCATTTGTACCCGCGCTGGTGAACTCCGGCTTCCCTACCGATAAGTTTTGTTTTGAAGGTTTTTTACCGCTAAAAAAAGGCCGCCAAACCCGTTATAAACAATTAGCTACCGAAGAGCGCACGTTGATACTTTACGAATCGCCGCACCGTTTATTAAAAACGCTGGAAGAAATGGCAACCTATTGGGGTGCCGACAGGCAAGTATCCGTTTCGCGCGAGCTGACCAAGATGTTCGAAGAAACCGTACGCGGGACAGTGACCGAGGTGAAAACCTATTTTGAAACACACCCGCTAAAAGGCGAATTTGTGATGTGCATTGCCGGGGCGGCGCCTGTTGAGGTGGATAAAAAGAAGCGGAAGTATAGCGACGAGGACGACGAAGATTAACCAGCGTATAACAATATGCATACCTTTTTACAAAGCGCGATAAAGCAATTTGAATATTACAAAAGCGTTGGCGAACGTGCCATGGCGCAGGTGCCGGACGATGCCCTGTTTTGGCAGCACAACCCCGAAAGTAACAGCATAGCCACTATTGTAAAGCATCTTCGGGGTAATATGCTTTCCCGCTGGACGGATTTTTTAACCACCGATGGCGAAAAACCCTGGCGCGAACGAGAAGCCGAGTTTGATAACGATATTGTCACCCGCGAAGAATTATTAGCCAAATGGAACGAAGGGTGGGCCTGCCTTTTCGCAACACTGAATACACTAAACGAAGGTAACTGGCATACCGAAGTATTTATCCGTAACGAGCTGCATACCGTAACCGATGCCATAAACCGGCAACTGGCGCATTACCCTTACCATGTAGGGCAAATTGTATTTATCGCCAAAATGGCGGCTGATAGCAACTGGGCTTCACTCACCATCCCGAGGGGAAAAACGCAGGAATTTAACGCCCACAAAATTGCGGAAGAAGCCGGCAAAAAAACTACTTAATGAAAAAAAACATCTCCTTATCCATATCCTCTGGACTATTGCTTTGGATAGCCTGGCCGCCTACGCCGTATACCACGTTCATTCTGTTTTTAGGATTCGTGCCTATGCTACTGGCAATGGAGAACATTATCCAATCTACCTCGGCTAAAAAGGGTAAACAGATCTTCAACACTACCTTTCTGGGCTTTTTTGTTTGGAATACGTTGTGCGTTTACTGGGTATATAACGCGCTCAAGATCATCGGCCCGGTGGTGGCCCTACCCGTTACGCTGATACCTTACGCGCTGGGGCCGTTATTGATGAGCACGGCATGTTGGCTATATTACCGCCTGCGGTTAAAAACCAACCGAACCATCGGGCTTATCGGGCTGGTTTGCTTTTGGATAGGCTACGAATACCTGCACCAAAGCTGGGATCTTAACTTCCCCTGGATGACGCTTGGCAACGGTTTCGCGGTATCGCACCAATGGGTGCAGTGGTACGAATACACCGGCGTTTATGGCGGCACCATTTGGGTATGGGCTATAAACATCCTATTGTTTTTACTTTATGTGGGATTACGGGAAGTGCAAACAAAAAAACTGCGGTCGAAGCTCATCATCAGCGTTACGCTTACATTGATACTGCCGCTGGGTATTTCGCTAACCCGATATTACAGTTACGAGGAACACGTAAACCCGGCCAACATTGTCATCGCTCAGCCCAATATCGACCCATATGAAAAGGAAGGCACTATCCCGGTTTATAACCAGATAGAAACGCTAACTAAACTGTCGGATTCGCTTGCCCAACGTAACACAGAATTTTTCATCTGGCCCGAAACTGCCATTGTGGAATACATGGATGAAGACCATATACTTAACAACAGCTATTACTTACAGGTAAGGAGTTTCCTAAATAGATATAAAAACGGCAACGTAATTACGGGTGGCGAAACCTACCGCTTGTATGATAAGCAAGTTAACCAAACGGCCAGCCCCACGCCCAACGGCGGTTTTTGGGACCATTACAGCAGCGCTATCAACATCGAGAACTCTGCCAAAGTACAGGTGTACCATAAATCGCGCCTGGTACCAGGAGCAGAATCGCTGCCTTTTGGCAATGTGCTTTCGTTTCTAAAACCGGTATTTGCACATTTGGGCGGAGCCACGGGCAATTACACTATACAACCCAAACCCAGCGTACTTTATTCGCAAAGCGGTATTGGCGTAACGCCGGTGATTTGTTACGATTCTATCTGGGGCGAATGGGTGGCCAGATCGGTAAGGGAAGGTTCGGAGTTCATCGCCATTATTACCAATGATGGCTGGTGGGAAAACACCTCGGGTAAAGATCAGCACCTGGATTACGCCAAGCTACGCGCCATAGAAACCCGCCGCTGGGTATGTCAATCTGCCAATACGGGCATCTCTGCATTCATCAACCAACGTGGGGATGTAGTAAAGCAAAGCAAATGGTGGGTGAAAACTGCGCTTAAACACGATATCAACCTCAACAGCGATATAACGTTTTATGTAGCGCATGGCGATTACCTGCCAAAGATGGGAAGCATTTTGGCGGTGTTGGGGATAGTGTTTTTAACGATAAAGTCGATTTTCAGAAAAAGAGCTGCGGTTGTTTAGTTTAATATTAAAATTATGAGGCTGCTAAAAAAAGAAGAAATTGATTTGATCAGCCATTTGCTAAAGCAGGTGCCCAACTGCGATCATTTTTTGCAAAAACTGGCCGATCTACAGGTTGAAGAAATGAAAGACGGCAAAATGGGCAGCCTGAAATTCATCCCTAAAATCAGTAAAAAACAAACTATGAAAGCTGAAATTGCCCGTATAGATACACTTACCGACTTTGATGGAGTCCTATTAAGCATCACCTTAAACCTTAGCACTGATAATGAACTTTACGAACTTGATATATTTAAAGGCGATTTTTCGCCTTTAAAACAATTCCCGTTACCGCCCTATGAATAATGCTTATTGTTCGCCGTTGCCGCGAGTTTTCAACTCGTAGTAACGCACCGAGCAGCTATCAGCTGCCATTTTTCTAAATGAGAATGCTTTTGACAAATGGCAAACAACGAGATATGCTGCACTGATTCGCGGCAGCAACGAATGAGATGGCGATTGCATGGTCGGTACTGTGCGAGTGGGGCGCTGAAACAAGCAGCATGACGTTTTTTTTAAATGCTACCCGTTCCTCTTCACCATAAACTCCAGCAGATCGGTTATGGGTTGGCGGATGATCTTGCCTACATGCACCCCGTTCTCTTCGCACACGGCTTTTAATTCGATAGAGAAGATAAAAGCGATGGAGCCCACAAAGTGGCATTTGAATTTGTTGTATTGGGGGTACGATTTAATGTTGGTATCTACAAACTCCTGGAAGATGTTTTTGAGGAGGGACTGCGCGTATTCGGTTTGGCGGATTTTAGCAATAAAGCGGGAGAAGGATGCGAGGTAAGAATTTGCAGCCGGCTTTTGGTATACGTTCTTGATCACTATTTCCTTATCCAAATGGTAAGCTTCGTTAAATTCCGCGTGGATGTCGGCAGGCATTTTATCGTATAAAAAATCGGTTACGAGTGTTTTGCCAATGATGGTACCTGCCCCCTCGTCACCCAATACATAACCCAGGCCATGCTGCCCGTCGTGAATTTCCTCTCCGTCAAAAAAAGAAATATTTGAGCCGGTGCCCAGGATGCAGCAAAAGCCCTTCTCGTGCCCGCAGGTGGCGTATGCCGAAGCCAGAAGATCGCTATCTACACTGATGTAGGATTGCGGGAACAACACGCTCAAAGCGTTGGAAACGATCTCGTGCCTGTCGGGACTGGAACAGCCTGCACCAAAAAAATATATTTCTGCTATCTGCGGGGCGTACGGCAACAGGTCGGTTATCTGCTCCTGGAGTATTTTTAGAATTTCCTTTTCGGTATGAAAGTATGGGTTTAATCCTACCGACCTGAATGCCTTTGGCTCGCCATCCGGCCCCGAAAGCAGCCAGTCTGTTTTGGATGACCCGCTATCTGCTACTAATATCATGTGCTAAGTTCTTCGAGCGCCTCGTAAGTAAGTGGTTTATGAATAAATTGCGCTACATGCCTGCTATTTCGCGAATTGTTCATATCGGTTGGATCCAGTGAGGACGACAACATGAAGATCTTCACCGGATTTTCCAGATCCAGGTCCAGTTTATCGTATTCTTCTAAAAACTCAAACCCGGTCATCGCCGGCATCCGGATATCTAAAAAAATAACATCCGGCTTAAGAAGCCCTTGCCTCATAGCGGCTAAAGCGTCTACGGGCGACTGTTGAACAATAATTTTCTCCGCAAAATTGCCGCTCTCTAAAATTTTGCGCGTCACAAAATTATCGATGTAATTATCATCGATGAGCAAACAAATTTTATAGCGAACAGGCATGTTCAAAAATAATCTTTTAAAGCAATTAAATATACTTTATTGAATATTAATACTATTGGTAATTTGCTTTAAAGTAACCTCGGCCATTTTGCTTTGGTATTGTGCCGAAAAGAAGGTGGATTGCGCATCCAGGTAGTTCCTTTGCGCCTCGCGGATCTCCAGCGGGGTGATGTTTCCCAGCCTGTATTTTTCTAAAGAGATCTCCAGGTTTTTGCGCGCCAGTTCCACGTTAGATTGCCCTATTTTGATCAAGTCCAGCCCCGAAAGGTAAGAAACATAGAAGTTGCTGATCTGTGCTTCTACTTCCAGCATCGTTTTTTTGTAGTCGATATCGGCGTTATCTATCTGCAGTTTTGCGTTGCGTTCTCTTCTCCACTGGTTTAAACCATCGAATATATTGATAGATGCTACCACCCCGTAAGCAAAGCCATGCGCGTTTTGCTGTAGGGTAAAACCCGCCGGCGTTTTATTTTTGGTAAAGGTATAACCAGACGTAAGCCCTACAACAGGGTAACGTGTACTGCGCACTTGTTTCAGGTTGATGTCTGCAAGGCGTTTATTTATTTGCGAGGACAGGATACCCGGGTTTTGTGTTTGCGCTTTGCTAATGATATCGCCCAAAATCAGGGAGCGATCTACCACTATGGTATCACCTACCGAAAAATCGGTTTGCAGATCGCGTACCAGTAGCTGGTTCAGCTGAATTTTGCTGCTTTTAAATTGCTGCAATTGAACAATAAGCGCTGCAGTATCGGTATTCAAATTCACCTGGGCGTTGTATACCTCTAACCTCGAAACCCGCCCAACGGTAAACTTATCATTGGAGTACCGTAATTGCGTACGCGAAATATCTATGGCGCCATGCAATGCCTTTATCTGTTCGTTTTGGCTGATGAGGTTGTAATACGTATTAATAACGTTGGCCACTGTGCTTTGGATGGTATCCTGCAGGCGGATGGCACCAAGCTTATCCAGCTGTTTTAACTGGTCGTAAGTGGCGAACATAGCAAAGCCATCGAATATCGTCCAATTGAGATTTACGCCGTAGTTTAAATTACTGTTGTGCGCATTTTTAATGTCGTTCACCGTACCGTCGCTACGGGTTTGCTTGGTGGTTTGTATGCTGCTGTTTTGGGTAAGGTTGCCCGTTACTGTTGGCAAAAAGCCCGCGTTACCCAGCGTTACGTTATTGCCCGATATGGCCGCGTTATTTTGCGACAGCTTAATGTTATAATTGTTCTTTAATGCAATCTCCACTGCATCGCGCAGGGTAAGCACCGGGGCATCCTGCGCGGTGGCGTTTGTAAAAGCCGTGCAGCAAAAAATTAAGCCTATTAAATATTTGATCTTCATTGCTGCTTAATGTTTTTGAATAATAATATGCGTTGGGTGAATTGCCGCCGCTTCTTCTTCGGTTTCTTCATCAGGGTCCTTACGGGTTTTAGAAGCGAATACCATGTACATGGTTGGTATTACATAAAGCGTAAGCACCAGCGAGAAAAGCATCCCACCAATAATTACGATACCTAACGATACACGGCTTTTTGCACCCGCACCCAAAGCCAAAGCAATTGGTACTGAGCCAAGCACTACGGCCAAACTCGTCATTAATATTGGGCGTAAACGGGAGGTAGCGGCCTCAACCACCGCCTCGTATTTATCAAGGCCCGCCTCCATGCGCTGGTTGGCAAATTCTACAATCAAGATCCCGTTTTTGGTTACCAGCCCCACCAGTGTAATTACACCAATTTGGCTAAAGATGTTAAATGTTTGATCGAATAGCCATAGTGAAAGGAATGCCCCGGATATAGCCAATGGCACCGTGAGCATTACAATAAATGGATCCACAAAGCTTTCGAACTGTGCGGCAAGTACTAAATAGATGAGCAACAAGGCAAATAAGAACGCGAAAGCGATGTTTGATGAACCTTCGGCGTAATCTCTTGATGGGCCGCTTAGCGCGGTACTAAAAGTTTCGTCCAGCATTTCTTTCGAGATGCGGTTCATTTCGGCTATGCCGTCTCCCACGGTTTTACCCGGCGCAAGCCCGGCTTGCACAGTTGCCGATTTATACCGGTTAAAGTGGAAGATAGAGGGCGGCGTGGCGCTTTCCTGGATCTTCACTACGTTATCCAACTGCACCAAATTACCTTTTGAACTGCGCACGTAAACCGATTTCAGATCCAGCGGCTGATCGCGGTTGGCGCGATCTACCTGGGCTATCACCTGGTATTGTTTGCCGTTGATGAGGAAATAATCTAAACGTCCGCCGCTATAGTAAAGCTGCAGCGTTTGGGCAATGTCCTCTACCGAAACGCCCAGGTCGCGGGCCCGGTCGCGGTCTGTCGTTACACGCAACTCGGGTTTGGTAAATTTAAGGTTGATATCTGTTCCCTGGAAAACCGGACTTTTTGATACCTCTGCAAAAAAATCGGGCAGTACCTTACGGATCTTTTCAAAATCCTGGTTTTGGATAACAAATTGCACCGGCAATGAGGTGCGCGCGCCGCTACCGCCACCGCTTATTGTTTGCTCTTGCACTACAATGGCCCTTGCATCGGGCATGGCACGCAATTTTTTGTTTAAAAAGTCGGCTATTTGTTGCTGGGTACGGGTACGCTTATCGGGCGCTACCAAACCAACGCGGCCAAAACCGGAGTTGGCCGAACCGCCGCCGCCAAATGACGGCGAAACGATCTCGAGGTTCACATTCGCTTCCGGCACCGAATCAGCTACTATCTGCGCCACCTTATCCATGTAACGGGTCATGTACTCGTACGTTGCACCTTCGGAACCGGTTACCTGGTAACGCAGCAAGCTGCGGTCGTCAAGCGGGGCAAGTTCCGACGGGGTAATTTTGAATAACACACCCGTAAGCAAAAGCGAACCACCTAATATCACGAACGATACCCATTTTTTCTTCATGAAGTTCACGAGCGTTTCGGTGTAGCCGTTGGTCATGCCTTCGAAGAAAGGTTCGGTTTTTTCGTAGAATTTTGATTTCTTTTGGCTCTTGCGGATCAGTTTTACATTCAGCATTGGTGTTAAAGACAGCGACACAAATGCAGAGATCAGTACCGATCCCGCCACCACTACCGCAAACTCGCGGAACAGCCTGCCTGTAAAACCCTGTAAGAACATAATAGGTAAAAACACAGCCGCCAATGTAACCGAAGTGGATACCACCGCGAAGAAGATCTCCGCCGAACCCTGGAAAGCGGCCTGCCTGATGGCCATGCCACCTTCTACTTTTTTGTAGATGTTCTCGGTTACCACAATACCGTCATCCACCACCAAACCGGTGGCCAGTACAATGCCCAGTAGGGTTAAAATATTGATGGAGTAACCGAATACATACATGATAAAGAATGCCCCTATCAATGATACCGGGATATCTATAAGCGGACGGAAAGCGATGAGCCAATCGCGGAAGAAAAGGTAGATGATGATCACCACCAATATAAATGATATTAGCAGCGTTTCCTTCACCTCTACAATAGAGTTATTAATGAATTTGGTGTTATCCAAAGCCACTTTCACCTTAATATCCGGCGGAAGGTCTTTTTGGATCTGCGCCAACCTGATATAAAAATCCTTGGCTATTTGCACATAGTTAGCTCCTGGCTGTGGCACCACGTTAAGGCCCACCATCGGTACAAAAGATTCCTTCAGTGAGGTTTCTTCGTTAGCCGAACCCAGCACCGCGTAGCCAATATCATTCAGTCTGATCACCCGGTTACTATCAGCACGAATAATGAGGTTATTAAAATCTTTTTCGTTAGTGAGCTTGCCGAGCGCGCGGATGGTGATCTCGGTGTTGTTACCCTCAATTTTACCCGCGGGCAACTCCACGTTCTCGCGGTTCAGCGCGGTACCTATATCTGTTGCTGTTAAGCCCAGGGCCGAAAGCTTGGTTGGGTCTATCCACAAGCGCATGGCGTACTGGCGCTGGCCCTGTATGTTGATAGTACTTACACCGGGGATGGTTTGCAAACCTTCCTGCAACACGTTCTCGGCAAAATCATTCACCTGCATAATGTTGCGCTTATCGCTGCTAACGGTAAGGGTGATAATGTTATCCGCGCTGGCATCGGCTTTGGTAACTACCGGCGGTGCGTTAATATCCTGCGGTAACTGGCGCTGTGCCTGGCTCACTTTATCGCGCACATCATTCGCGGCGGTTTCCAGGTCGGCATCCAGGTTAAACTCTACGGTGATATTGCTGCTCCCTACCGAACTGGTAGAGGAGATATTACGAATACCCGGTACGCCATTAATGGCTTTCTCCAGTGGCTCGGTTATTTGCGATTCTACTACATCGGCGTTGGCGCCCGAGTAGCTGGTAGATACGGATATAATGGGCGGATCTACCGAAGGGAAGTCCCTCACTCCTAAAAAGGTATAGCCAATTACGCCAAATACGACAATAACAACCGACATCACCGTTGCCAGTACAGGCCTTTTTATACTTACGGACGATAAACTCATATTGTTATTCTATAACTTTTAAAACTTTCAAAGGCGATTTCGGGCGGATCTGTATCAAGCCCGACACTACTATGCTATCACCCTGTTTCAACCCATCAACAATTTGAATTTTGGTGTCAGTACGCAGGTCGGTTTTTACAAATTTGGCCACTGCTATACCATTTTGATAAACATAAACCTTGCTGCTTTTCAAATCGGGGATAACGCATTCGGTTGGTACCATAATTGTTTTAGGGATCTGGTCGAGCGTGAGATTTATCTTGGCGAATGAACCTGCTGTAAGCAAATTGCCCGAATTTGGCGCTTTTGCCCGCACCGTGATCGTACGCGATGTAGCATCCAATGCCGGCTCAATAGCGTAAACCGTTGCAGCAAATTCCTTCTGCGAACTTTCTATGGTAAACCTCACCTTGCTCCCCTTGCCAATAATAGGCAGGTAACGTTCAGGTACCGAGAAGGTAAGTTTTGCCGGGTCGATATTAACGATGGTAGCGATGGGCGTTGACGGCGAAAGATAACCGCCGGGGCTAACATTGCGCAAACCAATGGTTCCCGAAAACGGAGCACGGATCTCGGTACGGCTTATTTGCGCCCTTATCACATCGGCCTGTGCCTTCATTGCGTTTAGAGATGACAGCGAGGTTTCGTATTCCTCTTTACTCACCGCCTCTTTCTCCAGCAATATTTTGTTGCGGTTGTTAATGTCGCGTGCCAATACCATCTGCGCATTTATCTGTTGGAGGGCTGCCTGCTGGTCCTGGTTGTAAACTTTTACCAGCAATTGCCCTTTGCTTACTTTAGTGCCTTCGGTAAAATATATACCGGTAATATTGCCGGCTGTTTGGCTTATCAGGCTTACCTTTTCGTTGGCATCAATGGTACCGGTAATATCTATCTGGTTGCTTACTGCGGTGTCTTTTACCACCATAAGCACAACAGATACGGGTGGGTTTGCTTTGCCACCCTTTCCGCCTTTTGCGCCTGCGCCGCCGCCGCCTCCCGCACCTGCGGTAACAGCATCGCGCTCTTTAGCATGCTTGCTAAAAAACTTATTATAAATAAGGAAGGCAACCAATAAAGCCAGCAGCGTATAGATAATGTATTTAGTTTTCATGTTTGGCGTATTGGCAAAGTAATTGGGTTTTGATCGGATTAATTAAGGCTTCGTAACTGTTCATTCAAGCAAATATAATTGTATATCGGTTATAACTTGCAACTGGTTAATATTCGCAAAACTAACCGCTTAGGGCGCATTTTGATTGCTTGTATCAACCATTTTACAACATTGGCATTTTTTGCTTTGCAATTAAAAAACATAAAAATTTATAACTTGCAGCCATGAAAACTTTTAAACCATTAGCCCTGGCTTATTTAATATTGTTACTTATGAAGATTTCCACGGCCGGCGCCGCTGTAGTTCCCCCTAAAATAGCATATAAAGTTACCTTCCCCGAAGCACAAGCACACTATGCCGATATAGAAATGACTGTAAGCGGCTTAAAGCAACCCACCCTCGATCTTAAAATGCCCGTTTGGACACCCGGCTCGTACCTAATAAGGGAATTTGCCAAAAACATCGAAAGCTTAACAGCCACCGCTAATGGCAAAGCTGTTGCTGCCCCAAAAACAAGCAAGAACACCTGGCATATCAACACCACCGGCATATCAACCGTGGTGGTTAAATATAAAGTTTATTCGTTCGAAGTATCGGTACGTACCAGCTTTGTAGATATTACACATGGCTTTTTATCAACCACGGGCATATTTTTATTTCCTAAAGGGATGCTGAACCAGCCATCAAGCATTAAAATAATTCCTTATAAGGATTGGACCACCGTATCTACCAGCCTGGAAAAAGTTGGCGACGACCAGTTTACCCTTACCTCGCCAAACTTTGATATCCTTTACGATTCGCCTATAGAAGTAGGTACGCAGGACGTTTTCGGCTTCGACGCTGCAGGTGTAAAATACGAAGTTGCCATGTACGGTGGCGGCAATTATGATAAAGAACGCCTGAAGAAAGACATGGCTAAGGTTGTTGAAGCAGAAACTGCTGTTTTTGGCGAAAACCCCAACAAGCATTACACCTTTATTGTACACAACCGCGCACGAGGCGGAGGTGGTTTGGAGCACTTAAGCTCAACTGTATTAGGTGCCAGTCGTGAGCAATATGGCAGCGAAAGCGGCTATATTAACTTTTTAGGCCTGGTAGCGCATGAGCATTTCCACCTGTGGAATGTAAAACGCCTGCGCCCTATTGTATTGGGCCCGTTTGATTACGAGACCGAAAATTACACCACCAACCTTTGGATAGCCGAAGGCTTTACCGCCTACTATCAGAATTTGATCCGCCGCCATGCCGAGCTGTATTCGGTAGACAGCTACCTTGGCGACGCCGTTGGTGATATTAACACGGTGGAGAACCAGCCCGGCACAAAAGTGCAGCCCCTGGCCGAGGCCAGCTTTGATGCCTGGATAAAAGCGTACCGCCCCAACGAGAACTCTTACAATACCGGCATATCTTATTATGATAAAGGCGCGGTAGTGGGCATGCTGCTCGACCTGGAGATCATGAACGCTACCGGCGGCAAACAATCGTTGGATGATGTGATGAAATACATGTATAACACCTACTACAAAGGCAAAAAACGCGGCTATACCGATGCCGAGTTTAAACTGGCCTTCGAAAAGTTCTCGGGCAAAAACCTGGATGATTTTTATGCCAAATACATCAACGGCCTGGCCCCAATCGATTATAACAAATACCTTGGCTACGCCGGTTACAAAATTACCGATCAGCTGGCCGATAGCAATAACCCAACCCTCGGCGTATCCGCAAGCAACCAACCTGCTGGCAAAAAAATTGTGAGTATGGTGCTGCGCGATGGTGCCGGCTGGAAAGATGGCATTAGCGTTGGCGATGAAATTGTATCGGTAGACGGCACCCCCGTTACCGATATGACCACCCTTATGAACGGCCGCAAAGTTGGCGATAAAATAACCGTTGCTGTTATACGCGATGGTAAACCCTACAGCCTGCCGGTAACCCTGTTACGCAACAACCGCGTACAGTACAAGGCCGAAGAACTGCCAAACCCTACCGCACAGCAACTGGCCGTGCGCAAAAAATGGCTGAAACAGTAAGGGTATTAAGATCTTATTAAAGAACCCCCTTTCTGATTTTTCGGGAAGGGGTTTTTTGTTTAACCTCAAATTTTGAAAGCGAAATTTTAACCGCAGAGCGCGCAGAGTTACGCAGAGAAAAACACAGAGCTATTAATACTGATAAAAGTGTCCATATCTGAAATGAACATTACAAATTCATTATTCAATTGCAAAGCTCTGTGCACCTATGCGCCACCCCGGTGCCCTCTACGGTTAAAAACCTTTGACGTCTCTATTGGCAGGCAGTTGATAGCAAAAATCAATGTTCATTAATAAGCACAAAATGAACTGAAATTAAACAAATAGGCGTAGGTGAAAATTCGTGTTATTTACTTCTTTGTAGTTAAATACCTACAATATCATCTTTTAAAATGGCTAAATTTTTTTTGGCATGTTATTTATGTTATACCTAACACAGTATCTAAAACATTTTAAATTATCAACCATGAATTCATTATTGTATATCATTGCCGTTATCCTCATCATAGGCTGGGCAATTGGCGTATTTTTCACCGCGGCGGGCAGCCTTATACACGTGCTGTTAGTTATTGCCGTTATTGCAGTTATATTGGGCGTTATTCGCAGGCCAACTGCTATATAAATTTCTTTATAAAAAAATAAGGCCCCGGTTTTCCGGGGCCTTTTGCATAATATCCCCGTATCATGAAAATACCCTTCACTCCACAATTGCTTGGCGACCTGATAGAAAAGGGTTACACTCATTTACTGGCCAGCACCGCCTCGGAGCCATCAATGGATGCGGCGCTAACCTTAAAGCCGGTACGCAAAAAACCTGAACTTTATAACCTGCCCGAAGGATACGAAACCTTTTACAAAATAACCCGCGAACCGATGATAATGGCGACTGGCATAAACGAAACCCTTATTATGCTGGATTATGATACCATAAACGACAGCATTACCAGCAGTGATATTTTCGACGATAGCTATTTCAGAATGAGCGAAGAATTTTTTCACCAGGTATTGGAAAGCCTGGAGGATTACGCGGTGATCACCACCGACAAAAATGGCGACATTAACAGCTGGAACTCGGGTGCCGAAAATGTATTGGGGTATAAAGAGGTAGAGGTGATCGGGATTAGCGCTAAAATATTTTTCACCCCGGAAGATATTGCTATTGGTGTGCCCGAAAAGGAGTTGAATGGTGCTTTAGCAAATGGCCGCGCCATAGATGAACGCTATCACATGCGTAAAGATGGCTCGCGTTTTTGGGGCAGCGGCCTGGTTTTCCCTTTATACGATGAGGAAAAAAATCACAGGGGTTTTACCAAAATAATGCGCAACCTGCGCGAACGGCAGGAAGCCGAAGCCGCCGCCGAAACGCAATGATCCTAATTTTTCTTCACCAGTTTTGAGGCTGCGAATGCAAACAATCCCTGTATCAGCCCGAACATAATCCCGAAAACCGGGGCCATCAAAATCAGCATTAAACGTGGGTGCCTGCCCAATTCAAATGACCCCATATTAGGGTGATGTGGCAGGTAGTTGTCATAAAAAATGGTGTGCACAATGGTTATCCAAACGCTGTTTATAAAACTTAAAACAAAGCCATGCCAAAAATATTTACCCGGGCATGCTTTGGCAATAACCACCGCGCAGAAAATAAATATCAGCACCCAAAAAACGGGTTCAATATTTTCGGGAATTAAGGATATGGTGCCAAATGCCATAATGACCCCGAAGACGGATAATTGGAGTAAGAGTTTAAAGTTCATCGCTAAAAGGTTTATGTGTATAAATTTAGCGATATGCATTTGATAAATGCGAAAAAAAAAGCCGGCGGATTTTTCATCCACCGACGCAGGGTTTATAATTAACTATTTGCTTCTACTTAGCCTTTTTCATGGTGACAACTATCACACCGTTTTTGCCTTTATCGCCATATATAGACGTAGCCGAAGCATCCTTTAAAACGCTGATGCTTTGAATTTCTTTGGGATTGATGGTACCCAGATTCGTTACTTCTTTGCCATCTACCATGTATAGAGGCTTTATCGGTCCTTTCAACTCTATAAATGTGGTGCCATCGCCTGTTTTTAACGTGGTAGCATCACCGGCTACCGCGGTGTATGTTTTAGGATAAATGGAGGGGTCTATTTTCCCTTGAAGGTTTAGCTGTTTACCATCCAAAGTAAACGCTATGGGCAAAGTATACTTTACATTTACCGGCCGGCCATTTTGCATACCGGGATACCATTTCGGCATGTTTTTGATCACGCGGACAGCTTCCTCGTCGGCACCGTAACCAATTCCATTCAACACTTTCACATCGCCGATGTTACCATCCTTCATCACCACAAAACTGGTTATTACCCTACCCTGTACTTTATTTTTGCGGGCCTCTACAGGGTATTTAATGCTGGTTTGCAAATATTTGGCACAAGCAACGTTACCTCCTGGAAAACCCGGCTGCTGTTCTACCTCGGTAAATATAGCTTCGGTTAAACCGGTGCTCAAGTCGGCTTGCCCAACTTTGATTGCCGCGGCTTCGCTCAGCAGCGCGAAATTCACCGGTACCGAGTATTGCACGCGCACCTTTTTGCCACCCTGCTTTCCGGCTATCCATTTTGGTGATGCTTTTACCGCACGTACAGCCTCTTCATCGCAGCCGCTGCCGATACCGCGCAGTACCTTAATATCGCTCAGCGAGCCGTCTTTCTCTACCACAAAAGTTAATATCACGCGCCCATGTACATTATGCTCGCGGGCTATTTTTGGATATTTGATGGTTTTTGCCAAATACTTTGGGAAAGCCTCTATACCACCCGGAAACCTGGGTTGATCCTGTACGGCTGTATAAACCGTGCTTTTCTTGTTAGTATCAATTTCTACTACGGTCTCTTTTAACAACAAGTTTTTGGCGGTCGCCTGTTCGTTTAAAGGTATTTCTTCCACATCGTTATTTGATATTGCGGCTGTTGCCGGTTGTAAAAACAGTTCCTCTGCATTATCATGGATTCTTTCTACCGCTTTGCTGTTACTGATGGTTGCAGACGACAGTACCAACATCAATACAAATAAAGGTGCCGATAAGCCGTATTTCAGCAGCTTAACCCGCTGCGATTTATTTTTTTGCAACATCATAATGCGTTGTTTTAATAGGCTGTGGTTATAAAATGGGTTAACTAACTGGTGCGCCGGGGCATTAAAGGTTTGGCTCAGCAGCAATAAGGCGTATTCGGCTTTATCGTTACCGGCTTTAATGGCCTGCCTGTCGGCAATGTACTCGTGGATATGTTTGATAGCAAAACGGTACAGGTACACCACCGGGTTAAACCAGTTAATGATCATTACCGCCTCGATGATCAGCACATCTGCGGAGTGCCACTGCTGCGCGTGCACCTCTTCGTGCGCTATGATCACCTCGCGGCTTTCGGTATCCTCGGCAACGTTTACGGTATTAAAAAAAGAATAAGGCGTAGCCGATGGCGTGGCTCGTTTTATCACCCTGCGCAATTGTATAAATTGCCACATCAGCCGCAAGGCAAGCACAATTACGCCGGCCAGGTATATCATTACCATAATTTCTCCCAGGGTGTAGGTGCTATCCTGTATAGGTGCCAGTGCCGTTATATTAATATCGGTACCGGTGCCGTAAAAAGCATATTGTACCTTTTGCGTAATAAACAGGTTCCTCACCCATTCCGACTGTATCAGCGGGATAAAAAATGACAACAACGCCGCACCTACCAGGTAAATGCGGTTAAGCTGAAAAAATGTTTCGCGGCGTAAAAGCAGCGCGTAAAAGCCAAAAAACAGGGTGAGGTAAATATTTACCAGTAATAAATAATGCCACCAAGCCATAACTATTTATCTTTAAGTTTTTCAATCAGTTTCATGATCTCATCTGCCTCTTTCAGGTCTATTTTCTCTTTCTTCACAAAAAAGGAAAGCATCCGGTTAACCGAGTTATCAAAATAACCTGTCAGCAATTTATCGGCAGCAAAGTTTTTATACTGCTCTTTGCTTACTATAGGGTTATATTCATGGCTTTTGCCGTAGGCGGTGTGCCCAACAAAGCCTTTGGTCTCCAGTATGCGGATAATGGTTGATACCGTATTATAAGCCGGTTTTGGCTCGGGCAACACATCAAGCACATCTTTTACAAAGCCTTTTTTTAGTTGCCAAAGTACCTGCATTATCTGTTCTTCGGCGCGGGTTAACTCTTTAATTTCCATCATAATAATCAAACTAACTTATTAGTTAAACGAAGTTAAAATATAAAATTGAGATTTACAACTAAAAACTTAGTTTTTTATTTATTAAACTTTTATGCGCATGTTTGGTTCTTCATTCCACAACTAATTATAAATGGATATTACCTTTCACGGCGCTGCCCGTAACGTTACCGGCAGCAAACACCTTTTACGCTTACAGGATGGTACGGGTGTACTTTTAGATTGCGGCATGTTCCAGGGCCTGGGCGACCAAACCGAGGAAATGAACGAGCATTTTGGCTTCAACCCGCAAAAGGTGGATTACCTCATTCTCTCCCACGCGCATATAGATCATTGCGGGTTAATTCCGCGCCTGGTGGCCGAAGGCTTTGAAGGGCAGATCTTCTGCACCGCCGCTACTATGGATCTTTGTAAGATCTTGCTGGCGGATTCGGCCAAGATACAAATGCAGGATAATGAGTACAGTAATAAGCACCGCGCCCGCAAAGGCCTGCCCCTACTGGAGGCTTTGTATACCGAAGAGGATGTGATCAAGGCGCTGAGCCTGTTTAAAATAGTGGATTACCACGAGCCCTATCATATTTCGCCAAACCTGAAATTTAAATTTACCGATGCAGGCCACGTTTTAGGCAGCGCGGCGGTGCACATCAGGGTTATAGAAAATGGCAAGAAGACCTACATTACCTTTAGCGGCGATGTGGGCCGCTATGGCGACCTGCTGCTAAAAAACCCGCAAACCTTCCCACAGGCGGATTATATCCTGCTGGAATCCACCTATGGCGACAGCCTGCATAAAGACATAGGCCCCATTGAAGATGCCCTGTTAGAAATTATCAAACATACCTGCGAGGTTAAAAAGGGCAAGGTGATTATCCCTGCCTTTAGTGTTGGCCGCACCCAGGAACTGCTTTATGCCCTAAATGCATTAGAATTGAAAGGCGAATTACCCGATGTGCCTTACTATGTGGATAGCCCGCTATCGGAGAAGGCCACCCAGGTACTGAAAGACCACCCCGAGGTTTATAATAACGATGTAAAAGAAGTAATGAAGATAGATGCCGATCCGTTTGGGTTTAAGGGGTTGAAATTCATTCAGTCCACTCAGGAATCTATCGCGCTGAATGATGATGTAAGGCCTTGCGTTATCATCTCCTCATCGGGCATGGCCGAGGCAGGGCGGGTGAAGCACCATATAAAAAACAACATCAACGATCAAAAGAACACGATATTAATGGTTGGCTACGCCGAGCCGAATTCTTTAGGCGGCCGCCTCGCCCGCGGCGAAAAGGAGGTGCACATTTTTGGCGAGCAATACCAGGTAAATGCCGAGGTGCAATCCATCAAAAGCATGAGCGCCCACGGCGACTACGAAGACCTTCTCCATTTCCTCAGTTGCCAGGACCCTGCATTAGTAAAGCAGCTGTTCCTTGTCCATGGCGAGTACGAAGTGCAGCAGCATTTTGCCGAAAAACTGAAGGAAAAGGGATTTGCCAATATGGAGATACCGTATCAACACCAGAAAGTGGAGTTGGAGTAGAGAATAAAAAAAACGTTGCTACCGCGAGTTTCCAACTCGTTGTAATAGCATGGCAACAGCTTCCAGCTGTTATTCGCAAGCAGGATGCTTGCGTTGTGCTATACCACGAGATACGCTATGCTAATCTCGCGGCAGCTATTAAACAAGAAAGCCGACTCATCGCCGGCTTTCTTGTTTAACTATTTCTTCAACCCTATCTCTCTCAATCGCTCATCCAGATATTCCCCTGCGGTGATATCGGTATAAACCTTCGGATGCCCGGCATCTATGGTTGATGGCAAGCTGGTGAGATCCATATTTGATTTGGGGTGCAGGAAGAACGGCACGGAAAAACGGGAATTCTTCATCTGCTCGCGCGGAGGGTTCACCACCCTATGCGTGGTAGATTTTAGCTTGTTATTGGTTAAACGTTGCAGCATATCACCCACGTTCACTACCAAATCTTCGCCAAAAGCAGTAACCGGGAACCATTTGTTTTCGCGGGTTAATAGTTCTAAACCATCGGCGCTCGCACCAATTAATAAAGTGATCAGGTTGATATCCTCATGCGCGCCGGCACGTACTGCATCATCAGGTAAAGCGTCCGGGTCTGTTATCGGGAAGTAATGCAGCGTGCGCAGTATCGAGTTGCCGTGCGCTACCTTGTCATCAAAATAATTTTCGGGGAGTTCCAGGTAAACCGCTATGGCGCGCAACAGATGCTTACCCGCAGCTTCCAGTTTTTTATAAACTTCTTCGGTAGTGGTGTTAAATTCGGGCAATTCGGCAACCTCCATGTTATCCGGATAGTCTTCCTTACTGGCGGTTGCTTCCGGGTCAATCTGGCCTATCTGCCAAAACTCTTTCAGATCGGGCACCTTAAAGCCTTTGGCTGTTTCCTTGTTTTTGCCGGTATAACCGCGCTGGCCTGCCAGCTCAGGGATTTCGTATTGTTGCTTGGTTGCTTCGGGCAGGGCAAATAAGGTTTTTACCTGCTCATATAATTTATCCATCAGCTCTTTGCTTAAACCGTGGTTAGTTACGGTAACAAAGCCGGTTTCGTTAAAAGCTTTGCCAATGCTGTCAGAAAACCGCTTCTTTTCTTCTGCGCTTCCGTTTATATAAGTGTTCAGGTCGAGGCGAGGGATGTTTACTGTGCTCATAATGCTGGGTTAAAAATGCCTGTAAAATTATTAAAAGATAGCGCAGAAATTAACCAAATGTGCTAAAATTTCTCTGCCGCCGTTTTGTTATACAATATAAGGCTTAAAACTATTTATTGTTTAAACGTTTTATACTTAGCGCAGTCATACCTGTATATAAGCCTATCTTACTCGAATTATTATGAAAATATTAACCAAAATATGGGGGACAGCACTTTTAGCCATCATGCTGATGGCAATTGCCCCTGCAAAAAGCTCCGCACAGGATGATGGCGGGCAATACATCTCTACACAGGAGTTCTATGATCAGCTTGCGCCGTACGGCACCTGGGTATACGATGCCAAATATGGCGACGTATGGGTGCCTGATGTTGATCAGGACTTTCGCCCGTATGTAACCAATGGCCACTGGGTGTATACTTCCTATGGCAATACCTGGGTATCCGACTACGACTGGGGATGGGCAACCTTCCACTATGGCCGCTGGACCTACGACGATTACTACGGATGGGAATGGGTACCCGGCAGCGAGTGGGCACCCGCCTGGGTTGACTGGAGAGACGGCGACGGCTACTATGGCTGGGCACCGATGACCCCTGATGTGGCATACAATGCATCCTACGGCGACGATTATTACAACTCTTATTCCGTGCCCGATTTTTACTGGTCGTTTGCCCCGTATGCTTATATTAACTATACCAATGTTTATAACTATTGTGTGCCATACGCACGGGTACATACTATATACGGCCGCAGTAATTTTATTCGTAATACTTACCGGTATAACAACCGTACTTTTATAACTGGCCCACGCCGCGATGAAATACAGCGTTATACCAATCGCCCTGTAAGATTGTACACTATTAATAATTTAGATCGTCCTTCACGTAACACTTTCAACCGCAACTCGGTTAATTTTTACCGCCCGGATATCCGCAGGGACAGAAACGCACGCCCATCAAGAGTAATTGATGGCGCAGCATACAGGCAACAAAACCCCACTCAGCGAATAGGTGGCACAGATCGCCGCAATGGCGCGGTTACCCAACGCGAAAATGCCGGCAGACTGGCAAACGAGGCCCGTTCAAACAACAGCCGCTTTGTACGTACCGGTATTGTTAACCCTGCAATGAACAACAACCGCCCCAACACTCCAAACGGACAGCGGGGGGACGGTAGCGGCCGCTTTAACAGGCGCCCCGCAGATGCAGGTAACGCCGCGCAACCCGGCCAGCAAGTTGGAAACGACAGGCCTACCCCCCGCCCTACCGACCTGAATAACCAAGGCCAGCAAGCCGATCAACAACGGCAGGCCCGTGAGCAGCAGCGCCAGCAAATGCAGGTACAACGCGATCAGCAAACGCAACAACAAGGCCAGCAGCAAACCGAGCAGCAACGCCAACAGGCAGACCAGACCCGTGAGCAGCAACGCCAACAAATGCAACAACAGCGCCAGCAACAAACCGAGCAGCAACGCCAACAGGCGAACCAGGCTCGGGAGCAGCAACGCCAGCAAATGCAACAACAGCGTCAGCAGCAAACCAATCAGCAACGCCAACAGGCAGATCAGGCTCGGGAGCAGCAAACCGACCTGCAAAGGAAACAAGAACAACAACAGCGCGGCCAGGAACAGCGCCAGCAGCAAGAGCAGATACGTCAGCAACAGGCGGAGCAACAACGTCAGCAGGCGGGTCAGGCACGTGAGCAACAACGGCAACAACAGGACCAACAACAGCAACAAGTGCGCGAACAACAACGCCAACAGCAAGAGCAGGTCCGTCAGCAACAAAAGCAACAGCAGGACCAGCAACAGCAACAAGTGCGCGAACAACAGCGCCAGCAGCAAGAGCAGATACGTCAGCAACAGGCAGAGCAACAACGCCAGCAGGCGGAGCAAGTTAGCCAGCAACAAAAGCAACAGCAGGACCAGCAACAGCAACAAGTGCGCGAACAACAACGTCAGCAGCAAGAGCAGGCTCGTCAGCAACAGGCAGAGCAACAACGCCAGCAGGCGGAGCAAGTTCGCCAGCAACAAAAACAACAGCAGGACCAGCAACAGCAGCAAGCACGTGAGCAACAACGCCAACAGCAAGAGCAAGCCCGCGAGCAACAAAAGCAGCAGCAGGATCAGCAGCGCCAGCAACAGGCAGAGCAGCAACGCCAGCAAGCCCGGGAACAAGAAAGGCAACAGCAGGAGCAGCAGCGCCCGCAACGCCCTACAAGGCCATAACTAATCAATAAGGTTATTGGTTTTATATAACAAAGCGGCCCGGGAATTTTCCGGGCCGCTTTGTTATTGTTGCTCTTCTTTTTTTTGAAAAGGCGATTTAGCTTACAATGAACGAACCAACTAAGAGGGCCAGTACCTGGTCTTTGCTTAGTGGTTCATCAAAAGACGCAGTAGCAACAGCTGTTGATGTACCCAAAGCGGTTACCAAATTCACACCACCTTGCGTTACGTTTTCTTCGCCGGCGTAGTTACCATCTATAATTGCAACCCCGGTATCATTCCCTTTAGCAGATGTGCTAACAATCCAAGGGCGGGTATTTGCATCATGGCCAAGGTTATGGCGCAATAAACGTATAGCAGACGCGTGCCGTGCCTCAACTGCATGGATAGACAGAGCGGCAGTTAAAACCACCTGGTTGCCTAATAAGATAGGTGCCGCGCCTTTATATGCACGTACACCTGTATCTTCAAATGCTTGTGCTACAGCCAAAAACGTGGTGTAGTTGGTTAAAACATCTTTAAATGGACCATTGCCTTTATTGTTGCCAGCCGTTAAATCAAAAACCGGCGAAGCAACAGGGGTAGCTCCCAATGAAGTAATTACACTTTTTAGGAAAGTAACGTGCTTGTTTTCATCATCAGTTATTTCTGCAATGTAAGCCTGATTTGCCGCCGGCACAACACCACTGGCAGTGCCTTGGTTGTAAAAATAAGACTCCAGGTACTCCAACGTCAAAGCATAATTTAAAACACCAACTATATCAGTTGTAGAAGCTGCTCCGTATGCCTTTTTAAACATAGTACCTAATGCAAATGGCATGGCGGCAAAGGCTACTTTAGAACCAAAGCTGGTTATGTTTTTGATAGCGGCACGGCGGGGGTTTAATCTTTCGTGTATTTCCGGATCAACTTTTTCTATTTCGTCTATTATATTAAATAAATTCATGGCGGTTTTAAACTTTAGGGTAATTAAAATTAGATGCGTAAACTTTGGTTTTCAAGAACCCGTTAGCACCTGCTAACACCTGAGCAATTGTTGCCGATTTATTTAAACCGTTAGCGTCAACCTGGTCGGTATCGGCAAAGCTTCCCGATTTTATAAGGTTAGAAATAAGGGCCGCATGGCGGGCTTCAACCGAAACAATTTTACCTGCTATAGTTAAATAGTCGGCACTTTGTATTAAGTAACCCGCGCCATCGTAAGCTGTAACGCCGGTATCTTCCAATAATTTGGCAGCGGCAAGCACACTTGTACGGTCGCTAAAATTGATGGACGAAAAATCGGTTGTCAAGGTTCCAATAGCGGCAGACCCTATCGCAGCTTTAAAAAAGTCGCGGTGCAAAACTTCGTGGTCCCTTATATCAGTAAGGTAAGAAGTTTCGATACTGCTTATACCGCTGTATGGTGTGGCTATTACCTGCAGGTAAAAAGCCGCTTCCAGTTGCTCAAGCGCATAAGCATAGTTTAAAATACCAATATCCCCGGAGCCGATATCGATTGTGTCGGAACCTGGGGTTACGTAAGACTTTGAGCAGGATGCTGCGCCAAGCACAGCAACAGCAGCGGCACCCGCACCGGCGTATCGCAAGAACGACCGCCTTGCCATATTTGCTCCGCCTGGAGTTGAATTTGTTTCTGTTTTCATAAGTACTGATTAAGCTTATAGATGTTTAATTATGATGATAAACGAACAACCTCCCTTAACGGATTGAGTTTGGCGTTAAACTTATTAGCCGAATGAGGAGTAGCTGAAAAGGGAGTAGCTGAAAAAAGAGAGCAAATTTTAAAACAAAAAAAGGCCGAAAGACTCTCGCAGTATTTCGGCCCTACATCTACCTATGAAAAACACCCTTTGAGAAGGGTATTGACTCTAATTCAATACCTGTGCCGAAATTATAAAACGCTTAATTATTAAGAAATAACGCCTTTTTTCGGGGACATGGTTTTAGGCTGTGGAAATACATTCACAACTTATGGGGAAAATTCCCCCAAGGGTTATAATTTATATTATAAAAAACACAATGCCCGGTAATTAGTTATCATTAAGATATTTATAAACTACTCCCAATACTACGCAGATGGATTACAATGTATATTTGTTGGCTACCGATCCTAAGGATCCATGCAGGGATGTTATTCATTCAAGAGATACCGGTTTAAAATTAAGAGTTTACTGTTTAAACCACGACCGCTTCAGCCCAAGCGAAAGCGAAATTCAACTCTACGGGTACGCTCACGATAAGCTGTACGCTTTCGAAACCATCAATATAGCAGCAGAGGATGCGCTGGATGTGGTGAGTGCCATACAATGGTATGCCGACTATATTGACTACCCCGAGATGGAAATTTTACCCGAAGACCCAAGGCCGGGCCATAATATAGCCATGTAATCACCTCACTTTATGCCTGTTAAAAATATTTTAAAATATTTTTTGACTAATTAACGGTAAACTCTATATTTGCAATCCCAAAACGAAGGGAGTTTAGCTCAGCTGGTTCAGAGCATCTGCCTTACAAGCAGAGGGTCACTGGTTCGAACCCAGTAACTCCCACTTAATAATCAAGCACTTACGGTATAAAAACCATAAGTGCTTTTTTATTTGCATACAATTTGCATACAAATTCTTGCTAAAGTATTTGGTTAGTAATCTTTAAATGAATACAAAAGACTTTTAAAAACAATTAATAGTAGTTACTCGCGCTACCTAATTCATCTTAATTAATTGATATTCATACGGTTATTAGGTATTTTATTTATAGCGTTGCAAAGTGCCTTGCAATTTCTCTTCAAATGTCTGATCTGCTTTTAATATGGGTCCTCGGTATTGCAACAATAAATTACATGAAAATTTGATAGTGCACAGTCTGTTTGCCGGAATTGTCAAACAGTAGAGCAAGTAAAAAAGGAAAACGTTTGTATGAATATTTGTGGTTTTCCTTTAAAGTTCAATACACTTGTCACTATGAAAAAGTGAATTTTCATTTTGGTGAACATAACCCAGTTGGTTGGTTAGCATTTTGGTGTGCCCTATTTTAAACTCAGGAATATTCTTATGGTGATGCCCATAAATCCAATAATCGGGTGTAGTGTCTAAAATCAAATCATCGAGTACCGTTGCGAAGGCTTCGTTTAAGAAGTCGCCTTTATATTGAGGCGGATAGTTTTTAAATGTAGGGACGTGATGTGTGATCACCACTTTTTTACCCGGTGTTTCTACAGCTAAAGCAGGGCGAAGAAATTCAAGACAGTTTTTGTGAAAATCATTATAATCGGGAACTTGCAAATGCTTTCCATTGTAACTGATTTGATAGAAGTCGTTTAAACCACGTTCTATTCGCCAGCCATTTAACAAGCTGATAGATGACCACAATGTTGAAAATAGTAATTGATGTGAGCCAATATTTATAGTAGTGTTGTTTACTAAGGATACATTATTTCTGATTTTTTCTTCAAATGATCCGGATCGAAATGAAATATCACTTTGATAGTATTCATGGTTCCCTGGCATCCAATAGGTCGTCTCAAAGTGATCACTGATATAATCAAAGAAGTCTTTTTGCCGCTCTATCTTTGTAAATAGGGTAACATCGCCAGCCAATATCAGAATATCACCGATGGGCCGGATGGGATTAGCTTTAAGATAAGCTTCATTTTGGGTAAACTCTAAATGTAGATCAGAGCAATACTGTAAAATCATAATGATTCAAAATTAAAAAAAGAAAAAGTGTGCTCAAAAACCATTGTTCAGATTGATAAATCGAATTGACTTATTAAACACTGTCTATTTTTGCAGTTTATAAATGATGTCAAGTTTTTAATAAATTGACAATAAAATTACCACGAGAATAATTACAGTTAATTTCTGTTTATTGAAATTGCTATATTTGCAATATAATTTGCTGCCCGCAAGATAGCAAACTTCATAAAGTTTGTTTTGGGCCTTACAGAAAAGGTCGGCTATTATGATGCCGGAACCTTGTCTTCTGTATTGTTTCGTGACCCTACTCCGAAGCAATCTTTCTAATATTTTGCCTCAATTAACCGCTTTATTTTGTTGTGGAGATTATGATGAATGAGACCACACCATTTCGGCGCAAGCTGACCCAACGTTTCGGGGCAAACTGACCATGGTATTTCGGGGCAAACTGACCCACCAAAAGGAGTAGCAAATGCTGTAAAAGTAACCATCTTTTGAGGGTAAAAGACCCGTTCTAAGATGGCCAATTTGACAATCAGCATGAGTAAGATTAGAAAGATTTTAAGGATGAACAGCCAGGGTCGCAGCACGCGATTTATAGCTGCCCAGATTGATTCATCCCGGAATACCGTAAGAAAGTACCTGGCAATCCTTAAGAAGAGCGGCTTTACCTTCGAAGAAGTTAATAGCCTGAACGATAAGGAACTGGAAGACATTTTCGGCAAGACCAGGGAAAACAACCAGCCAAGCAGCCGTATGCAATCCATGCTGCGCTGCTTCCCCCACGTCGATAAAGAGCTTAAAAAGACCGGTATGAACCGGCAGATCTTGTGGGAAGCCTATATCAAAGAGTTCCCCGAGGGCTATAAGTATACCCAGTTTTGCACGTATTATAACCAGTGGAAGACCAGGGTCAATCCGACCATGCATATGGATCATAAGGCCGGGGACAAACTATACGTCGATTATGCGGGTGAAAAGATGAGCTACACGGACAAGGAAACCGGGGAAGTCATTGAAGTAGAAGTCTTTGTAGCGATCCTTGGTGCCAGCCAGCTCACCTATGTAGAGGCTGTTATGAGCCAGCAAAAGGAAGACTTTATAGCGGCCTGCGAGAATACCCTGCACTTTATTGGGGGCGTTCCTGCCGCCATTGTGCCGGATAACCTGAAGGCCGCCGTAACCAAAAGCAGTCGCTATGAACCTACCCTCAACGAAACATTTGAAGACTTTGCCGATCATTATGGCACAACCATACTACCAGCTCGGGCGTACCGCCCTCGCGACAAGGCATTGGTAGAAGGTGCCGTTAAGATCATTTATACCAAGGTATACGCCCCTTTAAACAAGCATATCTACCATTCTTTAACAGAACTCAATACAGCGATCTGGCAGGCCCTGGAAGCCCATAACAGCCAATTGCTTAAAGGCCGCAATTACAGCAGGATACTACAGTTTGAAGAGATAGAGCGTGGGACCTTGTCACCGCTGCCTGTCCTGCGTTACCAGTTCAAAAAACACTTTTATGCCAGAGTGATCAAGAACGGCCATGTCAATCTCGGCCCGGATAAACACTACTACAGCGTTCCTTACCGCTTCATCGGCAAAAAGGTCAAGCTGTTATATTCCCGCACCATTGTAGAGATCTACTACAATTATGAGCGTATCGCTTTACATCAGCGCGAAAAGAACCCCTACGGTTATACTACCGACAAAGAACACATGGCCAGCGCCCACCGCTTTAAAAGTGACTGGACACCAGACATGTTCCTCAATTGGGCGACCTCTATCCATGAGGATGTCAGGCTATATATTCATCAGATACTGGAACGTAAACAGCACCCCGAACAGGCTTACAAATCCTGCCTGGGGATACTTGGCTTTGCAAAAAAAGCAGGGAACGACCGGTTAATAATGGCCTGTCAGCGGGGGCTCAGTTATGGTATTTATAGCTATAAAACGATACAGACCATATTGGAAAACAAGATGGACAATTATGAGGAAAGCATATTTGCCGATGAACTACCTATGCCTGATCATGGTAATATCCGGGGAAAAGACTATTACAAATAACCATTAAAACAACAATAACATGAACACAAGTACCTTAGACAAACTGCGGAAGATGAAGTTCTTCGGCATGTTCCATGCCTTTAAAAGCAGCATGGAAACCGGTAAAACAAACGATTATACGGCAGATGAACTGCTGGCCCACCTGGTAGATGCAGAATGGGACGACCGGCAGAACAGGCGTATTGAACGCACGATCCTATATGCCAGGTTTCGCTATAAAGCTTCAATTGAAGATGTTCACTATCATGCTGACCGAAGTATTGACCGCAACCAGATCATGCGCCTGGCGGATTGTACGTTTGTTGACCGCTTCGAGAACCTGCTGATCACCGGGAGTACCGGTATCGGTAAAAGCTATATTGCTTCTGCTGTGGGCTACCAGGCCTGTGTATTGGGCTACAGGGTATTGTACACCAGTACGCCCAAACTATTTGCCAAGCTTAAGATGGCCAAGGCGGACGGCTCCTATATGAAAGAGCTGGCTAAGATCGAACGACAACAACTGCTCATACTCGACGACTTTGGTATCCAGCCTTTTGATGCACAAAGCAGGGCGGCACTAATGGAGATCATTGAAGACAGGCACGGTAAGACCTCACTTATCATCACTTCGCAATTGCCGGTCAGTAAATGGTTTGAAGTGATCGGTGAAAAAACCGTTGCTGATGCGATCCTTGACCGGATCGTTCATGATGCACACCGCATCGAACTAAAGGGAGAATCTATGAGAAGAAAACGTAACGTAGAACCGGAAAACAGCCATTAATGAAATTACCTTTTAAATAACTATTTTTGTACATGCTTTTATAGCATTTGCTGCAACCCAAAAGTCAGCTAACCCCTGGGTCAATTTGGCCCGAAACAGGGTGGTCAACATCTCCATAATATACA
>NZ_JBDSZG010000010.1:0-33116 GCF_039925265.1 Mucilaginibacter sp.
CTTTAAAAATGATAAAAATAATATGAGCGCAAAAATACATAGTTTGCCTTTACGGCAAACTACGCTCTGTTCAAATTATAACTTTCCTGCGCTTATTTTGGCTTCTTTGCTTAAGTTGACGGCTATGCTCTCGAGAGGGGGCGCGAAGGAAAGAGCGGTAGCAGGGGTGTGTTCTCCGCATGGCGAGTGAACTCACCCCGGATGCGCTCCGCTGTCCGACCCTCTCTCCGCAAGCGGAAAGAGGGTAAAAAAGAAAAGGCAGCAAAGGCAGATTTTCAAATTCGCCTCTCGAGAGGGGGCGCGAAGGAAAGAGCGGTAGCAGGGGTGTGTTCTCCGCCATGCAAACTCACTAACACACCCCTAACCCCTCTCAAGAGGGGAACTTAAACAACAAAACCAAAAATGCTAACTATTCCACTAAAAACACCCATCAAAATGCAGCCAGCAGCCTTATTGGGCTTGGTTTACCTGGCCCTGGCGCTATGGTTCGTTCCCGGGTATTTAATATGGAATGCCAATCTGGCGATGGGGTTATTGCTGATACCTTATATATGCCAGGCAGATAGAACACGCTACAGCCTGCGTTACCTGTTACCGGCGTTGCTGACTACCGGTTTGGCCATACTACTGCCCGTAAATACCTTGTTTTTTGTGGCGATGCTGTTTGTGGTATTGTTGCTAATAGAGAACAGCATCGGCAGGCTCGGCGATAGCCTGTTTTTTTTGATAATATTGGTATCCCCTGTGTTTGGGCACTTTACCCGGCTGGGCGAGTTCCCGGTGAGGCTTTGGCTGAGCGAACGGGTGGCAGATGTGCTAAGCGCCGGAGGCATACCCGCCAGCGCGGCCGGTAACCAGATCTTGCTGGGCAATTATGAGTTTTCGGTAGACCCGGCCTGCGCGGGTTTGAATATGCTGGTCATGTCGATACTGATAGGCCTGTTTGTATTGGCTTATTATCAAAAGCAAACAGGTAAAGTATTGAATTTTAAATGGTTGTTATTGCTCTGCACCGTAACCGTTGCGCTTAATGTAGTTTGCAACTTCTTCCGGATCCTGTTGTTGGTAGCATTTAAAATTATGCCGGGCACTTTTTTGCACGATGCTGTGGGCATAGGCTGTTTGTTTGTTTATGTATTGGTCCCGCTGCTGCTGGGTATCAGGCCCTTGCTGGCCCGGTTTGGGAAAGTCGCCACTGTAAAGCCCAAGCCCGGGCAACAACAGGGGATCCGCTATCCATTTCTGCACATCGCCCTGTTGGCCGCTATGTTATTTGTGGCAAGCCATTTGGTAAAGGCGGATGCATTGGTCAGCTCAACCAATACCATCCAACTGGCGGGCTACCACAAAAAGCAACTGGATGGTGGCATCCTGAAATTCGAAAATAAGGATGCGCTCATCTACCTCAAACCAACAGCCTTTTATGCGCCCGAGCACGACCCGATGATCTGCTGGGTGGGCAGTGGCTATGCTTTCAAAAGCATCCGCAAAGAAACCATTGGCAAGCACGAATTGTACACCGCCACCCTCGTCAAAAACACCGATAGGATCTACGCCGCCTGGTGGTTTGATAACGGCCAGCTAAAAACCGTAAACCAGTTTGCCTGGCGATGGGCCGCCGCCAAAAATGAAGGGCAGTTTTATTTGGTGAATGTAAACGCCTCCTCGCCCCAAAAACTAAAACAGAAAATTGAAGAATTAGCCGCTCTGGATATTTTAAAGAAATCGTCGAGCCCTTAAAAAACGAAATAAAAAATCAACTGAAAAACAAGCCTCAAAAGGCGCGAAAAAAGCCCTTTTTTGGCGATATTTTACTAAAAAACACGCAAATTTTAGCACCAAAAAATCATGAAAACACTCCAAACCACCCAATTTGTTGATGCCGGCACCCATTTCAGCAGGTACATCGAAACCTCTCGGACCCCCATCAAACTGGCGCGTACCATAAACTACGCCCGTATCCTGCGGCGGATAAAAACCTGCATTAAAATAATAATAGCCGGACTGTTCCTCAGCGGCATAACCGCCTTCCCACTGGAGACCGAACTGCACCTGCTGGCCAACCTGAGCGGTGCCGCTCCCGAATACATGCACAGCTGGATAAATGTTGTATACCAGGGCGTTAGGCTAAGTAATCAGGCCTATCCCTTCCTTAGCTATGGTACCGATTGGCTGGCCTTCGCGCATATTATGCTGGCGGTACTTTTCATCGGTCCGTTGCGTAACCCTGAAAAAAACATCTGGGTGATCGAGTTTGGGATGATCGCCTGCGTGGCTATATTGCCGCTGGCATTCATCATGGGGCCTATCAGGGGTATTCCCTTCTTTTGGACTTTGGTAGATTGTTCTTTCGGGGCTGTTGGAATTATTCCATTGTATATCAGTTACATAAGCATTAAAAAGTTACAACAGCTTAACGGCAGCGGGTTATGAAGCTTAAGTTCAATAAATATTATTTCGCCCTGGCGGTACTACTTTTTAATGCCGAAGTGCTGATAGCCGATTTTGTGCACGATAGCATTATCCGCCCCTATGGCGGCGATTTTTTGGTGGTGATATTGGTTTATTGCAGCATAAAGGCATTTCTAAAAAGCGATCTGTGGGTAACAGCCATAGGCGTACTTATTTTATCGTACGTTGTGGAAATTACCCAGTATTATCATCTCATTTATAAATTGGGTTGGGAAAACTCGGCCATTGCCCGCAATTTAATGGGTACCACCTTTAGGTGGGAGGATTTGCTCGCCTACACGCTGGGCATGGTATTAGTGGTATTGATAGAAACCTGGCTGGCCGGTTTAAAACAAGTAGTAGCAACAAAAAATGGATAAAACCCAAGTGAAATACTTTGTGGCAGAAGGTTCGATAGTACGTGAGATATGGAGTAAGGCCGATAATATCCTGTTTATATTCGCCGGCTCTGCTGCGGAATTTGCGCTGAACAAGGCCGTTGACTGGTTGTACTTTACCGGCCGCCTCCCGGCCGATCCGTTAGGAAGATTATTTTCTACCGTGGCTTACGGGCGCATGATCATCTTTTCGGACCATGATGGTGCGCTGGCAGCAATTGATAAAATAAACGCCATTCACCATGGCGTGGAACAGGCCCGCGGCGCGCAGATCCCCGACTGGGCGTACCGGGACGTTATATTTATGCTGATAGATTATTCGGTACGCTCATTTGAGCTGCTGGAGCGGCCCTTATCTGATGAGGAGAAGGAAGAGGTGTTCGAGGTTTTTTACCGGATGGGCTTGCGCATGGGGCTAAAGGATATGCCTTATAATTATAAACACTGGCTAACCGTTCGCACAGAGCACCTCGAAGCTGATCTGATCAAAAGCGATTTTACCATCGACCTGTTTAAACAATACCAAAAGCATTTAGGCACAGTCCGTTACCAGTTGCTTAAACAGGTGCAATTGCTGATAGTACCTCAGGAAGCGAAGCGCCTGCTGCCTATTTACAGCATATCCTACCTGCGCCCGGTTATCGGTTTTTATAAACTAAGCAGGGCGGTGGGGTTGCATGGCTTGCTCAAAGAAGCCATCCTGCCGCCCGCATACAAGAGCCAGATCCGCGAAATGGATGTGTGGTAGCTTGTTAGCCCATTATTCATCGGGACAAAGCATCCATTAATCGACACCCCCGATAGTGTTCCCCACCGTAATGATACCTTCGGATTAGTAAAATATAACTTAAACTAATCAGGAGGTATTATTATGGAAAGGATGAATTTCTTAAAGAGCTTATTGGTAGGCAGCGTATCGTCATCGGTATTGCTGCAGGCCTGCAAAAAGGATGCAGACGTAACTGCCGCAACTACAAGTACCTCTGGCACAACTACCGGTACTACAACAGGCACCTCCGGGAGTTGCAGCGTTATCCAAACCGAGACGGAAGGTCCATACCCAACCAAAGCGCCCGCCTCTTATGTGCGCAGCGATATTACCGATGGCCGCAGCGGTTATAAAATGACGGTGAGCATAGCCATTACCAACAACAACGATAACTGTAACGCGGTTGCAAACGCCCTGGTAGATATCTGGCATTGCGATGCCGAAGGGAATTACTCCGAGTATGGCGGTTCGGGCTCGCAATCAACAAACTACCAGTCGGTACATTTTTTACGCGGCAGGCAAACAACCAATTCTGCAGGCGTGGTAACCTTTACCAGTATTTTCCCGGGCTGGTATACGGGTCGCGCGACGCATATCCATGTGCATATTTATAACGCGTCGGGCACCTCGTTAAAAGTTACCCAAATTGCCTTCCCCGAAGGTACAGGCACTGCGGTTGTAGCCGTTGGTGGCTATAAAAAGGGCTTTTCGGGCTATACTTATAACGCGAGCGATAATGTGTTTAGCGATGGCACCAGTTTAGAAATGGCCACCGTAACTGGCAACACTACCGATGGTTTTGCCTTAAGCATTGTAATGGCTGTACCGGCATAACCAGCAAATCAACAGCGTTTTCCGGGTATTTACTCTATGATGAAAAAATCAACCGTCAAACTTTGCTATCGTAAAATAATAGATAGCAACGCAACCAAACCCTGGGATAAGTTTGTGCTGGAGGATAGCTATGCCGAGTTCCGGCTGCAGGTGCAAAATTTTGCTGAGGCAAAGCAATACCCATCCTTCGCCGAACTGGTGCATGAGGTGCCCGGTGCCCAAAAGATAAACCAGATGGTTGGCCCGGCCATAACCGGCTACATACAGCAGCTGAACGAAGTGGTGCCCGATATTTTGAACAATCTTGGCCGCAGGTTTATCAAATTCAAAAATTACCAGTTCGAGATCATCAACTCGCATTTTGATAGCAGGGAAAAACACCAGGTGGCCATCAGTTTTTTTTCGGAGCCGATGATATGGTACGGCACTATTGATAATTACCTGCTGCTTGCGCCATCAGGCCAGGAAACACAGGAGGTTTTAACGCACATAATGCAATTACAACCATATTTGAGTATTTACTCCATCACCGAAATGGCATGAGCATAACCCTATCACCCGCTAAAATATTTTTGGCAGATCAGCGTGGCTTTGCCGAAGATGCCGTACAGCAATGTTCTTCTACCTTTAGCTTTGGCGATTTTAAGAATGCTGATAAAGAGCCATTTGGCAATTTATATACCCTGAATGACGAGATCCTGTCGGCAGGTTCATCCATCACACAGCAAGCAAAGTACAATAGCTACCTGGTGCTGTTACCCATAACAGGCGGCATAATTTATTGCGACAACACGCAGCATTTTGAAACGGACGCGGGCGAGGTACTGGTAGTCCCGATGGAAAAAGGGACGGAATTTAAAATTGCCAACCCGTACCCGGCTAACTGGGTAAACTACATCAGGATAGAAATTAAGAGTGATGACCTGAATGCCCGGATCGCCGAAAGCTTTACGTTTGACCTGGAGCAATTCCCTAACCAGCTTATCCCGGTGGTGGGCCATCCAGGCTGCGCTTTTAAAATGCTTATCGGCAGGTTTGGTGGTCGGGAAGAGGTGGTTTACCGGCCCGTTGGTAAAACATCCAAGGTGTTCTCATTTGTAATAAGCGGTGCGTTCGAACTGCAGAACCGCCTTTTACACGAGCAGGATGGGTTGGCCCTTTGGGATGCCGATATCATTGAAGCCGAAGCATTGAGCAATAACGCCATATTGCTACTCATCGACTTAAAGTAAACAAACAATTCTTTTTACCGATACAATACTGCGGTTGGTCGAGACAAACATCGCGATCACACTGTACTTGTACATATTTGGCACATATAGCCTGAAGATTTATCCTGGCCAAATTCACTACCACAGCATTTACAGAGACCATGTACCCGATTACGGTAATAACTTTAATTCTAACCATCAAATGCATATCCAGACCAGACAAAGCAGCCGCGCCGTACTTTATGGCCGGCTGTTTATATTAACGCTGTTGCTGTGTTTCTTTAGCGCTATAAAAACGGATGCAAAACCACTGCAAAATTCAGGCACGGTGTTTTACACAGCTCACAAACCAACCGGAGTATTGCAACACATGCAGCAGCACAGTTTATGGGAAAGTTTTGTTGATATGTTTTCCCTTGGCATGCAGCAAATGAGGCAAAGGGTAGATCATTTATTATTTTTATTTACGCTGCTGCTGCCCGCCATGTTGGTGACTAACCGCAAACAATGGGGACTGTTTGGCGGGGTAGGCTATAGTTTGGTCCGGATATTTAAAATAGTTACCGCTTTCACCATAGGGCATTCCATCACTTTATTGATAGGTGCAACCGGCCTTATTTATTTCCCCGGCAGGGCGATAGAAATTTTAATAGCGTTGAGTATTTTGATCTCGGCTATACACGCGTACAAACCTATTTTTCCGGGTAAGGAAATATACATCGCCGGAGGTTTCGGGCTCGTCCACGGCATGGCCTTTGCCGAAACACTGGTAAATTTAAACCTCGATAGAGGCCGCATGGCACTAAGTATCCTGGGCTTTAACTTAGGCATCGAACTGATGCAGGTTTTTATTATCGTCCTGGTCATTCCCTGGCTTATCATCCTCAGCAGGATCAATTTTTATAATGGCTTGCGTGTTGCAGGCGCATTTATAGCTGGCATTGCATCGATAGGTTGGATGGCCGAGCGGATAACGGATACGCCAAACGTTATTAGCTCAGCTGTGATGGCTGCATTCGGGTATGTAGTTTGGTTGGTTGTGGCCCTGGCTGTCACGGCAATAATGACCTTTTTTGTGAAAGCCGGAAGCAGTATGTCCTCCTCGTCTTACAGCAGGTAAAACCATCCACTCTGCTAAAAGAATATACGTTGAATTTAGATAGACCGAGCTTGCTAAGCGTCCTGCCAACCCAAGGCCATGCACCAGCCTGGACATGAACATGATACGAATACGCGATGTGCTCGGCATCGTCTCGTTATGATTTGCGGGTTAAATAATAAATGAAACTTAATGCAAAATAAATCGTATGCATGCATAGTAATTTGAACTGCAAAAACAAGGCTAACCAATTCCTGAGAAAATAAACCTAATAGCTTGTTAAATAGTTCAGTTTGAAAAGAAACCATCCCGTTTTGGGAGGGGTTCGATGGCGAAAAATACTGCTTCGAAATTAAAAATCTGCGTTTAAATTGTTTAAACAAAGCTTTTGTTTTCAGCGGAAATTTTCGGCACTCTTTTGGATGCGCAAGTACAAATGATTTGAATATTAAATAAAAACCAACATGTTAATTGAATTTTTAGGGGTGGTTTTATTATTAGCATTAATAATAATTCCCTTAATGCCCCGTAAAGCTAAACCCAAACCTGTATCTGCATTAAAAGTAGACACCGACACACACGATGCAGAGTACGCCATTAATGCCAACGGTAAACTGGAACGAATACAATTTCATCAGCACCATTAGAGAATAATAAAGTGATTTGAAGATGAGAACAAATAAAGCCGCCCGTTACCCCGGGCGGCTTTTTGCATAGCACTTATGCCACAAAAAAGCCGCCCCGTAAAACAGGGCGGCTTTGTGATATAGGGGGTCAGATATTAATTAAAAGGTGAAGCCAACGCGCGCAAAAAAGCGGCGGCCGTTGCCACCCATCTGCACCGCGTCAAACGGGCCGGATGGCTCGTTGTTGTAAGCCCAGCCTTTGGCGCCTTTTACATAGGCAAGATCCGGGTGAACATTGAATACGTTATCCGCACCAAGCGAAAAACGGGTGGTTTTGCTCACTTTGTAAGAAAAATACAGGTCGCTGGTTACTTTGCCGCTGTAGATGTACTCGTCGGCCAGTTGTGCCGAGCCATCATCGGTAGGTACAGTAGGGGTAAGGGTGCTGCCATCGCCATAACCTAACAAGTCTATTTTACCAAAGTAGGTAAAGCGGGTGCCTACAGTAAAGCTTTTATGACCGTACTCCGGGTTTAAAGTGAATTTTTGCGGCGGGGCCGAGGCCAGAATAAATTTCTTCTCGCGTGAGCTCAGGAAGGTTTCCTGCAGGGCTGGAGTGGTGCCCAAAATAGCAGGGTAGTTTACTTTATCAATATCCATGCTCTGGAAGTTACCCGCAAACAATACTTTGAAGCGGTTTGCGCCAACTGTTTTGCTGTAATCTATCACCACATCCAAACCACGGTTGGTGGTGTTTACGGCGTTAGCAAAAAACTGCGCGGCGCTTACGCTAAGGTTGTTTAAGGCATTGGTGAAGGATGGATCGAGCGTTGGGTCTGACGCGCTGAACTGGCCAGATAGTACCACGCGGTCGGTTACCTTAATAATGTAACCATCTACGGTAAAGCTTAACTCGGGGATAGGTTTATAGGTAAAACCTAAGCCTGCGTTTTTAGATTTTTCTTGTTTCAGGTTAGGGATGCCTGCAGCCTTGGTAATAGGGCTGTAGTTTGGCGCTATCTTAACCTCAGATACAATGGCACCTTGTACGTTGGTAAAGGTATTGCTGTAATTGATCTGCTGTAATGATGGCGCGCGGAAACCTGTACCGGCCGAGCCACGGATGTTAAAATTATCGGTCACTTTGTAACGGGTAGCGAATTTGGTATTAAAGGTAGAACCGAAATCGCTGTAATGTTCGTAACGGTTGGCAAAGTCTACCAGCCACTTCTTAGTAACATCAAGCTCAAAGTCTACATAAACACCGGCAACTTTACGGTTGGCGTTTGCCTCGTCGGCTGGTTGGAAACCCGGGAAACCCTGCGATCCTGCGGCCTGTGCGCCGGTAGCATCGTAATTACGGTAAGAGGCATCCTCACCGGCGAAGATCTTATAGCGTTCGTAACGAAATTCGCCACCAAAACCAAAGTTTAGGCCAGCTGCTACTTTACTGAAATGTTTGTTAACGTTTAGGTTGGTTGTATTCTGTAAAAACTCCGAACCGCCATCATCAAAATGGGTTTTGTAAGCACCCAGCGACGCGTTAAACGTTTTATCGCCAAAAAAGTGGAACTTGTTATTACCCGTGTTGTTGCTCAGGTCCCAGTCCCAGCCATCGCCAACGGTACCTTTAAAACCGGCTGCAAAAGATACATCGGTGTTATGAGTTTGAATGATCGGGTTGTAATAGGAGTCGCCATCCGGGGTAGTGAAAATGATATCGGTAGACTTTGTGTAATCAACCGGGAAACGCTCCGGCCTGCCCGATAGGTTACGGGTAAAGGCATACGCATCAGATGGTTTGTAGCTGTAACCGCCAAAGCTGTAAAAGGTGGTTTGCGTACCTGCCAGCGGGATTTCGCTGTTGAAGAATACCGTTCCGCTTTTGCCAGAGCCATCGCCATTTGCCCGGCGGTAGGGGTTTATGGGTAAAGCGGCCGGGTTTGAGGTAGTGGTATCGTGCGTTTGGCGGAAGGTTTTATCGTTTTGAGCGTACTCGCCGGTAATGTTGAAGAAACCACCGTTATTGCCAATGTCGAACCCGTAGTTGGCATCAACAGTAAGGGCTTTGCCATCTATGGTGCCCGCATGCGGGTAATAGCCGGCAACTACACTTTTACCGCTGTTAAAGGCCGGATCGTAGTAGCCCGAGTAGCCCGCGTTTACGGTAAATACATTAGTGTTTTTCTTTAGAACAAGGTTGATAACACCCGCGATCGCGTCAGAACCGTATTGAGCTGAAGCACCATCGCGCAGGATCTCCACCCTGTCGATAGCCGCAGTTGGGATAGAACTTAGGTCTACGCCCGAGTTACCGCGGCCGCGCGTGCCAAATACTGCAACAAAAGCGGTTGGGTGGCGGCGTTTGCCGTTGATCAATACCAGCGTTTGGTCGGGTCCCAGGCCTCTTAGGGTACCCAGCTCCACGTGGTCGGCACCGTCCGAGCCTGATTGTTTGTTGTAGTTGAAGGATGGGGCGGCATAGTTTAATATGTCGGTAAGATCCAACCGGCCTGTTGATGCCGCTGCTTTGCTTACGTTAACTACATCAACCGGTACCGCGGTTTCCAGCTTTACGCGCCCTGCAGAGCGCGTACCAATGGCAACTACTTCGTTCAGCTGCGATATATCGCTTACCAAAACAATGTTGATAACCGTTTTTCCGCTTACCGGCACGGTTTGCGTTTTGTACCCGGTGTAGCTAAAAACCAGTTCGGCCGCCGATGATGCCGATATGGAAAAATAACCATCTTTATTGGTACTGGTACCAATGGTACTGCCGCTCACCCGCACGCTTACGCCGGGCATGGTTAAATTATCTATCGACCCGGTAACCGTACCGGTAACTGTTATTTTTTGGGCGAGGGCCGTACCCGTAATAAAAAATAACATGGCAATAAAGAGTAGCTTTTTCTTCATAAAACTGTGGTAGGGGTTAAAGTTTGCGTTAATTTAAACGTAAGGTAATAATTATTATAGATGATTCAATGCAAGTGTTAATTTATTGTTATTAATAAAAAAATAAATGGCCGTTATTGGGAAAGTCGTAATTTTAGAATACGGCACTTTTGCTGCGGCGGCGGTGCAGGGGTAGTTATTTTTTCGGCAGAAATAATTAAGCTAATTAATCATATTCCCGCTTTATAGCTCTAAGTTTTATTAACAAAATGATAAATACTTCTCTCTAAAAGTATGATATTGACAATGAAGCATTTACAAGGCACTTATATTTTATAGTTTTGATAATAGAAATAATAATTGTATTTTTCCCCTATAAATTTCTCATTATTAGTTTATTACCCCCGCCTTGTATATGAAAGGGCTAAGCAAGTAAAAGAAAATTATTATTTTTAAGTTAACGGCTCTAATTAATAACTATTAAAATTTCTTTACTGGCATACGTGAGGTTACCCTCTTTCTGTATCAGTATAATTATCGTTCGGCACGCAACTATCCGCGCCGGGAGATCTGCACAAAATTTTAATGTGGTATTTGTTGGGCTATTTTCTAAATAGTGCGGGCAAAAATGTATGCGCGTTGTTTAAATGGCGGTAATAATTTGGCGACGCGCCGATGAATTTGATAATATGAAGAAACTTTTACTTTCTGGTTTTCTATTGATAATTGCTGCGACAGGTTTTGCGCAGGCTCCTAATATTTCATACACTACCCCGCAGGTTTATGTGCTTGGCAAAACCATTACAAACCTTGTGCCCGCAAATTCGGGCGGTGCGGTGCCCGCTACTATTTACAGCGATGTTACCACCTTAGCCGGAAACGGAACCGCGGGTTTTGTGAACGATGTGGGTTTGGCGGCGCGTTTCCAGGCACCCTATGCCATAGCAAGCGACGCGGCAGGTAATATTTACGTTGCCGATTACGAGAACAATGCCATCCGCAAAGTAACTCCGGCTGGTTTAGTTAGCACATTTATATCAACGGGCTTATCTTCGCCGGCTGGCGTAGCAGTTGGTGCCGACGGTAATATTTATATTGCTGATACCGGTAACCAGCTCATAAAAAAAGCCACACCGGCAGGGGTTGTAACCATTATTGCGGGTAACGGCACTATCGGCTCCGGCAACGGGCCCGCATTAACGGCGTCTTTCAGCAGTCCACAGGATGTTGCAGTTAACGCTGCGGGGGATGTTTACGTAGCCGACTTTGGTAACAACCAGATACGTAAGATAAGTGCTGGTGTAGTAACCGTTTGGGCGGGCAGTGGCGCAAGCGGGTTAGGGAACGGCCCCGCTGCATCTGCAAAGTTCAAAAATCCGTTTGGGCTGGATGTTGACGCAGCAGGCAACGTTTACGTGGCCGATTTTAATAACAGCGCCATTCGTAAAATAACGCCAGGCGGTGTAGTTTCTACCCTGGCCGGCAACGGTGTGGCCGGTTATTCTAACGGCAACGGAACTGCTGCAAGGTTTAACAAGCCCGGCGATGTTGCTGTAGACGCTATCGGGAACGTGTTTGTAACCGACTCTTACAATAGTGTTATACGCAAAATTAGCCCCAATGGTGATGTAGTTACCTTCGCAGGAGCGGGCGGCTATTTCGACAGAATAGATGGAATAGGCGCCAATGCTAACTTTGGTTTCCCTATAGGGATCACATTTGACCCGAGCGGCAATATGTACGTTGCAGATGACGGGACCAATTGTATCCGCAAAGCAATTACCACAGGTTATTTTATTGATAAAGACCTGCCGGCAGGGCTGGTTTTTGATCCAACCACGGGCATTATCAGCGGTACGCCTACAGATGTAGCCGCCGCCGCCAATTATACCATTTTTGCTTATAATAATGCAGGAAGCATCAGCAAAACCATAAGCATTGCAGTAAGGCTGCCATCTACAGATGCTACGCTTAGTGGTTTAACAGCCAGTGTGGGCAGTATAAACCCTGCCTTTGTGGCAACCGGCAAAAGGTATGTTATTAATGTTGCCAATAGTGAATCAGGTACTACGGTTACCCCTGTTTTAAATAACCTGCAGGCGTCGCTAACGGTTAATGGCTTAGCACTGGCAAGCGGAGCAGCATCTAATACCATCCCTTTAAACTTAGGAAATAACGATATCACCATAAAGGTGACTGCGGAAGATGGTTTAACAATAAGTAATTACCAGGTATCCGTAGTTAGAGCGAAAGCGGCCATCCCCGGCCCCGTTATATCTTATAATACCACTAATAATTTTCCGGTAAACGTAACTATACCAAATTTGGCGCCTACCAATACGGGTGGCGCGGTACCTGCCATTAGTTATGGAGAAGTAACCACATTTGCAACGGGGGTTTCTCAACCCTGGGGTATAGCCACAGATGCTGCGGGTAATGTTTATGTGACTGATGCGGGCAAGCAAATACGCAAAATAACGCCGGCGGGCGCTGTATCTTTATTCACGGGTACAGGAGCCGGTTTAAATAATGTGTCAGGACTGGGCTCGGATGCACAGGGGAATATTTACGTAGCCGATGCGGGAAATAATAAGATCAGGATAATATCATCAACAGGAACGGTTAGCACGCTTGCGGGTTATGCGGGTAATTATGGTTATGTGAACGGAGCCGATGCCGATGCGGAGTTTGCCAATCCCCAGGGAGTGGCCGTAGACGGGTTATCAAATATATACATAGCCGACACGGATACTAAAACGATCCGAAAAAGAACGCTCGACGGGCAGGTAACGCTACTCGCCGGGACCGGTGCAACCGGGTCGGTAAATGGCCCGGGCTCGTCGGCAACTTTTACAGTGCCGTTAGGCATCGCCAGCGATTTCGACGGGAATGTTTTTGTGGCCGATCTTGTTGGCCAGGTGATACGTAAAATAACACCGGCAGGGCAGGTAACAACATTTGCCGGCTCGGGAGCTGCCGATGAACTTGATGGTGCAGGAACCGCTGCAGCATTTAATTCGCCGGCTGCCGTTGCTGTTGACCCTATAGGCACCATCTACGTAGCCGATGCGGCAAATAGCAAAATTCGGAGAATCACACCTTCCGGCGAGGTAATCATTTTAGCCGGGGATGGACAGTATAGGTTGTTAAACGGTAACGGCATGTCATCCAGTTTCTCTTACCCCCTGGGTGTGGCTGCAGACCAAAACGGCCACTTGTTTGTGGCAGATTATGGCAACAACGCAGTGCGTAAAATTGAGACGCTTGGCTATGGTATTTACCCCCACGATTTTTTACCAGCCGGGCTTGTATTTGATAATAAAACAGGTATTATCAGCGGGAAGCCAACAACTGTTACGCCAAGCCGCAGTTATAAAATTACCGCTTACAACCTTGGCGGCAGCAGTGTTTCTAATATAACTATACGAATAATCAATATAACCAACGAAGCGCGTTTAAGTAACGTTGCGCTTAATTTTGGTACCCTATCGCCGGCATTCGCCTCGGCAACTACAACTTATAGCGCCAGTGTTACAAAAACCAGCATCATTATTACGCCAACCGCCATGGATGCGGCCGCCAACATCAAAATAAATGGCGTAGCTGTAGTAAGCGGTGCAGCTTCCACCCCGGTGCCGCTCTTGCTTGGTGCAAATGCTATTTCAATTGTGGTTACGGCCACTGATGGTGTTACCCAAAAAACATATACTCTTAATGTAACCCGCACGCCGGTACCACCAAATGCCGATCTTTCGGGCTTAACCGTAAGTGCAGGTACGTTAAACCCGGCATTTGCTTCGGGCACAGCCGATTATACAATAGCGGTAAGCAATGCTACAACCACCTTTATAATTACGCCAACTAGTCCCAATAGCCTGGCTACAATACAGGTAAACGGCGCAGCAGTAGCAAGTGGCGCACAATCAACCGCTATCCCTTTAACTGTTGGGCTTAATACCATTACTACTATAGTAACCGATGAGAATGGCAACAACAAAACTTACACCATACAAGTAACAAGGGCAGCATCAGTAAATGCCGATCTTGCTTCGCTTGGTTTAAGCGATGGCTCCTTAACACAATTGTTTAACCCTGCTACACTAAATTATACCGCCGCCGTAGCGAATACGGTAACAGGTATAACTATCACACCAACCACTGCCGATGCCACCGCTACTATAAAAGTAAACGGGGTTACAGTTGCCAGTGGTGTAGCATCTGCCACTATCCCGCTAAACGTTGGTGCAAACGTTATTACAAGCGCTGTAACAGCGCAGGATGGCACCACACTTAAAACTTATAGCCTCACCGTTACCAGGGCGGCATCCACAAACGCCGATCTTTCGGCGCTGGCATTAAGCCAGGGAACGTTATCGCCCGCTTTTGGAGCCGGTATTTTAGTTTACAGCGCTTCGGTAACCAATAGCGTTACAAGTATTACAGTAACGCCAACCGCATCTGATGTTAGTGCCACTATACAAGTAAATGGTGTAGCGGTAAGTAGTGGTACGCCATCCGCAACCATACCATTAAACGTGAGGGTAAATGTTATCACAACGGTTGTGACAGCCGAAGATGGTACAACAAAAACAACGTATACCACTAATGTAACAAGGGCGGCATCAACTAACGCAGATCTGTCTGCGCTAAGTATAAGCGCCGGTACCTTATCTCCGGTGTTTGCTTCGGGCGCTACGGTTTATACCGCAGCGGTAAGCAACGCTACTACGGACATCGCTATAACACCAACGGGCGCGGATGTCAATTCGGTGATAACGGTTAACGGCACTATCGTTACAACAGGTACATCGTCGTTACTACTGCCTTTGGCTGTGGGTGATAATAATATCACCGTACAATTGACAGCAGAAGATGGTGTGACCATTAATACTTATACCATTACAGTTACACGTGCCCCATCCGATGTTTCCACCCTGTCATCGCTAACAACAAGCGCGGGGCCTATAACGGTATTTGATCCGGCTACATTAACTTACGCTGTCTCGGCTGCCAACGGGGTGAGCAGTGCTACCATTACGCCAACCACTACCGATGCCAATGCTATTGTAACCGTGAATGGCACCGCTGTAACCAGCGGAAGTGCTTCGGCACCGATAAGCTTGAACGTGGGATTAAATACCATTACTACAGTCGTAACCGCGCAGGATGGTGTAACTACAAAAACGTATACGGTTGATATAACCCGGGCGGCTTCACCCAATGCAGATCTATCGGGCATAACCCTGAACGCGGGCACGTTATCGCCTGCTTTTACTGCCGCAAGCTCCAACTACACGGTTACGGTAACCGGTTTAGCCAGTATAACTGTAACACCTACGCAAAGCGATGCTGGTGCATCTATAATGGTTAATGGTACTGCAGTTACCAGCGGTACGGCATCGCAGCCAATACCTTTAACATTAGGTGGCAACCCTATATCAATATTAGTTACCGCAGCGGATGGTACTATCAAAAACTACCTGGTTACGGTTGACCGTATGCCATCAGCCGATGCCTTGCTGACTAACCTTGTGCCAAGCGCGGGTACCTTAAGCCCTGCATTTGCAGGCAATACCGGTACGTACAGTGTTTCGGTTGGCAATACGGTTACTACCATCAAGTTCACCCCTACCTTAAGTGATGCTAACGCGACATTACAGGTGAACGGCGTAGCGGTTGCCAATGGCACAGCATCTCAGGATATTCCGCTGGTAGCAGGTACCAATGCAGTGACTGTTACAGTTACCGCCGAAAACGGCGCTCCAAAAAATTATACAGTTAATGTAGTACGGGCGGGTTCGGCAGATGCTACCTTAAGTAATTTAACGGTAAACGGGGCAACTATTTTGCCCGCGTTTGCATCGGGTAATACCGACTATGGTGCTTCGGTTGCCAATACAGTAACCAGCGTTACTTTAACACCTATTGTTAACGAACCTAACGCTACAATTACCGTTAATGGTTCCGCTGTAACAAGCGGTTCTGCATCGGCTGCTATACCGCTTGTTGTTGGGGCAAATGCTGTTACAGTCGTGGTAACCGCACAGGATGGTAGTACAACAAAAACTTATACTGTAACCGTGAACAGGCCGCAGTCCTCTAACGCGGATCTGGCCAGTTTAACGGTTAGCTCGGGCACCTTATCGCCAACCTTCGCATCCGGCTTTGTAGACTATCTCGTGCGTGTGGGTAACGGTACCACCAGCATCAGCCTTACACCAGCCAGCAGCGATGCAGGTGCCGTAATACGGATGAATAGTACCATTGTAAGCAGCGGTTCGGCATCTGGTACAATACCTTTAGTGGTGGGCGATAATGTTATTACCGTACAGGTAACCGCCGAGGATGCTACAATTAACACCTATACCATTACCGTAAACAGGGCTGAACCGGCTGCCTCTACAGATGCAAACCTGGCCTCGCTAACGGTAAGCACCGGTACTTTAACCCCGCCCTTTGCACAGGCTACGCCTGCATACACCATTGATGTACCAAATACCAGTACCAGCATTGGTGTAACCCCAACCAGCACTGAATCTCATGCTACCATCACGGTAAACGGTACCACCGTTGCCAGCGGAACCCCGTCTGGTGCGATAAACCTGAACGGCGGGTCTAATATTATTACAACCATTATTACCGCACAGGATGGTACAACTACAAAAACCTATACTATAACGGTAACCAGGGCGCCATCTACAAATGCCGACCTGGCCAATATTACATTGAGCGCGGGTACCTTAAACCAGGTTTTCGCGGCCGGTACAATTAGCTATACTGCAGATGTTAGCAATGCGATAAATACCATCCGGTTAACACCCACCACTGCGGTTACTTCGGCAACAATAAAGGTAAACGGGGTAACCGTTGCAAGCGGTGCTGCTTCGGCTCCCATTCCGTTGAATGTTGGCCCGAATGCGATAACTACAATTGTAACGGCTGAAAGTAGTGTTACAAAAACTTATACGGTTACCGTAACGCGTGCGGCGTCGCCAAATGCCGATTTGGCCAACTTAACAGTAAGCGCGGGAACGCTTAACCCGGTGTTTGCTGCCGGAAGCATCACTTATAATGCTGCCGTAGGTAACGCTGTTACAACCATCAGGCTAACGCCAACCGTGGCCGACGCTGGTGCTACAGTTAAGGTAAACGGGGTAACCGTGGCAAGTGGCACAGCTTCGGCAGCGCTTCCTTTGGTTGTTGGGCCTAACGTTATTACCACTACGGTTACCGCGCAGGATGGGACATCTACCCAGGTTTATACCACAACGGTAACCCGGGTGCCATCTTCCAACGCGTTTTTAACAGCACTTGGCGTAAGCTCAGGTACCTACAACCAATCCTTCGGTACAAACATATTTGAATATACCATGCTGGTTACCAATAACGTTACCAGCCTTAGATTTACACCGGTACTGGCAGATAATACCGCCACCATAACGGTAAACGGTGTGGCCGCAACAAACGGCGTGGCTTCTGCACTGGTGGTTCTAGCTGTTGGTAATAATTTCATCGAAACGAAAGTAACCGCACAGGATGGGGTAACTGTTAAAACCTATACGGTTATAGTGAACCGCGCGGTCTCTTCAGAAAACGACCTGAGCGCCCTTACTATCAGCGCCGGCACTTTAACGCCCGCATTTCAATCGGGCATTAATGGTTATAAGGCGTTAGTGAACAACGCTACCACCAGCCTTACCGTTAAGCCAACGGTGGCTGATGCAACCGCAACGGTTAAAGTAAATAACGTGGCTGTAGCCAGCGGAACATCATCGGCACCGATAGCCCTGACGGTTGGTATAAATACCGTCAGCGCTATAGTTACGGCGCAAAATGGTGTAACCAACACTTATACTATAGAGGTTACACGTGAAGCATCTGCTAACGCCGATCTGTCTAACCTAATATCTAACGCAGGCACATTTACTCAGGGCTTTTCGCCTGGAGCGCTTGTATATTCAGTTAACGTAAGTAATACAACACTAACCGCAACCGTAACACCAACCGCAAGCGATGCAACAGCCACCATCACCATAAATGGTATTACGGTAGCAAGTGGCGTAGCATCGCCGGATATTCCGTTGAATGTGGGTGCAAACGCCATCCCGGTTACGGTAAAGGCCCAGGCTGGTAATACAAAAACTTACACGGTCACCATCTCCAGGTTGCCTTCGTCTAATGCGGATCTTGCTGGTATCACGGTAAGTGGTGGTACGCTTAATACTCCTTTTGTACCCGGGAATATAAACTACACAACCATCATCGGCAACGCCAGTACCGGTGTTACGGTAACGCCAAACACCCGCGATGCTACATCTACTGTTACTGTTAATGGTGCAGCGGTTACGCCGGGTACAGCATCGAATATCATTCCACTAACGGTAGGAGACAATACCATAACCATCATAGTAAAAGCGCAGGATGGTACCATTAAAACCTACACCATAATTACCACCCGCGAAGCATCAGCCAATGCGGACTTGACTAACCTTGCGCCGGACGCGGGTACCTTATTGCAGGTGTTTGCACCAGCTACACAAGCTTATACGGTATCGGTTGTGAATACGGTAACCAGCATTAAGTTTACGCCAACTGTAAGCGATGCAACGGCATCCGTTAAAATAAATGGCGTAACTGTTGCCAGCGGAACCGCATCAGCTAATATACCTTTAGCCTTGGGGCCAAATACGGTTACTGCCATTGTTACCGCGCAAAATAATACCACAAAACAATATATAGTAACAGTTACCAGGGAGCGCTCTTCTAACGCCGATCTGTCTAACCTGGTATCTAACGCAGGTGCACTAGACCGTGCCTTTTCGCCGGGAACGCCGGGGTATTCAGTTAACGTAAGTAATACAACGCTCACCGCAACCGTAACACCAACCGCAAGCGATGCCAATGCAACTATCAAGGTGGCTGGGCAGCCGCTTGCCAGCGGCGCAGAATCGGCAACGATACCATTAGCGCTGGGAGATAACCCTGTAGCTGTAGCGGTAACCGCACAGAACGGTGATGGCAAAATTTATACCGTTACTATCCACCGTGCATTCTCCAACAATGCAAACTTGGGCGATCTGCAGCTAAGCCCGGGAACCTTATCCTCCCCGTTCGCATCCGGCACAACACACTATGATGCAATGGTTCCGTTTGCCACCAATCAGATAAAAATTACCCCGTCGCTGAGTGACGGCACCGCTACGGTTACCGTAAATGGCGCAGCGGTAAACAGCGGCACATCATCGGGCTTTGTAGACCTTGCGGTAGGGCAAAATACCATCAACGTAGTAGTAACTGCAGCAGACGGCACGCCAAAAACCTATACCGTTGTGGTAACCCGCGAGGAGGAGCCACCATCGGCAGATGCCAGCCTGTCTTCGTTATTTTTAACCCAGGGCGAGCTAACCCCGGCGTTTAACCGTACTACCTATTCATACACCGCAACGGTACAAAGCAATATCACCAAAACCAATGTAGTGGCCATATCAACCGAGGCTAACGCCAAAATAACCATAAACGGCGTACCGGTTGCCAGCGGCGCTTCGTCCGGCGATATTTTACTGTCAGATGGTGCCAACCCAATAATTGTGTTGGTAACTGCCGAAGATGGCACAACTGTAAAACGCTACACCATTGTAGTTACAAGGGCATCGTTTGCTATGGTGTTGCCAAACATATTTACGCCCAATGGCGATGGCTATAACGATACCTGGGCACTTGCCAATATCAACCTTTACCCCAACTGTACGGTTAAAATATTCAACCGTGGCGGGCAGCAGGTGTTTAATTCTGTTGGGTATGGTATTGCCTGGGATGGCACATTTAACGGCAGGCTTTTACCTGCAGATACCTACTATTATATCATCGATCTGAAACACGGCCAGGGTGTACGATCGGGATCGGTAACCATCATCAGGTAAATACAATAAACATAATATCAGCAAAGGCTCCGGATCATTGTCCGGGGCCTTTTATTTTTGGTATTATTTACGCCGATAAAAATAAATTACTGTTGATGCAGATTTAATATTAAGCGCTTATTTTTACTAAAAAAACAAATGAGCAACCGCAGGGAATTTATCGGCACAAGCTTAACCGCCATAGCCGGGCTAACACTTTTACCCGCCATAAACAGTTTTGCAAACCCGGGCAGCCAATATAAAAGCGGCGGTATTGCTAAACCAAAACTGCGGTTTGCTATCGCGTCTGATATCCATTACGCGCAGCCGGGCACCCCGTTTGAAGAGAATACCGCCAACCTGATTAAATGGCTGAATGACGACCACGCCAAAAACCACCTGGACATGGTGATCATTAATGGCGACCTGGTACATAACCGGCCCGACCTGCTGCCCGAGATAAAGACCAAATACCTGGATAAGCTGAATGTACCCTATCATACCATCCCCGGCAATCATGATTTTGCGGATGCCGCGATATGGAAGAAGGTATTTAGCTACGAGGATAACTACACGGTGGAGCATGGCGACGTTGCCTTTGTTTTAGCAAACACCGCCGATGTAAAGGGCGGATACGTTTGCCCCAATAATACTTTCATTAAGGCATCGCTGGATAAGTTTGCCGATAAGAAGGTGGTTTTTGTGATCTTGCATATCCCGCCAATAAAATGGATCAAGGGCGAGGGTTTCCTGGATTGCCCCGAAACACTCGACCTGCTGCACAATTACCCTAATGTAAAAGCAGCGTTCCACGGCCACGATCACGCGCTTGACGGGGTAAGGTATACAGGTAACAGGTTCCCGCATTTTTTCGATTCGCACATAGGCGGCGATTGGGGTACGGCCTACAAAGGGTACCGGATTGTGGAGATAGATGAAGATTACAAAATTTATACCTACCAGGTAAACGCCAGCCAAAACCCTGTTTTAAACAGCAATAAGTTATAGCGCTCTTTATGGGTCTTTTCTTTTGAGACACTATCCATGGCGTAAAATAGCAAAGCCTTTAAATGATAAAGGCTGCCGGGCGGGCGCCCGGTCAGCCAATATAATTGCCAATATAAAACAGGAGAGACTTATTTAATCCTTACCAGAACTTAACGTACAGCATGGTAAGGAGCATTAGTGTTACGATGATCAGCGCCAGTGTACCCTTGTCTACTTTAAACATATGTTTAGGTATGTCTAAAGCTTTAGGGTTAATTTTAGGCCCTGCAAGGCTGATAACAGCCATAACGATCACCGTAAAGAAAAAGGACAGGCCCATACAAATGAGGAACGGGATCTGCCACGTACCTTTTGCATCACCCGTAGGGAAAGCCGTATAAAGTATTGTTTCGTGCCCGAATAAAGCAGGAGCGAAGTTGTTGAACAAAACCGACATCGCGAAGCTGGTTAAGATACCCGCTATGGCGGCTGCACCGGTAGTGCGTTTCCAAAAGAAACCTAAGATGAATATGGCAAAGATACCCGGGCTGATATAGCCGGTATATTTTTGGATGTAGGTAAAACCTCCCTCGCCGCTGATACCCAACAGATCTTTCCAGGTAAGGATGATGGAAAATACCAGCGCCGCCAGGATTACTATCTTACCGGTGATAACCATTTTCTTTTCGCTTGCTTCTTTATCGATGTGCTTTTTGTAAATATCCAGCGTAAATATGGTGCTGATGCTGTTAGCCTTGCCTGCCAGCGATGCAACAATAGCAGCCGTAAGTGCGGCAACAGAAAGCCCTTTTAAGCCGGTAGGTAAAAAGCCGAGGATAGCAGAATAGGCGTTATCCGAATTGAAATGCCCGCCTGAGTTCATTTCCTGCTGAAGCCCGCCATCTTTGTAAAGTACATAAGCGGCGATACCCGGCAACACCACAATGATCGGCATCGCCAGTTTCATTAAACCGGCAAACAGGATGCCAGTACGCGCGGTTTTCAGATCGGCACCCAGGGCGCGTTGGGTAATGTATTGGTTACAGCCCCAGTAGTTTAGGTTTACTATCCACTGGCCTGCAAAATACATGGCAATACCGGGCAAGGCCAGGTATTTGTTTATCTCGGCCTGTGGCGCACCCGCTTCGGGCTTCGCCATTATCATTTTAAAATGCTCCGGGGCATGTTTAAACATTGCGCTCAAACCGGCTAAAGCATCGGTGCCCAGTCCAAATTTTTCACTCACCAGGGTTAGCGCTATATAGGTTGTAGCCAGGCCGCCTATCACTAATACCAGCACCTGTATTACATCGGTATAGCCAATCACCTTCATGCCACCAAGGGTAATGAACAAGGCAAATATGGCCAGTGCTATGATGATCTCGTGCAGGTAACCGCCGCCCGCAAGGCTATTGATAGCCAAAGCGCCAAGGTAAAGTATAGAGGTTAAGTTAACCAGTACGTAAAGCAGCAGCCAAAAAATGGCCATGATAAAGCTTACCGTTTCGTTATACCGTGCATGCAAAAACTGCGGCATGGTGAAGATCTTATTCTTGAGAAATATAGGGATAAACCATACCGCTACAATAATGAGCGCGATAGCAGCGACCCATTCGTAGGCGGCAACGGCCAAACCTACGGCGAAGCCCTGCCCGCTGGTGCCGATAAACTGCTCGGCAGAAATGTTGGATGCGATGAGCGATGCGCCAATGGCCCACCAGGTAAGCGAGCCTTCGGCCAGGAAGAAATCCTTGCTGTCTGATACGCCTTTGATCTTTTTGCGGCTGTAAACCCAGTAGCCATAACTGGATACTACAACGAAATAGATAACAAAGATGATGTAATCTATATGGGTGAATTTATTCATAATTTGGTTTTAATTGGGAGTTATTTGGTTTGGTAAAACAGGTAGCCAAATCCCATCCGGCTACCTGTTTTGTGTTTTAATTTCTATCGGTATGCTACCTCGTTCCAGCGCAACTCGTTACGGAACTGGGCTATGTTAGTGTCCTTGCCTATGCGTAAAAACTCAATGCCTGCCATATCAGCAAAATCCTGCAGATGCTCGGCGGTTAAATTTTGGCTGTAAGCGGTATGGTGGGCGCCACCGGCGTAGATCCAGGCTGCGCAACCGGTTTTCATATCGGGCAGTGGTTTCCATAGTACGCGTGCTACCGGCAGGTTTGGCAGGTCGTTTTGCGGCTCAACGGCTTCTACTTCGTTTATCAGCAAACGGAAACGATTGCCCATATCTATCAGCGATGCATTGAGTGCATTGCCTCCGGCTACGTTAAATACCAAACGTGCAGGGTCGGCTTTACCGCCAATGCCCAGTGGGTGCACTTCTAAAGAAGCCTTGCCATTTGCTAAAGAAGAATCTATCTCCAGCATGTGCGAACCCAAAACCAGTTCGTTGCTCGGGTCGAAGTGGTAGGTGTAATCTTCCATAAAGGCGTTGCCACCTGCAAGGCCGCTGCCCATTACTTTAAATGCACGTACCAGCGCGGCCGTTTTCCAGTCGCCTTCACCTGCAAAGCCGTAGCCGGCTTCCATTAAACGCTGCGATGCTATGCCCGGCAGTTGCACCATGCCGTGCAGGTCTTCAAACGTATCGCTAAAGCCTTTAAAGCCGCCATCTTCCAGGAACTTTTTTAAGCCAAGCTCAATTTTAGCAGCTTCGTAAACAGATGAGTAGCGTTCGCCACCTTTTGCAAGCGAGGCATCCATGGTATAAGTTGCTTCGTATTCATCGGTAAGTGCAGTAACCTCGGCCTCAGTGATGCTATCTATCACAGCTACCAGGTCGCCTATGCCATAGGTATTTACCGAGAAACCAAACTTGGTTTCGGCCTCTACTTTATCGCCGTCGGTTACAGCTACAAAACGCATGTTATCGCCAAAGCGGGCAAATTTTGCGCCCTGCCAGTCGTACCAGCCAGCTGCTGCACGTGCCCAGGCATCTATCTGACCCAGCACTTCGGTATCCTGCCAGTGGCCAACCACTACTTTGCGGTTTTTGCGCAGGCGCGATACCATGAAGCCAAACTCGCGGTCGCCGTGGGCGCTTTGGTTCAGGTTCATAAAATCCATATCAATACTGCTCCACGGAATATCGCGGTTGTATTGCGTATGCAGATGAAGCATTGGTTTTTGTAGGATGTTGAGCCCGCGGATCCACATTTTGGCAGGGGAGAAGGTGTGCATCCAGGTGATGATACCAATACAGTTTGGCGCAACATTGGCCTCCTGCAGGGTTTGGTAGATCTCGTCGGTGCTTTTTACCACGGGTTTATAAACCACGCGTACAGGCATCTGCCCGGCGCTGTTTAAACCCTCGGCTATATGTTTGGAGTGTTCGGCAACCTGCCTTAAGGTTTCCTCGCCATATAAATTCTGGCTGCCGGTAATAAACCAAACTTCAAATGTTTTAAGATCGATCATTGTATATAATTAGTGATTGAGTGAATTAGCGACTGAGTGATTTCTATTAGTTTGTCTTTTGTCTTTCGTCTTTGTTCCTGGGTCTATGTTCCTGGGTCTATCCTTACTGTGGTGATACCCTCAGCAGCGCCGCGCCGTGCAGGTTTATATTTTGCTGATAGGCTTTTTTAAACTGCCCGAGGTCCTGCTTCTTCCACAGGTCGCGCACTTTTACTTTGCCTTTGATACCGATGGCCGCCAGATCAACTGCAACGCTTTTATTTACATCGCCGATATTGAACAGCGCCACGTACACATCCTTGCTGCCCTGTACCTGCGAATACCAAACCATCGCCCCATCTTTTTTGTAAAGCTGTTTTGGGTTTTCGCCGTTTTGGTTAGCGCCAAGCACCTCGGCATTGGTAAACAATTTCAGTTCCAGCTCACGATTTTCGGGCAGGTTACCGCCAATCATCAGGGGCGAGCGGTAAATGCTCCAGAACGTCATGTGCGTGTATTGTTCATCTTCGGTAAAACGGCTGTAGCGCTCGTTGCCAACCGGACCGCGTTTAGATAGTTTACCTATCTGGATCATGTCTGCATCCGGCCAATGGCCCGGGCCGCCAACACCTTCCCAGCTTTTGGCGTAATCAAACATGTGCAGTATCTCTTTCCAGTTGTCCCAAAAGTCATCTGCCATGCGCCACATGTTGGCGTATTTGGTGGCGTGGGCAGCCTGTGCCACCGGGGTTTCGCCCGGCGAAAGGCTCAGCACCATTGGCCTGCCGCAGTTTTGAATAGCTTTTTGATAACCCTCTACCTCTGCGTTGCTGTAGGGGCGGGACAGGTCATCAACCTTTATAAAATCTACATCCCAGCTGGCGTACAATTCTAATATAGAATTCAGGTATTCCTGTGCGCCCGGCTTGCTCATGTTGAGGCCATACATATGGTTCATCCATGGGCATTTAGAATTGGTATCGGCAACCATATCCGCGGTGATACCGTTGGTGCCTTTTACCGGCGATTTGCTCCAAACCGCCTGCCTTGGGATCCCCCGCATTACGTGGATGCCAAATTTTAAACCCTTGCTATGTACATAATCCGACAGTGATTTAAACCCTTTGCCATCAAGCGCCGAGGGAAATTTATTAGGCTGCGGCATCAAACGCCCCCATTTATCCATAGTAAGCCAGGGCACATACGAGCCATCCCACAAACGCATCTGGAAAGGGTTACCTATGTTGCTGCCCGGAGGATTATCGTAGCTCCATAAAAAATCTACCACAATATATTCCCAGCCGAAGGGTTTTAACTTTTCGGCCATGTAATCGGTATTGGCTTTTACTTCGTCCTCGTGCACGGCCGAACCAAAACAGTTGTAGCTATTCCAACCCATTGGCGGGGTAGCGGCCACTTTATTTTGTGCCGATGCGCTCATGCAAAAAAAGCAGGTAGCTAATATGGCGAGGTAACGGAATTTCATTGCTTGTGTATGTCTTTTGTCTTTAATCTTTACGTCTTTCATCTATTAACTCTGCCCGTAATACGAATCCGGCCCGTGTTTTCTTTCGAAATGTTTCTTTATCAGTGCGTCTTTCAGGCGCGGTGCGTTAACGTTTATTTGTTCGGTGAGGAGGGCCATTTGGGCAACACTCTCCAAAACAGCGCTGTTGTAAACCGCTTTGTCGGCAGTTTTACCCCAGGTAAAAGGGGCGTGGTTGCCTACTAACACCATCTCCACTTCTTCGTAGCTTAACCCCAGTTCTGTAAAATGATCGATGATCTGGAAACCAGTTTGGTACTCGTAATCCCCCTGGATCATCTCGTCGCTCATAGGCGGCGCACAGGGGATATCGGTGGTAAGGTGGTCGGCATGGGTAGTACCAAAAATGGGGATACACCTTTGCGACTGCGCCCAGGCCGTTGCGTAGGTAGAATGCGTGTGCACAATCCCGCCAATTTTTGGCCAGTTCTTATACAAAACGGCATGCGTTTTTGTATCTGAAGAGGGGCGGTGACTGCCTTCAACGGTATTGCCATCAAAATCTACAATTACCATTTTCTCCGGTGATAATTCGTCGTAAGGTACACCGCTGGGTTTAATAGCAAATACGCCCAGCTCACGGTCGGCAGCGCTTACGTTGCCAAAGGTGAACAGCACCAGCCCAAGTTTGGGGAGCTGCATGTTTGCCTCATAAGCCTTTTGTTTAATATGTTGGTACTGGCTCATGCTTACGCGTTTTGGAGTTGAGTGCTTGCTTTAAGCGCTGTTTGCTGCGCGATGTAGCTACCCAGGATTTTATATTGCTGGTAGCGTTTTTCGTATACAGCGTTTAATTCGGCATTTGGCTCATAGCTAACATCAAAGCCCCGGCCCATGGCTTGCATGGCAGCTTCCACATCGGGATAAATGCCGGCAACAACAGCTGCAAACATAGCAGCGCCTAATGCGCAGGTATGTTTAAACTGGTGGATGCGGATTGGCATTCCCAAAATATCAGACATCATTTGCATCACAAAAGGTGATTTTTTAGCCACGCCGCCAATGCCGATGATCCCCTTAACCGGGATCCCTTCGCTGATAAAGCGCTCCACAATACTTTTGGCACCGAAACAGGTAGCCTCCGCCAGCGCACGGAAAACGCGCGGGGCATCGCTTCCCAAATTCAGCCCGCTGATAACGCCTTTTAATGCCTGGTTAGCATCCGGCGTGCGGCGGCCGTTGAACCAGTCTATCGCCAGTTCGTTAGTTTCTTCTATAGGTAAAAGCGCGGCCTGTCGGCTTAGCTCAGGTATGATCAGTTCAGAAAGTTCTTCTTTTAAAGCCTCTGCGGTAGCGGCATCTATCAGGGTAGATTGGGCCAACAGGTTATTAACCGGCCAGCTCACCAGGTTTTTAAACCAGGCGTAGGTATCGCCAAAGGCAGATTGCCCGGCTTCTAATCCGGCCATCCCGGGGATAACCGAGCCGTTTACCTGCCCGCAGATGCCTTTAACCAATTTGCCATCTATCTCGGCAGATGGCGCCACTAAAATATCGCAGGTAGAAGTGCCCATTACTTTACTTAAAAAGTAGGGTTCTATCTGACCGCCAACTGCACCCATATGCGCATCGAAAGCGCCGGTGCCTATTACCACATCGGTGGACAGGCCTAAGCGTTGCGCCCATTCCGCGCTTAAATTGCCTGCGGCAACATCTGCGGTATAAGTTTCGGTATATAGTTTTGAGGTGATGCCTGTCAAAAGCGGATCAAGCGAGCTAAAGAAATTATCGGGCGGTAAGCCACCAAATTCTTCGGCCCAAAGCGCTTTGTGCCCTGCCGAGCAGCGGCCGCGTTTAATATCGGCTACGTTTGTTCCGCCGGTTAGCAGGAATGGCACCCAATCGCAATGCTCTACCCAGGAGTGCAGTGCGTTTGCAACAGCGCTATCTACTCTTACTACATGCAGCAGTTTAGCCCAAAACCATTCCGAAGAATAAATTCCGCCTACATATTTAAGGTAATTGGGTTCAAAGTTTTCGGCATGGGCATTTATTTCTTCGGCTTCTTTAATGCCGGTATGGTCTTTCCACAAAACAAACATGGCGTTTGGGTTTGTTTGGAACTGCGGCAACAGCGCAAGAGGTGTGCCTGTGGCATCAACTGCGACAGGTGTAGAGCCGGTAGTATCTACCGAGATGCCTTTTATAGCCTGCGCGATAGCTTCGCCGCCGGCAATTTTTATACAATCTTTAATGGTGGTTTCCAGGCCTTCTATATAATCTAAAGGATGCTGTCTGAACTGGTTTTCTGAAGGCACGCAATACAAACCATCGCGCCAGCGGGGATAATTAAACACCGAGGAGGCAATTTCCTGGCCGTTTGCTGCATTAACAATTACTGAGCGGACCGAATCCGACCCATAGTCGACCCCGATCACGTACTGATCCTTACTCATATTTAATGTTATAATTGAGTGTCGAAATAACACTTATTTTTTTACAAAAAGAAATTTTTACGAAAAAACATTTAATTTTTTCTAAAAAGCTGTCCGTTATTTAATTCTGAAGGGAATCCGGGTTAGGGATAATATTGATAAATGCCTGAAAATTAGCGTAATACTTCTGCATATTCAGCTGGTAATAGTATGCGCCGCGCTTAGAGCCGGCTTTATCCTTATCGGTTAGTTTAATGAGCAAGCCGGTGGCCAAAACGCGTTTACTGAAATTGCGTTTATCAATACTGGTGTTAAAAACACTCTCGTAAAGGTTTTGCAGCTGTGGTAAAGTGAAGCGGGAGGGGAGCAGCTCGAACAAAATAGGGTGCAGAGCGGCCTTGTAACGGATGCTTTTTTTAGCCAGCTCAACCATTTCCTGGTGATCGAAAATGAGCTTGGGGATGCGTTTCAGGGGCACCCATTCGGCGTGGAAATCGGTGCTTATTTGTTTTTCGTACTTGTGTATATCTACCAGCGCGAAGTAACTAACTGATATTGTGCGCTCTATGGGGTCTCGGTTGGTTTCGCCGAAGGAATACATCTGCTCGAGATAAACGCCCTCTAAGCCGGTTAATTGCTTTAATATGCGGTTGGCTGCCTGGTCCAGGCTTTCGGTCGCCTGTACAAATCCGCCCATCAGGCTCCACTTATCCTTCTCGGGGTTAAAGCTGCGTTTAATAAGCAACAGCTTTAAAGTTTCGCCGTCAAAACCAAAAACAATACAATCTACCGCTATTAAAAACCTGCTTTGTTTAGAATATTTGGTCATGCTTGTACTGGGTGGTTGTGTAATTGTTGGCGGCAAATATAGTTTACGATAACTGATAAAAAATAATTTATTTATTTTATGTTAACAAGCGGTGCTTTTTAGCTATAAAGCTCATTGGTAATAGTGTAGAGATCACACCAATAATATGAAAATATTTTAAGTGTTTATTTCACAATTAATAAAATTTAATTTTACCTTCGATTTTAAATACACGCGGAAAATAAACGAAAGACGAAGAGAGCAGCAGGCAACAGCCCCGTGAGCGCTTGGGAAAATCGGCCATTATTTGCGTGGGATACCAATTATAAAATCAAACAAAAGGCTGCAAAACGCGAAGTTTTTAAGTCTGAAATTTCCTGAAATATTAATTATGAGAGCAAAAAATAACACCCTTGTTTTTTTAAGCGGCTGCGCTTTAGTTTTATTAGCTGCCTGCAAAGGCCCGGCCACCGGTGGCAGTGATGGCAAAGATACCGCTGCTGCTGTCGCTGTAACAGATACCCTCAACCCAAAAAATTTTGAAGCGGTTATCAATGGCAAAAACACCAAACTTTATACGCTTACCAATAAAAGCGGCGCCAGCGTAAGCATCACCAATTACGGTGGTAGGGTGGTTAGCCTGATGGTGCCCGATAAAGCCGGCAAACTGGTTGATGTGGTGCTTGGCTATGACAGCGTACAAACCTATCAGAAAAAAGGGGAGCCTTATTTTGGTGCTATTATTGGCCGCTATGGCAACCGCATTGCAAAAGGCAAATTCACCGTAGGCGGTAAAGCATACCAGGCAGATGTAAACGATGGCGTTAATACCCTGCACGGCGGGCGCAAAGGGTTTTTTGGACAAGTGTTTGATGCCGAACAAAGCGGGCAAACATTAAACCTTACCTACACCTCGCCTGATGGCGAAGGCGGCTATCCAGGAAAGTTAACGGTTAAGGTTACCTACACACTTACTGACGATAACGCGTTAAAAATAGAATATACCGCCAATACCGATAAAGAAACTATCGTAAACTTAACCAACCACGCCTATTTTAACCTGAACGGCGCGGGCGACAGCACCATATTAAATAACACACTAATGATAGCTGCCGATGGCATTACCCCGGTGGATACCACACTGATCCCAACGGGTAAAATTCAACCGGTTAAGGGCACGCCTTTCGATTTTACTACCGCTAAAGCTATTGGTAAAGATATTGGCACAACCGATGAGCAGTTAAAGAACGGCAAGGGTTACGATCATAATTTTGTGCTGAACAAAAACGACGGCAGCAAACCTATTGCCATAGCAAGCAGCCCGGTAACAGGCATTACCATGGAGGTTTACACGGTTGAACCCGGACTGCAATTTTATAGCGGTAACTTTTTAACAGGTGCCACGCACGATGGTAAGGGTGGTAAAGCATACGTTCTGCGTTCGGCATTTTGCCTGGAAACACAACATTTTCCTGATTCGCCAAACCAGCCGGCTTTCCCTTCAACCGTGTTAAAACCAGGCCAAACGTATCATACAAGCAGCACCTACAAGTTTTTAAACAAATAATAAGCGGCCACAGCCTTATGGCGATGTATTAGAACCCCATGATCATTAAAAGAGCATTTTTTACGGCCTGTGCTATGGCGGCCTTAGCAACGGCCCAGGCGCAAACGCCAAAGGTTTATACCATTGAAGCGGATAAGGTGAAGGCGCATATAGAGCCAACCATGTACGGTATTTTTTTCGAGGACATCAACCTTGCGGCAGATGGCGGCGTGTATGCCGAACTGGTGAAGAACCGTTCGTTCGAATTCGACAGCCATTTGGCGGGCTGGAAAGAGCAGCAGAAAAACGGCGGCAAAGGCAGTGTAGCGGTTATTGACCGTACCGCAGAGCGCCCCGAGAACGCGCATACCATAAAAGTAAATGTAGAAAACAATACAGGTTCCTTCGGCCTGTCAAACGAGGGTTTCCGCGGGATGGGGATCAAAAAAGGGGAGGGCTACAGTTTTACGGTTACCGCCCGTAAACCCGCTGGCAGCCTGGTTAAGTTGATTGTAGAACTGCATAATGCTAAGGGAGCGGTTATTGGTACAGGTACCTTAACGCCAACATCTGCAGATTGGAAAAAGTACAACGTGAAATTCACTGCCACCGCTACCGAAAACAAGGCCTCGCTGTATGTTTGGCTGAAGGGTAAGGGTTCGGTAGACCTGGATATGGTATCGCTGTTTCCGCAGCACACCTGGAAAAACCGCCCTGCCGGCCTGCGTGCCGACCTGGTGCAAAAACTGTACGATATGAAGCCCGGTTTCCTGAGGTTCCCCGGCGGATGTATTGTGGAAGGCCGCGACCTGGTGAACCGTTACCAATGGAAAAAGAGCATAGGCGATATAGATAAGCGCGAAAACATTATTAACCGCTGGAACATGGAGTTTAAGCACCGCCCCGCGCCCGATTATTACCAGACTTTTGGCCTGGGTTTTATGGAGTACTTTATGACAGCCGAGGACATTGGTGCCTCGCCACTGCCGATACTGAACTGTGGGATGGCCTGCCAGTTTAACACCGGGCAACTGGTTCCGTTAGAAGAGCTTGACCCATACGTACAGGATGCTTTGGACCTGATAGAATTTGCTAACGGCGGCCCCGATACCAAATGGGGTAAGCTGCGTGCCGACCTTGGCCACCCAAAAACCTTTAACCTGAAAATGCTGGGCGTGGGTAACGAGCAATGGGGCGACCAATACATTGCCCGCTGGAAGATCTTCACCAAAGCAATTAAGGACAAGTACCCCTACATCAAAATTATATCGAGCGTTGGCCCAAGTCCCGATGGTGATGACTTTAATAAGCTGGATAAATTCTTCCGCGGTATGAACGCCGATATTTTGGATGAGCATTACTACAGAGCCCCGAAATGGTTTTTAGATAATGCCAAACGCTACGATAACTACGACCGTAAGGGCCCTAAGATCTTCGCCGGCGAATATGCTGCGCAAAGTGTGGCCATCGCCAGCCCCGATAATAAAAATAACTGGGAGTGCGCCTTGTCCGAAGCCGCGTTTATGACCGGCCTGGAACGCAACGCCGATGTGGTGAATATGGCATCGTACGCACCGCTGTTCGCCCATGTGGATGGCTGGCAATGGACGCCCGATCTGATCTGGTTTGATAACCTGCGCTCGTACGCCACACCAAATTACTATGTGCAGCAACTGTTCTCGCTTAACAAAGGCACCGATGTGGTTCCCTTGTTGAAAGACGGCGAAATGGTAAGCGGTCAGGATGGTGCTTATGCCACCGCCAGTATTGATAAAAAAACAAAGGAACTCATCATCAAATTCATTAACAGCACCGATAAGGCACAACCGGTATCGTTTAACATCAGCGGAGCAGCTGCCTACCAAAAAACGGCGGTAGTAACCACACTTGGTAACTATAAAAAGGATGCGGAGAACTCGTTGGATGCACCGAAAGCGGTATCTCCGGTGAAGAGTACGATGATTGTGAGCGGTAAATCGGTTAAGGTAACCGTAGAGCCTGCTACGTTTAAAGTAATCAGGATGAAAATGATTTAAACGCTGGCTAACACGGTACATTTTAGCTCCTCTGGGAAAGCAATAGGCCATCAGAAGACAGTGTTATTGAATTTCTTTACGGTTTCATAATAAAAGATTTAGGATTTATGGTGTGACCCGTCCTGAAATAACTATACACTAAAAAAAGGTGTATGAAAATAGAGGATGAAGATTTAATAAGATCGGGTCGGCTCTTCGCAGGGGTTCATTTCC
>NZ_JBDSZG010000011.1:0-71565 GCF_039925265.1 Mucilaginibacter sp.
CAGAAACTGGCCATTTGGTTTCCTGGGAGAATGATATTAGATTTGATGTAGCAATCATGCCCAGTCAGGCTCCGGCCCCATGGGGCCGAAGCCTGACTGGGCATGACACAGTTTATTTTACAGACCCTCTGCATCATTGTCTTCAAGAATCAGAATTTTGGGATCGGTCATCATTGTGGCTACCTTTCAGATATTATATTTTACGGTGTGTGGCCTGATTGCTTTACCGGCATTGTTATTTTTTGGCTAATGCGACGGCTGACTCAGGATCATCCAATACAAACCGATCTCTTTAATCGCATTAAAAAAGTTATCACTATCCACCGGTTTAACGATATAACTATTGGCACCAAGTTCAAAGCATTTTTCTATGTCCGGCCCTTCATTTGATGAAGTAAGCATAACTACCGGTATCGATTTGAGAACAGGGTCTGACTTAACTGTTTCCAATACCTGTATGCCCGATACCTTTGGCATTTTAAGATCAAGCAAAACCAGTTTGGGATATTGTTTTTTACTACGCTCCGCATAAATACCACGGCAATATAAAAAATCGAGTGCAACAGCACCATCTATAACATGATGAAGCTTGTTAGAGAAACCACTTTTAGAAAGTGCCCTGATGGTTAAGACAGCATCATCAGAGCTATCTTCCACGAATAAAATTTCAACATCGTCGTAATTCATAATGTGTTCTTTAAATAGATTTTGGTAAACTAAAATAAAAGCAGGTGCCTTCGTCTAAAACTGATTCCGCCCAAACAGTGCCTCTGTGTCTGTTTACGATCTTCTGCACAATAGCCAGCCCAATTCCGGTTCCTTCAAATTCCTCCTGTGAATGCAAGCGCTGAAATACACCGAATAATTTATCATAGTATTGCATGTCAAATCCCGCCCCGTAATCCCGAACGGAATAAACTACCATATTCTCGCTCTCGTAAGCATTAATTTCTATTTTGGTTGTTTGCCTGTATTTGGAATATTTAATAGCGTTTGAAATTAAGTTAACCCAGACTTGCTTAATTAAAGATTTATCTCCCTTAGCAGGCAGGAGGTTACCGATAATGAAGACGGGGATATTATCCCCTCCTTCAAAGATTAGTTCATCCCTAACTGCTTGTACAAGATCAATCATGGACACTTCAGCAACGGTAACCTGTTTTCTTCCCAGTTTAGAGAAAGCAAGCAGATCATCGATCAGCAAGCCCATTTTTTTGGAATTGTTTATGATAGAAAGCAAAACCTTGTTTCCTTCATCATCAAGCTTGTCGGCATAATCTTCAGCAAGTATTCTGGAATAACCGTTAATGGCTCTGATCGGGGCTCGTAAATCATGAGAAACAGAATAGGAGAATGAGCCCAACTCTTTGTTAACTGTTTCCAACTCGGCTGTACGGTCAATTACTTTTTGTTCTAATTCTTCATTTAATTTGCGAATATCGTCTTCTGCCTTCTTTAATTCATTGTTGGCGGTTAGTAATTCTTGAGCCCTTTTTTCCTTCTCCGTATTTTGAAAAGCCAGCTCTTTATTAGCAATGATTAATTCGGCTGCACGGGCTTCCTTTTCGGCGTTCTGAAAGGCAAGTTCCTTATTAGCGATGATCAATTCGGCAGCGCGCAATTCCTTCTGTTCGTTTTGAAAAAGAAGCTCTTTGTTGGCGATGATCAATTCGGCAGCACGGTCTTCTTTTTCGGCATTTTGAAAAGCAAGTTCTTTATTCGCTATGATCAATTCTGCCGCTCTTAATTCCTTCTCGTCATTTTGAAAAATAAGCTCTTTATTCACTATGATCAATTCGGCTGCGCGGTCTTCTTTTTCCTGTTGTTGGAAAGCTATTTCCCTATTAGCAATTGATAATTCATCTGCATCTGTTTTTTTCATGCCCTAAACTTGCGATCTATTTAATGTGATTATGAACAAGATAAAAAAGTTGAAATAGCCCCTATGATAAAGTACGCAAAGCTAATATAATATCCGCTCACCGTTTAGAAACCTATATGTGACAACTATAAAACATTTTTGCATGCGTGCAATAAATTCATATTACTACCAATACGGGCGATCAATAACGTCTGATAATCAATTATGAGATAGGTGTCGATACCGGGGCAGAAAAAGGCGCTGCATTTTGGTTTATACTGCCAAAGGATATTTAGCCCAATATTAACTTTCTGATTTACAAAAAATTAAGTGTAATTTACGTTTCTTCTCTATTTAGTTTAAATCTTTTACTAAATCAACCCTTACCATGCCAGTAAACGAACCCCACCACATCATTGCCATTGGCGCCTCTGCAGGCGGCATGGAAGAGATCAATACTTTTTTTGACCATACCCCGCTGGATGGCGTCGCTTATATTATTGTACAGCACCTATCTTCAGATTTTAAAAGCAGGATGGTTGAACTGTTGGCTAAACACAGCAAGCTGGAGGTTGTAGAAGCAGCAAATGGTGCTGCCGTTGAGGTCAACAAAGTATTTTTAATTCCGCATGATAAATTCATGACGATTAAAGAAAACAGATTGTATTTAACGCCAAAGGGTAAAACCAAGGGCCCGCATATGACCATTAACAGGTTCTTTGTTTCACTTGCTGTTGAGTGTGGTAAAAAAGCTATCGGTGTTATTCTTTCGGGACTTGGTTCTGACGGCACCGACGGTATTAAATCTATTAAAAAAGGCGGGGGAATGGTGATCGCACGCAATCCCGAAACATCGGAATTTGGAAGTATGCCTGCACATGCGATAGCAACGGGCATGGTAGATTTTATTTTAGAGCCAGATCTAATGCCGGTTGCTATTGAGGATTATGTAAAATATGGCACTAAATTATTTTCGGATTCAAAAGATGATGAAAAGAACATCAAGGCAATTGTCGGGCTTATCAAAGAAAAAATGCCTTTCGATTTTACCGATTACAAGTTGACGACTTTGTTAAGGAGAACAAAACGCCGGGCTGCATACTCCAACTTTACCACCCTTGGTAATTATTTGGATTTTTTAAAAACTGATCAAACAGAGGTTCAAACGTTAGCCAAAGATTTTTTGATCAGTGTGACATCGTTTTTCAGGGATAAAGAAGCTTTTAATTATATCCAGGCTCAAATTTTTCCGGATTTATTAAAAAGGCTTGAACCCGATGAAGAACTAAAAATGTGGGTGGCAGGCTGTGCTACCGGCGAAGAAGTATACTCCCTGGCTATTTTATTGGCAGAATTGTTAAAGGACAGTTATAAAGGACTTATTATAAAAATATTTGCGACTGATATTGACAGCGCCGCATTGTTGCACGCCGGAAAAGGGGTGTATAGTCCCACGATTGCCAAAGATGTATCTGCGGAACGGCTGAAAAAATACTTTATAAAAGAGGGTGCTAACTACAGGGTGACACCTTTCATTCGCAAAATGGTCATATTTGCCCAGCATGACATGGTAAAAAATCCGCCATACTGCAATATGCAATTTGTAAGCTGCCGTAACATGCTCATTTACATGACCTCGGTTTTGCAAAAGAAAATCTACACCATGCTGCTTTTCGGGTTAAAAAAAGATGGCTATTTATTTTTAGGCTCAAGCGAAAACCCCATGCCTATCATGAAGAACCTGGAAGTGGTCAACAAAAAATGGAAGATATACAAGAATCTTGAATCCAAGCGGGTATTACGTTTTGATGCTTTTATGTTACCGGAAGTAACAGAGGTCAAACGCACAGCGTCGCCATTCTCCAGAAACAACACCGGAAAAAATATCACCGCTAACCTGGCGGAAGCTATGCAGGTCGATCTTGCTTATCAAATGGATTATCTCGCGGTTTGCGTTGATGAACATAACCAGGTAGTCAAATCATACGGGGATACCACCAAGTATCTGCTTCAGAAACATTTTACTGCTGATCTGGTTGAACTCTTGCCAAAACCTTTGGTTGTTGCATTCAATACACTGCGGAAGAAGGCGGAGAAAACTAACGAGAAGGTTACCATAACCGAAATAAAGATAAAAAACGGTCAGTACGTCAGGGATATAAATGTTACCGTAAGCCCTCTAATCGTTAAAGCAGGCGAGCAAAATCTATTTATGGTTACTTTCAGCGAGAACCGATCCGTCACATCTTCTCAGGAAGCTACTGTTTTTGACGAAAAAATTTACCTGGATGAATACACCGTCAACCTGGAAGAAGAATCTAAAGAGTTAAAGGACAAACTTCATAATGCTTATGAGCAACTGGACGCTTCCAATGAAAATATGCAGTCTTTTAATGAAGAGTTATTATCCGCTAATGAGGAAATGCAAAGTTCTAATGAAGAAATGCAATCCGTAAACGAAGAATTGGACACTATCAATGCTGATTACCAATTGAAAAACAAGGAATTGCTGGAGATCAATGATGACCTCAATAATTATTTCAGAAGTAACCTTAATGGTCAATTGTTTATCAATAACGAACTATTACTCATGCGCTTTTCCCCGGGGACAGTCAAGCAGATCAATCTGCTGGAAAGCGATATAGGCAGGCCTCTAAGTAATATCTCTACCAATATTAAATTTGAAACCATACTCGATGATATTAAAGAAGTTATATCCAAAGGAAACGTTATCACTAAAGAAATAGAAACTAATAATGGTAAATGGTATCAAATTATGACCATGCCATATGTGCATTCAGATCATAAGAACAGCGGCGCGATTATCACGTTTAACGATATCACTGAATTAAAAACAACACAATTAGACCTGGATAAAAAGAATAAAACCTTGCAAAGGATCAATGCTGACCTGGACCACTTTATCCATGCGGCGTCTCATGATCTCTTAGCGCCATTGGGTAATATTGAAACCAGTATTAATATCATGAATAAAATTAAGCTTACTGATGTTAAGCTGACGGACTTTTTGAAAATCATCAACGGCTCGATAAAAAAATTCAGGGAGCTGATAACAGATATAGGTACTATTGCCAAAGTCGAGAACGACATGATAAAAATGGAAGTTGTTGATCTCGATGACATTATCAATAATATTGAGTGGAGTTTAGAAAATAAGATCAAAGATTCAGGGGCAATCATCAACCGAGATTTAGAAATTAAACATATCTATTTTTCAAAAAAGAACCTGCGGAGCATCCTTTATAATTTAGTCTCTAACGCAATTAAATTCCGGCGCGACGAAATACCGGTTATCAATATTCGCACAGAAAAAAAAGGTGATTTTATTTTACTATCTGTACAGGATAATGGTAAAGGTATTCCAAAAGGCGGACTTGATAAAATATTTGACATGTACGGTCGATTAAACCAGGAAGTTGAGGGCCACGGCATAGGATTATACCTTGCAAAAAAAATAGTCAATGCTGCAAGCGGGAATATTGTGGTGGAAAGTGAGCCTGGTCAGGGCAGTAAATTTATGATTTATTTAAAAGAAGAGCCGGAGCATATCGCAGTTAACGCCTCTTTGAATTACGGATAAGCAGGATCGATTAATAGGTATCCCTATTTGACCATCCTTAAAATTATTCAGTAGTTGGCAAAAGCTCCGGCATCAATTCTAATATTGAGTATACCCAAGTCTAATCACATATGAAAATAGCCATCTTTAGTACCTACCGATATGATGAGGAATTTTTGAATCGGTTCAATACCGGTCATGACCTTATTTTTTTTACTGTGTCATTAAACGAACAAACGGCAGAACTCACCAAAGGATTTGAGGCCGTTTGCATCTTTGTGAATGATCTGGTCAACGAATCCGTACTCAAACGGATCCAGGCTAACGGTGTAAAACTGATCGTCCTGCGCTGCGCAGGCTTCAATAATGTCGACCTCAAGGCCGCGAAAGTGTTGAATATTCCAGTATTGCGCGTCCCTGCCTACTCACCTGAAGCGGTAGCCGAACACGCGATGGCCATGATCCTGACCTTAGACCGCAAAACCCATAAAGCTTATAACCGGGTTCGGGAAGGTAATTTTTCAATAGAAAAGCTAATTGGGTTCAACTTACATGGGCGAAAGGTAGCCGTCATCGGTACAGGAAAGATTGGGCAGGCTTTCTGTCGCATACTGAAAGGATTTGGCTGCTTGGTCAGCGCTTGTGATCTGTTCCCTGATACCGACCTGGCCGGGCAAGGTGTGATTTACGGAACCCTTGAAGAAACAGTGGAGGGAGCGGATATTGTTTCTTTGCATTGCCCCTTATCGGATACCACCCGGCACCTCGTCAATACCGAAACCTTGAAACTGTTTAAACCCGGCGCAATGCTAATTAATACCAGCAGGGGCGCCCTGATCGATACAAATGATGTGATAGAGGCATTAAAAAGTGGCCAACTGGGGTATCTTGGACTGGATGTGTACGAACAGGAAACCGCACTCTTCTTCCATGACCTCTCTGAAGATATCATACCGGACGAAATGATCAGCAGGCTTATTTCCTTCCCAAATGTGCTGATCACCTCTCATCAGGGTTTCTTTACCCAGGAGGCGATGGAACAGATTGCCAGGGTTACTTTTGTTAATATCGATGCATTTACAGATGGAACGGAACTGCTGAATGAAGTTAGCATCTGATCAGGATTACTGCCAATACCATTTCCTCTTGAACTTCTATTCATCAACACGCAAACATATTGATACCCTTAGTGTTCCCTTTTAAATAATATGGGAACTTTACAACACATAGAACACCAGATCTCGGCGATCAACGATCTGATCAAGATAAATAATGACCGCGTTGCCGGTTATCAAAAGGCGCTTTCTGCAGGTACAGATGCCGACCTACAAACGCTGTTTGAGAAATATATTCAACAAAGCCAGGATGCCGTTCGCGAACTCCATGAACAGATCCATACGCTGGGCGGCTTACCGTCCGATGGGACCACTGTTGCCGGTAAGTTTTACAGGACGTGGATGGATGTGAAATCTGTCTTTAGCGGTCCTGACAGGCATGCGATATTGTCAGACTGCGAACGGGGCGAAGATGTGGCCAAAGGTGCGTATCGTTTGGCATTGGATGATAAGGAACTGATCTGGGAAGATCCGGCCCTGGTAAAATTACTTACCGGACAGTTCGATGATCTCAAAGCTGCGCATGATAAGGTTAAAGCACTACGTGATTCGAAATAAATAGTTGATCTGTTAAGCACCCTTTCGTAAAATCCTTTGAACATGTTGGTACAGAGTTGTGTGATAAGAGTGCTTTGATCATTTTATTACGTAACCTTTATCATGCTGGATATTCCGCTGAAATAGACCAATGATTCATAGGTAATGAACCGGCTTTTCTGTTGACCCTTGCCTTTTAGTTGGAGATGCAGCTCATGTGCACAGCTCAGCATAGTTGTGGATTTTTGGCGCACTGGGTTTCTTGGCAGCGTTCGCGAGCCTTGCAGCATACGGAAGTCGCTGTGTATAGATCGGCGTATGCTGGCCGAAAGGCGGCGCATGACTGTCCAATGCCGTATGAACCGGTGTAAAGGGTTCTGCATTTAATTCAAATGGCGTTATTGTGAGGATAATAACGGGAAAAACTTAGCAGAAAGCGAAAAAGCATCAGCACCAAAATGTTTGTCTTTTACTTTAAAAGATTGTTTTGTGGTTTTGCAGCAATCGTCACCTTTGGATATTAGTTTTTCACTTCTTGATCCGCGCCAATGGTCAGACTGGTTGTTTTCAAAATACCAGAGCAATAAAAACGGCTGGCCGACACCCCGATAGCGGAGAGCAGGTAAACAGCGGTTAATAAAACGATGGTGATCTTTTTCACAAGGCTAAGATAAGTATTTTGATGTTCTTTATATTTGTAAGGTTTTGCTAAAACCTTACAAATAATCGTGTTATGTAAATTAACGTGAGTTCGGATAAGGAAACGAAAGAGAAGAGGATTCGATAATATATAATCAATTGAATGTCAATAAGTAAGCATATTTTGTTATATTTAAGTGTCGAATTTAATTATCACATCCTATGCTTACTCCCGATAAAATTATCGAAATATTCGTTAAAGTAGATGACTTCTGCAAAGAATTTGATCCGATACTCAAAAACAGCCGTGTAGAAACAGATATTGTTAAGACCAGGAACAGGTCGGCATCCCTTTCAGATAGTGAGGTTATCACCCTATTGATCGCTTTCCATAGTGGTCATTTTACCAACCTGAAACATTTTTATCTGAACCATATCTGTCCCTATTATAAAGCTTATTTTCCCGGTCTGGTGTCTTATAACCGCTTCGTAGAACTACAGCAACGGGTGGCTGTTCCGATGATGCTGTTCCTGAAAACACATTGTTTGGGAGCATCCAGAGGTATTAACTTTATTGATTCCACACATATCAAAGTATGCCATAACAGGCGTATCCACAACCACAAGGTATTTACCGGCGTGGCAGAAAGAGGCCAGTGCTCTCTTGGCTGGTTCTTTGGGTTTAAACTGCATCTGATTATCAATGATCAAGGTGAGATATTGTCCTTTTACCTTACAAAAGGCAATGTTGATGACCGGAATGTAAAATTGATGACTTCCATGACTCAAGATATATTTGGCAAATTGTTTGGTGATAAAGGCTATATATCAAAAGCTTTAGCAGACTTACTTTGGGGTAATGGCATACAAATGATTACTAAACCAAGAAAAAACATGAAGGAGTTTAATATCTCCCAAGCTGATAAGATCATGCTCCGTAAAAGGGCCATTATCGAATGTGTTAACGATGAACTTAAAAACATCTGCAAACTACAGCATACCAGGCACCGGTCGGTCAACAACTTCTTGATGAATACGATGGGCGCACTTTGTGCCTACCATTTCTTTCCTAAAAAACCATCCCTGAATATCGTTTTTGAAACTCCGGACAATCAATTACTTTTAGCCGCTTAACCCGAACTCACGTTAAATTAATTTAATGGAGGGTGACGACACGTCAGACCCTCCTTTAAATTTTTAATAAGTCAATGTTAAACCACCGCCCAATCCCATATCACTATCATAATGCGTTGACAGGGAGAAATATTTGGTAACGATATAGCGAAGTCCGGCTGCGTACTCTTTATCAGTATTCACCATAATGTTAAAGCGCATACGGCTTGAAATAGGAATGTCATCCCGTCCTAACTGGAAGCGCAGTTTGCCGTCACCGTCAATACGTGCATCCGCAACAAAAAGCATTGGCAAGGTATAAGCCACACCGGCTACTACGGTATGTCGGTCATTCTTGTTGCTTATCTGGCCGAACAAGTTTTTGTAGTCACTGCCAAATATGTTTTTTTCGTTGGGATTGAACTTTTTATAATGATAATCAAAACCAATATAAGGATATAACCACTGGTTACGACCAATATAACGGCCGACCATAGTTTCACTTTCATAACCCATCATAGCATCGGTGCCTAAATGCCACATGGTGCTGGCTTTCCAGCGGGTGTTGGAGAGCATAAATTGTGCATCGCTTCCATTACTTTCCAATCCGAGTTTGCCCATGAAATGCGGCATTTGGTCGTCCATATTTAACATCCTCCGCGCCAGCTTAGGATCAGGTATTTCCGGGTTAGGTGGTGAGTTTTCATAACTGAATATTCTGCCCATACCGCTCATCATGTGGTATAGAATATGGCAATGAAAGAACCAATCTCCGCCAGGTTCAGACGCGTTGAACTCTACGGTATCCCGTTCCATGGGCATAATATCCACCACATTTTTCATCGGTGCGTTTTCTCCCTGCCCGTTAATTATCCTGAAATCGTGGCCATGCAGGTGCATCGGGTGGCGCATCATGCTGTTGTTGTATAGGATGATCCTTAGATTTTCACCTTTTTTGATCAAGATCCGATCTGATTCGGATACCGTTTTGTTATCCATCGTCCATACGTAACGATTCATATTGCCGGTAAGATCAAATTTAAGTTCCCTCATCGGGCCTTTGGGTAATGTCGTATTATGAGGGTCACGGAGCATCCCGTAGTTAAGAGTCACAATATCCGAGTTGTCGGCCGCCATATTCATACCAGCCATGCTTTTATCATTTGCCATCTGCATAGCTGGCATAGCACTTTTTTTATCGTCGGCCTGTGGTTTATCCGCCCCGGTTATTTCAGGATACATTACGGTATTCATGTCCATGGTTTGGTTCTGCATCTTCATCCCATCCATTTGTACCATGTTACCGCTCATGTCCATCATGTCATTCATCATTTTCATACCGGCGAAGTATTTCAGTTTCGGCATTTTTTCTGCATAAACCTTTTCCCCCTTGCCTAACCAAAGTGAAGCTGATTTGGTGCGGTCTTCAGGAGTAACCAAAAACTCATAACTTTTGCTTTCCGGAATGGTGACTACTACATCATAAGTTTCAGAGGGTGCGATAATCAGTCTGTCCACTTCAACCGGCTGAACGTCATTACCGTCAGAAGCGACCACCGTAACTTTACCACCGGCATATTTAAGCCAGAAGTAGGAAGTAGCACCGCCATTGGCTATACGCAGCCTTACCTTGTCCCCGGCTTTATATTGGGGCTGCTCATTTTGATCTTTGCCATTGATCAGAAATTTATCGTAGTAAACATCACTCACATCCATTGCATTCATGCGCTTCCACTCATTCGCTACTTTAGTTTTAAAATGACCTGCTTTGATCGCCTCCAGATAACTCTGTGTAGTGCCTTTTTGTATCGCGAACCAATCGGATGCCGCGTGTAAACTACGGTCAACCTCTTTAGGGTTCATGTTTGTCCATTCGCTTAACACCACCGGTAACGTTGGGATATTCCATTCTTTCCGCTTATTCATGATAAAGGCACCATAGATGCCTATCTGCTCCTGCAAGCCTGTATGACTATGGTACCAGTGGGTGCCGTGCTGCTTGATCGGAAATTTATATAAGTGCGTTTCACCCGGCATGATCGGCATTTGTGTCAGATTAGGTACGCCGTCATAACGGTTGGGTAAATAAAGCCCGTGCCAGTGTAGTGAGGTTTCCTCTTTCAATTTATTATGCACATATATCTCGGCGGTATCGCCTTCGGTAAAAATCAGTGTCGGCATGGGAATGCTGCCATTCACAGCAATTGCCCTTTTTGGCTTACCTGCATAATTGACGATAGTATCTGCTATATAAAGATCATAACGAACAGTACGTGGCGGCACATTATTGACCAGTGTTTTGATGGGCCCTAACTTTGCTTTTGCGGTTTTCATATCAGTGGCCATTTCACCGGCATCGTTCATATTCATGCCATCCATTTTCATTCCGCCCATATCAACTGCTTTTTTACCGGTATCTTTGGCCATTTGCATACCATCCGACTTTTCAGCGGGTGACTTTTTCTGATCCATTTTCATCCCATCCATTTTCATTCCACCCATGTCATCAGCTTTTTTGTCGGCACCATTGGGCATTTGCATCCCATCAGGCTTCTCAGCGGGTGACTTTTTCTGATCCATTTTCATCCCGTCCATCTTCATACCACTCATATCGTCGTCCTTTTTACCGGTTACTTTGGCTGGTGTAGTTGCCGCCTTTTTCGCCATAGCTTTAGGTTTTTCTTTAACCAGTTTCATTCCGCATTTAGGGCAATTACCCGGCTTGGTCGAATGGATTTCCGGGTGCATTGGGCAGGTATAGGTGATCGGCTGTTTTTTTTGCATACCAGCCATATTTTGCATATCGTTTTGAGCGAACGCGACTTGCTTAAAGCAAAGCATCATCGCCACAAATAGTATTTTTTTCATCTTTAATTTTTTAGTAAAGGGCTATCGCTGTTCTGTTTAACCCAATTCATGAGTGTTGCTTTATCTTTTGTTGAAAGAATGGCATTCCTGTGAATGAGCGTATAGGAAGATAAGGGCATCGAGCCTTCTTCTAAACTTTCACCGATAGCCCTTAATTTACTTCTTTGTTTCCTGGAGGAATAGATCCCAAACTCATTAAAATTCAGCTCTTCCTTCCCCTTGCTGACGTGCCCGTCCATCATCAGCCTGATTGGCTGGAACCAGGAATACAGCGGATATTCGGTATGATTGCTATGGCAGTCATAACATGATGTTTTAAGAATGGCACCGACGTTTACCGGAACCGCATATACTTTGCTGATATCATTTGCCGGCATAGGTTCGCTTTCATTGTGATCGCGGGGGATGAACTGGATAATGATAAACAGACCAAATATTATAATTAACGAAATCTTAATTACACGTTTCATAACGGCTATTTTAATTCTTCCTGGATGGTACCACAGGTTGACATACTTGAACCCATATAGGGGTTTTTGATCTCTTTGGTTTCACTCAACCAGATGGCACCCTTTTTATCATTATACATTGGGCAATGGTCTACAAACAAAGGTTGTGCTGCGCCGAATAGTTTAACCAGGTCATACATATCCTTGCTTAACATATCAAAATGCTCCCGTTGATGTGGTAGTTTACCACCACTCATCCCAATATGCTCGGCCATTTCTTTTGCATCATCGGCGATGTCAGTAAAGGCTTTCTTTTGGGTGGGTGTTAATACGGATTGATCAAGTTTTGCAAAACCCGTTGATAGCGCTTTTCCAGCGGTAGCCGCATCGGTGCTATTATCTTTGGTCAGCGCGTTTTTTAGTTGTAAATAGTTTCCAACCATTTCCTTAACAGAAGCAGTAGTTTTGGGATCAACGCCTCCTTTTGCAGTAGTTGATTTTGTGTCGGCCGGTGCAGTATTTGTTGAAGCGGTCGTGTCCTTTGTGCTGTTAGCAGCTGATTTATTCGTGTTACTACAGGCGATCATTGAAAATGAAGCCAGGCTGATCAATGAAACAATGATTAGATTTTTCATGGTATGATTATAAATTATTGACCACCATGTGCAAATGAAAGCACAGGTGATCAAGTTATTAAGAAATAATTAGTTAATTTATTTGTTCAGGGTTTCGGTAACCTTACCGCAAGTAAGCATTTGGCTACCATAGTAAGGGTTTTTGATCGCGTCTTCAGAAGATAACCAATAACTCTTTTTCATCGGGCAATAAGAGTAATAAACAGGCTTATCGGTTAATTTTACAGCTTTAGCCAGTTTAAAAAAGTTAGCTGAAAAATTAGCGAAATGCTCCCGCTGATGGGCGATATCCTTACTCTCAGAAATATGCCTGGCATCGAACGCCAACTTTTCCTGTGCCGCCATAAAAGTTGACCTATCCGCTGTGGGCAGTGATTTCATATCAACACTGTTAACAGCTTTTAAAAACTCTCCTGCATGGGTAGCGGCATCGACACTGTTTGATTTGATCAAAGCATCTTTTATATCGTAATAAGATACCAATAAAGGGGTAAGCGAGGTTGACTTAGTATCCTGCGCAAAAAGTAGTTGGGTAGAAACCGTTGCTATTAAAGCAACTAATAAAAATATCTTTTTCATGATCTGAATTAATTATTAATGTAATAGAAAAATTGGAACATGGCAGAGCCATAGTTCGGAAAATCTATTAATTAATCAAATCTGAAAGCTTTGCAGCGCGATGCGGATAGGATATGTGGGAGGCCGTCGTCGTCCGTCAATCGATACGAATTGATTGGTTAGACTAACTGAAACCAGCTTTAAAAAGAATTGGTGATAAGTACCAATGTAAGTAAAGGGTGCCAGTAAAATAATGTGGCTTGACTGTGGAGTTACCTTGGCTAAAGTATTAAAATTGTTAACCGCTCCCTGACAACATGGATCATTGTTAGCCATAGCGGTTCCAGTAAATAATGGTTCTTCATGAGCTAAGAGCTGGGATAATTTGCGATGTTCATGATGATGTTCGGTAGCTTCATCGCCATTGTGGTGGTGATCGGTAACTTCAGCACTTGTATCATGGTGTTCTGTAGTTTCCTCCTGTTCATGAATAGACATACGTAAAGCGCAAGCAAACCCGGTAACGGTGTTTAGCAGGAATATGAATAATAATAAAAGCGCTTTACTTTTCATCTTCAGTCACAAAGTTAAACAACAGGCGTTTAAATTGTTTTATATAATTACGTTTTAAATTATATCCTATTGTAGGTTCTGTTAAATGACTGTCCGAGCTATCTTTTGCATGATAGAATGATTATCGCCAAATTTACATAAGGCATCGCAGTGTTGCCGCAGATCGCTAAAACAAATATACTTCATTTGCATATTTCCTTGCCTGATCGACGGTCGCGATAGCTGCATGATCACATCTTTTTCCCGCTGATCCGGCACCACGAGGTATAAGACCTCTTCCTTGTTATTCACACTGCAACTTAGATCTGTCAGTCTCAAAATACCGGAATAGATACTGGTACTCTTTTCGACCTCAAAAGCAGCGATAACTTTTGCCGTTCCTTTTTCAAACCATAGCACATCTATTAATTTAACAGTATTTAATACTTCTTTCTCTAATGTCAAGTCCGGGAAATCTGCCAGTGAAATAAAAGTAAACTTGTTACCGTTCCATGATTTAGAACGGTCATTGGAAGCTGCGATCACATCATATCCGAGGGAATGACCAATCTTCAATAAATGGTTCTGCATTTCATTGTGCAAGTGTTCGTCCTCAGTTTCAACCCGTTTGTCCTTATGCCGCTTTGCGATCAACTTTTCAAGCCTTGTGCGTTCCGTTTCTGAAAGGTATTCATCTTTACCTAACAACAGCTTTTGTGTTCCCACCTCGAATAACAAGCCTGCGAATGCACCCATATCTAAAGACAATTCATTGCAATGCTTGCGATTCATATCCATGATGATTTCCCTGATCTTGAGGTATTCGCTCCAGCTACCTAATTTCTTTTTGTCTTTGAAAAGATAGTTAAACCCATTAATGATCGCCGTATTAAATGGAGGCATCAAAGTTGGATGTAAAAAATATAGGATGCTTGCCACAGCAGGCCCCAACCCTTTGATCTTTAAAGCATCCAGTTTTTCAATTTCCCTGATGATCTGTTCTTCATTTTTTGCGTTGATACAGTTCTCCAAAAATTGGCCAAATGCTATCTTATTATTCTGGTTCTCATAAATATCAGGTATCCGTAATTTAGGTTTCCAATAAAAAGGATGCGATGCCCCTTCAAAAACTTGCTTTTGCTCTGTAATGCAACTTAATACAAATTCAAGTGACGTTCCTTTAAAATCGTTACCAAATCGCCTGGTCTTAATATCATCAATAACTTGTAATACCCCCCTGCGAATAGAGCGAAATGCTTTTAACCGTTCTTCGTTATTGATGAACCAGGTATTATAAACCGATTCCTGATCGCTTTTATATTGTGCAATAATGGATTGTAAATGTTCACTCATAAGTAGCGGATAAAATAAAGGTATCCGCAGTAAACGGATACCCTAAATTAGAAAAGTTCAGACAAATATATCTAAGCGATCAAAATAACCTGGAAATTATAATTCTCGTACCGCCCTTATCCTCCGAACAATCTCCTTTACCAGTTCCTGTTCGTCAATCGCCCCGGCGACAATTTCATGTGCGGCTACTTCAGGAACTTGGAGATAAGCGGCGATAGCCCCGTTGATATGAATATCAAAGCCCTCGCCATTTTGTACGATACCGACGACATCATCCTCCGGGCCGAATATGAAATATGGCGAGATATCATACAATGGGTGTTCCATGATCGCTGCAAGCTGCTCGTCGCTCATATACATGGTGCTTTCTGGATCATGAAGATCTTCCTCCTTTAAAACAGGCTGATTGTCAGCGTCATCAAACCATTCTTTCACATGATCCTGGATAATCTTCACCAGCTGCGCAATTTCCGTTTCGGCAAAGGCCTGTCCTTCATAACGCCATTCAAAAAAATTTTCGTTTAAAAATATCAGGTTGCCTGCAAACCCCATGTAGGTATCCATATCTACATCGGCGGTCTTATGTTTGAAAGGCTTGGGGATTACATAAAATAGCTGGAAAACACCTGTAATACTGGCGCGCCCGTTGAAGCCTGGAATGGTGCCGGGTACGATCTTGATCTCGGCATTCCCGCCAGATTTTTTTTGGATGGTATAAATAATATGCTGCTTCATATTCCTTGCCCCAGTTGAAGGTCTGACAATAAGCGGTAGCCGTTAATTGCGAGGAATGATTTGTATTGCAATGCAAATACGTACTTTATATTGACACACTCTTGTTCAGGGAACGCAGGTGTGCCGAGCAAACTTTCCAATAGAAAATGTGCCGCATTTAAAATTAAATGGGAATTCATGGTGGTAATTCAAGCTAAAAATGAGATAATAGGTATCCTTACCGGCAGGTCCGGCATTAGCTTGAATCAGATTAGAAGGGATTGGTTGGAAAGATAAATTGGCTGGCTGCGCAGAAAAGGTGGCCCGTTGGGCCTTGGCCAGCTAACCTTGTTCGCAATTTTTAACGGAATGTACAGACAGCTTTCAGTTTGCAAAAGCAATATACCTAAATCTGTCGGATGAAAACTAAAATGTGAACCGATCTTCGCATTTTCTTTTACGACATAAGTGCCATGATGGTAACAGCAGTTGCATTCACCATTACGGCAGTCTTCATCGCCTTCTTTTTCGTTATGTGCTTGGTCCTTATCTGTAACCTGAGCCTCTTGTCTATTTTCTAATCGAGTGGCAAGGTAGTCCGTAGCACAATGTAGCAAACAGGCATAGGCACCTGTTGAAAGCAACAGGTAAAATAAGGTCATGGCTATAGCACAAATTCTTCTCATGTAAGCGACAGCAATCAGTATTTAAAGATATCGATTAAAAAAGGTATTTACTGGATTAGAATATGTTTAATGCTGATTTATAAAAAAAATTAATGTTATTATAACAGTAGTGCTTAAAGACAACCTGTTATTTACCCATACGGGCCAGTATTTTTTTCATTTCGGCAATTTCCTTTTCCTGGGCTGCAATAATCCCGTCTGCAAGTTTTCTTACTTCCGGGTCTTTAATATGCGCGTTTTTGCTGGTTATAATTGCTATGGAATGATGTGGGATCATCCCTTTCATATATTGCACATCGCCAACAAAAGTCTGGGTCCGGACGCCAACAAGAGAAAGAATGAAAACCGCAACACTTGATAGAATGATAATGGTATTCAGCTTACGGTTTTTATACATAATCCGCATCATCGCTAACATCAAAACAGCCATAGCAGCTACCATCATTAATGTCATATAAAGGCGGGTCAGGCTTAAATAAATATGATCGGCCTGATCAACATTTAAAAACAGCACTCCGTACATGATGATAAATGACAAGAACAGCATCCAAACAAACATCTTGTAATTTCCCTTTTCCATGATTAAAGCTTTATCATTGAACCAGATACATGATTAATTTGTTTTGTAATGAATTAAATTTTATCAATGGCTTTTCTTTTCATTTTTTCAGAAGCCTTGAATTGGCTAGGCGTTAAACCGGTAATCGTTTTAAACTGCGTAGACAAGTGGGCACTGCTGCTATATCCCATTTTCCAGGTGATCTCGTTTAAATTTAATTCATTGTATTCCAACAATTCTTTTACTTTTTCTATTTTTTGCTGGATAATAAACTTTTCGATGGTGATGTCTTCATACTCAGAAAATAAACGGCTCAGGTAAGCATAGTCTTTAAAAAGCTGGGAAGAAAGCAGGTCTGAAAAATTGATGTGGCTTTTTGACAAGTCGGTATAATGAACTTGCTGAATAACCAGGTTCTTTATACGTTCAACGATCTGCTGCTTTTCGCTGTCGATCAGCTCAAAGCCCATTACCTTTAAAGAGGAAGCTATTTCCAGTAAAGTCTGTTCATCAGGATCAGGATCAATGGTTGCCTTCCCCAAAACAATGTCTGTTACCCGGAAATGTAAATTTTCTAATTGCTGGCGGACAACCATAATGCAACGGTCGCATACCATATTTTTAATATGAAGTATCATGTATATTAATTCAAGCGATTGTTAAAGTTAAAACAAAAGAATGCCATGCTGCTGAGATTGCAGAGATGCTTGAATCAAATAAGGATGGAACGAAATTTTATAACGATGGATTTACCGGATGGGTCCGGAGGCGCATGGCTTTCATGCCAGGACAAACGGGCAACCACTGGATAATCTTGTAACGAGCTTAGGAAAATTTGATGTTGGGCAATGATGGCGATCTGTGGTGCCTGAAAATCAGGGACTGGCGGAATATTTTCCTTGATCACATAATTATCGTGTTTATCGCAGCATCCACAGTCTTTATCACCACAATGCTTTTTCTTATTATGCTCATGCACGTCGTGATCCTCATGGTCGTCATCGTGCATGGCCATTTTCGGCTGTAAAAAGTACTCGCCGGCGCAGTGTACAATACAGACGAACATACCTGTTGTGAGTAACAGGTAAAATGCCGCTATACTTAAAACCGCCGCTTTCTTCATGGATACTACAAATGTAGGATATTCTTTAACAACTGCTTTTACAGAATTTTGTTTGATTATTACATAATTAGGAAATCGGTGCCAAATCCTCACGGCCAGCCGCTTTTGCGATCTTATCCATGATACGAGCCGAACAGAAGCTCCTTACGTCAGAATCCAATCTGAACGCGGTGATCGAAAATACGGATGCTTTTATCTATTCGCTCGATCGTGAATTCAGGTTCATCACTTACAACGCCAAACTGGAAAAAACGATGCAGGAACTCTACGGCATAACCATCTCGCCGGGTTACAATGTATTCGACTTTATCGGCGAATTTAATCCTACAGAATTCTCGGAATGGCAGCGCATATATGTAAAGGCACTCAACGGTGAAATCGTTCAATTTGAAAAAAGAGTTCCACAACGGCAGTTTTCGCAGTTATACCAGTTTCTCTATTCATCCTATTTGAGAAAAAGATATCGTTACCGGCCTGTCCTGCTTCGCCAATGACATTACTGCGCGTAAGATTTCCGAAGAGTTTTTGATCGAATCAGAAAAAAGATATAACAATTTGTTCCAGCTAAGCCCATTACCCAAATTAGGATTCGACCTGGAAACTTTACGATTCCTTGATGTTAATGAAGCAACCATTAACCAATACGGGTATAGCCGTGAAGCGTTTTTAAAAATGTCGATCACACAACTTCAGCCGCCCGGGTGATACACCCCTTACCGGCGACACGCTGATTGAATTAAGGAAACAACAGGTACAACATCGCATCACTCCATTGTCCATAAAAAAAAGAATGGTGAAGAGATCAGTGTTGATATCCAAAGCAACCCGGTCATTTATAAAGGAAAAAATGCCCGTATCGCTATTGCTACTAATATTACAACTAACCTTAATTATATTCACGCTGTAGAAGAACAAAATGAAAAACTGCGCGAAATTTCGTGGATGCAGTCACATGTGATACGGGCACTGCTCGCCAGGATCATGGGTCTAATACCGCTGATTAATAATACCGAGGGGCTTCCGGATGCAACAAGGGAAATGATGACCTATTTGTTACAGTCAGCGTTTGAATTGGACGAAGTAATCCATAATATCAGCCGCAAAACGGAAGTAGCAACCTTGACGAATGACATTTAGACACCTGTAACTACTATTTAATTTGAAATTAATGATCTGAACTTTATTGTTTATCTACTGACCTCTCTTTTATTATAATCGAAACTTATTACATTAAATATGCTTACTATAATACATGAATAATGCATTATACCCCTTAAAATTCGAACCTATCTATCAATACCGCCTTTGGGGAGGCAGAAAATTAGAGAATTTACTTTCTAAACCGCTGCCAAAAGAGGAACCTATAGGTGAAGCATGGATATTGAGCGATCGTAAGGATCATGCCAGCAAAGTTACTGAAGGTTCCCTAAAGGGTTATTCCATCACTCAATTGATGAAAGAATATCCTAAAGAACTTATGGGCAAACTGGCTGACCGATTTGATCATTTCCCGCTTTTGTTGAAATTCTTGGATTGCAAGGAAGTATTGTCGGTACAGGTTCATCCTTCAGACAATCAAAAAAGTTATATACCCAAAGGTGACACTGGAAAAACGGAAGCCTGGGTGGTTTTAGAAACAGGTAAAGACAGCCGAATATATGCCGGGCTAAAGAAAGGTACCGATCAGCAAAATTTGCGTCAGGCTATTCAAACCCATAGTGTAGCTGACAAACTTCATAGTTTTATACCAAAACCCGGGGATGCTGTATTTATTCATTCCGGCACGGTACATACGCTTGGCGGAACCGTAGTTTTTGAAGTGCAGGAAAACAGCGACGTTACTTTCCGCCTTTACGATTGGGATCGAACCGACTCTAAAACCGGAAAACCACGCGATCTCCAGGTAGATGAAGCGATGGCCTGCATTGATTTTGACCAGGTTGATATTGGGCCGGTAAAGCCGGTTATAGAAGCTCATCAAACGAACACCGAAAAATTATTTGATAACGAGCACTTTATATTATGGCGCATGAAATACAAGTCGCCTTTTAATGTTGGTTTCAAAAATGAGCCAACTATTTTAGTTTGTTTAGAAGGATCTGGTAAGCTTATATGCAATACAAAGGCATATCAGATCGGTAAAGGGGATGTTATGCTGTTACCGGCTGCTGTGGGAGGATGTGATCTTCAACCCAACGATGAAATTAGCCTATTACAAATAGGCATACCCAGTAAAGAAACCTCCGAACATTCATGAAAAAGCTAATAATTTTTGATTTAGATGGAACACTTGCCGAAAGCAAATCTGCTATAGATAACGAAATGTCCCTTCATTTAGGTCAGCTACTTGAAGTCGCCCATGTTGCCATCATATCCGGAGGAGACTGGCCGCAATTCGAAAAGCAGGTGTTAGATCATTTATCCAAAAAACAGTCGCCGAAGAAACTTTTCATACTTCCCACATGCGGCACCAAATATTATCAATATAAACACGGCTGGAAACAATTGTATGCCGAGAACTTTAGTGACGAGGAAAAAAAGAAGATCATCGATAATTTGAACCAAGCGGTTAATGAATCAGGCCTGGATATCAAAAAAACATGGGGAGATCAGATAGAGGACAGAGGCAGCCAGATTACCTTCTCGGCATTGGGACAAAGCGCACCGTTAAAAGAGAAAAAAGATTGGGACAACGATTTTGCCAAACGTAAAAGAGTTAAAAACAGGCTTGACAAATCACTCAAACATTTCTCTGTCGAGATGGGTGGCGCTACTTCCATCGATATAACTAAACCTGGCATTGATAAAGCGTATGGTATACATAAGCTTCAAGAGGTATCGGGCATTAAAATATCAGAAATGCTATTTATAGGTGATGCCTTATTTGAAGGGGGAAACGATCATCCTGCTATAAAAACGGGCGTAGCTTGTGTTCAGGTTCGTGATCCTGATGAAACGAAAAGAATTATCGAAACGATCGTTGCCTGTTTGGATAATAAATATAAAAGCAAAAAAGCATGATCCCATTCCAGCTACAACGCATCGGCACCATAATGGAGCCCGAACCGGGCAATGAATTGGAGACCGAGGGGGTACTTAACCCAGCAGCAACCCGTGGCCCGGATGGTAGCCTTTACCTTTTCCCGCGTTTGGTGGCAAAAAACAATTACTCCCGTATAGGCATAGTGAGAATAAAATTTAATGAAACCGGCGACCCGATTGGCGTAGAACGTTTGGGCATAGTGTTACAACCTGAAGCCGAATATGAAAAACGCCCCAACGGTGGAGGCGGTTGCGAAGATGCAAGGGTGACTTATGTAGAACCATTACAGCACTATATAATGACCTATACTGCCTTTGGGCCAGATGGGCCGCGTATTGCTGTGGCAAGGTCCAAAGACTTGTTTAAATGGGAACGCTTAGGGCTGGTAAAGTACCTTTCGTATAAGCACATTAACTTTAATGGTATTAATAATAAAGATGCCAGCATTTTCCCTTTAAGTATTCCTAGCCCTCACGGACACCCTTCTATCGGTATGTTGCACCGCCCACTTTTTCCGGGCACAACCCCGGAAGAAATCGTTAAACATGGGGGTAGTGAAATGGATTCACATAAAGAGAGTATCTGGATCTCATATTATAATTTAGGAGAAGACACTACCATAGAATATGCAAAATTCACGTCCAACCATCGTTTGGCTCTGCCCGAAGAACCATGGGAGAACTTGAAAATTGGTGCCGGTGCGCCACCTTTATTAACCAAACATGGGTGGCTCATGGTATATCACGGAGTACATGAATTGGAGGGATCAACGGCTTCCAAACCCCAATTATGCTATTCCGCCGGGGTGATGATCCTTTCAGAAAAGAATCCGCAAAAAATATTGTATCGTTCGCCTAACCCCATATTAATTCCCGAATTACCGGAGGAAACAATTGGAACTATCGCGAATGTGGTGTTCCCGACTGGTATAGACCGCCGCGAGGATATTGGAGAACCCAACCGAATTGATGTTTACTATGGGATGGCTGATAACCGTATAGGGGTAGCCAAAATGATCATTCCCGATATCCTGCCTGGTATTATATAATAAATACAAGGTTCAGCCTGTCAATAAACAATTAAATTATAATCAAGATGAAAGCTTTCGAAAAATTATCCTACGCCGAACAACAGGAATTCCTGATGTTTCCTGTTTATATTTCTTTACTGGCAGCTAATGAGTATGGTCCGACGGACGATGTAGATATTAAAGCTGCCGTCGAATTTGATCACATGAAGACTTATACCTGCGTTCCACTGCTCAGCGGGTTTTATGCGAAAGCCGACGAGCTATTTAAAGACAATTTCACTAACCTGGATGCAGAATTGCCAAAAGGTAAGTTAGCCCGCACAGAGGCGATTAAAGCCAAGTTGGCGGAATTGGAAATATTGTTGTTAAAATTTGATAAAGACTATGCTGCCGCCATGCATCAAAGTATGAAATCATTTAAGGATCATGTGTCGTCAGCACACTGGAATGTTTTGGACAGCTTTTTATTCCCCATCCCGATAAAGGGAATTTCATATTAGCCTATCTGGAAACCTTGATTCTAAGACGTCATCTAACTTTGAATACATCAACGAACTTGCAAAGTTGGTCATAACCAATGCCGGACTTCGCCGTTACACAACCTAATAATCAATTTCAACGCTGGTAAATAATCTGTTTGGCGTTAAAATTAATTATTAAAGCTTTTGATAATTACCTATTTTCAAATCGTCCGGTTTTTTTACTTACTACGATCTTGTAAATAATCAATTCAACAGTAGTCCCGATATCACCTTCTTTATCAACGAAGCCGTGTTCACGGGTAATTGAATCATCCATTATGTACGGTGTAATTCTGTCTGTCAACTTTTGGAGAACTTTTTGTTTTTCTTCCATTTCCGTGATCTCTTCAAACTTTCCCCAGGCGATGACACTTTCCCAGTTGGTAATTTCTTTGATGTTATCCACTTCAAAATAAACTAATGGATTCTCGCGCATCATTTCAATCTTCATCCCCTTAGCAGAATGACAATAAATATCTGTACCGTCATATAAATAATTTACCGGAACAATGTAGGTAACGCCAGCTGCGTGGCACCCGATTCGACCGACCAATTGATCTTTCAATAAGGTGTCTATTTGATAATCATTTAATTCTCTTAACATCTTCTCTTTTTTAGTTGTTTACTTTATTTACATGGAAAGGTTTATTACTCGCATTTTTCCTTAAGAAAATCAATTAAATGACCTTCCAATAATGCTGAGTCATAATCTATATTTTCTTCATTCTTTTCAAGTAATACCTCATCAACGGAGGCGATAACGGTAAAGGCGATACCGTTTATAACTTCGGGAAATGAAATATTGATCACGTCATAAACATGCGCATATTCAATTGTTAAACCCGAATCCAGTTTTGAATTGATGTAAGGGGCAAATTCCTTTTTTAGCAGGTCGAAAAGTTCTTCTGCACTTAATGGTTTGATGTTTTTAATTGTGGTCATATCGTTGTTTGATAATAATGATTTATGTTATTGATGTTCTTTCTTTAAAGCTTCAAATCCGGAAACGACATCGAAAAGCTCTTCGTCGATCATGCTTTGACGTAGTCTCTGGAATTTCTTGCCTAAGCTTTCCAGCATATCACTTATGCTTTTTTCAGCCCGCTGCATCGCTTCCAATCGACTGGCATTTTCTGCCGCCAATGACTCTGTACTTGCTCTAAATACCGAAACGAATAGATAGGCATTGATAAGTGCGCTTAGAGTGGTCACCGTATTGCCAATAACTTCGGGTATAGTATTTGTCGGCCATTGTATAGCCATCAGATCCTGCATCCATTTTTCGTCAAGCGGTAATAACCTTTGCAAAACCGGCTCATAGCTCGACCCTGTTTTGGGCTGATTATGAAATACATAAAACTGCTTTAGATGCCTGGTTTCACGAATTTCCTCAATTTCGATCAAAAGACTTTGAATTAACGGTGTAACGGCATCAATAGAAACAGGAACAGCGTAAGACTTCGTAATATTAAGCCCTGCGTCTGCTAAAAGCGCCTGAATACGTTCGCCGATCACCCAAATTTCCTTTTTACCGGTAATAACATTAAAAGATTGTTGCACGAAACCGGATAGCAGGTCATTGAACTGGCCTACCAGCCCAAGATCCGATCCGAAGACAATAACACAAACTGTTTGATCTTCATCTTTTCCGGCTCCCGGATTTTCAATTACCGTTTGTATTTTTTCCGCTTTTAAATAAGCCTTAATACCCAGTGTAACGGTATGATAGTAATCGCCAAGTGAAGCTACCGCCGCTTCATATTGTGAAATATTGGCAGCAGCCATAGCCTTCATGGCTTTAACAACCGATTTGATATCTTTTGCACCATCCAATTTCCGGTTCAGATCTTCCAGCGTATCCATTACTTCGAGGGTTTATCAGGTTCTGGTTTTTCCGCTTCCGGCTTTTCGTTAAAGGGAGCAAGAAGTTCGCCGGCGATTTTCAGGATCGTATCATGGTCTGCGTCGTTTAAAGGTTTGTCATCAAAAAGCCGTTTGAGCACTTCGGCAGGAAATCGTCCCATATCTTTAAGAATAACCGCTTCGGCATCGGCGATCTTATCTACAGGTATAGCATCAAAAAGCCCGCTCGTTAAAGCCAATAATACGACTATTTGTTCTGAAACCGTTAAGGGATGCAATTCGTTTTGTTTGAGGCAACATCGGATACGCAGGCCATGATCGATCACCTTTTTAGTATTGTCATCCAGACGGGTGCCAAAGCGAGAAAAGTTTTCCAGCTCTTCAAATTGCGCGTATTGTAATTTCAAGCTGACAATAGATTTGTAGGCGGGTAACTGTGCAGCAGACCCGACACGGGAAACTGATTTACCCACATCAACTGCCGGTAAATTTCCGGCTTCAAATAGTTTGGGCGATAGATAGATCTGTCCATCGGTAATAGAGATCAGATTGGTTGGGATATAGGCGGAGATATTTTGCGCTTCAGTTTCGATAATAGGTAAGGCCGTCAGCGATCCGCCTTTTAATTGAGCGCTCAGGTGCGTAGCCCGTTCCAGCAACCTGGAGTGAATATAAAAAATATCACCCGGAAATGCTTCTCGTCCGGGTGGTCTGCGTAACAGCAGCGAAAGTTCACGATAGGCCCGCGCGTGATGCGTAAGATCGTCATATACAATGAGCACGTTACGACCCTCTTCCATAAAGTGTTCGGCTATGCTGGTTGCCGCGTAAGGCGCAATATATTTCAATCCCGCAGCATGGTTACCTTCGGCCACCATAACTACGGTATAATCCATAGCACCTTTTTGTTCCAGGTTGGCGATAACCTTGGCGACAGCGGCAGCGCGTTGCCCAATAGCACAGTAAATGCAAACCACATCTTTTCCTTGCTGGTTAAGTATGGTATCAATTGCTATTTGTGTTTTGCCGGTTTGCCGGTCGCCCACTATCAGTTCACGCTGGCCGCGGCCAATTGGAATTAGTGCGTCAATAACTTTTATGCCGGTTTGTAAAGGCGCATTTACGGCTGTTCGGTCCATGATAGCGGGCGAAGGCCGTTCAATGGGTAACCTTTTGTTGGTTGCGATATTGCCTTTCCCATCAATGGGTATCCCCATGGGATCAATTACCCGGCCGATCAAATGGTCGCCTACCGGGATATCCATCACCCGGCCGGTACGCTCTACTTCGTCTCCGGCATTCAATAAGGTATCTTCACCAAGCAGGATAACGCCGATCTCATCTTCATCTAAATTATAGGCAATGCCGTACAGGTCTTCCGAAAATTTAAGCAGTTCTTCAAAGCCGGCACCTTCCAATCCCGAAACTTTTACAATACCCGTGGCCACGCTGGTCACATAGCCAACCTCGCGGGGTGCGAATGCGAATACATGCTCCGCCAAACCCTTATCCAACTGGTGGAAAGTGTCGGCTATACTGTTTTTTAAAGTACTTGAAGGCATATTGTTATTACTTTACAGCTTGATGAGTTTTGTTTATTGTCGTCACTACACTCTTTTCCAGTGAATTAACATACGCGGCTAAACTCCAGGATAGTTTGTACCCATTAGCTGCCAGTTCGATCCCGCTGATCATTTTAGGATCCGTCTTAAACTCATATTTAACTTCATCTCCAAGTATATCCGCAATTGCGGATCGTATGCCTTTTTGATCCTTTTCAGCTAAGTCATAAGCACTTTTAACCTTTATCGGGGCCGAATCCGAATGGAAAGCGCCGATGAACTGTTTTTTATCTTTGTCAGTGATCGCTTTTATCTTCTTGATAAAAACATGAACGGATTGTTCTTCAAGGTCAGTTGAAGCCAATTCGGCGAGGGCTTTTTTTGCGATAGCGAAAACCTCATCCTGTGTTTTCTTTGAGATCTCATCGCTCAAATTTTCTTGTAATTCCTTTGATGCTGCTTCCAGTTTTTCTTTTACACCCGCAGCTTCCTTTTTTGCAGTATCCAAAAGCTTTTCCCGTTCCTTATCAGCATCTGATGTTGCCTGGTCCATTAGCTTCTTTTTGTGCTTATCAAAATCGTTGTTTTTTTGTTGAAACTCATCCTGTTCTTTCTTTGCCTCAGTCATTTTGCTTTTGGCGTCCGCAAGCTCAGCAGCTATCTTTTTTTCGCGCTCATCAATAGCCGCCAGAATAGGCTTATAGAGATATTTTTTCATCAGCCAAACCAACACCAGGAAATTGACGATCTGCGCGATTACCGTAAACCAATTAATTTGCATGGTGTGTTATTTAGCAATAATGTGTGTCCAGAATGGGTTTGCAAAGATCAGGATCATGGAAACCACGAAGCAATAAATGGCTGTTGACTCGATCATGGCCAGGCCGACAAACAGGGTCCTGGTTATGGTGGGCGCCGCGTCCGGCTGTTGCGCTATGGAACTTAAAGCGGTTGCTACCGCCTTACCTTCACTTAATGCCGGGAACATACAACCGATGCCTGTTGTAAGGCCGGCTGTAATAATTGATGCTACTGCTATTACTGATACATTATCCATTTTTATCTATTTAATTGGTGCTTTTATTTACTAATTTTTTCTTTTTGATGCTTTCCTGTACCGCTGCCGCGATATAAACCGTAGCCAGGATACTAAAGATATAGGCCTGTACCATCCCGGTAAGGAGGCCAAGGGCCTTCATGACAATAGGAATAAATAAAGGAGATATGCTTAACAAAATGGCGATGATCATTCCACCGCTCATAATATTCCCAAATAACCTGATGGCCAGTGCCAGCGTTCTTGATAATTCGCTGATGATATTGAAAGGCAACATGATGAAAGTCGGCTTGATGTAGGTCTTCAGATAGGCGAAGAAGCCGCTCTTTTGAATGCCAAAAAAAGGCACGGCCAAAAACACGGCGATCGCCAATGCGGCAGTGGTGGAAAGGGAACCTGTCGGCGGCTGATACCAGGGTAAAACGATCCAGAAGTTACACATGGCAATGAATAGAAAAAGTGTACCGATAAAGCCAATGTATTGTTCGGGGTTTTCGAGCCCGACTTCTTTGATCTGTTCATTGATGCCCGTTACGATCATTTCGAGGATACACTGCCATCGGGAAATTTTATGCGTAGTTTTCAACTTGCGCGTAATCAGTATGGCACCGATCACCATAAATAACATAACACCCCACGTAGTTACGATGGTGAGGTTGATGGTGATAAAACCATTACTCCAAAATATGGTCTGATCTGGCGTTAAATTCATAATGGGCTGCTTTCTGTTACGATAACTTGCTTTTGCTCGATCTGCCTGGTGAGCCTTAAAATTAAAAGGCGGCCCGCAATAAACCCGGCGACACTTACCAGTAATTGTAACAAACTGCCCTGGGCCATGAAATAAAACCCGGTTAATACAATACCCGTTCTTATCAGTGAGCTTCCCAAAAGCCATAATGCAACGTATGGCGAACCTAAAGTTCTTTTTACAGTCAGCCATAAACCGCCAAAAAACAGGATGCCTAATATCAATCCGCCTATTAATGCTACTACTATCATCATCAAATTATTTTATACTATTTATCTTCTTTTATTACCCAATTCCAGGCGATAATACAACCTACCACCAAGCCTGTTATCAGGCAGGTTACTGTCCATGAGAAGGATTGGGGATAATTTTTATCCAGCCAAATTCCGCCCATTGTGCTCAAAAAAGTTGGTGCGGTAACCGACCAGCCAACCATACCGAACATGCCGAAACCAAACCACTCCGCTCTTTTTTTTTCATCGAGTGCCTTTAATTTTCTTTTTTCCTTAGTCGAGATCATCCGGCCAAAAAAGTCGGCCTCATTTTCCGGTTGTGCCATTTTATAGTTGTTGAAATTTCTTTAGCCTGGAAAGAAACCCACTTTCCAGTTGTGAGGCCATGTGCCGAACTTTTTCTTCATTTTCATCTGCATTCTTAAACTCATTTTTTACCGTTTCGGCTAATTTTCCTAACTCAACGCCGCCAACCGCATTTCTAACGGAAACCAGTACCTGCGACCCGGCTTTTACAAAAAGGCCTTCGTCCACGGCTAAATAATGTACCTTGTCTGTTTTGTAACTGAAAATACCAGGGACTAGTACCGCAACGCAATCCAACCTTTGCGGCAGAAAGCCAACAGACCCTTCGATTGTCTCTGCAACGATGTTACTGACGTTTTTTACATCGGCAAAAACTTTATAGGGAAGTAATATCTTAAGGTCCATATTTTTCGCTTCTATTTGATCACAGGTTTTGTGGCAACCGGGCCGTCCTTATTGACGCCTTTATTCTTTATTGCTTCGTCGATATTTCCGATCATGTAAAAAGCATTTTCAGGCAAGTCTTTAAATTCGTCTGCCAAAATACGTTCACAACCGTCGAGCGCATCTTTCAAGCTAACCACTTCTCCTTTTACGCCACTAAATTGTTCGGTAGCAAAAAAGGGTTGTGTTAAAAACCGCTCCAGCCGTCTGGCGCGGTTTACAACGAGCCTGTCGCCTGTTGACAATTGCTCCATACCCAGCATAGAAATAATATCCTTCAGGTCTTCATATTGTGCCAGCGTTTGCCGGATCTGCTGGGCGAGCTGGTAATGCCGGTCGCCAATAATTCCCGGCGTAGCCATTTTTGAATTAGATTGCAGGAAATCAATAGACGGATAAAGGCCTTCGCTGGCCCTTTCTCGTGAAAGCACAATAGTTGCCGAAAGATGCGAAAACGCGTGGACGGCAGCCGGGTCGGTTAGGTCATCGGCCGGTACATATACCGCCTGTATGGATGTAATCGCTCCTGCATCTGTATTAGCGATCCTTTCCTCAAGGGCCGACAATTCCGTCTCCAGTGTAGGCTGATAACCCAAACGCGATGGCATTTGCCCCATTAAACCTGAGACCTCCATACCAGCCTGGATAAACCGGAAGATATTATCGATCAATAATAAAACATCTTTATGCTCATCATCCCGGAAATATTCGGCCATGGTTAAAGCAGCATGCCCAACCCGGAAACGGGCTCCAGGCGGCTCATTCATCTGCCCAAACATCATGATCATATTTTTAAGCAGCCCGGCATCCTTCATCGCTTCATATAGCTCGTTTCCTTCACGGCAGCGTTCGCCTATGCCGCAAAACATGCTAACCCCTTTATTCTGGCCCACCATATTGTGGATCATTTCCGTTAATAAAACTGTTTTGCCTACGCCTGCTCCACCGAATAAACCGGCTTTGCCGCCACGCTCCAACGGTATCAATACATCTATTGCCTTAATACCTGTTTCAAAAACCTGCGAATTAGTCGCCCTTTTATCTAATGGTGGGGGGGATTGGTGAACATTTCGTTTTTCGCCTTCTGCCAAAGGTTTCAAATGGTCAATAGTATTTCCGAACACGTCGAACATCCTGCCAAGCGTACGTTCGCCAACCGGCACCATTAATTCGTTTCCGTCAGTTTCTATATGCATACCGCGCGCAAGCCCCTGGGTAGGTGTTAGCGCTATTCCCCTTACAGTGTGCTCATCCAATTGTGAAAGCACTTCGATGGCAATTTCCCGTTGTTCGCCTGCGTGGAGCAGGGCATAAACGGCAGGGAGAGAGTGGTCAAAACGGGCATCTATAACGCTGCCCCGTACCGAAACAATTTTGCCGCGATTTAATTTCTCGTTTGTATCTTTTGGAATAGCTTTCATTTTTTGGATTGGTGTTATTGGAATAGCTTTTCCTTTATGTTTGATAAAAGCATGATGGGCAGGGTAAGAAACAGCAACACGTAAAAGCGTTTCTTAAAGTCTGCTATCATCATCGCATGGTGATCACGCCCGTTCATCTGCATGTGGGGATTCGCCTTATCGGTTTGTTTATCTGCTGAATATTGATGATCCATATTTTATAAAACGATTGATTGTTAAACTATGTTTTCCATTGTATTATTATATTTACCCATAGAAGCCGCCCGGTTACATTTAGCACGATGATATAATGCTTCTTGAGCCGCCAGAATATTTGAATTATCCCCACGCCATATTTCTAAAGCTGGTTGCTGCAAAGCACGGCCAAACGAAAACGTAAGTGCCCAGGGAAGAACGGCCTTGTACTGTTTATTCATCTGATTAAGGCGGGCCGAAGCGAGTTCGGTAGATTGACCGCCTGATAAAAATGCGATGCCCGGAACTGTCGCCGGTACAGCCCCTAACAAAAAATTCACAGTGTTTTCAGCCACTATCTTTTCAGGATCTTGAAACTTTGCCGCCAATCCTGACAATATCATGTTAGGTTTAAGCAACATTCCTTCGAGGGAAACATGCTGTTTGTAAAGCTGCTCAAAAACGGTGTGGAGTACTTCTTTTGTTACCGCAAGGCATTGTTGCAGGGAATGTGCGCCATCCATTAGCACTTCAGGCTCCACGATAGGAACCAATCCCGCTTCCTGGCATAATGCAGCATATCGGGCCAATGCATGTGCATTGGCTTCGATGCAGCCACGGCTGGGGATGCCGTTGTCAATCGCTATCACCGCTCGCCATTTGGCAAAACGTGCACCCATTGCCCTATATTCAGCAAAGCGGGCACGCAAGCCGTCAAGTCCTTCGGTTACCTTCTCGCCGGGAAAACCGGCCAACGGTTTGGCCCCCATGTCTACTTTGATGCCAGGAATAATGCCGGCATCTGATAGCACTTTAATAAATGGGGTTCCATCTGATTTTTGCTGCCTGATGGTCTCATCAAACAGGATAGCCCCACTGATGCTTTCGCCAAGGCCCGGTGTAGTAACTATCATTTCTCGGTAGCTGCGCCGCATTTCAACTGTTTGCGGTATGCTGAGTGCTGCAAAACGTTTATTACAGGTTCCCACGCTTTCATCCATAGCCAAAAGGCCCTTGTGGTTTGCAACAAGGATCCGGGCAGTATTTATCAGTTGTTCTGTAATCATTGGCTATTTTTATTACTATTCCATTTCAATTAAGGATCTCTGGCATGTCCATGCCATGCGCGTCGATAAAGTGTTTATGTTGTATGTTCACTTGCCGATTGCATTTTCATCAGATCGACAACATTAACCACCCGCGCCTTCTTTTGCAATAATTCAGTCGATAATGTTTCAACCTCGGGGTTGCTCAATACTGATTCCATTTTATTTATTGTTTAATGTTGTAATTCAAAGTGGTACATACTAATCTCGCAATTATTAATTCTTCATTAGTTTTAATCACCCTGACCAATACCTTGCTGGCATCGGTTGAAATGACCGTATCGTTGTTTGTATTTTGTTTCTCATCCAGCGCAATCCCCAAAAATTGGAGCCCACTACATATTCGCTCCCTTATCTCGGGTGCGTGTTCGCCAATACCACCTGAAAATATAAGGGTATCTAAACCACCAAGCACGGCGGTAAATGCACCTATCCATTTGATACACTGGTAGCAAAAAAAATCAACGGCCTTAGCAGCACGTTTATCTTCATGCTGCATTTGGAGTAATTGCTGCATGTCGGCCGTAGTTTCCGAAATCCCTAATAAACCTGATTCATGATTAACCAGATGGTTAAATTGCCCAGGAGTAAGCTTTTCAAATTTTTGTAAATACCAGGCTACGCCCGGATCAAGGTCGCCGGTACGGGTGCTCATCGTTAAGCCCGATGCAGGTGTAAATCCCATGCTGGTTTCTATACTTTTACCATTTTTTACTGCGGCAAGGCTTGCCCCACTGCCCAGGTGGGCAATAATGATCTTTCCATTTGCTTTTTCAGCTCCCGCGGTCCGTTCAAACTCTTCCATCAAGTAGGAATAAGATAGACCGTGGAAACCATATCGCTTAACCCCTTTATCACGATATTTTGCAGGGATAGGTACCAGTTTGGCAATATCGGGCATTGAGGCATGGAATGAAGTGTCGAAACAAGCTACCTGGTGAATACCCGGGTAGTGTTTTCTAAATACTTCGATCAATTTTATCTCGGCAGGCAAGTGTTCAGGGTCATAAGGGCTTATGGCTTTCAGTTCTTTCAATAGCTTTTCGGTGATCTTTTCTGGCACGGTATGCTCCATACCCTGGACTATGCGATGGCCTATCGCCTTTACCCGTATAAACTCGGTTTCCTTTTCAAGCCAGTCCACGAGCCAATTTCCAGCCGCAGTATGGTCGGCAACAGGGATGTCAATATGATGCTTAGGGCCACTTTTTAAGTGTATAAAACTGAGCTTGGCTTTACCACTTCCAATGTCTTCCATTTCGCCGGAAAGTAATTGATTAAGTGTATCCTTAATTTCATATAAAGCATATTTTATACTGGAGGATCCTCCGTTGATGGTAAGTACACAGTCTTTTGCCAGTCTATTCATGGTCAGCAGTTAATATATCTATTCCCCAGCGGTGCAATTTCTCGGCTGTTGAATCGTAATCCGTATGGCAGATGCCATTCATTCCAAAGCCTTCCGCTATCTTCACAAACATGGGTTGGTTATCAATGTAAATGCTTTCAGCTGTTTTTACCTGCGCGATATCCAAAGCCAAACTAAAAATTTCGGCATCCGGCTTCCTCAAATTCACGATAGAAGAGGAAATAAAAAAGTCTATAAATTCGTTGAGTTTGAATTTTTTTATCCGGTACTCATTAAGTTCCCGGCCTTCGTTACTGATGACAGCGATTTTCAGGCCATGCTCCTTTTTTAAATGAATAATTAATTCGATCATTTTTGGAAAGGGTTGGGATTGCTGATACATAAAAGGCTTAAACTCATCTGGCGAGAAATCTCGCTTTTGATAGAAAACGACCCGGTCTAGATACGTATCCAGCGTCATTTTGCCGAGTTCATAGGTTTCAAAATTGAGATGGTGACGGTCCTCCATCTCGTCATGATCGACATGGAATATTTTAGCGGCTTCTTGCCGTGAGTTCCGGTCCCAGCCATCGGTAAGCAATACACCGCCGATATCCAGAAATAAGGTCGATATGTGATTATCTTTATTCATGAGTATTTCATAATAACAGCCCCTATGGAAGGACTGAGTAGGATGCCATAATTGTATAAAACACCTGCGGCAATGGATACAGCAACCAAGTTAAAACCCTTAGGCCTTATAATTAATTTGGTTATTATCCCCGGCTAACCAGATAGATTTGACCTGGTTAATCATGCGGCAAAAATATTTTCACCTAAAAAAACACTTACAATTAAGAAGGAAGCTTTTGTTTTTCTTCATGATTTCCAATCTTCTTTCTTAGCAATTGCGCATTTATGGCGACTATTACTGTGCTTAAACTCATAAATACGGCACCAACAGCCGGGCCCAATACAAACCCTTCTTTGTACAAAACACCTGCGGCTAATGGAATAGTAATCAGGTTATAAGCTGTTGCCCATACTAAATTTTGTATCATTTTATTATAGGTAGCCTTCCCAAAGAGGATGAGATTGGCAATGTCTTTTGGATTGCTGTTAACTAAGATGATATCTGCTGTTTCAGCAGCCACATCAGTTCCTGACCCCACTGCTATGCCCACATCAGATTGAGCAAGTGCTGGTGCATCATTGACCCCATCACCAGTCATGGCGACAAATTCACCTTTGCTTTGCAGGTCTTTTACGATTTTTACCTTTTGATCAGGAAGTACTTCCGCAAAATAGCCATCTAAACCTAACTTGTCACTTACAGCTTTGGCAACTTTGTCATTATCTCCGGTTGCCATCAGTACCTTGATCTTATTATTTTTAAACACTTTAATTGCTTCGGCACTTTCCGGCCTTATCTCATCAGCCAAAGCGATATAACCCGCAAGTTTCTCATCAATTATAATAAAGACTACCGTTTCTGCATCACTGCTATAGGCGTCCGCAGGAATTTCTATTTTTTTGTCTTTCAAGTAGCCCGGACTTACCACTTTTACATTCTTGCCTTCTACAGTAGCTTCAACTCCTTTTCCTGTTATCGCGTTAAAGTTCTCCAATTTGGGAATGCTGACCTTTTTCTCTTTCGCTTTGCGAAGGATGCCGATAGCAATCGGGTGTTCTGAACTTTGTTCCAATGCGCCTGACAGACTTAGCAATTCATCTTCCGACATTTTGTTAAGCGAAACAATCCGGGTTACCCCAAAGTCCCCTTTAGTAAGTGTCCCTGTTTTATCAAACAGAATCGTAGTGATTTTCCGGGATTCTTCAAACGCAGTACGGTTTCTAATCAATAAGCCATTTTGTGCTGATACAGCCGTAGAAATTGCGACAACCAAAGGTATGGCAAGACCCAAGGCATGCGGACAGGCAATAACCATTACCGTCACCATTCGTTCCAATGCAAACACAAAAGGAAAGCCCAAAATAAGCCAGGTAGCCAAGGTTCCGAAACCAACTGCCAATGCCCCGTAAGTAAGCCATTTAGCTGCGCGGTCAGAAAGATTTTGCATTTCCGATTTTGACTTTTGGGCTTCTGAAACTAGTGTTATTACCTTGTTGAGGTAGCTGTCTTTTCCGGTATGCTCTACTTTAATTTTTATAGAACCGTTGCCATTAACCGATCCTCCAATTACCTTGTTTTCCAGCTCTTTTTTTACCGGTTTAGATTCACCGGTAAGCATTGATTCGTTTAAATAACTGCTTCCTTCTACAATGATACCGTCGGCCGGTACTTTTTCGCCCGGTTTTATCAGGATTACGTCGTTCAATGCTAATGCTTCCAGTTTCACATCCTCTACCTGTCCGTCTGCTTTTACGCGGTGTGCTTCTGCTGGCATCATACTAACCAATAATTGCAATGCCTTTGATGCACCCAATACTGATTTCATTTCAATCCAGTGACCTAATAACATGATCACGATCAGGGTAGCCAATTCCCAAAAAAAGTCTACACCTTTCAAGCCTAAAACCGTTGCGGCACTATAAAAATAAGCCACACTAATTGCCATGGATATCAGGGTCATCATGCCAGGAGCACCCTTCTTTATTTCACCCCAAAAACCCTTCAAAAAGGGCCAGCCACCCCAGAAATAGACGAAGGAAGAAAGCGCAAGGAGAATATATTTGTTCCCCGGTAGTAAAAATTTAAAATGAAAAAATCCCTGGATCATCGGTGAAAAAACAAGCAGAGGTATGGTTATTGCTAAACTTACCCAAAATCGCTTTTTAAAATCTTCAATCATCATTTGATGATGGTCATGCCCTTCCATTCCCATCGGTATATCATCACCATGATCCATTTTTGCATGTTCATCTTTGGTCATGTCCATTTTAGAATCTTCCTTCTTTGCGACATCTTCAGCCGGTTCTTTTGCCGGAGTTCCTTCCTTTTGGTCATCTTTAGGCGTACTTTCTTCTGCCGCTTTGTCTTCAGGAGCTTTGGCTTCCGGTTCACTCATTTTGGCATGTTCCTCTTCAGACATATCCATTTTCGATTCATCTTTCTTAGAAGTTTCTTCCTTAGGAGATTCTTCCGGAGCCGCATCTTCCTTGTGTTCTTCTTTCGGTGTTTCTTTTTCAGCGGGTTTGGTTTCCGGACCGCTCATTTTGGCATGTTCCTCATCGGTCATATCCATTTTTGCATCGCCTTTCTCTGAAGTTTCTTCCTTGGGGGTTCCTTCTTCCGGAGGGGCATCTTCTTTGTGTTCTTCTTTCGGTGTTTCTGTTTCAGATGGTTTGGTTTCCTGTTCGTTTATTTTGCCATGCTCATCTTCTGGAATATCTTTCGCGGCATCGTCTTTTTTTGAAGATTTATTTGCAGCAGAATCTTCATTCTTAGGACTACTTTCCTTCTGATCATCTTTCGGGACTTCCTTTGTTGAAGTCTCTGCTTCTGAAACATCGGCATCATCAGTTTTAGTGATAATCTTAGGTTCCTTATCCTCTGTATCGATAGTAATAGTGATTTTTGCCATTTCTTTATGTTTTTTTAGGATAGTTCATTTTTAAATTTTCAAGTGTTTCTACTATTGTTTTTGCCACCAAATAATTGCGATACCATTTTTGATCTGCGGGTACAATGATCCAGGGATTTTTTTTGCCGCATCCATCCAGCATGGACTGATATGCTGCTATGTAATTATCCCAAAGCTTCGCTTCTTTTTTATCCGACGGATTATATTTCCATTGTTTTTCAGGGTCATTCAACCGTTTATTGATTCTATGGCGCTGTTCTTTCTCTGAAATATGCAGGAAAAATTTCAAGATAACTGTATGGCTATCTTGTAAATGCGCTTCAAATTCATTGATCGCTTTGTGACGTTCCTGGATTTCTTTTTTATCAATTAATTCATGCACAACAGGAAATAAAATATCCTCATATTGTGAACGATTGAAAATTTGAATCATTCCTTTTTCAGGCAGGTTAGCATAAACGCGCCAAAGAAAGTCATGTGATTTTTCTTCTTCTGTTGGTGTCTTGAACGATTTTACCCTGCATCCCTGGGGATTAATACAGGAGAAAACATGCCGAATAGTTCCGTCTTTGCCGGAACTATCCATTCCCTGGAGAATAATCAGCAACGCACGCTTTCCATCTGCATAAAAGAGGTTTTGTAAAGAAAATATATCTTTACGCATTTTCTTCAACTGTTTATTTGCCTCCGACTTTTCAATGTCGTCCGGCGCATCGGTTGATATGTCATTTATGTTTTTCAATGTCAAGTGTTTAAAAATGAAGGATTTTCAATCTGAACTTGGGTACACATAGCGCAGCAATGATTAATAAGAGGACGGAAATAATAAAGTAGGGTAGGTGAACAAACCAGATCATTATGACCGAACCAATTACAACGCCCAGCACTTGTCCTAAACTATTAACAGAACTAAAAATACCTAAAGTTGTTCCATATTTCTTTCCGGAATCTTTAGTGATCAATGAAGCAAGGCAAGGTGTGAGAATAGCCATCCCAATAGAAATAAAGGAAACGAACAGCAAAATGAATTCCATTTTATTTGAAAGCATCAGCAATGACATACCTATGCTTAGCATGACCAAACCATAAGGGAGCAGGGCACCTTCCCCTTTCTTCTTAATTAACCAGTTAACGGGTCCTAATTGCAATAACCCCATCACTGAACCGCAAACAATAAAAACAATACTCATTTGTTTGGGGCCGAATGCGAAAAGCCGTTGGGAGTGTAATGCAAAAGTGCCCTCGAACATGGCCAGTGAAAGTTGGCTGATGAAGGAAAAAATGAGCAGAAAAATAAATGATTTTTTGACTGTCCTTAAAAAGGAAAATATAGATTCCTTTGTGATTTTCTTTGTTTGAATAATTTGTCGAGTACTGCTAATTTTCGATTCTGATAACGCGAAGAATAAAAACAAACAAACTATTAATACCAAAATGGCAGAAATAGTAAATGGTAATGAGAACCTGTCGAATGTTAATTGGTCGAAAGAGATTGTAGCTTTCGAAAATAAATTTCCTATTAATGGCCCTGCAACCGCGCCAAGTCCGGTAGCGCTGACTAATAGAGCCATCCCGCCACCTCTTGTTTTTTCAGTAGTTTTATCAGCTATGTAGGCACTGGAAGCAGTTAAAAAAGCAGCCGAAAATAAACCGGATAATAAGCGAAATAGGTAGAGAAGAAATATACTCCCGCTAATTGAAAACAAAAACATCGTAATGGAATACCCAAAAAGCCCCCACAATATTAGCGGCCTTCTTCCAATTTTATCTGACAATGAGCCAAGATAGGGTGAAAATAAAAATTGAATGAGGGGATAACTGCCTGTTATTAAGCCAACATGCAACCAGATTTTTTCAGAAGAAATCCCTTCCGCTATTGAAAGTTTTTGAATATAAAAGGGAAGTAATGGTAGGGTTATTCCAAATCCTACCATTACTAAAAACAATCCAATTAAGAGAATTATCAGATTTTTTTTAAAGGTCATCATTCAATACATCATTAATTAACCCATTTCCAATTTCTAATTTCCGGCATATCTTCGCCGTTTATATCGATGTATTGTTTGTGTTCAGTAAGTTTATCCTGAAGTTTTTGCTTCAGGTAAGTACCCTTGCTGCCAGTTTGCGGTAAGCGGTCTATTGCGTCCATAACTAAATGGAAACGATCCATCTCATTGAGTACAGTCATATCAAAGGCTGTAGTAATGGTTCCTTCTTCTTTATAGCCTCGCACATGGATATTGCTGTTATTGGTGCGGTTATAAGTCAATCGGTGGATCAACCATGGATAACCGTGGAAAGCAAATATTACAGGCTTGTCTTTTGTAAATAAGGAATCAAAATCCTTATCGTTTAAGCCATGGGGATGTTCTGTTTGCCTTTCAAGCTTTAACAGGTCAACTACATTTACCACCCTGATCTTCAGATCGGGCAAATGTTCCTTCAATATGGATACAGCTGCCAGCGTTTCAAGCGTAGGCACGTCGCCGCTACAGGCCATTACCAGATCAGGTTCACAATCCTGGTCATTGCTGGCCCAGCCCCAAATACCTATTCCACGTGTGCAGTGTTCAACGGCTTCATCCATGCTAAGCCATTGGGGAGCAGGGTGTTTGCCTGCAATAATTACATTCACATAATGGCGGCTGCGCAGGCAATGATCCATTATAGATAAAAGGCAATTAGCATCAGGGGCAAGATAAACACGGACGATCTCTGATTTTTTGTTGATCACATGATCAATGAAACCTGGGTCCTGATGGGTAAAGCCGTTATGATCCTGCCGCCATACCGTTGAGGTGAGCAGTATATTTAATGAAGCTATCTTTCTTCTCCATGGAATCTCAAGCGTCATTTTCAACCATTTGGCATGCTGATTAAACATGGAGTCAATAATGTGTATAAAAGCTTCATAACAATTAAAAACTCCATGCCTGCCCGTAAGTAAATAACCTTCCAGCCAGCCTTCACACTGATGTTCGCTTAGCATTTCCATCACCCTGCCGGTTGGAGCGAGAAATTCGTCATTATCCTGAATTAGGGTATTCCATTGGCGGTTAGTGACTTCAAATACCGCTTCGAGACGATTGGATATAGTTTCGTCCGGTCCGAAGATCCTGAAATTACGACTATCCGCGTTGAACTTGATCACATCCCGCAGAAACCGACCGGTAACATGAACATCTCCTTCGCCATCCACGCCATGAACAGCTACATCTACCGCGTAGTCCCTGAATTGTGGCAATCTAAGGTCGCGCATCAAGATGCCACCATTGGCATGCGGATTTGCCCCCATCCGCCTTTCGCCTTTCGGGGCAAGTTCAGCCAGTTCCGGTTTTAACCTCCCGTCTTCATCAAAAAGCTCTTCAGGCTTATAACTCTTCATCCAGTTTTCTAACTGTATCAAATGATCTTCGGGGGCTGATGCCGAAACTGAAAGCGGTATCTGATGAGACCTGAAAGTGCCTTCAACTTGTTTGCCATCAACCTGTTTTGGGCCTGTCCAGCCTTTTGGCGATTTTAAAATGATCATTGGCCAGCGAGGCCGCGTTCCCTCATGAAGATCATGAGCTTCATATTTTATTTTTTTGATCTGTGCTATCGCCTCGTCTAATGCCGCTGCCATGGCTTGGTGCATAGCCTCCGGCTCGGAGCCCTCCACATATATTGGTGTCCAGCCATAGCCCCGGAATAACTGATCCAGTTCTTCGTGCGAAATTCTGGCTAAAATAGTAGGGTTAGATATTTTATAACCATTTAAGTGCAAAATGGGCAATACCGTACCGTCTGTAACCGGATTAAGAAATTTGTTGGAATGCCAGGCGGTAGCAAGAGGAGCCGTTTCCGCTTCGCCATCACCTACGACACAGGCAACAACTAGTTCAGGGTTATCAAATACCGCCCCAAATGCATGACTTATGGAATACCCAAGCTCACCGCCTTCGTGAATTGATCCGGGGGTTTGCGGGGATGCGTGGCTTGAAATTCCACCGGGGTAGGAGAATTGGGTAAATAACCTCTTAAGCCCCTCTTCATCTTGTGTGATCATCGGGTATACCTCGCTATAAGTACTTTCGAGATAAGTGCCTGCAACAACTGCCGGGCCGCCATGTCCAGGGCCAGAAATATAGATCATGTCGAGATCATGCTCTTTTATTACCCTGTTAAGGTGGGTATAAATAAAATTTTGGCCTGGGGTAGTGCCCCAATGTCCAAGCAGCATGTTCTTTATGTGCTCTAATTTTAGCGGTTCCTTTAATAAGGGGTTATCACGCAGGTAAAGCTGGCCGACAGACAAATAATTAGCGGCACGCCAATAGGCATGAATATTCCTTAACAATTCCGGCGAAAGTGGCTCTTTCTTATAGGTATCAATCCCCGCGACATCATTTTGTTCCATGATTTTAAATTTAGTAACTATATACAAGTTGGGACAAAGCTATCCCTCACAATTATGTTAAATTCACTGTTTTTATTAAGCGTTTAGTAAACCTTATTGGGATCACCAAGAGGATTTCTGGCTTGTCGAAGTAATTCAGTCTCACTGTTTGAAACTATACTTACCAACGACTTATCTGGAACGGGCGTATTCGTTCCGTCGATCTTGGGGTTCGCGATTTTCTTTTTTTCGCCTGCTTTGTTTTTGTCCATAGGTCTGAAATTATATAGTATTTATTGGTAATAGCATTATCAATCGACAATTTTAAAGGTTAGCCGCCTTTCGTCAACTTCGTCATGAATATTAACCTCACCGTTTCTTAAAAGAATAATACATCTTCAGTTGTTGCCATTAAAACATATAGGCCATTATTTAAAGCCCTGTATTTTATTAGATCGTTGGCATCAAGAAATCTCTTTGCATTTTGATGCCAAAATGCAATATCAAAACTCCTTATGCAGGACCGCTTAGCCAGCCGATAATAAATATGTTTTTCATTTTTGCAATAGAATAAACCTACCTAAAAATAATGTCTTTAAGCTGCTATGTGTTACACAAATAGGCAAATAAGTTACCTAATTCACATGTTTTGGAAGTTGTTCTTACGCTGGCGGTGAATGATTTAAGCACGTGTTTAATTTATTTTTCATGACTTGGACTTATTTTTTTGCCAAATCATTTTCCAAAATTGCTTTGTGTTCCTGATACTGTTCCTTTGTTAATTGACCTGAAGCAAATCGCTTTTGCAATAGGTCAAGAGGAGAATCTTTCCTTCTCCTCTGGCCGGGAATATCATAAGGTGTAGCAAAAATCCAGAATATCATTATCATCCAAAGGAACCACCATATTAGGTTCATTCCCCCAAAACCGTTGTTATACATCATGTTTATATAATTATTAGTTATTATTTACAGATTACCTAAGTTTATAAAATTACTGGGGTTTTAGTTCTGAAATGGTATAACTATTATTACCAAGTGCCCCCTGAAGCACACTGGTGTCAATTAGATGCGTAGATGAAATCTCAGCTTGTTTGGCTCCGAGGTCCACTTTTACTGCTGTTACACCAGCCACGTTAGATAATCTTTGTTTAACTGCTGCGGCACAACCACCGCAAGTCATACCGCCGATATGGTAGGTATGTGATGTTGAATTTTCCATGACTTATTTAAAATTGTTATTAATGATTTAAAATTCGTTTTCTGTTTTTAGTAAATGCCAATTAGCTCTTTGCTTTGTTAAGTCCGTAGTACGGCAGATATTTTATATTCCCGGCTCATGATCTATCATGCTTCCAGCCCGCCGACCATGATCGCTGGGCCGAAAATCTGTTTCCGCAATGCCAACTTTAGGAAACCCATGCGGAGTCGGCGGCGTAAGGTCCTGGATTTCGCTATAGGAGTCGGCAGTACTGCTTTGATGCTCGTCATGTTGCAACTCATCTACAGCATCTGATCTTTTATGTGCTGGTTTCTCTTTTTTGGGGATTTCGTTAGATTTCTCTTTGCTTTTCGGTGTTTTTTGATCTTTAGTTTTCATAGTTTTTCTGTTTATTAAATTGACTCATTTTAATACAGTAGCCAATAAAATAAAGGTACAGGCAAGCTAAGTGCTGGAAGATGACCTTTATCATGTCAATCTATGATGTTAATCACTAAGTTGTGAAAGCCTACAATTTAAACGAATGCGCACCTGTTAGGATACTGTACCTGTATGTAGCGAACATGTTTTCGTAGCATAAACATTTTACTGTTCTTGATCTTTTACTTTAGGGCAAAATATCGGGTAAATCGAGCCGTGCTACACCGATCCTGTTGTCGGCCATGCCATAATAAACATCAAAGCGGTCAGGCGTTCCAAGGTCGTCCCGGCGATCTATTCCCGTTGGAAAAACCACGTCAGCGATAATACCTACCTGTTCCTCCGGCAGCTCAGGTTTTAGTATTGGCTGTACAGTACGATAAATAATATCCATTACATTGCTCTCGGAAAGGATCATCAATCCTGCTGAATAACAAAGCTGCGTTTTGTTTCCTGATCTTACTTCTTCCTTAACACCATGATAAAGAAACATCCAGCCGAATTTGGTTAATATCGGAGGGGTACCGGCACCAATTTTAAGCACTTCCCATGCCGAAACAGGCATTGCCAGTGGACGATGGGAAGTAAATTCAGGGCTTAGCCATTTATTACCGTTCGCCGGGTGGGTATGGCAATACGATAGCCAAATACTTTCTTTGTGGAGGTCAATTTCTTTATCCCAGGGTTGATGCCGCTTTTCTTCAGGGCTTGTTCCAGGGAAAAGCGGCCTGTGCAGCATACCTAAACAATTATGCCCGTGAGGGCTGGGCACTGCTATCGGGAAAAGACATGCATCTTTGTCGTTAATGCCGTTAAACTCAATATCCTCATAGGGTAGATAGGTAGCCAGTCCCAATCTCTCCCAATGGAATAGATCTTTTGACTGCGCCATGGCGATTCGAGGGCCGTTTGGCGTAAAGGCGGTATAAGTCATCATATAATGGCCCAATGGTTCGACATACGTTATCCTTGGATCTTCGCATCCTCCGCCGCCATCAGGACGTTTCTCGTAATCCTCTTCAGGCTCCAATGCAATGCCGAGCCGTTCAACACCGACAGGGTCCCCATCCTCGTTGAATTTAACCCTCGAAATTCCAATTCTGGAATAGTTTTCTTTAGTAGCAATGCGGGGAAAAAGGTAAAGATTTCCGTCCTTGCCCCTGATTGATGCGGGATTTAAAACGCCTCCTTCTTCCTGAATGTTTCCCGGCTCGGGTTCCATGATCACGCCGATGCGTTTCATCTTAAATTCATTCATATATCTTTTAATTGGTGGAAATTTTAAAGAAAATCAGCTTGATTATATTTTATTAATGAATATTGGGGGTTAAAGTTTCTGAACGGGGCGGGTCTTCTGCTGTCCACCTGAAATCGCATTTATCGGCCCCGCCAGCAATACTACCTGTTCTCTTCAGTTTAGCATGCCATAGTTGTGCCAAAGGATAATCCAAAGAACACCAGGTTTGTGTGCAAAATTTTGATAGTCTTTTTGATTGAAAATATTCGGCTACCGGGCATTTTAAACAATCAAACCCCACTACATTGTCCGCTATCTTAATATCTTGCCATTTATAGGACGGGCTATTAAACGGAAATGCCCTGAACAACTGCGTTGTTTTTAGTAACCGTCCATAATTATTACGATTACGCCATCCTGCTAACCACCAGGACAACTTGCCCATCTTTATATAAACCTTCCATGCTATGTCGTAAAATATTTTGGCAGTTGCTTCTTCATTTTGTCCCCTGGTAGTTAATTCATGGTAGAAGGCGGTTGACAGGGCTGCAAGATGCACCGTGACATAGCCGCCCAAAGTAGGCATAACCGGGACATCAGGTTTTAACTTTTGATACCTCTGCCAATAAGAGGAAAGTATTTGTTTTACCGTTTCAATATCATAAAGCTTAATAAGTTCAATTTTAGCTGATTTGGCAGCTTGTATTTTAAACCAGTATAACAGAAGGTTTTTCATGGGTTATTTACATTTTCATACCCGACATTGGGTTTGCGCCATTTTTAAAAACATATTCGCTGTTCAGTAAATACGCGCCCGTGATAACTACCACATCGTGATCCATCAGCCCGGAGGTAATTTCTATCCGGTCACCGGTCTCCATCCCTACCTGCACCATGGCACTTTTATAGGTGTGAGCACCTGTTTTCAGCCATACCGTTGCGGCTTTTCCGTCTCTTATTACGGCGTTGACAGGCAGGGAAAGCATGGCATGGCTTTGGTTCTTAATAATAACATACGCCGCCATTCCTGGTTTCAATAGATGGTCGTTATTGGGGATTTCTACCCGGATAAGGTTTATCTGAGTGTCGGTGTTGAGCTCTGAGTTAACAAATTCAACTTTCCCCAAAAAAGCTTTTTGACCTAAATCGGGTATCCTAACTTGAGCTGTCGCATTTTTTTCTATTTTAGAAAGCTCTGAACCATATACCTGCGCTTCAGCCCATACAGTAGAAAGGTCTGCCAAATGTATAACCGCACCGCCCTCCATTACATAATCGCCTTCTTTAACATCCAATGCATTAATGTATCCGCTGGCGGTACTGTAAAAGGCAGTTTTCGTTCCTGCGCCTTTCGTCGAAACTAATTGTTTGATTTCCGATTCTGACAGGCCCCAAAGCAATAATTTATTCTTCGCGCTGCTGATCAACTGATCAAAATCAATGACTGAATTATCAAGTAGCGGCTTGTTTTTTATTGCCAGCAAGTATTCTTTCTTCGCATTATTCAAATCTTCGCTGTACAAATCATAAAGCCTGTCGCCCTTATGAACATAAGCCCCATCGGTTTTAAAATATAGCTTCTCGATCCTGCCCATTATCCTTGAACTGATCGTCGTAATTTTAGCCTGGTCAAAATTGATGGTAGCTGTCAAAACAGACTGGCCGCCTGACATGCCGTCGCGGATCGTATCGACGCTGATATTTCCCAATTGCGCCTGCTGGTCACTCAGGGTTATTTCATCCTTCTCGATTGACCTGCTTTGTTTTACCGCTATCAGTTTCATTCCGCATATCGGGCAATTACCCGGAATAGGCTCCATCACCTGGGTATGCATAGAACAAGTGTAATACACGCCCGGATTTTTGGCAATCTTCGCTGGCTTACCTTTACAGGCAGCTAAAAGAACGATCAGTAGGATGAGGTATATGGGTTTCATGGTTATTCTTTTACTTGTATAAAACTTTCACTATCCATTAAAAACTGCGCGTTAACGGCAACTTTGTCTGTAGGTGACAGCCCGCCCAGGATTTGCACCCTGCCTTTGTAAGTTCCGCCTATTGAAACTTTCTGCGCCCTGAAACCATCATCTACTTTTTTGAAAACAACCTGGTCTATGCCGAGCGACACCACCGAACCGGACGGGATGGAAGAAATTGTTTTTTTTGTACTATAAATGGTAGCCTTTACCTGGCTCCCTACCGGTATGGAAAGCTTTTCGTTATTAAAATAAACCCTTGCGGTCATTGTTTTGGTATCTTTACCATAAAAGGGTTCGATAAAATCAATTTTCCCGTCGATTATTTTGCCGGTCGTAACATCAGAAACAAAATGTACTGGATTACCTGTTTTAACCATACCCTGGTCATCGGCATAGATACTTAACAGCGCCCAAACCTTACCGGTGTTGTAAACGCTAAATAACTGTTGCCCTTTTTGCACATAAGTACCTTCCTTTATCGTAAGCGGCTCTGTCACCAATGAATTATCACTCATCGTGACCTTACCATTACCCATGTTCTCCGGGCCTGCTTCATGGATATGCCCGCTATAATTACTATACTGGGTAACACTATTGATTAGTTGGTGGGATTCGATGATCGATCCGATTTGACCCGCACTTACCCCCAATAGCCGGAGCCGTTCTTTTGACGCGTTAATCATAGCCGAATTGGAGGGATCATTTTTTAACAGGAATAGCAAGTTTTCCTGTAAGGTCATTAATTCGGGACTATAAATATCCATGACCTTTTGTCCCGTACTTATTTCCTGGTATTTGTATTGCACGTACAGCCTGTCAATCCGGCCGGATACCCATGCAGCGATCACACCAACCTGTCGGGTATCATAGGCAACAACACCCAGTGCTTTAATTTCGGGGCTTATTTCGTCATCGTTAAGGGAGGTGGTTGGAATGGATGAAATGACATAGGCATTAGTAGGCTTTAGTAAAGAATTAAGGTTAATGCTAACCTTACTATCTGCTACCCTCTTTTCTTTTTGTTTACACCCGTATAATAATGCAGATAAAATGCAGATTGCAAAAAATGATCTGATAAACATGGAAGCGTTGCGTTTCATCTGCTATTTTTTTATCTCCAATAATCTTTCCAGTTCACTCTGCATGATCAATAACTGGCGCAACTGGTCAATGTATTCCAGCTGTGTCATATTTAATGTTTCCCATGCATCAAAAAGCATAAACATTTCTTCGGTATTCTGCTGATAGCCTAACTGCATGGTTTGGTAGTTCCTTTTTAGGGCTGGGATGATATTGTCTTCATATAATTTCACCTGCCTTTTCTTAGCTATAAAATCAGTCAGCATCGAAGCAGTCATCCCCTGAGCTTCGTTGATCACCATTAGTCTTTGCAGGCTAAGCGCTTCGCCTTTCCATTTATAACTTTCAATTTTGGCTTTGTACATTTTGGAAGACCATGGCGCGATTGGGATTTTAACCATTGCCATTAATGAAAAGCGCAGCGGGAGATTACCAAAAGCGATCATGTGATCATATTTAATACCGAACTCAGGTTTTAATTTTGTTCTCTCCAGCTTGCGCTGCAAGTCATTTAGTTGAATGCCTCTTTCAATCGCTTTAATGTCACTGCGCACGTTGACAAAAGTGCCGCTGTCGAGCGCTATGCCCGAATAGTCTTTGATCACATATTCCGTATCAATCTCCAATGGCTGTTGTTTATCCCTGTACATTAGCGCATTAAGCACAATCCGATTCTGACTGATCTCACTTTCAAGCATAACCGTCATGTTTTGCACCTTGCCTAATGCTGCCTTTGCCTTGTAATAAGCGCTGATCTTTTCCATGCCGTTCTTATAACGCAATTCGGCATTTTCAATCATGAATTGGAGCAGTTTTCCATCCTGTACCAGGATTTTCAACTTCCTTTTGTCCATTATCCAGCCATAAAAATCCTTTTTCGCCTCGGCGTTCAATTCGTTAAGCGAATAGCTTTTTTTCTCCTTTTCCACCGAAGACATGGCTTGCATGTAATTTGATTCCGCGTTTAGCCGGCTCCGGTTTGGGAACATTTGTTGGGCAGAGATCATAAATTGTCCCATACCCGGGTTCCCCATACCACCGGCCTTCCACATTTTAGTGTCATACGGCGTCATAAAAAAGCCAGCGCCGACTTCGGGAGGCATCCAGCTCTTAGCCCCTTTGGCATCTTCATCCATCGAGCGGATATCAGCATCGTACATTTTCATTTGCGGGTTTACCCTTTGAATTTCATTCAAAATGCTATCGAGTTTTATTTGCTGTGCTTTCACAGTGGTATAAGCCATGAATAAAGCGATAATTAATAATTTACTTTTCATGGTTTAATGTTTTATTTCGATTACGTCGATTTTCTTATTTTTTCGCAACTCATATTCTTTGGTCATTAAAAAAGTAAGCGGGGTAACCAAAAGGACATAGGTAGATGATGTTAACACGCCGCCGATCATGGGCAATACAATAGGAATCATTACATCGCTCCCAACACCGGTACTCCAAAGGATCGGGACAAGGCCAAAAAGCGAAACGCAGACGGTCATTAATTTAGGCCGTAATCTTTTGGCTGCCCCTAAAATGACATATTCCTTCAGGTCTTCCTTTGTAATGGTTTCGCTTGAGTTACCTTTTAACGCCACTAATTGCTGCATGGCGTCGTTGAGATAGATTACCATAACGATATTAGTTTCTACGGCAAGGCCGAATAAGGCTATAAAACCAACAGCAACAGCCACCGAGAGGTTTACGCCCCAAAAATACACGATAAAGGCACCGCCGATCAAAGCAAATGGGATGGATATAAGGCTTATCAACGCTTCCCTTGCAGACTTAAACGCCAAGTACATACAAAAGAAAATAATCAATATCACTACAGGCATGATCATTTTTAAGGTTTTTTCACTGCGTACCAAATTTTCATACTGCCCGCTCCAGTCCATAAAATACCCCTTGGGCATTTTTGAAAGTGATTTATCCAATTTATCTTTTGCTGCCTGTACTGTACTGGCCAAATCCCTTTCCCTTACATTAAACAGCACGGTACCACGAAGCATGGCATTTTCTGAATTGATCATGGGCGGCCCCTCGGTTATTTTTATATCAGCCACAGCTTCCAGCGGGACCGGCCCAAAATTCATGGTCTGTACCTGTAAGTGTTTCAGAGCCCCTAAATTATTTCTAAAGTCCTGGCCAAATCTTGCATTGACCGAAAAGCGCTGCCGTCCCTCAATGGTTGTCGTTAAATTCATTCCGCCCAAAGCGCTTTCTACAACCGCGTTAACATCGTCAATGCTCAACCCGTAGCGACCGATCTCATCGCGTTTAGCAATAATATCAATATACTTGCCCCCGGTTATCGGTTCTACATACAAGTCCTTAATGCCTGGTATCCCGTCCAGTTGTTTCTTGATTTTTTGGGCAAATGCATAAATCGTATCCAGATTTTGTCCATACACCTTTATGCCCACATCGGTCCGAATGCCCGTTGAAAGCATATTAATACGGTTAATGATAGGTTGCGTCCAGCCATTGGTAACTCCCGGTATCTGCAATTTTGAATTTAGCTCATCAATGATCATGTCCTTTGTCAATCCTTTGCGCCACTGAGATTGAGGTTTTAATAATACTATGGTTTCTACCATGCTTATAGGCGAGTTATCTGTGGCTGTATTCGCCCTGCCTGCCTTTCCTAACACATTTGCTACTTCCGGTACAGTTTTAATGATCGCGTCCTGTACCTGTAAAATCCTTTTTACCTCTGAATTTGAAACATCGGGCATCAATACCGGCATAAATAGCAAAGAGCCCTCGTCTAACGGCGGCATAAATTCCGAACCCAAACGGATGATCATAATTCCGCCAATTATCAGGGCTACAAAATTTATGGCAATCGTTGTTTTTCTCCATTTAAGGCAAGAACGGATTAGCGGCTCATATAATTTTTCCAAAAAGCGATTGACCGGGTTTGCGTTATCCGGAAGAAACCGACCTTTCATAAAGAATGAAATAAGCACAGGGGCGAGTGTAACCACCAAAATGGCATCTACAATTAAGATAAATGATTTTGTCCATGCTAACGGACCAAATAATTTCCCCTCCTGTCCGGTAAGTAAAAAAACAGGTAGGAATGAACTGATAATGATGATCGTTGAAAAAAAAACACCACGGGATACCTGTTTGGAAGAACTTTCAATTATAGCTTTCCTAATATCTTCCGGTATAATACGATATCCCTTTTTTTTATCTGCTTTTGGTTTTGTTTTCTTGTTAAACATCCTGTCATTGTTAATTAGGTACAATCATTTGATTGCCATATAATTTATTTGTGTTCATCTTCCGGTTTGTTTTGCCAAACCGATAGATTCCGGTAGGAGTTTTCCGACATGATAATACCATTATCAACCACGACCCCGATTGCTAATGCGATACCGGTAAGCGACATCAGGTTAGACGATAAACCGAAGGCATCCAATAGAATAAAACTTATTGCAATTGTTATAGGCAGTTGAATAATAATACTAAGCGCGCTTCGCCAATGAAACAGAAATATGAGTACAACAAGGCAAACCATAATAATTTCTTCTAAAAGCTTACCCTTTATCGTTTTTAAGGTCGCTTCAATTAATGTACTTCTATCATATGCCGTTTTAAAAGTTACGCCATCCGGCAAACCTTTCTGCACGTCAGCCATTTTAATTTTTACCGCTTTAATAACCTGGTCCGCATTCTCGCCATATCTCATTACTACAATACCACCCACAACTTCGCCTGTGCCATTTTGATCTACAATTCCTAATCGTAAATCACCTCCCATCTGGACGCTTGCAACATCTTTTACCCGAACCGGAATGCCATTGTAATTCCCAACTGCAATGCTTTGCAGGTCCGCAATGCTTTTTACATAACCCAAACCCCGAATGATATAAGACATATCACTCATCTCGAACTTCCTTCCGCCCACATCATTATTATTGGCCCGAACCTTATTCATTACATCCATTAGCGATACATTATAGTATTGCAACTTTACAGGGTCTACGATCAGTTGGTATTGTTTTTCAAAGCCGCCGAAAGAAGCGACTTCTGATACCCCCGGAACTGTTTGGAGTGCAAATTTAATATACCAATCCTGCAAGGCGCGCTGATCCCCTAAAGGCATTTTCTTTGCATCAAGGGTATACCAGAAAACATGGCCAACCCCTGTCCCATCGGGGCCTAATGATGGTGTCACACCCTGGGGTAGCAGGCGCTGCGCATAATTCAGCCGCTCAAATACCCTTGTCCTTGCCCAATATAAATCTACATTATCATCAAACACGATATACACGAAACTCATTCCGAACATGGATGTGCCGCGTATATTTTTTATTTTAGGAATACCTTGAAAATTGGAAACTAAAGGGTAAGTCACCTGGTCTTCTATTAGTTGCGGGCTTCTTCCCATCCATTCGGTAGAAACAATCACCTGGTTTTCCGATAGATCAGGGATCGCATCAACAGGGTTTCTCTGTATAGAGAACCAACCCCAAATAAACAATCCGCTGGCAATTGTTATGACTAAATATCGGTTACGAAGCGAAAAACTGATTAACTTTTCAATCATAATAATTATTCTTATTTCTAAACCTGTTACAGCTATTCCTCTCCTGCAACGTCATTATTATTAGCTTTAAGTTTCTGCGTCAAACCTATCCGGGATATCGTGTAGCTTAGCAACTGTTAAAAAAACAATAAGCCTGAAAAATTCCAGGCTTATGTTTAACAGCTTGAATTGGATGCTTGATTAGTTTGCTTTTTTTTCTTTTTCGGCTTTGTCTTTTGCCTTTTGTAGAAAAAAGCAATGCGCGGCACATGCGTGTAGTTTGTAATTTTTGTGGACATATCCCCAGCTATGTCCTACAGGATCCAATATTTCACATTTTTCCGCATCAGTGTTCTTGAGTTGGAGCACGGTTTCGCCAGCATTGTTAACATAATCTCCGTTATTTTTAGCAAATCCCAGTTTATGACCTTTGGCATCAACCACGGTACCAACTTTGTCAATGGAATATAGGGTCTCCCTCTGGTTATTTTTGACAACGTTGTCTTTGGTAATATAACCCAGTTTGGTGCCGGCATGGTTATGGATGCCCCCTTTACCGTCAATAGAAATAAATGTGTACTTGGTTGAATCTTTCGCCTTTTGGGCGGATGCGTTAACGGAGAACAATGTGCAAACCGTTAATATTAAAAAAGATAACAGGCCGATTTTTTTCATGATCTTGAAGTATTAATAAGTTGTGTTTTTTATTTGAGTGAATTGCTTTCTAAAATTTTCTTATGATCCTGGTATTCCTCTTTTGTGATCTCACTAGAAGCAAAGCGATTTTGTAACAGATCAAGCGATGAGGTTTTCCTTTTCCGCTGTCCGGGGATATCGTAAGGCGTAGCGAAGATCCAAAATATCATTACGACCCAAAGGAACCACCATATCATGTTCATTCCCCAAAAGCCATCGTTATACATCATGATTTTATTTTAAGTGTTTTGTTATTTCGTAAAAGTATCCTGAATATGATCGATCAGGCATGACCATCGTCAGCATGAAAGGTGATATTGGTCACAATTAAAGTGACTAATTTTGAAACGCTATAAAATATTGATAATTAAAAACTTATAAATTATAACTAAAACTTTAACATGGTCTATTTGTCGTATAATGACACCATAATTAAAGATCAGAGAAGATGAAAAAAGTATTGATTGCCCTAACTGCTATTGTTTTAAGTTTTAGTGCCATGGCACAAACGAGCAGTATGAAAATGAAAGACGGCTGTATGATGAAAGACGGCAAAATGATGATGATGCACGACGGTAAAATGATGGCTATGGATAAAGACATGACCATGCAGAACGGTACTATGGTGATGTCCAGCGGTATGGTTAAGATGAAAAACGGCAAAACCATGATGATGAAAAACGGCTATTGTGTTGACATGAACGGCAAAGTGATCAAAGGCATGAAAATGAAAAGCATGAAAATGAAAGGGATGAAGATGAAAAGTGATTCAACCATGAAAATGTAATATTGCCAAATCATTAAAACAACAAAGCCTGAATTATTCAGGCTTTGTTGTTTTAATTAAACTGCTTGGGCATTATAGCCCTTGTTTTTAAGTGTGTTTATCACCTCTGTAGTTGTCAGGCCGTCTTCAGCCTCGATAGATAAGATCTTATTGGGATCAGCGGTATCTACTTTCCATTGTTTTACACCTTTTAAGTTGTTTAAAGTTGGGGTAACGTTAGCTATGCAGCCGCCGCAGTTGATATTTGTTTTGAATTTTAAAGTTTCCATGATTTCTATTTTTGAATTATTTTAAATTTATTAATTGAGTTTTGCGAGTTTCAGCCGCAGGCTGTTACTGACCACTGAAACTGAACTTAATGCCATTGCTGCTCCAGCGATCATTGGGTTTAATAAAAAACCGTTGATTGGATAAAGGATTCCTGCCGCCAAAGGAATACCGATCAGGTTATAAATGAATGCCCAGAAAAGGTTTTGCCTGATAGTTTGGACGGTCAGTTTAGAAAATTTTAAAGCTTTGGGTACCTGTAAAAGATCAGATGACACTAAAGTCATCTTGGCCACATCCATCGCAATATCAGAACCTTTACCCATCGCGATAGAAACATCTGCCTGGGCCAATGCCTGGCTGTCATTGATACCATCGCCGATCATGGCAACCGTTTTACCTTTTGCCTGTAATGCTTTTACAAAATCCGCTTTCCCGGATGGCAGTACATCTGCCTGGTAATGGTCTATTCCCGCTTGTTTAGCGATAGCGGCGGCGGTTACGCTATTATCGCCGGTCAGCATATAAACTTCAATGCCCTGACTTTTTAATGCTGCTACAGCTTTAGCTGAGTTTTCTTTAATTCGGTCTGTGATAGCTGCAATGGCCAGCACTTCTTTTTGGTTACCAAAATAAATCACCGTTTTGGCTTGTGCCAGCAATCCTTCGATACGAGTTTGCAAGTCAGCAGGTGTACTCAATTTCCTTTCGTCAACCAATTTATGGCTACCTGCCTGGTAAAGGTTTCCCTCATATTTAGCCTCTACACCAAGTCCTGTTAAACTTTCGAAGCTGGATATACGCAAAGGTATGCTGGTGCCTTTTTGCAGATAAGTGACAATAGCATCCGCCAAAGGGTGTTCAGATTGTTTTTCCATTTCCGCGAATATCACTTGCAAAGTGTCTTTGTCTACAATGCTTTCTGACCAAAACAGATCAGTCACTACCGGTTTACCTTCAGTGATCGTCCCGGTTTTATCTAAGATAATGGCGTTTACTTTATGCCCTAATTCCAGCGCCTCGGCGTCTTTGATCAGGATCCCGTTTTCAGCACCCTTGCCCATACCAACCATAATGGCTGTTGGCGTTGCTAAACCTAAAGCACAAGGGCAGGCGATCACCAATACGGTCACCATTGCAAGCAAACCCTGTGTAAACGCATATTGGCCGCCGAATATTTGCCAGATCGCAAAGGTAACTATAGCGATACCTATAACCACAGGAACAAATATGCCCGCTATTTTATCTACCAGTTTTTGTACTGGTGCTTTTGAACCTTGGGCATCCTGTACCATTTGGATGATCTGTGCCAGCAGTGTACCGCCTCCTACTTTTTCAGCGGTAAACCGAAAACTGCCTTTTTGATTGATAGTGCCCGCAAAAACGGGGCTGCCTGCTTTTTTTTCTACAGCGACCGGCTCGCCCGAGATCATACTTTCGTCAACAAATGAATTGCCTTCGTACAACAATCCGTCAACCGGAATCTTTTCACCAGAACGTACCAATATCTGATCACCGATCTGCACATCTGATATAGCAGTCTCCCTTTCCCCTTCGGTAGTAATTAATTGCACCGTTTTAGGTTGTAAGCCTATCAGTTTTTTGATGGCCGACGAGGTGTTGGATTTCGCCCGTTCTTCCAGCAACTTCCCAAGCATAATAAAAACGATCACCACGGCAGCAGCCTCAAAATATACATGTGGATGCAAACCCCTACTATGCCAAAAACCAGGATCTAGCGTATTAAATACACTGAATAAAAAAGCAATACCGGTAGAGAGCGCGACAAGCGTATCCATATTTGCCTTTCCATGACCGGCCTGTTTCCAGGCACCGATAAAGAAATTGCGGCCAAATAAAAACAGGACCGGGGCAGTTAAGGCCATCATGATATAATTGGCGTACGGTAACTCCATCCAGAACATACCGATCAGCACAACGGGAACCGTCAAAATACCGGCCCAAGTAATTTTAGTTTTTAATAACTGGTAGCTGCTTCGCTGAGCCTCTTCTTGTAATAGCTTCCCGTTCTCCGTATCTAAGATCAGGTCATAACCTACGGACTGTACTGCTTTTTGAAAAGCAGCTGGCTGTATGATATCTGGATGAAAGGCTACTTTAACAGACTGGCTGGCGTAATTCACTTCTGCTTTATCAACGCCCTTTTGTGCGCCGATCATTGATTCTACACTTGCCGCGCAGCTTGCGCAAGTCATGCCGGTAACCGGGAATATAAGCGTTTGTGTATTTTGCATGAACTATTTTTATATACTACAAAATTACTACAAAAGGGCAGGCCGGCTCTTATATGATTCTGCTTAAATTTTATAAAATATTGACTATTATACCCAATTTGCTGACAAAATTTACATATTACAGCAATCTTTAGGAATCTGATAAGATTAGAATCCGTCCAATGACGTTATAATCATTTTATATATCAACATAAATCATAACCCTAAAGGCTCTTAGCGCTTTAATATTGTCCACACCAATCTGCGGCTGCTGTTCTTTAGCTATTTTATCTATGGTGGAGGAATTAAATGATGCCAGTAAGATGACTCTAATATTTATAATTCTTGCTGTTTAAAGTGGCGCATTGGCATGTTGCTTGCTTTTTTGGTAACAGGTTCCTCGGATCAAACTTTTTATATGAGGGTATCATGACCGTTATTATTTTACCGGTTCTTTTTGTTTTTTTAATCCACGAAATCGCTTGAAATCTTAAAATGCTGATTTGGTGTTCTTGTTTATGCGGAAATCTTTGATGGATTGCGAACAATACCTTCCGACTTTTTGCAAAAGCTCATCGATTATTAAAAGGTTTATATATAAATCGTCAGCACATGCAGTATGCCAATGTTTTCGATATTTCTGTTGGCAGAAATCAGCCATCAAGGTTTTGTTATTCAAAGGGAAGAGCGCTGGTAGAACAATTTTAATTACAAGACGTTAACATTAGCGTTAAAGCAATTTACATTTATCTTTATTTTTTGCCATCGTAATTTAAACATTCCCTGACCATACATGTGCCCTCCCGACGATAATTTTGAGCCAGCTACCGACGAATTATACAACAGCCTGCTTGAAAGCAACAAACAGTTCGTGCAGAATGCACTTGATGCGGATCCCCAATACTTCGAAAAGCTGGCAGGCGGCCAATCGCCGCCCTTGCTGTGGATAGGTTGTGCAGATAGTTGCGTACCCGCCAACCAGATCACCAACATGCCCCCGGGTGAAATATTTGTGCACCGTAACATCGCCAACTTGGTAGTGCATTCGGATATGAACATGCTCTCAGTCTTAGATTATGCGGTGAATGTATTAAAGGTAAAACACGTGGTAGTTACAGGACACTACGGCTGCGGTGGTGTGATGGCTGCCATTACCAACCAACAATACGGCTTAATTGATAACTGGCTGAGACATATAAAAGATGTTTATCGTCTCCACGAGCGCAAGCTGGAGACAATTAAAGATATAAATGAGCGTTGCGATAAACTGGTTGAATATAACGTGATTGAAAACGTTTACAACCTATGTAAAACATCAATAGTTCAAAATGCCTGGAAAAACGGGCAAAGGCTCGGCGTTCACGGCTGGGTATACAGTATAAAAACAGGCATCATTACCGACATGAACGTAAGCACATACGATAACGAAAACATGGACATCGTGTTTAAGTTTAAATAGTTCATAGTTGATGGTTCGTAACCGTTTTGAGTTCATAGTTCACAGTAACTATCGTCTTTTCTATCTTAATTCTTAATTCTTTCCTCGCCGTCAGCTATTAACTCTTCCCTCAACAGTCCTGTGTAAAATCTTTTGATTTCCCGTTAGGGTGGTGAGCGAATTCCATTTTTCTGCGGATACAATTTTAGCGAGATAAACTATCTGCCCAATATGATCCTGTTCGATTCATGGTTATAGCACCAGTGCATTTGTACTTCCGTTAGCTGTACAGTGGCGCGGTCGCCTATAAATTTATAATAACGAAACTACTTTTTTGTGCTTGATAAGTAGTTTTCAGATTCGGTTTCCATGTATGTAATATATGTTTATAAAAGTTGGGCAAAATCAATGATATTTTAATTTATCTCCTGTCTGAATTTCTTTGGATTCCTTGCTATAAACTCTGAAAGAAACAGCTTCCATCATAGCTTTTGTTCATATAGCCTTTTTCAATATTATTTTAGCGAGATACCAAGTTTTAGAAATTTAAACATGTTGTAATCGCCCTGCGTATTAACTAAAGTGAGTTATCGCTAAAACTTCATAGTTAAGGATTTACCAGGCCAAGTTGGCGGTTTTCTTTGAATTTCTTGAAATGGGTTGGCGTTAAACACGGACAGGTGAGCCGTCATTTGTTTGAACCCTTGTTTCCGCGCTGGCCCACAAACGATGTGCCGGTTGGTTCGGTAACCAATGGTGTTCACATGCCAAGTTGGGACTCGGCAATCGCCGATACGGTATGGTCAAACGCTGGTGGTAAAGACCGCTGGAGAGGCGATTTAACAACGCTGGAACAGGACATTTATAATACTTCTGATGAATCACTCTGGCAAATGCGTAATAGCTCACGGAATAACCTTGTTGAATATACACGCAAAAAATACGTCAGACAATTATCCGTTTCGGGCCAGTCTCCGGAGCTTATGGAAGTCGCAAAAAGTGTTTTTGACCCCAATGTACTAACAATAGGGTTCGCGCGCCGTTTTGTTCCTTATAAAAGACCCGATTTGCTTTTGCATAACGAAGAACGTTTTATAAGGTTGCTAACTAATCTTGAACATCCGGTAAAACTGGTTATCGCCGGTAAGTCACCGCCGTTCGACGAAGCAGGAAAGAACTTGATCCGTAAATGGGTACAATTTATTCAAAGGAACAACTTGCATAAACATGTGGTTTTCCTAAGCGACTACGATATGGCGTTAACACAACACTTGGTTAAAGGAGTTGATGTATGGTTAAATACACCACGACGGCCATGGGAGGCCTGCGGGACAAGTGGGATGAAGGTTTTGGTTAACGGAGGTATTAATTTATCTGAATTGGATTGATGGTGGGCCGAAGCGTTTACCCCTGAAGTCGGCTGGGCACTAGGCGATGGACACGAACATGGTGACGACCCTGCCTGGGATGCGGAAGAAGCCAATGAATTCTACAATTTGCTGGAGCAGCAGGTAATACCCCAATTTTATAACCGCGATTAAAACGGGATACCTGTTAGTTGGGTCGAACGGATGCGGAAAAGTATGGCAACCTTAACGCCCGCATTTTCAGCGAACCGAACTGTCCGTGAGTATACTGAGAAGTATTATCTGCCCGGCGCAGTTAATTACACTAAACGTGCAGCAAAAAAAGGCGTTTCAGGGATGAAAATAACCGGGATTCAACATGAAATTTTAAACAAATGGGGCGACATCAAATTTGGCGAAGTAAAAACAGAAAACATACCGGGCGGCTATCGTTTTCAACTCCAGGTATCGCTCAATGGCATAAATGAAACGTCAGTGTCATTACAACTCTATGCGGATGGCATTAACGGGGCCGCGCCCGAAATCACTGTAATGAAACCGGTTAAGGGCACTATTACCGATCAATGCAATAACTATGAAGTAAAAGTAATAACCACAAGGCCTGCGGGTGATGATACTGCTCGGGTCCTTCCGTGTTATGAAAATATTGCGGTGCCTTTAGAAGATAATCATATTCTTTGGCAGAGCTAAAGATGGTAGTAATCTAATTTCGTGCGTCTCATAATCCGACCCAACATGACGTTGAATCGGTTAATGAGTAAACTATGCATCATGAGAAACAATTACTGAAGTAGGTACCCCGTGAAAATTGCGCAGCTTATTGAAAAAAGGCTCCGAGATAGGTCATCAGATTCTCTTAATTTGTGAATAAATTTGCCGCATGTGTGCGGATGAATGTGGCAAACACGAAGCCCAACACTGTAAAGACTGTGCAACCTCGTGCATTGCATGTGCCGAAGCTTGCCCCTCACATCATGAAATGATCACGCAAAATTAAAACGTAAAGCAGGAAATTAATACTTCTGCTTTGCATTTATTTTAACATTTGACTTCTTTACAATGTTCGCTCTCTGTTTCCGTTTCAAGGGTCAAATGCTGTATTTTCATGCGTTCCATGGCATGTTTCAGTTCGTGTTTGATTTTTGCTATTTGATCATGGGTCGCATTGTCTGCCAAGACCACATGCGCGGTCATGGCGTTTTCTACTGTACTGATTGCCCAAATATGGATGTGATGCACGCCGTTTACACCCGGTACTTTTAAAAACTCCTTTTCTACAGCTGCCATATGAATATCTTCTGGAATGCCATCGAGGGATAAACGCATGCTGGTTTTCAATAAATTCCATGTCGAAACAAGTATCACGCCTGCGATAACGATGCTTAAAATACTATCTATCAGGTAGAAATGGGTAAAGTATATAATTATACCAGCAATTACGATTCCTAAAGATACCACTGCATCTGACATCAAGTGTAGGTAAGCCGCTTTCACGTTTATATCCTTTTCCTTGTCTTTCATGAACATCAAACCGGTTACGGTATTGATAACAATTCCAATTCCTGCAACAATTGAAACCGTAAGTCCGGGTAATGGTTCAGGGTGCATAATATGGCGAACCGCTTCGTAAAAAATTACACCAATAGAAATCAGTAAGATCATCGCGTTAAACAATGATGCTAATATGGAAGCTTTGCGATAACCATAGGAATGATCTTTATTGGCTTTTACCTTCAATAGTCTGAATGCCAATAGCGACAAAGCTAATGCGCCCACATCGCCGAGGTTGTGGCCCGCGTCGGAAAGCAGGGAGAGCGAATGGATGGAAATACCCACCACTACCTCTATGACTACAAATAAAAAGTTAAGAATGATGCCTACAATGAAGGCCGTATTGACGTTTTCCAGCTTTACGGCGTGGTCGTGGTGATGATCGTGTCCCATTTGGTTAAATTATAATAGAATGTTGCTGATTTGGTTATTAATCATTTTGGAGTAAAAAGTTTGGATTTTCTTTAAGGCCAGGTGAAAAGAGGCTTTTAAGGCTCCTGTGCTCGTGCCTAATATCTCCGACATTTCGTCGTATTTCAAATCATCGTAATATTTCATATTGAATACGAGCCGCTGTTTATCGGGCAGGGTCAAAATGGCCTGTTGTAATTTTAGGGCTGCCTTATCGCCGTAAAAATAACTTGCGGCGGTTAACGAGCCAGACAATTCCGCATCCACCTCATCAATAGAAATATTATTGCGTTGTTTCTTTTTATTGAGAAAGGTAATACACTCATTGGTAGCAATACGATATAACCACGTATATAGTCTCGCATCCTGCCGAAAACCCGGTAGGGCTTTCCAAACTTTAATAAACACATCTTGAACCAAGTCGTCCGCATCATTATGGTTAATTACCATACGGCGAACATGCCAGTAAACCTTTTGCTGGTATTTTTTCAACAGGTTGTTAAAAGCCTCTTTCCTGGTGCTACCATTTTGGAACTTACTTAAAATCTCGCAATCATCAATTTCTACTGTCATTGCTTTACCATTTAAGTTTTACCTCAATATTTTAATTTGGCCCGGCGTTTTGATCACAATACATGGATTATCGTCGATGTTTTCAACTATGCCTGTTACTGCGATTTTTTTGCTATAATAGATAGGGTCTGCTTCCATCTTATATTTAACCAGGTCGTCTGATTTCAACACGATGGTTAAAAAATTCCGCGTACTACCCGTATATAATATCATGATCCCATGATTTGGTGTCATAAAATGATCGATTACCTTTTCCCTAACCATCACGCTATCGCCAATATGCTGACCGGCCTCTACTGCTTTAATTCTCGTCTGTGCCTTACAAACAAAGCTAAGCCACAACAAAGCAGGCAATATTATTAATGTCCTTCCCATATTATGTCGGCTCAGTCATCCAATTTCATTTTCTGTATTCGCACTGCATTTAATATAGCCAGCAACGCAACCCCCACATCAGCGATCACCGCTTCCCATAAATTAGCTATGCCACCAGCACCAAGTACTAAAACAATAACTTTCACTACCATCGCAATAGTGATATTTTGCCAAACGATCCGGTTCGTGATCTTTCCGATTTTGATAGCTGTCGTTATTTTTGAAGGCTGGTCATTTTGGATAACGATGTCGGCAGTTTCAATGGTAGCATCGCTGCCCAAACCACCCATCGCTATACCTGCATTGGCTAAGGCAACCACCGGTGCATCATTGACACCATCGCCTACAAAAGCGATACGCGAACCAGCATTTTTGAACTCCTGTACCTTTTCGACTTTGCCATCAGGTAAAAGATCGCCGTAAGCTTTATCTATGCCCAGGGCTTTAGCCACCTTATCTACCACGGCTTGTTTATCACCTGATAACATCACAGTTTGTAATTTCAGGCTATGCATTTTCGCTATAGCTTCCTTAGCATCTTCTTTAAGTTCGTCCGCTATGGTGATATAACCCGCATACTGATCATTAACGGCGATTATCACAATAGTATCTACCAACTTATCTATTTCAGACGGATAAGCAATATTGAACTTTTTAAGCAGCTTGACATTACCAGCCAGAATAGTTTTTCCATCAACCGTTCCTTTTAAACCATGACCGGAAATTTCTTGCACATCTTTTGCCTTTAATTCCCCTAATGATTCCCCTGCATGGGTGACCACCGCTTTAGCGATCGGGTGCGTAGAGTTTTGTTCAATTGCAGCAATGATCCTTATCAGTTCCTTTTCATCAATATCTTTGGCTACTACTTCCTGAACTTTAAAAACACCTTTGGTCAAAGTGCCGGTCTTATCCATAATGACCGTATCGATCTTCGTCATCACATCCAGGAAATTGGAACCTTTAAAGAGGATGCCGTTCCGGGATGCTAAACCAATCCCGCCAAAGTAACCCAACGGTATGGATACCACCAATGCGCAGGGGCAGCTGATCACCAGGAATACTAACGAACGGTAGAACCATTGGTGAAAATCATAAGGATCAACAAAAAAGTAAGGTGCAAAGCAAACCAGCAACGCAAGCGCAAAAACGATAGGCGTATAGATCTTGGCAAAGCGGCTGATGAAAAGTTGCGTTTGAGATTTACGGGCTGTAGCATCCTGCACCATTTCCAGGATCTTGCTCAGCTTGCTGTCTTTGAATAAAGCCTTGACCTGAACTTCGGAAACCTTATCCAAATTGATCATCCCGGCCAACACGGTTTCACCTTTTCTTTTGGTGTCTGGCTTGCTTTCACCTGTTAGTGCGGCCGTATTAAACGTGGCTGATTCCGAATAAAGTTCGCCATCAAGCGCGACCTTTTCACCTGCTTTTACTTGTATGATCTCGTCAATTTTAATGTCTTTGGGATCGATCACCGATGTTTTGCCATCCCGGATCACCGTTACTTCGTTAGGACGAATATCCAATAAGGCTTTAATACTCTTCTTGGCTTTATTAACGGCTGCGTCCTGGAACCATTCGCCGATGGAATAAAATACCATTACCGCGACACCTTCACTGTAAGAACCAATAGAGAATGCACCAACCGTGGCTACGCTCATTAAGAAAAACTCGTTGAAAAAATCAAAGTGTTTCGCTTTGCGGAAAGCCATTCCCAATACATTATATCCGGCCAACAAGAAGGCTACGGAAAAAATTACAAGGTTAAACGGAAACGGCGGCTGGTATTTAAAGCCGAATTCCAGCGTAAGCATAATAAGGAGAATCGTAAATGCCGATAACAATGGCCAGTGACTTGTCCAGCCAGCTTCTTCTTCAGCGGGTTTGGTCAGGTCAAGTGTTTCTTCGTCCTCATCGTCTTTCTGCTCTTTATCGGCATCGCTAATCGAGTTTATATGAACGTCCCTTTTATTGTTCTCTACACGCTTATCCTGTTGAGCGTCTATCTCTTTTTCGTTGTTTCCTTTTTTGTCTTTCATGTGGCAGTTTAATTGATCAACCTTCTGAATCTAAAAACCAAAGTTCCGCTTCTGCAATTGCTTTCTTTACAGCGGTGCTTGCTTCCAAGCCCTCATGAACATAACCAGAGGCCAGTTCGAGCGCCTTTTGTTTTACTTTGGGCCGAAGGTCTTTCAATTCATCATCGTACCCTTCAAATTTTTCTTCACTCATAACGATCTTCTTCAAAGATAGGCAGGTAACACCTGCAATCGTAGTGCATTTATTTTCGGCATTCCGAGCAAACTCCTTTGACCAGCAAACTGGTTTCCTGTCTTTCATAACCCGCCGGTAACCTCACTTCAGGTATTTGTGTTTTTGGCAGGCAATGGGTTTCTTCACAGTTCACGCAATAAAAGTGAACATGCAGGTCGTGGTGCCCGTCTATAGTACACGCTGGCTGGCAAAGGGCAAACTTGGTAATTCCTGTCCCGTCATCAATACGGTGAACCAGGCCATGTTCCTCAAATGTTTTAATGCTCCGGTACAGGGTTACCCGGTCTGTTTTTTCCATTCCCAATTCCATATCCGTCAAACTGACCGCGTTATTTTGTTTGAGGAGGTAGTCCAGGACAACCAAACGCATAGCGGTTGGATTGATCTCTTTTTCGAGCAGATGGCTTTCTAATTCTTTCATAGTTGCATTATTCTTCATCGGAACTGCCTGCCGCTTTAGATTGCAGGTAAAAAGCGCCTTTGGTTACGATCTGTGTAGTAGGCGGTAAATCGCTCAATGGCTTAATGTTGATATAACCTAATTCCGAAACCCCGGTACCTACTTCGCTTTTTTTGAAATGCAGGGTGTTTTCTTTACCTTTTTCGCCTTTATCCTCTTTGACATTGACAACCACGTAGATGTACTGCTTGCCTTCCGTGCTGATCACAGCTTCAAGCGGTACAGCCGGAAGGTTCTCCGTGCCAACGCTGATCAGTGCGGTCACATACATACCGGGGATCAGGTTATGTTTGGCCGGATTTTCGATCACGGCATGTACGATAACTCCCTTGCTCTCATTTTCAAAGGATTTATTGATACCGCTGATCCTGCCTTTGATCTGTTGGTTGTTTTGATTGGTTAATTCAAAATTAACCTGCTGGCCAGGCATTACTTTACCCAGATCTTTTTCAAAGACGATCAGGTCACAATGGATCTTTGAATTGTCAACTACTTCCATTACAGCTGTACCTGGTTGTACAAATGAGCCGGTCGTCGCTTTGATCGTTCCTACTGTTCCCCCGATGGGAGAAATAAGCGGGAATGAAGAAACGATGTTGCCGCCTGAAATCTGACCGGCCATAACACCTAACTGGCGTAGTTGTGTCTCGTAGGCTTTGATCCGGGCTTGTTCAGCATTATAAGTAGCCTGTGCAGACTGGAATGATTTACCGGTTCCTGCACCCGCCGCCTGTAACTGTGTCTGCCGCTGGTATTCTGCCTCCACGTAAGTAAAATTATTCTTAGCCGCCAAATAATCCTGCTGGATCTTTATCAATTCCTGATTTTCAATGGTAGCTAAGACTTGGCCCTTGTGTACTTGCTGGCCTTCGACAACTTTGATGTTGCGGATAATACCACCGGACAGGATGCTGATATTCGCCATGTTTTGTGGCGGCACGGCTAACTGGCCATTAGCTTTCACAACAGCGTTCAGGTTTTTTTGCTCGATAAGGCCAACCGTGATACCGACCGCCTGCATTTGTTCAGAGGTCAATTCAATAATACCATTGGTGTTCTTTTTCGGTTCTTCTTTAACTGTTTCTTTTGTATCCTTTTCTTTGGTCGGATTACCGCCTGAGCAGGATAGCAATGTAGTGCTGAGGACTAATAAACCGATCAGCGGCGTTAATAGCTTTTTATATGTTGGATAGTTCATCTGTTATTCTCCTTTTAAGTATTGTAATTGTATAGCGGATCGGTTTAAACGGCTTACCATTTCGAGGTAATTGAGTTTGCTTTGCACTGCGGCTGAAATATTGGTCACATATTCCATGTAGCCGATCTCTCCGAGGTTAAACGAAACCTGCGCGATACGTAATTGTTCATCAGCCTGATTTAAACCTCCCGTTAAATAATAATTTACCACCTGTTTGTATTTCCGGTATTGCACCAGTTCTTGTTGATATTGAACCCTGATCACCGTTTGCGTATATTGGTAATTGGTCTGTGCGATCTGACTTTCGATCTGCTCGCTTTTTACTCTTGCCCGGTTGGTGCCACCACTGAATAGTGGAATACCTACGCCGAACTGGATGCCGGCTATCCGTGTCCCCGGAAAGTAACTACGGTCGATTCCTGCGGGGTTGAATGCGCCGATCAATAATTGCTGGTTATAACCTAAACGGAAATCAGGCAGGGCTTTAGATTTTTCTACTTTAATACGCGCATCTGCTACCGTAATTTGCTGGCGGTCAAAAATTACTTGCGGATTTGCGGCAACCATTAGGGTATCACTGGCTGAAATGGTTATGGCAGTTAGTCTGCTATCTGCTAACCGGATCGGTTCCCTGGTATTTAATAATTGCTGCAAGCTTAATGCGGCCGTTTGTAGGTCTGCCTCGGCGGCAATCTTTAAGGCCTGAACTTCCTGATATTTATTCCGTGCGTTGATCAGTTCCAAATTGGACGTTTCGCCAGTTTTAAAACGCACCTCTGCCTTTTTGATGAAATTACTATAAATACTGTCCTGGTAAGCCAGTATATAAAGCGTTTCCTTGCCTTGCAAATAATTATAATAAGCGGTTTTAACATTACGGATAACTTCGTTTTTGGTCATGTTACCTGATCTTTCGGCAAGCAAGGTTTGTTGGGTCAATAATTTTTTTTGATTGCTGTACAAGCCAGGCCAGGCAAAACTTTGGGTGATACCAATGGCATTATCAATATTGCCCCCGCTGGTTGGATCTTGCGTCAGCATGATCTCCGATTTCGGCAGGTCAAAGGCTGTTTTCTGCAAAACCCGTGCTTTTGTAGTGTTCAATCCGGTCGCTTTTAATTGCAGGTTATTACGAACCGCGACGCCAATTGCACTATCCAAAGAAAGCGGCGGTGTGCTTTGCGCCGAACTTGTATTTGTTCCAAGCAGTGAAAATGCTCCTGCCAAAAATGCGATAATTAAGGCTTTAGGTAATTTGGACTTTTTCGCCTCTTTTCCGGAAAACAGGATATATAAACAAGGCAATACAAACAGCGTTAAGAATGTAGCCGTTATCAGGCCGCCGATCACTACGGTGGCTAATGGCCTTTGGACTTCTGCTCCTGCACTTGCGGATAATGCCATTGGCAGGAAACCGAGCGAGGCAACAGAGGCCGTCATTAAAACCGGGCGAAGCCTTACTCTCGTGCCTTCCAACACCCGCTCATAGATATTATCCATTCCTTCATCTTTTAACTGGTTAAAATAGCCGATCAGTACGATGCCGTTTAGTACAGCGACACCGAACAAAGCAATAAAGCCAACGCCCGCTGAGATACTGAATGGCATACCCCTTAACAGTAAAGCGGCAACCCCGCCGATAGCCGCTAATGGAACTGCGGTGAAGATCAGCAGACTTTCTTTTACAGAACGGAAAGTAGCATACAATAAAATAAGGATTAACAATAAAGCAGCGGGAACGGCAATGGATAACCGAGCCTTAGCGGCCTGTAAATTCTGAAACTGCCCGCCGTAGGTCATATAATAACCAGTCGGTAATTTCAGGTTCTTATCCAGTTTTTGTTGTATTTCCTCAACCGTGGTTTGAATGTCCCGCCCAATTACATTGAAGCCCACATAGATGCGGCGTTTGCCATCTTCGCGGGATACCTGTGCCGGGGCTTCTTTAAAAATAACATCTGCCACCTGGCTTAATGGCACTTTATTGCCCGATGGTAAAGGGATCAACAGGTTTTGAACGCCGGAGATATTTTCCCTTAAGTCCCGCTGTAACCTTACTACCATATCAAAGCGTTTTTCACCTTCAAAAACCACACCTGCCACATTTCCTGCAAATGCAGTACGCAGGATCATATTGAGGTCGCTAATGTTCAGCCCGTACTGTGCCATTTTATCCCGGTTATAAGTAACCGCTATTTGTGGCAAGCCGCTCACTTTCTCTACATAAGGTTCACTGACCCCTTTAACTGGTTTGATGATTTTAGCGATCTGATCCGCTTGTGATGCGAGAATGTCGAGGTCATCGCCATAAATTTTAATGGCCACATCCTGCCGGATGCCCGTCATGAGTTCATTGAAACGCATTTGCATGGGCTGGGTGATCTCTACATTGATGCCCGGAATAACCGACAGCGCATCTTCCATTTTTGCGATCATTTCTTCCTTGCTTTTGGCCGATGTCCATTCTGCTTTGGGTTTCATAGCCAGCATCATATCACCCTTTTCCATCGGCATCGGGTCGGTCGGTATCTCCGAACTGCCGATACGGGTAACAGCCTGTTTAAGTTCCGGAAATTTATCTTTTAATATTTTTTCTGCTTTGCCGAATGTCTTTACAACTTCCGATAACGATGTACCCTGCATCATGGAAATTTCCACGGTCAGATCGCCCTCTTCGAGTGTAGGGATAAATTCACCGCCCATGCGGCTAAATGCCCAGATCGCTACTCCGAACAGGATAAATACAATAACTACCGTAATGACCTTGACCTTTAAAATTCTGACCAATGCCCGATGATAGACCCGTTGCAAAAAGTCTATCAGACGGTCGGAAATATTCCTTTTATGAGTAGTATCTTTATTCAGAAATAAAGCACTGGCCATTGGTACATAAGTAAGCGATAACAGAAACGCACCCATGATTGCGAAGACTACCGTTTCAGCCATTGGCCTGAACATTTTCCCTTCAATTCCCACCAGTGATAGTAAAGGCAGGTACACGATCAGGATAATGATCTGTCCGAAAGCGGCTGATTTCATCAACTTACCTGCACTATCCTTAACCTCATCGTCCATTTGTTCTTTGGATAGTTTTAAAACACCTTCTTTCGCATAATTACCGGTGGTGAGGTGATGGATCACACTTTCCACGATAATAACCGCGCCATCAACGATCAAACCGAAGTCAATAGCCCCTAAACTCATGAGGTTACCCGAAACACCGAATAGTCGCATCATCGTGAAAGCGAATAGCATGGCTAAAGGTATCACCGAGGCAACCACTAAACCTGCCCGCCAGTTACCTAAGAATAATACCAAAATGAAGATCACGATCAAAGCGCCTTCCATGAGGTTGCGCTCCACCGTGCCGATGGCACGGCCTACGAGTTCGGTACGGTCAATAAATGGTTCAATAACTACGCCTTCGGGCAGTGATTTTCTAATTTGCGCCATGCGTTCTTTAACGCTTTTAATAACCGTATTAAAGTTTTCGCCTTTCAGCATCAGGGTGATCCCGGCAACTACTTCACCCTCACCATTCCGGGTGACCGCGCCGTAGCGGGTCGCACTGCCAAATTGCACGGTTGCGACATCCCGGATAAGTATGGGATTGCCGCCCATATTTTTGACAACGACCTTTTTGATATCGTCCAATGATTTTACCTGGCCTTCGCCACGGATAAAATAAGCGTTGCTTCGCTGCTCGATGTAAGAACCTCCTGTGTTTTCGTTGTTTTTTTCCAGCGCGGTAAAAATTTCAGGGATGGTGATACCTAAAGCGTTCAGCTTGTCGTTATCCAACGCGACCTCGTATTGCTTGACATAACCACCCCAGCCGCTAACTTCGGCTACACCGGGCGTTCCGGCCAGTTGGGTGCGTACCAGCCAGTCTTGTAAAGTACGCAGGTCGGTGGGGGTGTACTTGTTTTCGTATCCCTTTTTGGTATGGATCACGTATTGGTAAATTTCACCTAAGCCCGTAGTGATCGGTGCTAAAGTCGGCTCTCCCAAACCTTGCGGAATAATGTTTTCCGCTTCTTTCAATTGTTGGCTGACCTGTTGTCTCGCCCAATAAATGTCTGTCTCGTCTTTGAAAACCAGAGTGATCACAGATATACCGGAACGGGAAATCGACCGCTTCTCAACGATATTGGGAATGTTGGCCATCGCCAGTTCTATCGGCGCGGTAATAAATTGTTCGACTTCTTGTGCTCCTAAGCTTGGGGCCTGCGTGATGAGCTGTACCTGGTTATTGGTTATATCAGGCTGCGCATCAAGCGGGAGGGTGACTGCCGAGTATATACCGCAGGCTACGAGTAGCAGGGTCAAGATACCGACAACCACTTTATTCTTTATAGAGAATGAAATGATCTTTTCAAACATGAAATGATAATAAAGTTAAACCATGAAAATTTCAGCAAACGATTTTACGTTCGTTCAAAAATTGCCCTGACGGCAATTGGATTTAACTTAATTGAGGAGGCTGCCAAATAGAAAGGCTCATTTGTTGGATAGCAGGAGTGCAGTATGTAGCATAGGTATTAGTTACCTGGTGCATATTATATACTAATGTAATGGTAGATTGTAAAGCACGAACAGTAGAACAGCAAGAGCATGTACAAAAGGGTGAACAGGTTTCCTGGCTGCCCTGGTTATTACAGGAATGATTTCGCTGAACGGTCGTTTGCGCATTGGTTAAAGCTGCATTATCCTGCCTGTCCCATCCTGGCATTAATGCCAGGATGGTCATGTAGATACTGAAAAACAATGCGATAGCTTTCATCGGGATAAAAATAGTTAAATTTTCGAGATTAAAAAGAATTCTCGTCTCGGCGCGGATTCTTGAAATTAATTCTTAATCTATAAAACGGGACTGTAATTCGGGTTTTTCGTAGAAGCTGGACGGAATCTTCTGATGGGATATTTTATTGATGAGTTCCCTATGCACATGCGCTGACCAGGTGAGCTCCTGTTTGGGATCAGCCTTTATCAAACCGTATTTTCCACCAAATCCAACTTCTCCTTTATGGAAAAGGTACTTCAGGCTCTCCGGTAACTTTTGTATTTCAAAAACATGATAGGGCATCATGCCGCCATCCAGTTTATCTCCTTCTTTGATTAGAAATACGACTTTGAACGTGTCATTACCGATAAGGTAATGTTCATTAAAAACTTCCTGCATCATATCATTTATATAAAAAAATGTCCGTATTAAACGTGGGAGAGTTCACGCGATGTATAGATCAACGGTGCCCCCAGTTCTGCTTCCAGTTTAGCCAGTGTTTTAAGGGTCAGGTTATGGTTCCCTTTCAGCCACTTATTGATCTCGGAAGGCTTTTTATTCATTTTTACTGCCAGGTCTTTTTGTGTGTAACCCTTTTCCTGGAGCAGTTCATTGATCCTGACTACAATATCGGTATACTGCCGTACAAAAATGCGCACCTCTTCTGGCGTTTCATCCTGTATCCTTTGTGCAACTTTACTTCTCATTAGCTTGTAATTTATAATAGTATTTCTCCGTCATTAGCTGCGGACAGCATCCGCCTGTTATCTCCATCTATGATGATTTCACCATCCCTTAACGCTTCTTCTATGCGTTTTGCAAACCGGCAGGCTTCTATCCATTTAAAATGGATGTCCTTGCTTTCCTGGTTTGTCCATGCAGATTTTATGCCGCCATTGAACAGTACCACGATATCATTACGGTTGTTGACCCTCAAAGCGTAAAGACGGAGCGGAAAGTTGGGATAAGCAAATAGCAATTGCTGTATTTTTACCTTGCCGGTATTCGGCAAACCCGTAACCTCATTCTCCGGACGGTTGAACAAAGCGTCAACCGCCCCGTGGTCATCACCTACGCTATCCAGCACAAAACTCAACAGCTGCTGTGTAGCCAGTTTCAATTCCAGGATAGCATCATACTTATTAAAGAACTTGTCAGTTTCATTGTCCGCTGCATCTTCCCAGCGTACCGTATAAAACGTACACTTTTTTCCTTCATCATCCCAAACTTCTAATGCAAAGATATTCACTTATAAGTTAATTTACAATTTTATTTTTTAAGATCCTTAAAGCAATCTTTTAGGATAACTTTGATTTGATCAGTCTGATCAATCCGGCAATTTTCCGGTCAAGCCAGTATTCCTGTTTTTGGTATTGTTTGTAACCAAATATGATGATAATTAACAAAAAAAGCCATTCTATGATTCCCTGGATATTCCGCTCCATAGTATACCAGTGATTCCGCTACAAAAGGGACCAGTGATTCCGCTGCAAAAGGGGCCAGTCAAAAGATAAGAGGTTGCTAAAAGATCACCGGGAAAGGATGTTTTTTCC
>NZ_JBDSZG010000012.1:0-68979 GCF_039925265.1 Mucilaginibacter sp.
AGTTAAGCCCGCCAGAGCCGATGGTACTGCAGTAAAATGTGGGAGAGTAGGTCGGTGCCAAATCTTAATGCCGAAAGGCCTTAACAAGAACCCCGCGTAGCAATACGTGGGGTTTCTTCGTTTAAAACGGTCCATAGTACATGGTAGCTGCAACTGCTCCTCATCTTCCCTGCTATGAACTATCATCTATAAGCTATCAACCCCCTCCACTGTTCACGACACACAGATGAACACCGTGAACATATTCATGTCATTCATAATCAAGTTATTGCGAATTAACCCATGGTGTCAATATCCTGTCACCAACTTTGTTAGGGCGAGCCGGTATATTTGGGTATAAAAACGGTGCTATCTTAACTCGCCTCCATGCAGTTGGGAGCCTGCCCGAAAATTGTGAGCTTTTACTCATAAGCCGCGGACCCAGGTAGATTAGTAGTGCCGGAATACAATTTTACTATATCCCGCACAATTCACGTTACACCAATGGACCATAACCATACTGCAGAACGCCCGGATTATATCGAAAGCATCCGTGCCGAAGTAAGGGGCTTTAAATCGCGACCGGCCAGGCTACCGGCCAGGGAATACCGCCAACCGCCCGACCCGGAAGAAGGCCGCCACCTGTTTACCGTTTTTACGGGCAATCGCTGGATGGAACTTGGCCAGCGCGAACCCGGGGCTAAAATGCTTTTCGGGGAGTTTTGGCACCAGAACGAACTTTGTATCCTTTTTGCCGATACCAATGTGGGCAAATCGGTGTTGGCGGTGCAAATTGGCAATAGCGTAGCCCGGGGTAAGGCTATTGCGCCCTTTGCCCTGCAGGCCCCGCCCGCCAAAGTGCTTTATATCGATTTTGAGTTAACCACACTGCAATTTTACCAGCGCTATACACATACACAAGGTAATGACAGTTTTAACGATAACTTTTTCCGCGCGGAGTTCAACATTGGTAACAACGTTATGGGGACTTATGGCAGTACGGATGATGAAATTATAGCCGGCATTGAGTATAAAATTAAACTGGTAAAGGCCAATGTGCTCATCATTGATAACATCAGCTGCCTGCGGGGCGGTACTGAAAACGCTGCCGTGGCGCTGGGCCTGATGAAGCGCCTTAAAGAGCTTAAAACCCGCTTTAATCTTTCTATCCTGGTGTTGGCCCATACACCCAAACGGCGCAACCCCGGCTGGCCACTCTCGGCCGACGAACTGCACGGCAGTAAAATACTCATTAACCTGGCCGATAGCGCCCTTGCTATTGGCACCAGCAGCGCCCAACAGCACCTGCGTTATTTGAAACAAATTAAGCAGCGCAGCACCGCGCAGGTGTATGGCGAAGATAATGTATGCCTTTGCCGCATTATAAAGCACCATGATTTTTTGCAAATGCAGTTTGAAGGCAACAGCCACGAACGCCTGCACCTGCGCACCCGCGCCCCTCTGGATAAAGAGCTGCTCGCCACACGCGTAGCCCACCTGGCCGGTAAAGGCTACAGCCAGCGCCGGATAGGCATCGAACTGTGCATCTCGGTAGGTTTGGTTAATAAGCTGATGCCGAAGCCGCCGGCGGGAAGCGGTGCGGTGATAACACCGACAGCAAGTTAAAGGTTGTGCTGTAGCAGGTTTAGTGTTGACCGAACAAGCTAAGGCCGATTTAAGAAGTTGTTGTTAAGTCCCTTTGCGCTATCGCGAGCAGCAACCCATGCTGTGCATAGCCTAAATTTAATTACATAAAAGCAGATCCTGGCGAGTGTATGTAGCGCGGAGAATGGCATTAAGCAATCGTGACTTCCTAAAATGAACGGGTAATCAGCACACGCTCCCGCTCGGCATACCCGCGCCAAGTTGTGGACATTTGCGGCAGCAGCGATTGCTAAATTGTGTTAAGGACTTCTTTAACGGGAGCGTCGATATTGTTTTTAGCAATTTGTATCAATTTCTCTAAGAGCCTTGCATAAGCTTTGCCGGTCTGCGATAATTGGTAACAAGCAGTTCCATCTAGGTTTTTCTGGATATCGTAGTAAGGATGGAAATTCTGATTAAAATATCGACTTATATTGTTTTTATTTTTTGATCGTTCAAAATTGGCATCTCTAATTAAATGGGCTATTTCAGTTGTCGTATAAAAAATTGAAGGGTTTGACCTGTTTAGTATTCTTATAATAACATTTTGCAAACTATTGATATTTTTTAAAATAGGTAATTTTTTAAAATTAAATAGGTTTTCGTTTAATTGATACTCGTACTTCTTTTCAAATTTTGCAAATAGACTTTCAATAAGTTCTTCGTTTCTTATTATAGAAGATTTGTAGATTTCCTTAATCTTGCTAAGACCCATATTTTCCTGCTGGTGATCTTTTTCTTTAAACTTTTCATATGTTTTTTGAGCATCATTGCGGTTTCTTTCCAAACTTCTTTTGTATCTTGTTTTATCACTTGCGCTGACGTAAATGACTTTAATTTTTAGGGTTCCAGCGTATTTTTTTTTGAAATTCTCCACCTCTAAAGGCGAGCGAAAACCAGTGACTATTACCGGTATATTTTTAAATTTCGTAATATTGCTAATTATTTGATTTACAACAATAGACGGGTTTTCTTTTAAAGCGACCTCTGCGAAATCTCCGATATTTACGTTTGAATTTATTCCGTGTCTTTCATGATAACTCAAGTACATAAAATCACTTGCTTCGATGTGATAGTAGTTGTATTTTTCGGACAAATAGGTAGAGAGCGTAGTCTTGCCAGCACAAGTAGGACCGGAAATTAGAAAAACAGAGGGCTCAAATAATTGTAGTTGTTTGTAATTTATCTGAGCGTTTATGTAATTGTATTTCTCTAAGAATAGTAGCATTTCTTGAAACGCTTCTGCTCTAAAGTCGTATTTGTCTGCGCTTTTAATAGATAATAGACTTAATGGTTTGTTGCTACCGTCGGGAATGAACCATTTATTAAAAGTTTTGTCGTTTAACCAAGGGTATAAGGGTTGGGTTTTAATTTTCCACTCTTTTTTGGTAATCGTTCCCGAAGTAACACTTGTGAATGTAATATAATTTGTACCTAATTTATTTTGTAAGGTTTTATTAAGTGCTAAAACAACATCCGATCTTACCGTTACTCTTCTATCATTTCCAGCCTGCCGTAACATGTTGTCTATAGAAGAAAAGTTATTTTCTCTCATCCAATATTTTATATCAACACCAGGATATTCTCTGGTTTGCGATAAAGCACTTATGATAACTGACGTGTCCTCGATAAAAAAGAACTTTTCATCATGGTTGGGTACACTTTTCTTAAATCTCGCAATAGCATCTTCTACACTTTGCTTTAATAATTCATGCCGATCATCAATCCTTGGTTCTATGTAGCCAATACCATAGTTTTTTTGTTTTGATATATATACTGAAGCATCTCTACACAAATGCCGTGCATGCTCTAATTTTTCGTTACTGGATGTGATAAAAATTAGTTCAAGCATTATCAATAATTATAGTTCGACCAGAATTTTTGCTTGACGACGCAAATAATTCGCAATTAGGCATTTTGGATCTTAGTTTTTCAATAAGATCGACTACGTCGTCACTCGTGAAAAACAAACACGGGCCTAAACTTGACATCCCGACACATTTTGCACCAGCGTTATATAATATTTGTTCGTATAATTCTATCTCTCCTTTGTAAATGGACCTTTCCGCTTTTTTCCAGCCAGAAGTTTGGATTTTTTTTATAGCTGAAGAAAATGTCTCCTTATCAAGCTCTTTTATGCTAGCAACTAGCCCAAAAACCACCTCATATACAACTTTATGGACTTCCTCATTAGATAATAAAGCATTGGTTTTAAAGAAATTAACCTCCTGAATATTTGAGAGGCCTTTAACTTTATTTGGAATACAAATTCCAAAGTTCCAATTGGGCATTTTTCCCTGGGCAATTATTAGAGACTGTTTTGGGTTGTTTTCTAAAGAACTGGATGGCAAAAGATGTTCTTTTTTGTTTTTTTTCCCCACGTCGAAAACATATCCTCCTTCAAAATATGTCCGAACGCCAATACCCGATGTTCCTCCTCTTCCCGAATAGCTTGTTAATTGGTCGTTGTTAACGCTAATATCATTTAAAAGGAAGAGACCTTCGATAATGGCGAGTCGTATAGCAGTCCCCGAGCCAAAGCCTGAATGTGACTGAAGGCTGCCAGATACGGATATAGCAAGGTTTCTTTCTATACCATATTTTTTTTTGATGAATTCAATTTTGTTTTTGTGTCGGTCAATCTCTTGTTGACTAGTTGACATTTCCCGATTGTCTTTAAATATAAATTCGTCGGAATTTTTAATTTCAATATTAAGTGCTGGATAATCAATCGAGAAGCCAAAGCCCCCATTAACTCTATAACCTTTTTTGCTCATCGCAATTAGTGCAATATGCAACCGGGCAAATGTTTTTATTTTAACTACTCTTACTCCACTCACTTTCAAAGTATTCTAGGTATTTTACTGCGTAAGGACTTGTGTCTTCAAAATATATAGCTGGAGTATCTTTACTATTAATTTCTGGAAACACTGGACCTAAGATACACTTGTCATCGATGACGAATATACTATGTGAAGGTGTGTGTTGAAAATATCTATTTTCAAAATTTTGATGTGAATCCCTAATGGCTGCGAAACTTGTTTTTATATTTTCAAAATGTTGTTGTTGCCTTTCCTTCTGCAAAAATTCTTTGTCCGGTAGTAATATCCTAACCTCCACATCTCTCGTCAACGCTGCAAACAAGACTTTTCTTTCACTTAAAGTGTTATCTATGTCAGCAAAATCATTAAGAAATCGATCAGCGGTAACCCCCATTATATAAATTCTTTTCGTTGAGTTAACAATGAGATTAGCATAAAATTCCCTTTTATCTCTATCGGGCCTGATATCAATTATTTTCATGGATTCAAATTTTTCCATTTTTTTGAATTCATACCAACTAAGAAAAAGTTGCATTATGGCAACTATAACACCCGTTAGTAAACCTGAAAATATACTCGCCGTTTTACTGTTTTCCGTGGCATTAAAAAAAATAAAAAACAAGATTAGTGCGACAATTATTGCAGTTAAAATGACAAGTTTAAAGACGTTTACGTCAAACTTTTTATTGAAAATCAACATATTTTTTCTTAATTCAAATACCTATTATTAAGACTTCTCGATTCTTTTGTGCGTCACCATTTTGATGATTAAGGGCATATTTATAATGAATGCTTTTTGAGATTACTTTTTTTCCAAGTTTGTTAAGTATTTCAATAATATAATCAATGGACGGTATCCCGCCTTCTTTATATGAAAGTATTATTGTCGATTTTCTAAATTTATAAAGTAATTCTTCAAGTTTTTCACTTATGTTGTGTCGATTCAGGGATGGTTCAGGCAATTGATAAATTAAACGCCGATTAATTGTTTCATAATTAATCATTCGTTCCCAATTATTATAATTGGCTAGTCCTTCTAAAAAATGGTAGCATTTAAAATAGTCGGATGTTTCATGGTCATCTTTTTTTACAAAATATGGCGGATCAAAATAAACTAAATCGTAACCATCTGAATTCAAATCAAAAACCGACAAATTCAACGATAAACATTTTTTTTGATTATCAAATGCAGTTGTATTTGCTTCTTCAATAAATTTTTTAAACAACTCGTCAAATGGTTTTTCCCAGCTGGTTTTATTCCCAAAATTTCTCTTTACATCATTTAATCTAAGGTTTAAATTTTTCCTATGGAAAAGATTGAATGGGCGTTTTATCAAACAAGCTTGGAATAATGCGTAAAAAGACATCGCGTACTTATATTCGTCGAATGAGGGCGAACCGGCCCCAAACCTATTGTTAATATTTTCTGCAACGTTGTCAATCCATTTATTCTCGTTGTCGGTGTAATAAATTCCCTGGAAATTCTTTTCAACGATATTAGAAATAGAATTAAAATTTACGAGAGTCTCCAGTTCATTTGGATATAACCTTACGTCATTATTTTCAATTAGTGTTTTGCCAATTAAATAGTTAAATTTCAAGCTATCATTATAAGTTACATTTTTCCCCATTTTTTTAAATAAGTAGCTTACAGATGCTGTACCCCCAAATCCGTCAAGCACTGTTTCAAACGATAAATCTAATTCGTTAAGGACGTCGAAAATCCAAGAAATCATTTTTCTTTTGCTTCCTTGATACCTTGTTACTGGGAATTCTTTTAGGTTTATTATCACTATTAAAAAAAACAAAAATATCCTTTTATTTGGATAACTACTATTCAAATAGTTATGTCTTAAAAATAAGCAACTTTTTCTTTTTCAATCAAATAGAATCTATTACTGCCTACATCTGGTAGCATATAAAGCACACAGAAAATAAAAGGTACTACGGTCAATCCACCACCCAGTTTAAAACTGCTCTCTTTACCATCGTTCCCCCCTAAACCCGATTGGCGGAAAAGCCGCTTCCACCGGCGTCTTGTACAGAAAGCGGGGCGGAACCGCGGCGAAGCACTACAACAGCACCTTCTTTGAAAATAGAATCAAGAGGTAAGAATCAAGAGACAAGAAAGAAATGCATGGTGGTAAGGTCTTCGACAGGCTCAGACTGACACGTAGATATGCATGGCCTATACCTGTCCTGTGGGGTGCTGAAACAAGTTCAGCATGACGGGGTGATAAATCCGAAACTGCGTAGCCCTCTGGAGCACCAATTAAAACAATAAATCCGAAATCGAACATCCGAACTCCGAAATCAACCCCTACTTCACTACCCGGTATACTATCCAGTTTTCGGTTTCGTATACTTTTTTAAAGATGAGCTGCGGCAGGGTGCGTTTAATGCTCACGAGGTAGCGGTCGTTGAGTTGGGTGTAGCCGGTTACGAGGTTTTTGGCGGTGGCGATTACAATGTAGTCGGCAGCTTTATCGGGCGATTCTACCCCGCTCAGGAAGTTATCCTGGTAAGGCATTGTGAGCGATTTTATCTTCTGCGGTTCTACAAACGCTACCACGCCGTAAGCGGTGGCATCGTCCATTAATATATGGGCATCATCGGGCAGGCTGTTAAGGTATCCGGCTACGTCGGCATTATCGGCCTGGGTTTTGTCTTCGGTACGTTTGGTAAGTACGCTCAGGAAGTTGCGGTCTTCGGCAATGGGCGATGTTTTGAGGAAATACCAACCGGAGTACAGCTGCACTATTACCGATAGAACGAGCAGGATGCGGAACGACTTCTGATTTTTTACGGTTTGCGATTTAAACATTACGCACAGAAACGCCAGCACTATAAAGATGAGGTAGTATTGGTAGGCGAGGTAAACCTTATCGTACTTAAGGTGTAAAAACTCGATGAACGCGAAAGGTGTAAGCAGGGTGAGGATCTGGTAGGTGCTCTCCCTGAACAGGTAGATGGCTATCAGTATCATGGGGCAGAACAGTAGCACCCGGGCCGATAGCAGCAGACTGATCTCGGGGATCTGGTAGATGTTGTTGGTGGTTTGCTGGTCGAAGCTGAGCTTATCTATCAGCACGTTCCAGGTGGCGTAGGGGCTTTCGCTAAAGTAGTTGAGGTCGCTTGCGTGGGTAAGGTTCAGCAGCTTGTAGCAAAGCACTGCAACCAGCGGCAAAGCAAACAAAATAATGTACAGCGCGAAGGTTTTGTTCACCAGTTTACGCCTCAGCGACGGGCTGTTGAAGCTGAGGAACAGGCGGAAGATACTCTCCTGCTCGCCAAGGTTTAAGCTGTGGATGGTGATGGTAAGCACCAGCGGTAAAAAGAACAGCGTAAGCCATACAAACTTATAATCGCAAAAGATGAGTGTTACCAAACATATACTGGCAATAGATACGTGGAAGGTAGTATTGCTTCGATAGAATTTGAGCAGGTTGAGGAAGAACAGGAAAAAGAAGATGAGTACGAGGTACGTGCTTTTGCCGGAGGCCGCCGTATACAATATGCCGGGGTGAAACAGGAAGATAGCCAGCAGCAGGTACATAAAAAAGTCATCGTCGCGGCGTTTGATAAGGGTGCCTGCAATTACATGGAACAACATGCCCGTACCAATGGCCGACGCGAGTGCCGGTGCAAGCGTATAGCTGATGGAGGTGAAAAAGAAGGTAGCCATGAAGGGGATCATGGGTGATGTTAGGCCCATTACCTTTAAACGCGCGCCTACGCCATCGAACACTATGCGTGTTTTTTCGATGTAGAATAACGACTCATGGTTGTAGTACCCCAAATTGTTAAGATATATGGCAGCCACCAGGTAATATATGATCAATATAACCGTGAGGAAGATTAAATATAGCGACCTGCTGATTCTCATTTATTTAACAACGTTTGTTGGGTTATTAACTTTACTTAGGCCGTGGTTGGTTTTTTCCCAGTAGAACGGATTGGTAATTAACTGGTAAAGCCCCTTATAAGCCGATATGCTGTGCATTAGCCAGTAAATAGGGTTGGCTATGGCAAATAATATTAACTCGTAGTAGCGCCTTTTAAATACAGCCATCATGTTTATGTATATCATGAGGATGTTACCCACCATGAGGTTAAAGATAGACATGAAGAGCACCCAATCCGGAAACAGGGTACGGATAGATGACAGATCGAATACGATATAGCAGATGAAAAAGGTTAACAGCAGCGGGTACACCAAAAATATAATGGGTGTGGCACCTATAAAGAAGTTAAAGCCCAGGAAACCTTTCCAGCCTATCTTTTTTATGAGTGCAGCAGGGTCGCGCATGTGTACCAGATAGGTTTGCATGTAGCCCTTTATCCAGCGGCTGCGCTGACGGATCCAGTTGAAGGGTTCGTTGTTGGCCTCCTCGTAAGTGGTGGAGTTGATGATGGCAATTTTGTGCCCCTTTGCATAAGCGCGCACGCCAAGGTCGGCATCCTCGGTAACGTTAAAGGGATCCCAGGCACCAAGGTCAACCAGTTCCTGTAGTTTAAAGTGGTTACTGGTACCACCAAGCGGGATAGGGATATCCAGGGTATCCAGCCCGGGCAGCATATAATCAAACCAGTACGAGTACTCGAGGGTAAACATACGGGTAAGAAAGTTCTCGTTACGGTTGAAGTAGTTAAGGGCACTTTGTATGCAAATGTATTCTGACGGTAGTTTGCCAAATAGCGATACTACTTTCTTCAGCTGATCGGTATCGGGGATATCCTCTGCATCGTAAATGGTAAGGTATTTACCACGGGCAAAGTGCAGGCCGTAGTTACAAGCCTTAGGCTTGGTTTTAGGCATGTGGTAAGGTACTACGATCACCTCAAATATAGCCGGGAAATCGAGGTTACGTACCGCGTTAAGGGTTTTATCGTCGTCTTCCTCTATCAGCAGCTTAACATCCAGCTTGTGGCGCGGATAATCAATAGCCTGTAAGTTCCAGATGAGCTTTTTGATCAGTTTATCTTCCTTGTATACCGGTAGCAGGATGGTGTATATGGGTAGCTCGTCATCAAATACCAGCTTAAGCTCCTCTTTGGTAACCGCCTGGTGCAACTCAAACCTCGACCCAACCAGTGCCAGAAACAGTTTGAAGATGATTGCCACCAAGAAAAACGAACTGATGATAACGTTGATGATGATGGACGTATTCTTAAAACTCAATACCATCCCTACGGCCACAAGCGCTATCAGCACAAAGATAAAAACCAGCTGTGCCGATGAAAAGGTAACCACCGCCGAACTATCCGGATCGCGCTTCATCAGTTCAAAAACGGATGATTTAAGGTATTTTTCACCAATTAATTTATTGCTGAGCCATATAATATCAAGGTCCGACGCGATGATGATATGGGGCTCCATATCATAAGTGAACCGTATAAAATCTTTAAATAGTTCATCATCCGGGTTGGCCATTACCGTTACTACCTTCCCGTTTTCTATACGCAATGGCAGGGCAAGGCGCTCGTTGGCAAACGCGAGATCTATTTTATCTAAAACAGCCTGGTCGTATTCCATTTCCCTTATCTGGGCAAAGTCAATACCGGCGTTGTTTAAAGATCGCTCGTAGTTTTTGCGGGATATATAGCCAAGCGTAAGGGCTATCTTGATAAAAGATAAGCCACTTTCGCTTGAATAACTGTCAATCTTCCCACGATCAGTCGCAGTAATAAACCCATCATTGATCAATAACTCAGGAATCGACATCGCTATGAAAAAATTAATAGGTTAGTAAATGAATATGCACCAGGTACATTAATCATTAAATAACTCCTGTGATTTTTGAACTTTAGAGCGTATGTAAAGGAATGATAACAATATCAGCACCAATATAGCCAGCAGTATGTACAGGTTGTAGCTATCCCAAAACCGTGTAAGCGCGCTTTTGGTATCTATGTACTCCAGGTTGTCGCTGCTTTTGTTAATGTTGAACAGGTATTTATTGTTGTTTACATCAGAGATACAAACGTTGCTGCTTAACGTAGATAACTGCTCGGTTATTGATTTGGATGCCGATAAAAATGCTTCGGCGAGGTGCTTGCCGGTAGCGGTTAACACCAGTGTGGCGTTATTGCTTCGGCCGTAAAATATTTGCGCCAAGCCGTTTGAGGTGGTATCCGATAGCTGGTAAACCACAGTGTTATTGTCGGTTCGGTAAAGGCGGAAGTTTTTATTAAAATCGATTGGCGCATCCGGGAACTCTTTAAACATCTTATCGTCTTTACTCAAAAGTGCTATGATGTTGTTCTTTTTAAGATCAGAGGGCGGAACATCTTCCGAGTAAACAAACTCAGGGAAGTTGTTTGCATTAATGTTGTTGTTCAGCTCAAATATGATCTCGCCCATGGCGCCGGCAGCGTATTTGGCATATTCTTTTGTTACCACTATTTTGGTAGTACCGCTGTTAAAAGCTTCGGGATATTGATAGAAGCTCAGGTCGCTTGTGATGAAGGGGTTCTTAGATTCGAGGTAAGATTTATCTACGTCAACCTCGGCAAAGAAGTTAGTAAAGCTGTTTTTACAGTTACCATTGTTAGGGTAAAACCTAAACTCAGCCTCAAGTGTGTTGTATTTATGGTGCTGGTAACGGTTAATAGTAACGGTAGTATTTAGCTTGCCAGATGCATCCAGCTTTTCGCTGCTTAACAATAAACCGTTAAGGTAAATGTTAAAGAAACCACGATCGCCGGGGTTAAGGCTGCTGTAGTTACCAACTATGCGTATCTCTACTTCTTTTGGGGTAAAGCTAAAATCGGAGTTTTTAAAGTTGAAGGCGCTTTTTAATGAGCCAATACCCGAAAGGAAATCGCTAACGCCGCCAATTTGTTTTAACGATAGTTTAGAGCGGTTCTCATCGACAGTTTTAAAGAACTGGTTTTGAGCTTTATTCACCAGCAGGTAATCACCAAAGGTTGAGTTTAAGATGTTCATATTACCCAGCGCAGTGATGGTTTTTTCATAACCGGTATCATCGCCGCCTGTTACAAATAATATTTCGGTAGGTACTACTTCTTGTGAAACAGATTTTACCGGTATCAGACGCCCTTTCACATCAACCATACGTGTTATGGTATCTGTTACTGTGCTAATTGCTTTGTGCAGGTAAAATAAACCCTGGTTGTTTTGCGGGGTAACTTTCACCAAAGGGCGCTTATTTGCCGGCAACGACGATATGTTGCCTACCATAATATAGTTACGCACGGTATCGGGCAGCTTGTTAACCTCGTAAACGCTGATGTTTTTCTGTTGCGTTTTCTTTAACCTGGAGTAAGCCCATGCAACCGCCTTCAAATCGTGCAGGGTTGGGTTTGATGGATATACGATAGCTTTCTTACTGTCGAAGCAATTGCTGATGTTGATATTGTTAAAAAAGTTCTTGTTACTTTTTATCAGCGACAGGTACGAGTAGTTTTTTATTTTCAACCACATGGCGGGATTATCCAAATCCTTACATTGGTCATCTGTAATGGTTAAAAGGGTTTTGACGGCTATTTTTAGATAATTATCCGGCGATATATCGGCCCTGGTAAGGTTTACGGATATTTTTTGGATAGAATCTTTTGTTAAACGTGCACTGTAAACCGGTTTTGACCCGATGAATAAATTTACATAGGATCTATCCCTGATAAGGGCCTGCGACGGCTCAAAATATATTACCAGTTTGCTGCCAACTATTTCGTACTGCGGGGGAATCTTGAAATAGAACGAAGTGGCCCCGCTCATACCATAAACGGTTTCGTCATCGTCATGGCCCATCGCTTTGAACGACACAATAGTCTGCGCAAAAGATGTTGTGCTTAGAATTATAAAAGCCAATAAGGTTAATAATCTCTTCATCAGGTTGTTAGTATTAGTTTATTACGTAAAATTCTACTCTAAAATAGTTGCCGTTATCATCACTGCGGTACATCATCTCGCCGCCAAGCTCCTTGGTCATCAGCTTGGCTATAGATAAGCCCAGCCCAAGGCGGCTCTCAATACTTGCAGATGCATCGTTAAGTGTTTTAAGCTTGTTAAACATCATATCAAGCTCTTGCTGGCCAATGGCAACGCCCTCGTCTATGATCTCAAAAACAAATTTCTGGCGCTGCAAACTGGTAACAATTTTTATGTTGTTGTTTGTTTGCGAAAACTTTATAGCATTCGAGAGTAGGTTTTGGAACACCTGCCCCGCAAACACCCTATCCAACTTCACATTCAGCGGCAGTTTCAGAATATTATCAACCAGGTGGATGTTCTTCATCTGGGCTGTTTCCTGCAGGCCTTTAAATACATGCAGTACCTCGGCGTTAATATCAAAGATCTCCATGTTGAATTTCATCTCAGGCGATTCTATCTCTTTCACGTCCATCAGCTTGTTCAGCATGTACTGCATCTTCTCGGCCGATTCTGAAATGTAGCTACTCATTTCCTTTTGATCGGAACTGAGGCGATAATCCTCTTCTTTAAGCATGTTATTGCTCATGATGATCTGGCCAATGAGGTTCTTCAGATCGTGCCCGGCAATGTTAATAAAGCTGTTCTTCTGGTCGTCCAGTTTGCGCAGCTGCTCGTATTGGCTATCTATAATATTGTTCTTCTCGTTAATGTCGCGGTTTTGGTCTTTCAGCTGGTCGTTAGATTTTTCGATCAGAATTTGCGACCGTACCTCGCGCGCTATAACTTTATATCGCGCGTTTGGTATTAAGCAGGAAATAAACGCGATTACAAAAAAGAAGTTGCCGCCGGTGCTCACAACCAGGTCCAGCGGGTACTCGCTAAGCAGGTTGTAAAAAATGGCAAGCAATAAAATCGCCATCAGGGTTTGGATTACGGAGTTTATCGGTTCCCAAAATACCTGCAGGTTAAAAAATAGCAGGATGGCAGAGTAGGTGAGGAAATATATAAGCTGTGCCTCTAACTTTACAATATTGCAAAGTATGGCAGAGGTAAGAGAAAGGAAGAAAAAACAAAGGTGCAATAACGACCGGTAATTGTACTTTTTGGTTTGGAAGAAATTGTAGAGCCCTAATATGATAAGTACCGTAATGATGCGTACAATAGCAAATTGCAGCCATATATCATTTGAATATACGAAATCGACGATGGTAAAAAGGATAGGGTATATAAACACAATAGACCAAATAATATTATTAGTTTGGTACCAGGCCTTTTTTAATATTTCCCTTTTATATTCCTCTTTTGATATTTGAACAAACATTATTTGTTAAATTATAATAAGATTTCAGATCAGTTAATAGTAACACGATTAAATACTTTGAAAAATACAACTCTTAAACGATATAGTCTAAAACTACCGGTAAGGGCGTTATTTATAACTTTGATTATAATGATGCAGTGCCTTAGTGCAAAAAGTAAACCAATTCCCTCAAACGAAAGGTTACTGGCTTTTAAACGAGCAAAAAGCCTAAACAATGCAGTGAGCATTTCATGGCTGGAGCAATGGTGGAACAAGGGCGTTTTAAGTATAAACCCAATCAAAAAAAGCGACTATGAGTTAATTAAAAAACTTAAAATTACAAGCATCCGCCTTCCTGTGGCCTTTGAGCACTTCGAAACTACGAAAATTCCGATTGAGAAAGTATTTACTCACATTGATGAAGTTTTGAAACAATGTAAGGTATACGATATAAAGTTGATCATAGATTACCACTACGGTAAAATAAATGATAATAATTATTTAACCGAGACCCCAAAGGTGATTAACTCGTGGTTGTTATTAACCAAAAGGTATAAAAAAGAGAGCCCCAACCTGCTTTTTTTTGAAATATATAATGAACCGCCACCCATAAACCCCAAAGTGTGGAAAGATGCCGCATATAATATCGTTACTGCTATACGCAAAGTTGATGCCAAGCGCACGCTGATAGTAGGCGCATCAAACTATAACAGCATTTACGAACTGAGCCGGATGGAAAGATTAGCCGATGAGAACATTATTTATACTTTCCATTTTTACGAGCCTTTTTTATTTACCCACCAGGGTGCCGATTGGGTGGGCGACCAGGTGGCCACTACGGGGATTCCGTTCCCCTATGACGTGAAGAATTTCCCGCCCATGAACCCCAACGTAATTGGTACCTGGGGCGAGAACAATTATTTTCAATACAGGGTTGATGGCAACCAGCAATCGATAAAAGATAAATTACAGATAGTAAAGAACTGGAGCAACAAGTATTATGTACCCATTATTTGCGGCGAATACGGGGTTTACCGAAAGTATACCGATGAGGATAGCAGGATCAGGTATATTAAAGCGGTACGCCAGGCATTAAAAAATTTAGATATCCCTGGAATTCATTGGGATTACAACAGCAATTTTTCGATATTTAACGGTCCGCCGTCGGTAAAGAATTTGTCAGACGGTATGAAAGAGGCGATTGATTATAAACAGGCAAAACAATAATGTAATTTAATTGATTAACTTTGTAAGCTAATACTGTACTATGCATTTTTTCGAAGAAAAACGTAAGGAGGTAATGTCACATATCGAGCCCCATATGCTCGAGAAGATGTTCGAATACCTTAAACCTATCGATACTATTTGGCAGCCGTCAGATTTTTTGCCTGATGCATCCCGGTCTACTTTTTTCAGCGAGATAAAGGAATTGCAGGAAAGCGCTAAAGGCTTATCGTACGACCTGATAGCGGTACTTATTGGTGATACTATCACTGAGGAAGCTTTGCCAACCTACGAATCGTGGTTAACCATGGTAGAAGGCGTATCCGACAATGAAGAAGGCGGCTGGATGAAATGGACCCGCCACTGGACTGCCGAGGAAAACCGCCACGGCGACCTGCTGAACAAATACCTTTACCTGAGTGGACGCGTAAATATGCGTATGATGGAAGTAAGCACCCAATACCTGATAGCCGATGGCTTTGATATTGGTACCGGCCACGACCCATACCGCAACTTTATTTACACCTCTTTCCAGGAGCTGGCTACAAACGTATCTCACCGCAGGGTGGCATCGCAGGCAAAAAAAGATGGTGATGCATTACTCTCAAAAATGTGCGGTGTTATTGCCGGTGACGAAGCCCGCCACGCTAAAGCATACAAATACTTTATTGAGAAAATTTTTGAAGTAGACCCCAACGAGGCTATGCTGGCCTTTGAGGACATGATGCGTAAGAAAATTGTAATGCCGGCCCACTTTCTGCGCGAAGTTGGCTTAAAAATAGGCCAAACATTTGGCCACTTTACCGATGCCGCAGAACGCCTGGGTATTTATACCGCCCTGGATTACGTAGACATCCTGAAAGAACTGATAGAAGACTGGCACATTGAAAGCGCAACAGGTTTAGAGGAAAACGGCGAAAAAGCACGTGATTACATCATGAACCTGCCTGCCCGCTTATTGCGTGTAGCCGAGCGTATGAAAAACCCCATGCTCGAATACAAATTCAGCTGGATAAACGGATAACATCGCTTGAACAATATACACAGGAAAGCCTCCCGACTAACGTTAGGAGGCTTTCTTGTTTTGAGGCTATTCAGATCTGTCGACTTTAAATCCCGGTGTTTTATAATCCTTATCCACATAATCGTTAGGGATCTGGATGTGGTTACCATCGCGCAGGGCGCTGTAATGCGGCGACATAATTTCTACGCCTGCCTCGTTAAACTTATCCTGTATGTTTTGGTGCAGCCGCGAGTATATCACCGCCATTTTATTGGGCTGATCGGTATAGGCGTTTACCTGGTAGCTCACGTTAAAATCGTTCAGGGCGGTTTGCAGCACAAAGGGGCTTGGTTCCGGCAATATACCTTCGGTGGATCTGGCGGCACTGATCATCAGGTTTTGTATTTGCTCCCACGGTGCATCGTAGCCTATGGTGATGGTAGTGTTTAATATCAGCCCTAAGGTTTTAGCGGTGGACGTGTAGTTTACCGTGTGCCCGCCCAGTACAGAGGCATTAGGGATGGTAATATCCTCGTTTTTAATGGTGCGGATCCGGGTAACCAACAGGTTCTTTTCGATAACATCGCCGGTGATCTCGCCAATTTTTACACGGTCGCCCAGTTTAAAGGGACGCATGTAAGTAAGCACAATACCTGATACCATGTTTGATATGGCCGACGATGAACCAAACGAAAACAACACCCCTAAAAACACCGTAACTCCCTGGAATATTTTAGAATCGGATCCCGGCAGGTAGGGGAATACCACCACAAACATAAAGGCATAAAGCAGCACTTTAATAATATTGTAGGTAGGCATGGCCCATTCAGGGTAAAAGCCATCTACGGCAAACGCACCCTGCTCAATTTCTTTGGCTATGAATTTTACCAGTTTTATAATGTAGTGGGTAACAATATATATCACCGCAATGGTGAGCATATTGGGGATATAATGTAAAAATGCCAGGGCGATGCTTTTCAGCGGGGTTAATACGTAGCCCAGCAATAGCGTGGCCATGGGCTTTGATGCCGGGAAAATAAAGAACAATACGGGCAGAGCCAGGTAAACCAACAGAATGATGATCACAAACCGTGTTATTCTCAGCAGGTTATTTATCAGCGGGAAAATACGATTGGCGTAACCCACCGGCGCGCCTTTGGCGGCCAGTTTATCCAGCCGGCTCTCCCAGGCTTTTATAATCTTCAACTTAAGCCAGCGGAAGGCACGGTTAACCGCCCATATAAAACATATCAGCAGTACAATTACGGCAACCGCCTCCAGTATGTTTATTACAATTTGCTTAATGCTGTTATTTTCAAAAACGTTCCCCAGTTTTTTCTTTAGGGTACTTAGGTAGCTGGCAGCTAATTGCGGGCGGTTAAGTTCGGTAAAGGCGGCATCCTGGTCGTTCAGCGCCAGTATCATTTGCGATTTGTAAAAGATTACCGATATGGAGGTGTCGTTTTTTACTGTGAGCGAATCGGGGTTAAAATCAATGCGGTTAAGCAGGCTGTTGATGCGGTGGGTAATAACTTCTGCACGTTCCTTCGGGTTAAACATCCCCTGCCCGGCATAAACTTTAAACAGCGTATCCTCGTTGATGACGATAGGCTCACCAGCCGCAGGCGCAACGTTTTGGGCACGCGCAGTAACCGAAGCGCATAATAACAGTATCGGCAAAAGGTATTTTATCCGCATCGGCGCTTTTTTATGTTAAAGCTAAAAATAAATATCCGGATATAGGCGGGTGGCTTTATCCTTCCAACACAAGGTCGGTACCTAAGCCGTTTGATAGGTCGTCGAATAAGCTGTTGAGGATGGATTCCACGGTTATCGAGTTTACATCATCCACGTAATGCTCATTGCGGGTTATCAAAAGCTGATCATCCTGAACTACAATATTGAATAGCACACCATCGTACAGGTCTGGCTGGGTGATGTCGATACCCCTTGGGGTGTTGGCTGTGGAAAACGAAATATCGCTTTGCCTTTGCTTTTGAAAAATGGGGTTCAGGCGTTCGTTGATATGCCTGAAAAGTTCGTCGGGGTTTACAGGTTTATGCAGTGTGATGATCTTCATAATATTGGTATTTGATATATTTACAATCGCCTGTACTTATTGTTTACGCGGCGCTTTTATTTAAGCCGCCAAAACAGGAGTTTTGCTTTAATCGTTCATCATAAAACTACCGCTATGAAATATAAATTATTGGGCCGCTCGGGCCTTAAGGTGTCCGAACTTTGCCTGGGTACCATGGGTTTTGGCACCGAAGCCGGCTGGGGAGCGGATGCTGCCACCAGTTTCGAAATTATGGACGCCTATGCTAACCAGGGCGGCAACTTTTTAGATACCGCCAATATGTACAAACTGGGCACCAGCGAAAAGATCATCGGCGATTACATCAGCAACCACGACCGCGATTATTTTGTGCTCGCCACAAAATACAGCTTAAAGGATAACATCACCAACCCCAACGCCAGCGGTAATAATCGCAAAAATATGATGCGCAGCGTGGAAGAAAGTCTTAAGCGCTTAAAGACAGATTTTATGGATGTACTATATCTACATATATGGGACGATATCACACCCATAGATGAAGTGCTCCGCGCAATGGACGACCTGATAAAGCAAGGGAAGGTAACCTATGCCGCCATCAGCGATACGCCCGCCTGGGTAGTTGCAAAAGGCAATACCCTTGCCGAACTGATGGGCTGGAGCCAGTTCATAGCCCTGCAGGTAGAATACAGCCTGCTTGCCCGCACCGCAGAACGCGAGCTGATCCCCATGGCCAAACACTTCGGCATGACGGTTACGCCATGGGCACCTTTAGCAGGCGGTGCCTTAACCGGTAAATATCTTAAAGGCGACAAGGGCCGCATAAAACCCGGAAGCAACCGCCTGAATGAGCGTGCCGAAAAGATAACCCGTGTAGTGATGGAAGTTGCGGAAGAACTCGGCGTATCCGAAAGCCACGTGGCCCTGCAATGGACCATGAGCAAAGGGTTCCAATGCATCCCCATAGTTGGCGCTACCAAAGTAGATCAGCTAAAAGATAACCTGAAAACAGTCGATGTAAAACTAAGCGCCGAACAGATCCAAAAACTGGATGATGCCAGTAAAATAGAATTAGGCTTCCCCGGTGATTTCTTTAACGAAGAGGCTGTGAAGATGAATTCTTTTGGCGGGTTTTACGATAGGGTGGAGAAGCGACAGGCATGAAAATAATAATTGTATATATATTGATCGCCTTTAGTTGTTTAATATCTAAACGGGCTTCCGCCCAAAGCCGTAATCTCAACATCGTCTACATCGGCAACAGCATTACCTTTGGTGCCGGTTTAGATAGCCCCGCCAAGCAAGCCCCGCCGGTAATTGCTTCGGCATGGCTGCAAAAGCAAAAAGGCATTGGTGCGGTCAACTTTAGCAACCAGGGGCATAGCGGCTATACCACACTTGATTTTTTGCCCGGCACGCCGGCATTTATTGCGGTAGAGCAAGCGGCGAAGGCGTTTAAGCCGGAGAATGCGCTGCTCATCTTCTCTATAAAAATAGGCACTAATGATAGCGCGGTTAAAGGCACACATGGCGCACCTGTTTCCATTGAGGATTACAGAACCAACTTAAAAGCGATAACCGATACCTTATTAAAACATTTCCCCAATGCTGTAGTGATTTACCAGCACCCTGTTTGGTATAGCCCTAACACTCAAAACGGCGCTACCTATTTGCAGGAGGGGTTAACCCGTTTGCAAACCTATATACCTGTAATAGATAAACTTGCAGCGGACTACTCAGCCAATCAGCCCAAGCATGTCTTCGTAGGCGATACCAAAGCATTCAAATACTTTGAAAAGAACTATCAAAGCGATTTCCAGGCGGAGCCGGGTAGGCAGGGGATATTTTATTTGCACCCCAATAAAAAGGGTGCCATTGCCTTAGGTGTATTTTGGGCGAAGGCGATATATAAGGCGGCGAAGGGAGTAACGAAGATTTAATGATAATTTATGTAGCCCTAATTATCATTAAATTTGCAAGAAAATATGTTAACCCTGCTTTTTTATAATATATTGGTTATGAGGCATTTAAAAAATAAAAAGTGAAATTGTGTTAAGTTGTGTTAACCCTGATTGCTGCCCATATAGCCATCGCAGAATAGCAATGGCGGAATCCGTAAAACCACTTTTTAAGAAAAGGGCCATCCGGGCCATCTAAGCCCGCTACTACTGAGGAAATCATTGTGCAATTATAGGAATTATAATTCGGTAACAGCACTTACAACCCACGTTCATAATTAACACAATAACCCTCTCAATAAAAAGCAAATACCATTTGTGAATTAAACTTTTAAGCGTATCTTTGCAGTCCCGTAATTACGGGGTATAGAATACGTTTAATAAATTTAATTTAAAGCAAGTGAATACGTTAAGTTACAAAACTGTCTCAGCCAACAAGAAAACCGTTAATAAAGAATGGGTTGTTGTTGATGCTAACAATGAGATTTTGGGGCGCTTGTGTACTAAGATCGCAATGATGATCAGAGGTAAGCACAAGCCAGGGTTCACCCCACACGTAGACTGCGGAGATAATGTAATAGTTATTAATGCAGACAAGGTTAAACTGACCGGAAACAAATTCAGCGAAAAGCAGTATGTTTCTTACACCGGTTACCCGGGTGGTCAGCGTTTCATTTCTCCAAAAGAGTTAATGGCGAAGCATCCTGAGCGTGTGATTGAAAAAGCCGTACGCGGTATGTTGCCTAAAAATCGTTTAGGCCGTGCTATTTACGGTAACCTGCATGTTTACGCAGGCGCAGAGCACCCTCACCAAGCTCAAAATCCAACAACCATTTAATTAAAAGGAGAAAAGAAAAATGCCAACAACTAACACTTCAGGCAGAAGAAAAACAGCAGTTGCCCGCATCTATTTAACTGATGGTGCAGGTGCTATTACCGTAAACGGTAAAGATTACAAAGAGTACTTCCCTACCTTACCTTTACAATACATCGTTATGCAAAGCACAGAAGTTTCTGGCTCGGCTGGTAAATTTGATGTAAAAGTAAACGTAGCGGGTGGTGGTGTAAAAGGACAGGCAGAAGCCGTTCGTTTAGCTATTGCGAAAGCTATTGTTGAACTGGATCCGGAGAAAAAACCGTCGTTACGCGCTAAAGGTTTAATGACACGTGATGACCGTATGGTTGAGCGTAAGAAACCAGGCCGTAAGAAAGCACGTAAGAAATTCCAATTCAGTAAACGCTAAAATTTTAGGAGGACAACAACAATGGCAAGAACAACATATCAGGATTTACTGGATGCAGGTGTACACTTTGGCCACCTTACCCGCAAATGGGACCCAAAAATGTCACAGTACATTTTTATGGAGCGCAACGGTATCCACATTATCGATTTAAATAAAACCTTATCAAAGGTTGAAGAAGCTGCTGCAGCTATAAAACAAATTGTAAAATCAGGCCGCAAGGTATTATTCGTAGCTACCAAGAAACAAGCTAAGGATATCGTTGCCGAGCATGCTAAAATGGTAAACATGCCTTTCATCACCGAACGTTGGTTGGGTGGTATGTTAACCAACTTTGCTACCGTACGTAAGTCGATCAAAAAGATGTCAAACATCGATAAATTGACAAAAGACGGTACTTACAGCAACCTTTCTAAAAAAGAAAGACTGATGATACAACGTGAGCGTATCAAATTAGAAACTTTGTTAGGTGGTATCTCGGATCTTAACCGTTTACCGGCAGCATTGTTCCTTATCGATGTTAAGAAAGAGCACATCGCTGTTTCTGAGGCATTGAAATTAAACATCCCGACTTTCGCGATGGTTGATACCAACTCTGATCCTTCTAACATCGATTTCCCTATCCCGGCGAATGACGATGCTACCAAATCAATTTCATTGATCACCGGTATTATCATCAAAGCTATCGAAGAAGGTTTAGAAGAGCGCAAACGCGATAAAGAAGATGAAACTGAAAAAGAAGCAGCTGCTGCTAAAGCAAAAGCTGATGCACCGGAAGTAGCAGATCGTTCTGCAGCAACTGATGGTGGCAAAAGAAGAAGGACTGCAGACGTTACAGCTGAAGCTGCTGAAACCGAAGCACCTGCTGCTGATTCAACAGAAGAATAATTTAAATTAAGTGTTGGGTTGTAAGTTGTGGGTTATAAGTGTTTATAACTACAGTTTACAACCCATAACTTTAACAGGCAAGTGAGAGTTTAACATAGGTTAACTCAAAACTCAAAACTTATAATTCAAAACTTAAGAATATGTCTACAGTACAAATATCTGCATCTGATGTAAACAAACTGCGCCAGCAAACCGGTGCAGGCATGATGGATTGCAAAAAAGCTTTAACTGAAACTAACGGTGATTTTGAAGCTGCTATTGATTTTTTAAGAAAAAAAGGTGCTAAAGTGGCTGCAAGCCGCCAGGACCGCGAATCTAACGAAGGTGTTGTTATTGCACGTACTTCAGAAGATTTCAAACGTGGTGTTGTGATCACCCTTAACTGCGAAACTGATTTCGTTGCTAAGAACGCTGAGTTCGTAGCTTTCGCTAACCAGATTGCTAACGCTGCTGTTGAAGGAAACCCTGCAAGCATCGAAGAGCTTTACGCTTTAGAAATTGACGTTGACAACAGCCGTGTTAAAATTGGTGATGCTATCATTGATAAAACAGGTAAAATTGGCGAAAAGATCGGCGTATCTAAATACGAAGTTATTGATGCTGAAAAAGTTGTTGCTTACATCCACGGTAACTTCCGTTTAGGGGTATTGGTTGGCTTAAGCAAAAACGTTGAAGGTGCTGATGAAGCAGGTAAAGACGTTGCAATGCAAATTGCTGCAATGAACCCGGTTGCTATTGATAAAGATGGTGTTGATGCATCAGTTATCGAACGCGAATTGGAAATTGCAAAAGACGTTATCCGTGCAGAAGGTAAACCAGAAGCAATGGTTGAAAAAATCGCTGCCGGTAAATTGAATAAATTCTACAAAGACTCAACCTTACTAAACCAGGAGTTTGTAAAAGACTCTTCGAAAAACGTAAGCCAGTTTTTAGATAGCATTGATAAGGGCCTCACTGTTACCGCCTTTAAGCGGATAGCTTTAGGAGCTTAAATTTATTATCCCCCTCGTTTATTAACGAGGGGGATTTTTTTTGCGATATTGTGCTCTCAACACGGCATTGCGTGGTACGAAGCAATGACGCACTAAAACAGAAAGGTTTATGATAACAGCACTTCATAATCTTAAGCTCGTCTCTAACGGTACCATCACCGATGGTAAAGCAGTTTTAATTTCCGGCGATAAGATCATCAATGTTATTGATGTATTTGCCATTCCCGAAGAAGCAAAAAAGAAAGACATGCAAGGCGCTTACCTTGCGCCGGGACTTATCGACCTACAGATATACGGTAGCGGCGGTAAACTATTCGCCGGCACGCCGGAAGTGGCCGCCTTAAAGCGTATGGAAGATGACTTGCTCAGCCAGGGCACCATTGGTTTCTTTGCTACCATTGCTACCAATACTAACGAAATTGTGGAGCAGGGGATAGCATCAGCCAAAGCTTTCAGAGTAGAGGCACGCGGCAATTTCTGGGGACTGCACCTGGAGGGGCCCTATTTAAACCCGGCAAAAAAAGGCGCGCATCCCGAAAAGTATATTAAGAAGGCAACGCTTGCCGAAATAAAAAGTTGGGTGGAAGAAGCGGACGGCGTGATAAAGATGATCACCATAGCACCGGAACTACAAGATCAGGAAGTAATAGATTACCTGCACGAGCAGGGTATCATCATCTCATCCGGCCACAGCAATGCCACTTATGAGCAGGGGAAAGCTTTCTTAAACAAACCCATCCCGGCGGTTACGCATTTATTTAACGCCATGCCCCAAATGCACCACCGTGAGCCTGGTTATATCCCGGCGATATTCGAGGAAAAACCATACACCAGCATCGTAGCCGATGGCAACCATGTGGATTGGCCGATGATACGCCTTGCCAAACGGGAACTGGGCGATAAATTATTCCTGATAACCGATGCCGTTACGGCAGCTAACGAAGGTGCTTACCAGCACCAACTGGTAGGCAATAAGTATGTAATGCCCGATGGTACACTCTCCGGATCGAGCCTGACGATGTTGAAGGCGGCGCAGAATTGCGTGGAGAATTGCGGGATAGCGCTTGCAGAGGCTATTAATATGGCTTCAAAATACCCGGCAGAATTAGCAAAGGCAAATAAAAACGGCCAGGTTGCGGCGGGTTTTTATGCCGACCTTATTGTGTTCGACAGCAATTACGGAGTTAAAGAAACCATCCTGAAAGGTGATTTCTTAACAGAGACTATATAAAATTTTAACAATACCATTAATTATCTATTTTTGACAAATCATCCCACCAAATGAAATACAAAAGAGTTCTCCTGAAGCTTAGCGGCGAATCCCTGATGGGGCAAAGACAGTATGGTATTGATAACAACCAGGTTTTGCAATACGCGCAAGACATCAAAGCTGTAAAAGAAAAAGGTATAGAGATAGCAGTTGTAGTTGGCGGTGGTAACATCTTCCGCGGACTAAGTGCCGAGAAAAGCGGCATGGAACGCGCCCAGGCAGATTATATGGGGATGCTTGCAACCGTTATAAACTGTATGGCTTTGCAAAATGCATTGGAAAGTGTTGGTGTAGAAACCCGCCTGCAGTCGGCTATAAAAATGGAACAGATCTGCGAACCATATATCCGCCGCCGTGCTATGCACCATTTGGAGTGCGGTAAGATTGTGATTTTTGGTGCCGGTACAGGTAACCCATATTTTACTACGGACACTGCTGCATCCCTTCGCGCTATTGAAATAAAGGCCGATGTGGTTTTAAAAGGAACCCGTGTAGATGGTATTTATACTGCCGACCCGGAGAAAGACCCAACCGCAACCCGTTACGACGAGATCTCCTTCCAGGAAGTATATGATAAAGGCTTAAACGTTATGGATATGACCGCCATCACCCTTTGCCAGGAAAATAAACTACCTATCATCGTATTCGATATGAACAAAGAAGGCAACTTTATGAAAATTGCCCAGGGCGAACCGATTGGAACGCTGGTAAAATAAAGAGTAACAAAAGAGGCGGAATGATTCTGCCTCTTTTGTTTACTACCACACGTCATGTTACTTGTTTCAACATCCCACACGGCAAGTAGCCACTATGCATAACCGCCTTGTATGCCTACACTTTGCAAATGGGTTGCCGAAATAAATTCGGCATGACGGTTAGGGTTTAGTAACTCCCAATTTTACACTTCTACCGTAAACTTCTCACCTATTTGTTGCCTCCACATGGCGTAGTATAGGCCCTTTTGGTCTATCAGATCGTGATGCCTTCCTTCTTCAATAATATGGCCTTTCTCCAGCACGAAGATCCTGTCGGCATGCATAATGGTGGATAGGCGGTGCGCTATCAGGATAGTGATATGATCGTTCAGCACGGACACATCGCGGATGGTATCGGTGATCTCTTCTTCGGTGATAGAATCTAATGAGGAAGTAGCCTCATCAAATACTAATATATCTGGCCTGCGCAGTAAAGCACGCGCAATAGATAGGCGTTGTTTTTCGCCACCGGAAACCTTTACACCACCTTCACCAATCACCGTATCCAGCCCTTTATCGGCACGGGCCAGTAAGGTTTGGCAGGCCGCGCGCTGCAAGACGTTCATACAATCTTCATCCGTAGCCTCTGGGCGTACAAAGAGTAAGTTCTCGCGGATAGTACCGGAGAATAGCTGCGTATCCTGTGTTACAAAACCGATCTTCTCGCGCAGCTGGTCCAGATCAATATCCTTGCTCAGGATATTGTTGTATGATACCTCACCTGCAAACGGCTGGTATAAGCCTACCAGTAATTTCACCAAAGTACTCTTGCCAGAGCCGGATGGCCCCACAAAGGCGATGGTTTGCCCGGCCGTAGTTTCGAAACTAATATGGTTTAGCGCGTTACGATTAGCGGTTAGGTGCTTAAAGCTAACATCGTCGAAAGTAAGTGTTGCTATTTTTTCGAGCAGTACAGGCTTCTCTGGTTTCTTGTCGATAGGCACACTTAAAATGCCTTTAAAATTGGCTAAGGATACCTCTGCTTCGCGCCAGCTTAATATAACGTTACCAAGTTCCTGTAGGGGATTAAACAGGAAGAACGAGTAAAATAGCAAGCTTAGGTATTGCCCGGGAGTGATGGTGGTCTCGAATATCAGGATCAATAACACCACCACCATACTGCTGCGTACCAGGTTAACGGTAGTGCCCTGTACAAAACTCATGCTTCGTACATATTTTACCTTTTTCAATTCCAGGTCGAGGATTTTGTAGGTAGTATTATTCAGGCGTTCTATTTCCTGTTTCGCCAGCCCAAGGCTTTTTACCAGTTCGATGTTCCTTAACGATTCGGTTGTGGAACCGGCGAGTGCGGTAGTTTCGCCCACTATTTTTTTCTGGATCACCTTTATTTTACGGCTCAATACCATACTTACAAAGGCGATGATAGGGATAGCTGCTAAATAAACCAGTGTTACTTTGTAGCTGATGCTCAACGAGTAGAAGATAACAAACAACATACCGGTAAGGCTAACAAACAAAATGCTGATGAACGAGGTGATAAACTTTTCACAATCTAAGCGTACCTTTTGCAAAATGCCCAGTGTTTCGCCGCTGCGCTGGTCTTCAAAAACCTGGTAGGGCAATTCCAACGAATGCCTTAAACCATCGGCATACATTTTAGCACCCACTTTTTGGGTAATAATGCTGGTATAATAATCCTGGAAGTTTTTGGCTATACGCGATACCATGGCCACGCCAATAGCCGCACCCACAAACGTTAAGGCAGCCATTAAATAGCCGTGGTAAGTATAATGAGCACGGCCACCAATAACTTTATCAAGTATACGGCCACTGATGTAAGGATCGAGTAAGGAGAAACCGATGTTGATGCCGGCAAGCAGAAGTGCAATAATTACAATTCCGCGGTAATTTTTTAAGTAGGATAAGAGTATGTTCATTAATACAAAACTAAAAAAAGGGAACGGCTAAGAAGCTCATTCCCTTTAATTTGACAATGCCGTTAAGTAAGCTGCCGTATTTTTCTGGATTGTATTGAATTTACGAATGTTAAGCCAGGCACTAAATTCGTGACATTAGCTTCTGTTCGTGAAATCCGTGTCAATAAAAAAGGGAACACCTTTACGGCCATTCCCTTCTCCAAGCAGTTTAAGCAAACTTAAACCGTCATAATATCTTTTTCCTTAGCTTCTGATAGCTGATCTACTTTAATAATGTAGGCATCCGTTAGTTTCTGCACTTCGGCTTCGCCAACTTTTATCTCATCTTCAGATACGCCTTCGGTTTTTAATTTTTTAATTTTCTCGTTAGCATCCTTACGAATGTTACGCACGGCAACTTTACCGGTTTCAGCTTCACCTTTCGCTTTTTTAACCAGATCGCGGCGGCGCTCTTCGGTAAGTGGTGGTACGTTGATACGGATGATGATGCCATCATTTTGCGGGTTAACGCCCAGATTGGCTTCTTTAATGGCTTTCTCTATCAGTGGCAGCAGGTTTTTCTCCCATGGCTGCACTATAATGGTGCGCGCATCGGGCGTATTTACGCTGCCTACCTGGCTAAGCGGGGTAGCTGTGCCATAATAGTCAATACTGATATCATCCAGCATGCTTGGGTTTGCCTTTCCTGCGCGTATTTTGGTTAATTCGCTATCTGCGTGTGCAATTGCTTTATCCATTAAAGCTTTTGCATCAGTTACTTGTTTTTTAATGAGTTCGCTCATTGTTTAAGATTTTTGACAAAAATAATAAAAAGTATCAAAGCCCCTAATTAAAGGTTTTACCCGCAACGCGTTTTATGCAAGTAATTTAGTTAATTGGTTTTGAGATAAGCAACAGATTAAACGCCGCCGTGTTTTTGCGACACCAGTTTTTCTACCGGGTAGCCCATAGCTTTGCATCTGGCAACCAGTTCGTCGTGTGTTTTTTTGCTGATGGATGACTTCCGGCTCATAATAAAAAGGAATTTATGATCTGGGTAGCCGACTACTACGTAGGAGTAATCGTCGGCGAGATCCTCTTTTTTACACTTCGTTAAAACATCGGAATAGGCTTTCCCGGTTGCCTTTATCAAATAGGGTAGAGAGTGGCGAGTACCAGGTGCCTGCAGAACGTTTAATACCTACCTGGGCGACCGGTTTATTGGGGATGACCGTAAAGCTGTAAATAAGATGAGCACTATGGCGCATATCGTTTTCATACTTAAAAACGAAATTGCGGAAAGGACGGCCTTATTGCGCCAGTTTAATTTTAAGGAAAGAGATAGCGTACGGCGAAAAATCCTGCTGTGAAAGGAAAATAACCGGGACCATAGCGCATAAAAAATCACGCCACCAAGATGTATGAAAGCGTGCAAGTAAAATACGTTAGCAAAGCGCTGGTTGAAACAGCGCTTTGCTAACGTATTTAAAGAATTACCAACGGCTACCGCCGCCGCCGCCGCCTCTGCTATCTTTTGAGTAGCCGCCGCCACCGCCGCTACCGCCACCTCTGCTGTCTCTTGAGTAGCCACCGCCACCGCCGCCACGGTTACCACCGCCACCGCCGTAACCGCCGCCGCCACCACCGCTTCTGCGATCGCCCGGTTTTTTGTCTTCAGCCTGGCTAACCGCAATTGAGCGGCCGCTAACTTCAGAACCGTTTAGGCCAGAAATTGCTTTTTGAGCTGCTTCATCGTCAGACATTTCAACAAATCCAAAGCCTTTGCTGCGGCCAGATTCTCTGTCAATAATAATTTTAACGGTGGTTACTTCACCATAAGCTTCAAAAAGCTCTTTTAAATCTGCTTCCTCTAAAGAGTAAGGAAGGCTTCCTACGAATATGTTCATCAAAAAATTAGTTTAGTAATGATCAGTTTTTCTTCCTGTCATTTTATTGTTTACACCAAATATAGAATAGATATTAATCACTTGTACAATAATTTATCAAACTACTGCCTTTATTTTACTAAAAAGCGCCATTTATGGCTGTTTTTTCAAAAAACAGAGCTGATGGAGTAGCTTTTACCGTTCAAGTTAAATTCTTGTCCCTCGGTTTTACCCTTTAATTTAAGGCCTATTGGGGACGCCGGCGACACCGCAAAGTAGTTTTTGCCATCCAGCAGCAGGTTGCCGGCACTTATGGCGATGTAAAAGTCTCCGTTATTGGTAGTTACAAGGCTGCCCGTATCGGCAATGGAGGCAGTGCCCTTAAAACTTACCTGGTTTAACGCCACCATTAGTTTGTTGGCCTCGTTCAACTGGGCCAGGTTGCGGTTGGTTTCCTGCTGGGCCATTTCGCGCCCGGTTTCATATTTGTCGCCGGCGCTGCTTTTGGTATCGTTGTTGGCGGCTTGCTGTGCTTCGGCTATGGCCTGTTCGGCGGCTTGCATGCGGCCTTTTACATAGGCAACACACAGTGCATGCAGCTTCTCCTTTATATCGCTCATTTTGGTTATCCTGAAAAAACGAAGATGCTAAATAAAACGGCAATCAAAACGGCTTAAAAAATAAAAGCCCCCGTGCACTCGCTGCCGGGGACTTTCAACCTAAACCTTATCACAATTATAAGTGCGGATGCACTTATGCTGTTTTAAACGAAATGTATTGCCCAAATGTTGTGTAAAGCCATCTCAAATTACTTACAAATGATAAAATCTTTTTAATTTTTTAGTCCCCCGGTCAAACAATCCGGTAAAAAAAATATTATCAGCATTGTTGCGTTTGGCAATTTTGCCGCGTAATGGAAGATACATAACCGACATACATGATCAAGCATATTAAACAAAGTGCTTTAAAAGGATATACATTTACATTAATACTGCTTTCTATCCTGCTGATATTAATGGGGCTTTTTGCGGTGGTGCCATTAAGATAAATTGGAGTTTATCTTTTACGCGAATTTGCTTGCGTTTAAATTTGAGGGACTGGTATAATTTTACCTAATTCTAACCGGGCCTTTCTACAGCCGGGTCTTCGCTATAGTTTCTTACCTGCTCAATATTAGGCTCCGGCTGATATTTGCATCATTCTTTTCCCCTAACACAAAACTATGGCAATAAGCATTGGCGGTCGTTGCTGTTTTAGCCGGGTAGCCAAAACAAACCACCACCAATTTGGTTAATAGCTGTACATCTTTTACACACAACAATTTAACCTGTTAAAATCATGAATTTAAAAAGAACTTTTGGAGCAGTACTTACCGTACTTGGCATAATAGGCCTCATCTGGACCGGCGTTGAAGTAATCAACAAAAGCGGGCAGGTTACAACTATGATAGTTGTGGGCGTTATTTCTATAATATTTTTCACTACCGGCATAAGCCTGGTACGCAACACTAAGGACGAAGCTTAATTTAAGGCAGTGGGCATGATCACCCCGGTTTCGGAAATGGTTAGGCCCGCTTGCTCAAAATCATTTTCGGTAAGTGTTTTGATACGGCGGGAGGCGCGATTAAGCGTGTCGCGAAGCAGTCCTTTGTCGTGCGATTGCTTATAGGATACTATCTGGCCACTTAAAAACTGGCCTTTTTTGTTGATTCGTAATTTAAGCATCGGTGCCAGCCCGCAAATGCCCGATACGCTTACGCTGCGGTAGGTGCAAAAATTGCCGAGGCTGTAAGCGATCAGCCTGTTTTTGTATAATTCCATCGCGCGGCTTACGTGTGGGCCATTCCCTAAAATAACATCTGCCCCGGCATCAATAGCCGCGTGTGCAAAGGCATTTACGTTGCCCCGGCGTTCGCCGTTGTAAGATTCGGGCACGCAGGGTACGTGCTCAAAATCAACACCTTCGCCGCCGCCATGGAACGATACGATCACTACGTCGCTTTGCTGTTTCAACTCCTTTATAATAGCCGACGCTCCTTTAATATCCAGTAAAGATACCGTTTGGCTGTTAGGCGAGAACGCGCAAAACCCGTATCTAATCCCATTTAAGGTAAAGGCTTTTGTTGGCGATGTTTTTAATCCTGCATAGTGGATGCCCAGACTATCTAAGATCTTTGCGGTATTAACGCGGCCCTTCAACCCAAAATCGTTGCTGTGATTATTGGCCACGCTTAAAATATCAAAGCCCGCATCTTTAAAAATCCCGCCATAATGCTCGGGCATTTTAAACAGGTAGGGCTTGCTGCGGAACTTTAGCTTCATGGCAGCAGGGGCGCCGCTATCTATTAGTGCACCTTCCAGGTTGCCAAAGGCGATATCGGCTTCGCGCAGGTCTTTCAAGGCATATTTAAAGCTATTCTTCCCGCTATCGGGCGGTAAATTATTGCTGTTTGGATAGGCTGTGCCCAGCATCATATCGCCAACAGCGGCAATGTTAATAACGGTGTCTGCAGGTGGGGCGGCAATGGGATCAACTGCAACGGGCTCTGCTATCGGTTCCACTTTGGCAAACCGGTGTGCAGTGGGATTGTTGCAGCCCATAAACAGGAGACTTGAGCAAAAAAGCAAAGTGAGTGTTAAACCTGATTTCATGGCAAAAAAAATCCCTCCATATTAGGATGGAGGGATTGGGGAATTATAAATAATTTAGGTTTAATCAATTATTATCTGGTCCGGGCTGGTCCGCACTGCTGCTGGTCAATTCGTTTTTAAACGACTCCAACATGCGGCCCCCTTTGTAAAAGTAACGGCTGTAATAAGCATCATCAAGGCTGCTGATAGCTACACCACGAGATGAAGCATGCGCGAACCTATTATTGCCTAAGTATATACCAACATGCGAAATGCTGCGGCTGTGTATTTTAAAGAAAACCAGGTCGCCTTCTTTCAGATCATCTTTACCCACCGGGTTAACCATGCTGAAGATATCGCGGGAATTGCGGCGGATAGCTAAATTAAAAACATCGCTATACAATTGCTTGGTAAATGCTGAGCAATCTATTCCTTTTCTTGAGCTGCCGCCGAAACGGTAAGGAGTACCTATCCAATCGTGCACGAAATTGAAAAGTTTCATGTTTGAGGTAGCCGATAAGGCCACGCCCATAATTTGTGAAAGATAATCTTTAGCTAATGACTCCTGATCGTCAGGTTCGACAGATGGAGCTGGAACACTTTTTGTTTGAGCCTGTGCGGCTAAAACGCTCATAAATAATGCAATAGCAAGTGCGAGTTTCTTCATTTAATCCCGTTTTTTGTTGCAATTAGGACAACAAATGTATATTAAATCAGACGGTGTGTCTATTGTTCAATACAAATCTATATAAATATTCTAAACCACCAAATAAATAATGAAATTAATTTCATGTTCGTTGCGGTAAATAATATTAACCAATGTTAATAAAGTTATCGTTGAAGTAAATATTTATGGAGCTATTAAACGATTAAACAGTTAATTTTCAATGACTAAGATTTTTTACCCTCTTGGCCTGGCAAAAGTATAAAATGTGGAAAAAAAATCAATTTTTAATTTTTCCCGCGACTATCAAAATAAAGGGCCATTTACAAGTTTTTACCACAAACGCCCGTGAACTCCGCAGATTTGTAAATAGCCTGTTGTTGATGTTTATGACCGTTGGACGCCCCTGGTTAGATACGTCCGCGTTTTTCCACATTATTTCTACGGCTAAAGGGCAACCAGGTAACCGATTGAACCCCAATAAAGGAATATCTGTCGAATAAGACAGCACGATGCATGTTTAGCTTTGAAAGTCATCCATCATAACTAAACTACTTGCGAAAAGATTATTGCGGGAAAGCAATATATTGCATTGCGGCAAAGCGTATTAATTACACACTGTCCAAATGATATTCTGCTTTTGACGAAATCTGCGTTTTTGGCGTAAAAAGGTTACATTCATGTTAAATAAATCTTTACAACAAATTCATTGCGGTTTCGGTTATTTGCGAGATATAATTAGATTTGCACATTCTCTTAGAATTGTTTTTAACAAATGAGTTCAATCGAAATAACGAAAGACACCTACCTGATGTGGTATGAGTCCATGCTCCTGATGCGTAAGTTTGAAGAAAAAACTGGCCAATTATATGGGCAGCAAAAAATACGCGGATTTTGTCACCTGTACATTGGGCAGGAAGCAGTGTTGGCCGGCGCCATGTCGGTTATGCGCCACGAAGACAGTATGATCACTGCCTATCGCGACCACGCACATGCTTTGGCAAAAGGTACACATCCAAACGCTATTATGGCCGAGATGTATGGTAAAGCAACCGGCTGCTCAAAAGGCAAAGGCGGCTCCATGCACATGTTCGACAAAGAAAACCATTTTTATGGCGGGCATGGTATTGTAGGCGGTCAGATCCCTATGGGTGCAGGTGTAGCTTTTGCTGAAAAGTATAAAGGTACCGATAACGTTAACATTGCCTATATGGGCGATGGTGCCGTACGCCAGGGTGCATTAACCGAAGCCTTTAATATGGCCGCGCTATGGAAACTCCCGGTAATTTTTGTTTGCGAAAACAATGGTTATGCCATGGGTACATCTGTAGAGCGTACCACCATACAAACAGATATTTACAAATTGGGCTTGCCTTACGGGATCCCCTCATCGCCTGTTGATGGTATGGACCCGGTTGCAGTACACAACGCTATGGACGAGGCTATCTCACGCGCGCGCCGCGGCGAAGGGCCAACCTTCCTGGAAATGCGTACCTACCGTTTCAAAGGCCACTCGATGAGCGATCCGCAAAAGTACCGCACCAAAGAAGAGTTGGAAAGCTACAAAGCAAAAGACCCTATTGAAGTGGTAAAACTCGCTATACAAAAAGAAGGCTATGCTAACGACCAATGGTTTGAAGAAATTGAAGCTAAAATAAAAGCACAGGTAGATGAATCGGTGAAATTTGCCGAAGAGTCGCCATGGCCTGAGGCATCGGAACTTTATACCGATGTTTACGTGCAGCAGGACTACCCTTACATTCGCGACTAATTATTATACCTAAAATATTAACAACAAACAGTATATGGCTGAAGTAGTTAAAATGCCCAAAATGAGCGATACCATGACCGAAGGGGTATTGGCAAAATGGCATAAAAAAGTTGGCGACAAGGTGAAATCGGGCGATGTTTTAGCCGAGATAGAAACCGATAAAGCCACTATGGATTTTGAATCGTACCAGGACGGCACCTTGCTTTACATAGGTGTGGAAGAGGGCAACGCTGTACCTGTTGATACTGTTATAGCAGTTTTAGGTAAAGAAGGCGAAGACTATAAAGCTTTGTTAGACGGAGCAGCATCTGCGCCGGCCGCACCAGCCGCCGAAGAAAAAGCGCCTGAAGCTGCTAAGCCAGAAGAAAAGCCTGCTACCGCAACTGCTGACGCGAAACCTGCTGCCCCTGTTGAAGCAAAACCGAAGGTCGATCTATCGAGCATCCCGGCTGCCGTTATACGCATGCCATTGCTTAGCGATACCATGACCGAAGGCACTATTGAAAAATGGTACTTTAAAGTTGGCGATACTGTAAAGGCAGATGATTCACTTGCTGATGTGGCAACCGATAAGGCTACCATGGAAGTTGTGGGCTACGAAGCTGGTACACTGTTATATATAGGTGTTAAAGAAGGCGAAGCTGCCCTTGTGAATGGCATTATAGCTATTGTAGGTAAAGCCGGTACAGATATCACCCCGTTATTGGATGGTGGTGCCGATGCACCGGCCGCCGAAGCTGCGCCAGCCGCAGAAGAAGCCGCACCCGCTGCAACTTCAGACGCTGCACCACCCGCTACCGCAACTGGTTCTACCGAAGATGATAGCCGTGTAAAGGCATCACCTTTAGCACGTAAAATTGCAAAAGATAAAGGCATTAACCTTAACGATGTAAAAGGCAGCGCAGATGGCGGCCGCATTATTAAGAAAGATATAGAAAGCTTTACACCATCGGCTGCTGCCGCACCACAGGCCCAGCCTGCTGCTGCAAGTGCTGCACCTGCCGCCGCGGCTTCATCAGCTCCGGCTGCTGCACCAGCAAAAGCACCTGTTGTATTGCCAACCTTTACAGGCGAAGAGAAATTTAGCGAGCGTGCTGTTACGCAAATGCGTAAGGCCATCAGCCGCAGATTATCTGAGAGCCTGTTCACCGCGCCGCACTTCTACGTTACCATGTCGATAGATATGGACCAGGCGATCATCGCCCGTGGTAAAATGAACGATGTAGCTCCGGTTAAGATCTCCTTTAACGATTTTGTATTGAAAGCCTGCGCGGTTGCCTTAAAACAACACCCTGCAATCAATTCATCGTTCCTGGGCGATAAGATCCGCACTAACGAGCATGTACATATTGGCGTAGCCGTAGCGGTAGACGAAGGCCTGCTGGTACCGGTTATTAAATTTGCCGATGGTAAATCGCTTAGCCATATCTCGCAAGAGGTGAAAGAGTTTGCCGGTAAAGCCAAAGGAAAAAAACTGCAGCCTGCTGAAATGGAAGGCTCTACCTTCACCATATCAAACCTTGGTATGTTTGGTGTAGACGAGTTTACCGCCATTATTAACACACCAAACGCGTGTATCCTTGCGGTAAGCGGTATACAAGCGGTTCCTGTTGTTAAGAATGGCGCGGTAGTACCGGGTAACGTAATGAAGGTTACGCTAAGCGCAGATCACCGCGTGGTTGATGGCGCATCAGCAGCCGCATTCCTGCAAACACTAAAATCAATGCTGGAAGAACCGGTAAGGATGATGATATAATTTTTTCGGACGAAGGACGAGAGGACAAAAGATAAAAGACGAAGAGCGATGGGTTTTACCTGTCGCTCTTTTTGTTTTGAGGAGATTCTAAACAGTTTGTCATCTTGAGCGACAGCGAAGGATCTAATCACGAACTATGCTTCGCCGTTTTGCATGCCAGCGATTTGATGCTTACTGTCGTTCCGCATGATAACTAAAAAACGTTATCTTACCAGCATCATCAACAAATACCCTATGATAATAACTTTTATTATCCTTATCGTAATCATACTTTTAATAAATAAAGGTAAAAAGGAACCTGCTGTCAAAACAACTCCGCTTTTGCTTAAGCCGCTTCTAACCGAGCATATCCACTACTACAATAACCTTACAGAGGCCGACAAGACTATTTTTGAACAACGTATTCAAACTTTTTTGGACGATGTCCGCATCGAAGGTGTCGGCCTGGAATTGACCGATACCGACCGCATTATGGTAGCTGCCAGCGCGGTGATCCCCATCTTCGGTTTTAAAGACTGGACCTACCGCAACATCACCAACGTGCTTTTGTACCCCGATACTTTCAATAAAGACTTTGAATTTGAAGGAAACGAAGGAGAGGGGCGCAGTATTATGGGCATGGTAGGCAGCGGTTATATGAACGGGCAGATGATCCTGTCTCGCGCGGCGCTCACCAAAGGCTTCTCCAAAAATTCGGGTAAGGAAAACACCGGCATCCATGAGTTTGTGCACCTGCTTGATAAAGCTGACGGCGCGACGGATGGCATCCCCGAAGGATTTCTGGGGAATGAATACGTGGAGCCCTGGGTGAAAATGATGCACCAGGAGATCTTTAAAATAAATAAGGGCCGGTCGGACATTGATATCTATGCCGCTACCAACGAGGCCGAATTCTTTGCCGTGGTATCAGAATATTTCTTTTCTAAACCTGATCAATTTCAAACCAAACACCCGGAATTGTATGAGATGCTGAGCAGGGTTTTCGGCCAGGATCCATCAACGAAATAATACAAATGACATTCGCCGAAAAGGTTATCCAATTTAACCAGGAACTGGAGTATACCGGGCCTCCATTGCCCTCCGGGATCCGGATCATGAATCCGTACAAAGAGGAAGAATTGGCCATGGGCAGCTCTTCAGAGTTTTACCGCAAATTTTACAGCGACGAAAATAAACGCCACCTTATCCTCGGCATCAATCCCGGCAGATTTGGCGGCGGCGTAACGGGTGTACCCTTTACCGATCCAAAACGGTTGATAAGCGAGTGTCATATCCCTTACGAGGGGAGGATGATGCACGAGCCCTCCTCTGTATATGTTTACGAAGTGATCCGCGCTTACGGTGGCCCGGAGGCGTTCTACAGAGATATTTATATCAACTCGCTTTGCCCGCTTGGCTTTACCATTATGGATAACAAGGGCAGGGAAAAGAACTATAATTATTACGATAGCAAGGAGCTTAGCGCCATTGTAACGCCCTTTATCATCGACAACATCAAAAAGCAAATAGCGCTGGGTTGTTATACCGATACCTGCTTTTGCTTCGGCACCGGGCAAAACGAAAAGTTTTTGAAAAAGGTAAATAACGAGCACGGCTTTTTTAAAGAGATCGTCGCGCTGGAGCATCCGCGGTTTATTATGCAGTATAAAGCAAAATCCCAACAGGCTTACATAGATAAATACCTGAAAGCATTTAGCGGCTTTTAATCCTCTAAATACCAAATATCACCCCATGCAATAAAATAATGCCCGGGTACGCCAGCGGGAACGTGAACAAAAAATCGTTCAACCCCATTAATATAGCCGTAGAAACGTGGAAGCATAATATACAGAACAAGGCGATAAATAAAGGAGCATGGTACGGCAGTAAAAAGGTTACCGGCACGGCGAGCATAGTAACTATTGCCGAGTAGCACATACCTTTTTCTAAGAGCGGGTGGGCGCTTAAAAAGCTGGACACTTTGGGCACTCCGTAAGAGTAAGTGCTTAAAACCCCTGCCAATACATTACCACCCCGCCAATGTGGCGACATTAACTTTACTATTCCGGATGTGGAGTAAGAAATGAGCGCCTGCCCGCCGGTAAAAAATACCGATAGGAGCTGCCCCTGCTCGTTCTTCAGTAAAAAACAAACGCTGTAAGATAATAGCGCCAGCATCCGCATTTGGTCAGACCCATCCTTGCCTGCCTGCCTTTTACGGTACGAGTACAAGGTAACTGCCGTTAACGCTGTAAACAAAACTTTAAAGTAAATATCTGGCGCATTAAAAAATGCTATACAGGTTAAAAAGGCCAGGCTTGCCTGCATCGCGTGGATGGTGATCCAGGTCCTTCGTTTGTTTTTTATGGCGGTTGAAGGCATCCCAAAATTGAGGTACAATTTTGGGATGCTTAATAGCTCGGTAGCTGAGATAAACGCGGATACCAGTATAATAGCAATGCTTATTTGATAGGCAACAGGTACGGTAAGATGGTTCATGGTTAAATAATTTGATGGTATGATGCAAATACTACGTTCTTGATCTTCAGGGTCTCTGCCCCCTCTGAACTTATAATAGCAAAACGGATCTTCTGCGGATCCCCGCTACCTTTATTAAGGCATGCCGAAATAGTGATGAGTATGTTTAAGTAATGCGCCGACACCTGTATGAATTTCTTGTTTTCGAGCGCGTTAAACTCGCTCACCAAAAAATTGCAGGTATCTATCATCCCCTTGTTGTAGTATTTAAAAGGGTTCCAGCACAGGCGCATAAACCGAAAGGGCTTGTACATCGGGATCTCCGTCCATTCGCCATCGGTTTCGGCTATGGTTTTGTACACTACCCTAAAATCGTTCATGAGCGGTTTAGGCGCAAAAAACGAATAGTTGGGCAGGATGCCCAGTTTATCAAACCGACTTAATCTTCTTTGCAGGCGTTTTACCTGGAAGAAAACACTTGCTATAGTAAATATAGCAAGTGTTGTTATGACTAAATATTGCATAAGCTTATTTAGAATATTGGTTCCTTATCTTAATAAGATTCTCTAACGATAAATGCGACTGCAGGCCATTTTTGTTGAGAGTATTAACTAACGCGGCTACGTCTTCAGAGGTGGAATGTGCTGCCAGGGCGGCGGCGGCGACTTCGGCCACTACCGGGGCAGCCTCAACTATTGCTTCTGCAACAGCCGGGGCGGCTTCTGCAACAGCTTCTACAGCTGCGGGAACTGCATCTGCAACAGCATTGGCTGCCACGGTTACTGCATTAGCGGCGGCATTGGCTGCGGTAGCGGCTGTTGCTGCAATAACAGAGGCTGCTGCCCCTACGGCGCTGGCTGCTGCCTGTATGCCGTCGGTAATGGAATCCCAAAAACCACCTAATTGGGTTTCTCCTTTTTCCTGCATGTGCGCGATCATCAAATCAATAGCGGCAAGCTGCGCTGCTGATAGGTTTTGGTTTTGTGACATTTGATAATGTTTTTATAAAAGGTTCGACTACTCTATATGCTTTTCGTCTGCCGCATTGCCTACTTTATTGTTTAGCGTCGGTTTTCAGCGCTTCCCGACCTGGAAGAAATTATTTGGTAAACTGGTTCCTTATTTTAACCAGGTTTTCCAACGTAAGCCGGGGCTGCAAACCACCTTCATTCAATTCGCTTACCAGGGCTGCTACATCTTCGGTTATTGATGTGGATTGGCCTGCTGCCCCTGTGGTTGCCATCATTGCGGCTGCCGGGGCAGCAACTACAGCGGCATCGTCCAAATTCCCTATCCCGGTAAGCGGCCCTACCCAGGCAGAACCTGCCGCGTTTTGTGTGGCGTTTACGATAGCCTCCCAAAAGCCGCCTAATTGTGTTTGGCCGTTTTCCTGCATGTGAGCTATCATCAGATCGATAGCGGCAAGCTGCGCTGCAGATAAGTTTTTATTTTGTTGTGACATGGATAGATAATTGTAAAAGGGTCGGCTACTCTATATGCTTTTCACCTGTCGCATTGCATACTTTGGTATTTATTGTCGTTTTTCTGCATAGCCGACACTATTAAAAGGATAGTTTGGTGTGTTAATCAATAGTTAGATGCTTTCTTATTGATTATAATAATTTAAACTGGCATGTAAAATTGCAAATGGATAAAATAATATTTGGCAATAGATTAGCCCTATTTTGAGGGGTGTTATTATTGTTTAAATTGCTTATAATCAACCCTGTAAGCAGGGTGTTTACACCCTGTGGTTGTAAATGAGGCAAAAAAAGGAATAAAAAAAAGAGATAGCTATTAACTATCGCTTAAATCATATTTCCACCCCAAGCGGATATAGCCGCCTTATTCGGTAGGTAGAAGCCTATTCCTCCACCTCATCTTTTCACCATCGCTGTCTTGGCCAATAACCTTGCACTTTCTATCAGGCGGATAAATTCAGCACGGTAACATTCGGCACAAAGGATGATTTCATTAATATGTTGATCGTATCGCTTTGGCCGATCGCTACTTCCTGCGTGGTATATCCCGGGAAACTCACCACCAAGGTTGTCGCCGACTAGGGAACCTTTAACGAAAATTTACCGATAGTAGTGGTTTGGGTGCCAATTGTGGTGCCTTTTACCTTTACGGTAGCTCCCGGAATGGGTAGGTTATCGTCAATTGAAATTACCGTTCCGGTGATAGTGCGGGTGTCGTTTGTGCGAAATCCGCTGAGGCCGATGGCCATTATTAAGACGAGTAATACAAAGTTTTTCATAATGTTAAATTTTTGTAGGTAGAATGCAGCCGAAAGCAAATTTCCATAAACCATAAAAAAAAACTTATTTTGTGGCTTTAATGAACTTCTTCAGAAAACCAGTTAGGCCCGATGATACCGCAGATGAAGAGCTGGTTAACAGCTATCGCCTAAACGCCGATATAAGCGTACTGGGGAAGCTGTATGAAAGGCATATGCCCTTGGTTTTTGGTGTTTGCCTGAAGTACCTGAAGGATGAAGAACTTGCCCGCGATGCGGTGATGGGGATATTTGAAGAGCTGGTGGCAAAGGTAAAACAGCACGAGGTAAAACAGTTTAGGAGCTGGCTGTACGTGCTTAGCCGTAACCATTGTTTGATGCAATTGCGGGCAGATAAAAAATTACCTACCGTTGGGATGGATGAGTTTATGGAATTTAGCCCGGTTTTGCATCCTGATGATAATGATAGTAATAAGGAGGAAGCTTTGCAGGCATTAGAGCGCTGCATGAATAAATTGATACCCGCGCAAAAACAAAGCGTGCGTTTGTTTTATTTAGATGAGAAGTGCTATAAAGAAATTGCAGAACTAACCGGTTACACCTTAAACGAAGTAAAGAGCTATATACAAAACGGCAAACGCAATTTAAAGCTTTGCCTGGAGAAACACGGTGGATAAGCAGAGGGCCAACATATTGCAGATACAGAAGTACCTTAACGGGGAGCTTGACGCCAAAGCTATGCACCGGCTGGAACGTGAGGCTCAGCACGATCCGTTTTTGATGGACGCGCTGGAGGGCTACCAGAATAGCGGCAACCAGCAGGCAAACCTTGATCTGTTGGCCGGGCAGCTAAAAGCAAGGGTAAATAAAAAAGAGCGCCGCATTATCCCGTGGACAACCATATCTATAGCTGCAGGTGTTGTAGGTTTTATGATAGTAGTTGGCTTGCTCTACAAAGGAGGTAACGATCCGGCTAAACCTATGCAAACGGCGCAGGTAACCGAATTGCCAAAGATTAATGCAGATACTGTTGCTAATGCCCCTGTTACAACGGAAACTGAGGCAAGCAGCATGGCCGCATTACAACCACAGAAAAAAACGGTGATATCTTCTGGCTTAGGAAATAGGTATGCACCAGCTGTAGCAAACAAGCAAGTTGATGTACTCAAAAAGGTGCCCTCAACACTTGACGACGCGGAAGAACCGCCGGCACTTGCCGGGATAGCCACGGCACCCGCTTCTGCGACTAATGCCGAAAACACTCCTTTGGATGAAATGGTAATTAGCGCAATAGCCAAACAAAAAGATAGCGCAGAGATGCCGCTTACGGTGGCTATTACAAAGAAGCCGAGGTCTCAGCCGCTGGTCAGTAAGGCGGAGGGTGTGGCTATCATTAAAGATAAGCGCACGGATAACAGCGCGTACGAACTAAGCAAGCTGAACCTGCCACCGGGGTATTTTACGGGTACCGTTACCAACACCGAAGGAACGCCGATGGCTGGCGCTACCATTAAGGTAGACGGTAAACCTGCTATTGTTACCCAAACCGATGCTAAAGGTGTATATAAGCTGCCTGCCACCGCAGAAAAGGAAACCGTTGAAGTATCTTACTCAGGGTTTGAATCTAAAAGATTAAGTGTGGGCAATGGCCTGTCTAATACGGTAGCGATGAAAGCGAACGTAAACACTGTAAATGATGCGCCGGGCCTTGGTTATTCAAATTCGGCAGGTGCTGTAAGCAATTTAGCTCACCCTCAAAAAGGCTGGGTAATGTACCAGTTATATCTTGCGCAACAAAGCTATTTACCGGCTGGTGAAAAGCCCGGCGTGGTAGAAATTAAATTTACCGTGAGCCCAACAGGCGCTGTAAGTAATATTACCGTGGTTAAAGGGCTAAGCCCTGCGGCAAATAAAAAGGCCGTAAGCCTGATAGCCGACGGCCCTAAATGGGTTGGGAATAAAAATGGTAAGCCCGAGGAAAAAATACTACAGCTGGAATTTTTGATCAAATAAACCCCGCCGATTTCTCCGGTTTATGCGGGAACGATTTTATCTTTTATTCTTATCGTAATACCCAAATACCTTTTGCAACAGCGGTGTAGTACGTGCCGATAGGTTTGAGCGAATATTAAGCTCTTCTTTTGCTACCTCAACAAATAAACCATCAATAGCCTTTTGCATCACGTAATCGCTTATATCGGGGTTTAATTTAGTTACAAACGGAACCTTGTTATAAGCAGTAGCGGCATCGCCATAGTATTTGGTGGCGCCTACCTTGTTAAGGCTTGCTTGTATAATAGGCTTAAAGTTGGCAGCCAGCTGCAGGGACGTGGTGCGTTTAAAGTATTGTGTTGCGGCATCCTGGTTACCCAAAAGTATGTTGGTAACATCCTGTATGGTCATTTGCTTAATGGCGGCAACAAATACGGGTTTAGCGCCTTTAGCCGCATCTTCTGCAGCACGGTTAAGCGATAGTATCACATTATCGGCCAATTTGCCCAAGCCAATGCTGCGCAGGGTTTTTTCGGCCTTTTGTGCTTCGGGCGGGAAAAGTATTTTGATGGCGGCGTTTGCAAAGAAACCGTCAATAGCAGATAGCTGGTCAGAACTTTTGCCGGTACCAATTTCAAGCGCCTGCTTAAGCCCGTTGCCTATCTCCAGGCTGGTGGGGTTGCCATATTGCTGTATGGTGCTTTGGGCTACCTGGTTAAGCGTATCGCAGCCGGAAAATAATATAAATAGTAACGGGATAAACAGTAAGGATTTTTTCATAATACGTATTAAGCAAATCTACTGCCAAGATACGCTTATCCTATCAGATGTATCAGCACAAAAACAAGCCCTGCAATTAAAGCGGAGATAGGTATGGTAATTATCCAAGCCCAAACCAGGTTAATGGTTACGCCCCAGCGCACAGCAGATACGCGCTTGGTTAAGCCTACGCCTATGATGGAACCGGTAATAGTGTGTGTGGTAGATACAGGGATAGCCAAACGCTCCGTCATGAACAGGGTAAGCGCACCTGCTGTTTCAGCGGCAACGCCTTCCAGCGGGGTTATCTTGGTGATCTTTGATCCCATGGTTTTTACGATCTTCCAACCGCCGCTCATGGTACCCAGTGATATGGCCGAATAACAGGCCAGTGGTACCCACTCGGGCATTGGTGCGCCACTGTGGATCACCTTTGATGCAATTAGCGCTACGTATAAAATACCCATTACTTTTTGGGCATCGTTGGTGCCATGTGCAAAGCTAAGCATAGCCGCAGAAACCAGTTGCAGCCTTTTAAACCAACGCTCGGCAACTGCCGGCCTGGCGCGCTTGCAAATGTGCAGTATCAATATGGTGATAATATAGGCCACAATTAAGCCTATAAAAGGAGCCAGTACAATATATGCTACAATGGTTAATATATAGTGGGCGTTTACAGCGCTTAATGCCGGTGCGCCCAGGTATAAGGCATTGGTGATACCTGCACCTGCAAAACCACCAATAAGTGTGTGCGACGAACTTGAGGGGATGCCAAACCACCAGGTAACCAGGTTCCAGGTAATGGCCGCAATAAGCCCGGCTAATATAACATGCAGGGTAATGTATTGCTCTACTACAATTTTGGCAACGGTATTGGCAACTTTGTGGTCTTTTATAAAAAAGTAAGCGGCAAAGTTAAATACCGCGGCAAGCAACACCGCCTGAAAAGGTGTTAATACTTTTGTTGAAACTATGGTTGCTATAGAGTTGGCCGCATCGTGGAAGCCGTTGGTATAATCAAATATGAGTGCCAGGGCAACTACAGCAACTAATAAGGTGGTAACCATTTATTATAAAATAAGTATATGCTTAGGCGTTTTTAACTAAAATTGATTCCATTACATTGGCAGCATCTTCGCACATATCGGTAGCGGTTTCTAATGCGGCTAATATCTCTTTGTATTTTATCAGACGGATAGCATCTGTTTCGTATAAGAACAGGTCGGCAACAGCGCGGTCGAAAACGTAATCGGCCTGGTTCTCTACACTGTTTATACGGATGCATGAATCTGCAATAGCGCGTACATTGCGCAGATCTTTTAATTCGCGTACTGCTTTCTCCAGGTCGCCGGCTGCTTGAAGGATAAGGTCTGATAACTTGCGGATATGCTCGTTAAAATCATCTATCTTGTAAAGGCTCATGCGGTTGGCTGCGCCATGTATATAATCGGCAACATCATCAATAGCGGTAGCTAAAGCGTGGATATCCTCGCGATCAAACGGGGTGATGAAGTTTTTGCCCAGTTCCAGGTATATCTGGTGGGTTAGCTCATCGCCTTTGTTTTCCAGTTTATCTATCTGCCTGAACAATTCTTCCTGAGTAGCCGGGTTATTGCTGTTAACGGCCTCCACTAAGATAGTTGCCATGGTAACTACGTTGCTTGCAGCCTGCTCAAACAAAGGGAAGAAGGTTTTTTTGTCCTTAGGGACGAAGTACTGGAAAATACTGTTAAGTGACATTTTTTTATTATTTGGTGTAAAGGTACGGTTGCAATGTTAAGTTAATGTTAACTTTTTAACACTGGTATATTTGGGAAAGGTAAGATCTGCTTGGTTTTTTGTAGGGTGAATCCAAAGGTGGAACCCAATCCCTCGGTACTGCGAACGTTGATGGTTTGCTGGTGTGCTTCTATAATATGTTTTACAATGGCCAAGCCCAATCCCGAGCCGCCAATTTGCCGCGACCTGCTGGTATCGGTACGGAAAAAGCGCTCGAAAAGGCGGGGAAGGAATTTTTCTTCGATACCCATACCATCATCGGTAACCTCTACCAGCACCTGCTCGTGCAGGGTGAAGATGCTTACCGAGGTTTCGCCGCCTTCTTTACCGTATTTAAAGGAGTTGTCTATAAGGTTTACCAGCACCTGGCGAATCTTCTCGCGGTCGGCATTTACGTAGATGCCATCATCATACTTCTGCTTAAAGGTAAGCCTGATGTTGTGGTGTTTTGCCTTTAGCTCCAGCGATTCAAACACATCTTTTATCAGGTCGTTTATTTTAAACTTGCTGTAATTGATAGGGATCTCGCCTGATTCAAGCTTGGAGATCTCATCCAGGTCTTTGATCAGGTAACTCAGTCGGTCTACATTTTTTGAGGCTTTCTCCAAAAAGTTGGCCGCGAGTTCTTTATCCTCAAATTCATCATCCTGTAAAGCCTCAATATAACCCTGAATAGCAAAAAGCGGTGTTTTAAACTCGTGCGAGATGTTGGAAAGGAAATCGCGGCGGAAACGTTCTTGTTTCTTCAATTCGTCAACTTCTATCTTTTTTAACATGGCCCATTCTTTTACTTCTTCTTCCACATCTTTTATCGGGTTGGCGCTTACGTGTTCGCCAAGTGCATCGCGCAGGTCGCGGCCCAGTTTTAGGTTGTGGATGAGTTTATAAATGAGCTTTATTTTGGAGTAGATGTATTTTTCTATCAGGTAGTAAAATACGATGTAGCTGCTGATGAGGGTCACCAGAAAGGTGATCATCATATCGTACCACTTATGCTGAAAATAATAATTTACGGCCGAAAGGCTGATGGCTACCGCCGCGGAGTTAATAAGCACTAATACACGCAAATTCATAGTGTAAAGTTACACTTTGTATGCGATGATTTTGCAGCCTGCGCGGCTATGCCAGGTTAAGTTATTGTTATGAATAACGTAGGGTTACTTAGCGGTCTCCACTTCCACGTTAATGGTGGCTTCGTCTGCCAATGTCATTGTGCTGCCGCCGATGCCGAAATCGGCGCGGCTAATTTTAAAGCTGCCATTTAAGTAGGCAGTGGTTGCATTTGTGATGTAACTAAAAGGCACATCAATCACCTTGGTTTTATCTTTTATAGTGATATTGAACTTGCCGATATAGTTGTCGGTGTTTTTACGGGTGAACGATACCGACGACATGGTGATCTTTGGGTATTTAACCACATCAAAATAATTCTCGTTTTTGATGTGGTTATCGCGCATCTCGTTATCGGTAGTAATGGTGGTCATATCGGCAACAGCATCAATTTTACTGGAAGCCAGCTTTGCCGGGTCGAACGACACATTTGCCTGCATAACGCCAATTTTGCCACCGGTATTAATGCCTAAGTTTTTTATTTTAAACGTGATGGACGATTTGGTAACGTTATTTTTTACCTGGCCGAATGCTGTAACACTGATTATTAAAAGGGCTATTGCGAAAAATGCTTTTCTCATCTATGGGTCGGGTCTTTTTTTATATACGGACTTGATTAGCAGCCCTTAGTTTAACATGCGCAAAAATAAACGTTGCAACAGCCAAATCTATTGCTTAAAATTCTACGTGCGCCCGCAGCGAAAATACGTTCACAGGCCCCCTGTCGCGGTTGTAAGCGGGGTTAGCAATAAACTGGTAATCGGGCGTGAGCCAAAGTTTACCCTGGTAGGCGTTAATCTTGTAGTAAAGCTCCGCTATCAGCTCGGTAGCGTAGTTTAGCTTGCCATCGCCGATTATAAAGCCATAGCCGCCTGCCGCCAGGTAATCGCGGTGCGGTTTAGATATGCCGTTGCCAACAAATGCCAGCCCAAGTTCATCATCTTTACGGTTCCAGTTGCCGCCTTTTAGCACAGCGCCTAAACTCACCGAGCGGTCTATCTCTGTAAATGCCCAGGTTTCGGTTTTGCCATCGTTATAACTGGCTTTAGCAAATACACCAAAGTTATCGCCCAGGTATTGGTCGGCGCTAATGCCAAAGCCAAACTTGTGCTTGCCGTAAACCAAATTGGTATCCACTTCAGGGTTAACCGGGTTTTTAGCCAGCGCGAGGCGATAATCGCCCATTTTGCCGTTATTGCGGAAGCCCAGTAGCCTTACAGTGCCCTTGCGCCCGTTAAGTGTGTAGCGTTTTTCGTATTCGAGGGCCTGGGTGTTGGCATGAGCTACTTGCTGATCCCAAATGGCACCGTTGGCAGATGTAGTGGTCATGGTGAAGGCAAAGCGCAGGGCCCAGGTAGGCTGGCCAAGTTCGGCCATGGCACCCATTACATAGCCGCGGGTATTGGCGGGGTAATCCCAGGCGCCGTTATCCATCAAGCTCCAGTTCATAAACTGCGAGCGGGCGTCGTGACTAAATTCGTTACCATCAAAAAAATCGGCCATGCCAAATTTACCAATGGTGAAGTTGAAGTAGCGTTTACTTCTTAGTCCTGCTAACTGGTTCACATCATCGGCAAGGGTATCTTTTTCGGTACCCCATTCAAAATTTTGAGAGAGATACAGGCGGGCTATATAAATTTTAGGTTCCGCACCGCCAACCCTAAAGGTTTCGCCATTTGGGAAACCGGCTACGCCAAGCGTTTTACTGAGGCCCGAACCGCCCGACATCTCAGGATTAAAATAGGCAGATGCCCCTTTCCACAATCGTGCACCACCAAAAAAGGTAGTGGTTAGCGAGGTTTGGGTTTCTTTTAGGGTGGAGAGGCTATTATCTCCGGTGTAAGGCGCGCTAAAACCCAGTTTAGACTGAGTAATTACCGTTTGTTGAAAATGGAAATTGAACCGCTGCTTTTTAAGTGTGTCCTGCGCGACGCCGGCTTTGCAAATAAACAGGGATGCTGCAAAAAGAATAAGGGGGGCTTTATTCATCATGATATAATAGAAATGGTTAATTACTGTACTTCGTTGTAAAACTGCTGTAAATAGTGCTCCATAAACTCGTGGCGTTGCTGTGCCATTTGCTTACCGGTTTCGGTGTTCATTTTATCTTTCAGCAGTAAAAGCTTTTCGTAAAAGTGGTTGATGGTAGGGGCGGTGGTGTTTTTATACTCCGCCTTGCTCATGTTAAGATTGGGCTTTAGTTCGGGGTTGTATATTTCGCGGCCTTTAAAACCACCATAAGTAAATGCGCGGGCAATGCCAATAGCTCCAATGGCATCCAGCCTGTCGGCATCCTGTACAACAGCCAGTTCCGGCGAGTGAAAGGTGGTTTTATCAAAGCTTGATTTGAACGACATGTGCCTGATGATCTGCTGAACATGTTCAACAATTGTAGTATCAACATGAATGCTGGTAAGGAAATCGCCGGCGGTTTTGGGGCCTATTTCTTCATCTCCGTTGTTGAATTTACTATCGGCAATATCATGCAACAGGGCAGCAAGCTCAACGATCAGGATATCGGCATTTTCGGTTTGGGCAATGCGTTTGGCATTGGTATGTACACGCTGAATGTGCCACCAGTCGTGGCCTCCTTCGGCGTTTTTTAGGGTATCCTGTACAAAAACGGTGGTTTGGGCTATAATATCTGCTGCGCTCATCTTTTACAATTTGCTGCAAATATATTTATCAGGGGAGAAGAATTAGCTTATAAAAAGAAATTATGCGGCTTCGGCATTTTCGGTTTTGATAAGTTCCATCAGCTCTGTTTCCAAAACGTCGGCAATTTGGAATAGGCGTTCGAGCGTTATTTTGGTGTAACCCAATTCAATTTTACTATACGCGTTTTGCGAGATATTAAGCTTGGCGGCCAAATATTCCTGCGTGTAATTTAATTCTTCGCGCTTGCTGCGGATGTTGGCTGCTACTGCTTTTACCTTGAAATTCAATAAGTTCTTCATCGTTTCGTTTACAGGGGATTGATAATTATCATATAAACGAGAATACATTGCAGGGGGATTTTGTTTTGTTAGGTTTTGGTTAATTTTTTTTCAAATAATACACAGGCTAAAAAAACAGATAGAAATTTTTTGATGGGAAGCGCGGATAATTGGCTTTGCCCGGAGAGAATATGCTCTTTTAGCAAAAAATGCGCCTTTTGAGAAGATAAAATACCGCAAAAACTACCGGTAAAATTTGCAGTGGTTTTTGCGGGAAAAATGACTGAATGACTTTGAGCCATTACCTGGGACTCGGCTACAAGTCGTACTTAATTACGATGGTTGGTAGCAAGGTCGCCGAATTTAGTGGGATCTGGTCGTTAGATACAATGGGTTTGCGGGTGCTGTAAAAATCGTAGGCCGCTTTTTGCACTTCGGCTTCGCCGGATGATGGACTGTTGTAACCGATAGAGAACGGGATGATAAAATCATGGAATTTCTCCTTGTTCGGGATGATCCATTTTTTGGTCGATTTTTTCAGCGCTTGTATCACGGGCATGGTTAGCAAGTAATCATCGGCATAATAGATCACAATTTTTTGGATGTTGCCACTAATATCTGCCGTGAATTTAAACACCGCCATACCGGTAGCTTTTTTCGCTTTTATATCATTGCCAATTTGCAGGCTATCTTTAAAAAAGCGTGTCATTACCGGGCTGCCCCCTTGGAAAGGGAACGCCAGGTCGCCTTCCTGTGCTTTGCAATAAACCGATGATAATAACAGGGCAATAATTAATAGCTTCTTCATTTAATCTACTTTTGGTTCGCGTTTGCTGCCCTCGTACAACTCGTACTCAAACAGGCGGCAATCTAACTTGCCGTTATAAAATTCAATTTTGCGGGTAGGGCGCAGGCCAATCTTCTTGGCAAGGTCCGGGTTACCTGTAAAAACGTAACCGCGATAGCCGCCACATTTCTTTTTAAGGTAATCGCCAACGCGGGCATAGGTCAGCTCCAGCTTGGTGTGTACGCCAAGGCGCTCGCCATACTCGGGGTTAAACATTACCACGCCCGGGCCTTCCGGTACTTCCGTATCCGCAAAATCACAAACGCTAAACTCTATTAAATGTTCTACGCCGGCAGTATTTGCATTTTTGCGGGCAATATCCACGGCGTCATCAGAAATATCTGTAGCGATTATTTTAAAATCGACGGCCTTTTTTGCTTTATCCTTCAACTTACGGCGTTCTACAAAAAATACCTGCTCATCATAACCCATAATGTGCATAAAGCCATAATTCATGCGGAACAAGCCGGGATGCTTATCGGTAGCCAGCAAAGCCGCTTCGATAGCTAAAGTGCCCGAGCCACACATCGGGTTGATGAAGGTGCTCTTCATATCCCATTTGGTAGCGATGATGGTCGAAGCCGCCAGCGCTTCCAGCATTGGGGCCTTGCCAGGTATTTTGCGGTAGCTGTGCTTGGCCAGGGTTTCGCCCGATGTATCTATATAGATATCGGCCTTCTCATCCTGCCAGTACAGGCTTATAACGGTTTTGTTGGCTTCGGCACCACTGTTTGGGCGGATGCCTTTTTGCGCTTTTATCCTATCAACAATGGCATCTTTTACCTTTACGTTGGCAAATAACGGGGTAAGGATGTGCTCGTTATTTACGTTTGATGTTACCGAAAAATAGCCGGTAAAATCTATCAGCTTTTCCCATTCTATTTGTACCAGCTCATCGTAAAGCTGGTTGGGGTCTTCGGCCGTAAAGCTTTTTAATAGATATAGCACCTGGCTTGCGCAGCGCAGGTTAAGGTTAAGCGCAATGGTATCGGTAACGGTACCAACTAACTCAACGCCTGTTTGGAAAACACGGGTGGGCGTAAAGCCCAGTGCTTCAACTTCCTGCTGCAGGTAAGGCGAAAGCCTTTTGTTGCAGGTGATTATGATTTTACTCTCGGTGTGGAAAACTTGCATGATATATTTTGCGAATTTATGAATAAATAATCCCGGTTTTAATTTCTTACTGCTAACTTTACATTTTAAATATTTCGGAACTATGGAAATCAAAGGTAAAGTGTATGAAGTGTCTCCAACCACACAGGTTACGGAGTCGTTAAAAAAGAGAGAATTAATACTTGAATATATCGAGAACCCACAATATCCCGAGTATTTGAAATTTGAAGCTATACAGGATCGTTGCGCGTTGCTGGATAATGTAAAGGTTGGCGAAGACGTAGAAGTTTTCTTTAACCTGCGTGGCCGCCCGTGGACAGATAAAACAGGCAAAAAAACCTATTTTAACTCCCTGCAGCTTTGGAAACTGAACGCATTGGGCAGCGCGGGCACAGCCAGCACACCAGAATATGCAGCCCCAGCCGATATCAGCTCAACCGCTGATGACGACGATCTGCCGTTTTAGGGAGTGGTGAGTTTTGCCATTGTTGGATATAAAAAAGGCCTTTCGGGTATTCCGGAGGCCTTTTTGCCGTATTGGTGGTATTGTGAGGTACTCTTCCCGGCGATGCAAACTCGCACCCGGATAAGGGCTTATGATTAAACTTTACCGATGGATCGCCACATGGCAAGCTCTTCTTTAAACCTGTTGTGTATTATTTCGCACTTTACATCTATGCGCATGGTGGGCCTGTCGGTTAAATTGTATGGCAACCATTTAGGGGCATTTTTTGCCGCGGGCCGGCCAGTTTTTGCAAAGGTCGCCCATAATTCGGCCATGTGATGAGATGCAACAAATCGTTCCGGTTTATTGCCGCCTAAAAACCCTGCACGCGCACCGGGAACTTCATTATTAAATTTAAAAGTGATGTCCATGGCGTGCGGTGTTCCAAACGGATAATCCGTGCCGGGAACTTTTGATTCAGACTTGTACCCAAAATTATATAAATAAACGGGGGCACCTTGCTGTTGTAACTTCCTTTCGGCTATCTTAACCGAGCCCAACCCCATCATGTTGATCGATTCAATCGCAACCCAAAGATCTGATGCTGTAGCATTGGGCATTGTATGCCTGTAAGTATCAATAATTTTTTGCGCGTTGGCACCGAACTGACCTGTAAGTTTTGCCGGCAAATCCGAATAAGTAAAGTCTTTTTTTAATGCGCCGGTGTCACCGAAAGCCATCGCAAAAAATGTAAATTCATCCTCGTTCCAACCAACCATAAGCGGTTTGTTTTTTGAGATATTAGGTGCAATAGGATCGAAAGGGTGGTATGGAAGGGCAACGCCATCCACTACAGGCGCGAAAGCGTTTGGTGCAAAACCTACAGCGCCATTTTTCTTCGTGTACTCAGATTGCGCCATTAATGCCGGCATCTTCATCTGAAGACTTAACAAATCTTCTACCGGCACTTCAAGTAACTTTCTCCAATCCTTTGCAGAAATATTTAGTTCCCGTAAAACTATTGCCGTCATTTCAGCGGCCGCTTCTTTGGGTATCATTCTAACGCCAGGGCCACTTTCAATGGACGCTTTATTGAAAAAGGGGGCGGCTTCGGGCATAGCGTACAGGCAAGATGTTTTAGCGCCTCCGCCAGATTCGCCAAAGATCATTACATTATCCGGATCGCCGCCAAAAGCTGCAATGTTTTTATTTACCCAATTTAAACCCGCGGTTATATCTAACATTCCCATATTGCCCGAACCTGCATATTCGGCCCCGGCTATTTCATCAAGGTAAAGAAACCCCATTATGCCTAACCTGTGGTTGGTTTCTACAACCACTACATCAAATAAGCGGGAAAGGTTTGAGCCATCCTGGTCAACTGCACCACCAGACCCACCTACAAAAGCCCCGCCGTGATTGTAAAACATCACCGGCCGTTTTTTATTATCGTTGGCAGGTGTCCAAACATTTAAAAATAAGCAGTCTTCGTTTGGTACTGGCTCATTTATTCCGCGTGTTCCGTTAAGCGGTTGAATGGCGGGGGCACCCAATCGCAAAGCATCGCGTACCCCAGTCCAGGGTTGTAAAGGTGCAGGTCGTTTAAAACGCCGGTCGCCGGAAATCCGCCCTGCATATGGAATACCTTTAAACAGATTTACCCCGTTGGTACGGGTACCTCTGATTTTTCCATGAGTGATCTCAACTTCGATGAACTCTTCGATTCTTAAAATAGACGAATAAACAGAACCTGGTATTGTTAATGCAGCTGTGGCCATTGACACTCTGCTTATAAATTGTCTTCGGTTGGTTTTCAATTTTTAGTGTATTACAATATGGGTTAGCAGCGAAAAAATAGTACAAAAATAATTGGTTTAACGTGCAGCCGTTTCATGGGGTGCATACATTTGGATGCGGTAAATGTAGCACACCTGTTCATTTATGATGTTGATTTAGGTCAAGAAATAACATTGATTCAGATCAACAGAATTCTAATCTTTACAGTTTTGTAAAGATCTTTTTTCGCAGGCGACTTAATGTTTCTGGTGTTAAACCCAGGTAAGATGCAATCATGTGTTGTGGCACGCGCTTAGTGATGTCTGGATATATACTGAGCATTTTTATATACTTTTCCTCTGCGGAAAGTGTAAACATGTCAGTTAACCGCTTATGTTGGGCGATGTAGGCACCCCGATATTGAAGGTAATTAAATTTAAAAAATTCCGGGATGGCTTTTTCCAGATACTCATGCGATGCCTTGCTTATTAACACCAACTCGGAATTCTCAATCGCATCTATATTGAGGTGCGAATTATCGTTATTTATAAAACTGTGGAGATCAGAAATAAACCAGCCCTCTGGTGCAAACTGAATAATGCGTTGGTTAGTTTTTTCATCAAAAAGGTACGATCGTAAAAGGCCTTTGCTTACAAAAGCCACATACTTACAAACCTCCCCTTCCTGCAAGAGATATTGTCGCTTTCTTAAATTCTTTAAAATTACATGCTGACCGAAAATTTCTTTGTCAGTTTCAGTCAACGTTATGGTATTCGATAATTTAACAAAAAGAGAATCAAGCATGAGCCACTAAAATACTAAATAAACGTTGGTTAGAGATTAAAAGGATGGGTTAAAAAAAATTGCCGTCACCGCAAAATTGCCTGTTGGACGGCAGAAAAGCTTGGCAGGGCCCTTTTTCAAGAAACCCCGCGGCGGCGGCAAAGAAATGGGCCAGTCCTCTCATAAATCGTTTTTGATGCCGTATTATAAACTAAAGTTGGCTTTTATTGGCGAATAGTGTGATGCCGTCTTTTTCTGATAGTATAGTTTTGGATAAGTGGTTGTGGCAAACCACTTTTTAAAACCGGAGAAAGATTTAAGTAAAGCATCTACTATGAATATTAAACGCAATGCATTATTGCTGGCAGCCGGCTTTGTAATTTTGGCAGCATTGAGGTCACAAGCGCAGCCTCCCCCTTCAAGAGGCAGGGTTGATAGTATAACCCTAAACGATACTAACCGAAGTATCTCACCATTCTTTACCCGCGCGACCGCATTAAAGAAGACCCCGGATCCCGAGGGGTTTATTCAGCGTTGGTTACTCTTAGAGCCCATTAACAAAGCGATACGGAGTAATGTTGTGTTTACAGATAACTACCTGAAAACAGAGTTTGAAACTAATTATTTTCCAAACCAGTTTACCGTTATCCCAAAAGACGGCGAAAAAGTAAAAGTTGGCGAGCAGGAATTACTGTGGCACGCATTAGAGAGCCCGACTTTCAACCTTAAATTGTTTCGTTTTGCCTATGGTTTAAAGAAGCAAACCTATGCCGTATTGTTTTGGGCAGTAACGGTAGTTAACAGTCCGCGCGAAATAAAAAACGTAAGACTGGCGGTGGGGTCAAACGGCGGATCGACGTGGTGGCTAAATGGAAAACAGGCGGTAACGCTTGACGGAGACAGGCGTATGGTTATGGATGATTGTGTTTCCACCCGGTTTACGCTCAGCAAAGGGAAAAATATTATACGGGGTGGGTTGATCAATGGGCCCGGACTGAGTGATTTTTGCGTTCGCCTGCTGGATGAAGACGGAAAGCCGATAAAAGACCTCACTATCAGCCTGCAATAAATCAATCATCCCATTTAACACCGAATTTGTATAGCAATTGAGTTATGATGAAATTAACAGTAAAGGTAATAAGCACTATAGCCCTGTTTTTGTTGTTGGCAACCGCAACGACGGTAGCACAGATTGGCAAACCATTTATACACGATCCCTCAACGATAGCAGTATCTGATGGTAAGTATTTCACATTTGGAACATTTGGCGGAGGATTAATATCCGAAGATGGCTGGACATGGAATGAGGGCGGAGTAAGGCCAGGCAAGGGGGCCGCACCTGATGTGTTGAAAATTGGTGACCGCTACATTATTGCTTATGGTGCCACCGGAGGCGGCCTGGCGGGCGGCCATAATGGGAAAATACTCACCATGTGGAATAAATCGCTCGATCCAAAATCTCCTGATTTTAAGTATTCGGAGGCTATTGTAGTTGCCTCATCTGATGGTATTGAGGATAATGACGCGATAGATCCGGCACTTCTTTCAGACCCAACCGATGGCAGGTTATGGTTATCCTACGGCACCTATTTTGGGTATATTCGCCTGGTGGAACTCGACCCTAAAACAGGGAAACGCGTAAAAGGCAATAAAGCGTTAAATATTGCTATTGATTGCGAAGCTACAGATCTGCTATACCGCGATGGATGGTACTATTTGCTTGGCACACACGGTACCTGCTGCGACGGCCCAAACTCCACCTATAACATTGTTGTTGGCCGCGCCAGAAAAGTAACGGGCCCATACCTGGATAATATGGGAAGAGATATGTTAAAGGGAGGCGGCAAAATGGTACTTGCAGCCGGCGACAGGCTGATTGGGCCGGGACATTTTGGGCGTATTGTAGTTGGCAAAGGGGTTGAAAAGATGTCTTGCCATTACGAGGCAGATCTGGATCAAAGCGGCCGCAGTGTATTGGGCATACGCCCGTTACTATGGAAAAATGGATGGCCTGTTGGAGGGGATAACTTCAAGGAAGGGGCTTATGAGATAGAATCGGAGCGAAGGGGGTACGCCCTGGAATTAAGCGTTGATTTTACGAGGATGGCAGGCGGCATGCGGTTTAACCGTAATAATGATGAACCGGTAAAACCGGTACCGTCACAGGAACTGGCAGATGTGATTGCAGGCTGGCCAACCACAAATATTGGTGTAAGGATGGCAGATTATATGTTTCGCCCTCATCAAAAATGGACAATTTCTCCGGTCCCGGGTGCAGGAGGATACCTGGGCGGGCCCTATTATAAAATAGTAATTGCCGGTACAGACCGTGCATTAGCGGCAACCGCGGAAGCTGAACTCACAACCGTGCCAACATTTACCGGTGCGCCGGAACAATTATGGCGAATAGATCAGTTGACGGATGGGACTTACAGGATCATGCCAAAAGTGGTGCCAAACACCAAAGAGCAACTGGCTTTAGTATCCTCCGGAGACAGTACGCCCACCCTCGGCCGGTTTGATATGAATAGCGATAATTCCAAGTGGAATTTTAGGGCTCACTAAATGTTTATTTAAGTAAAATCGAACCCTCTCAAACCTGGGCTGCTGCACAGCGATATGCGCATTAATGAAATTTCTACGAATTTAATTTTACCGACGAAGCCACCTGAACAGGGCATTCAAAAAGCACAAAGGCATAAACCCGTCCGAATTCAGGAAAATGCACAGTACAGATATGGGGCGTAATTCGTGGTAGTCGCAAGTTTGCCTGGCTTGTGGTGGTTTAGTAGATCGACATTACTTTTCACGTGCATAGTTTGCATAACGGCTACCTTCCTGTGGGTAGCCTTATACGCTGCTGGCAGCGGGACTTATTTTGTTATTTAGGAACATCATAAAGTATAGAATCTGGCAGCGACTGCTTTCTGCCATAATGCTCTGCTTGATTTATAACTTCTGTTCTAAACCTATTTGCAATCCGATCTATTTCTTTATCCCCTAATAAAGTTCTATTGTTGACTAAAGTATCGGTAAGGTTTTTGCAGTAAATTGTTTCTATCCAACATGGCGCGGCGTTAAAGTTAATCATATACCATTCATCAGGATTATTTTTAAAGTGAATAATGCGCTCTTGCTCTTTTAACGGCTCTCCTGATAGGAAGATGTAATTTATCGAATCGGGGATGGTTAAGTTTTTATTTACTACGCTATCAACATATTTGGCCAAGAAAATGCTGTTTATACGGCTGTCGTTAAATGTTATACTTAAATAGCTATACTCTGTCATCTTATAACAGCCTGATAGCATAAATAAACAGACGAGTGAAAGTATTTTTTTATTTAACATGCAGTTTTTTTTCATTCTTAATAAGTTATTACAAATTGTAAAGCTGTAGTGCAACACAATATGGTGCCATTATAAGAGCTGGCTGTGGGAAAAGGCTACTCGTGCCTAACCCGGCAGGTTGCAAACTCCCTAAATATACAAAAGGCCCACCGGAATATCCGAAGAGCCTTTTTTATACGGCCACTGCAACTATCTGCGGCTACTTAATCCTCTTTCACAATCCGCTTAACGGCAACATTTGCGCCTTGCTTAACGGTTAAAAAGTAGATGCCGTTGCGGGGCAGGGTCATTTTTTTGCTGAAACTACCGCCTGCGGCTTTATCGCTCCAAAGGGCTTTGCCTTCGCTGTCGGTTAGTTTAACTTCGGCACTCGCTTTGCTATCGAGGATAAAGCTTAAGGCGGTTTTACCGGTAGAGAATTCGGGCGATAAATTCAGATCGTTAATATCCAATGCCGTTTTTTCTGTGCCGGCTATGCGTTTTGCCGTTTCTTTATTGGCATCGTTTACGCGGAAGCTTACGTTAGTGCTGATGCCGTCGTTATCGGTATTGGAGTAATTAAAAAGGTGGGTGTTTTTGCGGTTAAAGCTCATCATCCGCTCGCCGCGGCCCGGGCCGTTAAAATGGAACTGTCTTTCCATGGACATTGGCGGGCCGTCGTTAAAATCAAACGAGCGTCCATCATTAAACCTCATATTATCACCGCCGTTGTCAAATTTAAAGGCGAAGGTGCTGTCGCCACCGGGCACCTTTCTAAGGCGGAAGGTGAATTTCTTACGGATGCTATCGCCCATACCGGCGGAGAACGGCATATCCATGCCACCATCCATGCGGCGTTCTATCACCACGTCCTGATTTTTATCGCCTTTCATGCGCTGATTCCTGTGGATAACAATATCGCGGTTGCCACCCTTATCGGTGCTTTTAAAAGTGATATTGCCCATTTTATCTATCTCGCCCAGGGCGTCCTTACGTTCTTCGGGAGATAGTTTTTTAATGTCTTTACCGTTGATGGTGGTATCGCCGTTCTGTATTTTTATTTCTATATCTTTCTGCGTTTGGGCCAGCACCAGCGGTGGTAACCCCAATATGGCTATTAAGCTAAGCGAGAAGATGATCTCGATGCGTGGGTGTAAAAAAAGCTTCTTCATTTTTTATGAGGATTTAAGTTTGATTCTATCAAAGGTATAAAACACGTATTAATCAATATGTTAAATAGCCGGGGCGCAATTGTTAAATATTGTTAAATGCGCCCTTTATTAGGTTAATTAAAATATTTTTGCTGTAGAGATGAAGAAGAGGAGTATCAGTTTGATCATCGGGTTAATGGGGTTTGCGCTTTTGGGTGTGGTGGGCATGCAATATTATTTTTTGCGCCAGTCGTACCAAATGCAATCGGACCTGTTTAACCGCACGGTAGATGAAGCATTGAACAGCGTGGTTGCCAAACTGGCCAAACAGGATGCTATTACCTTTTTAAACGCCAAAACCCACGTTCGTGCTTTTACCATAAAAAACACCGCGGGAGAGGAAACTACCAAAATAAGCATCAATGGCAACAGCTTTAAAGCCTACGACTCGGTAAAGCTTAAAAAAAACCAAAGCAAGCGCGAGCGTAAGCTGGCTATATTGCGCGATAGCCTTAAACGCATGATCCTCCATAAAAAAATGGACGATGAGATATCAAGCCTTACGCAACAGGGTACGCTTAACCTGCGCATCCGTATAGAAGAGTTTACAGATGAATACGGTAACGTACAGGGTCGCATGATACCGGAGGTTGTGAAAACAGCCCGTCCCGTAAAATCGAGGGTGTATAAGTACGATACTGTGCGTGGCACTTATATAGACCCACAGTTTGGCCCGCAGGTAATCACGGTAGCTAAGCTTAACCCCTTGTGGTTACAACAACAAGCACGCTTGCAAAAAGAGAAGCAGTTTTGGCAGGTGAAAAAAATGCTGGAGGCCGATTCTTTAGCTAATATGCCGCGCAACCAAACCAAATCAAATGTGATAGCTAACCTGGCGGAGGAATATCAAAAATCTAACGAACCACTGGCCAAGCGCCTTAATGGTTTCTGGATAGATTCGCTGCTACGCTTTGAGCTGCATAATCGTGGAATAACATTGCCCTTTAGCTATGAAGTTAGCACCGTTAACAGCGATTCGCTCATCTTTTCCAGCGCGTTGGATAACACAGGAAAGAAACCGGAGTTTATAGAAGCTAATACTTATCAGAAAGCCATATTCAGCACCGAGGTATTGAATGACCCGGGGCGCATCAAGGTGTCGTTCCCGCAAAAAAACTCGCTGATATTAGGTAATATGACGGCTACCATGGGCACCACAGGCGGCCTGCTCTTTGTGCTGGTGTTCTGCTTCGGTTACACTATATTCTCTATCCTACAGCAAAAGAAAATTTCGGAGATGAAGATAGATTTCATCAATAACATGACGCATGAGTTTAAAACCCCGGTATCTACCATCATGATAGCCAGTGAGGCCCTGAAGGATGAGGAGATTGCCGAAGATAAAACACGCGTGGCCCGGCTGGCCAATGTTATTTACGAGGAGAACATACGCCTGGGCAGCCATATAGAACGGGTGCTGAACATTGCCAGGATAGAAAAGAACGATTTTAAGCTGGATAAAAAACCGGTTGATGTAAACGAAATGATCAGCATAGTGCTGGATAGCATGGCGCTTAAACTGCAGAAGTGCAATGCTATTACCAGCCTGAATTTAACTGATGATAAAACCATCATTATTGGCGACGAGCTGCATTTTAGCAATGTGCTGTATAATTTGATAGATAATGCCCTAAAATATAGTAATGACGCACCCGATATTACCATCACCACAATAAAGCGCGGCGGATACGTTTGTATTAAAGTGGCCGATAAGGGCATTGGCATGAACCGCGACCAGCAGAGCAAAATATTTGAGCAGTTTTACCGCATACCCACCGGCAACCTGCACGATGTAAAAGGCTTCGGCTTGGGGCTGAGCTACGTAAACACTATCGTAAAAAGGCTTGATGGTACCATCAGTGTAAAAAGCGAAAAAGAAAAAGGCTCGGAGTTTGAATTGAAGTTCCCCACCGCATAGCGGTGAGTCCAGATTCCGGGAAGTTGGAATTCCGGGCGATGAATTAAGCATAATATACACCATAAATCTTGCGGGATTCGGTCTTTGCCGAACTCCGGACTAAATAAACCTTACCGCCTTCCGAACTTAAGCACATGAAAAAAATACTACTTGTTGAAGATGACCCTAACCTGGGCCTGTTGTTGCAGGATTACCTGCAGCTGAAAGGCAAGTTTGATGTGGTTTTATGTAAGGATGGGGAGGAAGGCCTGCGTGCTTTTACCAAACAAGTGTACGATCTGCTGATACTGGATGTGATGATGCCCAAAAAGGACGGTTTTACGCTGGGCAAAGAGATCCGAAAGATAAACGCAGGGGTGCCCATCATCTTCGCTACGGCTAAGGCGATGATCGAAGATAAAACCATGGCCTTTAATTTAGGCGGGGATGATTACATCACCAAGCCTTTCCGTATAGAAGAACTATTGCTGCGGATAAACGCTCTGCTTAAACGCACTGATAAAAGCGATAAAAAAGTTGCCGACGATAACCCTACCCAATTTAAACTGGGCAGCTATAAGTTTGATTATACCATGCAGCTGATCACCCGTGGCGATGCACAGCAAAAACTATCTACCAAGGAAGCCGAACTGCTTCGCCTGCTTTGCCTGCGCAAGAACGAAGTGCTTACCCGCGAGGAAGCGCTGTTAAACATCTGGCATGATGATAACTACTTTAACGGCCGCAGTATGGATGTGTTTTTAAGCAAAATACGCAAGTACCTGCGCGAAGACCCGTCGGTCGAGATCATCAACGTGCATGGCAGGGGGTATAAGTTGCTTATCAATTAAGCATCGCCACCGGAGATATTCTTGCCAAAATGGATAATGTTTCCTGCGTTATTAAGGATGCTGAACTGGCGCATACCCCATTCCAAATTCTTAAGCGGCCCGTTGGGATGCACCACGCCTTGTGCCCTTAATTCTTCGTACAGCTTGTCTACGTAGGTTACGTTAATGTAGCAGCCGGTTGCTTTGGGGATCTCCGGATCTTTACAGGGCCACAGGTGGATAAACACGCCATCGCGACTGAATATGAGGTAGCCATCCCAACTGGAGTGAAAGGTAAAACCAAGCTTCTCGGTATAGAATTTTACGGTTTCTTCCTCGTTTAACGAGGCTAAGATGGGGACGGCTTTGGTTAGCATGAGCTTTTCTTTCTATAAATGATCCAATGTTTGGTTAAAGATTTGACATAGAACGCCGTGCGATCCATCTTTGGTGGCTCATCCTCCGGGTGGTTGTATTCAACACTGTTCAGATAGTTAAGTAAATCGCCTTTCTGCGACCAGTTAAGATTTAATGATTGGTAATATCTTCCTTCATTGCCGGAACGCTTTGCCTTTTCTGCAACGTATTTGGTCCAATGCAATCGGTACTCGCTCATAACCCAAATATACCTCAATTAATTATTTACTTGTAACAACTTTGTTAAATCGGGCGCTTAAATATTCCCGTTTTATTTAGATAAGTTTGTTTATTGCTTAATTAACTGATTTACAATGAAATTAAAACTACTTTACACTTGTATTGCACTTACGGGCTTAACGGCCAGCGTTTTCGCTCAGGAAACCGTTGACGCTGCGTCTGTTGCGAAGATTCGCGAAGAGGGGCTTAACCACTCTAAAGTGATGGAAATTGCCTTTAACCTTACCGATGTTTCCGGGCCGCGTTTGGCTGGTTCGCCGGGTTTAAAACGTGCGCAGGACTGGGCCGTTAACCAGCTGAAAGAATGGGGAATGGCCAACTCTAAACTGGAGGCCTGGGGTAAATTTGGTAAAGGCTGGGAAGTTCAAAAGAACTACGCCGCCATCACTGTGCCCTATTACCACGCTATTATCGCTATCCCCAAAGCCTGGACACCAGGCACCAACGGTGCTATAAAAGGCGAAGTGATATTGGTAAAAGCCGATAGCCTTGCCGACCTGGATAAATACAAAGGCAACCTTGCCGGTAAAATTGTAATATTTGATACCAAACCGCTTACCGAGCGTACTTTCAAATCAGATGCTGCCCGATACACCGATGAAGAATTGGATAAAATGGCTGCCGCTACCATGGCACCACGTGGCCAGCGTAACAATGCCTTCGACCCTAACTCACCGGCGATGACGGCAAGGCGTAAAATGATAGCCATGCGTGCCGCTATGACCACCTTTTTTGTTGACCAGAAAGTTGGGTTGATCCTGAGCCAGGGCCGCGGTACCGATGGTACTGTATTTACTACCAACGGCGCTTCTTATGCCGATACTGCAAAAACTGTTGCCCCAGAACTGGAAACCAGCAGCGAAGATTTCCAACGTATTTTACGCCTGGTGAAAGCCGGTAAAAAAGTGGAACTGGAAGCAGACATCAAAACAGAATTTTTCACAAACGATTTGCAAGGCTATAATGTTGTTGCAGAAATACCGGGTACCGATAAAAAATTGAAAGACCAGGTTATTATGATAGGCGGTCACCTTGATTCGTGGCATGCAGGTACCGGCGCTACGGATAACGCCGCCGGCAGCGCGGTAATGATGGAAGCCATGCGCATACTAAAGGCTACCGGCTTCAAACCAAAACGCACCATTCGTATTGCTTTATGGAGCAGCGAGGAGCAGGGTTTATTTGGCTCGCGTGGTTACGTGGCCGCCCATTTTGGCGACCCTAAAACCATGGCCTTAAAACCAGAGCAAGCTAAATTAGATGCTTATTATAACCTGGATAACGGTACCGGAAAGATCCGCGGTATTTATTTACAGGGCGATTCGGCTGCGGGTCCCTTATTTAAAACATGGTTAGAGCCTTTTAAAGACCTTGGCGCTACAACCGTTACCGTTAGCAACACCGGGGGTACCGATCACCAGAGCTTTGATGCCGTTGGCCTGCCGGGTTTCCAGTTCATCCAGGATGCTATAGATTACGGTACACGTACCCACCACAGCAACCAGGACACTTACGACCGCCTTATAGAGGATGATTTAAAACAAGCCGCTACCATCGTAGCATCGTTTGTGTACAACACCAGCGAACGTAAAGAAATGGTTCCGCGTAAACCGTTGCCTACAGTTGCTCCACCGCCGCCACCAGCAGCGCCTGCAAAAAAATAGTACCTGTATTTATAGATTTGACAACTTTTTAAAAGTTGTCAAATCTGAACGCTATAGAAAAAGCGATTGGCTAATAACCAATCGCTTTTTTGTTTGGAAGGTGTTCCGCTTTTAAATGTGGAACACCTATTTTTAAAATGATATTGGCTATCAGCGTTTTACAGTTTTTCGTGAAACACTTTGGAACACCCCTGTTGTTTAAGTGGCGCTTGCAAACGTCTGTTTCATAGTTGGTTATGTAAAAAGGAAATAAGTGATGTTGGGCGAGGTGGAACACCTTATTTGATTTCCATCGTCAGGCATATTGTAATAGCTAAGCAATCGCGATAATCGTTATATTTACCTAATGAACAGAGTGTTTACCTGCCTTATATTATTGTGCTTATTATTTACCTCCTGTGTAAAAAACCAGGGAGTTGGTCCGGGCAGCAAAAAGCCGGATAGTACCGAAGTTAAGAGCAGTATTACAGTTGTTGGCGGCTCCGCTCAGGCCGATACGGTGGGGAAAGCGCTGGTAGATTCCATCGTGGTAAAAATAAACGAGCCGGGTACCAGGCTTAATAAGCTGTTTGTAAAGATTTTCCAAAAAACGCTTTGCAACGGCGATACGGTAATAGAGCGTTCCATCAAAAACGGGGGCAACGTAAGCTTTAAGTGGAAGCTGAGCGGCCAACCGGGTGTGCAGACGCTTGATTTTAAAGTGCTTGATAGCGCGCTAAATGTTATCGACTCGATAAAAGTAACCGCTACCGCCATAGCGCCCAAGCCCGGATGGCATGTTGCATCATGCACGATACCTGATCATAATTATGTAAACAGTTTTGCCATGCTAAGCACAGGGAGGCTGATGGTGAGTTATTTTAGTTCGGCTTTGCCGCAGTACAGTGATGATAATGGTATTTCGTGGCATTCGTTCACTTATAATTTTATTGCTTACACAGAGAAGATAATTGTGAGTCCAACAGATGAGATCTATATAGCGGCTAACAATAATTCTGTTTACTATTCGCCCGGCTTTGGACAGCCCTGGCAATTCATAGAGATCGACTATCATAATGTAGAATGGCCCCATGACCTGGCACTAACGACCGCAGGTAAATTAATTTATACCTCTAAAGGAGGCGGTATTTTTATTCGTAACAAGAAAGGAGACCTCTTTACCAAAATACGAGGTTCGAACAGTTCTCAAAGTATGGATCTGACTTACATGGCGAGCACCGAAAATGACGACCACTATTTTATCCAGGTTTCTCTTTTTGTGCCTAAACTTGTTAAACTTGACCACACTACACTTAACCTGGTTAATGTAACAGGCTTGCCCGTTACTACTGCCAGCACTTTTTATATTGATGATAAAGGTGTGATGTATGTTGGCGGTTTTAACAGCCTCACCGGCATGGCAGAGTTACATCAATCTAAAGATAATGGCGCAACCTGGAGCAAGATATTCAGCCGCGCCTACACAGCGAGTTTTTACGATACCTGCCTGTATCATTTTAGTAAACAGGTTGATGGTAGTTATTATTTTGTGATAGGGAATGAGCATTTTAAAACAGCAGATTTTAAAACTTTCACGCAGATAAACATAGCGGTAAATACTTACTCCAATCAATATATCCTGGCTAAGAACAACTACTTCATAATTAATTCTTTCCCGCCGGTTTTGCAGTACCTGGTGCAATAGGTTGCCAAGTTGATTCCATAAAAAAAGAGCGATTGGCATAACCATTCGCTCTTTTTTATTTTTATCTTATTTCTTGATTCTTGACTCTTTCGTCTGTCCTTACGACGCTATCGTATGCTTATTGCACTTAATATCTAAACTCTGCACTTTGGCAACTATTGATGCGGCATCGTAACCGCATTCGGCCCAAAGTTCGGGTTGTTCGCCGTGCTCGATGATCTTATCGGGGATGCCGAGGCGGATCACGTTGGTGCCTAAGTATTTGTTATCTGCCATAAATTCTAAGAGCGCAGTACCCATACCTCCTTCAATACAGCCGTCTTCCACCGTAATTACACAGCCAAACTTGCTGAACACTTCGTGCAGCATTGCGGCATCCAAAGGTTTTACAAAGCGTAGGTCGTAATGGGCGGGGTAGTAGCCAAGGTCGTTCAGCTGCGAGGTTGCTTTTACCACTTCGTTGCCTATGGCACCGATAGATACAATCGCAACATCTTCACCATCGCAAATTTTGCGGCCCTTACCAACCGGGATAGCCTTGAAAGGTTTGCGCCAGTCTACCATCACCCCGTTACCGCGCGGGTAACGGATGCTGAACGGGCCCATATTTTCCAGCTGAGCGGTATACATCAGGTTGCGCAGTTCTTCCTCATTCATGGGGGCAGATACCGTCATGTTGGGGATGCAGCGCATAAAGGCAAGGTCGTAAGCGCCGTGGTGTGTTGGTCCGTCGGCACCGGCTATGCCGGCACGGTCCAGGCAAAACACTACATTGAGCTTTTGGATGGCCACATCGTGGATCACCTGGTCGTAAGCGCGCTGCATAAAGCTGCTGTAGATGTTACAGAAAGGCACAAGCCCCTGTGTAGCCAGTCCCGCAGAAAAAGTAACGGCGTGCTGCTCGGCAATACCCACATCAAAGGCGCGGTTTGGCATAGCCTTCATCATCAGATTGAGCGAACTGCCTGATGGCATAGCCGGGGTTATCCCCATAATTTTAGGGTTAGCCTCGGCAAGTTCTATAATGGTATGGCCAAACACGTCCTGATATTTAGGCGGCTGTGGCTTATCGTATTTTGTCTTTTTTATCTCGCCGGTTATCTTATCGAACAAGCCGGGCGCGTGCCATTTGGTCTGGTCCTTTTCTGCCAGCGCATAGCCTTTACCCTTTACGGTAATGCAATGCAGCAGCTTAGGGCCGGGGATATCGCGCAGATCTTTAAGTACTTTAACCAAATGCTCCACATCGTGGCCATCTATCGGGCCAAAATAACGGAACTTAAGCGCCTCGAAGAAGTTACTGCGTTTAAGCAGGGTCCCTTTGATGCTTTTCTCCAGCTTCTTGGCTATTTTAAAAGCGTCAGGGCCTATCGCGGATATCTTGGTTAAAATGGTTGCTATATCATCCCTAAACCTGTTGTATGGCTTGGAGGTGGTAATATCTGTAAGGTATTCTTTCAGCGCCCCCACGTTAGGGTCTATCGACATGTTATTGTCGTTCAGGATCACTAAAATATTGCTGTTTTCGGTACCGGCGTGGTTAAGGGCCTCAAAAGCAAGGCCGGCGGTCATGGCGCCGTCGCCTATTACGGCTACGTGCTGCCTGTCGGTCTCGCCTTTGTATTGGGATGCCACGGCCATACCCAGCGCTGCCGAAATAGAGGTAGAGGAGTGCCCAACACCAAAAGTGTCGTAAATGCTTTCGCTGCGTTTTGGGAAACCGCTGATGCCGTTATGAATGCGGTTGGTGTGAAACTGGTCTCGACGACCGGTAAGTATCTTGTGGCCGTATGCCTGGTGGCCAACATCCCAAACCAGCTGATCGTACGGGGTGTTGAGTACGTATTGTAAGGCAACCGTTAATTCAACCGTACCCAGGCTGGCAGCAAAGTGGCCGCCGTTTACTGATACCACATCGATAATATACTGGCGCAGTTCGTTGCATACCTGTTTCAGTTCTTCTTCCTTAAATTGCTTTAAATCAGATGGATCAATGATCCTTTTTAACAAATCACCGGCGGGTACCTGCATGGACATTCTTTAGAAGTATTTAACTTACAAAGTAAGCTATATTATGTGATAAATTTAGAATGGTATAAAGGTAATTATTGTTTTGCAAATAACATTTATAATTGTTTACCGTGTTTTAACTGTATTTTTGAATTTATGTTGGATAACGACTTCGCTATTAAACTGCCCCAGTTTGAGGGTCCGTTCGACCTGCTGCTGTTTTTTATAGAGCGCGACGAACTGGACATCCACGATATCCCCATCGCTAAAATTACCGACGATTTCCTGCATTACATCCACCAAATGACCGTGCTGAACATGGAGCTGGCCAGCGAATTTATCTTTGTGGCGGCCACCCTCATGCGCATCAAAGCCAAAATGCTGCTACCCCGCTACAACACCGGCGAGGAGGAGAACGAGATGGATACCAAGGAAGGGCTGATCCGCAAGCTGATAGAATACAAAAAATTCAAGGAACTGTGCGAGGAGATCCGCCCCTGGGAGGACGAGCGCTTTAAACAGGAAAAACGCGGCAACATTAAACTGGACCTGGAGCAGGTAGAAAAAGTAGCCGTGCCCGGCGAAGAACTCTCCGAAATAAACCTGTATAAGCTGATGGTGGTGTACAACAGGGTAATGAAGCAATTTTTAACCCGCACCGAAACCGTTACCCACACCGTGGTGCAGTACCCCTACACCATCGAAAAACAAAAGCAGGCCATCCAAAACCTGCTGCAGATAAACAAGAAGCTCGATTTTAAACACATCGCCGGCAATAGCGAAAACAAGGTACACTTTGTATACAACTTTTTAGCCGTGCTGGAAATGCTGCAGCAGGAGATGATAGATATCCAGATAGGCCTCGGCTTTAATAATTTCTGGATAGCACCGAGAGGGCAGATGTGAGGATGGTGCAGATTTCAGATGTGCAGATAAAGCTCACTCAAATTTGGAAAGCTACTTTGTAGGTTGAAAATGAAATGTTAAATTGCAAGGACACTTACCGCACGCAGAGTTAATAAAGTAACATGGCCGCACAACCAGAGGAAAATATTATACAGTTTCTGATAGATAATATTGAGCCATTAGATGATAGCAACTATGGGAAGGGCTACCGTGCGGCTGTTTATTTAACCGATGGAACATTTTTGCCTTGTGTTACCTTTCGCAACCCACAAAAAACCGTTGAATTGGCTATCAGGCGTTTTAGTGAAGAACAAAAAGGCTGGGGCATTTTTAGAAACTCATCTCCCAAACGGTACCCGGACATTGTGAAAACATTTGTGACAAGCGGTAATTGTATCAATTGCTATGATATTGCGCGGGTGGAAAAGAGCAGGTTTGCCATACCAGAAAGATTAATGCGGCAAATAGAGGGCGAAACAACAATGGGCTGGACCGGATTTGCCGCAAAAATGAAGGACGGAAAGTGCTTTGGATTTGGAACAAACTTCCGCTTCGAATTTTTTGATTTGCCAGATGGGTATAATATGGCGGATGTTGAGGAGATAATCAGCCATAGCTATGTTTTGGATACAGGTGAAGTATGCTCGCACCAAATTGCGTTTTCTAAGCATCCTCAAAATTATGATAAGGCAGTTATTTATCGGGAGAAAGTTTTTTTTGAATGTTTTTTGAATGGGCTGAAATAAATTTCCCCGCCACCGCAAAAGCAATGGTAGTTCTTGTAAAACAATTATTCCCCGCGGTCGCAGGCGTCCCCGTGGCCGTTGCACAACGTATTATTTATTTGCCTGATAATTTCGTTAATATGTTGATTTTTAGTATATTAACGTCATGCAAGGCAAAAAACATTATCAAGAGAAGCTATTCACAAACTTTCAGTTGT